>QXXF01000024.1 GCA_009911365.1 Clostridiales bacterium
TTATACAGCTTAAGCAATAAGATGGCTAACAACCTAACTGGTTGTTAAGTATATTAACCAATTTATATTGTAGTAGTGAGGAGGTAATATGGCAAAAAAGATGAAAACACTATTGATCGGAGCTGGCACTATGGGCACCATTATAGGTGCGCTGGCTACAGAAGGCGGCAGTGACATAACGATCGTTGATGCGTACAAAGAGCATGTGAACGCACTCAATGAAGCGGGAGCCAAAATCATAGGCAACATTCAAAAGCAGATTCCAGTCAAGGCTTGTTTGCCTACCCAAATCCAAGGAAAATTCGATTTGATCCTTTCCATAACCAAGCATGGAGCAATAGAAGATTCGCTGATAAAGGCAAAACCCTATATGGCGGATGATTGCATTGTTTTAACCCTGCAAAATGGGTTCCCCGAGGAAAAAGCCATGAAGCTATTTCCTGAAGAGAGGGTCATGGGAGGCTCCATGGAGTTCAGTGGAACATTTAAAGGCCCAGGCATTACAGAATTGGCATCAGAGCCTCATACGCTGGGAATTACTTTTGGCAGTTGTTCAGGGGAAATAACCGATAAAGTGAGACAAGTGAAGCAAGTATTGGATCCTGTAGGCAATATTGCCATTACAACTAATATTAAGGGACTCAAGTGGGCAAAGCTAACAGACAACACATGTTTCAGCGGGTTGCCGACAGCTCTGGGATGTGAAGTGGGAAAGGTTTTGGATGATGATTTCGCGCTGGACTGCGCAGCGCATATCGGCAGTGAATGCGCGCAGGTCATAGAGGCTTTGGGCATTGAGCCGGTGGAGATTTTTGGTTTGCTACCAACGGTTGAGAGGCTGGTGTTTAAAACCGACCAGGAAAAACAAAAGGTGAAAGAGTATTGGCGAAAAGTTGAAGAGCCTTTCAGAGGTCAAATCGCAAGCATGCTGCAGGATGTTAGAAATGGAAGAAAATGCGAAATAAATGAAATCAACGGACAAGTTTCAAGGACAGGCGGGCTAGTTGGCGTGGCGACACCTTATTGTGACAAAGTGGTGGAACTAGTGACTAAGCTGCAATGCGGAGAGTTGAAATTGGAAAACGCATGGGAAAATTTAAACGCGTTCAAGTCTTTGTGAAGGAGAACATAAAACAATGAAAAAAGAAGATCTTATCTATATTAAGAGTTTAAGGCCGGAATTGGACACAACGGGAGAAGAACTATTAAGAAAAGGACGAGAAATCGGCAAGGGACTGGTTGTGGGGAGAAGCAGGTTCTGCCAGGAAAGAGGATATGATAACCATATGCAGTACCGCATGGAAATGGCGAAAAAAGGAGAAACCGTCTTCATTTTAGTAGTGGGAAGGGCAACTTTAGAAGAACAGTTGGAGGCATTCCAGATCATTTATGACTTTTGCAAGCGGCTGGACATTGACGTGCCTATTGTCCAGAATATTCCGAGCCCTAATTTAGCCTTGCCGAAAGAACTAAGGGAAAATGCGACGAAAACAACCAGCTATATGATTAATTGCTTTGAAGAATGGAAAGCGCATGTCGATGCGGCGCCTTTGGAAATCTGTTTTTGCGATGCGGTTCTTTCATCTCCAAACAGTTTAGAAACCACGGTCAATTCCGTGAAATGCGGTTCCACAAAGATAGGAGAATTTTCACAGTTTATTTGGAGGCACCAAGGCTTTACGGATGAGTACAAAAGGATGTGTGATTTCATTACTTCCTTAGGAATCGTGTCTACAAAAAGAGATGATTATTTGATGGTTGAGACTTATTTGGATGATGGCATGCCAGGATATTTCATGGACTGTGTTTCCTATATCGCATATGCTTTGTTGGAGCATTATATTTGTGAAGACCTTTGTCATGCCAGATATACGGTGAGCTTTGGCGGCTTGTTGACAACCATTGAGTCCAGAATGGGCACAGCCATTGCGATCCATAAGCTGTTGGCTCGAGATGATCAATGCGTCATCTCTTATATTAACAATTCGACCAATTTGGCATGGGATCATGATATCGAAGCGAATTATGGAATCCATGCGAAGGAGTGTCTGATCGAAGGGTTGGTAGAACGTAAGTACCATATGGGCATGGCTATTGATCCGGTGGCAATTACAGAAAAGGTCGCAGTGACTAACCTTCAGGAGCAGCTGGACGTGTTCATCTCAGGAAAGCGTGTTATGGAAAACCTTGAGGAATGGGAGAAACTCATTGATTTAGAGCCACTAGACAAGCTGAGTGATGAAATGGCCAGGCTGGGCAAACAAATGTTTGAAAATATTTTGGAAGGATTCCAAGAGGCGGGCATTAACATTAAAGACCCTCTTGAACTGGTTGTAGTGCTTCAAAATTTCAATAGAAGCAAAATCGAAGGCATGTTCCATCCTTCTACCTATCATACGGATCATACGGAAATCAAACCACTGGTTCCAACTGCTATGGGAAAGCAGATGATAGAAATGAGGGATGAAATCATAGCGGATCTACAGGATGAATATCAGCACGCTCTGGATGGGCATAAAGTCTTATTGGCCTCTGGTGACACACATACATATGGCCTCCTTTTGGTGGATGGCGTATTAACAAAAATGGGTGCGACTGTCGTAAATGCCGGAGTTGAAATCGACCCGATCACTTTGCTGGATCTAGCAGATGAAGAGGGAATCACTAACGTGGGGGTTAGCGTGCATAATGGACAGGCATTAGATTATGGCAGGCAGCTTTCCGCATTGGCAAAAGAGAGGAACAAACGGTACCATTTCTTTATGGGAGGAAAAATGAACACCATTTTACCAGGCCATTCAGATCCCTCGGATGTTGAGGACCTGTTGGTCGAGGCAGGGATTCATGCCACAAATGATTTAGCGCAAACAATAGAAGGCATTAAAAACGCAAATGATGTGCCGGCAATACTATGAAGTGATGGTTTCTCTTGATCACAGGCTTGGTAATTGTTTGGCGGTGGCAAGAGGGAAGAAGGTTTTTAATATTGCTGAAGATGACGAAGGGAAATTTATGATGAAAAATATTCTTGTTTTAACAGGCAGCCCGCGCTTGGGAGGGAATTGTGATTTGGCCGCAAACGCCTTTATCAAAGGTGCGACAGGCGCAGGACATCAAGTGTACCGGTTTGACGCAGGAAGAAAGAGAATCTCCGGCTGCATGGCGTGCGAACGATGCTGGGAACAGGGAAAAGCCTGCGTAATTGACGATGATTTCAACGAACTGGCAGAGTTGATCCCCAAGGCAGACATGATCGTATATATCAGCCCGCTTTATTATAGTGACGTGTCAGGTCAAATGAAATGCGCGGTGGACCGGTTTTATTCTTATTCCACGGGCAAAGCACCAAATCCAGAGAAAATCAAAGAGTCTATGCTGATTTTATGTGGAGAGACTGAACTGGGCACAGATTTTACAGGGGTGACGAAGGTATATAAGAACATGATCGGCTACAAGGGTTGGAAGAACAGAGGCGTTTTGTGCATTGGAAGAGTATCCGACAAGGGTGATATTTTAAAGACAGAATGCATGGAGAAGATCGAGGATATGGGCAGAAACGCATAATGATTGCGGTGAACAGAAAGGATTTCGTGATAATAGCGAGAAAGAGTTGTTAGGCGATTACTGTGGAATAGACTATCACAATCTTAAGCCTGGTGACCAAAACCCAGCAGTTGGCTGAACGCCTCTTCAAAGGTACAGATAGTTTCATCAGTGGACCTCATCTTTTTTCAAGCCATATGAAAGGATCTACTACCTGGTGGATTCCCTTTATCCAGAAAGATGGCATTCAAATCATAGAATGGTGTCAACTTGTGTATCACGCATTAAAAATCATACATAATAAAACAGACAAATAATTATAGACAAGATGCCTGATGAAACAATGGGGCGGTCTGCGCAAACGAAAAAACCGCTAAATCCATCTTGACACAGGCACTGGTTTCTGGTATATTATCCAAGTAATGAAGAAGAAGTCATCCGCTTCTCACCTTATTGGCGGCCATGCTGACAGGGTAACATAGGGATTCATACACATGGAATGTGTCTTTTTGAAGCGGATAACTATTTATCCGCTTTTTTAATGTATGGAGGTACGAGACAATTAGTAGGGAAAACCAAATCAACGAAGAAATTCGTGATAAAGAACTGAGAGTTATTGATAGCAACGGTACACAGCTGGGCATCATGAGCCTGAAAGAAGCCATGGATCTGGCTGCGGAAAAAAAGCTGGACTTGGTGAACATTGCGCCTAAAGCGAAACCACCAGTATGTAAAATCCTGGATTATGGAAAGTACAGATACGAGCTTCAGAAAAAAGAAAAAGAAGCCCGGAAGAAACAAAAAACTACACAGATCAAGGAAATCAGACTGAGTACGTTCATTGAAGAGCACGATGTGGAAGTAAAAGCCAAGAACGCCGCCAAGTTCCTGAAATCCGGGGACAAGGTGAAAGTCAGCTTGAGGTTCAGAGGCAGAGAACGAGATTACACCAGCAAGGGCATGGATGTGATGAAGCGTTTCGCACAAGTCGTGACCGAGGTGGGTGAGATCGAGAAGAAGCCTTCCTTTGAGGGAAGGAGCCTTATTATGATTCTGGCACCGAAAACGGATAAAAAATAATACATTGAAATATTAACATAGGAGGAATTGACACCATGGCAAAGAATAAGATGAAGTCTCATAGAGGCGCATGCAAGAGATTTAAGTTAACCGGTACCGGTAAAGTGAAGAGACACAAGGCCAACAAGAGCCATATTCTTACAAAGAAAAGCGCAAAGAGAAAAAGAGGGCTGAGAAAAGCCACGACCCTGACAGGGGGAGACCAGAGAAGAATCAAAGCAGTACTGAGCAAATAAGGAGGTAAGAAAAATGGCAAGAGTAAAGGGAGGCGTAACAGCCCACAGAAGACATAAGAAAATTTTAAAGATGGCAAAGGGATACTACGGACAGAGGAGCAAAGTCTTCAGAGCCGCAAATCCCGCAGTAATGAGAGCGCTGCGTTCCGCGTATGTTGGAAGAAAGAACAAGAAGAGAGAATACAGAAAGCTCTGGATCGCAAGAATCAACGCTGGGGCTAGAATGAACGGTCTGACTTACAGCAGGCTGATGAACGGCTTGAAAAAGTCTGGCATCGAAATTAACAGAAAGATGCTGTCCGAAATGGCGATCCACGATGAGGCAGCTTTCGCGCAGCTGTGTGAAACTGCGAAAAAGGCCATTCAATAGACGGGAATCCTTTGCGTAGACTCGCGCTACAAGGATGAAATATTTAGAAAATCATAGGGATCTTCTGCCTGATAGGCAAAAGATCCCTTTTGACAATCATCTTGATTATTACGGAAGGCTGGTGATCAAATCATGCCTTTTAGCTCTTTCATGGAATCCGTTTCACTGGACACATAGGCTTGCAGCTTTTCTGTCAAAGTTTCGATGTATCCTTGATACTCTTTCACAAACGGCTGGTAATCCGCCGGCGTCTTGAGGCCTTTGTTCCAGGCAGCGTACATGTTTTTCGTGGTTTTCCAGGAATCCTTGATGGCCAGAGTCATTTTATCGGTTCCCCAATTGCTCTTGACCTTGTCGTTCATCAGCAGGGAGTTGGATAACGCGCAGACTTCATCGCTAAACAGATAGGCGTAGTATTCATAATAGCCGTTGATTTCCGCGGCCAGCCAAATGTCATCCTCTGTGATCTCACCATCGCTCAATGCGTCTACCACGCCAGTGTACAGATCTAAGTTGTTCTGCAGACCCTTATGATGCAGTTCCACATCTCCGTAATCCGCGAGGCCCATGAAGTGGTCCTGCACATATTGGAACGCGGCCAGGGATTTTTTGTTATGCTCTGTGCCCGCGGCCCGGGCCTTTTTCATAGCCGCTTCGTCATTGGACTGATAAGCGGTTTCATAGTCAGCATTGATGGCTTCGGCGGCTTTTAGATTTGCGGCAGCTGCTTCACGAAGTTCCCCCAGTTCTTTTTTATAAGCTTCCACGGATTCTGCTGACGCGTATTTCTCCGTATCCTGGATGGCGGCTTCAAAATCATCGCATCGGCTGTTAAAATCAAGGGCCAGGGCAGGGGTGCCATCGATGTACATGGCCAGCGCGGAGTATAGGGACAGCTGATATTCCAGTAGCTTAGTACTGTGAACGCCGTCTTTTTTCGTGTCCTTGGTGTTATTGTCATCTCTAGGCGTGTGGTAGCGGTTCTTGGTCCATTCTGTCCGGTCCTCCTGCCGTGGCATGAAAACAGGCACGCCGTTGAATTGATACGAGATTCCGTCAGTCCTTGGAATTTCCTGGTCATCGTTTTTCACAACGACTCCATCTTTATAAAAAGATTCGATGCCCGACAGCAAGTCGGATTTTAGGAGACTGTTTCCAATGCCGCCTAGTTCATAAGTGGCGCGCATAATGCCTTTGTCATTGAAACTGTCCACACTAGGCATTTCAAAATTAATGAGCGCCAGGGTGCTGCCTTTCCATTCTGGATGGACTTTGGTGATCATTTCCCAGGAACCGATGGCCCAGTCCGTAGACGTGTCGAATCGGCCCCATTCTTCGGCTGCGTGGGCGATGAACACAATGTCATTGGCTGGCTTATAACCGGAATCCAACAGAGCCTTGGCAATGCCAGTCACCAGGCCGACTGCGGCGCAGTCATCTTCAAACCCGTAAAAATATTTGTCATAGTGGCCGGCTACCAGGATCCGTTGGCCTGTGTTTTCCGTGCCCTTGATCATGCCAGTGACATTATAGCTAGTGCCGTTTTGGTTGCCGATTTCGTTGTCCACATATAGCTGGGCTTTGATGTTTTTTCCTTCTTTGATCACGTTCCTGATCTTTTCCGCGTCGTTTTTGGTAATGGAAACGCAAGGCAGCTTCATGTCCGGCGCGCAGATGTCCTGCATATTCAGGGTATCATCGTCATATTCCGCGTAGCCGCTGAGGGGATAGCTGATGATCGCGGCGGCCTTTTGAGTTGCGGCTTCCATGTAAGGACCGTCGATCCATACTTCGTCCCACTGATCCACGCCTACAAGGGCGATTTTGCCCTTCATGTTTTCGCAGTTGTTTTTCTTGTAAAAATCAAGATATTCCTGTTCTGTGCCCATGCCTAGGTCCACGATGTCCAATTTACTGTAATCGCCGCCCAGCTGCTTTGTTCCCTGGGCCGCATAGGATACTATGTTTTGGATTTTCAGGGAATTTTTTTCGTTGTTTTGATTCGCATAATTCACAGTCAGATTAGCTTCATTGAACTGCCACTTGTCCACTGTCACTGGTTCTTTTTTCACATCTGTCAGTCCCAGAGCTTGGAATTCCGAAGCAAGATAGTCCGCTGCCCGGTGCTCCGCGTCCGAACCAGCGGTACGAAAGCCAGTGGAATCGTCTGCCAGATTTTCATCATAAGCCAGCTTGTAGGCTACTTCTTCGGCATGCTTTGTGGCTTGCTCCGTGACTTCCGTCATTTTTGCGATGTCTTCTGACATGGACAGTTCTTCCGAAGAAGAACAGGATGCCATGAATACCATGACAAGCGTCAATCCCAGGGTCAGGGGCAAGTAAGTAAATAATCTTTTCATGTTTTCTCCTCCTTTGTAAAACCATTAAAAAAAGATCAACGCAAATACATGCATTGATCCATAAAAAGCAACGTGACCATCATTCCTTTTCAGTCTCTCAATTTTCGTGTTTGATCCTTAAGGCACTGTCTCCCGCTGCCTGCGGTCTACCATGCCCCATGTACGCATTATAAGGCATGGAGTCTCATCTGTCAATACAGAAAATTCATATAATTTTTCTTGACACACTGACGAAATCTCCTTGACACGCAGCTGGATATGCACTATATTGACATACAATCAAAATAGTTGAAACAGATCATAGGGTGCTTTTTATGAAAAAGAGATTGATACGTGCCATGGCTTTGATCGTATTAGGAGTGCTGTTAGTGGCTCTTCCCATTGAAATCATAGGGCTTGTCCGCAATCAGAGAGCCTTTGAAGCCGAGGCGGAGGATAAAATAGAATATGCGATGAAAAGCGCGGCCAATGACCTGAACGTGATATTTAGCAACATGGAGAATTTGGTCAACATGCTAAGGGCCTCGGTCCAGGTGACGTTTTCCAGTCAGGACTATATCCGAGATGAGTCTATTTTTCGGCGGCTGAAAAAGCAGACTGGCGATATCATCAAACGTACTCTTGAAAAAACGGAGCATCTTTCCGGTTTATACGTGACCTTCTCCCCTGATCTCCATTCTGGGATGGAAGAGGTCTGGTACGCATATCAAAATGGCAACGTCATACCCATTGACGCACGGCAGTTCGCGCCTAGCTGGCTGGTCAAGGGCAATCCTAGAGTGAATTATTATTATGACGCGATCCAACAGGGAAGCTACTGGGGTGCGCTGGATTATGAAAGCTCCCTGGACGCGTTCATGACTACTCATACGAAATCCGTATACGATGACCAGGGGAATTTGATTGGCATCGTTGGTTCTGACATGCTCATGTCAGAAGTGGACGAAACGTTGCGCTCCATTAAACTGTACAGTGATAGTCAAGTGATGCTGTTCGATGCTGAAATGAATTATTATGCGTCCAGCGAGACCAAGCGAGATCCAAAAAACGAGTACGCTCCTTTGATTTCCGCCTTTGCGAACGCGGATTGGGACGGTGCGCCCATCTGGTACGACTCTGAGGATGGGAAGAAACGCATCGCAGCCTATACCACGTTAAACAATGACTGGATCCTAGCGGCCACCCAGACTGCGGCCACTGTTATGACTTCGGCCACGGAAACGAGACGGACGCTGATCGTAACAACGCTTCTGACTGTTTTGTCCATTATCGTTGTGGTCATGGCACTGATCAAGCGGTATTATGGGCCTGTGATAAAATCTGCGGAGCAAAACGAGATCCTGCTGATTCACCAGTCCAGACAGGCGAAGCTGGGAGAACTGATCGGAAACATCGCCCATCAATGCAAGCAGCCTTTAAACAACATCAGCATTGATATTTCTAACATGAAAGATGATTACCGTACTGGGGAGCTGACGCTGGAAGGGTTTCAGGAATATGAAGATAAAATGCGGGAAAATGTCTCCGTCATGTCCAGCACTATTACGGATTTTGCTGATTTTCTCAAACCTGATAGGAAAAAAGAATCTTTTTCCATAAGAGACAGCGTGGAAAAGGCACTGTCCATCCTCCGAGAAAACCTGGTGCTCAATGAAATCGCAGTTATGAACCAGGTAGATGAGGCGTTGTTTTTAACCAATTATCGGAACGAATTCATACAGTGCGTGTTCAATATCATAGAAAACGCTAGAGATGGAGCCATGGCATCCGGGGTAAGGCCAAGAGTGATTGACATTCGCTCTGAAAGGCGAGATGAAAATAAAGTCATTCTTTTGCATATTTTTAACAGTGGAACGGCCATATCAGAACAACATTTGGACAAGATTTTCCTTCCGTATTATTCAACCAAGGAAGAAAAGGGAGGCACAGGCATTGGCCTTTACTTGGCAAAGCAGATCATAGAAGACCATTTTCATGGGGAAATCACTTGTGCCAATCAGGAAACAGGAGTGCGATTCACTATAAAACTAAGGGAAAGGAAATAGAGATGAATTCTGAAGGCGGCAGAGGCAGGCTTCGCGGAAGTCACCAGATGGAGAACACCATGGACATTTTAAAACAACTGAGAGTTATTTATATTGAAGATAATGACCATACCCGCTGTAGTGTGGAGAAATTTTTGAAGCGGCGTTTTGGCAAAGTGTTTCTGGCTGAAAACGCAGAAAAGGGATTGAGTTTGTTTCAACGATACCATCCAGATATTGCTATTGTGGACATTTTGCTGCCAGGGATGGGCGGCCTGGAGCTGATCAAAAAAGCAAGGGAAGCAGGAGAAACCTGCAAATTCCTGATCACTTCCAGCGTGTCGGATGTGACTACGATTTTGGAAGCGGTAGATCTGGACATTGAGAATTACATTGTTAAACCCATTGATCCTTATGCCTTTGAAGAAAAGCTTTGGCGCATTGGAGAATCGATCATCAAAGAGCGAAAACGCATGTCTGCAGCTCAGAGCTTTACCCTTGAAAACAAGAGTGAAGTGGAAGAGGAACTGCGAAAGGGCTTTATCAAATTGCTGAAAGAAAAGACTGGCAGAGGGCCAAGGGACGCTGTGGCGCTGCTGGACAGTCATGAAGTGGAAATCTCGGCTTACGGCGTGCTGGGAGCAATGGAAAAAACGCTTCTTCGAGATGCGAAAAACATCGGCCATGTGGAAGAAGGGCGTCGGCTGCTTTACCATATCATGGAACAGGAAATGGCTGGCCTGGTGAAAGCGGCCACCGGTGCTTTCGTGGAACTGCGGAGCGTCAAACCAGATGCGAAGCGGGACCGAGAGACAGTGAAATTGTTCGTTGCGGCTGACTGCCCCTGACCACTTCGCAAGATGATTTTGTCTTGGATGATCCGGATGATCAGAGCTTTTTCACTGTGGAATCCTTTGCGGTTCAGTGGGACGGATGGTTGGAGGAAGAGGATAATGACTATGATTTGACGCGGCCGGCTGTCCTGACTTCCGCTGATGTAATGTATAACAACAGAAAGACAGAGACCGTGGAGTTAGATGAGGTTGACGTAGGTGGAGAGAACGGCCAGTTGGTCGCTTCCGCACAAGATAACTTGAAGCTAGTCTCCGCTGCCTGCGTTCCTGCGCCCGCAGGCGGGGAAGTGAGGGTGAATGGCAAAAAAGCTTACCAGGCAGAGGGCATGGCAGTGAAAAAGGGCAAGAGTCTGACTTTTACGGTGACGCTGTCCAAGAAAGAGACGGGCGTGGTGCGGGAACCTGCGCTGCGAGTGGTTTGTGAGACTGAAGATGGGAAACGGCACACCCAGTTTTTGACGCATTTTACGCAGAGACCTTATGGGGAGTTGGGATTTTTCCAGGCCATTGACATGGCGCGTGAAAGGGGGATGTTGAAATGAATCCACAGGCAATGAACAAAGGATATGGGAGGCTGATGGGAGGAACACTGTGCGGGATCATTTTATCAGATCACATGGGCTTTGCTGTCACAGGGATCCCAGCCATCATAGGTCTAGCCCTCTGTTATTGGGGAGCGGGTTTTCTTTTGGAAGAAACAGGATCCTTTCGCTTTCGTCAGATCAAAGTTTACTGCGGGGCAGGGATGGTGATCTGGCTGCTTCAGAGTTACACCAGTTCTTATACAGTGGAATTCGGTTCTTGGAGCGTGCGGTTTTTCTTTTGCTTTATCGGGTCCGTGCTGGTGTTGTAAATTTTTGTCAATGTTTTTTCCGCTGCAGTGGAGCTGTTGGCCGGCGAAGGCGTTGGCGGTGAAGCAATAGGTAGAAATAGTGGGTTGGCCGGCATGGACGGTGCGGGGGCAAATGAAAATAGCGGAAAGGATTCGTATTATTCCAGGTGTGCGTGGATTTTTGCGATTGGCTGGACTATTTGCGCGCTAGGAGTCATGGCAGAACAGTTTGACGGCGGGTTTTGGATCGTATCAGAGCATATGACGATTGCTCCATTTTCCGCGCTGCAGTTTGTCTTAGGCATCTGGACCATGGCTATGATCGAAAAGCTGCGGCAACAGTATCCAGCATTGGGAGCATGATGGTCCACGTTTTTTAATACAGCAAGATTGTAATGGAAAGTTGTGGTACAATGACAAATGAGTTTCTAAATCATGCAAAGAGAACAAGGAAAGAAAGGATCGAATATGCACTTTATCAAAGATTATGTGTCGGATTTGAAATGTGAGTTTCAAGGTTACAATGGAAAGCGTTTGAGCCGGGATTTGATGGCAGGGATCACGGTCGCTGCCGTGGCTCTGCCGCTGGCATTGGCCTTTGGAGTCAGTTCAGGAGCAACAGCCGCCGCGGGCCTGGTGACAGCCATTATCGGCGGCGTGGCTATCAGCCTTTTGTCCGGCGCGTCTTTTCAGATTTCCGGGCCAACCGGGGCCATGACTGCGATCTTGGTCACCTTAGCCGCTAAATACGGGATGCAGGGGATTCTCGTCGCCTGCTTTTTCGCCGGTGTCATTCTGGTAGCCGCAGGCCTGCTAAAGCTGGGAAGGATCATTTATTACATACCATCGTCCGTGATTACAGGATTTACATCAGGCATTGCCATTATCATCGCCTTGGGGCAGCTGGACAATTTTTTCGGTGTCACATCTAAAGGAGATCTAGCCATTGTCAAGGTGATTTCCTATTTCACATCAGGCTTTGACCCGAACTTTGCCAGCATGGGCATTGGCCTGGCGGTCATCCTCCTGATGATCATATGGCCGAAAAAGTGGAACAGTAAAGTTCCATCTTCTCTGGCGGCTTTGATTTTGGTTTTGATTTTCAACCATTTTGCTGGGCTGGAAGTAGAAGTGGTGGGTGAGATCCCAAAGACCATCTTTTTGCCGGAGCGTTTGTCTCTGACTGGCCTGGATATCGGGCAGTTTTGGGACCTGTTTGTGCCAGCCTTTTCCATCGCTGCATTGGCTATGATCGAATCCCTGCTCTGCGGGGCTTCTGCTGGGAAAATGAAGAATGAAGCCATTAATGGTGACCGGGAGTTGGTGGCTCAGGGCATTGGCAACATCTTGATCCCGCTGTTCGGCGGCGTGCCGGCAACAGCGGCCATCGCCCGTACCAGCGTAGCCATCAAAGCTGGTTGCGAGACCAGGCTCACAGGTGTGTTCCATGCGGTGATCCTGTTGCTGTCCATGTTTGTTTTGGCGCCGATCATGTCAGAGGTGCCCCTGTCCGCGCTGGCGGGGATCCTCATCGTCACAGCGTGGCGTATGAATGACTGGGAAAACATTCACTTTATTTTCGGCCACAAATTCAAGACCGGGATCATGAAATTTTTCATCACCATGGTAGCCACTGTGGTCTTGGACTTGACCCAGGCCATTATCATCGGCGTGGCCTTCTCCACGTTCATGATTGTCGTAAAATTGACAGATATCGATATCACTATCGCGGATATTGAGAACGAGCGATTGGAGGAGATCGGCATCCAGATCCCTCAGGTATCCCAGCGGATCCGCATGGCCTATCTGACAGGGACGATTTTCTTTGCGGTGACTGACAAGCTGAAAAAGCAACTGAGCGAGCTGGGAAACACGGAGACTTTGATCCTGTCCATGCGAGGCGTGCCAGCCATCGACCTGTCAGGCATCCAGGCCCTGCTGGAACTGGAACAGGAGCTGGCGGAAGACGGCGTGACTGTAATGCTTTCCAGCGTGCAGCCAAAAGTGATGGAAGAGCTGAAGCGGGGCGGCCTCATTGATCTGGTGGGTGAAGAGCATGTCTTTGACAGTGCGGAGTATGCCATCGTGCGTGCGCAGAAAGAAATGAACGCATAGAGATCGTGTTTTGAGCTATAGCATAGCAACTAGATGGCGGCCGGGGCTTCCTGTGATAGGCGAGGCCGCCATACTATTGGAACATTGCGGCAGAGGGGTAAAAATCCATGTGTGACAGCAGGATGGAATTGATGAAGTATCGTTTAGAAATGGCAAAAGAAGACGCTGAGGAACAGTATCGCAGAGCAGTTGAATTTCAACAGTTGATTGAAACCTACTTGAAAAGGAAACTTTCGTAAAGAGTAAGGAGGATGGAAATAATGGAACGTTCTTTTGGAGCAGTGTTTTTTCCGATTTATGATAGAAAAATGGTCTCTGGTGAAATCACCTTCGGGCAGCTGGGTCTGTCCAAGGAGGACTTTACCCGGATTTGCACGGAAAAAGATTTTGTGCCAGATCAGAAGACCATTGAAAAATTATGTGAGAAAATGGGCTTGGCAGATGATGAGGCGGCTAGGTTGCTGGAATTCGCACAGGGGTAGGGCTGGCGCGGAAATAGCACTACGTTTTTGCTAACTCCGTCAATACCGTATGGCGATATTGACGGAGTCTCAAAACAGCATCTTGCGAAGAGTCGTTATAACGATAGGGAAATTGCTTAGACAAATTTAATATTTTTTCCACTTCAAGTTGGCGATCGATCTGGCCTTATCTCCTTTTGTCAATTTCTTGACATAAACGTTATATTTCTTTTTTGTGGTCCTTTTGCCATTTACATAATATTGAAACGAAGAAACATTGTTTTGATCAATGATTTCCAATTGCTTGGCTTTTTTAACCAGTTTTTTCTTGTTGAACTTGAAATATTCTGTGTAATAATGACCCATGTTCCCATAAACGCAGCGCAGCACTTTGGTTTTCTTGTAATATTTGTCGAATTCACCCTGACCCAGAATTTTTAGTTTTTTTATCTTTCCATTCTGATAGGTGTACAGAATTTCCGTGCAATACCCATAGCCAGGATAGGTGATCAATTCATCGATGCCATCGCCATTGAAATCCTTATAAACATAGCGCAGATACTGATAAGGTTCATACTCCGCGTCATCTTTTTTGATCTGTGCCTGATATGCTCTATGGGCTTTTTTGTTAACTGATTTCGATGCGCCACAGGCGACGCGGGTTGTGGCTGCCGCGGTAAAGAGCAAGCAGATGGCTATGAACAGTGCCAGCCACTTTTGCGTTTTATTCCTCTTTGTTGTGTTCATTTTTTGATTTCTCCTTTTTTCGTATCGTCTTATTATACTAGCGTGATCGCTGGTTGGCAATGGATATTTCCGTGATCAGACGGTAGAGCAGTGGTCTTGCGGTGCTAGTCCTTAAAAAACATATTCAGATATTTCCGGGCTTCGTGAATCCGGGAAAACAAATACAGCTCATGATATAATTCCATATCATTGTCAATATCCAGAAGCGTGCTGATTTTGTTGATGCGATAACGGATCGTATTTTTATGCTGAAACAGAGCCTTTGCTGTCAGATCCATATTTCCGCCATTAGCGACAAAAACCAGCAATGTATCCAACAAAAGCGTAGAATTGTTGCCTGCGTCGGACAATATCTTTTGAAACGAGCGATAGTAGTCCGCATCTTGTAGGCGGCGAATAGAGGAACAAAAACAGTCCCATCGATTTCACGAGGAACATCATTTTTGATCACATCATAGATCGCCTCATATTGAGAAATAGAAGCTGCTGTTAAGTTAGGCGTATCAATATCCTCAGAAATATACGCGGCGAAAATTGTACTCGAACATAGGAACGAGTTAAGGCGGCGCATCAGACCTTCCCTATCTTGGGCTGTTAAGCTGGCGTCAAAAATAATTTGGTCCAGGACAGAGTTGCTATGGGAAGCAGATAGACTTCCCGTTAGCCCATTGTGGATCGTCACAATGATATCATCAATGTAAGTATTGGAAAATACCAAGATTGGCACATTATGTTCATCAGCGTAATTCTTTATTTCATCAGAAAGATCTTGATAATACACATCTTTTATGGCAATGGCCGCGACATGGTTGTTGATCAGCAGTTTCAGACATTTCTCCGCAAAGCCTATGTCATTTTGCGCAGCGTAAAGCGTAGTGATGACGAACTCACTTTTCCCAAAACTCCTGACGATATCCGAGTCTTGCTCCCATTCAAAATATCCAGTGCTCAGAATAGCGTTGTCAAGGCCGCTTCTTCCGGCAATGATGCGGAAATCCTGAAACAATGGATTGGATAATAAGGTCGATACCGTCAACATTTTGCGATTCCTCCGTGAAAGACATTGGAACGGACTTTCTGTTATGTTCATCCTACAAGTTTTTTGGACCGCGTTTGGGCATCATCTACTGTAAAAAGGAAGTGGGAGAAACGCTGGAAACCACTCGAGTCCTAGCCTCTGACAACACGGAAATGCCGGAAACGCTGGAAACTGGGACCCTGTCTATGGAACTGGTTCACGGTGCGGCGGAGGCGGTTCAGTTTATCGCGGACTGCGGCCAGCGGCACGAAGATCAGTTGGAAGCAGAGCTAGCGGGGCTGACTGGCATGCGGCGAAGGATTGTAGCTGGCATGAAAGCCTTCGAGATTTATGAAGAGGCGTTAGCAGATGCGCTGCGAGCAGGCTTATCGGAAATCCAAGGCCTGAAGCTTTATGGCCCTGGAACCGGCGCGCCGAGGACTTCCACCGTGTCCTTTACTATAGAAGGACACCATGCCAACGATATCGCGAAGTTTCTAGCAGAAAAAGGCCTTTATGTATGGGATGGTGATTTTTACGCCATTGCTACTATCAACAGCACATTGGGGCTGGAACCAGCAGGCGGGCTGGTGAGAGTCGGCTTTGCTCCGTACAATCTCATGTCGGATGTGGAACGAGTCATCGCAGCGGTGAAGGAATTTGTTCTTAAAAAATAAGCATAGAGAAATTTTAGGGGCACCGGACATAGAGAAGGTGCCCTCTTCTGTCTGCTGATGACTTTGACGAAACGCTGTATTTTATATATGGCTGTAATTTTGCTGTCTTTGCGATTGTTTTAAAGAGCGATTTGTGTTAAGATTCTACTCAAGAAACAGCCCTATTGATTCAATACATTTTGGAAAGGATGTGAGCGTGATGACACTTCAACAGCAGGCAATGCGTGTAATGGAACGTCTTTCAGATGAACAATTGTCCATAGTGATCCAATTTGCGGAGTTTTTGTCTTTGAAATCCGAACCTGCGAATGAGGATGGCTATATAAGGAAGCCGGGAATCCTGAAAAGGAAGATGGCTATGGCTGATGACTTTGACGAAACGCCAGAGTGCTTTAAGGAGTATATATAATGTATTTGTTGGACACATGCGCTTTTTTGTGGTTCCTCGATGATAATGCTAGGTTGTCCGCGAAAGCACGCGACGCAATTGGAAAAAGTAAAAATTTATATTTAAGTATTGCGTCATTATGGGAGATCGCCATAAAAAAGACGCTTAATAAGCTTGACATAGAAGAGTCGATTACTGAGTTAGAGAATACATGCTATTGTTATGGGATCACGATTTTACCAATCAGGACACGGTATCTGGAGAGAATACAGCAACTGCCTATGATTCATGGTGACCCGTTTGATCGCTTGATTATGTCTACCGCATTAGAAGAAAACTTGCGGTTGATCACGCACGATGAGAAGATAAGCAAATACGACATAGAATTGTTCTGGTAATAAAGCCGGCAAAGTAGTTGTGGCAGCTTTATCTTGACAAACGTACTAATGGTATGTTAATGTGAAAACATCCTGTTAGAAAGGCAAAGGCAGCGATGGCTAGAAACAAACATCCAGAAGAAACCGTCAATCGAATATTGGATGTATCGTTCCGTTTATTTATGGAACAAGGGTACGAACGTACTTCCATCCAGGATATCATCAATCATTTAGGTGGCCTTAGCAAAGGTGCCATTTATCACCATTTCAAATCCAAGGAAGAGATTTTGATGGCAGTCACTGACCGAATGACCGCGGATTCCAACCAAATGCTTGCTGCCATTCGTGGCCGCAGGGACCTGAGCGGCAAAGAAAAGCTGAAAGTCATTTTCAAGGATTCGATCAGCAGGCCTGTGCAAGATGAGATTTTTACCGTGGCCCCGGATTTCCGAAATAACCCGAGACTGCTGTTCAGCCTTTTACACGATACGGTGGATGAAGTGGCACCAAACTATATTTTGCCTATCATTCAGCAGGGGATTTCCGATGGAACCATCCAAACGGATTATCCCAAACAATTGGCGGAGTTGATCATCCTAGTAGCCAATATCTGGATGAATCCAATGATCTTCGATGATTCTAAGGAAGACTCATATGGAAAATTCATGGTATTTGGTCAGATGCTGCGAGGATTGGGGCTGGATATCATGGATCAGGATATACTAGCTAGATTACAAGAACTAACGGCTGTTTATCAAAAAAACAAGTAAAGTCCGCCCTATAAAGGGAGGATCTCTTTTATCCTTATACATACCAACGTTCGGTATTAAAAGCGTTAAGGCCCATCATGGAAATCGATTCTGTGAAAATTGGAGAGAAAACTGGGAGGATTAAAAAATGGAACAAAAACTTTTTTCAAAAAATTTTACACTCGTAGTAGCAGGTCAGATCGTTTCTTTGTTCGGTAATGCTGCTGTTAGATTCGCGTTGCCCCTGTATTTATTGAATCTAACAGGATCTTCCGCGCTTTATGGAACAGTCACGGCCTGTGCGTTCATTCCGGCTGTTTTACTGTCGCCTGTAGGCGGCATTATTGCGGATAGAGTCAACAAACGTAACATCATGGTGATCTTGGACTTTTCTACGGCAGTGATCATTTTAACCTTTTCCCTGCTCCGAAATGAAACAAACCTGATTGTTTTGCTGACCGTGACCTTGATGCTGCTGTATGGTATCGCAGGTGCGTATCAGCCCGCTGTGCAGGCCAGTATCCCTGCGCTAGTACATCAGGAACGTTTTATGGCAGCTAACTCCATCATCAATACAGTTAACTCGTTTGCTTCCTTGGTGGGACCTGTCCTCGGCGGGGTGCTATACAGCGTATACGGATTAACTGTCATTCTATGGGTCTGCACGGCATGTTTTGCCCTGTCAGCGTTCATGGAGCTTTTCATCAAGATCCCCTTCCAAAAGCAGACTTCAGATGGCGGCATTTTGAAAACCGTAAAAACGGATTTTGCGGAAAGCCTTCGATTCGTCAGTAAAGAAAAGCCTGCTATTGGCAAAGGGACACTAGTGGTTTGCGGGATCAATTTATTTCTATCTGCGATGATCATTGTGGCACTTCCATATTTGATCACAGAGATCCTGGTGTTAGAAGCAGGACTAGCAAATCGGCTCTATGGCTTCGCGCAAGGGGCACTGGCAGCGGGAGGGTTGGTCGGAGGCATCTGTGCGGGCGTGTTTGCCAAGAAACTGGAAATCCAAAAATCAGCTGTCATCTTAGGAATCTGCGCGGCCTGTGTGTTTCCTATGGGGATCGCATTGCGGCTGTCTCCTTCGGGGATCATCAATTATGCTGTGATTACAGTGTGCTGCTTTACCATCATGCTGTTCTCGACGATTTTCACGGTTCAAATGATGTCCTTTATTCAGAGGGAAACGCCAAGGCATTTGATTGGAAAGGTGATTGCTGTCATCCTGACCGTGTCTCTATGCGCACAGCCTTTGGGCAATGCGATGTACGGTGTTTTGTTTGAGGTTTGCAGAGGGTTTGAATATGTGGTGATCTTGTTTTCCGGCAGTGCTTCTCTTCTGATTGCTATTGGCGCAAGATCTGTTTTCCAGAGGTTCTCTGTGCAGTCTGATGGACTGATACATGAAAAGAAAAACTGCGGAGAATGAAGGAAATCTGCCGCAATCATTTGGTGATCCGAGGATTTCGTAGTATAATGTAGGCAACGATACGTATAAGCTTTATTTGTGGCAGAACGCTATGCGTTGGAGGAGGCGATACATATGGAAGAAAAGAAAAAATATAATTGGATCGATGGCAACATCACCATAGATTTTGAAATGCCCCTGGTCATGAAAAACCTGATCCTTGATATGGAAAAGCTGGATGAAGAGAAGGATTATGGATATCTTAATTACTGCGATGCCTTGGACGATCTGGCAAAGGAATGTTATGTGCAGGGGCGGTTCACAAAGGAGCAATGGGACAGGTTAGTGCGAAAATATGGGGGCATTTATAAATGAGAATCATAGACTTTTCTGATTGCGAATACAGTAGCAGAGATGGTACATATGGCGGTCAGGCGGGAGACAAAGACGGCATACGGTATCAGGGCGAAAATTGGATCATCAAATACCCAAAGTCCACAAAAGGTATGGATGTTGAGGATGACATGTCCTATACGACATCGCCCCTTTCAGAGTTTATTGGGAGTCATATATATGAAATATTAGGATATGACACGCATCAGACAATGCTAGGAGTCCGCAACCACAAAATCGTAGTTGCTTGCAAAGATTTTGCGGCCCATGAGGGTGCGTTGCGAGAGCTCCGCACTTTAAAAAATGCTTCTAACAAAGAACTTTCCGAAATACTGGAAAGGTCCTTTAGCTCTACAGGATCCGATCGTATGGTTGATGTAGATGAAACGCTCTTGCATTTAGCGCATAATCGTATTTTATCAAAGGTAAAAGGCGTGACTGAGCGGTTTTGGGATTGTGTGGTCATTGATATTCTGATTAATAATAACGATAGAAACAATGGAAATTGGGGTTTGCTATATGAAAATGGAACTTATTGCCTAGCACCAATTTTTGACAATGGAGCTGCGTTTTCTAATAAAGTATCTGAAGAAAAGGTCATTCGGATTTTGCGACAGAAAGAAATATTGATGCAGAGTTCAATCAATATCATAACTGGATATGGAAAGGACGATAAACAGCTGACAGCTCGGAAGTTCCTGGAACTAGAGTATACAGAGTTAAACGACGCAATTGTAAAAAACGTTCCGTTAATCGAAGAACACTTTACAGAAATCACAGACTTCATTAATGGAATCCCGGAGACGTTTCAAGGCTATAATATCATAAGTCCACAGCGAAAGGAATTGTATATAAAAAGCATGGAAATCAGGTTACAGCATTTGCTGATACCTCGTCTAAAGCAAATACAGGCATAGCAAAAAAGGAGGAAACCATGAGCAGGAGCTTATATGAAAAGGCAGTGGCTTTTCACGGTCACGAATGCGGAGGTATCGCTCTGGGCGTACGGGCATGTATGGAAGCCATCGCCCGTCTGGGAATTGAATTTTCAGAAGACGAGGATCTGGTTTGCGTTACGGAAAACGATGCCTGCGGCGTTGATGCGGTACAGGCGATTTTAGGATGCACCATGGGAAAGGGTAATCTGATCTATTACGGGACAGGGAAGATGGCCTTCAACTTTTATAACCGAAATACAGGAGAAAGCTTCCGTTTGATCGCAAAGCCAAAAAAGCCTGGCGGAAAAAAGGGCAGGGATTACATTGACTATGTGCTGGACGGCCCGCTGGAAGAAATCTTCACGGTCACAGAGACTCGCTATCCGTTGCCGGAACAAGCCCGCGGCCTGCGGACCGTGATCTGTGAAGTTTGCGGTGAAGGCGCGCCAGAAACGAAAATGCGCCTGCAGGATGGAATGCGGGTGTGCCTGGAATGTTTTCAAGAGTACCACCGGGGCTGGTAAAAATGAGCGGTGAGACAATACAAGGAGAGCAGATGACATTACATGACAGGGGGATGAGCATGATATGGCGAGATTGACGCAGCAGGCAATGGCTGCGTCGCTGAAAAAACTGTTGGCGCAGAAATCGCTGGACAAGATCACTGTCAAAGAAATCGCAGATGACTGTGGTGTGAAAAGGCAGACCTTTTACTATCACTTCCAGGATATTTACGATTTGCTGGAATGGACCTTTATTCAGGAAGGTGAGCAGTTCATAGACCGAGAGCGGATCTGCGATACGTGGCAGGACGTGTACTTGGAGGTGCTGCTTTACATAGAAAAGAACAAAGATTTTACGTTGAACGCCTATAATTCCGAGGGCAGGCAGCATCTGGAGCATTACCTTCAGCAAATCGTACGTGACTTGATCGCTCAATTTTTAGAAGGCATGGAAGGTTCGGAAAAGATTCTGTTGGAGGACAAATCGTTTATTTGCGATTTTTATAAATTCGGACTAGTAGGTATCCTGCTGGAGTGGATCGGCCGAGGGATGAAGGAGGACCCGGAGGTAATTGCCGGGCGGCTTAACAAATTGCTGAAACGACATATTGAAAAGGACTTTCAGATACTGGAAAGCCATTGAATTTTGTCACATTAGGGCAAGTGTCAAAAATTTTGACACTGCTCTTTTTTTGTCTATGGAAAGCTCGTGGCAAGGAGCGTACAATAAGTGAGACTGGAAGAGAAAAGGGGGAGAAGATTGTGCTGAATTTTGGCGAAAAGGTAGTGAAGCATCGGAAACGCATTCTGTTCATTTGCCTGCTGTTGTTGATCCCTTCAGTACTGGGTGTGATCAAAACCAGGATTAATTACGATGTGCTGACCTATCTGCCAGATGATATTGAAACGATCAAAGGACAAAATATTTTATTGGACGATTTTGGAAAAGGAGCTTTTTCCATTGTAGTGACAGAAGGACTGACCACCAGCCAAAAGGCCCAGCTGGGAGAAAAGATGGAACAAGTGGACCATGTGGCATCGGTGATCAGCTATGAAAACGCTTTGGGCGCATCTGTGCCAGAAGAACTGCTGCCGGAAAAGTATCGGGAATCCGTGAAAAAAGGCGATACTGCTTTGATGGCTGTTTTCTTTGATACTTCCACATCAGCGGATGAAACCATGCAAGCCATCAAAGAGATCCGCCAGCTGTCAGCGAACCATTGCTTTGTCAGCGGCATGTCTGCCGTTGTGACGGATACCAAGGACCTGGCGGAGCATGAAGAACCTATCTATGTGATGATCGCAGTGGTGCTGGCAGCCATTGTGCTGGCAGTTTGCATGGATTCCTACATCATACCGCTGATTTTCCTGATGGGGATTGGTATGGAGATCTTGTACAACCTGGGCAGCAACTATTTCATGGGGGAGATCTCTTATGTGACAAAGGCCCTCAGTGCGGTTTTGCAGCTAGGCGTGACCATGGACTATTCCATTTTCTTGTGGCATAGCTACCAAGAAGAGTGCGAAAAAATCCCTGGAAACAAAGAGGCTGCGATGGCTCAGGCCATCCATCACACCATCACCTCGGTTTCCGGCAGCTCCATCACTACTATCGCAGGGTTTGTCGCCTTGTGTTTCATGACTTACAAGCTGGGGCTGGATCTGGGGATCGTCATGGCAAAGGGCGTTGTCTTTGGTGTGATCGGCAGCGTGACCATTCTGCCTTCTATGATTTTGGTTTGCGATACACTGATACAAAAAACTCTGCATCGAGAGGTAATTCCCGGCATGTCTAGGCCGGCAGCGTTCATTACCCGTCATTCCAAGGTGTTTGGATTGTTGTTTCTGGTATTGCTGGTTCCATCGCTAATTGGCTATACGAGCACAGACGTTTATTATAACCTGGATGCGACATTGCCAAAGGATCTGGACAGCATTGTTGCCAATGAAAAGCTGGATGAAGAGTATGAGATCGGCTCCACTTACATGGTCTTGGCGGATTCCGATTTGCCAGGAAAAACCGCTCGTGCCATGGCAGATGAAATTAAGGAAGTGGAAGGCGTGAACACGGTTTTAGGCATGGATACGGTTCTGGGGCCAATGATACCAAAGGAAATGGTCCCGGATTCTGTGCTGGGAGAACTGGAAGCAGGCAGCTGGCAGCTGATGATTATCAATTCTCAGGAAAAAGTGGCTAGCGGAGCGGTGAACAAGCAGATCCGGGAAATCAACGAGATCGTGAACACTTACGACAAAAAGGCCATGGTCATCGGGGAAGCACCTTGCACAAAGGATTTGATTTCCATTACCAACCATGACTTTAAGGTGGTCAGCTTTGTGTCGATCATCGTCATTTTCCTGATCATTGCTATCACTTTTCGCTCGATTTCCTTGCCAGTGCTGCTGGTAGCAGTGATCCAGCTGGCAATTTTCATCAATATGGGCATTCCATACTACACAGGGACCCAGCTGCCATTCATCGCCTCGATTTGTATCGGGACCATCCAGCTGGGGGCTACTGTGGATTATGCGATACTGATGACCACCAGGTTCCGGCGGGAGATCCAGCTGGGACAAGAGCGAAAAGACGCAGCGCGGATCGCCCTGGAAACATCGATCCCGTCTGTGATCGTCAGCGCTCTGTGCTTTTTCGCCGCCACGTTTGGCGTGGGCATTTATTCGGATATCGATATGATCAGCGCATTGTGCAGTTTGATGGCGCGAGGCGCGTTGATCAGCATGGTTATCGTGATTTTTATTCTACCTGCTATGCTGGTGCTGTTTTCCAGTGTGATCTGCAAGACCAGCAAGGGATTTAAAAAGGAGGTTGTTTATGATGAAAAGAGAGAAGCTTAGCGCAAAAATACTAGCATGGGGACTCAGCCTGCTGGTAGCGGCAGGCGGCGCGGCTCCAATATATGCGGCGCAGGAACAGGCGACAGCACCTGCTTCCAAAGATGAGACAGTATATGTCATGACAAGAGAGGATGGCAGCACAGACCGGATCATCGTCAGCGAATGGCTGAAAAACATGGGCCAAAGGAGCTTGCTGAAAGACTATACAGAATTGAAAAAGATCGAAAACGTCAAGGGCGAGGAGACTTTTGACGCTGAAAAAGGTGACGGTACTTGGAACGCAGAGGGCAATGATATTTATTATCAAGGCGAGATTGATAAAGAGCTGCCCGTTGACATGCGGATCCAGTACAAGTTAGATGGCAAAAATGTAAGCGCAAAGGAACTGGCAGGCAAGAGCGGGGACGTAGAGATTCGTTTTGACTATACAAACAATCAAAAACAAGGAAAGGTGTATGTGCCTTTTGTGCTGTTGACCAGCCTGGCACTGGACAATGAAATCTTTACTAACGTGGAAGTGACCAACGGCAAAGTCATCAATGACGGACAGAAATCCCTGGTAGTGGGTTATGCGCTGCCGGGCTTGGAAGAAAGTCTGAACTTGAGCAAAGAAGATGTGAACATCCCTGATCATGTCATCGTCACATGCAAGGCGGAAAGATTCGCATTGGGCGGAACCATGACCGTTGCTACCAGCAGTCTTTTAGATGATCTGGATGTAGGTAGCATTGATTCGCTGGATGATCTGAATTCTGCCATGGATCAGCTGGAATCAGCGGCCTCCCAGCTGCAGGACGGTTCTGAGCAGTTGAAAACAGGAAGCAGCGAATTGTCCAAGGGAACAGGATCTTTATTCAGTGGAACAAAGACCTTAAAAGCAAAAATCGCCCAGCTGGGTTCGGGCCTAAAGGCCGCTCAAGCCGGCACTGCGAAGTTGAAAAGCGGTGCGGGACAATTGAAAAGCGGTGCGGGCAACTTGGAAACCGGCGCAGGTCAGCTGGAGACTGGCATAGGCCAGCTGGAGACTGGCGCGGGCCGTCTGGTAACTGGTGCGGGTCAGCTGGAAACCGGCGCAAGGGCACTGCAGGGTGGCATCAAGGAGGTTAGCTCTGGTGTGGACTCTGCCGTGGGCGGGCTGGATCAGACTGTGGCAGGTGACAAAGCCGTGCTTGCGGGTTTGGAGCAATTGCAGGCTTCCGGTCAGCAGCTTGGCCTCAATGAGCAGCAAATGGCAGTGCTCAATGGCACTATTGAGAAATTGAAAGCAGGTTTGAACCAGACGATTGCTGGGCAGCAAGCTGTCGCACAGGGATTGCGGTCCGGAAAATCAGGATTAAAGGAATTGGAAGCTGGGGCAGGAAGTCTAGTTAGTGGCTCCAGTGAGCTGAAAGACGGTTCCAGCGAGTTGAAGTCAGGCACTGGCGAATTGAAGACAGGTGCGAACAAGCTGAAGGGCGGTTCCAGTCAGCTAAAAACAGGCCTGGCCAGCTTGTCAGGCGGCACAGAGGATTTGTATGATGGCATCACAGCGGCTTGCCAGGGTGCTGGACTGCTGGAAAAAGGTGCTGGAGATTTGAAAGACGGAGCGCAAAAGGTCAATAAAGGCGCTGGCACGCTGGCTACCGGAGCCAGAGATCTGGCTAGCGGAGTCGCCCAGTTCAAGAGCGATGGAATCGACAAGCTAGTAGATGCCTTTGACGGTAATATATCCAAGGTTTCAGGCCGGCTGAAAGAACTGCAGGACGCAGCCGCCGATTACCAGAGCTTCGCTGGAAAGAAGACGGAAACAAAGGGAAGCGTAAAGTTCATTTACAAGACAGATGAGATCTAGTCCTGTTGCTTTATGAGTTGATTGCACTGCCTGATAAAGGAAATAAAAGGATTAAAAATACGTTTCAGGCATTTTTAAGGATTGAATATAGGTATTAGACATCAATTGGAGTTGGCGATATAATATAGGTGTTCCCAAAAGGGGACGCCTATATTTTTTCTGAAGAAAATAGCGGCATTAGTGGAATTGCAACAAAGTCCATCACCGAAAGACAATCGGTGAAACCGGCTTTGTTCCCCATGTAAAAGAGATCAGCAGCGTTAGATGGAGGTGTTAGGGATGGATTTACAAGTGACAGATCCGGAATTTATGGAGCGTTTTGAGCAGTTTGCTTTTAGGGAAGTTCCCTATGAAGATGGACAGCAATTAGACGATGGACTGCGGTACATGGCGATTCTAGCCACATTGATGGGGTGTCAAGGGATCGATGAGTACCGTCTTGTGCTACCCAGGGCATTAGATGCGGGACTATCGCCGGTCGCAGTCAAGGAAATCATATATCAGGCAGTGGATTATCTTGGCATAGGTCGGGTGCTGCCGTTTCTGAATGTTGCCAACGAAACGCTGACAACACGGGGGATCGGGCTTCCGCTGGAAGAGCAACACACGACAACACTGGAGGATCGTTTAGAAAAAGGCGCAGAGGCACAGGCAGAGATTTTTGGGGATCAGATGAAAGAAGCCTGGAAAGCCGGACATATCAACCGCTGGCTGGCGGCTAACTGCTTTGGCGATTATTATACGCGTACCGGGCTAAGCCTCGCAGAGCGGGAAATGATCACCTTCTGCTTCCTGGCGGCGCAGGGAGGATGCGAACCACAGCTGATGAGCCATACTATCGGCAATATGAATTTGGGAAACAACAAGGATTTTCTTGTAAGGGTCGTTTCTCAATGCCTCCCTTATATTGGGTACCCAAGAAGTTTAAATGCGATCAACTGTATCAACAAAGCAGATGAGGCGAGAAAGGAGCAAATAAATATGAAAAATAAAGCAGAAAGCCTATTTCCTATGGGCGGCCCGAATGAGGCCTTTGCCAAGTTCTTTGTAGGACAGAGTTATTTGAACATGCTGACTACCGAAGGCGTTCCCATCGGCAATGTGACCTTTGAACCAGGATGCCGCAACAATTGGCATATTCACAAAGCGGATCAAGGTGGCGGACAGATCCTGCTTTGCACCAATGGCCGTGGCTGGTATCAGGAGTGGGGAAAGAAGGCAAGAGAACTGCGCCCGGGAGATGTAGTAGTGATCCCCGCTGGTGTCAAACACTGGCACGGTGCGGAAAAGGACAGCTGGTTCACCCATCTTGCGGTGGAAGTGCCTGGGGAAAACGCCGAGAACCAGTGGCTAGAGGCAGTGGATGATGCTGATTATGACGCTCTGAAATAAAGGGGGACATTAGCTGCGCAAGCAAGGTGAACAGGTTATGCGCAATTCGGGACACAAAAAGAAATAAAGATATTTGGAAAGATAAAAAGAGCGGGATGAAGCGGGTGAATTTGCTTTTCTCCCGTTTTTTCGTATGCACAGAGGATATGGAAAAAATTCCAAAGAAAAATATGGGAATCCGGTTGATTATACGAGCGAGATACGGTAAAATAAAACAGTTAAATAATTACAGATGCGACAAATGTTGAAAAGGAACCAGGAACATCGTATAATCAAGAGGAGGGATCGGATTGAACAAGGGGAAAGAGCTAAAAGACTTAAATTTATTGGATCGGTTTTTGTTCGACGAAGCCGTGGAGGACAAGGAATTTTTAGAAAAAGTGTTGGGGATCATTCTTGAGAAGGACGTGGACTTGAGGCACGGACCGCAGACGGAAAAGGAAATCCGGCGGTCCACCTAGAACCGGCAAATCAAACTGGACGTTTGGGCCATGGACACAGGAGGAAGCGTCCATGATGCGGAAGTACAAAAGAAAAACATGGGGAACCTTCCAAAGCGGTCCAGGAGCTATCAAGGCCTGATCGACAGCCGACTGCTGGCACCGGGGGAAGTGGATTTCAACGCCATGAACGATGTTTTCATTATCCTGATCATGCCTTTCGATTTGTTCGGAAAAGGGTTGTATCGGTACACCTTTCGGATGAAATGCGAAGAAGCGGCGGATGTGAGCCTGATGGATGGTGCGACTCGGATCTTTCTCAACACCAGGGGAACGCACGAGGAAGGCGTCAGCCGGGAACTGATAGAAATGCTTCACTATTTCGAGCGCACGACGGATGAACAAGCGCAGGCTTCGGGCAGTGAAACCATCCGCTGGATGCAAGAGAAGATTCGATCCATCAAATCAAGCAAGGAAGTGGGGATCAAATTCATGAACGCATGGGAAGAGAAAATATTGGAACGGCAAGAAGCGCGAGAAGAGGGACAGTCGGAGGAGCGAGAGCAGGGCATACGCAAAATGATCGAACTCTGTAAAGAACTGGATCTGCCGCAGGCGGAGGCGGCTAGCAAAGTGGCCGAAAAATACCAGTTAGGGCAAAAGGATATCAATCGTTATCTGAAACAATATTGGAATAACTAAGTTCATTTACAAGACAGATGAAATATAGCCTTGCCAGTCGTCTCTGTGAGCCTGATGAGTGGCGGGCAGATCCTGATTCAAGCCATCCATGGTTGAGTCTGGTATCGGGAATGGGAAAAGGCTGCTGGAGCGCTTCGCCCCAGAGATGCGGTTTGAACCGATAAAAAGGAGCAGAGGGAAGCGAGCGAATCTACTTTCTCCTGCTCTTTTTTCATGGTAAGTTTGTCTTTTACTGTTTTAGGCGGAAGGTATCCATCAGCCGCTTCAATAGTCCGGCCTGCGAACTCAACTCCTGGCTGGCGGCGGCGGTTTCCTGCGCTGTGGCGGAATTGGTATGTACCACATTGGAAATCTGGCTTGCCTGATCCCGGATCTGGGAAACAGATTCAGCCTGCGAGGTAGCTGCGTCTGCGATTCCATTCATGGCTTCCACAACCGTGTTAGCGCCCTCTACAACAGAGGCCAGTCGCTCTGCCGTTTCTCCAGCAATCTTCATCCCGTGTTCTACGGCCTGGATGGAGCGTTCTGTCAGAGCAGTCGTGGACTGGGATGCTTCGGAGCTCTTGCTTGCCAGATTGCGCACTTCGTCAGCGACAACGGCAAAGCCTTTTCCCGCTGTGCCTGCCCGGGCGGCTTCTACTGCGGCGTTCAGAGCCAAAACGTTTGTCTGGAATGCGATATCTTCTATGGTTTTAATGATTTTTCCAATTTCCCGGGAACTGTCGGTAATTTCCTGCATAGCGTCGATCATCTGCTGCATCTTGTCATTGCTATCTGTGATCTGTTTTCCTACCTGAGATACTTCTGTTCTGGCGAGACGGGCTCTTTCGGCTGTTTCTTCCACATGGTCGGAAACGTCTCTGATAGTGTTTTCCAACTGTTCTACGGACTGAGACTGCTGCATGGAGCCCTGACCCAGGGCCTGCGCTGCCGTAGACATCTGTTCCGAGTGATTCGCGACCTGATCAGAGCTTTTCAGGATCTGTGACATGGTTTTGTTCAGCTTTTGAAGGATGTCGTCAAGGGAAACCTTAATGGAAGTAAAGTCCCCTACATAATTCTGCGTTGTTTCCACAGACAGATTTCCTTCTGAAATGGAAGCCAGGATGGTAGAAATTTCTCCGATATAATTCTTCAAGCGGAGGATAGTGCTCTCAAAAATTTCTGCGAGAAGGCCGATTTCATCGTTAGAATGAATATCGATCGTCATGACTTCGTCAGACCGCAGTCCCAAATTTCCCTGCTCCATAACCTGTGCAAGATTTGTCAGTTTTTTTAGAGGCCAGGAAACAAACCGCTTGATAAATACGCTCAAAAGCAGTAAGCATAGGACGATCAGAACGATGCCGACCGCACAGGCCGCAATGATTGCCGTCCTTACCTGCTGTGCTGCGGATTCTGTGGAGATCCCTGCGAAGATCAGGCCGTTTACTGTTCCGTCAGCGTCTTTTGTAGGAACATAGGAACAAAGATGATCGACCCCAAGGATTTCCGCGGTTCCCACATAGGCCTGACCCTGCTGTAAGACAATGCTTGCCAGCTCATCTGACAGCTTTGTTCCAACAGCCCGCTGTCCATCCTGAAGAATGGTGGTGTAAGCACGTTCGTCACCGTTAAATATGGTGAACTCACAATCCAACTGCTGTTTCAAATCATCAAGAAGCTGTGTTTTATCTTCCGGCCCAGAGTAATCCTGAAGCTCGTACGCAAGCGTATTCGTGCCATTGACACATTGCTCCTCCAGCATATTCATGACGAGATTGTAAAAGATAGAAATACATAAAACCACAACGATCACAATGCTGAGTCCCAACATTGCGGCGACCAGGTTGCCTACTTTACGTCCGATCCGCTGTCTGTTTCCATTTTCTTTTTGTTGTCTGAATTGAATACTCTTCATCACTGTAACTCCTATATTTTTTAATGATACTTTAAAACACGCCAATCCCAAACCCATCCATTATAATACCATTCTCTTTGGAAATTTCAAGAGATTTTTCTTGAGAGCAAAATAAAAAATTAACATTCATTTTATAAAAATATATTCCACCAGGGGCGAATTTCATGTAAAGAAAATGGTAAAATAAAACGCTGGACGGCGATAGGAAAAGAGGAGGTTCGCATATGGCCTTTTTTGTTTCCATATCCATTTATTTTTCTGTTAGACATAAAAAGGACACATAAATTTGTAAACTAGAAGGTGCCGGAGAACAATGCCTGCGGCTGAGGGGCACTGCGATTTCCGGACATACGCTAAGAGCGGTAGGAGGTGTGTATTCGTGTATCGCCTGTTGATAGCAGAAGACGAGTCAAAGCTGCGGCGGATCGTCAAGGATTATTTTGAAAAGCGGGATTTTCAGGTCCAGGGCGCGGCTGACGGCATCCAGGTGCTAAAGGCCGTCAGAGAGCAGGAATTCGATATCGTGCTGCTGGATGTGATGATGCCAGGGATGGACGGGTTCGCTGTATGCCGAGCCATCCGCAGGGAAAAGGACACGCCGGTCATTTTCCTGACAGCAAGAGTGTCGGAAGAAGACCAGCTGCGGGGGTTTCAGGAAAAGGCAGATGATTATATTACAAAGCCTTTTTCCCTCCCTGTGCTTCACGCCAAAGTTCGTGCGTTGCTGGAACGCAAAGATGGCAGTCTTTTCAGCCGCACAATACAGAGCAATGGCATTTCCGTAGACCTGGACGCAAGGGAAGTGGCTGTGGACGGGGAGCTTGTTTCCATGGCACCAAAGGTATACGATCTGCTTGTTTACCTGATGAACAATCGGGGACGAATCCTGACCAGGGAACAGATTCTGGATCGCGTCTGGGGGCAGGACGTTTTCTGCTATGACAGGGCCGTGGACACAACGATTAAAAAGCTGCGGCATGCTCTGGGAAACAGGGCCGGATGCATCCGTACCATCGTGAAGGTAGGATACAAATTCCAGGAGGGGGACAATGAATAGCCAACGGACGAAAAGAAAGTTTTTGATCAATGTCATCATCGTGTTGGTGCTGATTTATCTGCTGGTAGTCGGATGTATGACTTGGTATGTAGCTAATGAAAAGGTTAGGGAAAGCAGTGACTACAGTCAAGACAAGGTAGAAAACCTAGCCAGACTTTTAGATAAGTGTCAGTCGGATGAGGAAAGCAGCGCAGTGGTAGACGGTCTAAATCTGGCTGCTGCTGATCAGGTGATGGACGGATGCATACAGCTTTGGAACACTAGAGACACCATGGATAGCGTCATGCTGTACCGTGCTTCAGGCCAGGGAGGCAAAGCGAAACTACAACCAGTAAAGAACCCTGCGCATATCTTATCAGGGTGGTCACAGACAGAGATGAATAGAACCACTATTGTTTTAGAGGATTGGTTTTCCAAAGAACAAATCGCACGGATGCGAAAACTGTCCAATATCGAAGGCTGCAAGATCGTAGGATTTGAAGGAACGTTCTGTTTTCAGCCAATAAGCGTACAGCTGTTTTATCGTGATTCCAATGAAGATTTGCGGGAAACGACATTTGCGGCCGTGAAAAAGGCAGCAGGCCAGCAGCAGAAAACCATCATGCTGGATTGGACCACAGGCATCGAGCCTCTTGACATGAAGCGCTGGCAGATGGAGGATCAGTCCTGGGCAGCTTTGGAGGCTGCGGCGAAAAAAATGACGCCAGAAACGCCGCTAGATCTGATCAATCCGGAGAATTTAGGCGCATATACCTGCTTTACGGATCAGCAGGACAGCGTATTTTCGTTAATGCGGACGGAGTTCATCAAACTGGACACAGGCGACTACTGGCTGGGGGTTTGCATCATGAACCAGCCCTGGCTTTATGCTGTCAGCACCATGAAATGGTTCTATTTTCTCATCACCCTTGTGTGCCTTTTGGCAGGGATTCTCCTAATTGGCAGCTATAGCCGTATTTTGGATGCCCGATTTGAACTGGAAAAGCGGCAGCGGCAGATGGCAAATGCAGTTGCCCATGAAATGAAAACGCCTCTGGGCATCATCAAGAATTACGGTGAAGTCCTGAGTGAAGAGCAGGATGAGACACGGCGAAAGGAATACGTGGAAACAATCATTGAAGAGGCTGACAGCATGAACGCCATGATCGTCAACATGCTGGACTTGTCTAAAATGGAGGCAGGGATCTATCCGTTGGAGCTGAGTATGGTTTCCATAAGCGAGCTTGCGGAGCGTACCTTGGAGCGGCTGAGCGTCTTCATGGAGCGAAAAGGGATCCGGGTGGAAACCCAGCTAAAGGCAGAAGCCATGATTCTGGCAGATGAAAGGCTGGTGGGTGAGAGCCTGTCCAATTTGTTGATGAACGCGGCCGTCTATGGAGAAGAAAACGGCAGGATCCGTTTGTCAGCGCAGCATACGGAGCAAAACAGCGTCCGAATTTCCGTGTACAACAAGGGAGAAACTTTAGATGAAGAAGAACTGGAGCGGATCTGGGAAAATTTTTACCGGAGCGACGCAGCGAGAAACAAAGAAAAAGGCGGGACTGGGCTGGGGCTTGCCATCGTGGCTAATACCTGTCTGATTCACGGGGGAAAGTACGGCTGTGTCAACCAAAAAGATGGCGTAGAATTTTGGATCGAGATCCCATCCCAGGAAGAGCCGCTAAAAGAGAACAAGCGGAAGAGACTCAGCATGTTCGGTTCCACAAAAGAGGGCACGGACTTAAGTGGTTTTCTCTATACATTGATCGGCACAGGCGTATGGGTCATGGCAAACGCCTATGTGTTCCTGGTGATGCGTCATGAACTGCACATGGCACCGGGATTGCCCGTGATACCGTGGCTCATCAGCCTGATCGGCTGGGGGCTGTGCGTTGCGGGGCATTACAAGATGAGGGCGTTAGGGAAAGGTATAAAAGCCGCTGTTTGGATTTGCGGAGTCATGATCGCCAGCGTGCTGATTTATACGATATTCTATGAATCTTCCCGGATGCGGTTCATTGGGTTCTTGGTTCCAGCGGCAGGTGCCTGCGGATACATCGGTGTTTTGTCATGGACATATGGAAAAGCAGCCCAGCGGTTTGGGAAGCGGAGGCTGGCAATCAGCATCTGGATCACGGCAGCTGCGCAGATTTTCTGTATGATACTATATCTTTGGCTGGCTGGCTTCGATCCATGCGTCAGCTTAGTGGGGACCTGGGGCAATATGATGGCCGGAGCAACGCTGATCCTAATGCTGATCAACATGGCCTTATGGCATAGCTTTTATCAACATTGCCACAAAAAATTGAGGTGAAATCCAGCATTTCCCACAGGAAAAAATAAAACAAATTCGACACCTGATTTTGACAAAAGACGACCTCCCTTAGGGCTATAATCGAAAGACAGAGTCCAAAAGGAGGTCGTTTAATTGACAGTTTACGGCGAGTTTTTATTTTTGGAAAACTTCATAACAGGGCTGCTGATTTTGGCCTTGACTGGTAAACTCTGCGGCAGAAAGCGCAGCCGATCAGGGCTGATTCTAGGTGGACTCCTGTGCGGTGCGTACTCGTTCATTTTGTTTGTGCCAATGGTTTGGCCCGCAGCCCTTGGCAGCAAACTGCTCTTTTCACTGACAGTGATCTTAGCGGCTTTTGGCTTTGGTGGAAAACCGCTCTATTGGAAGACAGTGGCCGTGTTTTACATAGTCAGTTTCCTTATGGGAGGAATCACCGTAGGCCTCATGTATTTCATCAAGGTGCCCGGTCTTGCCGCAAATGGAAGCGTTTATCTTCACGGACCCACATGGCTTCAAGTGGCAGCGGGCATCATGGTGACTTGGCTGCTTGGTAGCTGGCTGGCGGAGTTCATCAGGGGAAAACTGCAAAAGGATAAGGTTTTTACAGACATTCAGGTGGAAATCGCAGAAAAAAATTGGAAAATGCGAGCTTTTGTTGATACGGGGAATTTTTTGCGAGAGCCGATTTCCGGCCAGCCGGCAGCCATTCTTTCCGCATCATATGGACAGAAAATTTTAGAAGAGATGAAGGATGCTCTCGTCTGCCGCAGCTGCGTGATCCCATATCGCAGCGTGGGGCAAAGGGGAATCCTGAGTGGTGTAAGACCGGACCGCGTTATTATTGACGGAAAAACCATCGAAAAAATCGTCCTAGCCATCAGCAAAGAGGATTTTGCCTGCTGGAGGGGAGAAGAAAAATACGATGTTTTACTGCAGCAGCAGATTTTGGAAGGAGGAATATTGGAACATGCACAGTGACTACATATTAAAAGCTAGAGCAGTATGGGAGGCTATAAAACGGTTTTTTCTGAAAAAAGAAGCGGGTGTTTTCGATATCCATTATATCGGAGGAAGCGATGTGCTACCTCCGCCCTTGGATCCAGAAGAGGAGCAAAAAGCACTAAAGGCTTTCATGGAAGGCAGCGAAGAAGCCAGGGCCATGCTGATCGAGCATAATCTGAGGCTGGTGGTCTACATTGCCAAGAAATTTGAGAACGCCGGTGTTAACGTGGAGGATCTGATTTCCATTGGCACCATTGGTCTCATCAAAGCGGTTAACACCTTCAAACCAGATAAAAATATCAAGCTGGCTACATATGCTTCTCGGTGCATCGAGAACGAGATCCTCATGTATTTGCGGCGAAACAATAAAACAAAAGGCGATGTTTCCTTGGACGAACCTTTAAATGTGGATTGGGATGGAAACGAATTGCTGCTTTCCGATATCCTAGGCACGGATACGGATGTGGTGTATACTCATATTGAAGAAGAAGTCAACAAGAGTTTACTAGACTATGCCATGAACAAATTGTCCCGTAGGGAAAAAGAAATCATGGAAATGCGTTTCGGTCTGGCAGGGAGCAAGGAAATGACCCAAAAAGAAGTGGCTGACCGGATGGGGATTTCTCAATCTTATATTTCCAGATTGGAAAAAAAGATTATTAGCCGACTTCAACGGGAAATCAAAAAGTTAGGGTGAGACATACAACAAGATGAACATAAGGCAAATCAAACAAGGCACCATACTAGGTGTCTTATTTGATTCATGGCGGCAGTCATTTTATAGGGATTTTTGGTGGCAAGGTGTTGAAAGCTTTAATCGTTTGTAGTAAAATTTTACGTTGCGAGCATTAATATTATAATCATGTGCGGCTTTTAAACTAAGACATCTGAAGACATGCGAAAACAATTTAAGGAGGGACCATTATGAAACAACTTCTGAAAAACCAAAGACTAGCAGTGCGAATCAGATGACAAACGCAGTAGAATCCAGAGCGGTTATCATTGATAATTATGTGGCATCCGCAGAGCAGCATTTGACAGCTTTTGCGCTCAGCGGTGAAGTCCAAGATCTCCTAGCAAAGCCGGATGACCCAGGGCTATTAAAAAGGGCACAGCGGTACACGACAGACTTTGCTAATGTCAAGGGTATTTTTGAGGGCTTGTACATCGCGACTCCGGATACATACGTCCTGACTCATACAGAGAAAGGGGCCATAGGTATAACGACCCGCAAGGGCGATTCTCTTGCCACGTTCCAGGATACCATCCTGAGCAAACAAGAACTGACCAATCTAGGCATCATGGTGTCTCCAGGAACAGGGAACATGGTGATTTCCATGTACTGCCCGGTTTTTGATAATGGGAAATGCATTGGTTACGTAGGCGCAGCGGTTTATGCCAGCCAATTGATGGATTCGCTTTTGGATTTAAAGATGCAAAGTCTTTCAAACAGCGAGTATGTGTTTATCAATGTGGACACAGGTGTGTATCTTTATAATCAAAATGAAAAACTACTCAATACGGAAACAACGGACCCAGGGCACCAGGAAATCATACGCCGCATCAAGAAAAATGGCGGTATCCAACCTGAAACATATATCTATCAAGATAAGCACAATAACCAGCAAATGGTGGTTTACAAATATTTAGAAAACCGTGGATGGGCGTTTATGGTCCAAGCCGGTTTTGATGAAGTCTATCATTCTGTCACTGCCATGCGTCTTCTGACGGGTTCAGCCTGTGCTGTTGTGACAATGCTGATCATTTTAGTCATTGTTCTTGTTTTGCGCAGAACTGGAAAAGAATTGATGATTGTAGAAAATGCGATTTCCAGCTTGAGTCAGTTCAGCCTTTCTGCTGACAAGGATTTAGAACCGTTTTATGGCAGAAAAGATGAAGTGGGCATGATCGCAGAAGCTGTCCATCTTGTTTGCGGTCATCTGGAAAAAGCGATCGAAGACATCAGCAGGATCCTGGGAGAAATAGCTAGAGGCTAGCTGGCGATAGATGTTAATCAAAATGAAATATTATATTGGAAGCTTGAAAGTGCTGATCAGCGATCTCCAGACCATGCATAGAAATTTGACAGAAGTGATGCAGGATATTTCTCCGGTATCGAATCAGGTGAACGAGGAATCGGAACAGCTTTCCTCTAGAACCGACTCTTTATCAAGAGGGGCTGACGAACAGGCTTCGTCCATACAGAGATTGTCGGACGCTGTCAATTACATCTCTGAGCAAGTGGATACGACCGCATCTCTTGCCAGTCTCGCAAAAGAAGAGACCTTCCAAGCCCATAAACAAACAGAGGTGTGCAGCGATTACATGAAGGAATTAGTGACCGCTATGAGGACCATCGATGAAAAGTCTAAAGAAATTAATAAAGTAATAAAGACGATCGATGATATCGCCTCCCAAACAAATCTCCTGGCTTTGAACGCTTCCGTAGAGGCGGCTCGAGCAGGTGAGGCGGGCAAGGGCTTCGCGGTTGTGGCTCACGAGGTCAAAGCTTTGGCTAGCAAGTCCGCAGAAGCGGCTAAGAATACTGCGATATTGATCAAGAGCACGGTAGAGGCAGTGGAAACAGGAAACCACGTTTCCGGCATAACGGATCAGTCTCTTCAGGAAGTTGTAGAGAGTGCTAAGAAAGTATCGGACGCAGTGACTTTGATCTTTGAATCCACAGGCAACCAATCCTCTGCTGCCGCAGAAATTTCACAAGGACTGGAACGGATCTCCGATGTGGTGCAGACCAACTGTGATGTGGTCATGGACTCCGTCGCGTCCAGCAGAGATCTTTCTGAACAAGCGAACCAGCTGAAGAGAGAAGTGTCTAAATTCCATTTGAAGAACTGATGCGCCCGCTGGATGCACCAGGAAGGAATGAGAATGGCGCAAAGGGAGCGTTTTCAGCGTAGGCTTTCAGGAAAGCTATTAAGTACAAGGAAATGGAAATAGAGGTTCCCCTGTACTGCTGGAAACCATAGCGTTAGGGATAAGCGATAAGGCGGCTTTCAAGACTGAAAAGCCGCCTTTTTGTTTTGTAAAAGTGAAAAATACGACTGAAATCCGTTTGAAAATGGTGAAAATCGGGTTCAGAAGAAAGAAACGAAGAATTGAACCCGCTAGTTGGGTACGCCAAGGCGGGTACAAAAAGCAAAAGCCATATATTAAACCCGCTGTGTTAAAAAAGGCCAGGAAAGACCGATTATTATCATACAGTGAGCGAAAAAAATGAATCCGGGCAATGGCGGCAAAAAAAGAAATACATCAGACGTGAAAATATAGAATTAGTAAAAGCTTTACAAAATAAAAAACTGCGAACAACGCAACTTCGAGAAGCAAGGAAAAGGTTGAAAGCTGTGCAAGGCTGCCGAAAGGCTTATGAAGGGGAGTGCACATGCGTATGCAGCGAACCCTTGAAAGGGCGATATGGAAATAATGACGTATATTATTGCAAAGATTGGGACGAGGAAATCAAAACTTGGGTTGCGCAAAATGAACGATATAATACAAAAAATATCCAACATAAAGTGTTTATGACAAAGGGAGGAATCTCAGTCCGCTCAAAGTCGGAGTTATTTATTGCGGATGCTTTGGAGCTGTATCACATTCCATATAAATACGATACAGTCATGGCTTTAGGGGAACGGTCAGTCTCGCCAGACTTTAAGATTTTGAGGCCATATGATAAGAAAATCATTTTGTGGGAGCACTATGGGTTAGTAAACAATGAATCCTATCTATCTGATTCAGAGCGCAAAAGGCGCACTTATAAGGAACACGGATTTGTGCCTTGGGATAATTTGATCGAGACTTATGACCAGAAAAACGGTTCGATCGACATCCGGACAATCGACACCTTGATTCAAGGATTTCTTCTGCTTTGATATGCTTGAGAAGGAAAGGCTGTCTTGTTCAGTGGCAAACGGCAGAGAGCCTTATGACTGCAGATGTTCAGAGAGATAAGGAAAGAGACAAAAGTATTTAACGAATATTTATTCAAAATAAATAATAAAAACTATTGATTTCTTCCAAGGAAAGGTTTATGATAGGGAGTATGTTTTTTCAAAAATATGAGAGATATTGACTATAGTGATATCAATGGAGCAGCAAAGGAGATGACATGAAGAAAAAAATCAAAGTTTTTATTGACGGCGGAGAAGGCACCACAGGCCTGAAAATCCACCAGAGGTTTGAAAATCGACAGGATTTGGAACTTTTACATATTGAAGAGGATCGGCGAAAGGACCCCGAAGAGCGAAGGCGGCTGATCAATCAGTCGGATGTCACGTTCTTGTGCCTGCCGGACGCAGCGGCTAGGCAGGCAGTGACGCTGGTAGACAAAGAGAATGATTATACAAAGATCATAGATGCTTCCACCGCCCATCGGACGGAAGAGGGCTGGGCGTACGGCTTCCCGGAGTTGTCTGCGGAGCACAGGAAGGCACTGAAAACAGCAAGGAGAGTGGCGGTGCCAGGGTGCTATGCCAGCGGATTTATTTCCTGCGTGTATCCATTGGTAAAGGCAGGGGTGATCCCAAAGGATTATCCTCTTACCTGCCATGGGGTTTCCGGTTACAGCGGTGCGGGGAAAAAGATGATCGCCATTATGGAAGGAAATGACAAGCCACAGGAATGCGAATCACCGAGGCAGTACGCTTTGAGCCAGGAACACAAGCATTTGCCGGAAATGCAAAAAATATGTGGGCTGGATCACAAGCCTATATTCAATCCTATTGTGGATGATTATTACAGCGGCATGGTAGTTTCTGTACCGCTTCACACCAGGTGTCTTTCAAAAGCCAAGACTCTGAAAGAGATCCATCAGATCATGACGGACCATTACAAAGGGCAAAGGTTCGTCAAGGTCATGGAACTCCAGGGAAGTCAACGGCTGGAGGATGGTTTTCTGCCGGCAGACACTTTGGCTGGCACAAACGACATGGAAATTTTCGTGTGTGGGAATGATCAGCGGATTCTGCTGGCTTCTAGGCTGGACAACTTGGGAAAAGGTGCGTCCGGCGCAGCGGTCCAGTGTATGAACATCATGATGGGCATGGATGAAACCACAGGACTGCTGTAGGGCTGAGGCACAGGGGATGAAACCCGCTGCGCTGGGGCCTGACTCGCTTATCTAGAAATAAGCACTGATGGCATCCTGGAAATATTGGAAATGACATTCCAGGCCACCACTTTTAAACAATCATCTTCCACAATCACAAAAAGGCAATAGGAGAAAATCAAAAATGGAACATATAACATATATAGAAGGCGGCGTTTGTGCGCCAAAGGGATTCAAAGCTTCAGGGATCCATTGTGGGATTCGTTCGCACAATCCCGAGAAAAAGGATCTAGCACTGATCGTAAGCGAAAAACTATGCAATGCGGCGGCTGTTTATACGACCAATAAAGTGAAAGGTGCGCCGCTGCTTGTCACAAAAGAACATTTAAAAAACGGGAAAGCCAAGGCTATCATCTGCAACAGTGGAAACGCCAACACCTGTGCGCCAGGGGGCGAAGAATTAGCAAGAAAGACGTGTGCGCTGACAGCAGCGCATATTGACGCAAAGGAACAGGACATCATCGTCTGCTCCACTGGCGTGATCGGGGAACCCCTTTCCATAGAGCCTTTTGAAAAGGGCATGGGACAGCTGGTGGAAACGCTCAGTGAACAGGGTGGGACCATGGCGGCGGAGGCCATGATGACCACGGATACTGTTTCCAAAGAATGCGCCGTGGAATTTGAAATTAGCGGGACCGTATGCCGTTTGGGAGCGGCCGCCAAGGGAAGCGGTATGATCGACCCCAACATGGCGACCATGCTTTCCTTTATCACCACAGACGCGGCAATTTCCTCGGAACTGCTGCAAAAGGCTTTGTCAGAGGACATTGCGGATACTTACAACCAACTGAGCGTGGACGGTGACACCTCCACAAATGATACTGTTGCCATTTTAGCTAACGGCATGGCAGGCAACACAGAGATCACAGAAGAAGGCGAGGATTTCACATGTTTTACCAAAGCCTTGTGGATGGTGAATTCGGTACTGGTCAAGAAACTGGCGAGAGACGGAGAAGGGGCTACGAAACTGATCGAATGTGAAGTCAAGGGTGCGCCTGACAAGGAAACGGCCCGCTGCCTTTCCAAATCCGTTATCAGATCGGATCTTCTGAAAGCGGCCATGTTCGGCCAAGATGCCAACTGGGGGCGGGTGCTGTGCGCATTGGGCTACGCTGAGGCGGACTTTGATGCCAGTGACATCCAGGTGGAAATCCGTTCTGCGAAAGGGACTGTGAAAGTTTGCGAGCATTCCGCCCTTTTCCCTCATAGCGAGGAAGCGGCGGCAGAGGTTTTATCGGAAAAAGAGATCCAAATCATAGTGGATCTGAACCAAGGCGAGGAAAATGCGGCCGCATGGGGCTGTGATTTGACTTATGACTATGTTAAAATAAATGGGGATTATCGTTCATAAGGAGGGGCAAGTGGTACAGCAGAAATACTTGGACAGAGCAGAAGTCCTGATCGAAGCGCTGCCGTATATCCAGAGATTCAACAGAAAGATCATTGTGATCAAATACGGCGGCAGCGCTATGCTGGACGCGGAGTTAAAGAAAAAAGTCATCCAAGACGTGGTGCTTTTAAAGCTAGTGGGTTTCAAGCCCATCATCGTCCACGGCGGGGGAAAGGAGATCAGCCGCTGGGTAGGAAAAGTTGGCATGGAGCCTCATTTTGTCAATGGCCTGCGGGTCACGGACGAGGATACCATGGAACTGGTGGAAATGGTCTTGGGAAAAGTCAATAAAGAGCTTGTGACCCTGGTCCAATCTTTAGGGGTGAAAGCTGCGGGCATCAGCGGAAAAGATGGCGGGATGCTCCAGGTTTCCAGAAAGCTTTCCGGCGGAGAAAACATTGGTTACGTGGGTCAAGTGGAGCAGGTGGATCCAAAGGTGCTGTATGATTTGCTGGAAAAGGACTTTCTGCCTATCGTCTTTCCGGTTGGCATGGACGCAGCATTCAAAACTTATAATATTAATGCGGATGATGCGGCATGCGCCATTGCGAAAGCTGTCAATGCGGAAAAGCTGGCGTTCTTGACAGATATCGACGGCGTGTATAAAGATCCAGCGGATCCCGCCACCATTATCCCAGAACTGTACGTGAGCGAAGCCGAGCAGCTGATCAAAGATGGTTACATAGGCGGAGGCATGCTGCCAAAGCTGAACAACTGTATTGATGCCATACAAAACGGCGTTTCCAGAGTGCATATCCTAGACGGACGGATCCCTCACAGCGTGTTGCTGGAAATTTTTACGGACAAAGGAGCCGGAACGGCCATTTTATGTGAAAGAGAGGCGAAATACTATCATGAAGAAGATTGATGTGAAAACAATGGACCAGGAGAAAATCGTCGGCAGTTATGCCCGCTATGACCTGGTAGCGGATCACGGAAAAGGTGCCATCTGCGTGGATGAGGATGGGAAAGAATATATCGATTTTACAGCAGGGATCGGCGTCAATTCCTTAGGTTTTTGTGACGAAGGCTGGATCAAGGCGGTGACAAAGCAGCTGAAAAAGCTGCAGCATGCGTCCAATCTATTTTATACCGAGCCTCAGACAAGGGTAGCCGACATCCTGACACGGCGGACTGGCCTGAAAAAGGTGTTTTTCGCCAATTCTGGGGCAGAGGCTAACGAGGCTGCCATGAAAGTGGCGAGAAAGTACAGCAATAACAAATATGGAAACGATATCAACTGGATCATGACCTTGGAAAACTCCTTCCATGGAAGAACCATGGCGGCCATCACTGCTACGGGACAGGATAGCTATCACAAAGAATTTTACCCGTTTCTAAAGCATTCTATTTACTGTCAACCAAATGATTTGGAGGACCTGCGCCGCAAGGTGACGGATAAGACCTGTGCCATCATGCTGGAAATCATCCAAGGCGAGGGCGGCGTGGAAAATTTGGAGCCAGACTTTGTAAAAGAAGTAGAGGAGCTGTGCCGCCAGAAAGACATGGTGTTCATTGTTGATGAAGTGCAAACTGGCATCGGAAGGACAGGCAAGCTGTTCGCCTATGAATATTTTGGCGTGAGACCGGATATCGTCACTTTTGCCAAGGGCATTGGCGGCGGGCTTCCTATTGGCGGGGCCTTGTTCGGGGAAAAGGTTTGTGACGTGCTGCGGCCAGGAAATCACGGGACCACTTACGGCGGAAACCCAGTGGCCTGCGCCGGTGCTTTGGAAGTGCTGGGCCGCATGGATGAAGCTTTTCTCAAGGAAGTGGAGGAAAAGGGAGCGTACATGAAAGAAAAGCTTTCTGCCCTTCCTCAGGTAGCTTCTGTTTCCGGCATGGGGTTGATGATCGGCGTGGAACTGAAGGAAAAGAATGCGAAAAAAGTGGTGGATCAGGCTCTGGCACAAGGTTTGATGACCCTTACTGCCAAAGAAAAGATCAGGCTGCTACCGCCGCTGACCATCACATATGAAGAAATTGACAAGGGCCTAAAGATCCTGGAACGCATCTTAGCGCTTGCCTGAGCGTTGTGGCTTCCAATTTCAAATTTGACCTAAAATAGTTTCCAGCCAGACGGAATAAAACCACCTGGATTTGCGCATAAATAAGATATGCGAATCAGCATCAAAACGCTAAAGGGGAGCAAAGGAACGCGAGGACCTTATTGATGGCAAACAAGGTGGAAATTTGTGGTGTGAACACAGCGAAGCTGCCGCGCTACAAGGACAAAGAGATGATGGAAATGATCGAAAAAGTCAAGGCTGGAGATGAAGAGGTAAGGGAAGAGTTCATAAAAGGGAATCTGCGTCTTGTACTTTCTGTGATCCAAAGGTTCAACAACCGGGGCGAAAACCCGGATGACCTATTTCAGGTCGGGTGTATCGGGCTGATCAAGGCCCTGGACAATTTTGATACGTCTCACGGCGTAAAGTTCAGTACTTACGCAGTGCCTATGATCATTGGGGAAGTGAGACGGTATCTGCGGGACAATAACAGCATCCGCGTGTCTAGATCGCTTCGGGACACAGCCTACAAAGCACTGCAGGCAAAGGAGAAGCTTTCTAGGGATATGCTGCGGGAACCCACTGTGACGGAAATCGCCAAGGAGTTGGATCTAAAGCGAGAGGATGTGGTGCTAGCCCTGGACTCCATCCAGGATCCCATTTCTCTGTTCGAGCCGGTGTTTCATGATAATGGCGACGCAGTCTATGTGATGGATCAGGTCAAAGATATGAAAAACACGGATGCCAAATGGATCGAAAATATTTCTCTGTCAGAGGCCATGAAAAAGCTTTCTCCTAGGGAAAGGAACATCCTTACCATGCGGTTTTTTGAGGGAAAGACCCAGATGGAAGTGGCGGAGGAGATCTCTATCAGCCAGGCACAGGTGTCTCGGCTGGAGAAGAACGCGCTGAAGTATATGCGGAAATATGTATAGCGGGAGTGTTTTGTTTTGGGAACTGGTCCTCGGGGGATGTCCCCCTGCGGAGGTTCCCGCCACAAAACACTCCCGCTGGGCTTTTGGAATAGTGTGGGAAAAGGTGGTTTTGTCCTAGCTGCTATCCTTGGACTTGCGGCCTTAGCTGTAATGGAAAAATGGACAGCCGAGCCGAAGTCGGAGGGGTGAAAGGAAAGAGCGTTGTGAAGACAGTCTGCGCAAGAACTTCCTGCTAGGTTTTTAGCGCAGTATGAGGGTGGAAAATTTCGATTGTATTGTAAAAAAATTCTGGACAAATGCGAAATTTTCTGATATTATAAAAAAGAACTAAATATCTCATAGAATGTAAGGAAGTTCGGTGAAAATCCGGCGCAGGCTTGCCCCTACTGTAAGCGGGGACGATGAAACGATATGCCATTGCGAAATAGCGAGAAGGCGTTTCAGAGGAGGAACCGCGAGCCAGGAAACTTTATTTTGTGAGGAGCAAAAAACGATCTTTGGGTAAGAAGATGGAGGTTATTTTCTTTTATGGGTAAAACTTCTGCCAGGATCTGGAGGAGTTTTTTGTTGTTTTATGGAAAATGCTGCTCTCGATCTACATAGAATTGCGAGAGATTCACCACGACAAGCGGTGTGCGTTGCTTGCCTGCTGGTTTCGCAGGCTGGCTCAATTCTATTTTACTATTGCCTTTTCATCCGCAAAGGTGGGAAAACAGGATATGAAAAACGATTTCCTGCCTTTGCTCCTTTATTTTTTGGCAGCTTTTTATGACCAAAAATATCATGATTAATTAGGAAGTGACTTACAAAATTGATTTGAAAAAATCGATTCTTTTGAGAAAATAGTTGACTTTAATTATATAACACGTTATCATAATAAAGTGAATATGGACAGTTTGATAAAGGAGAATCCAATATGATGATTTTAGTGAAAGATGATAATGGAAATGTTGTTCTGGAGAGAGAAATCAAAAAAGAAGAAGTATTGCTGAAAGTATGCATAAGAGATGACAATCTCATGAGCGGTACGGGGGAATGCAGCTTGGAGCAAGTTTCCGGGGCCTACCATTAAGGTTCAGCTGATAGAAAAGTAGGAAAATAAAAGCCATGTTCTGTCAAAACGATTGACGGGATATGGCTTTTTTATGTATGGAGGAAATATCGTTTGCGATATTTTCGGAATACCAATAAAATCTACTGCTGAAAGAAAATCGATGAAGATGATCCTGTTCTATCTCAGGCAGAAAAGCACATGTTTCTAAGATTTTGCGACCTCATAGCGAGAATGTACGAATATAAGTATATGGATATGCGTATATTATAGACTGAAAATCGAAAAGAATTTACGATAAAATATGCGTATAGAAATGAGGTCGCAAATCGTGAATTACGCACTTACTAAAATCGAATCCATTCGCGCCAAAAAAGGTATCAGCAAATACAGACTAGCCTTGGACGCGAAGATTCCATATACCACATTAACAAATATGTTTAAAAAAGATACGATGCCAACGCTGCTCACGCTCCAGAAAATCTGTGAGGGTTTGGACATAACCATGGCGCAGTTTTTCACAGACGAGAACGCAAAAGTTGATTTGACCAGTCAACAGAAACAACTGCTCTTGCTGTGGGATGGACTTCCCAAAGAAATGCAGGCAAGAGCAATCGGGTATCTGGAAGGTCTGCATGAAAGGTAAAAGGGACATCGAAGCGGTCATCCATTCATAAGAAGCGCGTCCTGTCTCCTTGCGCGATCCAGTTGAGCCAACTCCTCGGCCCTTTCAACTAGCCTTCCTTTTGAAAAGTCAGAGAGTGAATTATATAGGGCCAGTAATTTGGTTTCCTCACGAGTGTACTCCTGATAAAGAAAATATTCCCGTAGTACTGTTTGTACATCACTGTTAAGCACCGTGTCCATATTGACATGATAGAACTTGCATAACGTTTGCAATGTGACCACGTCAGGAAGCCGTTCACCCAATTCGTACTGACAATATGTGGTTCTGTTTATTGCCATCTGCGAAGCAAGAGCGCTCTGGCTTAGCTTAGCGTTCTGACGAAGAACTGTAAGATTATGCGCGATTCGTTGTTGAAGTTCAATTTTCATAACAAGTCTCCTTATCTCAAAAAATAGTTCATGCTAATATAGAGAGAATTTTGGCGAAAAAAGGCGCAAATTAAGGAGAAAAAGTTTTTATTTTGCAAGAAAACCCCTAAAAGATATAAATAAAACTTCTAAAAGATGGTTTTTCTTATTCATAAAAGCGTTACACTAATAATGAGGAAATAAAGAAAGCAGCAGAGAGAAAGGATCACAGGCCTTGGATATCAAAGAGAAAGAAGTGCTTTTATGCACAAAATATGATGACATCAATAGACTCCTGATTATTCAGAATGTACCAAGACAGGACCGGGATGACCTGCTCCAAGACATTTTTATAAATGCGCTGCGCTCTCTGCGTAAACTAAGAGATCCAGAGAAAATGGACGCATGGTTATGGAAGATCACAAGGAACGAGCTGAGCCGTTATTGGCGTGGATCCATCAGAAATCGTGACCTTGTGCGCTCTACGGATACCGAAGATTTTGAAGCGCAGATGCCGTATATTGATGATGCGCACTACCGTGGATTGGAAGAAGAAATCGATCAAGTCGCCTGCCGGGAAGAATTGCGCCGAGCACTGAGCCGCTTGCCAGAGAAAACGTTGGTTGTCTTTCGCCTTTACTATTTTGAAGGTTACAAACTTAAAGAGATCTCTCAAATCACAGGTGAGAATATCAGCACTATAAAGAGCAGGCATGCTAGAGGACTAGCGCACTTGCGTCAGCTGCTCATTACCGCGAGGACAGAAAGGCAGCTGGAAGAAGATGAAACCATGGAAGATGCGTTGAAGAAGGAGATATCCATATAAAAAGATAGAGAAAATAGATCATAGGGGCAGGACCTGAAAATTAGGTAGCCCTTTTTTAATTGCACAGCATATGGTGGGGGTGGCTTTGTATGGAAAACTTTGGGTGATCTCTTGACTTTTTGAAAAAATAAATTATAATAGAATAAAATAGTTTGATAATCAAAATAAATATTTCTTCAGACAGTGTTTCAATAGGATTGTATGATTTAGAGAAAACTGGTAAAATAAGAACAGATTATAAAATCGCAGCCATGAGGTTTGAAAGCGGGCTGCGCAGGATCAGGCAGTTGTAGAATCAGGAGGAAGAGAAAATGGTAAATGTATGCGAAATATTAGGAAGCCGGTATCCCATTATCCAGGGAGCCATGGCTAGAATCGCGGAATGCAATCTGGCGGCTGCGGTCAGCAATGGCGGCGGGCTTGGGATCATAGCCTCCGGCGGCGAATCAGCAGATTGGCTGCGGCAGCAGATTCAAAAGATGCGAGAAATGACAAACCAGCCTTTTGGCGTGAACTTGATGCTGCTGGCACCAAACGTGGAAGAGTTGATCGAAGTGGTCTGTGAAGAAAGAGTGCCTGTGGTGACCACTGGCGCGGGAAATCCAGGAAAATACATCGCAAAGATGAAAGAATATGGGATTAAGGTGGTCCCAGTAGTGGCCAATGTGGCGCTGGCACTGCGGGTAGAAAGAGCTGGGGCTGACGCGGTAGTAGCAGAGGGAACTGAGGCAGGAGGCCATATTGGAGAGACCACGACCATGGCACTTGTCCCGCAAATCGCTGACGCGGTGAAAATCCCAGTGATCGCAGCAGGCGGAATTGCGGATGGAAGAGGCGTGGCAGCCGCATACATGCTGGGAGCACAGGGCATCCAGGTAGGGACACGGTTCCTGGTGGCAGAGGAGTGTATCGTGGCTCAGGGCTACAAAGACGCGATATTAAAGGCTAAGGATTCTTCCACAGTGGCCACAGGCAGGAGCACAGGGCATCCTGTCCGGGTTATCAAAAATAAACTGGCAAGAGAAATCCTGTCATTGGAAAAGAAAAACGAGGATGTAGAGAAAATTAACGAACTTTGTACAGGCACGCTGGCGGCCGCTGTTCGGGATGGTGACGCAGATCATGGGAACATTATGTCAGGACAAATTGCGGGACTCGTGAAAAAAGAGCAGTCCGCGGCGGAAATCATACAAGAAATGTTTAAGGAGGCAGAGGAGATTTATGAAGATCGGGATCACATTTGCAGGGCAGGGAGCCCAGTATCCGGGGATGGGAAATGATCTCTACCGGACATATGACTCAGCGAAGCAAATCTTTGACATGGCTGGAGAGCAGGTCAAGGCCTGGTGTTTTGAAGGCGATGAAGAGACGTTAAAGCAGACTCATGTGACGCAGCCGTGCGTTTATACAGTGACAATGGCGGCATATAAGGCTTTTCTGGAGGCTTTAGAAAAGGAAGGGCTGGCAGATGATGTGGAAATCATCGGATATGCGGGGTTCAGTCTAGGGGAATATTCGGCCCTTACGGCAACAGGAGCGATCGATGAGATCAAAAAGGGCATGGAGATCGTGACAACGAGAGGCCAACTGATGAATCAGGCGGGTCTGGATGCAGATGGGCAGCCAAGGGGCAAAATGGCGGCGGCCATGGGAAAACGGGAGCCGATTTTGGAAGTAGTGGAAGAAACCAGAGAAAATGGTATCCTAGAAGGTGTAAATTTCAATTCACCATCACAGACGGTAGTGGCAGGAGATAAAGAGGCGATCGAACGGTTCGTAAAAGCCGCGAAAGAGAAGAAGGTTCGTGCCACTGTGCTTCCAGTAGGCACAGCGTTCCACAGTCCGATGATGGTACCTGCTGCCGAAAAACTGAAGAATGTACTGAAAGACGCAGGACTAAAAGCGCCAAGGGGGAAGATCTATGCGAATATTACAGCAGAAGACATGATGAAGGATTTTGAAGGAGGTAGCCCTGGCGACTATTTGGCAGATGTTATGTCCCGCCAAGCGATGAATCCAGTTTACTGGGAAGAGACGATCCGGAATTTCAAAAAAGATGGGGCAGAAGCCTTAGTAGAGATTGGTCCCGGAAAAACATTGTCCGGCTTGGCAAAGAAAACAGAACCAGAGCTGGGACGTTTCCATATCGAAAACGCAGAGAGCCTGCAAGAAACGATTGAGGGCTTAAAAGCACTGAAGGAGGGCGAGTGACATGCTTCAAGGAAAATCAGCCATCATTACCGGTGGCATCCGAGGAATCGGGAAGGCCATCGCAGGAGAGTTCTGCCGCAATGGTGCGGACGTGCTCCTTTGTTATAGGAGCAATGAGGAAAAGGCGAGGGAAACCGCGGAAGAACTGGCTCAGTATGGTACAAAAGTAGAGTTGTTCAAAGGTGACGCAGCGATCCCGCAGACAGCCAAGGAAGCGGTGGCAAAGGCAAAAGAACTTTTCGGAAAAGTGGATATCCTAGTAAACAACGCAGGGATCACAAGAGATAAACTGATCATGAGGATGTCGGAAACAGATTTTACAGATGTTATCGATGCGAACCTCAATGGATCCTTTTATTTCCTCAGTGCGGCAGCGAAAATCATGATCAAGCAGAAGTCTGGCAGAATCATCAATCTGTCCTCAGTGGCAGGAGTCAAAGGAAATCCAGGACAAGTCAATTACAGTGCGTCAAAAGCCGGGATCATGGGCATGACTATGTCCGCTGCAAAAGAGTTGGGGCGGAGAGGCATCACAGTCAATGCCATCGCGCCAGGATTCATTGATACGGATATGACTGCGGTCATGACCGATGACCAGAAAGCGAAAATTGCGGAAGCCATCAGTATAGGAAGGACAGGAAAACCAGAGGACATCGCAAAGACCGCGCTGTTCCTTGCCTCTGATGGAGCGTCCTACATTACAGGGCAGACCATTTGCGTTGATGGCGGATTAACGATGTAAGAGAGGATAAAAGCCAATGGAAAAAAGAGTTGTAATTACAGGAATGGGAGCCGTGACGCCAGTTGGAAACACCGTTGCCGCGGCATGGGAAAGTATAAAGGCTGGGAAGCATGGTTTTGGAGAAATCAAACAGTTTGACATCGAACCCCAGAAAGTCAAGATGGGGGCGGAAGTAAAGGATTTTGATTTTGGAGACAAGCGGGCAGCAAAGCGGCTGGACCAGTCTTCCCAATTTGCGCTGATCGCTGCGGAAGAGGCTATGAAGGACAGCGGCATTGTCAGCGGTGAAAATGTGGCACCAGAGCGCTTTGGAATTTTTGGCGGCACAGGGATCGGTGGCATCACCACACTAGAAAATGAAGTCACAAAATGCGTAAAAAGAGACAATGTGACAAGGGCGTCTGCGCTGTTAGTGCCAATGGTAATGCCAAACGCCATATCCGGCAATCTAGCTATTAAATTTCAAGCCAAGGGGTCTTGCTTTGGCGTAGTTTCTGCCTGTGCGTCAGGCACCCACAGCTTAGGCGAGGCGTTTCGTAATGTAAAGCATGGGTATTCTGATGTGGTGCTGGCAGGCTCCGCGGAGTCCGTGTTCACGCCAGTGTGCTTTTCTGGGTTCGCGAACATGACAGCAATGTCTACGAGGACGGAACCTGATAGATGTTCCACGCCTTTTGATGCGGAACGGGATGGATTCGTTCTCGGGGAAGGAGCAGGATTCCTGATTTTAGAAGAACTGGAACATGCGCTTGCCAGAGGGGCCAAGATCTATGGTGAAATCGTCGGCTACGGCGCGACCTGCGACGCATATCATATCACATCTCCCGCACCGGATGGGGAAGGCGCGGCAAAGGCCATGGAATTGGCTATCGAGGAAGCGGGTATCACGCCAGATCAGATCGATTATATCAATGCCCATGGTACAGGCACGCCGTACAATGATCTATTTGAGACAAATGCGATCAAGAAAGTGTTTGGTGATGACACAAAAGTCCCAGTAAGCTCTACTAAGAGCATGACCGGTCATCTTCTGGGAGCCGCAGGCGGGATCGAAACCGTATTTTGCGTAAAAGCCATCAACGATAGCTTTATCCCGGCGACTATTGGTCTGGAAAAGCCAGATCCAGAACTGACGCTGGATTATGTTCCAAATAAAGGGAGAGATGCGGAGTTGAATTATGTGCTGTCCAACTCCTTAGGCTTTGGGGGACATAATGGAACGCTGATTGTGAAGAAGTTTGAGAGATAAGGTGACGATATGTTATTGAATCAGGAGCAGATTAAAGAAATCATTCCCCACAGGGAACCATTTCTGCTGGTAGATGAAGTGCTGGAGATGGAGCCGGGAAAATCCATCACAGCTGTAAAATATGTAAAGGAAGATGAGTACTATTTTCAAGGGCATTTCCCGGAACGGCAAGTCATGCCAGGAGTCCTGCAGGTAGAGTCCCTGGCACAGGCAGGAGCCATCGCTGTTCTTTCCCTTCCTGAAAACAAGGGAAAGCTGGCGTTCTTTGGTTCCATAAAGGAAGCGAAATTCAAGCATCAGGTGGTGCCAGGAGACGCGCTGACACTGAACGTATATTTTGAAAAGCTGAGGAGCAGGGCAGGAACAGGGAAAGCAGAGGCTTATGTAGGCGACAAGTTGGCCTGCAGATGCGAGATCATGTTTATGTTTGAGTAAGGAGCAGGACAAGGTGGATGAGAACGTTAAAAAAATCAACAGTATTTTAGTGAATCTGTTCAACATGGTGCTGAAACTAGAGGAAAAGGCCATAAAAGAATCCACCCGCAGAGACTTATCCCTTACAGAACTGCACACATTAGTCGCGATTGGAGAAGGGAAAGCCAAAACCATGAGCCAGGTGGCGGCTTCCCTAAAAATCAGCGTTAGCACACTGACCACAGCGGTCAATAGGCTGGTGAAAAAAGGCTATGCGCATCGATTCCGTATTCCTGAAGATCGGCGGATCGTCAAGGTAGAGTTAACGGAGATCGGGATAGAAGCGGTGCGGGAACATGAAGCGTTTCATACGGTCATGATTTCAGAGGCGATTTCTCAAATACCAGAAGATCAAATAGGGAAATTCATCGACTCAATCGACAATATCAACGAGTATCTTTTAATGCGCAAGCACCCGCCAGCGAGGACGCCAGGCCCCTTTACCATGAAGCCACTAAAACTGGGGCGCATTTTTGTGCCAGTGCCTTTGTTTCAAGGCGCACTTAGTATCGGCTTGTCAAAGAGCCGCCTAGCTTCGGCTGTGGCAAAAGAGGGAGGCGTAGGGATCATCGCTGCGTCAAAGATCGGATACCAGGAGCATGACTTTCAGGAAAACCCTGTAGAAGCCAACAAACGGGTACTGCGGCAGGAAATCAAGAAAGCTTTGGATTTGACGATAGACTGTAAGGAGCGGGGACCGATCGGCGTGAACATCATGTGGTCGTCCCATCACTGCGAGGAATATGTGAAAGCTGCCGTTTCCGCAGGGGCAGAGCTGATCGTCTGCGGCGGTGGGATCCCTACAAAGCTTCCTGCTTACTGCAGGGATAAAAAAGTAGCGTTGGTCCCCATTGTATCATCGAAACGCGCCGCTAATATCATTATCCGGAACTGGACGAAAAAGTATAATCGGACACCGGATGGATTTATTTTTCAGGGTCCCTTGGCCGGCGGCTATCTAGGCATCAAAGAGTCCCAGATGGAAGCGGCGGCGGAAGACTTTTATAAAAACATTGCGGATATTAAAGGAGAGTTAGAGGATCTAGGCGACTGTCCACTGATCGTCTGCGGCGGCATTTATACGAGAAGCGACGCAGAAAAAGCATATGCTTATGGCGCAGATGGCTTTCAACTGGGGACTCGGTTTGTGACCACCCAGGAATGCGATGCTAGCGAAGCGTTCAAGCAAGCCTATCTCAACTGTAGAGAGCAGGATATTACTATCATCACAAGCCCAGAGGGGTTCCCTGGAAGAGTCATTGAAAACCAGTGTGTGCCTCGGGTCAGTAAAGAGCCATGGCGTATCATGGAGGGTCTGCTCAATGCCTCACGCGGTGATTTGGAGCATGGTTTGATTTTTTGCGGCGGCAAAATACATAAAGCTGAGAAGATCGAAACCGTGGCGGACATTTTCAGAGAATTTACAGAAGGTGCGTGTCAATAATTAAGGAGAGATTCTCATGCTACGGATTTTCTATGGGCGAGAAAATATCAATAAAGAGCGATTTTTGTTCGATTCCATAAAGGGCAAGACTTTACTGCTGGTGCCGGATCAGTTTACTTTACAGGCGGAGCGGGACGCTTTTTTTTATCTGGGCGCAAAAGGCCTGATGGACCTGGAGGTGGTCAGTATTTCGCGCCTTGGGCTGAAAGTTCTGGCAGAAACGGGAGGCGGCAGGACCGCCTTGATCGACAAATATGGTCGGCATATGCTTCTGACAAAAATTCTTGCTGAAAACAGAGAACGGTTGGGCATATACAGAGGGCTGGAGCAAAAACAGTCCTTTATTGAAATGGTCAATAACTTTATTTCCGAGCTCAAGCAATATGGAGTTGGTCCGGCAGAGTTAGAGATGCTTTCCGCAGAACTAGGGGAAACCGCTTTCCTGAAAAAAAAGCTAAAGGACATCAGTTTGATCTTCAAGTGCTACGAAGAGCAGATACAGGGGAAATATCTGGACACAGAAGATTATGTGAGCCTGTATGCTGACAAGATCCAAGAATCACAAATGATCCAGGACTCAGAGATCTGGGTCTTTGGGTTTGATGCCTTTACCCCGAAAAATATAGAAGTAATTGGAAGATTGATGAAATCAGCGCCTCAGGTGAATTTGATTTTGACATGCGATGCGGGAGGACGAGATGATGAGCTATTTTCTCTGACAAAGGGGATCATGACTCGATTCTGTGACTTGGCGGAGGAGGAGCGCGTTCCTTGGGAAAAAAGGCGGATCGCGAGCAATTACGAGATCAAAGATAAAAAAGAGGCGATCGCAGGCTTAGAACAGGAGCTGTATTCCATACCAGCAAAAAAGCTTTCAGACTGCAAAGGTATCACTTTAGTAAAAGCAGCCAACTTTTACAGTGAAGCGGAGTCTGCGGCAGCAAAGGTCTTATCCTTGGTTCGAGATCAGGGTTTGGCTTATCATGAAATCATCCTCATCTGTAACGATATGGAAACGAGGGGCAGTATCGCTAAGCGTGTATTTTCCCAATATGGGATTGATCTGTTTTTAGATAAAAAGCAAAGCATCCTTCATAATCCAGCATCCGTGTTTCTCTTATCCCTATTGGACGTGAGCAGCAAGGGATATCGCACGGAACAATTGTTTCGCCTTTTAAAAACAGGACTCACGCCTTTGTCTTGGGAGCAGATCGAACGCCTGGAGAATTACGCTCGTAAATATCGGATTCGGGGCAATCGGTGGAAGTTGCCATTTACCAGGGGTGCTAGTGAATACAGACCAGAGGTATGGGTAGAGCTGGAAGAAAGCCGAAGCCAGGTAGTGGCAATCATCGAGCCCTTCCAGGAGCGCTTCGCGAAGGGAAGAACGGTCAAAGAGCGGGTACGGATCTTATATCAGTATCTGGCGGAAGACTGCGGCCTGCCGCAGAAATTAGAAGACCTGATGGAACTTCAGCAGCAGCGAGGCTTTTTTGAAGCAGCAGGGGAAACTGCGCAAGTATGGGGGATTCTCATGGATGTGTTGGATCAATTTGTGGAAATCGTTGGTGAGGAGTTACTGTTAGCGGAAAGCTTTGGCGATATTCTAAAAGCAGGGCTTGAATCCATTGAGGTGGGACTGTTGCCGCCCTCTGCGGATGGGCTGATCATGGGGACCATGCAGAGGACTAGGAGCAGTCATGTGAAGGCTATGTTGGTCTTAGGCGCAAATGAAGGACTGTTGCCTGCTTCCGCACCTATGGAGAGTATCCTCAATGAAGATGAAAAACGATTTTTATCAGAACAGGAAATCGAGATCTGTAAGGTGGAGGAAATACGGAGGCAAGAGGAAAAGCTGGCGATCTACAAAAATTTGTCTCGTCCCTCCCAGGCCTTATGGATCAGCTATTCTGTTTCTGACAAAGATGGCAGGGAAACAAAGCCGTCTCAAATCATTACAAAGCTGAAAGATATTTATCCACAGCTTATAGTGGAGCCGGACATTGTCAGCAGCGGCAGCGCAAAGACTCTCGTGCAGGCAGAAAATGCGACCATGGAGCATTTGACGGAAGCCCTGCGCCGCATGATGGATGGATGCGTTCTGGACCCGGTTTGGGAAACAACTGCTGGATGGTATCAGAAAATGGGGCGACTTTCTGCGGTAAAAGACGGACTGTTTTTTACAAATAAGCAGGAACGACTCAAACAGCAATTTGTGCGAGACCTTTATAAAAAGGCATCCGAACAAGAGGAATTGACCGTGAGCCCATCCAGGTTGGAACGATACAGCCGCTGCCCCTTTTCCCACTTTATTGCCTATGGTGTCCGCCCGGAGGAAGAGCGGATCCATCAGGTAGGAGGCAGAGAGCTAGGTGATTTGTATCATACTTGTTTGATGGAAATTTCCAAATGGCTCACCCAAGAGGGCGTTCCTGTAAACCACCCACAATCTCGGTGGATGACAGTTTCCAAGGAGGAATGCGAGGAAAAGATAAAGGACATTATCAAGGAGGAAACCACAGGATACAAAGAAGGGCTGATGGCTGAGGGAAAGGAAGAACAATACCGCACAGGCCGGCTTTTGGAAATCTGCAATGAAATCAGCTGGATACTCATTGACCATGTGCGCCGAGGAAGCATCCATACTATAGCGTTTGAACAGGCTTTTGGCAGGGGCAGGAGCATCCGGCCGATCACAGTAGCAACAGAACAGGGACAGGTCATGATCGAAGGGAAGATCGACCGAGTGGATATTTTGGAAGATGGCCGAGTCAAGATCATTGACTATAAGACAGGTCAGGAGAAATTCGATAGGAAAGAAGCGGAAAAGGGATTCCGCCTGCAATTAATGCTGTATCTTCGAGCGGCGCAGCAACAGGAGCGTGAACCCGCAGGCGTTTTTTATTTCCTCATCCGGGAACCATCCGTCAGTGCGGAAGCTATATTGCCAGAGGCGTTCTCCGAGAAAGTGGAGCAAGAAGCCAAAAAAGCATGTCGCATGGATGGAATCATGGTAGATGATCCGCAAGTGATCGGGCATATCGCAGGAGCGTTTTCCGGGTATTCCGATATCGTGCCTGTGCGCCGGACCCAAAAGGGCATCACGGGAACTGGACCAGATAAACTTTTGGAAGAAGAGGATTTCCGAAGCCTGCAGCATACAGTGGATGAAAAAATTAATGAAATCTGCGGTGGCCTGCTGAGCGGAAATATTGAAATCAGGCCGAAAAAGTCAGGCGATATGAGTGCATGCGCATATTGTCAGTACAAGGGGATTTGTCAGTTTGATTTGGCATTCGAGGGCTGCAAATATGAAATCATATAAATATGGAGGATAGGAAATGATTCAAATCAATAGGGAAAAGTGCGTTGGATGTTTGAAGTGCATGAAAGTCTGTCCATTTACCGTATTGGGCGCAAAAGCAGGAAGGCCTTATTTAAAAGAGGGGAAGGTGTGCTTGAAATGTATGCACTGCGCCGCTGCTTGTCCAAAGGAAGCGATCTCCTTTGACGGCAGGGACGCAGTGCTGCTTCGAGACATGCCAGAGCTTCCAGAGCGCTTTCCCGAGGCATTGGAGCAGCATATTCAAACAAGGCGGTCCTATCGTCATTTTGAAGATCAGCCCGTGGATAGGAACACCTTGCGAAACGCACTAGAGGTGGCATCCTGGGCACCGAGCGCAAAAAACCAACATCCAGCAAAATGGATTGTCATAGACTCCAAAGATGTGATCCAGGATATGATGGAATGTATCTTGGAGTACGTGAAAAAGACTGGTAATTCTCCTGAAATCGCCAGTGAATATGAAAATGAAGGCAACAATGTCGTTATAGGCACAGCACCAACTCTGATTTTGTGTTATGGCAGAAACAATGCGATCAATTCGCCTCAGGATGTGGCAATCGCAATGGCTACTGCGGAGTTGATCCTTCAAGCCAGAGGCGTAGGCACCTGTTGGGCAGGCTATTTGACCCGATTGTGCAATGCGATTCCAAAATTGCGGGAACTGTTGCCAAATCTTCCGGAAAACAATAGCTTTTATGGAGCGTTCATGGCAGGATATCCCAAAGAGGAAACATACCTGCGGATTCCGGAAAGGCTAAAACGTGCTGACATCCAGTGGGTATAAATTTCAACATTACTTTGACATATTCAACATTAGGAATAGGAAGTAGTAGGAGTTCGGGTTTCTTGTTGGTGAGCTGTTGTTTGTTTTTCTTGCAAGAGATAGATTGTAAGAATTGAGATGAACTGGGCGGAAGTGGGTTTACTGCAGTTCCCGCCTTTTGACAGCTTTTTTAAAAGGTCCGGATTCTGCGTCCAGGCTACACGGACGACTGTTCGGATATTGCGCTCCACACAGCTTGCGGTCGTATTATAATGTCGTGCGACTGCGGGATAGAGCCTCTTTGTTACAAGTGACAGCCGTTCCATGTCTTCCATGGCTAAGTTGACCGCAAGAGAGACATAGCAAAAACCAGTGTAATTTGCGGTGATACCAAGGGAGTTTAATAATTCATGTATTCTGTTTATCATTTTCGTTTCATCTTTCTGACCTCACAAGTAATATTAATTTTGAAGCAAAAGGAAATAGATGAATCATTCCACATGTGACAAATTTTGCTATTATGTCACAAAATATTGCTTCTATATTACAAGGATAACGGAAAAGAATGGAAAAAGAAAGAACAAGATATTGGACTTTTGTAGTCATTTAAGGGCGTAATATTTTGGGAATTTTAATTCTGCTGGGTGGGGAGATAAAGGATTCGCGCCGGCATGGAGGGCATATGGTGGCCGCAGCAGTTTTGGACAAGGATCAGGCCGGACGGCTTGACATCGGCTGCCTGTGCGTGCGATAGAAGTGGAGACAACTTTGAACTGTGACATATCGTGTGTCCGAGGAAGGTGCGCCTTTATAATATGCGTTAAAGGAATCCGTTGTTCATGCGATAAAAAGAATGTTTATAAATCCATAAATGCTTCCATTTTTCGCTGCCTTGGAGCAAACCCCAAAGAGTTTTCCCACACTAACTCCCACACCTGTACCGGGAAATAGGGGGAAAAAGCGGGATTTTTCGCCTAAAAAATGTAAACGCAGGAGAAAGAAAAAACGCTTGAAACTGTTGGAATTTCAAGCGTTTTACTTTGGTGGAGAATACGGGGCTCGAACCCGTGACCTCTTGACTGCCAGTCAAACGCGCTCCCAGCTGCGCCAATTCCCCACGTTCAATTTAGTTACAAGAATCATTTTACTATGAGAAGCCACAGAAGTCAATTCAAAAAAAACAATTTTATCTACAAAAAACTCTCTATAACCTTGTATTCAATCAAAAAATTTAGTAAGATAAGAAGCAGATACAATTTATGTAGATGATGATATAATGAACAAACTGAAAATTTTTAGGGAATGATCAAAAAACAACCAATCACTGAAAATCAGAAAGAGGTCAGGTATGGACAGAAGTGAAATCACAAGAAAGAGAAAAGAAGAAGTAGTAAAGTTACTTCAGAATATGAACATAAAACAGGATCCAGGCGGCGGCTTTGCCCGTGAAGACGTGTATTCGTCCATGCAGGATTTGTGCAACTTTTATGAAGCCAGCATTGCGCAGCTGGAACAGGATTTCAATTATGAGTACAATACCATGCAGCAGGATATGCAGCAGCAGATCGACATGCAGCAGCAGGAAATCCAACAGCAAGCAGCCATAAAACAGCAAGAGATCCAACAGCAGGCAGCTATGCAGCAGCAAGAAATGCAGCAGAGACTCGAAGCTGCGCAGCAAGAAATGCAGCAGCGGATGAACGCAATGCAGCAACAGGCTGCCGTGGAAAAGGAAAACATGGAGCGCTCTCTGGAACAGAGGGCCGCAGCGTTACGTCAGGAAGCGGAGCAGGCTGCGGAACAGACCGCCGGAGCAAAGGTGCGCGAGCTCCAGCAAAAGCTCCAGAAATACGAAGCAAATAACGATGTTTACATAAACATGATGATGGAAGCCAAGAAAAACAGCAATGAAATTGTTTCCAGAGCAAGGGCAGAAGTCACACAGATGATGAACGAAGGAAAACAGCAGCTGGCCGAGTCCGAGAAAAAGCAGGAAGAAGAAAGGATGCAGCTTCAGGCAGAGAAGGTAAAGACTCAGACCGAGTTACAGCAGGCTAGAGAAGAATTTGAACGGGAGACTCAAGAAGCTCGCCATCGTTTTGAAATGGAAATGAAAGCACTGCGGGAAAAGGTGGAAGCTGACAAAGCGGAAACTGACATCCGTCTCAAAGCACAGAGGGAGCAGACCGAAGAGGACATCCAGCTGAGCAAGGCCAAGTCCCAGATGCAGATCGAAGCCGCATGGGCAGAAGCAGAAAAACAAATCAATGAAAAGCGCGCCCAGGTCAATGCGGAATTAGAATCCGAGCAAAAGCGCATCCGTTTGCAGCTGGATAGCGAACGGAGAAAACTGACGGATCAGTTGGAAGAACGCCAGCAGAAAGTGAACGCAGAGCTGGAAACAAAAGAAAAAAAGATTAACGATGAGTTGGAAAGCAGACAGGAACGTATCACCAGCCAGTTAGATGAGGAGCAAAAACGAGTTCGGGAAGAACTGGACGCAGAGAAAAAGAAAGTAAGAGAAGAACTAGCTGCTGAAAAGAAGAGAGTGCATGATGAGCTCGCCGCTGAACAGACGAGAATCAATGCGGAACTAAAAGCAAAACAAGAGCGGGTCAACCATGATTTGGAAAGACGGCAGAAACAAGTTCGAGACGAGTTGGAAATCGAACAGCGGACCGTGCGGCAAGAAGTCGCTGCGGCCAGATCAAAGAGCCAAGCAGAAGTCAAATCCGTACAGGAGCAGTTGACAAGGAACGTACAGCAGGCGAGAGAAAACTTCAATGCGGAGATTAAGGCGATGCGGGCGAACATGGAGATCGAGATGCAAAATGAAAAATCCATGGCTCGGGCTGAAATCAACAAAATGAAATCTGAAATGGAAGAGCAGAAGAGGGCTCTAGAAGCTCGCTTGGAAGAAGAAAGCAAGAATCTTCAGGAAGAAGAAAAGAAGCTTCAGCAGCAAAAATACAAATACAGCACTTATATCGAAAAAATCGAAAGCGAGTTTGGAAAAGTCAAGTCAGATATTACGAATGTGAGCGAAGCGCTCGAAGGAATCAGAAGCAAGCTCTACTTCTCTGAATCAAGTGATGATAGAGATGGTATGAACCTTTTGGTGGGAATGGATGGCGAATAAGGATCTGAATGTATTTGAAATACTGGGAGAAAAAGAACCAGACTCCAGAAAGCCGGTTCATCAAGAACCAAATGAGTGGAATGAATGGAGCAAATATTTTGAGAACCGTATCGAAGAGCGGCACACTTGGAATACCAATGGTCAGGAACAGAATGCTCCTGACCGATTTTTTGATGAAGAAATCATTCGGGCAATGTCAGGGGAAAGGGTTCAGCAGTCCCCACCTGATCCAAATTCAAGAGCAAAGCATAGAGACAAGGGTCAGCGGGCACGGGATCTAGCCGGCGGACTGCTAAAAAAGTTGCCTTCTATCACTGCAAGACAATCGATCAAACATGAAAAACATGCAGAAGCCGCAGGTGCTGTTAGTGGCGGATGGAAAAGCATTTTGGCAGAAATTGCGGTTGTTGTCCTAGCGATTTTTCTGATCACGCAATTCTTTATCAGCATATCCTATGTTTCAGGGGATTCCATGAATCCAGCGTTTTATGATGGGGACCGGGTGGTGATACAACGCTTTGCCAAAGGCAGCATCAAAAAGGGAGATGTCATTGTTTTTGAAACAAAGAATGAGGAAAAGCTAATCAAACGAGTGATCGCCACAGTAGGAGACACAGTAGACATTAGCAAAAATCAGGGCGGCCTTTATGTGAACGGTGAAGCGATAGAAGAAGACTACATCTATACTGTCACAGCCATTTCAGATGAAGGAACATCCTATCCCATCACAGTGGGAGAAGACAGCTATTTCGTATTGGGAGACAATCGCACCAATTCAAAGGATTCTAGAGACAGCGAGATTGGTCTGGTCTCAAAAGAGGATATTGTAGGAAAAGTTATTTTAAGCATCAGGGGCAATATAGGAGAACGACATGAAACTACTACAGGAAAAGATACGCAGTGAAGGGCAAGCGATTGGAACAGAAATCGTAAAAGTGGACAGCTTTCTTAACCATCAGATTGATGTGGCTTTTCTGAATGAGGTGGGAAAAGAATTTGGCAGGCGATTTTCTGACGTGGAAATCGACAAGATCCTGACCGTGGAAGCCAGTGGTATCGCTGTGGCGTGCATGACAGCTCCCTACTTTTCTTATGCGCCAGTGGTGTTCGCGAAAAAAACAGTGCCTAACACCATGACAGAAGACTTTTACGGAGAGGAAGCCAGATCCTTTACAAAGGGCACGGTTTCCATCATACGAGTAGCAAAGAAATACCTGAGCAAAGGCGATCGAGTTTTGATCCTAGACGATTTTCTGGCCCATGGCGAAGCATCCATGGCAATGGCACGGCTGGCAGAGCAGGCGGGAGCCCATGTGGCAGGAATCGGCGCTGTCATTGAGAAAGGTTTCCAGGGCGGCGGCAAGAAACTGAGGGACGCGGGCTTTCGTTTAGAATCCTTGGCAGTGATCGATCAAATCAAGGATGGCGAGATTGTTTTTTTGTAAATCCCGAGAAATTTTCTTTACAAGGCAATCACCAAATGGATATAATAGAATATAGCTTATTTTAAACATTGAGAAACAAAGGAGAAAAACAAACATGAAAAAACTATTAGCAGTACTGATGGCTTTGGCAATGGTTTTCAGCCTAGCAGCCTGTGGAGGCGGCGGGGACAGCGCAGAAGGCGGCGGTGCGGACGCGAACGCAACAAAAGTCGGCTGTATCTTTATCGGATCCATCAATGACGGCGGCTTTTCCCAGTGCATGAACGAAGGATTGGAAAAAGCGGCCAAAGAAAATGGTATGGAACTGGTAAAGAAAGAAAATGTCAGCGATTCGGACAAGCAGGCTTCAAGAGAAGCGGCGATCAATCTGATCGACCAGGGCTGTAAAGTGATCGTTGGCTGTTCCTTTGGTTTTGGTGAACCGATGAAGGAACTGGCTGATTCCGGTGATTATGACGAAGTTACGTTCCTGCATTTCTCAGGAAACCTGCAGAACGAAACAAATATGGAAAACTTCTTCGGGTCCATGGAAGAAGCTAGATATCTGTCCGGCATGGCGGCGGCTTCTGCAAGCGAGAAAAACGTGCTAGGTTACGTAGCGGCCTTCCCTTATACCGAAGTGCAGATTGGCATCAACGCTTTCACGCTGGGTGCGCAGTCTGTAAATCCGGATGTGGAAGTAAAAGTCGTTTATATCAACACTTGGGGCGATGCGGAAATCGAGAAAGCGGCTGCGGAACAGCTGATCGCTGCGGGATGCGACGTGCTGACTTACCATGCTGACTCCACAGCGACGCAGCTGGCGGCAAAAGATGCTGGCATCTACACGACTGGTTGGAATTACGACAACAATGTGGCAGGTGAAAACTATCTGACAGCCCCTTATTGGGATATGTCCGCTTACTTCACGCCGACCTTCAAAGCCATTCTGGATGGAAATTTTAAACCGACTGGAACAGAACCGTTCAGCAGCTATGGCTCCATGGCTAGCGGTCTGATCTGTCTGGACGAGCTGGGTAGCGCGGTTTCCGAAGATGCGAAGACAAAGATCAAAGAAACCCAGGAAAAGATGAAAGCCGGCGAATTCAAAGTGTTCTCCGGAGCCATCAAATACAACAATGGCAAGGATCTGTGCAAGGAAGGTCAGACTCTGACAGATAAAGAAGTTTGGAGCATTAACGGCGAAGTAGAAGGCGTGACCGCTACTTCCAATGAAAAGAAATAAGTGTTCATACGTTTAAGGTAAAGGTATTGTGGGGGAACCGTCAGGTCCCCCTATACTATTTTTAGCATATATAAAATAGCAGCAAAGTCCGCGGCCGAAAGGGGATCGGCGGAGCCGACTTTGTTCAAATTGTTTTGGAGGAACGTAGTGCAGCAGGAACTGGCAATCGAAATGAAAAACATCAGCAAATCCTTTGGTCCTCTGAAAGCCAACGACAACATCAACTTGTCCGTTCGCGAAGGAGAGATCCATGCTTTGCTGGGAGAAAATGGCGCGGGAAAATCCACACTGATGAACATGCTGTCAGGCATTTATACGCCGGATTCGGGAACCATCCGCATCCATGGCAGCGAGGTTCACTTTTCATCGCCAAAAGAATCTATTAAAAAAGGAATTGGCATGATTCATCAGCATTTCAAGCTGGTGGACGTTATGACAGCCAAAGAAAACATTATCATCGGGCAACCCACCAGCATCTTTGTGCGGGGCAAAGCACTGTCGAAAAAGGTCAAAGAGCTTTCCGACCAATATGGGCTGGACGTTGACCCAGACAAAAAAATTTATGAAATGTCCGTAGGCGAAAAGCAGACGCTGGAAATCATCAAGGTTTTATACAGAGGGGCAAAAATTTTGATCATGGACGAGCCTACGGCGGTCCTGACTCCTCAGGAGATCAAAAAGCTGTTCCGGGTCATCCGTAATATGAAAGAGCAGGGATGCGCAGTAGTGATCATCACTCACAAGCTCAACGAGGTCATGGAAATCTCTGACCGGGTGACGGTTCTGAGAAAAGGTCAGTCCATCAAAACCGTGGAAACAAAGTCTGTGGAAGTTTCCTCCCTCATCGAAATGATGGTAGGAAAAAAAGTGGATCTGTCCATTGAAAAGAAGCGGTTTACGGAACATAGGCCGCTGCTCTCCTTGGACGAGGTGACAGTCTTAGACAAGGAAGGGAAAAACGCACTTTCCAATGTGAGCTTTACCCTCAATTCCCATGAGATCATCGGTGTTGCGGGTGTCGCAGGCAGCGGGCAAAAAGAATTGTGCGAATCTATCGCCGGGCTTGTGAAAACAGAAAAAGGACGCATTTATTTTGAAGGAGAGAACTTGGTTGGAAAAAGTCCCCGAGATATCATCCGGCTGGGGATCCGCATGGGATTCATACCAGAAGACCGGCTGGGCATGGGCTTGGTAGGTTCCATGGATATCGTCCATAACCTGGTGCTAAAGGATTATCAGAGCCAGTCAGGGATCCTGCTGCAAAGGGGGCCCTGCGTGAAAAAAGCGGAAAAGATCGTAGAAGAGCTGGATATCCAAACGCCGAGCATTTACACGCCCGTGCAAAAACTGTCCGGCGGTAACGTACAGAAGGTATTACTGGGACGGGAAATCGACTCAGAACCGAAAGTACTGATCACAGCTTATGCGGTCAGAGGTCTGGATATCGGCGCATCTTACAAAATCTATGATCTGATCAATGAGCAGAAAGCAAGGGGCGTAGGCGTTCTCTTCATTGGAGAAGACTTGGACGTGTTGATGGATCTATGCGACAAGGTCATTGTCCTGTGCCATGGTGAAATCACCGGTATCGTGGATCCGTCCAAGGTGAGCAAGGAAGATATCGGTCTTTTAATGACGGGAAAACAAGACGGGGAGGTTTCAGCATAATGGATTTGATAAGAGTGACAAAACGAGACAACCTGCCCAGAAACATAGAAATCATCATTACCATCGCCGCGGTGCTGTTATCCATTGTATTTTCTGGGATCATCCTGCTTTTATTTGGCTTAAATCCTTTCAGCATTTTTCAGGAATTGGTCTTGGGCGCAGTGGGAACCAGCCTGCGGGTCCAGCAGACTATCATCAAGGCCATTCCGCTGATCCTGGCTTCCATGGGAATCATCGTGGCTTTTAAAATGAAATTCTGGAACATTGGAGCAGAAGGGCAGATCACCATGGGCGCACTGGGGGCCAGCTGGGTGGCACTGAATCTCAGTGAAAACCTGCCGCAGCCTCTGATGCTGCTGTTAATGGTGCTGGCAGCTGCGATTTGCGGCGGGATCTGGGCTTTCATTCCTGCTTTCTTTAAGGCGAAAATGGGGACGAATGAAACCATCTTTACACTGATGATGAATTATGTAGCCATCAAATTCGTCACATATTTGCAATACGGTCCATGGATGGATCCCGCAGCCAACGGATTTCCAAGGATTGCGAATTTTTCTGAAAATGCGGTGCTGCCATCCATCGGCGGCATTCATATCGGATGGATCTTCGCTTTGGCCGCGGCAGCCTTCGTGTACGTGCTGATCCGACACACGAAAATCGGTTATGAAATCGCTGTGGTAGGAGAAAGTCTGGATACAGCCAGGTACGCGGGCATGAACATTAGCAAAGTGATCATCATCTCTATGCTTATTTCAGGCGGCCTGTGCGGGATCGTAGGCATGGTGCAGGCTTCGGCCATTGAAAAAAGCCTGGTAGCCGGGATCGCCAACAACTATGGATTCACGGCCATCATTACTGCGTGGCTGGCGAAGCTGAATCCGCTGACAACCCTAGTGGTATGCGTGGTATTCGCTATGCTGATCCAAGGCGGCGAATATATCCAGATCGCTTTGGGCGTGCCAAGCGCGGTGTCAGACATTGTGCAAGGTTTGATTTTGTTCTTTGTTTTGGGAAGTGAATTTTTTATGCGCTACAAAGTCCGCTTTGGCAAGACAGCGGAAAAGGAGGTGGCTTAATCATGGTAGAATTTTTAGCAGCTTGCGTAGTAGCTGGCACACCTCTGGTTCTAGCCACAGTAGGGGAATTGATCACAGAAAAGACGGGAAATCTCAACTTGGGCGTGGAAGGCATGATGCTTATGGGTGCTGTCATGGGATTTTACACTGGGCTCCACACAGCAAGCCCACTGCTGGCTATTTTGTCCGCGGCTCTCGCAGGAGCAGGCGGCGCGTTGATCTATGCCTTTGTTACAGTAACCTTGAAAGCCAGTCAAGTTGTCACCGGTCTGACGCTGACGATTTTCGGCACTGGATTCGCCCAATTCGTGGGAGAGCCGTTGCTAGGTTCCATGGCACCATCGGAGATCACGGCGTTTTTCGCTAAAACCACCATTCCAGTGCTGGGGCAGATCCCGTTCATCGGTCCAATCTTTTTCCAGCAGGACGCGTTTGTGTATCTCAGCTATATGATTTGTATTTTGGCGGCAGTCTATATGTACAAAACAAAGATGGGCATGAATCTGAAAGCACTGGGAGAGAATACTGGAGCAGCGGACGCTTCTGGGATCAATATCAACCTTTACAAATATGCTCATATCCTGACAGGCGGTGCGCTTTGCGGCTTGGGTGGCGCATATTTGTCCTTGGTACGTATCCCCATCTGGCAGGAAGACGTAGTCAACGGCAGAGGCTGGATCGCAGTAGCCCTGGTGATTTTCGTGGCCTGGAACCCGATCAAGGGATTTTTTGGCGGCGTGCTGTTTGGCGGCCTGAGCATCATTGGCCTGCGGTTTCAAGCAATGGGCCTGGGAATCTCTCAATATCTGGTGGACATGATCCCGTATATCGCTACAATCTTGATCGTCATCATTAGTACCCACAAGAAGCGGAAAGAAAGTCAGCCGCCGGGAGACCTTGGCAACAATTACTTTCGAGAGGAGCGGTAGGAAAAAGGGAGGCACTGTCGATTGCCGAATCAGAGGATTTGCTGCGATTGGCGTCTAGGCCAACGAAGAAAGGGACGCGGGACTTGATGTTTGAGATGGACCTTGACAAAAGGTGGATCCATTTGCTATGATAAGACCGTAATTACATAACAGGCAGATTTCTTCTAGAAGAGTGTTCTCTACCGGCGGTATAGCCCGCGAGCGCAAGCTAATCCGGTCAGAACCCGGAGCCGACAGTAAAGTCTGGATGAGAGAAGAATGCAGTAAGATGCTTTCTTTTCGTACCCATTTTCAAGAAGAATGAATCATAATGGAGGTTTCGATGAGAAGCCTCCTTTCTTTGTATGTGAGAGCCAGATGAAGGGAGGAACTTGAGCGAATCTGCCTTGAAGAGAGGATCAGCAGGACCGACTCTGCTGAAAATCATTATCACAAGGAGGAATCATGGAAAACAATCGTGCAAAAAGAAAGATAGGAAACGCCGGAATCGCAGCCATCATGCTGATCAGCAGTTTGACGGTCATGGTGGGGAACGCCATTACTCCGGCGCTTCCGGAATTGGGTCAAGTTTATGGCCTAGGGAATTATGCGTCTTGGCTGGTGACAGCACCTGCTTTAGGCGTAGTGGCAACAGCAATTTTGTTCGGAAGGCTCATTGATAAAAAGGGACCATATATCGTAGCGTTTTTAGGATTGTTGTTTTATGGGATCTTCGGCATCGCAGGTGCTTATATGCCTACTGCGGCAGGGATCTTTATTGACCGCTTTTTCCTAGGTGCGGCCACTGCCGCCATTATGAATGCCAGCGTCGCCTTGATCGCCTCATTTTTTCATGGAGAAAAGCAGCTGCGAGTCATTGCCATGCAGGGGATGTCCATGGAATTCGGCGGCGTGATCTTTCTCAGTATCAGTGGCGTGCTGGCGGATATTTCCTGGCAATGTCCATTTTATATTTACGGGCTGGGATTCTTGGCACTGCTGTTTCTCCTGCTCTTTGTCCCAGCAGGCAGGCAGCAAGCGGAGCCAGGAGAAGAACAGGTAGAACAGGAAACCCAGGGATCCGGCAAAGGTGTACCGATCCCGCTGGTGCTGTTGATCGCCTTTTTAGGCATGCTCATGTTCTTTACCGCTATGGTGTCCCTGCCCATCTATTTGCAGACCACACTGGGGTACAGTCCATCCTTTACCGGATATTACCTCGCCGCACTGGATCTGATCGCGGTTTTGGCTACGGGCTTCATGCCGAATATTGTCAAAAAGATCAAAGAGAAGGGATGCTTGACCATTGCCTTTTGTTGCTACGGGATCGCATTTTTGCTATACGCCCTGTCTGGCAGTGCGGTGGTGCTCTGGATCGCCGTATTCTTTGCTGGTCTTGGGTTCGGCTTTTCCACGCCTCTGTTCAACAGCCTGATCGTAAACAAAAGTACACTAGAAAAGAAAGGCATCAACATCAGCTTTTGCACCATGGCTATGTTCAGCGGGCAGTTTTTATCAGCTCTGCTGGTTTCCGTTTTGACGGGGAGGCCGCTCTTTCTGGCTGCTGCAATCATTGCTGCGGTCATTGCGGTCTGTGTGCTGCCAGTCGCAGGTAGGTACGCACATAAGGCATAGGGAAGAGGACCTTGCTCTTTTTGGTCGGCAGGACATTAGAAATATCAGCGCAGATTAGGTGTTTTTGTTGAAATGCCAAGAGCGATTTATTATCATAGATACAGCAAAGAGGCAAAGCCGTAGAAACGGCAACCCTCTCTAAGTAATGGTATAACCGCCACGTAGTTAGGTGCTAGGGCGGTTATTTCCTTTTACAGTCATTTCCCATGATCACTAATCCCAATACCATCAATATAATGGTGTTGATTTCGTAATCGGTCATGCCAACCTCCTTCCCAGGAGGGAATCGCTTTTGCATGTCTTTTTTTGCAACATCCATATTACACCATAATTTGATGTAATTGTATATTAAAATTTAAAAAAATTACAAAAACAAGATTGTAGAAATAAATACAATAAAAGTCACAAATGAAGAGCTATTTTAATTGTAGAAAACTGTATTCTTTTAATCTTTTTATTTTTCTAAAACTGTTCTCTATTTTACAAAAAATATAAGAAAAAATCGCAATATGTTCTTAAATAAATAGTTATTTTTGTCTATTTATTTAATGGTATTTTTTCGGTATCCTAATGATAAGGAATTCCTTTACCTTTCTTATTAATGTAGGAAATATTGTTTGTGATATTTCCAGAATGCCAATTAGGCCTGCTTTTTTGAGAAAGGATCCGCAAGGCGGCCTTGTTGGTGACACGGCAAATGAGTGATGAAAAGGAGAATGAAAAAATGAACGTAAACATGAATCAAACAGTTTCCAGGAGCACGACAAAAACGCTGGTGATCAATGCTATGTTTATCGCCTTGACGCTGGTGGCGACCATGTTTATCAATATCCGCCTGCCCTTAGTTGGAAATGGGGGCCTGATCCATCTGGGCAATGTGCCGCTGTTCTTGGCCTCCTTTCTTTATGGCAGAAAAACGGGAGCTATTGCTGGTGCGTTTGGCATGGGGATGTTTGATTTGATTTCCGGGTGGACCGCATGGGCGCCCTTTACCTTTGTGATTGTAGGAGCCATGGGTTATATAGCGGGTCTAATTGTGGAAAAAGTGAGAATCAATAGGACTGCGGCCATGATCCTGGCTATTTTAGCGGCACTGGTGATCAAAGTCGTAGGTTATTATTTCACTGAGGTGCTTTTATTTCAAAACTGGATCGTGCCGCTGGGTTCCATTCCGGGAAACATTGTCCAAGTCGTGGTGGCAGGGATCATCGTCCTGCCTTTCGCGGGCCGGTTGAAATTGCTGGCTGATAAATTTTAAAAAGAGAAGGAGCGTGATGTTATGTACAAGATCATGACTGCGGGGCCGACGCAGGTACGGGAAAATGTTCGTCAGGCCAGAAGCCTGGAAACGACCAATCCAGATCTGGACGAAGCTTTTTGCGAATTTTACAAGGAAACATGTGACCTATTGGAAGAGCTTCTCCATTCCAGTGGAACCGCTTATATTCTAGGCGGTGAAGGCATTTTAGGTTTGGAAGCCGCGTGCGCTTCCCTGACAGAGCCGGGGGATCGGGTGCTGGTCCTGGACAATGGCATCTTTGGAAAGGGATTCGCTGATTTTGTCCGGATCTATGGCGGCGAGCCGGTGCTGTTCACTTCTGATTATCGCCGTCCGATTGATGTGGATCAGCTAAAAGCATTTTTGGAAAAAGATTCAGATTTCAAATATGCCACAGTTGTCCACTGCGACACACCTAGCGGCGTGCTCAATGATGTTTCTCAAATCTGCCCGCTGCTGGCGGCCCAGGGGATCCTTTCCGTGGTGGACTCGGTGGCCGGCATGTTTGGCGAAGCCATTGATGTGGATGCGAGCAAGATTGACATTCTCTGCGGCGGCTCTCAAAAGGCTTTGTCAGCACCAGCTGGTTTGACCATGCTCTGGGTCAGCGATAAAGCCATGGCAGCCATGGAAAACCGAAGAACGCCCATCGCTTCCTTTTATGCCAATATCTTGACCTTCAAAACTTATTATGAAGACAAATGGTTCCCATATACCATGCCCATCAGCGATATCAACGGCCTGCGGGCTGCGGTGGACAATGTGATGGCGGACAAGGACATCCTGCGGCGGCATGAAAAAATCGCCGCAGCCACCAGACAGGCTGTGGAAGAAGCAGGGCTGAAGCTTTACCTGGAAACAGGATTTTCCAATACAGTCACGGTCATCGAAGTGCCGGAAGGGCTGACAGATACGCAGATTTTATCCACCATGCGGGAAAAGCATAACATCATGATTTCTGGGTGCTTTGATGTTCTGGCTGGGAAGGTGATCCGCATCGGACACATGGGTGAAAACGCCTGCGAGGAAGACATGGCCCAGACGCTGGCGGCTATGGACGAGACGTTGGTGGAGCTGGGATGGCCGCTTGCCCGCGGAATGAAGGATACGTTTTTACGGCTCATGGAAAAAGAATAATCAAGAGCATTTTACTGTTTGCCAGCACCCTAAAGCAAATGATTTGTGCTATACTGTCATTAATCCATGGGTGCGAGGTGCAGAAATGTATATAAGCGTGGTTTTTATAGGCTATATCTGCGCGCTGTTCATTGCCATGACAGGAATCGCTTTGATTGGCCTCACAATTATGAAGAGCAGGACAGAAACGACTGACGCATTCAAAAGCGTTCGGAACTTTTCTTTTGCCATCTTGGCATTCTGCTTGTGGCATTTTTTCTACTATTGCAGAGAAAATTTGCTGGCCATATATGAAATAGGAACGTTAGGCAGGGTACTGGACTATGCTTTAGTTGGAGTCATTATGCCTGCCTGGCTTTTCGCACTATCCCATTTTGGGAGCCGGATGGCCTGGCTGCGCAAGACGGTGCTCGGCTTGGCCCTGGCGGGGGTCTCGGCGGGTATTGTGATGGCGTGTGCGTATACGGATCCTTATTACTACATTAAAAATGAGGCCGCGAGAATGTTCAATATGATTTTCTTTGCGGCAGTTGGGAGCATGACCCTCGTAGTGTGCGGGGTAGCTGCGGTAAAGCTTTTGCGGCAAGGGATATCAGTTTTAAGAAGAAATTATCTTCTGGTCACATCGATGGCCCTGGCTCTTTGGAGCGTCAACCAGACGATCTTAAACATTCAGCTTTCCCTGGGGAAATTCGGTATATCCGCATGGCAGGTGGAGCGATTCGAGCCAGCGGGGCCTCTGATGTCCATCATTTCTTTTGCGACCTTGCTCTTTATTTTCAAAGAGGATTTTAGCCCCATATATTTCCCAAATGAACACCAGAATGTGGAAAACCAGGTGAAAGTCGTGGCTCAGGAATTCGGACTTACAGAAAGAGAGTTTGAAATTTTAGCCTTGCTGTATGAAGGTGACACGAATCAGAGCATTGCGGATCAACTGGTCATTTCCATCAACACCGTAAAACGTCATATCCAGAACATATACAAAAAGCTGAGCGTTTCAAGCCGGGTAGAACTGGTCCATGTGATCAATTCCCAAAATCACCTGAACAGGTGATAGCCAAAAATAGCCTCCTTTATTAAGATCAAAGCGCAAAGAACAATGATAAAGGAGGTTTTTTATTATGCAAAAATGGTGGTGTTTTTTAGTAGTATTGGCATTAGGCGTGACAATGGCCTTTACAGGATGCGGGCAAAGCGGCAGCACGGATGAAGGTGGCGAGGAGAGCATGACAGCCAAGTGTTACAATGGAAACTTTAAAGGGGTCAAGGAGGACAACGGCGTGATGGCCTTTAAAGGCATTCCTTATGCCAAAGCTCCCACAGGCGATCTGCGGTGGAAGGCTCCGGAGGCAGTAGAAGAAAGCGATGAAGAATTCGATGCGTCAGAGTTTGGAAACAGTGCGATACAAACCCAGTGGCATTCAGAAGCAGCGTCTTACCACACAGTCAGCGAAGACTGTCTGACATTGAATGTGTGGACAAAAGATTTAAAAGAAACAAACAAACCAGTCATGTTCTACATACATGGCGGCGGCTATGCCTGGGGCGGGACAGCTGACCCGCTTTACAACGGAAAACACATGATAGAAGAACACGAAGACATGATCGTAGTGACTTGCAATTATCGGTTAGGTGCCATGGGTTTTGCGGACTTCAGCGACGTGCCAGGAGGAGAAGCGTTTCCAGACAGCGGCCACCTGGGAGTGCTGGACCTGATCCAGGGATTAAAATGGGTAAAGCAGAACATAAAAAGCTTTGGCGGCGACCCTGAAAACATCACTTTGTTTGGAGAATCCGCGGGAAGCGGTCTGATATCTACGCTTTTAGTGGTGGATGAAGCTCAGGGGTTGTTCCAAAAGGCCATTGCCCAAAGCGGTTCCCTCAATTTGCTGTGCACAAAAGAAGAGTATGATGAAAGCGGACAGACTGCGCTGCTGTTAAAGCAAGCGGGCGCTAAGACCATGGATGATCTGATGGCAATTCCAGAGGAAAAGCTGATAGAAATCTATCGCAGCTATGACAAAGAAGGAAATTGCGTGGGCGATATTAATAACAAGCCTCTTAGAGACGGAGATTTTATTCCTGAAGATCCATACAAAGCGCTTGCTAATGGTGCCTCCAAAGATGTGAAAGTCATGATCGGGACCAACAGCGATGAGTTCAGATACTGGATCAACGAACAGGGCGATGTGGAAATGTCAGAAATGGACGAAGCGGGCATCCAGGAAAATCTGAAAAATTTTGAGGACCGGTTTCTGGCAAACAAGTACAACGCGGCGATGGATGTAGCCACTAAAGACGAACAGAAAATGCTGAACGAATTCCTGAAAATAGTTGACGAAGATGAGGATATTTGGAAGCGTACGGAAATGGCTAACGAAATGTGCTTCCGTCTTCCAAGCATCGATACAGCATACAGCCATGCGAAAGGCGGTGGCGACACTTATATGTACTACTTCTGCAAGAAGTCGGATAACTTTGATTTTATAGGCTCCTGTCATGCTTCAGAAGTGGCTTATGTGTTCCACAATCTTGATGAAACGATTTTTTCCGGGACCGTGGATAAAGGACTCGCAGACAAGATGTGCAGCGCATGGGCCAATTTCGCAAAGACTGGAGATCCCAGCATCGACGATGCGCAATGGACTCTGTACGGCGATGAACGAGACACAATGGTAATAGGCGATGATTGTTCCATGAAGACGGAAAAGGATCCGCTGAAAGAGCAAAGAGAGTTGCTTGCGCCATTTGTGAAGTACTATTTGAAGTAGACAATCCAAATGCGTCAGTGGATGAAAGGCAGAGCTTTCCCAAAAGGCTCTGTTTTTTCTTGCTTCCTGAACAAGAGGCTTCCAAATATTTCTCTAACCAGCATTTGATAAAGAATAAAACCTTTCATATAATTCGTTTATCCATAGGTTGTGGAGAAAGGCCATGGATGGACCAAGAAACGCGCGAAACAGATAGGAGAGAAACATGCCCAAGCAAAGGATCACAAAACAAATGGTAATGGACGCTGCTTTTGAAATCGCCAAAATGGATGGGATGGAGCAGGTTCTGGTAAAAAACATCGCCAAAAGGCTGGGCTGCTCAGTGTAGCTGATTTACAGCTATTGCAGCAATATGGAAGGTTTGCGCCAGGACGTGGAACAAAAAGTCAGATGCTTTGTAACAGAGTATGTGGCAGGGCATATGGATCAGGCCAATCTGTTTTGCGGCACCGGGCAGGCGTATATTCAACTGGCAAAAGAGGAGCCCCATCTTTTCAAAATATTTACCCTGCATCAGAGAAATGGGATCAGCCTGCGGCGCGCTGAGGAGCTGCATTCGAACATGCTGATTTACACCATGGGCCTGAGTACCATTTTTTCCATGACCACTCCAGGGATTTCTACAGAGGAAATTTGCATGCGGCAGGAAATGGCCTATGAAGCTTTTCTGAAACAGGTGTTGAAGGAAGACGGGTGACAGCGGCGGGCGAATGTTTGCCCCTGCTTTGATTTTTCACTTGCGATATCGCCCTTTCCAGCCTATTCTTTACACAGGAAATCGCAGATTTAAATTGCAGTCAGCGACAAAATATGATACATTAAAAAGAAAAAGGCATATGAGGGGCAAAATGAAAAACAAAAACAGTATCAAAACAAAAATAGGAATATTGATTATCGTTGTGTTTTTAGCTATTGCGCTGCTTACCGTCTGCATTGCCAGCGGGTTGGGGAAAATAAAAGAAAATAACAAGCAGATCAGCAATGCGACAAAATTGTACACAACAGCTCTAGAGAGCGAAAAAGGACATTACTCGTGGGTGGAAAATCTTGGATCTGCCTTAAATTTTGGCACGGAATTTACAGGCAGCAAGGACGATACCAGTTGTGTGTTGGGAAAATGGCTGTATTCGGAAACAAGTTCCGGAAATGAAAAGGTCGAGCAGCTGAAGCGAGAGATGAAAGACCTTCATAAAGAAATACATGCCTCCGCGGAGGAAGCCTTGACCTTGAAAAAGAGAGACAAAGCGGCGGCCGAGGATTTATACATAAATACAATCAAGGAAAATATCGCGCAACTGGTGGAGAAGCTGGATAGTGTCATTGAAATCGAACAGACAATGATTGCCGAGGCGAAAGCGGGAATGGACAGCACGATCAGATACACGTTTATCATTGTGAGCATTGCGATCCTGCTGATCATTGTGATTTGTATCATCATGATCACATATGTGACAAAAGGCGTGATCAATCCATTGATTTTGATTACGGATAACAGCAAAAAGCTGGCAGAAGGCGATTTGAATTTCCAGATCGATATTCAGAGCGACAATGAGGTAGGTGAGCTGGCCAGCGCATTAAATACTTCTGTCTCAGAGCTTGCCTCATATGTCGGGACCATTCAGCGGTCCATGGAAAAATTGGCGGCCAGAGACCTAAATATTGAACATCAGGATGCGTTTAAGGGAGAATTTTCTTTGATCCAGAAATCCATTCATTCATTGATCGGCTCTCTGAACAGCGCGTTCAGCAAGATTCAGGATGCTTCGTTTTCCGTGAAGGGTGCTGCGGAGCAATTGACAGGTAACACGCATCTTCTGGCGCAGGGCTCTACTGAACAGGCAAGTACCTCAGAAGGATTGGCCTCAACGCTTAACGAAATTTCCCAGCAGGTAAAAGAAACCGCTTCTGTTGCTGAGAACGCGAAAATTCAGGCAGATCATGTCAGCGAGGAAATGCTGGATAGCAACCGGAAAATGGAAGAACTGGTGCTGGCTATGAAAGAGATGACGCAGCATTCAAAGGAAATCGAAAAAATCATACATACCATTGAGGATATCTCGTTCCAGACAAACATTCTGGCATTGAACGCAGCGGTAGAGGCGGCTCGTGCTGGAGAGGCAGGGAAAGGATTCGCTGTGGTTGCCGATGAGGTTAGAAATCTAGCATCAAGAAGCGCTCAAGCGTCGCAGGATACAGCAGCGTTGATAACAAGCTCCATCACGGCAATTGAAAAAGGTGTGCTGATTGCCAACGAGACCGCTGAAAATTTGGAGAATACTGTGGAACACGCCAGAGAATTCACAAGAACGATCGGCAATATTTCAGATATCGCATCAGAAGAAGCGGTTTCCATCGCATCAGTCACGGAAGGCGTTTCCCAAATCGCTTCTGTAATCAATTCCAATTCAGCTACGCTGGAAGAAAGCGCGGCTTCCAGTCAGGAGATGTCCACCGTAGCGAAGCGGCTGGATGATTTAGTAAGAGAATTTAAGCTGAGATCTTAAACCTAATTGTTTTCAAGTTCCGTGAATAGCTGTATGTTACGCATGACCTCCATAAACTTATCTTTAGAGTAAGAACAAGTTTATGGAGGTCATCGTTTACCCTGAAGCACGCTAAAAAAGCCTTGACACTTTCACCAAAATATGCAATATTAGAATTAGTATGTTTCACAGAAAAACTTAGGAGAGGAACAATGGCAGAAATCGAGAATCGGATTAAACGATTAAAAGAAGAAAAGGATGTGCTGATCTTGGCACATTATTATGTAGATGAAGAGGTTCAGAAAATCGCCGACTGTGTGGGCGATTCTTACTACCTCAGTGAAAAAGCGGTAGGGGCGAAAGAAAAGGTGATTCTGTTCTGTGGCGTGTCCTTTATGGGAGAAAGCGCAAAGATCCTCAACCCGGACAAGCTGGTGCTGATGCCGGACATGGAGGCGGATTGCCCTATGGCTCACATGGGTGCGGTAGAACGTATTGAGAAAGCTAAAGCAGAATACGAAGATCTGGCAGTAGTTTGTTACATTAACTCCACAGCAGAGTTAAAGCGGCACTGCGATGTGTGCGTGACATCCTCCAATGCCATGAAAATCGTGAACGCACTGCCGAACAAGAACATTCTGTTTGTTCCTGACGAAAATTTAGGGCGGTATATCGCTTCCAAGCTGCCCGATAAAAATTTCATTTTTAACGATGGATATTGCTACGTTCACAAGGAAATCACGAAACAAGATGTGTTAGCAGCAAAGGACAAGTGGCCTCAGGCAGAAGTATTGGCTCACCCAGAATGTACCATGGCAGTTTTGGAAGAAGCTGACTACATAGGCAGTACCTCTGGTATCATTGCGAGGGCTGGTGAAAGCAGTGCGCAGGAGTTCATCATTTGCACGGAGACAGGCGTATTCTACGAGCTGCGGAAAAACAATCCTCATAAAATTTTCCACCCAGCCAAGGAACAGCAGGTTTGCGAGGGCATGAAAAAAGTTACTTTGGAAAAAGTACTGAAGGTTTTGGAAAATATGGACCAGACCATAGAAATGAAGGAAGACATCAGGAAAGAGGCGCAAAGGCCCCTGAGCCGTATGCTGGAACTAGCAAAGTAACAAAAGGAACGATCGCGAAACAAGATCATTCTTAATATCCATATAGAACGCACGATCGCAATTGGGAGATCATTATGAAAAGCAAATATGATGTAATCGTCGTAGGCACGGGAGCTTCCGGTATGTTCGCGGCCCTCAGCCTGCCCCAAAGCATGGCTATTTTGATGATTACAAAGGATAGAACGGAAAACAGCAACTCCTATCTGGCGCAGGGCGGCATCTGCACCTTAAAAGAAGAAAGCGATTTTAATGCTTTTTTTGAGGATACTCTGAAAGCCGGCAAATATGAAAACAGCAGAGAGTCTGTCAGATGTATGATCGAAGGCGCGCCGGGAGTCAATGCGAAGCTGGTTTCCTATGGAGTAGAATTTGACCGAAAGGAAGACGGGGAGCTGGATTATACCAGAGAAGGCGCCCACAGCACTTATCGAATTCTGCACCATAAAGACGTTACAGGAAAAGAAATCACCAGCAAATTGATCGCTGCGGCAAGAATGCGGGATAACATAGAGATCCAAGAGTACACGCTGATGATGGATCTGCTGATAGAGGAAGAACATTGCGCAGGGATCGTCGTGAAGGAACCTTCAGGCGAAATCAGACAGGTTTTTGCGAAATCCGTAGTTCTGGCTACAGGCGGAATGGGCGGTCTCTTTGACCATTCCACCAACTTTCCCCATATCACAGGAGATAGCTTTGCCCTTGCGGCAAAACACGGCATTCAGTTAAAAAATCTGAACTACGTACAGATTCATCCCACTGTTTTATACTCGAAAAAGCCAGGCAGAGGTTTCCTGATTTCCGAGTCAGTGAGAGGAGAAGGCGCAGTGCTTCTCAACAGCCAGGGGGAACGATTCGTAAACGAGTTGCTTCCAAGAGACGTAGTGTCAGCCAAGATCCAGGAAGAAATGGAGAAAACCAACAGCGACTACGTGTACCTTTCCCTTGTAGGAAAACCGGAGGACTGGATCCGCCGCAGATTCCCCAATATCTATGAGAAGTGTTTGGAAGAGGGGTATGATTTGTGCAAAGAACCCATACCAGTCACGCCAGCGCAGCATTATCTCATGGGCGGCATCGAGACCAACACATACGCCGAAACGTCCATGGACAATTTGTATGCGGTAGGTGAGACAGGATGCAATGGAGTCCACGGAGCTAACAGATTGGCCAGCAATTCTTTGTTAGAGGGCCTAGTGTTCGCAGAACGGGCCGCAGGAAAAATCAAAGAAAAGGCATCGGGTATCGAATTTGGGACAGAACGGATCGACTTAAGCCAATATGAGGATGAGGAAAGCTGGAGGAAAGCCAATCAACAGCTGATTATGAATGAAATTAAAAGAAGGGACGAGAATTTTTATGATCAATGGTGTCACCATGAAGATTAATGTGGATCCCTATCTTCTTAGTGCTTTGCGGGAGGATATCACCAGCGAAGACGTTTCTGCCAATGCGGTAGTACGGGAAGAGACCCATGGGATCGCGGAACTGATTTGCAAACAGGATGGGATCATTTGCGGCTTGGATGTTTTCCACCGAGTGTTCTGCTTGCTGGATGAAAAAACGATTTTCAAGACAGGATTAAAAGACGGAGATTTTGTTAAAAAAGGTGATATGATCGGAGTGATTGCTGGAGATATCCGGGTCATCCTATCAGGAGAGCGGACTGCGCTCAATTATTTGCAGCGCATGAGCGGCATCGCGACCTTTACCCACGAAATGGCAGGAGAGTTGGAAGGCACCAAGACAAGGCTGCTGGACACGAGAAAAACAACGCCAAATATGCGGATCTTTGAAAAATACGCAGTAAAAGTAGGCGGAGGGCAGAATCACCGCTACAACCTGTCAGATGGACTGCTGCTGAAAGACAATCATATTGGAGCAGCGGGCGGCGTTGCCAAAGCCATAGAAATGGCAAGAGAATATGCGCCTTTTGTACGCAAGATCGAGATCGAGGTGGAAAATTTGCAGCAGCTGGACGAAGCGCTGGAGGCTGGAGCCGATATCATCATGCTGGACAATATGGATAACGAGACAATGAAGGAAGCCGTAGAGCGGGCCGCGGGCAAGGCGGAGTTGGAATGCTCTGGAAACGTGACAAAAGAGCGGCTAAAAGAAATCGCAGAGATCGGCGTGGATTATGTTTCTGCGGGTGCGTTGACTTATGGTGCGCCGATCATGGATATTTCCCTGAAAAATTTAACGCCAACCAGATAAAATAAGGAGTGTGAATGAGAAATCATTCACACTTTTTTTTCAAGGTATGATACAATGTCTTCAAGACAACAAGGGAGGTAAACAAAGATGATTTATGTACATTTGGCAGATGGATTTGAAGAGATCGAAGCCATGACTATCGTGGACTTGCTGCGGAGAGCGGAACTGGATACCCAGACCGTTTCCATGAATGGGAAAAAGCGAGTGGTAGGAACTCACGGCGTTCCTATGGAAGCGGATATCTTATTTGAAGAAACCGATTACGAGAGCTGCGAAATGATCGTATTGCCTGGCGGCATGCCAGGCGCGTCGAATTTAGGCAGCCATGAAGGCTTGACCAAGCATATCCGCTGTTTTGCGGAAAATGATAAATACCTTGCCGCGATCTGCGCCGCGCCTATGGTCTTTGCTGCGCAAGGCGTATTGGACGGGAAACAGGCAGTCATTTATCCAGGCATGGAAGATCATTTGACAAAGGCGAAAGCCCTGCCGCGGACAGAAAACGTGATAGCGGATGGAAAAATCGTTACTTCAAAAGGACCGGCCACAGCCATGCCTTTTGCCCTTAAATTGGTAGAACTTTTGAAAGGAGCGGCCGCTGCTGAGGAATTGGCGGCAGATCTGTTATGGAATCAAAAGTAGATTTCCATATCCATACCTGGTTTTCAGATGGCGCCGTTTCTCCTACGGAAATCGTAAAACAAGCAAAAGCCTTGGGTTACGACACCATTGCCATTACGGATCACGATGGCATAGATGGCGTGAAAGAGGCGCTGATCGCAGGAGAAACGGCGGATCTACAGGTCATCGCAGGGATCGAACTGGCTACAAAGACAAAAGAAGGAACGGGCCTGCATATCTTGGGATATCATATTGACATTGAAAACCAAAGACTCACCGAGACTTTGAAAGAACTGCGCCAAAAGCGGGAAACCCGAAACGAAAAGCTGCTGGCAGTGCTGGCAGAAATGGGGTGTCCCCTCACAACGGAAGAACTGATCCTGCGTCCGGGCCAAAGCTTTATCGGCAAACCCATCATTGCCAGAGCCATGGTGAAAAAGGGGTATATCAAAGCTCCAAAAGAGGCGTTTGCACCAGGAAAATTTTTAGAATCGCCAAAAGCAAAAGCAGTGAAAAAGGAAAAATTGGACGCGGAGGAGGCCATCGGTTTGATACGAGCAGCAGGCGGGATCGCTGTTTTGGCTCATCCTATCCAGATCCGAGGGGTTGGAGAACCGGGCAGCGAAGTCTTTTACCAGCAGGTGGATCAACTGGTGGGACGGCTGAGAAAAGCAGGGCTGGGCGGGTTAGAGTGTTTTCATCGAGATCACAGCTGCGAGCAGGCACTCCGATTTGTGGAAATCGCAGAAAAGTACCACCTTCATATTACGAGAGGATCGGACTTTCACGGCAGTCGATTTGAGTAAAAGGCAAGTGAATCGCAAAAGAAGAAATCCACTCTCATAAAAAAGCTGTATAATTGGGACAAACTGGGAATACTATATATCGTACGCTTATCATCAAAATCCCTGAAAAGGGAGGAGGAGAGAAGGAAACGATATTATGAAAGAACTACCCAGTAGGAGCTTGAAAAGCTCAGAAAAGAAGAGAAAAGCCGTTTTTGTGTCAGCTGTGGCGGGAGCGCTCTTGCTTGCGGCCGGCTCTATAGCGGCGGGGACCGTCATAGTACCGTCAGACTTTGAAGTGCCCGTGCTGTTAGCCAATGGTGAAGTGATCACCCAGCCGTGGCGCGTGACGGCGGATGGAAAACAAGTAGCCCTGGTAGACAGCCAGGAAGATGCCAGAGAAGTAGTAAAAGAGGTTGAAGGACATTACAAGAGTAAAGAAACTGTAAAGATTGAAATAGAAGAACAAACTTTCGCGGAAGAGATGGATTTAAAAAACGGGGATGAAAAGCCGGAGATCCTCACAGTAGAGGAAGCTGCGGAGCAGATTACAGCAGAAGAAGAATTGACTGTTAAGACAACAGAGGTCGTCACTGCGGCAGAACCTGTAACTTTTGAAAAAATCACGGAAAAGACAGACCAGCTCTATGAAGGTGAAACAAAAGTAAAACAGGAAGGTCAGGACGGACTAAAAGAAGTGACGAAAAAAGTTATCAAAGAAAATGGGCATACCACAGAAGAAACAGTGATGGAAGAGATCGTCCTGCAGGAACCAAAGGCAGAAGTGACGCTGGCTGGGACGAAAGAAATCCCGCAGGAAGCGGAGCTTGTGTCTGCCTCCATCAAGGCAGAAGGCGATGGGCAACTCCTGACGCCAGTTTCCGGATATCGGATGACTTCTGGTTTTGGCCCTAGGTGGGGCAGGGATCATCTGGGCGTGGATCTCGCGTTGCCTATGGGTTCAAAAATTTCAGCAGCTGACAGCGGCACTGTGATCTTCAGCGGCGCTGAAGGAGGCTATGGCAATTTGGTGAAAATCGATCATGGCAATGGAATCGTCACATACTACGCGCATTGCAGCGCTTTGCGAGTGGATCAAGGGCAGACTGTCACAAAGGGACAGACTATCGCGGACGTGGGTTCCACTGGAAATTCCACTGGTCCTCACCTTCACTTTGAAGTCCGGGTGAATGGAAAAAATGTGGATCCCATGAGTTATCTGTAAAACAGGACTCGGATCGCTGCCGATTGTGTCAATAAAGTCTAGGGAACCCAGCTTCTTCTTCATGCGCGATACAGTCACATGAAAAAGAACGCTGGGGCCTTTGTTTTTTGGCTTCTATTAGATTTCATGCAAGGAACATACAATCACAGTTTCGCTGACAGCATCAGGAACAGGGAGCAAAACGGAAGGCCTCATATGGACAGGCTTCGGCCTGCTGCGCTGCTATGAAAAATTACGAAAAAAGGAGGGAAAGATCATGACAGAATTATACGACATGTATGATATGAACACTATGATGGATATGCTGGATGACGCAGAACGGAAAAATGTTTTATCTAAAATGCATGACTATGTAATGGATCGGGGGCGTTGTCAGCAGAGAAAAGCAGGCGGCGATCAGCCGGATCCTTCCAAAGCCGCACAATGGAACGTTGCTGGTCAAGATGGCGTGCCTAAAGCGCAGCAGATGCTGTATCTTACAGTGCGAGAAGAGGGCAGCGGCATACGAACGCTAATCGAAGGATATATGGAGGACGAAAACTGGTACGATGATGAGGGCGTTTCCTTAGATGCGAAAGACATGACAGTCATTGCGTGGCTTCCAAAGGACGTGCCGGAACTGTATCGCGGGGATATGGAAAAAAGCTGAAAAACGCCGGACCAAGGGAATGACCGACTAACTGGAACATTCATCGTTTTCCAGCAACTGCATCAACTTTTAAAAACTAATGATGACAAATTTATCCGTCCGTTGTATAATATAAAACAGATATGCGTACCTATCTGATTATTTTTTGTCCGGAACTATTATGATTTCCGGAATACCCGCAAAGTCTGTTTCTGAAAAGCATTGACAGAACGGCTTTGGTTTAAAAAGGAAGTGTAAGAAGCGATATATGGCATTTTTCAAAGGGATCAGAGAAGACATACACACAGTGCTGCAAAAAGACCCTGCCGCTAGAAACGGTTTTGAGGTCCTTTTATGTTATCCCGGCGTGTGGTCCCTCATCTGGCATAAACCAGCGCATTGGTGCTATCACCACCATATGAAATTGCTGGCTAGGATCATCTCTCAGATGGCTAGATGGTTCACCGGCATTGAGATCCATCCAGGAGCGAAAATTGGCAGGCGATGCTTTATCGACCATGGCATGGCTGTAGTCATTGGAGAAACCACAGAAATTGGCGATGATGTGACGATTTATCAGGGCGTCACCTTAGGAGGAACAGGAAAAGACACGGGAAAACGGCATCCGACCATTGGAGACAGAGTGATCGTCAGTTCAGGGGCAAAGGTCTTGGGTCCATTCACAGTGGGAAATGACGTGAAAATCGGCGCAGGTTCCGTTGTGCTCAAGGAAATCCCGGATGGCTGTACGGTTGTGGGAATCCCGGGAACCATTGTCAAGAGGAGCAAACCGACCAACGAAGATTTGAATCAGGTAGACTTGCCGGATCCGATCGCAGTAGAAATGGAATGCTTGCGGCGGCGCGTGGTCATGCTTGAAAACAAATTGAGGGAAGCGGAGAAAGGAAACAAAAATGAAGATTTATAATACATTGACGAGAAAAAAAGAAGAATTCGTACCCATTGATAAAGAAGAAATCAAGATTTACGTGTGCGGCCCTACGGTGTATAACTATTTCCACATTGGGAACGCGAGACCTTTCGTAGTTTTTGACACGTTGCGGAAATATTTGGAATACCGGGGGAACAATGTGAAATTCATCCAGAACTTTACGGATGTGGATGACAAGATCATCAATAAAGCCAGGGAAGAAGGCGTGGCAGCCGGAGAGGTGAGCGAAACCTTTATCGCGGAATATTACAAAGACGCCGCTGCCCTCAATGTAAAAAAGGCTACGGTCCATCCAAAAGTCACGGAAAACATGAATGAGATCATTCAATTCGTAAAAGACTTGATCGATAAAGGCTATGCTTATGAAGTAGACGGTGACGTGTACTACAGCACAAGGGCTTTCAAGGATTATGGAAAGCTATCCGGCCAGAATATCGAAGACCTGGAATCTGGAGCGCGCATCGAGGTAGGAGAAAAGAAAAGGGATCCCCTGGACTTCGCTTTGTGGAAAGCCAGGAAAACAGAAGACGAGATCGCGTGGGAATCTCCGTGGGGCATGGGCCGTCCAGGATGGCACATCGAATGCTCTACCATGTCAAAGCGGTATCTGGGTGATACCATCGACATCCATGCGGGCGGGCAAGATCTGACCTTCCCACATCATGAAAACGAGGTGGCCCAGTCAGAAGCCCACAGCGGAAAACAATTCGCTAACTACTGGATGCACAACGGCTATATCACCATTGACAATGAAAAAATGTCCAAATCAAAAGGAAACTTCTTTACGGTTAGGGACATTTTAAAGAGTTACAGCGGCGAAGTCATCCGGTTTTTCCTCTTGTCCGGCCACTACCGCAGCCCGATCAATTTCAGCGACTCTCTGATGGAACAGGCAAAGCATGGACTGGCAAGGATGGAAAACGCAAGGAGCAATCTAAAACACCTGATCAACACCTGCCAGGGTGACATGACGGACGAAGAAAAGAAAGTTGTGGAAAGCTTTGACGCGTTCCGCCAGAAATTTATCACAGCCATGGACGATGATCTGAACACCGCGGATGCGATTTCAGCGGTATTTGAACTGATCACCGCCATCAACACTGCGGTAAAGGATGGGTCTAGCAAGGAATTTGCGGAAAAATCCCTGGAAGTTTTAGATGAACTGACGGCTGTGCTAGGACTGCTGCGGCAGGATGAAGCTGACGATGACATTGACGATGACATTCAGGCTTTGGTGGAAGAACGCCAAGAAGCGAGAAAGAACAAGGACTTCGCGAGAGCTGACGAAATCCGTGACCTGCTGAAGGAAAAAGGCATCACCATCAAGGATACGCCGCAGGGAGCGCAGATTATAAGAGAATGAAAATAAACGACATCAAAACCATGAACACAACAGCCCTGGCCTATCTAGGAGACGCTGTTTATGAAGTGGCGATACGGAAATTCATCATGGAGACCGGCCAGAGCAACGCTGACCGGCTCCATCAAATCACCATCCGGTACGTTAGAGCCGAGGGGCAGGCAAAAGCCATGAAAAAGCTGATCAGTCATCTGACAGAGGAGGAGCAGACGCTGGTGCGCAGAGCAAAGAATCGAAAGATCACCTCTTGCCCTAGAAAAATGGATCCCTTTGTTTACAAATGGGCCACTGCCTTTGAGGCCTTTGTGGGATATTTATTTTTATTGGAAGAGAAAGAGCGCTTGGACTGGTTCATTGACAGCGCGATCGCAGTGATTAACGAGCACGGAGCATGATTTATGGCAAAGAAAAAACGACAAGTCCGCAACAAGGCAAGGGACGTTTTCACGGACTATTATAGAACCAACAAAGAATACGCGGAGGAAAACCAGCGGCGCCAAGAGCAGGAGGGAATACCCAAAGGACTGAAAAACTTGACCTATCGGGAAAAGACATATATTGTGGTCATTGTGCTGGGACTGATCGGGATCTTGGTTCGATATGTGATTTTACCAAATATGTAGGGAGAAAGACGAGAGAGGAATATGAGCAAGGCAGACAAGTTATTCGTAGACATGTGTGAAAACATATTGGATCATGGATTTTCATCAGAAGGACAAGTTGTACGGGCAAAGTGGGCGGACGGCATGCCGGCCCATACGATCAAATGTTTTGGCATCGTCAATCGCTATGACCTTCAGGAGGAATTCCCTGCGCTGACCCTTCGGCCTACAGCGATTAAAACAGCAGTAGACGAGATCCTTTGGATCTGGCAGAAAAAATCCAACAATATCCAGGAACTAAATAGCCGGATCTGGGATCAATGGGCGGATGAAAGCGGTTCTATCGGAAAAGCATATGGTTATCAGATGGGGGTGACATACAAATTTCCCCATGGTGAAATGGACCAGGTGGACAATGTGCTGTGGCAGCTGAAACATGCGCCCTATTCCAGAAGGATCATGACGAACATGTATAAGTTTGACGATCTGACTGAGATGGGGCTGGAACCATGCGCTTACAGCATGACTTTCAATGTGACGGGAAACCGGCTGAACGCTGTTCTTAACCAGAGATCTCAGGACATCTTGACTGCTAACAATTGGAATGTGGTGCAGTATTCCGTTCTTCTGTGCATGTTTGCCCAGGTCAGCGGTCTGGAGCCAGGAGAACTGGTCCATGTGATTGCGGACGCGCATATTTATGACAGGCATGTGCCGTTGGTGCGGGAAATGATCAAAAGGCCGCAGTACCCTGCGCCGAAATTCACCCTGAATCCGGAGGTGAAGAATTTTTATGATTTTACAGTAGCGGACATTAAAGTCGAAGACTACGAGAAAAATCCACAGATCACAGATATACCAGTCGCGATTTAAGGTGAGGACAAGAAACGATGAATATCATTGTAGTAGTAGACGAGAATTGGAATATTGGCAGGGATGGCGGATTGCTGGTCCACCTTCCCGGAGATTTGAAATATTTTAAAGAAAAGACCCTGGGGAAAACCGTAGTGGTCGGCAGAAAGACACTGGAGTCCTTTCCGGGTTCAAAGCCTTTGCCAGGCAGGAGAAACATCGTGCTCACCAGAAAAGAGCGCTACAAGCCCGAGGGTTGTGAAACCTGCGCTTCAAAAGAAGAATTGACGCGGCTGCTTGGAAATGACACAAAGGATGTTTTTATTTGCGGAGGGCAGAACGTTTATGGGCAGTTCCTCGAGGAGTGCGACCGATATTTCGTGACGAAGATTTACGCTGCTTTTGACGCGGATCGTTCTTTCCCGGAACTGGACAGCAGGCAGGATCTGGAGATCGTGTGGAAAAGCGATACGCAGGAAGAAAACGGGATCAATTATCAATTTTTTGAATATAAAAGGAAGTAAAAATGGCAGATATCATTACAGGCAGAAACGCGGTCATGGAGGCTTTAAAAAGCAACCGAGAAATCGAAAAAATAACAGTGGGAAAAGGAACTGAGGGATCGATCAAAAAAATCGTCGGCATGGCGAAAGATAAAAAGATCCCGATTTATTACACTGAAAAATCCGCGTTGGACAGAATCGCGGGGAACAGCGCGCATCAAGGAGTGGCGGCGCAGGTTTCTCAATACACTTATTGTCAGGTGGAGGACATCCTGCAGCGGGCCAATTCCAAAGGTGAAGAGCCATTCATCATTGTGCTGGACGGACTGGAAGACCCGCATAACCTGGGGGCCATCATGCGGACAGCCGAGTGCTGCGGCGCTCATGGCATCGTGATTCCAAAGCGGCGTTCTGTCGGGATCACGGAAACCGTGGTCAAAGCTTCTGCGGGGGCAGTGGAATATATGCTTTGTGCGAAGGTTTCCAATATCGCTCAGACTATAGACCGTCTGAAGGAAAAAGGCGTGTGGGTGGCGGCCTGCCATATGGAGGGACAGGCGTACACCAAGCAGGATCTAAAAGGGAGCCTGGCACTGGTCATTGGCGGCGAAGGAGCGGGGATCAGCAGGTTAGCGCGGGAAAAGTGTGACTTTCAGGTGTCCATCCCCATGAAGGGGAAGATTTCATCTTTGAATGCGTCAAACGCGGCAGCGATTTTAATGTATGAGGTATTAAGGCAGCGTGAAGGATAAATGTTACGCTAAGCTGACGGACGAGCAGCTGGTACAGCGGGTCCAGGAAGGCGATCTGGACGCAGAAGAGTATTTGATACGAAAATATAAAGACGTGGTGCGGGCCAGGTCGCGTTTGTATTTTATCGTGGGAGCGGATGGTGAAGACGTGGTGCAGGAAGGCATGATCGGCTTGTTTCGGGCGATCAAAAGTTATGATCGGGAAAAAGAGGCGGCGTTTCATACTTTCGCGGAAATGTGCATCAACCGACAGATTTTGACAGCGATCCGTCAGGCCAGCAGGCGGAAACATTCGCCGCTCAACACGTCCATTTCCCTGAACAAACCACTGTCCGAAGAAGATCAGGACGGGACGCTGGAAGAAACGCTGCGTTCTGACAGTAATTCGGATCCAGAAGCCCAGCTGATGCTGAAAGACGTAGCAGAACTGATCATTGGGAACGAAGGGAAAATTTTCAGTCCTTTTGAACAGCAGGTATGGGATGAATACCGTCAAGGGAAGGATTATCGGCAAATCGCGGAGACTCTAGGAAAAAGCGTGAAAGCTGTGGATAATGCTATTCAGCGGACAAAGAAAAAAATTATCGCTTATTTATAAGAATAAATCGTAAATTAGGTAATTTCCAGTGTTTAAGCTGTTGACATAGCTTGTAAAATATAGTAACATAGGATTAATTGATGTGCTGTTGTAGCTCAGTTGGTAGAGCACTTCCTTGGTAAGGAAGAGGTTCGGCAGTTCGAGTCTGCTCAACAGCTCCAATTTTTTTATAATTCCGGAATTATCGTTGTTCGATATTTCCGGAATTTCAACAAAGAGGACATACATTTATAGGGAGGAATCGGAAAATGGCAAAACAAAAGTTTGAAAGAAACAAACCGCATATCAATATCGGGACCATCGGCCACGTGGACCATGGAA
>QXXF01000025.1 GCA_009911365.1 Clostridiales bacterium
CGAAAAGACGGTACAGCCCTTGTAATCGGGGCTATACCGCCTAATCTGAAATTACTTCCCTCTAACCGTAAACATTTAGCTTTGGCGGTTTTTATCGTTATTGTGATCCTCAATGCGCCTTTTGTAATGTAATCGTGATTTTCAATGCCGAGACTTCATTTTATACTATATTCAAATTGCTTTATTCTCCCAATCAGCGCAAAGCGGTTCATCAGCAGCATATGACTTGAAATTTGAAAAATTTTTTCAAAAAGCGTCAGATGATCCGCTTTCCATTCGTAATAATAGGTGATATATCAAACTAGACCGGTCGGAAAATAAGGAGGAAACCACATTGGATATCAATCAGGAAAACTTTTTGTTAGAACTTAGACAGAAAAATCCTCTAGCCATCGAATTTATCGTTCGCCAATATGGCCCGTTGATGAAAAAGGTGATTCGCCAATATTTGTATGACAGCCATGAAGCCTTTGAAGAGTGTTTCAATGATGTGCTGCTGGCTGTTTGGAACAATCCCGACAGGTTCGATGATAAAAAGAGCGAATTTAAAAACTGGCTCTGCGCCATCGCCAAATATAGAGCCATCGACACGCTGCGCAGAGAACAAAAACGCAAGGAACGTTTCGTGAGTCTGGAAAACGAGGCGGATTTGGATCATTGGGAGCGCCTTGCCGTTTCAGAGGGCCAAGAAGAGGACGCGGATAGGTCTGCGGTAGAATTGGAAAAGCTCCTCGGCTGTCTTTCGGAGGAGGACAAAGACCTGTTTTTCCGCAGGTATGTAAATGAGCAGTCAGTGGAGGAAATTTCCAAAGAAAAAAACATGAAACGCAGCCTGATTTACGCACGTATTTCACGAGGAAAAAAGAAAATAAAACGCCATATGGAATGTCGAATGGGAGGCGCGGTAGAATGAACAAACAATATGAAAACATTGATTTCAAGGCTTTTTCTCCTGATGGAGATAGTCCTTTGTCAAAAGCGGAGACAGAGACTTGTATTGAAAACTTTTATAAAAGCGCGGGCATCCATCGAAATGGAGAAGGCGGCCATAAGACCGCCGGCAGAGGGCTTCGCAGAAGATTCGCGGCCCTGCTGGTCGCCGCGATCATGATGCTGGCCTTTGGCACCATCGCTTATGCGTCAGGAATTTTGCGGCTGGGCGTGATTCATCATTCTGACGGTGAACAAGAACCATTTTTAGCCTTAGAAGATTCGGCGCAGCACAAAGCAGCGCAGGAAGCTTTGGATTATGAAGAGAGCTTTTCAAAAGAAGAGCAGGTTGCCAGAATGGAAGCGGAATGCGATGGAGGATTTGAAGCAGCGGGAACATGGAATGATCGTGAAAAGTCGGTTACTTACAAAGGTCCGGATGAAAAGACACGGAAGCTGCTGAACAAGTATCACCTGGAATTCGAGCGCGTTCATTATTATGTGAATTCCGCAAAAAAAGCCTTTGATAAGGTAGGCATCGGCAATGTCCTGGGGGATTTTTGGGACATCGACACCTTGGAGTCCAGCGATGGAAACGTGTATGATGACGGATATATTTATACAGATAAAGGTTCAGTGACAATCATAGGAGGCGGAGAATCCTCAGCGGATCCGGCGTATTGGGAACTGCGTGTCATTCCGCACGATGTTTATCTTTCTCCATGGGCTTCCTTTGTTTCCTCGGTGGAAAAGACGAATGATGAATTCACACAATGGGATTTTGTGACCGCGGAGGGGTACGCGGCAAAAGCCATTTCTTATAAAGAATCCATGAAAGATGATACAGAAGAGACGAGTGAATATCGGAATTTTAACGTGGTGGTTCACACCAGGGGCCATCTGGTGTATCTTGGTTATACCGTCCACATCAATGATCCAAAGCATGACCTTTCAAATGAAGAATTTGAAAAGCGAGTGGATCAATTAGACTTTTCAGCTCTATCATAAGCAAACAGCGTCATGAAATCAAACGTGCCACGCAAGTATGGATTCCCTTTTTCCTGCCTGCGTGGTACAATTGGTTATAGACGCGGCGGTTTTGCGTAAAAGGCAGAAGAAACAAGGAGTGAAGAGAATGATACGCAGAAAATTCAACACGACTGGTGTTTGCGTCCCCGCCCTTCATTACATGGTGGACACGACAGAGCTGATCGAGCAGATCGCAGGAGACTATGTTGACAATGGTGAATACTTTACCATGAATCGGGCTCGTCAGTTTGGCAAAACAACGACCCTTGCGTTGCTATATCAAAAATTGAAAGAAAAATATCTGGTCCTAGATATCAGTTTTGAGGCGGCGGACGATTGCTTTGTTTCTTTATACGCTTTGGCACAGGGGTTTACCAACAAGGTGGCTGATGCGTTAGAAGAGAGTGATGCCAATGAGCAGTTGACACGATTGTGGAAAGAGCCGATTCCCAGAGATTTGCCGTTGGATTCTTTAAGCGCAAAGATTTCCAGGCTCTGTAAACTTAGCGATAAAGATGTGATTTTGATGGTGGATGAAGTTGACAGAAATTCAGATAACCAGATATTTCTTTCTTTTCTCGGATTGCTGCGTGAAAAATATTTAAAACAGAAAATGGGAAAGAGCAGCAGCTTTAAATCCGTTATCCTTGCGGGCGTATATGATATAAAAAATCTGAAATTGAAACTACGCCCGCAGCAAGGATCAAAATTTAACAGTCCCTGGAACATCGCGGCGGATTTTGATGTGGACATGAGCTTTTCTCTTTCAGGAATCGTAGGGATGTTAAAAACTTACGAAGAAGATCATCATACAGGTATGGATCTTTCAGAAATCGCGGAGCAAATCTTTGATTATACTAATGGCTATCCGTTTCTAGTGTCATATATCTGCAAAAAGGTGGATGAAGAAATAGCTGGAAGCAAACGGTTTCCAAGTAAGAAAGCCGCCTGGACAAAAGAAGGGGTCCTAGAGGCAGTCAAGCTGCTGCTCAAAGGACCGAACCCTCTGTATGATGATATGATCAAACATGTGACCGAGTATCCACAGCTGCGTGATATGCTGAACAATATTTTATTCGAGGGTCAAGAATATGTATATTATGAATACGATGAATTCGTAAGCATTGGAAAAATGTTTGGATTTATCGCAGAGAAAAATGGACTAGTGACTGTGGCCAACCGAATCTTTGAAACGCAGCTGTACAATTACTTTTTGACAGAAAGCTTGAAAAAAACGATTCCCAAAGAGAGGCGCTGCCGGGTCGGAATCAATTTGTCAAAGATGGACAGCTGGATATGGATCTAGTGATGACAAAATTTTATGAATACTACACAAGTCTGTATTCCCAAGAGGATGAAAAATTTACTGAAAAATACGGCAGAAAAATTTTTTTGATGTATTTGAAGCCGATCATCAATGGAGTCGGAAATTTCTATGTGGAAGATCAGAGTAGAAATAGGCTACGTTCAGACATTGTCGTTGATTATCTAGGAAAGCAGCATGTGATAGAATGCAAAATCTGGCATGGGAATGAATATAATCGAAGAGGAGAAGATCAGTTGGCGGAGTATTTAAACGCATATCACACAGAAAAGGGGTATTTGCTGAGTTTCAATTTTAATAAAGAAAAAAACGTCGGTGTGAAGACCATAGAGCACCAAGGAAAGACCTTGCTCGAAGTCGTGGTGTGAAAGGCGGTTTCACGGGGAGGACGCTGAAATGCAGTTACAAACAAAGAAAATTCAATGGATTCCAGGAACGCCCTTTGGGATCAGCGTTTATCAAGTGGACTCCTTGTCCACCCAATTTCAGGAGGACGTGCTGGAAATCATCATGTGTATGGAAGGCAGCGTGACGCTCTCTTTTGGATATGACGCGTTCAGGCTGCATGCGGGGGAATTCATTTCCATGGACCAGGACGCGTATTATCTGGTAGATGGAAAGAATTGCACTTGTGTTTCTTTTTTCTTCAAATTGAGCCCATATAAAGAACGAAGAATCGTGTCCCGCAGCGGTATGTTCGCCTGTGGTGGCTTTCGCAGCGTAGGAAACATTTATGATCCAGCGGCCAATTATGACAAGCCGGAATACTTGGAACTGCAAAGTCTGCTATTGGGGTTGCTGGATTGCCTAAGGGGACCGGAGCAGGGAAAAACGGAATTTCAGGAGCAAGTCAACTGCGCCGCGGATCGGATCATGCGCTGGATGGTGGATTATTTTGATGTCTTGTACTATTATGTTCCAAAGGGAAAATTGAGCAAGCAGTACATTGAACGTCACCGCGAACTGACGGATTATATGTGGGAGCATCGTTTTGAAACCATTACTTTGAAAGAACTTTCCAACAAGTTTCATTTGACAGAATCCTATCTTTCCGAATTCTTTCGTAAATCGAACCTGAGTTTTAAACGGAAAACCTCTTATGATAAAGCGAACGCGTCAGAAGAGCTGCTCTTACTGACTAACAAAAGCATTGCTGAAATCGCATCGATCTGCGGATTTTCCGATGTGAAACTATATTATGCCGCCTTCCGCAGATGGTATCAATGCACGCCGGCAGAATTCCGAAAAATGTTTAAATTTGGTGTCCAAGATGAATTGCGATACCTTGAGATCCTGGAAATCAACGAGCAGATCATGCGCGTTGCTCTGGAAAACCATAGAAGGAGGCTTTTTGCGACATATTGACAAATTCGTGTTTTTTTTGGCATGAAATCACCATAAAACAGCACTGTTTTTCCTTTCTGATTTTTGTATACTAAAATGAAAGAATATCGTTTGGTGTATGAGATAGGAGTGACATTATGAAGCAGAATGGAAAAATCCCGGTTTTAGTGGCAAGCATGTGCATCAACTTGTTCGTTGGCGCGATTTATGCGTGGAGCGTGTTCGCGGGACCCCTTGGAGACAAGTTTGGATGGAGCGGGACCGCGGTAGCCCTGACTTTCACTATCGCCAATGGCATCAGTCCAGTGACAATGATCACAGGAGGCAAGCTCTTAGACAAATTTGGACCAAGGTGGGTGGTGTTCATTGGCGGCATCCTATTTGGAGGCGGCATGATCGCCTCTGGGTTCATTGAGTCGCTGTCAGGGATCTATGTGACTTATGGTCTTTTTGTTGGGTTTGGCATGGGCATGGTGTACAGCTGTACGATTTCCAATACTGTGAAATTTTTTCCCGAAAAAAAGGGACTGGTCGCTGGACTAGCGACTGGATCTTATGGAATGTCAACTGTGATCCTGGCCCCGATCGCCCAAAGGCTGATCGACGGAATGGGCGTGATGGCAGCGTTTCGGATTTTGGGCGCGGCATCGGTTCTGGTGATTTGCGTGGGCTCACAATTTTTGCGGAAAGCGCCCCAGCAGGATCAAGCGGACCATGGAGAAGGCATGGCTTGGAAAGAAATGCTGGGGACCGGCAGATTTTACGTGCTTTTGATTATGTTGGTTTTCGGTGCGACAGCAGGCCTGATGATGATCGGACAGGCATCGCAGATGGCACGGACCCTAGTAGGCCTTTCAGCAGCAAAGGCGGCGTTGTGCGTCAGCGTTCTAGCTTTGGCAAACGCTGGCGGCAGAGTCATATGGGGCATGATCTCCGATGGATTCGGTTATTTTAAGTCATTGTTCATTATGTTTTTCATTTTGACCGTGGCAATGGGCGCGCTATTTTTACAGGGTAATGGAAATCTAGGTGTTTTCATGGGAGCGATTCTTCTGATTGGGTCCTGTTTTGGAGGCCTAATGGGCGTTTTTCCGGCAATCACTGCGGGACAGTTTGGGATCAAACACAATGGAACGAATTATGGCATCATGTTTTGCGGATTCGCGATTGGAGGATTTCTTGGCCCTTATCTTGCGGCTGCGTTGCGGGAAACGGAATTAGGGCTGTATTCCATGGCGTTTCTGGCAGCAGGAGCCTTGAGTCTGACAGGATGCGTGTTAGCCTTTATTTTGAGGAATTCTTTAGACCGAGCATAGCGATTTCTTATTGTGTGATGGTAAAATTCGTGTTATATAAAATTGAAATCACCCTTAAAGTTCTATTGTAATTTTCTGAAAATATTGTATTCTCTAACTAACGACAAAGCAAACCGCGCGGGCCTCTTTTCGAGGTAGACTTTGTAGAAATTCATACATTGCTTTTATTCAGTTAGGAGGATCAAAATGGAAGAAAAAATGAATGTCACACAGACAGAAAACCAGGAATTGAAACGAGTCTTAAAGCTGCCGACTTTGGTTTGTCAGGGGCTGGCTTATCTTTGTCCGGCATGTGTACTGATGTATTTTGGCATTATCAATCAGCTGACTGGCGGACACTTCCCGTTAGCCTTAGTCGTGGCGGGGATCGCCATGGTATTGACGGCAATGAGTTATGCCAAGATGTGCCGCCGGTATCCAGTAGCTGGCTCTGTATATAGCTATGTGAGCAAATCCATTGGGCCAAAGCTGGGATTCTTAGCTGGCTGGACCATGATGCTGGACTATTTTCTATTGCCGATGACCTGCTATCTGGGCTGTGGGCTGTATCTGAACATCATGATCCCAATCATTCCAGTATGGGGATGGATCGTGATCGCTGTTTTGTTTGTAGGCGTTTGCAACTATGTGGGGGTCGGCATTGCGGCCTTTATTAACAACATCAATGTCATTGCCCCGATTTTAGCCATTGTGGTGACTGTGATCTGCATGATCAAATTTGTTCTCGGCGGCGGTGGCGCGGGAACGCTGCTTTATGCGGAAGCATTTTATAACGCAGACACTTTCAATGCCGGAACGCTAATGACAGGAGCGGCCATCATGGCTATCGTGTTTGTTGGATTCGATTCTGTCACCACATACTCGGAAGAAACCGTTAATCCAGAGAAGACCATGCCAAAGGCGGTTCTGATCATTTGTATCGGAGCAGCGATTGAGTTTATCATCGTGGCGTATTTAATGAATTGCTCTTGGCCGACAGCTGTTGGCGAAATGACCAATCCGGACACAGCGATCACGGAATTCAACGCTTATATCGGCATCGCCTGGATGAATGGAATCTTTGTGGCTATCAATACGCTGGCCAGCCTGGGCTGCTGCATCGCGGGTCAAGGCGCGACAGCCAGGATTCTGCTGGGCATGGGCAGAGACGGATTCATCCCGAAAAAATTCTTCGGCTATGTCCATCCGAGATTCAAAACACCGTCAAGAAACATATTGCTTTCCATGGCTATTGGTCTGACAGCCTTGTTGTTCCAGGACAGCCTCACCAATGCCATGTCGCTAGTAAGTTTTGGTGCGATCACAGGCTTTATTCTGACAAATGCCTGTGTCATCTTCCGGTTCTGGATTAGGGATAAAGAACGGAGCGGAGCGGCCATCATCAAATATATGATCCTGCCGATTATCGCCGCTGCGGTCTGTGTATACTTGTGGTTCAGCCTGACGACTACCGCGAAGATCGTCGGTTTCTCTTGGCTGGCATTAGGCGTGGTTTTCCTGGCTATCAAGACGAAAGGATTTAAGGAACTGCCGCCGGAAATGAATCTGTAGAAAATAAAAACAGTGAAACAAAGATTTTGACAAACAGCATGAAATGGGAAGGAGCGATTATATGAAAACAGCGGATCTGGCATTGATCAACGGCAAAGTCCTGTCAGTGGATCTGCGAAAAAACGTAACTAGAGCAGAAGCAGTGGCGGTAAAAGATGGGAAGATCCTTGCTGTAGGCACATCAGAAGAAATCAAAAAGCATATCGGAGATTTGACCGAAATCGTGGACTGCGGAGGAAACACCGTGCTGCCAGGGCTGGCGGATGCGCATTGTCATCCATCTGCCAGCGCTAATACATACGCAGCCTGTGATCTGTTCAACGTTGTGCAGGAAACCGGAGAATCCAATGAATCCGTGATCCAAAAATACGTAGAGAGATTGAAGGCTTATGCCGCAGCGCATCCGGATTCCAAGGTGATCCGGGGCGGCGGCTGGAACCGTGCGTTTTTCAACGGATCCAACGGTGATCACCGTGTACCTGACCGCCATGACCTAGATGCCATTTGCAGCGACAGGCCTATGGTGCTGGATTCTTATTGCCTTCATAACATCTGGGTCAACACCAAAGCCTTGGAGTTGGCTGGTCTGGACGCGGATACGCCGGAGCCGGAGACTGGAGTCATTCATCGGGAAGCGGATGGCATGCCTACAGGGATCTTTGAAGAAGCCACAGCCATCGAGATGTTGAAAAACAATCTTCCGGATTACGATTATACGGTAGAAGAATACAAAGAAGTGTTCCGCAAGTACCAAAAGGAGGATGCTAATCGTTACGGAGTGACGCTGGTCTGCGACGCGAAGCATACGGACCACGCCAGGGAAGCTTATCGCCAGATGGCACAAGATCAGCAGCTGACCCTGCGGGCCCGGGGCGTTTACACCCTGGACAATCAGCAGCCAGAGCAAGATTGGCAGGCAGCACTGAATCGAAAGGGCAAGGATGATCCTAATGACCTGTTTCAGATCAACACCATCAAAATGTTCATGGAGGGAGAGCCCTGCATGATGGAACCTTACAGCCCGGAGATCAATGAGGTGAACGGCAATCCGCCGGACTACTGCGGGGCACTCTTTTGGACCGTGGAAGAGGGTACGGAGTACATGAAAAAAGCCATTGAAGCAGGATTTCAGATCCACATGCATTCCATGGGAAGCCGTACCACAAAGCTGTGTGTCGATTGCCTGGAAGAAGCGCAAAAAGTCTCTAATGGCAATGATCGCAATGTGATCGCGCATCTCATGGAAGTGCGGGATGAAGACGCAAAACGCATGGGGCAGCTGAACATCATGGCCAATTGTCAGCCTCGCTGGATGGTCCATGACACGGATGTGGAGCATTTTTACACGCCATATTTTGGCAGGGAACACGCTAAGCGTTTTTATCCTAATAAAAAATTGCTGGACGCTGGATGCAGAGTGGCCTATGGGACGGACTTTCCAGTCACGCCGCCGCCCAACCCGTTTCACGAGATCCAGTGCGCCATGACCAGGAGCGTTTTTCCGGATGCGCCAGACTACCGGCGTTTTCAGGGAAAGGTGCTGGATGAAACAGAGCGGGTGAGCCTGATCGATGCGATCCAGGCCCTAACCATCAATAGTGCCTATCAAAATTACTTAGAAGAGGTGACGGGCAGCATCGAAGCGGGAAAATCCGCGGAATTGGTATTGCTGGACTGTGATCTGGAGCAGCTGCCAGCAGAACAGATCTATACAGTAAAGGTGGAGCGGACGTATTTCAAAGGAAAGCTGGTGTATGATGGGTCGGAGTCGATTGAGTGATTGATAGCGGACCGGGAATGATTTGGCTTGGGTAAAATATGAATCCAATTCAGAGCCTGTCTTTGTGAAATGCCAGAGGCTGTGGTAGAATGGATCAATGGACTGTGACAACTTTGTCACAGTGAAGGATTCACGAAATCACGAAAGGAAGGCAGGCTCATTATGAAAGAAAACAGTGATATTAACTGGATTGCCCAGACTGGTTTTGGGATCAAAGTCTATTCTGTAGAATATCAAGTCCCACAGATCCACGAAAATATTTTGGAAATCATTTATTGTCTGCAAGGCAGTGTAAAATTCTTTTACAGCTACGAGGAATTTTTGCTACAAAAGGGGGAATTCATTTCTGCGGACAAAGATGCCTTTTACCTTTATGCTGGCAAGGATAATATCTGTGTTTCCTTTTATTTTGACCTGGATCAATTCAGCAAAAAATATCCCTATATTAAAGACATTTTGTTTATCTGCGAGGGAACAAGCGATGCGGAATCCGGATATCCGTCCCTGCGGCACGAAGAAATGAAGGGAGCGCTCCTTGCTCTGCTGTATTACATGGTGAGAACCACAGAAACCTGTATGGAGGCCGCAGTGCTCAGCCAGATCCAAAGGGCCGCGGATCATATCATTCAGCTAATGGTGGACCAGTTTGACATCCTGTATTATTATAAACCGAAGACAGCTTTTACCCAGGTTCAGATAGAGCGGCACCGGGAGCTGCAAGGGTATATGAACAGGCACAAATTTGAAAAGCTGCCTTTGCGAATACTAGCGGATCGATTTCATCTGACGGCAAAATATATTTCGGAATTTCTCAGCAGAAATGGACTGCCTTATCAGGACATGCTGACATACTTGCGGGCGAATGCCTCAGAAGCGTACCTTTTGGGCACAGAGTTGTCCATTGTGGAAATTTCAGAAGCTTGCGGTTTTTCTGATGTGAAGTATTATTACAAGGCTTTTCGCAAATGGTATCGATGCACGCCTCGGGAGTTCCGAGCCAAATATAGAGCGGCCGAGCAGCAGGAGCAGATGGATTATGATATTGATCTGCGGAGTCTGCGAGAAGAAATAGAGCATCAGATCCTAGAGCATTACATGAAGGCGCATCTAGGACAGATCGGAGAAAATTTAGAGCAGTTGCTTTAGGCAGATTGCTAAAACTATAGCTGATTTCCTGTGATTTATTCGGAAAAAAGCAATAGATCGTCATTGTGTACTCGGATAATTCAGAATATTATAAAGAAAAAACAATATTTTGGAGGTGTCAAATGAGTACGGAACAAACAAATGGCGGAAGTGAATTCAAAAAAGTATTAGGTCTAGGCTCACTAATTATCTTTGGGCTCGCTTACATGGCACCGACTGTAGTGTTCAACTACTATGGTCCTTTATCAGTAGCGTCAAACGGCATGTATCCCACTTGCTTTGTCATTACGGCTATCGCCATGTTTTTCACAGCATTTAGCTATGCCAACATGTCACGAGTGTTCCAAAAGTCAGGCTCAGCTTATGTCTATGTGCAGCAGTCACTGAATCCGCATTTTGGTTTCGCGGCAGGATGGGTCATGCTCTTGGATTATCTGTTGCTGCCCATGATCTGTGTTCTCTGCGTGGCTATTTATATGGAAACTTATTTTCCAGCCATCCCAGCATCGGTTTGGGTTATCGCACAAGTAATTCTTCTATTCATCATCAATGCTATGGGAATCAGCATGGCCGCAAAAGTAGATACAGCCATTGTGGCAGTGCAGCTGATTTTAATGGCTGTGTTCATTGTAGTGGGTATCATTACAATTACAAAGGGCGGCATTGATGGAACATCTAACGGCCTGATAGATGGGACCGCTTTTTACAATCCAGATGTGTTTGAGCTAAGGCTGGTTTTGTATCCGGCGGCTATTCTCTGTGTGTCATTCTTAGGATTTGACGCAGTGTCCACATTATCAGAAGAAGCCAAGAATCCAGTGAAGGATATTCCAAAAGCCATTGTGCTGGTATGTCTGGGAGCGGGACTGGTGTTTACACTGATCGCTTACATAGCTCAGGTAATGTGGCCGGTCGGTTATCAGAACCTACAGGATCCAGATTCTGGCATCTTTGAACTGCTGGCGAGGATTACTATGATCCCGCACATGGATGTAGCGTTTCTGGTAGTAGATAATATTGGAAGCATCGCATGCGCTTTGTCAGGCCAGGCGGCAGTGGTAAGGATCATGTACAACATGGGACGGGACAACATTTTGCCGAAAAAGGTCTTTGGTTACATGAGCAAGAAGGGCGTTCCATTTTATAATCTGATCATTGTTGGCACCGTGGGTCTGGTGGCATTGTTCTTTACGGACAATATTTTAGGCGGCGTTGAACTGGTAAGCTTTGGCGCGATCACAGGATTCATTTTAGTCAATATTTCGGTGCCATTCTATTTCCTGAAGAAGAAGGGGGAACGAGGAGGAAAGGCCATGCTCAATTATGGCGTATTGCCGCTGATTGCCACTGCGGTCTGCGTATATCTTTGGTTCAACATGGCTCAGACAGCAAAAATCATCGGTATTGTTTGGCTGGTGGTGGGCATCATCATTTTAGCCATCAAAACCAAGGGCTTTCGGACTCTGCCGCCGGAAATGGATATTGAGTAAATATAAGGAGAGGTGAAAGAATATGAAAACGGTATTACGAAACGCAAATGTTTATGCATCGTTTCAACAGGGCGTGATGGCAGCCAAGGCTGTGGTCTATGATGAAGATGGGATTTTATATGTTGGCGCAGATGATCCAGCGGCCATCGAACGGGCTGCCGGAAATGATGCGAAGATTCTAGATCTCCATGGAAAAACAGTGTTGCCAGGATTCATCGACAGCCATATCCATCCGGGCATGCTTTCGGCCAGTGCTTGGCATGTGAAGCTTCCTTGGACTGAAGATCCGCAAGAATTGCTGGCTTTTATTAAGGGCTATGTGGAAAAGCACCCAAAGGAAGAAATGCCGTTTTTGTACTTTGAATATTACCCTACGTCCATGTTCGATGAACAGGGGCCGAGAAAAGAGATGCTGGACACAGCGGTTTCCGACAGGCCTTGCCTGTGTCAGGATTTTGGGGAACATCTCTGTTGGGTCAATTCCAAAATGCTGGAGCTGCTGCAGGTGGATAGGCATACGGAAGATCCCAGTGCGTTGGAAGTGTTCGTGCGGGACGAGGATGGGACTCCCACAGGCTGGGTCAAGGAGATGGCCTGGCGACATTTTGCGGATAACATGTTTCAGGCCCTAAACTGGCAGCCGCCGGAAAACATGACGCCTGAACATATGACTCCATTTTTCAGTTTTCTGCGGGAAAACGGGATCACTGCCATGTGTGACGGCTTCATTGAGACGGACGAACAGATCGAGTCTATCCACAAGCTGGATCAGGCAGGAAAGCTGAAAGTTTATTACGATGGCATGGTGCGGTTCTGGAAGTATGATGATCTGCCGGAGAAAATCGCCAAGCTGCGGGACTATCAGGAAAAATACACCACAAAGCACATTAAGATCAATACTATGAAGCTATTTCTAGATGGGACCAACGAAAGCGGCAACAGCGCATCTTTGCACGAGCATATTCACGATCCGGGAAATTTCGGAGAGATCATGATGGAGACAGAAGAACTGACAAAGTGCTTTGTGCTTTGCAATAAGGAGGGCTTGGACCTGCATATCCATATGGTGGGGGACCGGGCTTTCCGAGTAGGATGTGACGCAGTGGAAGTGGCTCAAAAAATCGCTCAGCAGGAAGGCACGGAATGGGTCTGCAAACCCATCTTCGCTCACTGTGAGGTGGTGGATCCGTCTGATATGGAGCGACCTGCGAAGCTGGGGATCACCATTAACTGGAGCTGTCATTGGTCTGGGGGATACTTTGGCGAAGAGGCCATGAATTACTATAGCGAAGAAAAGTGGCGCAGGATGTATCAGTTCGTGCCCATGATTGAGAGTGGTGCGGCCCTGGCATATTCCAGCGATGTGGTCACGTTCTACGAACTGAATCGGGCCAACCCGTTTTTCGGTATGCAGGTGGCGGCCACAAGAGTGGATCCCCAGGTCCCTCTTGACCCGGAAAAACACCCAGGCAGCGTTCGTCCACCGGAAAACGCCAAGCTGCCACTGACAGAGCTGATGCGTGGGTACACCATGGGCAGTGCCAAGCAGATGCATTGGGAAAACAAAATGGGAAGCCTGGAGCCGGGGAAAGCGGCTAATCTTTGTGTGGTGTCAGAAGATCCTTTCGCAGTGGATTTGGCACAGTTAAAAGGGATCCGCTTCGAAGCGGTTATTTTCGATGGGGAGGTCATCCATGGTGGATTATAAAGCGGTGATCAAGGAAATACCCACTTATACGGTGTATTACAAGCGGTATGTGGCAGAATCCATCGACACATTTTTAAATATTTCCGAAGAAGACAATTTTCTTATGGACCTGTCGGATCGAGTCTTGGCGGAAAATCCGCAGATCGCTTTGACAGAGCCTGATTATAATGTGATGATCTATGAAGATGGGATCTTTTCAGATCACGATATCCATTATCTGTACTGTGATGCCGTGACCGCAAAAGGGAAAGACTGCGAAGATTACGCATTTGACGTTCTGGAGGGCTGCACCGCTGTGACCGTTGCGCACAAAGGTCCGTACTGCGAGTTGGGAAAAGCTCACGCCTTTGCTAGAGACTGGATCGCAGCCAATGGCTATGAACAAGCGGGGCCACCTAGAGACAGCGCCATTGATGGTTGTTGGAATCAGGATTCTGAGGAAAACTACCTCACAGAGGTTCAGATCCCGGTGCGGAAAAGATAGAACACAATTGAGATCCTCTATGGACAAGCGGAAAACCATAGAGGATTTTGATTTGATGACGTTGGTGGTTATCAAATTAGGCAGCAAGGTGTATAATAGAGGGAAATATTGGAGCTGAAACAAGATTGATATTTTCTGCGGAAAGGAGTTTTTGAAATGAGTCAAGTCTTACAGAAAGATCTAATCTATGAGATCTTGGCAGTGGTGGAAGAAATCCCCGCAGGCAAGGTCGCTACCTACGGGCAGATCGCCCGGCTAATCGGCAGAGAAAAAAATGCCCGGCTTGTGGGAAAAGTCCTGGGCATGGCGGAATGTTACGGGGAATATCCTTGTTATAGAGTGGTCAACCATGCGGGCAGGTTAGTGCCGGGATGGCGGGAACAAGCGGATCTGCTGCGGGAAGAAGGCATTGTTTTCAAGGATGAAGATTATGTGGATCTAAAGCAGTGCAGATGGGACGCTTGACTGCCAAGATCCACTTTTTTTGGGGCCTCTTTGCTACAGAATCTTGATGCCGTCTTTTAATTCTGCTTCAAATTCCATGCGGTGATGAGGCGTATTGAGGCCAGGCTGCCCGCCAGTATGGATAAAGATAATGGTTTCTCCCCGTTCAATCTTCCGGTCGCAGACCATTTGGGAGATGGCGTTGAAAGCCTTTCCTGTGTAACAAGGATCCAAAAGGATCGCTTCCTGCCGGGCCATGTGGTAGATGGCTTCCCGCACTTCAGGCACCTCATTGTTATATCCGCCGTAAATATAATCCTCATCAATATGAAAATCAGATTTTTCTGCATCAAATTCCAATTGGTAACGTTCTTTAATCCGATCAAAATAGTCTTTTGCGAAAGCCCGCACGCTCTCTTCATAAGGCATGACCATGGTTCCAGTAAGGGCAAGAGGAGAGTCGATGTCCTTTAGACCGCAAAATAGACCCATATATGTCCCCATGCTTCCAACCGCGGTGATGACCCGACTGTCGGAGATGCCCATTTCCGCAGCCTGGATGGTTAGTTCCTGGGCACAGTCATAGTAGCCCAAAACTCCCAGCTCGTCAGAGCCGCCCATGGGGATATAATACACGGTTTCGCCTTGGGCTTCATACCGTTCTTTCACTGCCATGGCGGTTTCATAAGATTGAGTTTCCAGAGAGCGGGTGCGGTCATCTTCTTTCAAAATCACATCCGCGCCAAGGATCCGGTCTAGGAGGATATTGGCAGAAATTTCTCCAGGATAATCATCAATCGCCACAATGGCACATTTCAGCCCGTATTTAGCGGCAATGGCCGCAGTCAACCTGCCGTGGTTCGTCTGAGCACCGCCTACGGTCAGCAGCATGGTAGCCTCTTGCTGCTGTGCGTCATATAGAAAGTATTCTAGCTTGCGCAGTTTGTTGCCGCCCATGCCCAGGCCAGTCAGGTCGTCCCGTTTTAAATAGAGATTGATCCCCAAATCTCTGGAAACATTAGGCAAGTATTCTAGGGGCGTGGGCAAGTTTAAAAAAGGTACTTTTTTACAGCTTATTGACATCGTAAACCACCTCTTTGCTTTGATTAATTCTTCAGGCTTTGCAGGGGAGCGGGGATCCTGCCGCCTCGATCGATCATTTTAGCAGGGGATTTTGTGTTCACTTTCATGACTGGTCCGTTTCCAAGGAGACCGCCAAAGTCCAGTTCTTCACCCTCTTCAAGGCCTACCGCTGGGATCACTCTTACAGCAGTGGTCTTGGAATTGACCATGCCAATGGCAGCCTCGTCAGCAATGATCGCAGAGATCACTGCTGCGGTGGTGTCTCCCGGAATGATGATCATGTCCAGTCCCACAGAGCAGACAGCAGTCATGGCTTCCAGCTTTTCAATGGAAAGAACGCCGTTTCTCGCAGCGTTGATCATGCCTGCGTCTTCGCTGACCGGGATGAACGCACCGGAAAGTCCGCCTACATTGGAAGAGGCCATGACACCGCCTTTTTTCACAGCATCGTTGAGCATAGCCAGGGCCGCCGTGGTCCCATGGGCTCCGCATTGCTCCAGGCCGATCTCTTCCAGGATATGGGCCACGGAGTCACCGACTGCCGGAGTCGGAGCAAGGGACAAGTCGATGATCCCAAAAGGCACACCAAGGCGCTGAGAAGCTTCTGTTCCTACTAGCTGGCCTACCCGGGTGATTTTGAACGCTGTTTTTTTGATTTTATCTGCGATTTCTGTGAGATCCGCATCAGACGGCATTTTAGAAAGTGCGGAGCGGACCACCCCTGGTCCGGAAACGCCTACATTGATCACGCAGTCGGGTTCTCCTGGTCCGTGAAAGGCACCGGCCATGAATGGATTGTCTTCTGGCGCATTGCAAAAGACTACCAGCTTGGCAGCACCAATGCATTGTCTGTCCTTTGTCAGCTCTGCCGCTTCCCGTACAGCGGTACCCATCAGCTTTACTGCGTCCATGTTGATGCCTGTTTTCGTGGAACCCACATTGACGGAAGAGCAGACGAAATCCGTTTCTGCCAGAGCCCTGGGAATGGACTGGATCAGGGCCTGATCTCCAGGGGAAAAGCCTTTCTGTACTAGAGCCGAATAGCCGCCGATAAAATTGACACCCACGTCTTTCGCGGCTCTGTCCAGGGTTTTCGCGTATTTCACAGGATCACCGCCAGACGCGCCTGTGAGCATGGCGATAGGAGTCACGGAGATCCGTTTGTTCACAATGGGGATTCCATATTTTTTTTCAATGTCTTCGCCAGTTTTCACCAGATCTTTGGCGCAGCGATAAATTTTGTCATATACCTTCTGACAGGAACGGTCGATATCGCTGTCACAGCAATCCAGCAGGGAGATTCCCATGGTGATGGTCCGTATGTCTAGATTTTCCTCCTGTATCATGGTAATAGTTTCCATGATGTCATTCATATTGATCAACGTTATATTCCTCCGGTCTTTCTAAATTCTGTGCATGGAATTGAAAATGTCTTCGTGCATCACATGGATCTGCATGCTTGGAACGTTCTGCGCCAAAGCTTGCTTTAATTCGTCCAGATCACAAGTCATTTTCTGGATGTCAATGAGCATGATCATGGCGAAATAATCCTCAAGGATGGACTGAGTCACTTCTACTACATTGGCGTTCACATCAGCGCAGGTGCCGCTGACTTTGGCTAAAATGCCCACCATATCTTTTCCGATCACGGTAATTACTGCTTTCATATTTCCTCCTAAATTTGGTTTGTCACACTATTTTACCACAAGATGTGGATTGTCCGCAACCGCAATGGCAATGGAACCATCGGGCAAATCGTGGGTTTGATAGCGGATCGTCAGTTCCGGATATGCTTGCCGCATATATTCTTTATTACATGCCTTATGGCCGATCATACAGGAAAACCATCCCGGGCTGCTGAAAAACGTGACTTCCTGAGACTCATAAGAATCCCAGCATGGTGAAGCTGATGAGCCGGGCTGCCTGCGGGAAAGAGTGGTTTCTTCCACCAGCTGCGTCATTTTTTCCCGAGCGATTTCCCCTTCCACCAACTGCCGGAAGGCGGGATGGAAGGTGTGGCCGCTGATTTGACCGCCGTCCCGGATCAAGTCGGAACTTTTCAGTCCCACTCGGATGATATTGATTCCAGCGTCCATAAGGATCTTGTGCATTTCCTTGGTGGTGGAAACCGCTTCCTCAGTGGTAAGGGGCGCGTAGAGGCCTTTTTTGTACATGTCCATCAAATGGGTGCCCTCGATGACGATGGTCGGGTACAGGCGGGCAATGGAAGGGCCGATCTTCACGGTTTCCCTGGCAGAATAGAGACACTTTTTTAGAGAATCTTCAGGAAGACCGATCATCAGCTGGATGCCCAGCTCAAAACCGTAAGACTGGATGAGGCTGGCGGCCTCATAAACGCAGCGGCTGTCGTGGCCCCGCCCGGAAGCTTTCAAAACCTTTTCATCAAAGGATTGAACACCAAGCTCGATAGTGTCTGTGCCATAAGCTTTCAAGTTGTCCAAAATATCCTGGTCAATGTAATCAGGGCGAGTGGAGAGATGGATCTTATGGACCAATCCTCTTTGTTTATAATCCTGAGCGATTTCCAGGTAAGCGGACTGCCGCTCCATGGGAAGGCCAGTGAAGCTGCCGCCGAAAAACGCGATTTCAATGGTTTTTATGCCAGGGCGGTTCGTCAGAGTGGAAAGCCAGGTTTCAATGGTGTTTCTGATTTCATCGCCAGTCACGTCAGGCTGCCTTGCTGTGATTGTTTTCTGGTTGCAGAACACACAGTCATTGGGACAACCTTGGTGGGGGATGAAGATCGGAATGATAGCGTGTTTTTTCATATTAAGATCATCGGTTTCCCGTGCCCCTTTCTGTTTCCTTCCTTAGAGTGTAACATAAGAGCGGCCGCATGTCACGGGGGAGACAGCATTGGAGCCAAATCTTTCACAGGATTTTGCGAGTATGGCGCAGATGCGTAGAGATTTTTGGGAAAATGGGAAATTGCGGTCTTTATGATTGACATCATGCGGGCCAAACGGTACGATAATAAATAGGAAGCAAGTCAACGCATCAAGTGTGAAGGAGGAAAGTTCGTGGCTAAGAAAAAGAAGAGGGGGAGCAACGCGCTCATTGTGATTTTGGTGGCGGCGATCGTGCTGCTAGGGGCAGGAAGCCTGCTGCTTTATTACGCGGAGCCTTCTCTGGCACTCAATGGAGACGAGGAGGTGGAACTGGGCTTATGCCAGGTGTACAAGGACCCAGGAGTTTCCGCGAAAAGATGGGGACAAGATATCAGTGATCAAGTGAAAGTGACTAGCAGCCTGGACACCCAAAGGCCAGGACGATACATGACCGTGTATACCTTAGGGAATCTCAGCGCAAAGCGATATATCACAGTAAAAAGCACCATGGATCCGGTGCTGAAGCTAAAAGGAAAAGACCATATCAGCGTGCTGCTGGGAGAAACCTTTGAAGAGCCCGGATATTCTGCGTCAGACAGTGCGGGCAAGGATCTGACCAAGAGAGTCAGGGTGAAAAAAACGGATTTTAGGAAAGCGGGAAAAAACGAGCTTCAGTACAGCGTCACGGACGCAGACGGCAAAACCACTGTTGTGACACGGCAGGTCCAGGTGCTGCCCAACACGGAGCATGAAACGCCGGGACTTCCCATCTGCATGTATCATTATGTGTACGATGAAAACGACCCGCCAGCTGACCTGTACAAACGATATGGCAACTACATCGGCGCCGCAGCGCTGGAGGAAGAACTGGAGTGGCTCAAGTCAGAGGATTATTATTTTCCTACCTGGCGAGAGGTACGGGATTATGTGGACGGAAAGTTGCTGCTGCCGGAAAAGAGCATTGTCCTTTGCTTTGACGATGGAGCCAAGAGCTTCCTGGAAGAAGGCGTTCCGGTCCTGGAAAAATGCCGGGTGCCAGCCACCTGTTTTTTGATTGGTTCAGAGAAGGGTAGGGAAAAGGTGAGTCAATATGAGAGCGAGTATGTGACTTATCAGTCTCACTCTTATAATATGCACAGGCCAGGCGGAAACGTGGGACACGGCGGCATTTTCACAGCGCTGACAGAGGAAGACGCTTTGACTGATTTACAAACTTCCATTAGGATTTGCGGAAACGATGACGCATTTGCCTATCCTTATGGCGATTATACCCAAAGATGCAGGGACATCGTGGAGGAGGCGGGCTTTTCCTGCGCGGTGACCACGGAAGAAGGAAAGGCGAAGCCGGGCATGGATCCGCTGCTGCTGCCGAGAATACGCATGAGTCTGGGGCAGAGTCTGTCCCACTATCAGTATTTGGTGGCTCCGCCGGAGAGCCGCTGGCATTGATGGAAAAAACAGGCGTATGAAAGGGAGAAGCGGTTACTAAAAGAAGAAGGCAAATAACATAGAAAAAGAACGGTGATCACAGCCGTTCCTTTTCTATGTTATTCAGATTGTGATCGGATGACATTTTGTATATCCCGTCCGCCATAAACGATACGGATGATTGTAACAGTAAAAGAATGGGTATCGACCAGATATAGATCACAAAGTTATCTATGGATCGCTCGTGCGTTTTCATGCTCTGCCAAGGCTCCCAGTCCACAAGTGTATATCGTAATGGCATAAAATAAAGAGAGCGTATTTCCTTTCGGATGCGATTCACTTGACTTTCGGCGGTATTAGGAGCATTGGGTTCAAAGGCGATATACGAATAGATGCTTCTCAAGTCATCTGTTGATTCAGGTGAATAAACGACATTATATTTGTCACTCATATGCCGAACTCCTTGGCGAGCATTGCGTCAACTTGGTCTGCGGTGTAACTTTTGCCAGACTCCAGGGATTCGACACCTTTTGTGAGTTCTGCGTCTAATTCCGTACGGCTCATGGAACCAATAGCCGTAGGTTTCTTTGGTGGAAGATGAAGATCCAGCGGCATTCCCCGTGTTAGTACGATCTGACATCAATGCGTGCGTAAACTGCTGACGTGTTTGCCATGTGTACCATGCCTTCTTTTGTTCTATTATGATGGATTTATAGGTAAACGCAAGCAATTCGCAAGCAAAACGAAGAAAAAGTTTCATATTTTAAAAATGAACGGTCTCACCCTTCACTCAAAAATGATGTCATATAAATCGGTAAGAATATGAGATTCTCTTTTTTCTCGATATCCTTCTGAGAAAGAATGTAACGATCTTTGATGTTGGTAGAGTATTTTTTTCTGAAACCATCCAGAGATTCATGCTTTCCCCCTCCGGAAGATTTGACTTCTATCGCAGATACTTTTGTGCCTTGTGAAATTAGAAAATCAATTTCATAATAATGTGGCTATTGGGTTTTTCCCAGATGTGATAATACAATTCCCTTCCTGTCGCGGTTATCATCTGTGCGATGAGATTTTCTTTTAAAATACATATCTGAACCTCTCGCTTGATTATACAATTGATTCCATAGAAAAAGCCTGTGGACATGGAATCACAGACTTTTTGGCGGAGAGTCCGGGATTCGAACCCGGGGCCCGGTGAAGGGCACGGCATTTCGAGTGCCGCACGATCGACCACTCTGACAACTCTCCAGAACATACCACTATAGTATAGCCGATTTCGCAGCGGCACGCAAGGGGTTGGCGAAAGAAATCTGGCCATTTTTCAGTTCTTTTCAGACACTTAAAGGGAAAAGCCACCTTCTGCCCGTCACTTGCGAGGCAGCGTCAGTTCCACAGAAAAACCGCCGCTAGCACTTGATCCCATGCGGACTTCACCCTGATGAGCAGCGATGATCTGCTTGACCAGCAGTAGGCCCAGGCCGTGGCACTGTTCACTCACATTGGTGTCACAGACCATGTAATGCGCCTTATGGTTCAGCTTTTCCAACTGCTCGCTGGATACGCCAATGCCGTCATCTTCCACAAGAACCCGGCATTTCCCCTGTGCGGCTGTAACGGAAATGGAAATCTGACAGCCCGCCTCATTGTGGTTGATGCTGTTTTGAATCAAGTTGCTGACAGCCCGCTGGAGCAGGTCACGATCCGTGTGGATGATGCAAGTTTCTGCGGCTTTATTGGTGTTCCAAACAATGGGATAGTGGTTTTTAATATCCATGTTCATAAAATCCACCACTACTTTCCGTACCAAAGGCACCAGCTTTTCCGGACGAAGATTCACAGGCTGCATGTTGTATTCCAGTTTGGAGGCAAGGTTCAGGTCACTGATCAGCGCACGGATCTTTTCGCTCTGCCTGCGGATGACCATGGCCTTTTGCCGCTGGATTTCCGGCAGATCAACGCTGTTTTCCAGCTGATCTGCGTAGCCCATGATCATGGAAAGGGGCGTTCGGATATCATGAGACACGCCAGCGATCCAATTTGCCCGAGCGGTTTCTTTTTTTGCCAGATCATATTTTTGCCGCTGCAGCATGTGGGACGTTTCATTGATGCTATGAGCCAGCTGCGATAGCGTTCCGGTTTCTTTCACATGAATAGGCTGACCGTCAGGCAGCTGCTGAATGCCTTCTGCGATAGGATTCACAGACCTTAACAGGCTGCTGTTGGCAGCCACATAGATGAGCAGCAGCAAAACTGCGTTGGCAGCCAAAGCGGCCAATAAGGTCTTTGGCAGATTTGCGATAAAATCATAATCCCAGGCAGGGTTCATTTGCTTCCAAAAACGGTCTTTGGGGTAACCCAAAATCATCAGGCCCCTATCGCTTTCTCCGGTAAATGTCGGGTAGTCGGCAATATATCCTCGTGTCAAGTAGGCGATGTCAGAAGCGTCATAATCCACAGGCACGGCATCCGGCAGGTTGTCCGAGGTCCATAAGACGTTTAGCGTATGGTTGTCTATGAACAGGGCCCATACGTTTTCTGAATGCAGTTCCTGAGCCATTTCTTTAGATAATTGATAACCATTTTCTGTTTTTCGCAGCGCGGCGGCGGCTTCCTTGGCCGTGGTCCAGGGAGCCGCGCCAGGCGTTTGGTTTGCGCTGATGAGTGCTAGTACTGCGAGATTGAGGGCCAGTAGCAATGCGGTGCTCAAAAGCAAGATCAGGAGAAAACGGCGGATGAGTTTAGGGATGCTTTTCATAAGAGTTCCTTTCGTTTCATGGGAAGCGGCGAGAGCTAGCCTTATTCTTTTGCCATCAGTTTATAGCCCAGTCCTTTGACCGTGACCAGAGATACAGGGGAGGACGGGTTTTCTTCGATCTTTTCACGGATGCGCCGTATATGGACCATAAGAGAGTTTTCATAGCCAAAGGGGTTGTCGCCCCAAGCGGCTTCGCACAAAGAATCAATGGTGACGATGCGCCCCTCGTTTCGATACAGTGTGGAAAGCAGCTCGAACTCTTTGGCTGTCAGAGGAATACGCAGGCCGTTTTTCCGAACTTCTCCCCGGGCAAAGTCGATTTCACTGCCATGGAGTTTCACAAGAGGCTTCTCGTCCCGATAGCTTCGCCTCAAAATGGCCCGGATGCGGAAGATCAGCTCCTTTGGCAGAAAAGGCTTTACCATATAATCATCTGCGCCAAGGCCAAAGCCCTGAAATTTGTCTTCGTCTTCTCCCCGGGCTGTCAAAAATAAGATCGGGTAATCGGCCGTGGCTTTCAGCTGTTTCATGAGCGTGAACCCATCTCCGTCTGGCAGCATCACATCTAAAATAGCCAGTTCAGGTCCAAATTCCGCTGCTGCTTCCAACGCTTCTTTGACGCTTCCCGCAGTTCGTATGTTTCCGAAACCATCATCCCTTAATATGGAAACTACCATGTCCAGCAACTCTGGCTCGTCATCCACCAGCAAGATTCGTTTGTCCGTTATATAGTCCATTGTGTCCCTTCTTTCTGGAAGACGTTTGAAAATCCTAGAGGGCAGACCATTTGCCAGGAAAGGTTTTCAACTGCGTTCCAGCGATAGTATACCATGAAATCATGCTGGTTTTCTGGTTGACGCAAAAATGTAAGGAAACTGTAAGGCAGGGAGAAGGATGGCGTAAGGATGGCGGTGTATGATTAGGACCATCAAGAAAGGAGACATGAAACATGAACATGATCGAAACACATGATTTGACGAAAAACTATGGGGATTTTCAGGCGGTTTTCAAAGTGAACTTGCATGTTCCAAAAGGCGGGGTCTATGGCTTTGTGGGACCAAATGGCGCTGGAAAATCCACGACCATGAAAATGCTGTTGGGTCTTACGCCGCCTACAGAGGGGACTTTTTCCATCAATGGGAAAACATACCCCAAGGCTCGGCAGGAGATCCTGAGAAGCACCGGCTCTTTCATTGAAGCACCGGCATTTTACGGGAATCTGACTGGAGAAGAAAATTTAGAACTGATTCGCAGAATTCTAAAACTTCCCAAGTCATCTGTGGCGGAAGCCTTAGAACTAGTAGGCCTTGCGCCTTTCGGAAAACGCTTGGCAAAAAAATATTCTCTGGGCATGAAACAGAGGCTGGGCCTCGCGGGAGCTCTGTTGGGCAGGCCGCCGCTGCTGATTTTGGATGAACCCACCAATGGACTGGACCCGGCGGGGATCCATGAGGTCCGAGAGTTGATTCGCTCCCTGCCAAAACAATTGGACTGCACGGTGCTGGTGTCATCTCATTTGTTGTCGGAGATCCAGTTGATGGCAGACCATATTGGCATACTGGATCGGGGGAAATTGCTCTTTGAAGGGACTATGGAAGAACTGAAAACCTACGCTGCGTCCATGGGATATCCAGCAGACAATCTAGAAGACACGTTCTTGGCGCTCGTCCATCAGGCAGAGGAAGGGGGACGGAGGAAATGAAGATGGCTTTGGAATTCACTAAGATCAAGCGGACGGGGTTGCTTCCCGCTTTTCTCTGCGGCGGGTTGTTGGCCTCTATGATCCCGGTGCTGAACATGGCGGTGCGGTCTGAGGCGTATGTCAATTTATCTCAGCCGCCGCTGGATATCCTTTTGGACGGAAATTGGCAGACCATGGCCATGCTCAATTTGCTGCTGGCAGTCATTGGCGCATGCTTGGTTTATCATACGGAGTTCGCAGACAATGCCATGGAAAAAATGAGGACTCTGCCAATAGGGGAGGGCAGGATGTTTCTTGGAAAAACCCTGGTGCTGGCCTGTATGTGTATTGTGGTCTTGATCATAGAAACCGCTGCCCTGGCAACATGCGGGGCCATTTGGTTTGAGAGCGGGGACATTGTGTGGCCAGATCTAATGCGAAACGCGGGGTGTATGCTGCTGTTGTTGCTACCTGCGGTCATACTCTCCCTGCTGGTGGCTTCTTTGTGCGAAAATATGTGGATTTCCTTTGGCATTGGCGTGCTGGGCGTGTTTATCGCCACGATGATGCCCAGCGAAAATTTTGCGCTGTCTTTGTTTCCCTTTGCCCTGCATTTTCATGTGCTGGGAGAAAAGACCGCGGAGCTGGGAGTGGGGGCCGCAGTGGAAATTTTAGCACTGGTCGCCGCAGGCGCAGTGATACAAAAGATAAGGAGGAGGTTTTAATGAGTGGGTTATTTTTGTTAGGCATAGAGTGGAGCAAATTGCGCCGCTCGAAGATAGTATGGATCCTGGTCGCTGCGGCCATCATTTTGTGGGTGCCTTCTGTTTTAAACGCCCATCTGAATTTTCAAATGCAGGCGGAAGGGATCTCGCCGGAAAACAATTTTTTCATACAGGGATTCATGGGCCTGGCCTGGTTTCTGTTTCCAGCCAGCATAGTAGTAAGCACTGTGCTGCTGACTCAGATTGAGAGAGGCAATGGAGGTATTTTGAAAATGCTTACACTGCCTGTGGACCCCCGGAAGCTGTGTCTAGGGAAATTCACGGTACTGTTGTCTCTATCTGCGTTTCAGATGATAATTAGCACTGGCGTATATTTCATCAGCGGGGCCATTGCTTCCCAGACCCAGAATTATGACCTGCTCCTTGGACCTGCTCCTGTGTTGCGGATGGCCGGAGTTATCTGGCTTACGGCTATTCCCATGGCGGCTTTTTTCTGGATGCTGTCAGTATGCGTGAAAGCACCTGTGTTTTCTATGGGCATCGGCCTTGCGTCCATTGTTCCTTCTGTCTTGATGATCAACACTAAGGCCTGGTTCTTGTATCCCATGTGCTATCCATTTTATGCGGTCACGGTAGAGTATGGCAAGCTGGCGGAGAACACGTCCTGCGGAAAGATCGCTCTGGTGCCATGGATTCCAGTGGCGGTCTTGTTCACTGGCGCATGCCTGATTATCGCCTGCCTTTGTTTTGGAAAAGCGGAAAGGAGTTGAGAGACATGAAAGAAAATTTGTTGACCGGGATCTGTTTGGCGATGGTGCCTTTGCCTTGGACCATTCTTTATTTACGGCAATCCACATGGGCTCTGGAGTCACCTGTGGCAGAGATCATGATCGCCGCTTATGCGCTGTTCATGATTTTTAGCGGCGGGTTCACCATATGGGCTTACACGAAGAAAGACGTGCGGAACGGATTGATGAAAGCTTGCGTGATCATAAACAGTCTATATGGGGCAGGGGGCATCGCAGTGCTGGGGATGATGGTTTTGCCGCTGGTAAGTTGAGAAAGCTAGATAAAAAACAGCAAAGAAGGGGGCGGTTTAGTGCCTTACCGCCCTCCTAAAATCAATACTTTCCGACCTTCAAAGGCGAATCCGTACTTGCGGATTTTTTCCGCCGAGGTCCCCTTGGCTTCTAGTGCAGCGGCGTATTTCTTTTCCTGGATCTGGGATAGGGCCACCTTTGCGGTTTCTTCCAGGTCCTTTTCATCCTCCGGGTCATGGACCTTGAATTCTAAGATCATGGCTGCGTCCTCCGTCTTCAATGGCTCTAGTAATACATCATATCTGCCGAACCCGCTCTCCCGATTGGAGGTGAGGACGTACCTGTCCGAAAGCTCCACCATCAGGCCCAGCACGAAACCATGGTAAAAGCGTTCTGGCTCAGAAGCTGAAGGCTTTTTCCCTGTATTAAAATAGCTGAAAGTGGACAAGGCCACATCGTTCATGTACTTGTTCATGGCTTTCAAGTCATCGGAAAGCAGGGATTTAATAAAGTCGCTATAATTGGCGGAACCGTTTCGGAACCAGCCCCGCACCATGGTGCGGAACATGCGCCGCACTTCTTTGTTGGTCAGTGCCAGTTCGTATTGCGACCCGTCTAAACCGTCTTCACAACTGACCACCTTCAAGTATCCGCTGGCCAAAAGCAGGCTCCAGATGGCGGTCTCGTTTCCGTCCAGTTCGCCATACACGATCTGCTCGTCCAATTCTGTCACGATGGTTTTTCCGTCCAGCAGCGTCTCGAAGTCCAGTTTCACCGACTTGCCGCCCTCCCGGATCAGCTTGCCCGCCAGTCCGTTGGAACTGGAATTGGCCCAGTAAGCGTCCGTTTCTTTCCTTCTCAGAAAATTGATGATGGACCAAGGGTTGTAGATGTCGGTCTTGTCCCCGAAGGTGAAGCCGTCGTACCAGGCTTTGACTTCTTCCTTTCTATCCGACAGCCCCTGCTCGTCCAAAGCGGCGAAGACCTCCTCCTCCGTGAAGCCGAAGCAGTCTGCGTATTCCCTGGAAGTGGTGGTCACCACCGCCAGATTGTTCAGATCGGAGAATATGGATTCCCTGCTGACCCTGGTGATGCCCGTCATAAGGGCCCGTTCCAAATACGGGTTGGTCTTGAAAGTGGCGTTGAACAGGCTCCTGACGAAGGCTGTCATCTCGTCCCAATAACCGCCTACGTAGGCTTCCTGCAAAGGCGTGTCGTATTCGTCTAGAAGGATGATGGTTTTCTTTTGGTGATAGCGGGACAAATAATCGGATAATGCTCTCAGAGACGAAGCCGCCTTGCTGTCCGACATGTCCTCGGACACGTTTTGGAACGATCTTTTTTCTTTTTCGTTCAGAAAATCGGTCTCTAGTAAAAAATCGCATTTGTTGTACAGTTCTTCGATGGTCCTACAAATGGTTTCCCTAGCCTGGGAAAAAGAAGTTTCTTTCACGTCCGCGAAACTTAGGAAAATCACAGGGAAAGTTCCCTGCAGCCGCCGGTAAGTTTCGTCTTCCCAGACGGAAAGCTCCTCGAACAAGTCGCTCCTTCCTGCGTAATCCGCAGAAAAGAATTTTTCCAGAGTGCTCATGAGCAAGGTTTTCCCGAACCGCCTGGGACGGGTGATCAGCGTCACGTCGTCTTGGCTTGCCCACCATTCCCTGATGAAGTTCGTCTTGTCGATGTAAAAACATTGGTTTTGCCGTATTTTTTCAAAATCCTGGATCCCGATTCCCACTGTTCTCGCCATGTTTCCGCCTCTCTTCCTTTCTGCTCCCTTTGTTTGTTCCCAAACGCATGATCCGCAGGGACCTTTGCTCTCGTCCGTGCGGCCCCGGGCTGCCACGTTCTATAGGTATTGTATCACAAAAGGAGCAGGGCTGGGCTACTTAATTTTCGACAGGCGGACTCTAATAGAGAATCGATTTGCATGTAAAAATGGATAGCGGCAATGACAGCATAAAGAAAAATTTTTCAAATGCACGGACGCAGGTTGCGGTGTCGAAAATTAAACCATCGCTTTCGGTTCCTTTTATGGTAAAATACTTATAATTGAAATGGCAAGGTGAAAATTTGAATCAAGGCTTTTGCGGAAAATGGCGGAAGCTCTACTTATGCATCATTATGGAAGGAGGCGCAGATGTTAAAGTCACGGCCACTAGTCAGATTGCGGCCATGTATCTCAGAAAGCAGAACATTTATACAGAACGGAAGATATATCCATATCCAAGGTTAGAGGATTTGAGATTGGATTTGCTGCTAAGGATTAGGGTGATGGCTGCGAATAACACCCCCCGGTAATCACCCATGGAAGGATATAAACGGTGAACAGTTGCTGAAAAGCGCAGGATTGTATGGATTTGACCCTGCGACTGGACAGCAGGGATATAATCTGGCATCAGTGATGCTGCTCGGGAAAACTGATGTGATTTTGAATGTGGTTCCGGCTTATGTTACAGATGCGCTGGTTTGGAAAGTAAACGTGGATCGTTACGATGACCGGGAAATTATCACAACAAATTTGATTGAAAGTTATGAGTAGTTAATGGCCTTCGCTAGAAAGCACCTTCCAGATAATTTTTTTTAGAAGATGATCAGAGAAAGAGCCTTAGGGATATCATAGCCCAGGAAATGTTGGTCAATACTTTGATCATCGTGAGATGACAAGTTCTTTTCGGGCAAAATTTGTGATTGAAAAGGACAAAATGTACGTGGAAAATGCTACTAGGGCAGTCGGAGAGGGAGTGATCACGCCAGAAAATCTGGAGGCGAATCCAATCATTGCGTCATTTTTCAGAAATATCGGCTATTCTGACCAGCTTGGATCAGGTGTTAGGAATTTGTTTAAATACACGAAGTTTTACTCCGGAAAAGAACCGGAGTTTAAAGAAGGCGATGTGTTTCGGATTACAGTGCCGTTGAATGAAGATTACTCATTTGATTTTGGTCAGACGCAATTAAGAGAGACGATTGAGACTAAAATAGCGACTGATGAGACTAAATTAGATGTGGTCGCAGTAAAATATCAATTGAATAAAGATGAGATGAATATTTTGCGATTGATGAAAGAGAATCCATCCATTACTCAAAAGGAGATTCAGAAAGCCACGGATATTTCTATGGGAACGATCAAACGAATTTTACCAAGACTACAGGAAAAAGGCGTATTGGTAAGAATCGGAAGCAGGTGTTCCGGAAAATGGATCGTAAAAGCGGAAACTGTAAGGTAGGTGGATATGTTTACATCCGTACAATGCCTTGGAAGAAGTTTTGGTCAATGCTGTTTTCCACAAATCTTATCGTGAGCCGGAACCGGTGGAGATTCGGATCTACGTGGATCGGATCATGGTGATCAATTATCCTGGGTTAGCCAAATGGATCGATCTGGACAAATTCGTGTCAGGAAAAGCAAAAGCCAGGAAATATCGGAACCGCCGCATCGGCGAACTTTTCAAAGAAATCGATTTATCGGAAAAACAAGGGACTGGAATCACAAAGATCCTGAGAGAATTAAGGGACAATGGCTCGCCTGAACCGGAATTTAAGATGGACGAAGACAGGGTCTATTTGGAAACGATCCTCTATATTCGGGAAGGGTTTGATGTCACACCGAAAATGAGCGATAAAGAAAAAATATTTTACAGCTTCTTGACGCAAGCATTGGAAGAAAATGATTTTGTGACTACAAAGCTGATGGCGGAATTGACTGGCATGGCGGAATCGACAACAAGACGCTATCTAACAAGGTTTTGTGATTTGGAGATCATTCATTCCAATGGAAAAAATAGAGGCACGAAGTATTATGTGCTATAAAGGACTGTTGGTCCGTGAGACCTGCGGAAACCCCACAATGTTGTTTCCGCAGGGTGTACATCAGGATTTTATCCCTTGTCATTGCCCAAAATCTCCGATATAATAAAACCATGGTGAATATAGGAAACGACTGGGACCAGATCCTGGAGGGAGAATTTGAAAAAGAATATTATCAGAATTTACGGCAGTTTCTGATAAAGGAATACAGGACCAGAGTGATTTACCCAAGCATGTACGACATTTTCAACGCATTGAAGTTCACGCCCTACGAGGAGGTAAAAGCAGTGATTTTAGGGCAGGATCCGTATCATCAGCCTGGGCAGGCCCATGGTCTTTGTTTTTCTGTGCAAAAACCAGTGCCCCCGCCGCCCTCTCTTGTAAACATTTTCCAAGAGTTGAAGGCTGACCTGGGGATAGAACCGCCGTCTCACGGATGTTTGGAAAGCTGGGCGAAAAGCGGCGTGCTGCTGCTCAATACGGCACTGACTGTCAGACGGGGACAAGCCAATTCCCATAGAGGAAAAGGGTGGGAGATTTTTACAAATAAAATCATCGAGACGCTTAATGATCGGGAAGATCCCATGGTCTTCATTTTATGGGGTTCCAACGCCAAAGCAAAAGAAGGCCTCATTACCAACAACCGCCATTTGATCCTCAAAGGTGCGCATCCAAGCCCGTTAGGGGCCAGCAGCGGCTTTTGGGGCGGCAAATACTTTTCAAAGACTAACGCGTTTTTAAAACGTTTTGGGAAAGAACCCATTGACTGGAGCATTCCAGAGTAAGGAGGGGAAACAGCATGAACACAAGCATAATCATCGGGGCAGTCATTTTTGTCGCGGTCGTCCTTTTTTGGCTCATCATGTCCTACAATGGTTTTGTGAAACTGAAAAACAGCGTAGAAGAAGCCTTTGCCACCATGGACGTGTTTCTGAAAAAACGGTATGACCTGATTCCCAATTTAGTGGAGACTGTAAAGGGCTACGCGTCCCATGAAAAGGACACTTTGGAAAATGTGACAGACGCTAGGAACGTGACAAGGAGAGCGGCCACAAGGAACGAGCGGATCGCCGGAGAACATGCGCTGACTCAGACGTTGGGGACGCTGTTTGCGGTTTCTGAGAACTATCCAGACTTAAAGGCCAATACCAATTTTCTAGATTTGCAGAGACAACTGCAGCGGGTAGAGGAGGATATCGCCAATTCCAGAAAGTTTTACAATGCCTTAGTAAAGATGATGAACACCAGGGTGCAGATGTTTCCAAGCAATCTGGTTGCCAAAATGTTTCATTTCACAAGGCAGCCTCTTTTTGAAGTGGAGACAGGAGAAGAACGAGAAAATGTTAAAGTACAGTTTTAAAACCATCGGTCTCCTGGCTATGATCCTGACAATGTTTTTGTGGCTGGGACTTGTGGGCCCCCAAGATGTACGGGCAGCAAGTTATGATTTTGATACGGATTCTTTCAATGTGGATGTGACAGTGGAGGAGGATAATTCTCTGGAAATCACAGAAACCATTTCTGTGGATTTCCACAGAGCAAAACATGGGATCTTTCGATACATCCCCCTTGAAGGGACCGCTTATTACAAGGTGGGCGGCGAAGACGTGGAGCAGAGCCGGAACATGAAAATTGACCAGGTAAAAGTCAATGGATACGAATACGACACTTACAAGGAAAATGGAAATCTCGTCATCCGAGTGGGCGATGAAGACGTGACGGTCACGGGAAAGCAGACTTACAAGATTTCCTATCGATGCAGGCTTTACGATGATAAGATCGATGCCTATGACATGCTTTATTACAACGTGCTGCCCCAGGGAAACAGCGGCGGAGGCTGGGAAACTTCCATCCAAGAGGCTAGAGTGCGGATCCATATGCCAAAAGAATTTGACGAGGATAATCTTCATGTGTACGCTGGTTATTATGGCAGCGATGCTTTTTCTGATTTGCTAAAGATAAAGGTACAGGGCTGCGATATTGAAATCAAAGCTGCTCGGGCCCTTCCGCAAGGCGTGGGAATCACGGCGCAAGCTATTTTGCCTGAAGGGTATTTCAAAAATGAAATGACCACAGATTGGGCATATTCGGCTTTGTTGCTGATCATGATTTTCTGCGGGTTGTTAGCGGTCATCCTGTGGTTGCGCTTTGGTAAGGACGCAAAGATGGTCCGGACTGTGGAGTTTTATCCGCCGGATGGGCTGACCTCCGCAGACATGGGTTATATCGTGGATGGTTATGTGGACAAGGCGGATATGGTTTCCATGATCATCTATTTCGCGGAGCAGGGATACATCACCATTGAGGAACAGGAGCTGGGTCAGTTCCTGCTCCACAAGGAACAAGATTTGCCAGAGGATGCCAATGACTTTGAACATACGCTGATGGACGGGTTATTCCAGTGCGGGGATGGGACTTCCGTGGCTTTGTCTGATCTGCGGGAAGCGTTTTACGATTCCTATCAGACCGCGGCAGGGCAGCTGAAAAAGAAGTACAAGAAGAAAAAGCACAGGATCTTTTACAAGAGTGGCAGCGTTGCCCGGATCATTGCCGCTGTTCTCATGGTGATTCCTGTGGGAGCGGGCGTGGTGTTCAGCAGTCTCTTTGCCCAGGAAGGAGCATTTGCCATTGCGGCAGCGCCTCTTTCAGCGGTCATGCTGATCCTCTATCTCATTGGCATGTATGTGTACGATAAAAAGGACAGCATGAAGCGGGGCGGATATCGAGCAGGAAATGCGATCCTCCTGATTTTGGAAGCCGCTGTTTTGTGCGGCGCGGCAGGGCTCATTGATTATCTGGCGGGAACAGCTGCGGGTGCGATGACCGTCATCAGTTCGATAATCGCTTACATCTGCGCTAGGCAAATGAGAAAGCGCACGCCGTATGGGACAAAGATCACGGGAAAGATTTTAGGGTTCCGCCACTTTATCGAAACTGCGGAGCTAGAACGGCTGGAAGCTTTGGTGAATGAAGATCCATCTTATTTTTATCACATACTGCCATATGCCTATGTCTTTGGGCTGTCAGACAAATGGGCAAAGAATTTTGAATCCATTGCCGTGGAGCCGCCGAACTGGTACGGCGGACATTATGGACAGTCAGCCTTCAATACCTGGGTATTCATGAATGCGTTCCATTCCTGCTCCTATGCCATGGGGCAGAATATCAGCGTGCCGTCCGCTTCGGAAGGCGGTTCCGGAGGGATTTCCGGCGGCGGCTTTTCCGGGGGAGGTTTCTCCGGCGGCGGCTTTGGCGGCGGCGGTGGTGGATCCTGGTAAAACCAGGAAACCAGTAGGATCGGCATATTAACAAGGACGGCAGCCTCAGCTGCTGTCATCAAGAGAGGAAGAAAAAATGAAAAATCGAGGATGGGCGTTATTGCCTTTTATTGTGTTTATCGTCCTTTTCGCAGGAGTAGGCATCATCAGCGGCGACTTTTATGGGATGCCGGCTCTAGTGGCCTTTGTGGCTGCCTTGTTCGTGGGGCTCCTGCAGAACCGAGGGCTGACTTTTGATGAAAAGCTTCACATTATTTCCAAGGGAGCGGGAGATGTGAACATCATCACCATGGTATTGATCTTTATCATGGCCGGAGCCTTTTCTGGAGTGGTGACAGCGGCTGGAGGCGTGGACAGTACTGTCAACTTTGGACTGTCCATCATGCCGCCAAATCTCATGGTAGTGGGGCTCTTTGTCATTGGTTGCTTTATTTCCGTTTCCATGGGAACTTCCATGGGTACCATCACGGCTCTTGCGCCTATTGCACTGGGAGTCGCCCAGCAGACGGGCTTTCCCGTGCCTGTGTGCGTTGGTGCGGTTGTGTGCGGAGCCATGTTCGGTGACAACCTTTCCATGATTTCCGATACTACCATCGCTGCGGTCAGGACACAAGGATGCGAAATGAAGGACAAGTTCAAACAAAACTTTTTTATCGTGCTCCCAGCGGCGATTATCACGCTGGTGATTTTCTATGTCCGTACCATGGACATGACCTACAAATCCAATGCGGTTTACGATTATGATTTCATACAGGTCATTCCTTATCTGGTAGTGCTCATTGGAGCGCTGATCGGGCTGAACGTATTTTTAGTGCTGATCTCTGGGATCATCTTGTCCATGATCGTTGGAGCGGCTTATGGAAAATTTACTGTGTTGGAAAGCTTTACTGCCATTGGAGACGGCATGGCAGGACTCTTTGAGATTTCCATCATATCCATCATTGTTGCCTGCATCGTTTCCTTGATTAAGGAAAACGGCGGTATCGACCTGATCATCGATACCATCAAAAATCGGACAAAGGGAAAGCGGGGCGCAGAGTTCGGCATCGCGATCCTGGTGCTGCTGGTGGACATTTGCACGGCCAATAATACGGTGGCTATCGTCATGGCCGGGCCTATTGCTAAACAAATCGGTGATGAGTTTGAAGTGCAGCCAAAGAGAGTCGCATCCATCCTGGATATTTTCGCCTCTGTGGGCCAGGGGCTGATCCCGTATGGCGCACAGCTTTTGACCGCGGCGGCATTGGTAGGGCTGACACCGTTGGACATTATCCCGAGCCTGTATTATCCGATGCTTATGGCGGTCAGTGCTATTATCTTTATGCTGCTAAGGCCGCAGAAACAGCTGTCAGCTGCGGCAGAAAAACAAGACGAAGAGTGAGAATAAAGAGAGAACTGTGACGCAGGACATCACAGTTCATCGATAGTAGGCTTCACTTGGTAAAAATCTTTTAAATTTTGGTATTCCTTTTGGGCTCGGGGGCTTGCTTCCCGGGCCTTTACTGCTTTGATCATAATGTTTTTTGATGTATGCTCCAGGCTGGTGAACTCGATCATAGCCACATCGTAGCCCCGGGCTTCCAGCTTCAGGCCCCGCAGCCCATCTGTAAGGAGTTCCGTGAACCGATCCTTCAAGATGCCATGCTTGTACATAGGCTGGTGAAGGTCATTTGTGATCTGGCTGAACAATTCATGCTGACAGCAAGGGACGGATAAAATGACCTTAGTGTTCCATTTGACAGCATTGATCAGAGCGTAGTCCGTAGCTGTGTCGCAGGCGTGGAGCGTCACCACCAGATCCGCATGGTCGCTGGTAAAGTCAGCGATGTCACCCCGCAGGAAGGTGAGAGACTGATAATCAAGGTCAGCGGCCACTTTGCCGCAAAAGGTGATCACGTCCTCTTTCAGGTCTAAACCAATGATCTCCACCTCTCGCCCCAACATGATTTTCAAATAGTGATAGAGCGCAAAGGTCAGATACGCTTTGCCGCAGCCAAAGTCAATGATTCGCAGGGTCTTGTCCTTTGGAAGATAAGGCAGCACGTCCTGGAGGATCTCTAGGAACCGATTGATCTGGCGAAACTTGGCGTAATGCTTTTGAAAGACCTTGCCCTTCGCGTCCATGACTCCCAGACGAATGAGAAAGTCACAAGGGGTCCCCTCGGGCACGATATAGTTCTTTGCCTGGTTGTGGGAAAGGCTTTTTTGTTTTTGCGTCCCAGACTTTCTAGTGATTCGAGGCTTGTCCAGCTTGGGCGCTAGGATCTGTATATCCTCTTCCTCTGTAAAAATGTTGACCTGCTTGAAATCCCGCAGAATGAAATCCACGCAGGCATCCAGCACCATGGATTCTTCCATGTTTTCGTGAAGGACTTTCTTTTCATAATGAAACTCTGCTTGGAACGCCTTTTGGCCTCGGAGCAGCATAGGCCGCAGGGTGACCTTTTTATAAGGCAGGGATTTCTTTCTGGGACTGCTGAATATGATCTTTACTAGGACACGCTCTGAAACGCAGGTGTCCAGGATTTCTCTTATCTGTTTCATGTCATACCTTTCTGATTTTAATGCGAACACAAGCAGTACCTGGTGGATCTCATGGTGTCTGGTAGCGAGGTCCGGCGCATGCGAACAAACGCAAAAAAGAAAAAAACGATGGGAGACACGCACCATCGTTTTGTCTGCTCAAAGCAAATGTACTGACTTGTACATTGGTGGGGACGGGTGAGACTTACTGTGCGGCTTTCGCCTTGTTGAATCTCTGTGTTAATCTGGAAACCTTTCTGGAAGCGGCATTCTTGTGGATCGTGTTCTTCGCCGCGGCCTGCATCAGCTTTTTCTCAGCAAGACGCAATTTTTCAGCGGCTGTTTCCATGTCGCCTGCTTCGATGGCAGCGTCAAAAGCCTTTAAAATTGTCTTTAAATGTCCTTTGATTCTCCTGTTCCTTGCGGTTTTCCTGTCGATCACGCGGATTCTTTTTTTTGCGGATTTAATATTTGCCATTCAATTTACCCCACTTTCTATTTTTAGCTAAATTCGCAAGTTCTAGTATATATGAATAAAACTGATTTTGCAAGGGAAAATTAATAAAAGATCAAATTTTGAAAGGTGGGAGATGGGTTGAAATTTAGAACAGACCTGGCGATCGAACGAAAAGAACTGCTGGACGAGGAGCGGGGCGCTTCCGCGGACGTAGAAGGCGTGGACATGGAAACCATCACTTATGATGAAGATATCACTTCCACTAGGATCCGAATCCTCAACGAAACCGGAGAAAAACAGCTAGAAAAACCAAAGGGCAACTACATCACTTTGGAAGTGAATGGGGTGCTGGAGGAAAAGGAAGACATTAAAGAGCGGGCAGGAAAGGCTTTAGCAGAGGAGCTGGCCCAGCTGATCCGGTTTCACTATCATTTGAAGGTGTTAGTGGTTGGCCTGGGAAACGACAAAGTTACCCCTGATGCGCTGGGACCTTATACGGTTTCCAAGGTGAAGGTGACCCGGCATTTATTCATTATTTACGAAGCGGATGGGGATGAAGACATGGGATGCGTCAGTTGTTTTATCCCGGGTGTCACAGGCTCCACTGGCATGGAAACGGCTGAACTGATCAAAGGGGCGGTGGAGCTTTCCGATCCAGAGGTGGTGATTGTCATCGATTCTCTGGCAGCCAGAAACATTGAAAGAGTCAGCACTACCATACAGATCAATGACACGGGCATCGACCCAGGCGGTGGCATGGGAAACGTGCGCACAGGTCTTTCGCGGCAGACCATTGGCAGAAGAGTGATCGCCATCGGCGTTCCCACGGTCATCGACTCCCGGACTCTGATCAGAGAGGCTTTGGAAGAAAACAGCAAGGAGGCTCATGAGATCGAACAGTACATCGAAGAAAAGGGGCAGGACATGATCGTTACTTCCACGGACATTGATCAGATTATCAAAGATTTTTCCGATATAATCTCAAATGGAATAAATAAAACCCTCCATCCTGGCATATATTCGTAAGAGCAACGTATGGAGGATAAAAATGAACAAAAAGACATTGGCTGGCATATGCGTCCTTTGCTTCGTAGTTTCCACATATTTCTTTTGGCAGCGCCTGGGGGAAGGCAGAATGCCGGAAGTAAAGGTGGATGGCCGGGATTTTGGAAAGCTGTGCGTTTCCCAAGTTTTTCCCGCCATCAGCCAGGGTGTGGAAAAAGAGGAAATGAAAGTCGCAGAAAACACAGAAAGCACCACAGAAAAAACAGCTCCACAGGAAACGCAGCCACAGAAGGAAACCGCAGAGTCTACTGTGGAAACAAAGGAAACGGCGAAAAAGAAAAAAGCGGACAACAGCAAACCCCTGGTGATCATCTATCATACCCACAGCACAGAGTCCTATCAGCCTTTTGACGGGAGCAATTTTCACAGAGTCAAGGAAGAAGGAACTGTACGGGACGTAGGAAACAAAATGGTAAAAGAGCTGAACAAGCTAGGGATCGGTGTGGTTCACGACAAGACCATCCATGACAGGCCTTCCTACAATGCGTCTTACACTCGCTCTCTGGAAACTGTCACGGCCCTGCAAAAAAAATACCCTACGGCAAAATACATCATCGACCTTCACCGGGATGCGGCGGCATATGCGGGGAACGTAGGAAAGACCACAACCATCAATGGAGAGACGGTGGCTAAATTCAGCTTAGTAGTGGGACAGGATAATGCGAATTTCAGCAAGCTCATGAGCCACGCCAAAAAAGTGAACGAAAAGGCAGAGGCCATGTATCCGGGCTTTAAAGGCAGAATCATCAAAAAGGAATATCGCTACAACGAATACATAGCGGACAAGTGCCTGCTCCTAGAGATCGGCAATAACCAAAACAAGATCGAAGAAACGCGTAAAACCGGGATCTATTTTGCCAGGGTTTTAGCTTCGGTCATTGAAGAAGAGAGGTAAAAACAGTTTGATAAAAAAATGGATCGCAGTATTTCTCATATTTTTTCTGGGAACCAGTGCTCTGATCACCGTGGATCATATTTGCGGCGAGCGGACTGGGATGGGAGGCAAAGCCGGATTGTCCTTTGCCAGGACCAAGGAAGGCGGCATCACATTTTGCTTTTTCGGCCTGGAAGGTGACGCAGACCTGTAAAAGACCTGCGAAGACAGAGCAAAGACTAAGAATAAGCCTTGAATTCACAGCGTATTTCAAGTAAAATATGAAACAGGAAATTTACAGCAAAGCGAGGAATTTATGAACGCGTATCAGAAATATATCCGAAATTTCAGCATTATTGCCCACATCGACCATGGCAAATCCACTTTGGCGGACCGGATCATTGAAAAGACCGGGCTGGTTTCCCAGCGGGAGATGAAAGAGCAGTTCCTGGACAACATGGAACTGGAACGAGAACGGGGGATCACCATCAAGCTCCAGACCACCCGCCTGGTGTACAAGGCAAAGGACGGACAGGAGTACATTTTCAATCTGATCGACACGCCGGGACATGTGGACTTTACATATGAAGTGTCCCGCAGTCTGGCGGCCTGCGAGGGAGCCATCCTGGTGGTGGATGCGACACAAGGCGTGGAAGCCCAGACATTGGCCAATGTGTATCTGGCTTTGGACGAGGATTTAGAGATCCTTCCTACCCTGAACAAGATCGACCTGGCTAGCGCCCGGCCAGAGGAAGCAAAGACAGAAATCGAAGACGTGATCGGCATTGACGCACAGGAAGCGCCTCTGGTTTCCGCAAAAGAGGGGATCGGCATCGAACACTTGTTAGAGGAGATCGTAAAGAAGATCCCAGCACCTTCCGGAGATGAAGGGGCAAAGCTGAAAGCCCTGATCTTTGATTCATATTATGACAATTATAAAGGCGTTGTCATTTATACCAGGATCTTTGACGGCAGGGTGCGGACAGGGGACATGATCCGCCTGATGAACACAGGAAAAAAATATGAAGTCACAGAAGTAGGCATCTATTCGCCAGGGCATGTGCCGCAAAAGGAACTGAAAGCAGGGGAAGTAGGTTATATCTGTGCCAGCATCAAGCAGGTGGCAGACGCAAGAGTGGGGGATACCATCACTCTTGCTGACGATCCTACAGAGGAACCGCTGCCAGGCTACAAAAAAGTCCAGCCCATGGTCTACTGCGGCATCTATCCGGCAGAAGGCGAAAAGTACGAGAACGTCAAAGATGCGTTAGAAAAACTCCAAGTCAACGATGCGGCCTTCCATTTTGAACCGGAAACATCCACGGCCTTGGGATTTGGTTTTCGTTGCGGATTTTTGGGCCTGCTGCACATGGAGATCATCGTGGAACGGCTGGAGCGGGAGTTTGACCTAGCTGTGATCACAACCTCTCCTAGTGTCATTTATAAAGTGGTGCTGACAAACGGCAAGGAAGAGATGGTGCAAAACCCGTCAAACCTGCCGGATCCAGTGGAGATTGACCACATCGAGGAGCCGATCGTCAAAGCGGATATTATGATTCCCAAGGATTATGTGGGAAATATCATGGAGATCTGCCAGGAACGTCGAGGCAAGATGATCCATATGGAATACATTACGGAAACCAGGGTCCAGCTTCACTATGAAATGCCTCTGAACGAAGTGATCTACGACTTTTTCGACGCATTGAAATCAAAGACCAGAGGGTACGGGTCCCTGGATTACGAATTCCTGCGTTACGAGAAATCCACAGTAGTGAAAATGGACGTGCTGCTGAACAAAGAGTTGGTGGATGCGTTTTCCATGATTGTCCACGAATCAAAGGCCTACAGCAGAGGCCGGTTCGTGTGTGAAAAGCTGAAAGAAGTCATTCCCATGCACCAATTTGAAGTGCCCATCCAGGCAGCCATCGGCCAGAAGGTCATTGCCCGGGAAACCGTGCGGGCCTACCGCAAAGATGTCATCGCCAAGTGTTACGGTGGGGACATTTCTCGAAAGAAAAAACTGCTGGAAAAGCAGAAGGAAGGGAAAAAGCGAATGCGCCAGTTTGGCAAGGTGGAAGTGCCTCAAGAGGCTTTCACCGCAGTGCTGAAATACGATGACAATAAATAAAGAACAGGGACAAGCCGGTCTGTACGTTCACATCCCTTTTTGCCTGAAAAAATGCGGATACTGCGGCTTCCTGTCTTTTGGCGGCTGCTCGGAAGAAACCCAGCGCCAGTACGTTCAGGCCTTGGTGCGGGAACTGGAGTTTCACAAGGGGGAGAATGCGGCGATTGATACCATTTACATTGGCGGCGGCACGCCATCGCTGCTGCCAGCGGACTGCGTGGAGGCTATCCTGGACGCTGCTAGAGAAAACTTCAAAGTGACGGAAGATCCGGAAATTTCTTTAGAAGTCAATCCTAAGACGCTAACGGAGAGCAAGCTGAAAATCTATCACCGAGCTGGTGTCAATCGGCTCAGCCTGGGAGCTCAATCCATGGATGACGGACTGCTGGTATTCATGGGACGAGCCCATGATCAGGCGGATTTCCAGGAAAGCTGGCGCATGGTCAGGGAACAAGGATTTTCCAATGTGAACGTGGACCTGATGTTTGGAGTTCCAGGCCAGAGCCAGGATCTGTGGGAGGACAGTTTGAAACAAGTGCTGGAGCTGAGGCCGGAGCATGTTTCTTTTTATAGTTTGCAGCTGGAGGAAGGAACGCCTTTCTACCGTCAATACAAAGCTGGGGAAATGGATCTTCCTTCCACAGAAGAGGACCGGAGGATGTACCACCAGGGGATTCACATGCTCAAAAAGGCCGGCTACGACCATTATGAGATTTCCAACTGCGCCAGACCTGGCTTTGCCAGTAGGCACAATTCGAAATACTGGAATTTTGAGGAATATTTCGCAGTGGGGCTGGGGGCCCATTCTTTTCGATATGATCAGGGAAGGCAGCGTAATGTTTCCCATTTGGAAACTTACATACAAAGGATCAGGCAAGGACTGCTGCCTGTGGATGAGCGGGCTTTTCAGCAGGAAAGCCTGCGGGATCATATGGGAGAATACGTGTTCACAGCACTTCGCAAATCAGAAGGTCTGGATACAGCTGATTTTGAAAAAGTGTTTGGGACAAGTTTTTTTTCTGTGTATAAAGAGCAGATGACTGCGGTTTCCACTTACCAGGAGCAAGGGCTGCTGTATGTGAACGGGGGCAGGATCGCTCTGACGGAAAAGGGCATCGACTGCTCCAATGAGATCATGGCTGAATTTGTTTGACAAGGAGGCGAGGATATGAAGACCTATATCATGGCACTGGATCAGGGGACCACCAGTTGTCGGTGTGTTTTGTACGATAGGCAGGGGAAGATCGTCAGTATGGCGCAAAAGGAGTTTCACCAGATCTATCCTCAGGCTGGCTGGGTGGAACACGATGCCATGGAGATCTGGTCAACCCAGATGGGAGTGGCCCAGGAGGCTTTGCTGAAGCTCGATGGCACTTACCAAAATATTCAGGCCATTGGAATCACCAATCAAAGAGAGACCACAGTGGTCTGGGACAAAGAAACGGGACGGCCTGTGCATAATGCCATCGTGTGGCAGTGCAGAAGAACGGCCCAATACTGCGATGAGCTGAAATCTCGGGGGCTGACCGAGTCGTTTCAGGAAAAGACGGGCCTTTTGATCGACCCTTACTTTTCCGCCACAAAGCTGAGGTGGATTCTGGAAAACGTAGAAGGCGCCAGGGAAAAGGCAAAGCAGGGAAAGCTGCTCTTTGGGACCATTGAAACTTGGCTCATTTGGAAGATGACCAATGGTAAAGTCCATGTGACGGATTATTCCAATGCTTCCAGGACCATGCTGTTCAATATCAATACCCTGCGGTGGGATGCGGATATTTTGAAGGAGCTGGATATCCCGGCCCGCATGTTGCCGGAGCCTGTGGCTTCCAGCCAGATGTATGGAGAGACGGACGCTAATATTTTCGGCGGTCCGGTGATGATCTCTGGAGCAGCGGGAGACCAGCAGGCAGCGCTCTTCGGCCAGGCTTGTTTTCAGGCGGGAGAAGCGAAGAACACTTATGGCACAGGCGGATTCCTGCTGATGAACACGGGGCCGCAGCCGGTGTATTCTAAGAACGGTCTTTTGACCACCATTGCCTGGGGGCTGTCGGGGACAGTCAGCTATGCGCTGGAAGGCTCGGTGTTCGTCTGCGGTGCGGCGGTCCAGTGGCTGCGGGATGAAATGGAGATCCTTCATGATGCGGCGGAATCGGAGCACATGGCTATAAGTGTTCCGGACAGCAATGGAATCTACGTGGTGCCCGCTTTCGTAGGGCTGGGTGCGCCTTATTGGGATCCTTATGCCAGAGGCGCGGTGCTGGGAATCACTAGAGGCGTGAACAAAAACCATTTGATCCGAGCCACTCTGGAATCCATGGCCTATCAGACTAGGGATTTGATCCAGGTCATGGAAAAGGACACGAGGCAGGAACTGCTTTCCCTAAAAGTGGACGGCGGAGCCAGTGCCAATGATTTTCTCTTGCGGTTTCAAAGCGACATATTGGGAAGGTCAGTGCTGCGTCCAAAGTGCGTGGAGACCACTTCATTAGGGGCGGCTTACCTGGCAGGGCTGGCCTGTGGGTACTGGGACAGTAGGGATGATATTTTGGCCAATTGGCAGATGGATCAAGAATTCAGACCAGAGATGGAAGCGTCAACACGAAATACGTTGTTGGCGGGTTGGGAGAAAGCAGTGACATGTGTTCTTGGCTGGGCAAAATAAGGCGGCCCTTTTATGTTTTATTCATGTGCGAAATATCGTTCACGATATTTTGGGGACATCAACAGAGTCTGCTTTCTAAAGAAAATCGGTAGGACTGATTTTGTCCCATATCAATCAAGGAGAGGAGTTTTTTCATTATGGCAAGTGAAACATTAAACAATGCGGGTGCTCCGGCAGTGGGAAAAAAGGAGAGAAGTTATTTCTTCGATACCTTCCGGGGCCTGCTGATCTGGACCATTCCCATTTCTCATTTCACCATGGTGGGTGGGAATTTCCACCAGGCATCCTTTGGCGGCGTCGTGTACATAACCATCAACGTGTTTGTGATGCAGGCATTCGTGTTCCTATCCGGATACTTTTCTAAGAAGCCGGCCAGGGCCAGGGAAACGGCCTTTAAGACGTTCTTATTTCCCTATATACTGTTAGTGCCGTTTTTCTATGGGGTCCGTTATCTGATCTATGGAAACGCCAACATTACCTGGATCGTGCCGCCTTTGGCATTGTGGTATTTGGTGGCGCTCTTTGTGTATCGATTTTTGCTGGTGGATCTGGTGAAAAGCAAATACATCTTGCAGATCAGCATTATCATTTATCTGTTTGCGGGACTGGTGCCGTGGCTGGATGAGACCCTGGCCTTGGGACGGATGGTATCTTACTTCCCATTCTTTATGATCGGATATTTCTGCACAAAAGAGCACATTGCCAAGATTCAGAGCCTGAAGGCCTGGCATTGCGTGATTCTGGCTATCGTGCTGGTGGGTATCAATGTGTTCCTGGCATACTCCAGAATCGTTCCCGCGGGATTTTATCTGCTGAAAGAGCCAGGTGCGCTCATGGGCGTTCCATGGTATCTGGATATCATCATGAGGATCGTGGATTTCATCATTCCATGCGCTTGGATTGTTCTAATGCTGAACATTCTGCCAAAGGGAAAAAATTATGTGACTTATGTGGGCATGAATACCATGCCGGTGTATATCCTCCACCTAGTGGTGAGACAGGTGATCAAAAAATACGATCTGCCGGATCCTAACATGTTCGTGTATTATATCTGCATTTTCGCCGCGGCTTCCCTATGTGTGGTGGTTTTCTCCAGTCCACCGGTTTCCAAGGCCTATGACTGGGTGTTCGATTTCTTGTATGACAAGATTTATCTGAACATCAAGAAGTTCGTGAAATGGGTGCTGGGGATTGAAACGAATCGAGACAAGATGCTCAAAGCGCAGGCGGCGGATCAGCAAGCCCAGCAGCAGGCGGAACCAGCAGCGCGGACGGCCCCGCAGACACCGCGGTCAGCCGGCGGAGAGAAACAATAAAGGACTGTTTCAGTTCCAGGTAGTTGTTTTTGCTGAACCCTTTCACAGAATCAAAAAAATTCCGGAACCTTCGAGCAAGAAGTGTTTCGGAATTTTTTTGCGTTGCGCTCGTTTTCTGGATACATACTGATTCAGCGTATAGGGGTTTGCTCAGGTGAACGCTTTCACTCCTCTATTTCATGCCCCTCCTTCTGATATTTTTTCAGCTTCGTGGATACGGTGGGCTGGGCAATCCCAAGTTTCTTCGCTGTTTCCACAGTGCTTTTTGTTTTCTCATATGTGTCTAGTATGATTTTTTTCTCGATATTTGCCAAAAACATAGGCAGCGTCAAACCGTCTGGGATGGAATAGGCTTCTTCATAGCTGGTTTTTGTAGGGGTGAGCACAATATCGTTTTGCAGGTCGGAATCCGTGATAACTGCGTTGCTGGAAGTAATCAGGATACGCTCCACCACGTTTTTTAATTCACGTATATTTCCAGGCCAATGGTAACGCTGCAAGTGCAAGATGTCATCCTCGTGGAACTTTTTATTGATCTGATATTTATTACAAAACACGTTGGTAAAAAAATCGATTAATGGAGGGATATCGTCCGTTCGTTTGCGAAGCGGTGGAATTCCCATGGATACCACGTTGATTCTATAAAATAAATCTTCACGGAATTTTTTCTTTTTCACTAATTCTACGATGTTTTCGTTTGTTGCTGCGATTAACCTAAAGTCTACGGGGATTTCCTTTGTCCCTCCCACATGAACGACTTTTTTTGTGTCCAGTACCTTTAACAATTTCCCTTGAGTGGACATAGGCATGCCAGTGATTTCATCTAAAAACAGGGTGCCGCCATTGGCCTCTTCAATCCAGCCGACTTTTCCATGATCTTTTGCTCCAGTAAACGCGCCTCCCTCATACCCAAATAGCTCAGATTGAAAAAGCTGGTCAGGAATCGCCATGCAATTTAAGAACGAAAATCCCTTCCACATTGATTCAACTTTAACGCAAAAAAAATTCCGGAACCCCCCAAGCGAGAGGTATTTCGGAATTTTCTTTTATGCGGGTATCCATAAAAAGAAATAGCGGAAACGATAGTTTTAGAATATTATGTAACTAGTAAATCAGGCCGGTGCTATCATTCGCTTATGGTTTCTATCGTGTTTTTTTCTGCTAGGACTTTTTCATACTCGGCAAAAATTGCCTCTTTGATTTTGTTTCTTGTTTCGGATACAAGAGGATGGGCAATGTCCCGGAAATCCCCTTCGCCCATTTTTCTGCTTGGCATTGCGATAAATAATCCGTTTTGCCCCTCGATAATTTTGATATCGTGTACTACGAACTCATCATCAAATGTGATCGAAACGACAGCTTTCATCTTCCCCTCGTCGTTCACTTTTCGTACTCTAACATCGGTTATATTCATTCTTACGTACCACCCTTTCAAGCCGATATTGTGTCTTTGTGTTTTTTGGATACTCGTATGATTATTATACATGAAGCCACAGATTTCCACAAGTCGCATTTTGAAAAATCCAACTATTTTGAAAAAAATTTGCCCTATTTTTTTAATGATCCTCTTTGGATATCACCTGTTTGATTTTTTCGTAAATAGAATCTATTTTTTAGAAGTAATCCATGGTATAATGGACGCAACTAATTGTCACGGCGTTGCCGCGATGAAGCGTCCATTGAATCGCTGTTGTATGTTTGGTAGCTGTTCGTGGCATACTTAGTTTGGCAGGATATGGACGATATCGCAGGGGCGATATGGATAAAGTTTTGAATATAGATTCGGGGAGGGTAAGACAATGGTAAATTTATCTGCCTGTAAACAGATACACTGTATTGGGATCGGAGGCATCGGCCTTTCTGGCATTGCTGAGATCCTGCTTACCAGAGGGCATAAAGTCACTGGTTCTGATATGAGAGAGAGCGAGATAACGGATCGGCTCATAGCTAGCGGAGCCGACATCTTTTTAGGCCATAGAGCAAAGAACGTAGAAGGCGCGGATCTTGTGATTTATTCCGCGGCAGTAGGAAACGACAATCCGGAGCTTGGACGGGCAAAGGAGCTGGGCATACCTACAGCTTCCAGGGCAGAGATCCTGGGACTTCTCATGAGTCAATATGAAAGCAGCATCGCGATTTCCGGGACTCATGGAAAAACTACGACCACCTCTATGGTTTCTTTGATCCTAAAAAACGCGGAAAAAGACCCTACCATCCTTGTGGGGGGGAATTTATCTGAAATTGGCGGCAACGTGAAAGTGGGCCACAGCCAGCACTTTGTCACGGAAGCCTGTGAATATATGGACAGTTTTCTGTCCTTGAAACCGAAAATCGAGATCATACTCAACATTGATTCCGATCATTTGGATTATTTCAAAGATATCGAGCATATCGCCAGATCCTTTGAAAAATTCGCGTCCTTAGTCCCAGAGGATGGAACCATTATCGCCTATGACGCGAATCCTTTTGTGAAAAGCGTGGTCAAAGATATGGCTAACGTGGTCACATATGGATTCAATGAAAGCTGCGATTATTATGTGAGCGACATCACCTTCAACGCAGATGGAATGCCTAACTTCCAGGTCAATCATAAAGGAACGGCATTGTGTTCCATCCAGCTTTCCATACCAGGGGAACATAACATCCTCAATGCCTTGGCGGCTTTTGCCTGCTGCCACATACTGGGTGTGGAAATCCCATCCATGGTCAAGACTTTAGAAGGTTTTACTGGGACCCAGAGGCGATTCGACATCATGGGCGTGACTGGAAACGGCATCAAGATCATAGATGACTACGCGCACCATCCTACGGAGATCAAAGCCACGCTTTCCGCTGTGAAAAACATGAAGCATAATCACATGTGGTGCTTGTTCCAGCCACATACTTATACTCGCACCATGGCACTGTTTGATGAATTCGCGGAATCCTTCGCATGCGCGGACAAGGTGGTGCTGGCAGAAATCTACGCGGCAAGGGAAAAGAATATTTATAAAATCAGCTCCAAAGGTCTGGTGAGCAAGATCAAAGAAGCGTATCCTGACAAGGATGCGTACTTTTTCAAGGATTTTGAAGAAATCGCCAGCTTTGTGTACAACAATGCGGAGCCAGGAGATCTGGTGATCACCATGGGAGCCGGAGATATTTATAAAACAGGAGAAATGATTCTGGAAAAGGATCGTAATTTTTAAATAAAGGAGGGCAGCATGAATTTACAAGAATACGAAGCAATGGAAAAGAGGCGCTTGGAGATCAATTTAAAGCACATGGAAAACGGGGTGAATTTTATTGATCTCAAAGCAGCGTATATCGATGAAACAGTAACGATCGGAGCAGGGACCACCATTTATCCGTGCGTGGTGCTGGAAGGAAAGGTGACCATTGGGGAAAACTGCGTGATCGGGCAGAATTCCCGCATTGTGGATTCTGAGATCGGAAATGGAACCACTGTGCAAAGCTCTGTTATTTTAGAAAGCAAGGTTGGAAATGAAACAAAGGTAGGTCCATTCGCGTATCTGCGGCCAAACAGCACCATCGGCAGCCAGTGCAAGGTAGGGGATTTCGTGGAGGTGAAGAATTCCTCCATGGGAGACGGCGCAAAAGCGTCGCATTTAACGTATATCGGGGATTCTGACGTAGGCAAGAACGTGAACCTGGGGTGCGGCGTTGTGTTTGTCAATTATGATGGAAGCCGCAAATATCGTTCCACAGTCAAGGATGGGGCATTCATCGGCTGCAACGCGAACTTGGTTTCCCCAGTAGTGGTGGAAGAAGGGGCTTATGTGGCCGCAGGAAGCACTGTTACCCACAATGTTCCAGGCGGAGCGCTTTATGTGGCTCGGGCCAAAGGCAGAACCTTGGAAGGCTGGGTCGCAAAGCGGGGCATACTGAACAAGGATAAAAAGTAAATGTTTTTAAACTAAAGTCAGCTTCACTGGTTATCGTTCAGGAGCGGACTTTGTTGATGGCTGGGAAATATCAGATACGGTATTTTCCGCATAACATAATAAAAAGAAAGGAAAAGGTAAAGAACACACATGAAAAACGGAGCGTTTTCAGACTACAAAGTCTTTGCGGGAAACTCCCACATGGATCTGGCGGAAGGCATCGCTGACATCATGGGGAAACCCCTGGGAAAAGCCACTGTAACGAAATTCAGCGATGGAGAAATTTCAGTGAATCTTTGGGAAACGGTGAGAGGGATCGACTGCTATATTATTCAGTCCACCTGCGATCCGGTAAACAGCAATCTGATGGAGCTTCTGATTATGATCGATTCTATGAAGCGAGCTTCCGCGGGCAGAATCAACGCGGTCATTCCTTATTATGGATACGCGCGCCAAGACCGGAAAGCAAAAGCAAGGGATCCGATCACAGCAAAGCTGGTAGCCAACCTTCTCATGGCAGCAGGAGCCGATAGGGTCGTCACCATGGATCTTCACGCGGCGCAGATCCAAGGATATTTTGACATTCCAGTGGATCATTTGATCGGACTGCCTATCCTGACAAAATATTTCAAAGAAAAGGACATGGAGGACGTGGTCGTGGTGTCTCCTGACCATGGAAGCGTTCCAAGGGCAAGAAGCATGGCCGAACCATTGAATGCGCCTATTGCCATTGTGGACAAAAGGCGGCCTGAACCGAACAAGAGCGAGATCATGAACATCATCGGTGATATTGAAGGCAAAAATTGCATTCTGGTAGATGACATGATCGACACGGCAGGAACCATCACAAATGCGGCCAATGCTCTAAAAGACATGGGAGCAAAGAGCGTCCAGGCCTGCGCCACCCACCCGATCCTTTCAGGACCTGCTAAAGAGCGGCTGGAAGCCTCCGCGATCGAAGAGCTAGTGCTGCTGGACACAGTGCCGATCCCAGAGGAACGCAGAGTCAATAACATGAAAATGCTTTCCGTAGCGCCGCTGTTCGCGGAAGCCATGACCCGGATCTTCACAAACGGTTCCATCAGCAGGCTGTTTGACTAACAACCATCAAGAGGTAACATTATGTACATCATCGCGGGCCTTGGAAATCCTGGGCGGAAATATGAAAACACCCGGCACAACATTGGGTTCATTGCTCTGGATCTCCTAGCTGAAAGAAACGATATCAAAATCAATAAAATAAAACATAAAGCTTTGGTCGGAGAAGGACGTATCTCCGGCCAAAAGGTTTTATTGGTCAAGCCACAGACCTATATGAACCTGAGCGGACAGTCCCTGCGGGAAGTCATGGCATATTACAAGGAAGATATCGAACGCCTGATCGTCATCTATGATGACATCGATATCCCGGAGGGGACCATTCGCATTCGGAAAAAGGGCAGCGCGGGGACCCACAATGGGATGCGTTCCATTGTCTACGATCTGGCATCCGATCAGTTCCCGCGGATCCGAATCGGCATGGGCATGGAGCGGAAATCAGAATTAAAAGACTTTGTCTTAGGAGGATTTTCCAAAGAGGAAAAGGGCTTGCTGGAAGGGGCAGTGGAAAAAGCGGCGCTAGCTGCGGAGCGCATTGTGGAAAAAGGCATAGAAAAGGCCATGAATGAATACAATGTAAGGCAAAAGGCCGCGGGGAAAAAGAAAGAAAATGACGAAAAAGGGAATGATTAATATCACAGGGGCGGCCGAGAGCCGGATCGCTCCTGTGATGGCAAAAATTTTAAAAGAAGAAGCAAAAGGCCAATGCCTGGTGGTGGTTCCCTCTTATATCAGGGCGAAACGCCTGGCAACAGACCTCTCTTTTTTTGCGGACAAAAACATATATGTGCTGCCGCCGGAGGAAGAAGGCTTTATCCGTTACGAAGCAAAGAATCACGATCAGATGCTGCAACGGCTAAAGATTCTCAAAGCCCTGCGCACAGGAGAAGACTGCGTGGTGATCGCTCCAGCCGCAGGGGCCATTCGCAGGCTGCCGCCTCATTCTATTTTTGAGGAATACGCGCTCAGGTTCACAAGAGGCGGGGAAATCGATCTAGAGCAGGTGAAAGAACAGTTGATCCGTATGGGATACGAGCGAACGCCTTTGATCGAAGCAAAGGGTCAGTTCAGCATCAGAGGTTCCATTCTCGACATTTTTACGCCGGACACGGACGCGCCTTACCGGATCGAACTCTTTGACACAGAGATCGACTCCATCCGTACGTTCCATATGGACACTCAGCGTTCCATGGAAAACTTGAAATACATGGAAGTTTATCCAGCAGAGCAGATTCTGCGAGATGAAGATCGATTTCAGAGAGCGATTGTAAAAATTAACCAGGCATATGCCGGACAGATTCGTAAATTTTCTGGTGAAGATAAGACCAAAGAAGAGCAGGAGCGGGGGCAGCGGTTGAAAGCCCGCCGAGACCAGCTGGTGGAATTTGCGGAAAATTGCATGAACCTGCAGCAATTGGAAAACTATCTCTACTATTTTTACGAAGAAACGGAATATATTTGGGATTACATGGAAGAGCCGGTGATCATGGTGGATGATCCTTCCCGGGTGCTGGAAACTCTGGAAGCCAGAGACGCGGAGATGAGCGAGGATTTCAAGACCATGCTGGAGCGGGGGCAAGCAGTGCCTTCGGAGCTCAAACATTTTTCCAACCGGCATGACTATCTAAAGCTATACGACAGGGAGAGGGCCTATTTGTTCACCCCTTTCCAAAGGAACATCAAAGGTGTGAAGTCCCTGGCAGAGATCCGAAATGTGATCAGCAAGCCCACTCTGGTGTTCAACGGCAAGATGGATCTTTTGGAAACAGAGATCAAATCTTATCTGAAACAGAGTTACAAAGTGACCATTGTTTGTGCCAGTCAGGAGCGAGCTTCCAATATGGAAGAGTTCTTAGACCGAGCAGGCCTGTTGTCCAGAGTATGGGTAAAAGTAGGGGAACTGACAGGCGGCATCGATTTCCCGGAAGAAAAGTTCTGCTACATCTGGGATGGCGACATCTTTGGCATGCCAAGAAAGAAAAAGCGGCGGAAAAAATCTTCCCACGATCTGGGGCAGCCCATCCGTTCCTTCGCAGATATGAAGCAGGGAGACTATGTGGTCCATGAAAACCATGGGATCGGCAAGTTCCTAGGGATTGAGCAGCTGACTGTCCAGAAGGTGAAGAAGGATTACCTGAAGATCAAATACAGCGGAAAGGATATGCTCTACGTGCCGGTGGAGCAGATGGACAGGGTTCAGAAATACGTGGGGGCCGACACAGGGGCACCAAAACTGAACAAACTTTCCGGCAGCGAGTGGAAGGTGACCAAGACAAAAGCCAAGGCAGCCATTGCTAACATGGCAAAGGAATTGCTGGAAGTCTCCGCTGCCCGTCAGATGGAAAAGGGCCACGCCTTTTCCCAGGACACCGTATGGCAGCAAGAATTCGAGGACAGCTTCCCCTATGCGGAGACGGATGACCAGCTGCGCTGCATCGAAGAAATCAAGCAAGACATGGAAAAAGACACGGCCATGGACCGGCTCCTCTGCGGGGACGTGGGGTTTGGAAAAACGGAAGTGGCGGCAAGGGCCATGTTCAAATGTGCTGCGGATGGCAAACAGGCCGCGGTCCTAGTCCCTACCACCATCCTGGCTAACCAGCATTATTATACGCTCAAAGAGCGGTTTGAACAGTTTCCTTTCAAAGTGGAGATGCTGTCTCGTTTCCGGACGGACGCACAGCAAAAGGGCACGCTGCAAGGTCTTTATAAAGGCAGCGTGGACGTGGTCATCGGCACCCACAGGCTCCTTTCCAAAGACGTGAAATTCAAGGATTTAGGTCTGCTGGTAGTCGATGAAGAGCAGCGGTTCGGCGTGGAACACAAGGAGATCATCAAGCAGCTGAAAAAGAACGTGGACGTACTGACCCTTTCCGCCACGCCTATTCCGAGGACCCTCCATATGTCTCTGGTGGGAATCAAAAATATGAGCGTCATCAGCGAGCCGCCGGAGGATCGATATCCGGTCCAGACCTATGTGCTGGAGCAGGAGGATGTCCTCATGCGTGACGCGATTGAAAAGGAACTGGATCGAGGCGGCCAAGTGTACGTGGTCTTCAATCGGGTGAAGGGCATCAACCAAGTGGCTTCCCGCATCGAAGAGCTGGTTCCCCAGGCAAGAGTAGCGGTGGGACACGGTCAGATGAACGAGCATCATCTGGAGGATGTGATCATGGAATTTGTCCAGGGAGAAAGCAATGTGCTGGTAGCCACTACCATCATTGAATCCGGCATTGATATCCCAAACGTGAACACCATGATCATCCTGGACGCAGATCGGTTCGGACTTTCCCAGCTGTATCAGCTGCGGGGCAGGGTAGGGCGTTCCAATAGAATGGCTTACGCTTATCTCATGTTCCAAAAGGACAAAAGCCTTTCGGAAGTGGCGGAAAAGCGTCTGCGAGCCATCAAGGAATTTACCGAGTTCGGCGCGGGCTTCAAAGTAGCCATGCGGGATCTGGAGATCCGAGGTGCGGGCAATCTGCTAGGAACAGAGCAGAGCGGACATATGATGAACATTGGATACGAGCTTTACTGCAAGCTGGTGGATGATGCGGTCCGGGGCCTGAGCGGAGAAGTGGTCCATCCAGAGCGAGAAAAGATTTCCATTGAAATCAACGTGACAGCCCTGATCCCAGACCGCTATATTTCTGACGAAGTGCTGAAACTGCAAATGTATAAAAAGATCGCTTCCATAGAAAACGCAGCAGATGAGGAAGAAATCATCGATGAACTCATCGACCGTTTTGGAGAGATCCCCAAAGCCACCATGAACCTGATCGCCATTTCCCGGATCCGTGCTGTGGCTGAGAAATTATGCGTCACTCGGATTCATGAGGAAGGAAATAAGGTGATTTTCAGCTTTGAACAGATGAACGCCCTCAAACCCGGTTGCCTGGCGGCCCTGTCAGCAAAATACGGTGCGCGCGCCTTTATTCACGGTGGGGTAAAGCCCTTCCTGCGATTTCTGCCGGAAAAGGGAAAAAAGCTGCCGGAGATCTTGGAATTCGTGGAACTGGCTTATGTGGGCGGACAAAAACAGACTGTGAAGAAAATGTGACGGTTTCTTAATGATTTTGTTAGGAAATCTTAATGGGATAGTAAGCTAGCCTTAAAACAAAGTCTGCTGTCAGCTGGTACAATAGTTGTATCAGCCGCAGCGGACTTTTTCTATTGTGTGGATGAAAGAAGGAGGAAATGATATGACAAGAAAGAGAGTAACCCAGTTGTTCCCATGGCTGCTGCCTCTGCGCAGGCGGCAGCGGAATTTTTGCTTTTACACAGGTATGAAGCTGGATGGCAGGACTTATGCCGCACAGCAGGCAGAGGGGGAACTGCCTTTTGTTCAGGCGGAAAGCACCAGCCCTTTGTACAACGAAAACACAGGGTTTGACATGAAGTATCAGGAAAATAAGGTGTTCAATTTAAAGCTGGCGGCCAAAAAGTTGGACAAGCTGTTGATTCGTCCAGGTGAGACTTTTTCTTTTTGGCACGCGCTGCATAAAGACAGTAAAAAAGACGTGTATAAGGATGGACTGGTGGTCCTCAATGGACAGCTGACCACTGTCTCAGGAGGCGGCCTTTGCCAGATGAGCAATTTGCTCTTTGACCTGTTTCTGCGTTCGCCGCTGATCATTGCGGAACGAACAGGTCACGGGAAGAAAGAGTTCCCTGATCCAGGAGAGGGGCCAGCGGGGATCGATGCCACGGTCAGCGAAGGATGGTCGGATCTGAAAGTGGAAAATCAGGGGAATCGAGTCTTTCAGCTGCGGCTCTCTTTTGACAAGGAAACCATCTATGGGTGCTTGAAAGCAGATTCCCAGCCAGAAACTTATTATGAGATTTTCAACAGGGATATGGAGTATTATCGGGCAGGGGGAAAGATCTATCAGTCTGTCGGTGTGTGGAGACGGGCCAAAGATCAGTGCGGCGAGGAGCGGAAATTATATGAAAACCGTTGTGAGATCGGTTATTCGCTTTCTGAAAGTGTGGAAATAAAGGAGGATTAGCAATGAAAGAAAGGAAAAGAATCGGAATTTTATTTGGTGGTTGTTCTTCAGAACATGAAGTTTCTCTCAAATCAGCGGCCAGCATCATCAATCATATGGACAGGGAAAAATATGAACTGATGCGGATTGGCATCACAAAGGAAGGTAAATGGCTCTTGTATCAGGGAGAAACAGAAAAAATCCTCGATGGTACCTGGGAACAGGACGAATCCTGCGTTCCCGCGGTCATTTCTCCGGACCGGAGCGTGGGCGGGATCTGCTGTGGCGAAAAGGAAGGGAGCAAGGTCTATCCGCTGGACGCGGCTTTGCCAGTGCTCCATGGACGGGCTGGCGAAGATGGGACCGTGCAGGGGCTGCTGGAGCTGGCCGGAATCCCGGTCATTGGCTGCGGCACCATGTCTTCGGCCATTTGCATGGACAAAGACATGTCCCACCGGCTGGCAGGCTCCATTGGGGTTCGGGTGCCGGGGTCTCTGGTGCTGGAGCGTAAGGACCAGTTGGATAAGGCTTATGATTGGGCGGAGCGCACGGGCTATCCGGTGTTCGTGAAGCCGGCCACCGAAGGTTCTTCCATTGGCATCAGCAAGGTATATGAACAGTCAGATTTGGCAGCGGCCGTGGACCAGGCCTTCCGCTACGATACCAAAGTCATCTTGGAGGAGACCATCGAGGGCTTTGAGGTGGGCTGCGCGCTGCTGGGCGGAGACAAACTGGTGTTAGGCGCGGTGGATGAGATCGAAACGCCTACTGGGTTCTTTGATTTTGAAGAAAAGTACACCCAGGAGCATTCACGCATCTATGTGCCCGCCAGGATCCCGGAAGAAAAGGCCCGGGAAATCCAGGAGACGGCCAGACGCATCTATAGGATCCTGGGATGCAAAGGCTTTGCCAGGGTGGACCTCTTTCTGACACCAAAGGGGGAGATCGTGTTCAACGAGGTCAATACAATTCCCGGTTTCACGCCTTACAGCCGTTATCCGAAAATGCTGGATCAAGTGGGGATCTCTTATAAAGAGATGGTCCAGCGGATGATCGAAACGGAGGTGGGAGCATGATGCGGGTCAAGCTGGATCGTCAGCAAGTCAGCAGAGGCAGCCTGGTGCTTGTCAACCGGAACCATCCTGTCACCAGGCGGCTAGGAAAGAAAAGCCTGGGCCTGGTGGGACAGGGCATCGCTATGGAAGCCGTGGCGGCAGCTCAATTGAACAAGCTGCTGAAAGATCAGACGGATATTGTATGCGTCAGCGGCTTTCGCAGCAGAGAAGAGCAGGAGCGGATTTATACAGACTCTCTCCAGGAAAACGGGGAGGCGTTCACCAGGCAGTATGTGGCTATGCCTTCCCACAGCGAGCACGAATGCGGGCTAGCTATTGATCTGGGGGAAAATCGGCAGGACATTGATTTCATTCGGCCAGCTTTTCCCTACGAAGGAAAATGCCAGGCATTTAGGGATAAACTGCCGGATCATGGCTTCATCCAGAGATACGAAGCGGGAAAGGAAACAGTGACGGGCATTTCTCACGAACCATGGCACTTTCGCTACGTAGGACTGCCTCATTCCCTGATGATCCGGGATTTAGGGGTTTCCTTAGAAGAATACATTCGGATGCTTCGGGAAAAGGAGGTTTTCACATGGAATTGGCAGGGGAGAGAAATCAATGTGCGGTACGTGCTGGCAAAAGAAGGTGGAGACACCGTCTGCCATGTGCCAGAGGACAGCGCGTATCAGATCTCTGGGGACAATGTAGGAGGCTTCGTGGTGACATGGCTTTGAACGCCGTTTGAATTGCCCCTGTGACTTGAGGTTTGTTGCTGTGAATAGAAGATGAGAGGATAACGGGGGACGCTCCTGGCGGCATTGTATGGAGTGCGGCGTCCTCTCTTTTCTAACATCTGCGAGAGGAGAGAGATAGAGATGGTTCGATTGTTATCCATAGGAATCGAGTGTTTGTCGTCAATAATTTTTATCCTACCTGCCATGGTGATTTTACGGTACACGTTATGGAAACCATACGGCTTTGGAAAACGCTTCATGGTTTTTCTCTTTGCGATCTATGCGATAGCGGTTTTTTCAGCAGTCGGTATGCCGACCGCTTATGACTTACAGGTTAATTTTAACTTTCATCTCATACCACTGATTGATATTTTTCATGGTTCAATGGAATATGTCAGAAATACAATCTTGAATGTCCTTTTGTTTATGCCAATGGGTTTTTTGCTGCCTGTCATTTGGCAGGAATATCATTCAGCGAAGAAAACCATATGGATGGGATTGGCCGCATCCACGATCATTGAACTGTCACAGATCTTTACGTTTAGACTTACGGACATTGATGATTTGCTCACAAACACGTTGGGAACATTTTTGGGATACCATTGCGGGAAAAAAATCATATTCAAGCTGCCGGTGGTATCCATCAATGCCAAAGATGCTTCCATAAAGCATGAAGCCATGCTTGTTTTAGGGGCTGTTTTTCTGATTGCCTTTTTCCTAAAACCTCTTGTGTCAAACGCAGTGTGGGATCTTGTGCTGTCCAGCCCGTTGTGGGAAAGCGTAAAATAGGCTGGAGAAAAAACATGAATGTTGATCGTGATTTCAGAGGGGATTCATGATATCAAAAGTGCGATTGATTGAGACAGCAAAGATGGCGAAAGCATAAAAAGTCACCCTGTGATGGCTATTTATTCCGCAATTAAATAGGATGTAGGAAGAATTTGCGGTTTATAACCGTAAAACTAATTGAATTGCTATAAGTTTTGCGGTATACTACTACATAAATGGAGGTAGTTGTCGTGATTTACAGACCTATGTATATGGATAAAATAATGGCTTATGTGGATACTCCCTTTGTAAAAATACTCACAGGAGTACGCCGCTGCGGAAAGTCTACGATACTCAAAATGATTATGGAAAAGCTTAAACATGAGCGAAATGTTCCGGTGGAGCGTATCATAAGCTGTCGTTATGATTCAATGGAATATGAGGATATGACGGCGAAGCAGATGTACGCTCAGTTAAAGGAGCGACTTTCGTCCGATGAAAAAACCTATTTATTTCTTGACGAGATTCAGGAAATTGAGGGCTGGGAAAAAGTTATCAACTCTCTCTCATCGGATTTTGACGTTGATCTGTATATAACAGGCTCTAACTCTCGAATGATGTCCTCCGAAATATCAACCTATCTTACCGGGAGATATGTTTCCTTCCGAATTTTTACACTCTCTTTCAGTGAATACCTGATGTTCAAGGAGTGCTATGCCACTGTGGAAAATCCTAAAACAGAACTTGCGAACTATGTCCGTTTGGGTGGCTTTCCCGCGACCCATTTACAGGCGTATTCTCAGGATGAAATTTATACGATTGTCAGGGATATATACAATTCAACGATTTTTTCCGATATTGTAAAACGGAATCAGGTCAGGAAAATCGACCAGTTGGAGCGTGTTGTAAAATATACCTTCAATAATGTTGGCAATACCTTTTCTGCGAAGTCGATCGCAGACTACTTGAAATCGGAGCGTCGGTCCCTTGACAATGAGACGGTCTATAGCTATTTGGAAAAGCTGGAAAAGGCATATTTGCTCCATCGTTGTTCCCGGTATGATTTGCAGGGAAAGGAAATTCTGAAAACACAGGAAAAATTCTATCTTGCGGATATTGCCTTACGGTACAGTGTTCTTGGATATAACACGGACAGCGTGGCTTCAAGCCTTGAAAATATCGTGTATTTGGAGCTTTGCAGGCGCGGGTACACCGTCAATGTTGGTAAAACCGGCGATGGTGAAATTGATTTTGTGGCTACAAGGCAAAATGAAAAAGTCTATGTTCAGGTCACACAGGAAATGAAATCTGAAAAGACGGAAAAACGAGAGTACGATCGTTTGCTTGAAATACACGATAATTACCCCAAATATGTTCTTACGACAGACGAATTCGCAGGAGGAAACTATGAGGGCATTAAGACAATGCACATAGCGGATTTTCTGCTTAGTTCTGAATATTGAAAATTAGGAAAAATTTAAATAAAGAGATTTTTCATAAAGGCAGATCCTTTTTCAGAAACCAGAGGATGCCTGCTGCGTAAAGACAGCCGGCGAGGGCCGCCATGACAAAAAAACACAGAGATATTCCAGCTCCAAAGATCAAAGAATTTTTGGAGCTGTTAAAGATACAGGAAGAGCAGAAGCAGATGCCACTGATGACAAAAGGATAGAGGAAAATACCAAAATTCAGTATGAGAAACGTATCTACGTCAAGCGCGTCCGGCTGGAAGACATTGGCTGCATATCGCTTATGAACAGGGGAGTGAACACATTGGTCATAATAACCAGAAAAACGTACTGGACACGTTGCTTGATTGATACCGCGGCTTTCGTGATTTGTGAGCCAATTGATTTTTTTCATCAATCTGTTATAATGATCATGCAAAATAAATAAAATGGAAAAGAGAGATGATAATGCCTATTTAATCACAGGCAATACGAAACATTTTCCTAAAAGAACATATATTGTGACACCTGCGGAAATGATGGCAGTTTTAAATGGAAAATAGAAAACAGCAAAAGCAAGGAGCATCCATGATTTATTTAGACAACAGCGCTACCACAAGACAGCATGACGCGGTAACGGAAGCCATGCTCACATATATGCGGCAGGATTTTGGCAATCCTTCCTCCCTGTACAGCTTGGGGGTCACGGCGGAAAAAGCTGTGAAAGCCGCCAGAAAAAAAGTAATGAAAGCCATGGGTCAGGCCCAGGGAAATTTATATTTCACATCAGGAGGGACAGAGGCTGACAGCATGGCGATCTTTGGGGCCGCTGTTGCTAGAAAAAAGCGAGGGCACAGGATCGTCACTTCCCAGGTGGAACATCCCGCGGTGCTGGAGGCCTGCAAGCGGCTGGAAGAACAGGGCTTTGAGGTAGCATTCGTTGGGGTGGACGATCAATGCCGCCTGGACATGGAACAGTTGAAAGACACGGTAAACGATGACACGATTTTGATTTCCATCATGCAGGTGAACAATGAAACAGGGACCGTCATGCCCATTGATGAGATCGCGGAACATAAAAAGCAGGCCATCCTTCACACGGACGCAGTGCAGGCGCTGGGCAAGCTGGCTCTTCCAAAGAAGGCGGACATGATCTCTGTCAGCGGTCACAAGATTCACGGGCCAAAGGGTATCGGTGCTTTGTGGCTAGGGCCGAAGCTTCATATCCCGGCATTTCTCGTAGGCGGCGGGCAGGAAAGCGGGATGCGTTCAGGAACAGAAAACGTCCCAGGCATTGCGGGATTTGGCACAGCGGCGGACATGATACGGCTGGGTACGGAAGTGGGTGAATTGCGGGATTATTTGCTGGAGGGCATTTTGCGAGAGATCCCAGATGTGAAGGTCAATAGTCCCCAGGACGGCTGCCCATCAGTGCTCAACGTGTCCTTTTTAGGGACGAGGGCAGAAGTGCTGCTTCATACTTTAGAGCAGGACGAGATCTACGTTTCCACTGGTTCAGCTTGTTCTTCCAACAAGAAAGGGCAGAGCCACGTACTGAAGGCCATGGGCCTGACGGACAAGGAGATCGAAGGAGCCATCCGTTTCAGCTTCAGCAGATACAATACCAAGGAAGAAATGGACATTGTGTTGGATAAAGTCAAAGGCGCTGTGGAGCGATTTCGCAGGCTGGGAAGTTTCAGATAAATAAAGGAGAAATACATTGAACGAACAGCATATTTTTATTGTAAGATGCGGGGAAGTGGCGTTGAAAGGCATGAACAAGCCTTATTTCGAGCGCATGCTGGCAGAACGGATCCGCAAACTCCTCAAGAGAAAATTCGAGGATTTTGAAGTAAAACGCCACGAAGGATTGATTTTCGTTAGAGCTGACAAGGCCTATGAAAGGCAGGAGATTATTCATGAAATCTCCAAAGTCTTTGGCGTAGCCTCTATCAGCCCCGCAGTGGAAGCCGAATCCAATCTAGATGCGATCGGTGAAGCAGCGGTAGCGTATATGAAGGAAATCATTGAGGAACGGGGCATCAGGACCTTTAAAGTCAAGGCAAAGCGGGCGGACAAAAATTTTCCAGTCAAATCCCCGGACATTGGCAGGATCATTGGGGCAAAGATCCTCGTTGGCTGCAAAGTGTTGAAAGTGAATGTAAACCAGCCGGATTGCTTGCTCTTTGTGGACGTGCGCCAGGACAAGTCGTACATTTACCAGGACAAGATCCCGGGCTTTGGCGGCCTTCCGCTGGGAACCAACGGCAAAGGCATGAGCCTTCTTTCTGGCGGCATCGACAGCCCGGTAGCCACATGGATGATGGCAAAGCGGGGCATGCTCATTGAAGCCATCCATTTTCATTCCTATCCGTATACCAGCCAGCGAGCCCAGGAAAAAGTCGAAGAACTAGCCAAGACCGTGGCTGTTTTCTGTGGACGGTTTAAAATGCATGTGATCAATCTGCTGCCTATCCAAGAACAGATCGTCCAGAACTGTCCAGAAGAAGAAACCACGATCCTGGTTCGCCGCTTTATGATGCGGATCGCGGAGCAGGTGGCCAAAGAAACAGGCTGCGGCATGCTGATCACTGGAGAAAACTTGGGCCAGGTGGCTAGTCAGACAGCGGAAGCCCTGGTGGTGACAGACGCTTCTGTGGGACTTCCGGTAATGCGGCCCCTGATTGCCATGGATAAGGTGGATATCATGGATAAGGCTCGGGAAATCGGGACTTATGAGACTTCCATACAGCCCTATGAAGACTGCTGCACCGTATTTTTGCCAAAGCATCCGGCCACAAAGCCAAAGTTGGAGCGCATCCTCCAGTCAGAGAGCAAACTAGACTGTGAAACCCTGATTGCGGAGGCAGTGGCTTCTAGGGAAACCATCGACATAAAGCCGGAATGATCGCCAAAAATAGAAGAATTTCCTCTTTTTCTCTTAAGGACAAGCACACCTGCCAGTACTATAATGGAATAGTAGGCCGCAGATGGAGAAAGGAGGAATTTTTTATGCGATTGGAATTTCAGATGACAGACGATATCCTCATTGCTTCTGCTTTTGGTGAATTGGATCACCACAGTGCGGGGGCGGTGAGGGATGAGATAGATGAAACTATGAAAGCCTTTGGCTGCCGCCACTTGATCTTGGACTTCGAGAAGGTGACGTTCATGGACAGTTCTGGCATCGGCGTGGTGCTGGGAAGATACAACAAGGTGACGAAACAAGGAGGCCGGCTCTTTTTGGCAGGGTGTTCGGAATTCATAGAAAAGATCCTGTATATGGCAGGCGTGTTCACAGTCGTGGACAAGCAGAGGAGCGCAGAGGATGCGGTCTGCCTGCTGAAAGGGCAGCAGCAGATAGAAATGGAGGTGAGCGCCAGTGGACAATAGGATGAAGGTGGCGTTTTCTGCAAGAGCGGAGAACGAAGGGTTCGCCAGGTCAGCGGCAGCGGCTTTTGTGGCCTGCATGGATCCTACCATCGAGGAATTGACAGAAATCAAGACCGGCGTGTCAGAAGCCGTGAGCAACAGTATCATCCATGGATATGGGGAAGATCCCACCCAGATGGTGGAGTTGGAATGTCAGATCCGTTCTGGTGGAAAGGTGATCCTCATCATCCGGGACCAGGGCGTGGGCATCGAAGACGTGGAAAAAGCCAGAGAGCCCATGTTTACCACGGGAAGCACGGAAGAGCGATCAGGCATGGGCTTTACGGTCATGGAAAGTTTTATGGATAAACTGGAGGTGGTGTCTCGCACCGGAGAGGGAACGACGGTGACGATGACAAAACAGCTTGACATCAGCAATGGCTTCTAAGTATGTGCCGGTAAAAAAAGAAGATACATATGCGTTAATTGAGAAAGCACAGCAGGGCGACCAGGAGGCACGGGAACTGATCGTCAAGCAGAACACAGGACTGGTCAAGAATCTGGCTTTGAAATTTACCGGGTCTGGCTACGAGCTGGACGATCTTTTGCAAATCGGCTTCATGGGGCTGCTAAAAGCCATAGACCGGTTTGACACCAAATTTGATGTGATGTTTTCCACCTATGCCGTTCCCATGATCTTGGGGGAAATCAAGCGCTATATCCGCGATGACGGCAGGATCAAAGTGAGCCGTCAGTTGAAAATCGACATGCGGAACCTGAAAAAAATCAAGGAGGAGTATTATAATAAACACGGCACCTGGCCGAAACTCAGTTATTTGTCAGAGGAAATGGGCCAGCCTGTAGAAAAGATCCTGGAGATCTTAGACGCGGCGGAAGCTCTGGCAAACGTAGAAAGCCTGGACAATAGCGAAATATCGGAAGGTTATCGGGAAAAGAAGGTCAGCCATATTTCCGAAGAAGATCGAAACATCAATATGATCGATTTGAAGATGATGATCGGGACCTTGTCGGATCGGGAAAGGCAGATCATTGTCCTTCGGTATTTCAAGGATATGACACAGCAACAGATCGCAGGGAAGATCGGGATCTCACAAGTCCAAGTTTCCCGGATTGAGAAAAAGGTGCTGAAAAACATGAGAGAACAGATGATACGTTGAAATAAGGGGGCTTGTCGCATCAGAAATCTAATGCGGCAAGCCCTTTTACCCTTGCGTTTTTTATCGTCCCCCTAAAATCAACACTGCTTGTCCTTGGAAAGCAAAGCCGTACTTGCGAATTTTTTCCGCTGAAACGCCTTTGACCCGCAGTGAGGCGGCGTATTTCTTTTCCTCGATCTGCGCCAAGGCCGCCGCCGCTGTCGCTTCCAGATCTTTTTCATCTTCGGGATCTCGCACCTTGAATTCCAAAATCATAGCATCGTCCTCCCCGCGCAGCGGCTCCAGCATCACGTCATATCTGCCGAACCCGCTCTCCCGATTGGAGGTCAGGACGTACCGGCCAGATAGTTCCACCATCAAACCTAACACGAAACCATGGTAAAATCTCTCTGGTTCTGACTTTGACGGTTTCTTCCCTGTATCGAAATAGCTGAAAGTTCTCAAGGCCACATCGTTCATGTATTTATTCATTGCTTTCAGGTCATCGGAAAGCAATGCCTGGATAAAGTCGCAGTAATCGTCCTCGGAATTTTCGAACCAACCTTGCACCATGGACTCGAACATCACCTTCACTTCTCGATTAGTCAAAGTTAGTACGTGAACCGGGTGGTCCGCGGCGGGGGACTTTTTGTGCCCCATGACTTTCAAGTAGCCGCTGGCCAAAAGCAGGCTCCAGAGGGCGTTTTTCTTTTGAGGAAGCTCCCCGTACACGATCTGCTCATCGATCTCCTTTTCTAGGACTCCGCCTCGCAGCAATGTTTCAAAATCCAGCTTCACCGTTTTGCTGCCTTCTCGAAGTAGTTTCCCAGTTAGCGTATTGGAACTGGAATTAGCCCAATAGGTGCCGGTTTCTCCAGCGTCTAGGTAATTGATAATGGACCAAGGATTGTAAATGTCAGTTTTGTTACCAAAGGTGAAGCCATCGTACCAGGTTTTCACTTCTTCCTTTCGCTCTGACAGTCCTTGCTCGTCCAGGGCAGCGAAGACCTCTCTCTCCGTGAAACCAAAGCAATCCGCATATTTTTTAGAAGTGGTGGTCACAACCACCAGGTTGTTCAGGTCGGAAAAGATGGATTCCCTGCTGACACGAGTGATGCCCGTCATGATCGCCCGCTTTAAATAGGGATTGGTCTTGAAGGTGGAATTAAACAGGCTCCTGGTGAAGGTCGCCATTTCGTCCCAATAACCGCTCACATAAGCCTGCTGCATGGGCGTGTCGTATTCATCCAGAAAGATAATGACTTTTTTTCCAAAGTAGCGTGACAAATAATCCGACAAAGCTCTGATCGAGGAGGCCGCCCTGCTGTCTGACATGTCTTCCGACACGCTTTGGAAAGCTCTTTTTTCTTTTTCGTTCAGCAGATCGGTTTCCAGTAAAAAATTAAATTGGTTGTATAATTCTTCGATGGTCCTGCAAATGCTTTCACGGGCTTGGGAAAAAGAATTTTCTTTGATGTTCGCGAAGCTAAGGAAGATCACCGGGTACGTCCCCTGCAGAGCCCGATACGTTTCATCTTCCCAGATGGAAAGCCCTTCAAACAAATCGCTCCTTCCTGCGTAATCCGTAGAGAAAAACTTTTCCAGCGTGCTCATGTTCAGCGTCTTTCCGAATCGCCTGGGCCGGGTGATCAGAGTCACTTGGTCTTTGGCTTCCCACCACTGCCGGATGAAATCCGTTTTGTCGATGTAAAAAATTTGTTCTGTTCGTACTAGTTCGAAATCTTGATATCCGATGCCTATAGTCTTTTTCATGTCTCTTCCTCCCGCTCTTTCCCATTTTTCTCTGCTACCCCTGCGGACATTTCTCAGGTGTGCGTCACCATGCTTTCGTTCTCCTATCATTGTACCACAAAGGCAGCCGGGCAGGGATGCTTAATTTTCGACACGCTGTTCTTTACCATTACGCTTGCTTTTTCAATCTCCACGCGCCGCATATAAGGCTTGTGTTCCTTAAGATCTCTAGCTATAATCAAATTGAGAAGAATTACTATGAAGAAAAAAGGAGAAAATCTAATGAGGCAATATAAAATTTTAATCATAGAAGACAGCCGGGAAATCAGAGAAGGAATTCAGCTTTTGTTTAGAGATGAAAGATATCAGCTCCTGGAAGCGGCAAGCGGGGGGAAAGGGCTGGAACTGTTTTCTGATGAAATCGATTTGGTGGTTTTAGACATTATGATGCCGGGAATCTCCGGCCTGCGGACTTGCGAGGAAATCCGCAAGCGTTCCAATGTGCCGATCCTGTTTTTGACTGCTCCGGTTCAGGAGTCGGACCGATTCATCCGCTTTATGACAGACGGAGATGATTATTTGACAAAACCCTTTTCCTATGTGGAACTTTTAGCTAGGATCAAGGCATTGCTGCGCGATTACGCGCACAAAGAGAAATCGGCTTCTCCGCAGGTGAGTGAGGCGGAGTTTCAGTCTCTCGTCAAGGAAGGGGATATTGTTATAAACGAGGTTCACGGTGAAGTGATGGTAAACGGCGTAAAAAAAGAACTGTCCCATACGGAGTGCCTCATTCTTCTGCTTTTGATGAAAAACCCGCAGAAGGTTTTTTCCACAAAGGAGATCTACGAGTCCGTGTGGAGGGAGCCGTTTCTCCATATTTCAGACAATACGGTGATGGTTCATGTCCGAAATTTGAGGAAGAAAATAGAGGATGACCCGCGAAACCCTAAATACATACGAAATGTAAGGGGGAAGGGGTATCAGTTTGGAGCAGATGATTGAATATAGGAACTCCATCTTTTAGGGATATGACCGCGGACAACCTTCAGGATTTTTTAAGATTTGCTTTGGAAGGGATTCAGATTTTTATGGGACAATGGAATCATCCAAAACGATTCATTATGTGAGGTGGGACAAATGGAAAAACAGAAAAAACTATTAGGATATTATAACTACACGGTTATATTGACCTACATAGGATTGCTGATGGGAATCGCGGGGATCGCTTTTGTCATGGGAGAAAAATATCAGCAAGCGATCATATGCCTTATGATTTGCGGATGCTGCGATATGTTTGATGGGGCAGTGGCTTCCACGAAACAGCGTTCCCAGCGGGAAAAAAGCTTTGGGGTGCAGATCGATTCTCTTAGTGACTTGGTTTGTTTTGGGGTGTTGCCGGGTTTCTTTACATATTCCATCACTGGATACAGAAATCTGGGGTTATGTGTGTGTTGCGGCTATATATTGTGCGCTTTGATTCGACTGTCCTATTTCAACGTTTTGGAAGGAGAACGCCAATGGCAGGATTCTGGCCCTAGAAAATGGTACATAGGACTTCCGGTGACTGCTATCGCTCTGCTTCTGCCAGCTTGCTTCGTCATACAGCAGGCTTGGCAGCCAGAGCGGACAGGTATGTTCATGGGGCTACTTTTCATTGCGGCCATAGCCTTTGTCGTGCCCATTCGTATCAAAAAGCCGCAACTGGCGGGAAAATTGGGATTCGCCGCAGTGGGAGCCACGGAGTTCATCGCGCTCACCACAGGCATGGGATTAGGAGTTTAAAGATGCGGTGGGAATCCAGAACAAAGCGCATATTGCCTTTTATAAGTCTTGTAACTTATGGAATCTCTGGCTATAATCAGATTGAGAAGGATCGTGATAAAGCAAAAGGAGAAAATCCGATGAATCAGTATAAAATTTTGATCATAGAAGACAGTCAGGAAATCAGAGAGGGAATCCGGCTTTTGCTCAATGACGAAAGCTATCAGATTCTCGAGGCAGCAAGCGGAGAACAAGGACTGGAATTGTTTTCCGATGAGATCGACTTGGTAATTTTAGATATTATGATGCCTGGGATTTCCGGCCTGCGGACTTGCGAAGAGATCCGTAATCATTCCAATGTGCCGATCTTATTTTTGACCGCCTTAGTGCAGGAATCGGACCGGCTCATCGGACTCATGGCAGGTGGGGATGATTATTTGACAAAGCCCTTTTCCTATGCGGAGCTTTTGGCAAGGATCAAGGCACTGCTGCGGCGTTATTATGTGTACAAGGGAAAATTCGATCTTCAGCAGATGGATGAAATGGAATCCCAGACACCTATCAGAGGCGGCGGCATCGTCATAAACGAAGCTTAATGAGGAGGTTAAATAGAAATGAAGCGAAATCATGATGTGAAGCTCCAGCTTGTGCGGCAGAGCGAGCTGGAAACATTAGTAAGACTCACTGTAATTCTTTGGTTCTATTTTTTGTCTCCCCGCAGTACCATGGGCAGGGGATCGGACAAGCAGCTTGGAAAGCTATAGAGTGCCAATACCCGGAAACCGTTGTTTGGAATACCGTTACCCCTTATTTTGAAAAACGGAACATCCACTTTTATGTGAACAAATGCGGTTTTAAAATCACAGAGTTTTTGAACGAGCATCACCCGGATCCATATTTATCAGAGGGTGAAGAAGAGAGCCATTTGCCAGTAGGAGGCGATGAAGCTTTTTATTTTGAGAAGGTCATGTGAAAGTCGAGAGAAAAATAAAGAATAGATTTGTATGACATATACATATAAGAGAACAATTAAGGCTGACATTTTTATAAAGTGTCAGCCTTAATTTGTTTAATTCAGATATTCATCATCACGATCCTCCTGGCTGAGTATATCTCGGTGGCGATTTACTGGTATATGCGCACTGTGAAGTTTCTATGGCTTTCATCGCCGTTTAGAGAGTTTTCCATGAAATGCGCTTTCGATGTCTTTTCATCTTTAAATTCTTTTCTACAGCCTGAACAGATGAACGCTTCTATAGGATGCGAATAGTCATCCTCATAATCATGAAAACCGCATATGTCACAGTCAAAGTGCCAGATCCAACTTCTGTAAACAGTTTTACCCGATGCCCAACTGACATGCCTTATGGGAATCGTTTCCAGAATGTTATAGTCTACAGAATCATCATCTCCAATAGCACTAGCTTCCCTTGCCTCTTGCATATATGCTTCCCATTTGTACTGCGTCCAGTCATCTGTGTTTTCAAAAACTTTCCAGAAGTATACGCAAACTACACCATTTTTTGTGGTTTGCATAAATGGTTCTCCTCTTTATTTTCTTTCCACCAGGCTTTCCCCTGTCATTTCTTCCGGTATTTCCAGCCCCATCAGATCTAAAAGCGTAGGGGACAGGTCGGCCAGTTTGCCATCGTCCTTCAGATTTACCGGATCTTCTGCGATATGAAGCAGCGGCACCTCATTGAGAGAATGCGCAGTTACCACCGAGCCATCCTGATTCAGCATATTGTCTGCGTTACCGTGATCCGCGGTCAGCAGGATCTGACCGCCCTTTCCAAGAACTGCGTCCACGATCTTCGGCACGCATTTGTCCAGGGCTTCGATTGCGGCCACAGCGGCTTTCATGATGCCAGTATGGCCCACCATATCCGCGTTCGCAAAGTTGAGGATGATCACATCATATTTATCAGAAGCGATTTCCTCTAAGACTTTATCCGTGACCAGATAGGCACTCATTTCTGGCTGCAGGTCATAGGTGGCCACTTTTGGAGAAGGAATTAGGATCCGGTCCTCATTTTTGTTTGGAGCCTCTACGCCACCATTAAAGAAAAAGGTCACATGGGCGTATTTTTCCGTTTCCGCGATCCGAAGCTGACGCAGTCCGAGGTCCGCTAGATATTCGCCCAAGGTGGATTTCAAAGTCTGTGGCGGATAAGCGATCTCTACGTTTGGCATTTCTGCGTCATATTGAGTCATGCACACGTAAAAGAGGTCGCTGATGGTTTTTTTTCGCTCAAACCCGTCAAAATCATCGGCTACCAGTGCTCTAGTGATTTCTCTGGCCCGGTCTGGCCGAAAATTGAACATAATGACCGCATCGCCGTCTTTTACCGGCTGGCCGCCTTCCACACAGGTGGGCTGGACGAATTCATCGTTTTCATCTCGTTCATAAGCCGCTGAAATCGCAGTCTCGCCGTCAGCGGCCTGTATGCCCTGGCTCAAGATCATGGCATCATAGGCTTTCTCCACTCGCTCCCAGCGCTTGTCTCTGTCCATGGCATAGTATCTTCCGGAGATGGTAGAGATTTTTCCTAAGCGGGCTTTGTCCATGTGTTCCTCTAGCTGTTGAATATAGGTAAGCGCGCAGCGAGGGGGAACGTCCCGGCCATCCAGATAGCAGTGGACATATAGTTCTTTGATTCCTTTTTCTTTTGCCATGTCAATGAGGGCAAAGAGGTGCGTGATGTGACTGTGTACGCCGCCATCAGAAAGCAGCCCAGAAAGATGGAGCGCGGAACCGCGGCTTTTCACATGATCCATGGCTCTGCCAATGGCTTTGTTTTCCAGAAAAGACCCGTCTTCGATCGCCTTAGTAATGCGAGTTAGCTCTTGATACACGATCCTGCCGGCTCCGATGTTCAGGTGGCCCACTTCCGAATTGCCCATCTGGCCTTCTGGCAGGCCCACTGCCAGGCCGCAGGCTTTTAGCGTGGTCTGCGGATATTTTTTGAATATTTCATCCAGGGCAGGCGTTTTAGCCTGTGCGATGGCGTTTCCATAGGATTCTTTATTTTCGCCAAAACCATCTAAGATTATCAGCATGGTGGGGCGTTTGAATGTTTCCATGATAAATACCTCCAATTTATAGTGTACGAATGAAATCTTTTGTCATTCATGCTGCCGTGAATTTCCTTTTTATTATAACAAATTCCAGTACATCTGTTAAGTGACTATTTCATTGTAACAGTTCTTTCAATATGCTATAATCAGCGTAAACACAGAAAAGGGGAGCGCATATGGTGACATGGACAGAGGCGCAGCAGCAGGCCATTGAGTTGCGTGAAAACAATATTTTAGTTTCAGCGGCTGCGGGATCAGGAAAGACCGCAGTGCTGGTGGAGCGAATCAAACAACTGATCATTCAGGACAAAATCAGCCTGGATCAATTTCTGATCGTGACCTTCACCAATGCTGCGGCTGCGGAAATGAAGGAAAAGCTCATCAAGGCCATTACAAAAGCCATTGAGGAAGATCCAAAACATTCTGGGTTCCTGCGCAAACAGCTGGATCTGGTGGGCAGCGCTAATATCAGCACCTTTCATTCCTTTGCCCTGGAGGTCATTAGGCGGTACTTTTATCTGACGGACATAGAACCTAACTTCAAGATCGGTGATGAAGGCACAGTGGAGATCATGAAATGGGACGTGTTGGACGAGCTATTCAGAGACTTGTTTGAAGAAGATGACCCGGGATTCCTGGATTTCCTCAGAGCCTATGCTTCGGACCGAAACGAACAGACGCTAAAAGAAAATCTGCTCAGGCTTTACGCCACCATCCAGAGCATCCCCCATCCCTTCCAGTGGCTGGAGGAAAACGTCCAGGCCTTGGACATGGATATGGAACGTTTTCAGGAAAGCAAGCTAGGGACTTTCATCACAGAGGATATCCAGCGGAGCGTTTCCCAGATCCTAGAGGGATTCCAAAAGGCGGGAGAACTAGCGGAAACAGTCGGCGTGGAGAGCATCTACAAAAAAAATCTGGAAGACTTGGAAAAGTTAGAGCCTTTGGAGCAGCTGGGAAAAGCAGGGGACCTGCGGGCAGTGGCTAGCCTGCTCCAAGGTTTCAAGGCCAACATTATGCGGGCGGCTAAAGAGGAAACGGAAGATTATGAGCTGATCAAAGAAGAGGTGAAAAATGCCAGGGAATTCAGCAAAAAGCAGATCAAAGCATTGAAAGAACGCTATTTTTCTCAAACAATGGACATCTGGATGAAGGACATGGCAAAGGTTTATCCCATGGCCCTCTATCTAAAACGGCTGCTGCTAGAATTCGACAGCCGATTTAAAGCCGCCAAACGGGAAAAAAACATCATTGATTTTAACGATATCGAGCATTATGCGCTGGAAATCCTGGAACAGGAAGAGGCCGCCGGCGAGTACCGGGAAAAGTTCGCCTGCGTTTTTGTGGATGAATACCAGGACAGCAACGTGCTGCAGGATATGCTCATCAACTTGGTCCGGCGAGAAAACAATCTGTTTTTAGTGGGTGATATCAAGCAGAGCATCTACAAATTTCGTCTTGCGGAGCCAGAAATTTTCCAGCAGCGATATATAGACTATGCTTCCGGCCAGTCTCAGAGCTTGAAGATCGACTTGAACCGCAATTTCCGCAGCAAAAGATCTGTGATCCAAACTGTGAACGGTGTGTTCCAAAACATCATGAAAGGTTATGATGAGGCAGCGGCATTGTATCAAGGCGTTTCCTACGACGGCCCCATCGACTATAAGACGCAGCTGCATGTCATCGACACCAGGGTCACAGAGGATATGGAACTGGACGAGGAAATCGCGGAAATGAAAAACGCCCAGTTGGAAGCCTGCCACGCGGCGGAACTGATCAAAGACCTGGTGGGAAAAACCATCTTTGACACAAAGAAAGGCCAGGAACGGCTGGTGGCGAAAAAAGACATCGTGATCTTGATGCGGGCCACAAAGAATTACGCGGATGTGTTCCAGGAAGTGTTCACAGACCTGGACATTCCATCTTATGTGGATGACAGCGGCGGATATTTTGACACCGTGGAGATTCAGGTGTTCCTCAATCTACTGCGGATCATCGACAACAAGCAGCAGGATCTGCCCCTCCTCAGTGCGCTCCGTTCTGTGGTATTCGGCTTTACTATCGAGGAATTGATTCAGGTCAGGCTGGACAGCAAACATACTACTTATTTTGATGCGCTCCAAACACGTAGTCAGCAGAATGACCAGCTAGGAGAAAAGTGCAGACAGGTGTCGCGAAAGCTGACGGACTTCCGGCAAATGGCCCAGGCCCTTTCTTTGGAAGAATTTTTATGGAAGCTCATGTGGGAAACAGGCTATTACACTTATTGCGGCGCATTGCCGGCAGGCGGCCAGAGGCAAGCGAATTTAAGGGCGCTGGCTGACAAAGCCAGGGAATTTGAAAGTATTGGTTATGGTGGAATCTACGGATTTCTCACCTACATACAAGCACTGGAAAAACGCAAGATCCCTACGGGCCAGGTCAAGCTCATCAATGAGAACGATGACTTGGTGCGGATTATGACTATCCACAAGAGCAAGGGTCTGGAATTCCCTATTGTCATCGTGGCAGGATTGGGGAAACGCTTTAATTTCACGAAAACAGGAAAAGGATTTTTGGCTCACAAGGATCTGGGTATTGGGATGACCCGGGTGGAGCATCAGGAACACTGGTACAGGAAGACCTTGACGCAGATCGCCATTGAACGAAAAACCAGACAGGAGGAACTGGAGGAGCAAATCAGGATCCTTTATGTGGCCTTCACAAGAGCCATGGATCAGCTGATCCTTTTGGGGACCACAAAGAACGTGGAACAGGGAGAACCCATCCCATCGCCAGCGAAAACCTGCTTCCTGGATTATCTGCTGCCTTTTATGGAAGAGGGGCGGATAGATTGTTTCCTTTGGGACAGAAGTCAGCTGGGAACGGAAAACAAGCAGCGGGGGCAGAACAAAGAGCGAGTGAAAGAACTGCTGGAAAATCTTTTGCCAAATGAGGAGGATCCTATGTTTCAGGAAATCCACAGACGGTTTTCATTCCATTACCCAGGGCAAAAGGCACTAACTTTAAAATCCAAATACTCGGTGACAGAGCTGAGCCGGGTAAACAAGGAAGGCAAAGAAATGGCACAAGCCTTGAAAGCACCAGCTTTTTTGCGAGGCACGCAATCTTTCGATTCTGCCCAGCGGGGAACGATCATGCATAAAGTCATGGAATGCGTAGATTTTAAAGAAGCATTGGCGCATATGCAAAACGGCAATGGCGAGATCTACGTGCGCGGCCAGGTGGAACAGCTAGTTGAGCAGGAGATTTTACTCCCAGAAGAAGCACGGGCAGTGGACTGCGACAGGATCGCCGCCTTTTTCGGAAGCTCTCTGGGGCAAAGAGCGGGAAGGGCGGAGCGGATTTACAAAGAAACAGAGTTCAATCTGCTTTGGGACATGGACGGGACCCAGGTCATGGTCCAGGGAGTCATTGACTGTTATTTTGAAGAAGCTGGCAAGCTGATCCTGATCGATTACAAAAATAGCTATGTGGACCCGGAAAACCGGCAGCAAGCCATCGCCAGACTGAAAGACACTTATCAGGGTCAGATTGACATTTACAGACAGGCCTTGGAAACCATCAGAGAAAAGCCTGTGGCAGAAGCGTATCTCTATTTGTTTAGCGAAAATGACCACATCAGGTATCACACAAATTACAATGAATGAACGTATGACGTTCAAATGGCCAACACCTTTTTCCAAGATAATAGAAGCGTCGAGAGCATTGAATCTCTCTCGCATATCAAAAGAAACAGGGAAGAGGTAAAAGAATGAAAGAAAAAAGCAAGTTAATGAAAAAATTTTCTATCGGTAAAATAGGAAGGATCGCTTTATATGTTTGCGGAGGACTTTCTCTAGTTTTGGGCATTTTCATGATCTATTATTCTATCACATATCTGTGGAACTATTATAGCAGTTATGGTATGTCCATGAGTGATGGTATATTGGATGTGATTCAGTATGTGGTCACCAGCTCGGGCATTTACTTTGGATTTGCCATTTTGTTCGTGGTTTGCGGTATATTGTTGAAAAGGTTAGATGCTCTCGTACCAAAACCCGCAGCCGGGGAAATTGACGTGGCTGAAAAGATCGAGGTCTTTGATAAAGAAAAAGCGGGCGAAGCGCCAAAAGATAAGAGGGAGAGTGAAGACTCCCGCGGAGAAGGATTAGACAGAACCCAGGATGGAGAAAAAACAGATAACGGTTCGGAATCGGATGGAGGAAAAGCAGATGAGATTTCCGATGAGGACAAGATGAAAACAGCTGCCCTGGAAACTCTGGAAAACCAGCAATCATGACAACTGTTCCAATAGATAAAAAGGAAAGGACCGCATATGGTGTCAAACCGCATCAAGACCCATGCGGTCCTTTCCGTTTACGTCTATATGGCTGATGGAGCAAAAATCAGTATGTATTTTCTACTAAATCGCAGCGAAACAGTCTCCGCGTTCAAACAACATCTCTGCTATTAAAATCCTCGCAGCGCGTCCAGTACGATACTAGCTATGATTTCATGACCCTCCGGTGTAAGGTGGATGCCATCGATATAAAAGTCCTTGTCTGGATTTTGAGACAGCGTTTTCTCAAATTCGCCATAAAAGTCCACGTAGAACAAGCCATAAGCCGCAGCCAATTTCAGCAGCCAGCTTCGGAGCGCTTTGTAACGGCTTTTTACTAGATCAAAATCCGTGAATTCAGACCAGCCAGCCCTAGCCGCTTCGGGATCGAAAGGCGGCGTGGTGCAGATCACTGGAATTAGGCTATGGTGGTAGGCTTGATGGACCATGGCGAAATAATTGGCCTGAGGCACAGTTTCCGAAACCCCAGCGATCAAATCGTTGACCCCTCCAGCCAAAAACAGATAGTTGGGATTTTCATTCACTGCGTCGTGGCAGAAACGAGCCAGCATCCCGCCGGTCGTATCTCCACTGATCCCTTTATTGATAAACGTACTGCAAGGGGCATTGAGAAGATGCACCCAATTTTCATCTCGCTTCACTCCATACCCCTGAGTAAAGCTATCGCCAAGACAGACTGTGCGCATAAAGACCTCCTTAAAAATTCTTCATAAAAAATTGGCGGATTCATGATGTCTCTTTTTGAAATTTGAAATCCATCGCAAACATAAAAAGAGGAAAAATATTTCCGGATCAGGAAGAAAATTATTTCCGAGTCAGGCAAAAAACAATATCAGTCTTCAGAAAGAGCGACAAAAAGCGTGCCTTTTCTTACCGAAATCCGCGCCTCGTTTTCCGCGAATTCATTGCTCACGCCCAGAGGAAAAGTCCGAGTCATCGTATAATCGGACAGCGGATATTTCACTCCCTCCAGAAAAACTCCCAGACTAACGTTAGAAAGCGACAAAACAGAAAGATGCGCGTTGTTTTTCTTAGGGACGCGCATCTGCCCATCCTTTAAGACCGTGATATAATTTTTGCCGTCTTTCATAGCGATCCGGGTCACTTGGTCCGCGGCAGAAGCCATGAGCTGGACATTGGCTAGAGCGTGGTCGAATCTTCCGCCCAAGCCCCCAATGATGAGGATGTCATCGCAGCCCTGTTTGATAGCGGCCCGGAGACAAAGACCTGTATCAGTGTCATCCTTTTCCGCCGGAAACGTGATCGTTTCAATGCCTGGCTGGACGCTGCCAGAAAGAGAATCAAAATCACCGATGAGAAAATCAGGAGTGACCCCCACGTTTTTCGCATGGTCGTAGCCGCCGTCCGCGCATAAAATCAGATCAGGATGTTCGCCCTCCATCAGACTTGACAAGTTTCCTTCTATATAAGAGGTGATAATCACGCATTTTTTCATAAACAACACCTGGGTCCTTTCTTCAAACGATTTTGCGGTAACAATCAAACCTATTATAACACAAGCTTTCCATGTATAATGAAAAAAGAAACAAGATCTGCTGGCAAAAAGCTTAAAATTAGGCAAACTTTTAGAGATTATCCACTTGAAAAAAAAACATGTTCGGGATATAATCAAGACAATGAGTCACAAAACAAACTGATGATTTGAGGTGAATGTAAAATTGGAAGAACAAATTAAAATAGTTCTAAAAGAAAAAGTCGATCCTGTGCTGGGAGCCCATTATGGAGGGGCGACTCTTAGCGGATTTGAGAATAATGTCGCAAAAGTGAGACTGACTGGAGCCTGTGCGTCTTGTCCATCTGCTCAATATACAATCGAAGATGTAGTAAAAAGTATTGTGATGGAAAATTGTGAAGGTGTCGAAGATGTGATTTTGGACACATCTGTAAGCGATGACCTGATCGATATGGCAAAGAAAATTTTGCGGAAATAATTGGTTTGTTAACAAATGCGATTTGTTGGTATATAAATTGCATAGGTTATAAGCAGTTAATGCTGGGGAATGGATTCAGATTCAACTGTGTCCCAAACCCGAAAAGAAAAAAGGAGTGATTTTATTATGTTAATGACAGGAGCTCAGTATATCGAGAGCTTAAGAAAGATGAAGACGAGAGTTTATATGTTTGGTGAACAGGTTGAAAATTGGGTTGACCATCCAATCATCAGACCTTCCATCAATTGTGTAGCAATGACATATGAACTGGCCCAGGATCCGGAATACGCTGACCTGATGACAGCAAAATCAAGCCTGACAGGTGAAACTGTAAATAGATTCACACACCTGCACCAGAACACAGACGATCTGAGAAAGAAAGTTAAGATGCTGAGACTTCTTGGACAGAAGACAGCTTCCTGTTTCCAGAGATGCGTAGGTATGGACGCATTCAACTCCGTGTTCTCTACAACATATGAAACAGATAAAAAATATGGTACAAACTACCATGAAAACTTTAAAAATTTCTTAAAGATGGTTCAGGAAAACGACTACGTGGTAGACGGAGCCATGACTGACCCTAAGGGTGACAGAGGCGTTGCTCCTCATCAGCAGAAAGATCCTGATCTTTTTGTACATATCGTTGAAAGAAGAGACGATGGTATTGTAGTAAGCGGAGCGAAAGCTCACCAGACTGGTACAATCAACTCCCACTGGCACATCGTTATGCCGACTCAGGCGATGAGAGAAGAGGACAAGGATTATGCGGTAGCTTTCGCATGTCCAACTGACGCAGAAGGTATGTACATGATCTACGGAAGACAGTCCTGCGACACTAGAAAATTAGAAGACGGTGCTGACGTTGACCTGGGCAACGCAAAATTCGGCGGACAGGAAGCGTTAGTTGTGTTTGACAACGTATTCATTCCAAACGAATACATCTTTCAGGCTGGAGAATATGATTTCGCTGGTATGATGGTAGAAAGATTCGCTGGATACCACAGACAGTCCTATGGCGGATGCAAAGTAGGCGTAGGCGACGTTCTGATCGGTGCCGCTGCTCTGGCTGCTGACTACAATGGCGCACAGAAGGCTTCCCACATCAAGGATAAGCTCATTGAAATGACTCACCTGAACGAAACACTGTACTGCTGCGGTATCGCTTGCTCCGCAGAAGGTCAGGCGACTCAGGCTGGAAACTATCAGATCGACCTGCTGCTGGCTAACGTATGTAAGCAGAACGTTACAAGATTTCCTTATGAAATCGTAAGATTGGCAGAAGACATCGCAGGTGGATTGATGGTAACCATGCCGGCTGAATCCGATTTCAAATCTGATGTAAAGGTTGGCAAGAACGGCGAAACGATCGGTGAAATCTGCAACAAGTATTTTGCTGCCGCTCCAACTTGCACGACAGAGGAAAGAATGAGAATCTTAAGATTCATCGAAAACATCTGTCTGGGATCTTCTGCGGTTGGATACAGAACAGAATCCCTGCATGGTGCTGGTTCGCCACAGGCTCAGAGAATCATGATCGCTCGTCAGGGCAACATCGCTGGTAAAAAAGAACTGGCAAAGGCTATCGCTGGCATCAAATAGTTTACGGTAAGTAACAAAAATCATATAGGCCGCTGTGGGCATACCGTAGCGGCCTGTTTTTTCAGTTTGAACTAAGGAGTAAAGAGTGCATGAAGTGCGGAGTGAGATTTTGCGGGGGCTGCAATCCGAGATTTAACAGGAGAGCGGTTCTTGAAGAAATTGAACGTCGATTTAAAGACATTGATTTTGTAATCGCAGTGGAAGGAGTTCCGCACGATTTGCTGTTAGTCATTGGAGGCTGCACCAATTGCTGCGCTTCCTATGAACAGTTTGACACAAAACAAGGTGTCTTGAAAATATGGGATCAAAACCACATAGACAGCATATGCGATGAATTAGAAAAGAAGAAAAACAGCTAAGAGAGTTTGGAAATAGTTAAAAGCATATTTCCGATTATACATAAAAATGGAGGGTACATAACAATGGACTGGAAAGAAATTTATGAAAGCAGAAAATGCTCTGCTGATGAAGCGATGAAACTGATTCAGTCAGGCGACCGGGTTCTGTTTGCTCACGCTGTGGCAGAACCGCAGGTTCTGGTTGATGCGATGGTAGCGAACAAGCATCTGTACAGGGATATTACTGTGTCTCACATGGTAACGCTAGGAAAAGGTGAATACTCCCTGCCGGAAAACCACGATGTGTTTACCTTTGAAGGTTGGTTCACTAGCCCAAGCACGAGAAAATCCATCGCACAGGGACACGGCGAATTTGTTCCGGTATTTTTCCACGAAGTGCCAAAATACATCAGACAGGACATTTTCCACGAAGACGTGCTGCTGGTTTCCGTATCAAAACCAGATGAACATGGCTACTGCTGCGTAGGCGTTTCCTCTGACTACACCATGCAGGCTGTTAAATCCTGTAGGACCGTATTGGCAGAAGTGAACGATCAGGTTCCTGTAGTATTTGGAGATACTTTTGTACATGTAAGCGAAATCGACGCATTCGTTGAAAATTCTCACCCTCTGTTTGAGAGCAAGCCTGCTAAGATCGGACCGGTTGAAGAAGCCATCGGTAAGAACTGCGCTTCCCTCATCGAAGACGGAGCCACTCTGCAGCTGGGAATCGGTGCGATCCCAGATGCCGTGCTTTCACAGCTGGGAGAAAAGAAACACCTGGGTATCCACTCTGAAATGATTGCGGACGGAGTCGTTGATCTGTATGAAAAGGGAGCCATTGACTGTACACAGAAAGGTATCGATGAAGGCAAGATGGTCGTTACCTTCCTGATGGGAACAAAGAAGCTGTATGACTTCGCTGACAAGAACCCGATTGTAGAAATGAGAACAGTTGATTATGTTAATCATCCAGAAGTAGTCGCGAAATTAAAGAACCTGGTTTGCATCAATGCTTGTGTGCAGATCGACTTTATGGGTCAGATCGTTTCCGAATGTATCGGCACAAAACAGATTTCTGGAGTCGGCGGACAGGTTGACTTTGTAAGAGGCGCAGCCATGTCCCACGATGGAAACGCTAAGGCCATTATCGCTATGCCATCTGTCACCAATATGAAGGATGGAGGCAAGGTTTCCAAGATCGTTCCATTCATCGATCATGGTGCGGCGGTTACTACTTCCAGATGCGACGCGGACTATGTGGTAACGGAATACGGCATTGCCAGAATGAAGGGCAGAACTCTGAAAGACAGAGCAAGACAGCTGATTAGCATTGCTCACCCAGATTTCAGAGAAGAACTGAAGGTACAGTTCAAAGAAAGATTTAACGATGAATTTTAATGTCTGAGCAGACATTGAGATTGTAGTTTGTTATTGTATGAAGAGAGAAGAGAGGTAAAAAATTATGCAAGCTTTAAGAGTAGTTCCTGCTATCCATTATTTCGATACGTTCAAAGAATTCAACGAAGAATTCAAACTGGGAAAAGGCGATCTGCTGGTAACGAATCAATGGATGTATGACCCGTATGTAAAACCGCTGGGAATCGATATGCCTGTAATTTTCCAGGAAAAATACGGAAAAGGTGAACCATCCGATGAAATGATGGACGCTATGAAGAAAGACATGGATCAGTATGAATACGACAGGATCATCGCTTTCGGCGGCGGCACCATCGTTGACATTTGTAAAGTTCTGGCTCTGGACATCCCAACTAAGGCACTGGATCTTTACACTGGTGAAGTGGCTCCAAAGAGAGTGAAAGAATTAGTAGTAGTTCCAACTACTTGCGGAACTGGTTCCGAAGTCACTAATGTAGCTATCGCAGAACTGAAAGCACTGCACACAAAGAAGGGAATCGCAGTAGAAGAAACTTATGCTGGCACAGCGGTTCTGATTCCAGAATCTCTCCAGGGACTGCCTGATTACGTATTTGCGACTTCCTCTGTAGACGCTCTGATTCACGCAGTTGAAGCATATCTGTCACCAAAGGCTTCTCCTTTCACGGAAATGTATTCCCTGAAAGCAATCGAGATGATTATGGGCGGATACAAAAAGATCGTTGCCGCAGGTGGAAACACTCCTGAAAACAGAAAAGACCTGCTCAAGGACTTCCTGCTTGCTTCCAACTATGCGGGCATCGCTTTCGGAAACGCTGGCTGCGCTGCTGTACACGCACTGTCATACTCCATCGGAGCAGCTTTCCATGTACCTCACGGCGAAGCGAATTTCCAGTTCTTCACAGAAGTGTTCAAAATGTACATGAGAAAGGAGCCAAACGGTAAGATTACAAAGGCAAACAAAATCTTTGCGGATGCTCTTGAATGCGGACTGGACAATGTTTATGAAGAAATGGATAAGTTCCTGGGCAAATTCTTAACAAAGAAACCGCTGAAGGAATATGGCATGACAGAGGCTCAAATCGATGAGTTCACAAAGTCCACAGTTGACAACCAGCAGAGACTGCTTGGAAACAACTATGTGTTCTTGACTGATGAAGAAATCAGAGAAATCTTTGCGAACCTGTACTAATTTACAAAAGTAAGACATGAAAGAGACCACCTGCGGGTGGTCTTTTTTTCTGTTGAAAAGCACGTTTAAACGCAATCGACAGTTCCTGCTGTCTTGACACCGATATTATTGTATGATAAATTTAAAGGCAGTGGCCTGATAGATTTAATTTAGGAAACTAAGAAATGGGGAGGGAAAGAAACTATGTACAACATCATTGTAACAGAACCAAGTAGCAATCTGCGGATGCTGGGACGGCAGGCTCTGGCAGGCAAATGGCAGGTGGCCATCATCGCCGCTTTGATTTATCAGATCTGTCTGACGCTTCCGGCACTGATTTTGGATCAGCTGTTTGGGAAGACTTTAGCGGAACTATATGATAACATTTATGTGGGGACCACGAATACTTTTGGCTCGGATTTTGTCGCATATGTAAGTAACAGTGCGGAAAAAGTGTCAAGCATGTCCGGCTTGTATGTGTTCCTAGTGACAGGAGCCTTTACTCTGGGAACCACGCTGTTTTTTCTGAATCTTTTCAGACGGAAACCAACGGATCCAGCTCAGGTTTTTTCCGGGTTTGAACAATTCTTCAAAGCATTGGGATTATTCTTTGTTATGAGTGTATTCATATTTCTCTGGAGTTTGCTGTTGATCGTTCCAGGGATCATCGCTACGTTGCGTTATAGCCAGGCTTTTTTCATCTTGGCTGATGACCCGACAAAAGGCGTGTTCCAATGCATCAACGAGAGCAAGTGGATGATGCGGGGGAACAAAGGGAGTCTCTTTTGGCTGGAGCTGTCCTTCATTGGATGGATCCTTTTGACAAATATTGCTGTCATGATCCTTCATGGTTTTCTGTTTCCTATTTTCGGAGGAGGCGTGATCATGGTGATCTTGGACTGGATCTTTAGTCTGGCGATATGCTGGGTGATCGCCTATATTTTTGCTACGGAAGCGGCGTTTTATGAGATCCTCAGAGGAAACTTGCGAGCTAATACTTATGCGCCAGGACAATATTAAAGAACATGTGGAAGGAGAAAGTCCATTGAAACAAGAACCGGATGTTCAAAAGAACAAAAAAGAGCCGGAGTATTTTCGCTTTTTCAGTCATAAGAAATGCGAATTCTTTCCATGTCATGAGGTAAAGGATCTAGAGACCTTTAACTGCTTGTTCTGCTACTGTCCTTTGTATGCGCTGGGAGACGACTGCGGCGGGAATTTTACTTATACGAAGGGTGTGAAGGACTGCAGTAAATGTCTGCTCCCTCATAGCCCAGGAGGATTCGATTATATCACAAAGAATTTTTCCAAGATTGTGGATCTGATCAAAAAAGAAGAACAGGAATGATGATCAAGCCCTTGGTTTTCAGAATCAGGGGCTTTTTTGTAACTTGGATGTGCCTCTTTTGCATAAGATAGGAAAGGTGAATTGAAAAAGGGGGAATTTGATTGAGAGGTAAAATCAGGCACATCTATCCAGGAGGAAACACGCCAAAAGGATTTTTTTCTTATTACCAGTACATACTGGGCCAGGAGGAGGCCAACCGGATCATTTGTTTGAAAGGTGGACCGGGCGTGGGCAAATCCACGTTCATGAAAAAGATCGGAGAACATTTCATAGAGCGGGAAGAAGACGTGGATTTCCTCTGGTGTTCTTCAGACCCGGGCTCATTAGACGGCATTGTGCTGAAAAAGCGCAAGATTGCGATCATCGACGCGACCAGCCCGCATATGGTGGATCCTATCAATCCGGGAGCAGTGGACAGTATCGTTCATTTAGGTGATTTTTGGAATGGGGAAGCTCTAAAAAAATGCAAGGATCATGTCCTGGAAAGCAGCAGGAAAATCAAAAACTGGTTCGGTTATGCTTACTGTTATCTCGCAGCTGCGGGAGAATTGTATGGCGCGCTTTCTAACGCTTATGACGATGCTGTAGAGGATGGGGAACTTTACAAGATCACGGCGGGAATCGTGGGAGATGAAATGGCTCACAAGGAAATCGCATTAAAGCCAGGTCAGCTGAAAAAGCAGTTTGCCAGTGCCATCACACCGGCAGGAGTCCAGCATCGCTTAGAATCCATCATCAGGGGCTACGACAAACTATATATGCTTACAGGGCCGGTGGGCCTGAGCAACTCACGGCTACTGAACATTGTAGCAGAAAGCGCTTTGTACCGGGGCATGGATGTGGAAGCTTTTTACTGTCCTATGAAGCCGGATGAAAAAATAGAGCACCTGCTGATTCCGCAGCTGGGCGTGGCTTTTGTTTCTCTGAACCAGTACCATGATCTGGAACCATGGGAACGAGAGGAGGAAGTGAAACTGATCGACATGAACGACATCGTGGACTGGAGCAGGCTGGAAGAACTGCGGCCAATGCTTGCGGACAGTGAACGCAGAATGGGAGAAATGATCGAGGAAGGGATTCGGTGCATTGTCCGTGCGAAGAAAGAACACGACCATCTGGAGAGCTATTATATTCCTAACATGGACTTCAAAAAAATAGATGGGCTGCGGGATGAAATCATTGGTAAAATCGAGAAAAACGTATTATAATAAAAAAGTGGAAATAACGATATTCCTACGTTATAAACAAATGAAACGGGCAGATAGAGCCTAAGCACAGCAAGAGGAGAAAAACATGATAAACAGACTGCATTTGCTAAAGGAATATACAGCGGTATTAGAAACCGAAAGCCTGATCGCAGAACAAAACATACCAGAAGAGGTCCTGGAAAAGAAAGTGAATTATCTTTCGTTCAATTCCCAGGATGTGCGCTATGATACGCTTTTTATTTGCAAGGGTGCGCACTTTACCGCGGATTACTTGCGAAGTGCTGTAGAAGAGGGAGCCTTTGCTTATGTGAGCGAGAAAAAATATGAAGAGCAGGCACCGGGCGTTCCGTACATTATTGTCACGGATATGCACCGGGCCATGGCTCTTTTGGCAGATCTTTTTTATAACCAGGTTTGGAAGCAGCTGACTATCACTGGGATCACCGGTACAAAAGGGAAGTCCACTACCACATACTTTGTTCGCTACATTTTGGACGAGTATCTGAAAGATCACAAGCTGCCTGCCAGCGCAGTGATCTCTGGCATTGACAATTACGATGGGGTCACCCAGGAAGAATCCCACTTGACAACGCCAGAAGCCTTGGATCTTCATCATCATTACGCGAACGCAGTGAGGGTGGGGATCGAATTTTTGACCATGGAAGTGTCCAGCCAGGCACTGAAATATCATAGGACAAAAGGCATCTTGTTTGACATCGGGTGCTTTCTCAACATGGGGATCGATCATATCAGCGATGTGGAGCATTCCAGCTTTGAAGACTACCTGCATGCAAAGTTGACGCTGATGACCCAGTGCAAGACAGCCTGCATCAACTTGGAAAGCGATTACGCGGGACAGGCCCAGAGGGCGGCGGAGGGAAAGGCTGAAAAGATCCTGACCTTTGGCCGAAGACCGGAAGCGGACATTTACGGATATGAGATCGAGCCAGGTAAAAAAGGAATCTCCTTCCGGGCAAAATGCGACAGCTTTGATGAAGCCTTTAAAATCGGCATGACCGGACTTTTCAACGTGGACAACGCGCTAGCCGCTATTGCCATCAGTTACGCGCTGAACATCCCTTTGGCCTATATCAAGGCTGGCTTGAAAAAAGCAAGGGTCAGCGGCAGGATGGAAGTTTACACCAGCCGGAGCGGAGGTCTGGATGTGATCGTGGATTACGCCCACAATCAGATGAGCTTTGAATCCTTGTTCACTTCCACAAAAAAAGAATACCCTGGAAAAAAGATCACCATTGTGTTCGGCTGCCCTGGAAAGAAAGCTCTGGGGCGCAGGAAAGAGTTGGGAAACATCGCTGGCAAATATGCGGACAAGATCTACATCACAGAAGAGGACGCGGGAGAAGAACCTGTGCAGAAAATTTCTGAGGAAATCGCCAGCCATGTGAAACAATTCGATTGCGAATACAGTATCATCATAGATCGGGAAGAGGCCATACGCCAGGCCATTGAAACCGCAGATGATGACACGGTGGTGCTGATTACGGGAAAAGGCCGAGAAACCAGACAAAAGAGAGGAACTCAGTATATCGACACACCATCGGACGTGGAATACGTGCGGCGTTTTTTAGCGGAAAAATAAAGGAGAGATCATGGGCAAAATCAAAAAACGAAACTTAGGTGTGTTCGCTGTTTTTTCCCTGTGTCTGGGTGCGGTGGCAGGCGCAGTGGTCTGGACCCTGCTGCGGATCATGGACTTGGGGATCCGGCTAGTGTGGGAAATCATTCCTGCGCATTTGGGGAGTCCGATCTGGTACACGTTCGCCGCCTGTCTCGCGGGCGGACTGGTCATAGGCCTGTGGCAGAAGAAATTCGGAATCCTGCCCGAATCTTTGGAGGTTGTTATGGGGCAGCTGAAAACAGAAGGCACTTATCCCTATGACCAGCTTTATGTTTTGGCTGTGTCCGCTCTGTTGCCTTTGATATTTGGCGGCAGTCTAGGGCCGGAGGCCGGACTGACCGGGATTATCGTTGGGCTGTGCTGCTGGATAGGCGATCGGCTAAAGTATAAAGGCGCGGAAGTGAGGGAACTGGCCAACGCCGGAATCGCCGCCACCTTAGGAGTCATCTTCAACGCGCCTTTCATGGGCATTGCCAATAACTTTGAAAACAGGGACTGGGACGATGATTTGGAGGCTCCCAAAGAGCAGATCGAGCGGAAACGAGCGAAAGCTTTGGTTTACGTAGCCGCTGTCATCGGTGGTTTGTGGGCCATGAGAGGCTTGGGGAAGCTTTTTGGCGGTAGTATGGGTATCCCTAGGTTTGACAGGGACGTTGACATTACCCTAAATGACTGGAAATGGTTCCTGGTCTTTGCTGCGGCCAGTGTGATCGGTGGCATGTTCTATCTGCTGATGAATCGGATCACGCTTGCGCTAGGCAAAAAAATGATCAAGCATAGAGTGATAAGCTGTCTGTTAGCAGGCGTTTTCCTGGCAGCCATGGGCACCTTTCTTCCCTGGACCATGTTCTCAGGGGAACATCAGATGGGGGAATTGATGGGCATCTGGAAGGAGCAAGGATTCGAGATATTGTTTCTGACCGCTATTGGCAAGTTGCTGCTGACTAACCTCTGCGTGAATTTAGGTTGGCGAGGTGGAAACATTTTCCCCATTATCTTCGCGGGCGCATGCATGGGATACGCTCTAGCTTTGCTGTCAGGAGCAGAGCCAGTATTCACGGTGGCTGTCTGCGTTTCTGCCATCTGTGGGTATATCATGCGAAAGCCACTGACCGTCATTGCCGTGTTGTTGCTTTGTTTTCCTGTGACCGTGATCGTGCCTATGGCGGCAGCGGCTTACGGCGGTAGTCTAGTGCCTATGTTGAAGATCTTTTCAGAAAAATAAAAACAAAATAGATAAAACGGAAAAAAATTTCCTATCAAAAAACCGGGAACTCGGAAAAAAGTTTCCGGTTTTTGTTTTTGTAAAGGTAAGTGCCACTCAGTCGGAAAAAAATTTCCTAAAAAGGGAGAAGCAAAAAAACGAAGTGTCCAAGAAAAAAATAAGTTTTTCACAAAAAAATGGGTAAATTTCAACAATTTCCACAGCTTATCCACAAAAAAGCAAGTTAAATTTTTAACATGGCACGATTTTTGTAAAGTTATATAGGCAGTTGCATACGTTGTGGCGCCTGTCAAAATGGCAGGTGCCGCAGAATACTATGAGGAGGCATATACATGTTAAGAGAAGCATTACCAAAAATCAACACACCGTTACCAGGCCCAAAAGCGAAAGCGATCATCGACAGAAGAGA
>QXXF01000026.1 GCA_009911365.1 Clostridiales bacterium
CCGGGAAACTAGGACGCCGCCGGTTCGAAAACGAGGAAGGAAGAAGGCCCTTGGCCTTCTTTTTTCGTGTCCGGGAGACGGCATGCACACGATTCTACTGATTGAAGTTTAAAGCAAATACCTGGTAGAGCATTGCAAGCTTTATGGCTGATATGGGGAAAGAATGGATGAACATGAAAGATATGGGGAAAGAATGGATGAACATGAAAGATATGAATAGAGATGATCAGGGCTTCACGATTAAGCAGGCTGAGCCAAAGGATGCGCCCTTGGCCTTGGAATTTATACGAAAATTAGGAGTTTATCAAAAAATGCTAGATAAAGTTGTCGCTACGGAGCAGGATCTGCGAGCCTTGCTCACTAGCGGAGCTGGCGAGGCTATTTTCGGTGTATTGGCGGGAGAAGAGGAAGAAGTCGTTGCTTTTCTTTATTACTATCCTATTGCGCCAGGGATCTTAGGGAAGAAAGGGATCTATATTGATGTGTTCTATGTGGAGGAGCACTATCGCAGCATGGGACTGGGCAAAAAGATGATGCGATATATGGCACAGCTGGCCTGTATGCGAGACTGTGAGCGTCTGGAATGGGTCTGCTTGAATTGGAATGAATCTGCGATCGATTTTTATAAAAAGCTGGGCGGAGATGCTATGGATATGATGACCACATATCGTCTTGCTGCCGATAAAATCCAGGAGCTGGCAGACTCCGAAGCATAAAACGCAAAATAAGGCTATCAAAAGCATTAAATTAAATAAGAACGCAGTTTAAGTTGCTGGCGAAACGTAAGTTGAAGAACAGGTGATTTTACAACTGTTTTATGCCCCGTGGGACTCGAAATCTCACGGGGCGTTTTGCGTTAGAGCCTGGAATATTGCATAATTAAAATTAACGGTAAGTCACACACAAGTCACACTTTAAAAGATCGTTGAAGTGGTTAGAACCAAGTGATTTCAACGAGTTCAGCTATATTTTGCCTGTTGGTTTCTAGCGATTTTCTTAAACAAATCTTAAACTCCCGCCCTATTTAAATTTAAAGGTTTCCATGGCATAATACTCATGGAGGTTGAAAACAGCATGTATAACATATTGATATGTGACGATGAGAAAGACATTGTCTCTGCGTTAAAAATCTATCTTGCAAGTGATGATTACAATTTGTATGAGGCTTACAATGGCCTTGAGGCTTTAGAAGTGGTAGAAAACAATGATATCCATCTGCTCCTTTTGGACATCATGATGCCAGAGCTAGACGGGATTCAGGTATTGACTCAGATGCGCAGGAAACGCAACATCCCTGTCATTTTCTTGACAGCAAAAGGGGAAGATACCGACAAGATTTTGGGGTTGAACCTAGGAGCGGATGACTACGTGACAAAGCCTTTTAACCCAGTGGAGCTGTTGGCTAGAGTGAAGTCTCAGCTGCGGCGGTATATGGAATTGGGTTCTGGCTCTGTAAAAAAAGCGGCTTTGGTAGTTGGTGACATTGAACTAGACGATGGAGCCAAGGCTGTGAGCTTGCTGGGAGATGCTGTAAGCTTAACACCAAAAGAATATGGGATTTTAAAGTTTCTCATGGAGCATCCTGGGCAGGTCTTTTCTCCAAAGCAGATCTATTATCAAGTGTGGGGCGAGGACGCCTTTGGCGCAGAGGGAACAGTGGCCGTGCATATCCGTCACCTGCGGGAAAAGCTGGAGATCAACCCAGATGAACCAAGACATTTGAAAGTCGTTTGGGGACAGGGATATAAAATCGAGTGAGGTGTGTGTTGTATGGAAAAGATAAAGAAAAGCTTGACGGCGAAAGTAGCGGCGTTTGTGCTGCTGCAGGCCTTGATCGTGGCTGCGGTCGCTGCTACGGTCATGGTGGGGTTTAATTTGGAACTGGGCTGGTACGATAAAAGCGAACAAGAGGTGAAGCAAGATATTTATCATGAAACAGCGTCTGCGGCTAGCGTGCAGATTGCGGATGAGTTGCTTTATATCCAGGAGGAGCAGGGACAATTGGAGGCAGCGCTGGAAAGCCCGTTAGATCAATCAGACAAAAAAGAGCCTTTGTATGGACGTATCCACTCTGACCAGCCAGAAGAAAAAGAGATCCTATATGGAGAAAGGGAGGCTACGGGACTTGCGTATCATTTGCGGATGGACCTGGGCATGGAAAATGGGGAGGACAAGCAGATAGAGAAAAAATTGCACCCCGCTCTGTTTCAGGAGGAGGCTGCTTATCGGGAAATCTTTGATCATGTTAATATGCAAATCGAGATCTGCTTGTTTGATCTGGATCAGAAGGATGCGCTGCCACAAAATTTGCAGACGCAGTACTGCTTCTACAGCAATCTGTACAAATATCAGAAAGCTGCTTTGGCCATATTGATCGCAGGCGTGATCGGCGTGATTGTTCTCATGATTTTCCTCATAATGGCAGTCGGACACAGCAAGCGTGAAACAGGGCTCTTCCCGCAGGGACTTCCGCTGGATTTCATGGCTGCGCTTACCAGTATCCTATTGATGGCCCTAGGTGCGCTCCTGACGGAAACCTTGGGCTATGACCGTATGGAATTGATTTGTTCGGGGCTGGAGGTCCTGGGGATGTCCATTGCCTTGACGGGATTCGTCCTGATTTTCGCAGTAAATGTGAAAAAATGCGTATGGTGGAAAAACACCATTATTTATCGCCTGCTGGTTTGGGGAAAACGCATCGGCATAAAACTGGCAAATGGCGCCTGGCACGTTTTCAAGAACGCTATGAAGCATCTGCCAATGATCTGGCGCACCGTTCTTTTCCTGGCAGCGGCGCTGCTGCTAAATCTGATCACCGCCAGCAACATGTATTGGGATGGCGGAGCCGTGCTATTGTGGCTGCTGGAGGCCATTGCGGTCAGCATATGCGTGATCCACGTGGCACTTGTTTTGAAACGTCTCAAAGAGGGTGGAAAACGTCTGGCGGAAGGAGATTTATCTTATCAGATTGATAAAAAAGGCATGTGGTTTGATTTCGCTGAGCATGCGGACGATTTGAACAGCATCGGAAAAGGCATGTCAAAAGCCATTGAGGAGCGTATGAAAAGTGAGCATTTCAAAGCAGAATTGATCACAAATGTTTCTCACGACATCAAAACGCCGCTCACTTCTATTATCAATTATGTGGATTTTCTCAAGAAGGAAGAAATCGACAATGAAAAGGCTCAGGCGTATATTGAGGTGCTGGACCGTCAGTCACGCAGATTGAAAAAGCTGACAGAAGATTTGGTGGACGCTTCCAAGGCAGCCACAGGGAACGTGCCCATGCAGCTGGCTCCCTGTCAGATCGGGGTCTTGATGGAGCAAACCATGGGGGAATATAAAGAGAAGGCTGAGGCCAGCGACCTGCGGTTCATTATAAAAATGCCAGATGAAGAGCTACGAATCATGGCAGACGGCAGGCGGCTGTGGCGGGTGTTCGACAACCTGCTGGGCAATATCTGCAAGTATTCCCAGCCAGGGACGAGGGTGTACCTGGATCTGAAGAAAATGGACGGTAAAGCAGTGATCATGTACCGGAATACGTCAAAATACGAACTGAACATTTCGGAAGAAGAATTGATGGAACGCTTTGTACGGGGCGACAGCTCCCGTCATACGGAAGGTAGCGGACTGGGCCTTTCCATTGCGCGTAATCTGGTGGAACTCCAGGGCGGAGACTTTCAAATTTCCATTGACGGTGATCTATTCAAAGTGATTATTCGATTCGATTTGCTGCAGGAGCCGATTTTGCAAGAAGGAAACTAGTGGTTCAGTGGGGCCATGACCACTATGTGAGCAGAAAGCTGCCAAAAGGCAAGGGCGAGCAGGAACAGGTGAGCGGCATTGTGCTCAGGCTTTCGAGCTTGGTGTAGGATGCCTATGTCTCAAGCGTTGCGTTTTATGCTTCCAAGCAAGGGGCTTTGCGCTAGGACAGTAAATGGTCCGAGCGGGTCAGCTAGGAGACTAGTGACAGACTGCAAGTTAATTCAATTTTATGGAAAGTGTGTATAGATCCGAGTTTTTTATCGATTTATACACACTTTTAGTAGTTGAATATGGGAATTACTAGATAGTTATCATATTTTAATGCAAAAATATATATAATATGTAAAATATGAAGTGGTTATTAAGAGGATTATGCGATTTTGCTTCATCATTGGAAGTAGACAAAGAGCAAAATGTGTATAAATTTATAAATTCAGTTGATTTATACACACATCTAGTTTTTGGGAGATTAATGAGACGCCTGCGTTTTTCAGGACTGCGCCTCTTTGCCCCTCTAGTGAAAAAAGGAAAGGCGCAAAGCTGGCTTCGTTCATTTGCTTTTAGAGGCAGGCTTTGTTAGTGTGGAAGATTGTGGTATAATGGACGCAACTGATTGGAGCGGCGTTGCTGAAAGGGCGCGTCCATTGAATTGCGGCCAGGGATTGAGTTTTCAAAGGAAGGCCGCAGCGTTATGGACGCATTTGTCGGAATGGAGGGCGATGAGGGTGGAGAGGATGTGTGCGACGAAATACCCGATCATGCTGATACATGGCATCGGTTATGAGGATCAGCCGGCCAGCCGGTATTGGGGGCGGATCCCGCAGAGATTGGAGGAGGGCGGCGCTAAAGTTTATTTTGGCGGACAGGATGCTTTTGGGACAGTGGCGGAGAATGCTGCCCGGCTGAAGGTTTCTATGGAGCGGGCGATTGCGGATTCGGGGGCGGACAAGCTGAATCTAATTGCTCATTCCAAAGGCGGGATCGAGGCAAGGTATTTGATTTCTGTTTTGGAAATGGCAGAAAAAGTAGTTAGCCTTACGACGCTGGCAACGCCCCACAGAGGGATTGGTTCCATTGATTTGCTGCGAAAAAGGAAAGCTGCTGCGTACCAGGTCCTAGCCAGCGTTTTCAATCTGATGCTTATGGTAGACGGCAGGCAACAAAATTTCAGCCTCAAGCCTTACGAGCAGCTGACGGCTGATTATATGGAGGTATTCAATCAGCTGGTACCTGACCGAAAGGAGGTCTATTACCAGAGCTATGCTTTTGATATGCGCTCTGCGGCAAGCGATCCGGCTCTGGGACTGTTTTATAAAGTGGTGCGGAAGCTTGAAGGGCAAAACGATGGTTTGGTATCAGCAGCGTCGGCAAAATGGGGAGAATTCCAGGGCGTATATCCGCAAGAAGGAAAATATGGGATCTCCCATCCCAGGATAGTGGATCCCCAACATAGAAAGCGGAAAGGTGACAATCCGGACATGGCGCATTTTTACCAGGAGATCGCCGCTAGGCTGAAAGCTTTGGGATATTGATGTTGTGAAACATGGGAAATCCATGGTATAATGGACGCTAAGGATCAAAGAACATGGATCAGGGGGAACACATGGTTATTATGACAACATTGAAAGTGATCTTCACCTTGCTGCTCTGCGTCCCTCTTGCGTATCTTATCATATATTTTCTAGCAGGCTTGATGGATGAGGTCATCAAACAGAATCGGGTACAGCAGCATGAAGCGAAGAGGCGTAGCAGGAGACAGCGAAGATGAAGCAAGGGTTGTTTATTACATTGGAAGGGATGGACGGAGCCGGTAAATCCACACAGATCACAGCGATCAGAAAGCTTTTGGAAACAAAGGGCCACGAGGTGATTGTGACAAGAGAGCCAGGCGGCACGGCCATCAGTGAAAAAATACGGGAAATCATATTGGATCGGGAAAACGCTGAGATGGATCCCATGACAGAAGCTCTGCTTTATGCAGCGGCAAGGGCGCAGCATGTGACGAGGGTGATCCAGCCCGCTTTGGAGCAAGGGACACATGTGGTCTGCGACAGGTTCATCGACTCCAGCGTCGCTTATCAGGGATATGGCCGAGGGCTTGGGGACAGCGTTTCCATCATTAACGCTTATGCGGCGGCGGGATGCGTACCGGATATCACCTTTTTTCTAAGGTTAGAGCCGGATGTTAGCAAGGGGCGGATCCAGGAAGGCTCTTTGGACCGGATCGAGTTGGAAGCCATGGACTTCCATCAGAGAGTGTTTCATGGCTATGAAGAGTTGGCATTACAATTTCCTGAACGAATCATCACCATCGATGCGGCAGAGGAAATCAGCGCAGTGAGCGAAACAATCAGAGAACACATAGAAAGGCTGCTGTAATCATGAAATTTCAACAGATACAAGGAAATGAAGCCTTAGTGAGCCGCCTCACCAGTGCCATTCAAAACGGAAACGTTTCCCATGCGTACATATTTGAAGGCGAAGCGGTGTTAGACAAGAAGGCTTTTGCTGAAATGTTTGTAAAAGCGATCCTATGTAAAGAAGAACTGGGAGTGGGATGCGGCCACTGCCTAGCCTGTCAGAAGATCGATCATGGAAATTACGAAGACTTAATTTATGTGGAAGCAGAGGGCAGCAGCATTAAAGATGAAGCCATCGAAAAGATGCAGAATCGGCTGCGGATCAAGCCATATGGAGAACGCAACATCGCAATCATCTGCGATGCGGACACTATGACCCTTCGCGCTCAGAATCGGCTGCTGAAAACCCTAGAAGAACCGCCAAAAGGCACGGTGCTGATTTTACTGTCAGAAAACATGGAAAACCTGGTCCAGACTATTCTTTCCCGGTGCGTAAAATACCGTCTTCATTACTTTGGCCGAGAAAGTTACGAAGGCATGCTGAAAACTGCGGGTGCCATCGCGGACATGCTGCTGGAAGGGCAGCCCTTTTATAAAAGGAAAGAAGCCATTGCGGATATCATGAAAGATGCAGGGCAGACAAATGCGTTTTTAGACGCATTGGAAAAAACCTACCGAGATCTGCTGATAGATGGTTCAGAAAAGGGAAGGCTATATAAAAAGAGCCAGATCTACAAAAATGTGGCTCTGATCGAACAGGCGAGAAGACAGATCCAGAGGGGCGTGGCCAAGAGTTACGCACTGAAGGAATTGATGATAAAAATTGGAGGATAAACAATGGTAAACGTAGTAGGCGTCAAATTTAAGACTGCCGGCAAGATCTATTACTTTGATCCCGGAAATTTAGATGTGAAAATTGGGGACAACGTAATCGTGGAAACAGCCAGAGGCATGGAATTTGGGACCGTCAGCATGACGGAAAAACAGGTGCATCCTTCTGAAATCGTTTCACCTTTGAAAAAAGTCATCCGCATAGCGGACGAGCGAGACCATAAACGACATGAGGACAATGTGCGGAAAAAAGAACGGGCATTGCAGCTCTGCCAGGAAAAGATCGACAAGCACAAGCTGGAAATGAAACTTATCGATGTGGAATATACCTTTGACAACAGCAAGATCATTTTTTATTTCACAGCTGATGGCAGAGTGGATTTCCGAGAGTTGGTAAAGGATCTGGCAGGCGTGTTTAAAATGCGTATTGAACTGCGGCAGATCGGAGTCAGGGATGAAGCGAAAATGATGGGAGGGATCGGTACCTGCGGCCGCAGCCTGTGCTGTCATAGCTGGTTGTCCGACTTTGAGCCTGTTTCCATTAAAATGGCTAAAGTCCAAAACTTGTCACTAAACCCTACAAAGATTTCCGGCATCTGCGGGCGGCTAATGTGCTGCTTGAAATACGAAAACGAGGTGTACGTGGAATTTAAAAAAGGTATGCCTGATCCAGGCGAGCGGATCAGGACGCCTGACGGCATGGCGGTGGTAGTGGACACCAATATCTTAGAAAACAGCATCAAAACCAGGCTGATCCTGGAAGAAGGAAACAAGGAAAAGGATCGGCAGGAAAAGTTGAGTACAGAGTTTTATAATTACAAAAAGCAAGAGATTAAGCGGCTGGGCAAAGGCAAGAAGAAAAAAAAGCAGGAAAACGATCTGGAAGAGTTGGATGGAGAACTGCTGAAAGAGATCGAAGAACTGCTAAAGGAGTAAATCATGTTGCGGCCAGGCGAACGGCTTGACAAAACAGGGTTCGGGGATCTTTGCGTCATCCAAAAGCCAGAGGATTTCTGTTATGGAGTGGACGCTGTGATCCTAGCTGATTTCGCTGCTGCCAAAGATCCGCATCACATCGTGGACCTAGGTACTGGTACTGGGATCATTCCCTTTATTCTCAGCCATAAAACAAACGCGGAAAAGATCTATGGCATCGAATGTCAGCAGGCCTCCTGGGAGCGGGCAGTGCGGGGCGCAGAGTTCAATGGACTCTCCCAGCGGGTACATTTTATCCAAGACAATGTGGCTTCTTTCAGCGAATTGAAAGGCTGGGCCGATGCGGTCACCTCTAATCCGCCTTACATGGCGGGGAAAGGGGGCTTGATCAATGAAAATCAGGCCAAGACTATCGCCCGCCACGAAACGATCGGCAGTCTGGAAGATTTCATCCACTGCGCCGCAGAGCTTTTGCGGGATAAAGGCGACTTTTACATGGTCCATCGGCCCAGTAGATTGGTGGACATTTTTGCCATGAGCAGAACTTATCATTTGGAACCAAAAGAAATGCGTTTGGTAGCGCCGAGAAAAGGAAAGCCGCCCAACTTGGTGCTGATCCACAGCATCAAAAATGGAGGGACGGAACTGCGGCTGCTGCCAGAGCTTTATGTTTATCAGGATGAAACCGCTTATTCCGATGAAATACAGCGCATCTATGAGCGGATCATATGACTTGGCAGATCAAGATAGAGGCGAATATGCCAGCCACATAGCCGATGAGGCCAGCGGCAAAGGCGTGTCTCATTTTTTTCACAGCCGTGACCCCAAAATACAGGGCTAATACATAAAAGACGGTTTCGCAGCTGCCTACCATGACAGCTGCGGCTCTTCCCACAAAGGAATCGACACCGCAGTCCGTCATGATCCGTTCTGCCAAGACCAGGGAGCCACTGCCGGACACGGGCCGCAGCAAGATGAGGGAGATCAGATCTTTAGGGATCCCTACCAGCTCAAAAGCAGGACCCAAGATGCTTTCCAGCCACTCCATGGCACCGGAAGCAGTGATGGCTTCAATCCCAATGAAGATAGCGATGATAAAGGGCAGGATCTCTACTGCGGTCGCAATCCCATCCTTTGCGCCTTCAGCGAAAAGGTCGTACACAGCGGCTTTCTTGTACAGGCCGTACAGGATGATGATTGTAATAATCGCAGGGATGAAAAAAACAGAAATAGCACTAAGGACGGTTGACATTGCGGGGCTTCCTTTCAAAGAGTTTGCAGACAAGGATGGACACGGCCATGGAAACTAATCCGGCAATGATCGATGGAATGATGATATCGCCAGAATCTGCGGAATCCAGGTCGTTTCGGATCTTGATGATAGTCACAGGCACCAGCTGAACCATGGACATGGTCACTGCCGTAAACATGCACATTGCGTCACTAGCATAGGGAGACTGACCGTTTTCTGCATCCAAGCGTTCCATGGCTTTCAGAGAAAAGACCGTGGCGCTGTTTCCTGCGCCAAAGATATTAGCCACGAAACTCATCAGCATGACGGCTATGGTCTGCTCATCTTTTTCCCGAGGAAAGAGAAAACCCATCAGAGGCTTTACCCGGCGAGAGATTTTTTCGATCAGGCCGGATTTGTCCGCAATATTCATAAGACCGCTCCATACAGCCATGATCCCGATCAGGCTGATGACGAATTCCACAGCTCCCGTACAGCTGGACATCAGTCCATCTGTAAAGCTTCCAAGAGTCCCACTTACGCAGGCAAAGCCGATTCCAAGGCAAATCATGCCTGCCCAGATATAATTCATCATGTTTTTTTCACCTCAAGGTAAATTTATTCAAAAATATAGCAAATATGAGTTGAAACAATTTACAATTTATGTAATAATAGAAGTATCACTGTTAAACAATCGGAGGTAAGCATATGGTAATCACAATGGACCTGAAAACGTTGGGTTGGGCTTTAATCATTATTGGACTATTGGTTCTGATTGTTTTTGGCATTGTGTTTATGAGGCATCTCATTATAACTATCCAACACACCAATCGGATTTTAGCAGATGCGGAAAAAATTTCCGCCATAGCCGCCGAGCGCTCTGAACAGCTGGACGGCCTTGTAGGTGATGTGTCTGCGTCCGTAGGCCAGGTCACAGAGATGATCAAGGGAAATCAAAGCATCGTATCGGCACTGACTTCCATTGTCAATGCGGTCACATCCCTTAAGAATCTGGTAACTAGCAAGAAAGAGAAATGAGAATGGAGGCAGGGGGTGTAGGTTTCCCTATGAATAACCTAAATTCAAAGAAAAAGGAGTGAAGGAATAAGTATGAAAGCGACAGGAATTGTTAGAAAAGTGGACGAACTGGGCAGGATCGTGCTGCCTATCGAATTGAGAAGGACTCTGAACATCAAGATCAGAGACCCAATCGAAATCTTTGTGGATGATGACTACATTTTACTGAAGAAGTATGAGCCAGCCTGCATATTCTGCGGCAGCGCAAAAACAGTGACCCAGGTAAAAGGCAAGAACATCTGTGAAAAGTGCATCGAAGAATTGAAAGAACTGTAAGCGTTTTATGAAAAAAGCATTGAGTGCCAATGCTTTTTTTTTTGAGTGAATGTTTCAAGCAGAAACTGGAAATAATAACAGGGAAAGAAAGAGGTAATCAAAATATATTTTGTTCCCCTTTAGCATGAACATTTAAATGCCTCTTTCTTTTGTATTATTCCTTGAAATAACAGAGGGAAACAGGTATACTGTAGGGTAGATATATTTGTTTGGAGGAAAGACGTGGCAAAGTTTTTAGTGCAAAAGAGCGCGCCGCTGCAAGGGGAAGTGGAAATCAGCGGAGCAAAGAACGCAGTGCTTCCTATCATGGCGGCCTCGCTGCTGACAGAAGAGAACTGCGTCATCATGGACACGCCGGCGTTACGTGACGTGGATGTGATGTGTCGGCTTCTGGAAAGCCTAGGTGCGGAGATTCATGATAAATTAGAAGAGAACACGGTGGAAATAGAAACAAAAGCGATCACTAAGTCAGAAGCGCCCTTTGAATTGGTGAAAAAGATGCGGGCCTCCATCCTAGTGATCGGACCGCTTCTGGCCAGAACGGGAAAAGCGACGATACCCCTTCCAGGGGGCTGCGCCATTGGGAAACGGCCCATTGAATTGCACCTCAAGGGGCTGCGTGCTTTGGGCGTGGAGATCCAAGAGGATTCCGGACAGCAGGGCCCTTTGGAAGCAAAAGTGGACAGACTGGTGGGAAACGATGTCTACCTGGATTTCCCGAGCGTGGGAGCCACGGAAGTCATTATCATGACAGCGGTGCTGGCAGAGGGTACCACTGTCATTGAAAACGCGGCTCAGGAACCGGAGATCGTGGATCTAGCCAATTTCCTCAATAAGATGGGGGCCAGGATCAAAGGAGCTGGCACTGATACTGTAAAGATCGAAGGCGTGGAAAAGCTCCATGGCGTGAGTCACCATATCATCCCGGACCGGATCGAAGCTGGCACTTTCATGTTGTCCGCCGTGATCACCAGGGGAAACATCCTGATCAAAAACATCCTGCCAGACCATGTGAAAGCGATCACCGCCAAGCTGCGGGAATGCGGAGCGGAAATATTCATGACAGATGAAGGCATGGTGGTAAGGGGCGATGTGAACCCCATTATTTCCACAGATATCAAGACTCTGCCTTATCCAGGATTCCCTACGGATCTGCAGTCGCCCTTCATGGCGCTTCTGGCCGTGTCAAGGGGGCCGAGCGTGGTCATCGAGACGGTGTTCGAGAACCGTTTCATGCATGTCGCGGAATTCAACCGCATGGGGGCCAATATCAAGACGGAAGGCAACTGCGCTATCATTCCAGGAGAAAAACAGCTTCAGGGCGCGCAGGTGGTGGCTACTGACTTGAGGGCTGGGGCAGCATTGATCCTGACTGGACTAGTGGCGGAGGGAACGACGGAAGTCTCTGACATCTACCATATTGACCGGGGCTACGAAAAGTTCGTGGAAAAATTTCGGGGCCTGGGTGCGACAATCATCCGCATCGAAGATTAAGGCACAATGAAATAAAAATAGCATGAAAACCTGACGCTCCTGAAACCAAGGGGATAGGTATGACGAACACGATGATGCATAGATGCATCTCTGACGCAGATGAGGCAATGAGCCGGCCCGCGGTTAGAGATGCTTTTTCTTTTCCTCTTTTCCAACAATAATTGTGAACTATATGAAATATTTTTAGGATTTTGGCAAAAATAGGATTGATAGTTGAAAACGATTTTTGATTCAGGAGGAAGAACATGAAAGAATTAAAAGGCACGAAAACACTAGAAAATTTGCTCACTGCTTTTGCAGGAGAATCGCAGGCAAGGAACAAGTACACTTTCTTTGCTGCCAAAGCCAGAAAAGAAGGCTATATGCAGATCGCTGATATCTTTGAGGAAACAGCGTCCAATGAAAAGGCCCATGCGGAGCTGTGGTTCAAGCGGGCCGTGGGCATTGGCACCACGGACGAGAACCTGATTGCTGCCGCAGAAGGTGAAAACTATGAATGGACGGAAATGTACGCAGAAATGGCGAAGACAGCCAGGGAAGAAGGCTTTCCGGAGATTGCGGAGCAGATGGAAGGGGTGGCGGCCATTGAAAAGCAGCACGAAGATCGGTATCGGAAATTCGCCAAGGACCTCAAGGATGGCACAGTCTTCAAGAAAGACACGGAAGTAACATGGAAATGCAAAAACTGCGGCCATGAACTGACCGGCACGGAGGCACCGGAGGTCTGCCCTGTGTGCTTCCATGCAAAAGCTTATTTCCAGGTGAAGTCGGAAAATTGCTAATGCGAAACGCGCTATGACATGAGAATACGCAGGGTGCGGCCCCCAAGCAGGTTCGTGAGAAAAAACGGCCCGCTTCGTACCCTTCACATAAGGAAGTGAAGGGTATGAGGGCATCTCTGCATCAAATTACGGTATAGTCTTCGTGGCTATGCCGTTTTTTCTTTTTCTGAACGTTTCTGTTTCAAGCGTTCTTGGAACATTTCTTCATATTCTTCAGCAAATGGAGCATTGATAATACCGATACCACTATAATAAATATCAATCGGATATACGGTCTTTCCATCTATCATCTGTTTCTTAGATACCATAATGTAATCAATAAACTCATTGACGATGGCAGGCGTAAGTTCCCTGATATCCGTATAACGCCTGACTTTCTCCACAAATTCTGACACATTTGCGGTTTTGTCATTCTGCATTTCAATGTCTGCTTTTAACTGGACAAGAGATTCTTTTAAGGCTTTCTGTTCTGCTTCGTAGTTTGCCGACATTGTTGCAAAACGCTCATTGCTCAGTTTGCCCGATACGTTATCCTCATAAATCCGCTGAAACAATATGTCAAGCTCATCAATACGCTTTTCGGATTTGGCTAATTCATGCCGCTTCTTGGCAAGCTCTCTCCGCTGTTCCTCGCTTGATTTGTCAAGCTGTTCCTGTACGAATTGTTTTTCAAATGCCTGCACGTAGAATAGGACACGCCGCAAACTTTCAAGAACCAAGGCATAAACAACCTTTTCACGGATATAGTGGGCGGTACAGTTTGCCGTACTCTTGCGGTAATTGGAACAGAAGAAATATGCCTGCTCCCTGCTATAATTGTTCGTCACACTATAATACAACTTTTCCCCGCAGTCGGCACAATAGAGTAATCCAGAAAAAATACTGATTTCGCCTGTGCGGTTTGGTCTGCGTTTATGGCTTCTAAGCTCCTGCACGAGTGCCCAAGTTTCATTGTCAATGATAGCTTCGTGGGTATTTTCAAAGATTTTCCATTCTTCTTTCGGTCTGCGTATCATGGTCTTGTCCTTGAATGAACGAGTGGTAGAGCGGAAGTTGACTGTATGACCGCAGTATTCAATCCGTTCCAAAATATCCGCAACCGTCCTTGCCGCCCATTTATGTGGTATGGCTGGAAGTGCAGAGGTATTTCTGCCTTGTGCTTGCCAATGCTCCGTTGGCGTTTTTATGCCCTCCGAAAAAAGGATATTTGCTATCTGTGTCGGTCCGTAGCCCTCAACGCACAGGCGGAATATCCTGCGTACAATCTCTGCGGCTTCTTCGTCAATCAGCCAATGGGCAGGATTGGCTTCGTTCTTCTTGTAACCATAGGGGATAACCGTTGTAAGAGGTTTTCCCGACATGCCTTTGTTCTGGAATACCGCCCGTACTTTCTTTGAAGTATTCTTAGCATGCATCTCATTGAACCAGTCCTGCACGGGGAGAAAATCGCTCAATCCATCCTTTGTGTCGATATTGTCCATAATGGCAATATAGCGGATGCCCATACGGACAAAATCTCCTTCCAATAGCTGACCGACAACAAGGCGGTTTCTGCCAAGCCTTGAATGGTCTTTTACAATAATTGTTCCGATTTTCCCCGCTTCGGCAAGCTCCATCAGTTCCATAAAAGACGGTCTTGTGAAGCTGACACCAGAATATCCGTCATCTACGAAAAATTGGGGATTCTGAAATCCGTTATCCTTTGCGTACTTGCTGACAATGGATTTTTGGTTGGTAATGCTGTTGCTCTCCCCTTGCAGCATATCGTCACGGCTAAGTCTGCAATAGAGAGCAGTAATTTTTTCTGACTGTCTGTTCAAAATAAACTCCTTTCCGACAGTCGGATATGATGTTTGTAGTGATGTTATTCTATCATATCTACCGTCTTACTTCAATGCTTTAAAGCGTGAATTTGAAATTTTTTACACTTCTATGCTAATATCCGATTGACCTTGGTTATCATATCTTCTCTTTGCTCCCTATCAAAGTGGGCGCAGACAACATAATAAATACCACCCATTTCCTTTACAAAATCTAAATCTTTTGGTTTTGAAATTTGCTCGAAGAAAGCAAGTCGCTTCTCTTTCGGCATATCTGCAAGCATATCGTAAATGTTGTTGATTGTTTCTCGGATAGTAGTGTCTTCGATAAATTGTTCCTTTGTTATTTCGTCTATATAGCTGTCCATATGCAATAATCCTCCCATAAAGAATAGAGTGAGAGAAAACATCCCTCACTCTATAGTCCTTGAAAAAGCTGAAAATTGCCCTCTAACGCTTAAAATTTTTCAGCTTTTTACGCAGATGCTCCATCCTTGCATAGATAGCACCCGTTGTCAGACCGACAAGCGGTGCAATCTCCTTTGTGGAATACCCCTGCATTTTCAGCAGAACGATTTGCAAGGTACGCTTGTCCATCGCAAGCAATGCCCTATACAGATTTTCATTTTCAATCTCGTCCAATAAATCTGTAACCGAATGTACCTCTGTCTGTCGCTCAGAGTCTGCCATTCCCTCAAGGTATTCCCCGACATCGTTCAGATAGCGGTAAAACCGTCTGGTTGCATTAAAATCCGCCCTGTCATAGATACGGATTTTCCCGATGGTATTCTCGTCAACACCGCATTTCCGTAAAATCGTTTCCTCGGCTTCTTTCCAGATACGCCATTTGCGTTCTTCCCGTCCGTGGTTATATGCCATTCTAATTTCCTCCAATCTGAATTTTGAAAATCGTTAAAATCCAGATTGAAAGGCGGGGAACGGCATCCCACGCCAGAAACAGGCTTGTCCCATATTCCTGCAAAAAACGACAAAAGAAAAACCGCAAAGGCTGTCATACCTTTACGGTTTAAGGAGAGTTTATTTCTATTATGTAGAGATTTGGCTTCTACTTTTGAGGTACAAAGCCCCCTTGCGGTGGCGAGGATTTTTTTAATAGGTTATCCGCCCATCCTCGGTATGGTTTATGTAAGTAGAAACTGCTGCTTGCAAGCAAAAAAATCCTTCCAAACTCAAACAGGTCTGGAGGGTTAAACTATTTTCATTTGGGCGTGAAGATACAGCCCACCAAAACGCTGTTGTTTTATTTGGTGGGCTATAACTTCAACTACAATCCTTATCCCAAAGACTTCAAATTATCTCTGTATTCCCGCATCTCCCTTTCATCCGTGTTATCTAAAACAAATTGCAGTTCGTTTGTTACCTTTTCACGGTCATAGGGAAGATACACCGTTACGGGCGTGAAATTAGATACCGTGTTCGCAAACAGATGTGTGCGTATATTTAGGTTATTGATTAGGACTTGCAATTCACGGATACGCTCTTTTTCTTCGGCAGGTACAAACAAGCCCTGCTGTGCCATCTGGTAAAGCTCTGTGTCTGGAAAAAGCGTAAGAGAGTCCACGGAAATAAAATACGGATTAAGCTGACTGAACAGCTCTGCACTATTCCTTGCATTTTGGTATCTGCCGCCTTTTCCCGCAAGCCCTGTTATATAAACAAAGTAGTATTCAATGCCTGCTTCGTCCAATTTCCTGCATTGCTCCAGAATATCCGCCGAGGTATATCCTTTATTGGCAAGGGCAAGCGTTTCATCATCGCCGCTTTCCACACCGATGCTCAGTCCGTTAATACCCATCGCTCTTAATTTTCTAAGCTGCCATACCTCTTTGTTTTTAATATCACGGATGCTCGCAAACATAGCCATTGTCTGACACTTAATCAGATAGTCCCTTACCGTCAACGCCCGTAGTTTAAGATTTTCATAGCTCATTGCGAACGGGTTAGCCCCCGTCCAGAATATTCTTCTTGCATATGGTTGATAGCCCTTTATCTCTGCTAAATCTTCCTCAAATTCTTCCATAGGCGACATTCGGAAGCACTCGTTTTTATACAGACTACAAAACTTGCATTTATGATAGGTGCAGCCAGAAGTAGCCTGTATGATGACTGAATGTGCTTCATATGGTGGTCGCCAAGTTCTGCCCGTAAAATGCGTGATTGCCCCTCCTTTCATTTACAGATGATGAACACTTTTTCTATACCTCTGTAATTCTTCTTCGCTGACATTTCCTATGATTTCATCGAGAAACGCCAACAGCTTTTTCTTATCTTTCGGTAGCTGCCCATGAAACTGGTACGCATTGGAAGCTCCCATTGCCGCAAAGATAGTAGGTATCTGCAAATTTTCAATCAGTGTCCGTACCTCTTTGTATTTTTCAAGTTCGCCCTCCTCATGCCAGTTCTCACGCTGTATTTCTGCATAAAGCTCGGAATCGGGATAAATCGTAAGCATATTTGCCCCGATGAGCGTAGGGTGTATCTGGTTGCATATATCAGCCGTCAATTTTGCTCCAATTTCTCCACGACCTGCCCCAGAAATACTTACCAAATAAAAGAAACTGTAATGAATATCCGCTTCATCTAATCTCTGGCATTGCTCTATGATGTCTGCCGAGGTATATCCCTTGTTCATAAACCGCAGGGCTTCATCATCGCCTGTTTCTATTCCTATTGTCAGACCGTCATATCCCATAGCCCGCAGTTTGGTAAGTTCTTCATCGGTTTTCGGGGTAACATCAGTAATCCTTGCAAACGAACCGATAGACTTAACGGACGGGAGATATTTGTGGATTAGCTCTGCAATCGCAGCTAATTTATCATAGGACAAAACGAATGGGTTAGCTCCTGTCAGAAACACTCGGTCAATACGCCCTCTGTTCCAACCTTTCATTGCTCTTTTAACCTCCTGCAAATCACACTCAATGTCCTCCAGAGGGGACATTCTGAATTTAAACGGCAAATCATGATACAAGGTACAAAACTTGCATTTATGATGCGTACAGCCTGCCGTTACCTCTAACAAAAGTGATGCCGCTTCATACGGCGGTCGCCAAATTGTTCCTGTGTAGTGCATAAACACCTCTCCTTTTCTGTAGTCTATACTAATTATACTTTCGTACAATGATTTTACAAGTACTGTACTTTTTTGTAGTACAAATATTGAAACGGTACATTGATTTTTGAGAAAAGGTGTGTTATACTATTTCAGAAAGGAGTGGCAGGAATGAAAAAAAGTACATTGGCTGTTGAACGCTGCAAAACAGTTTCTACCATACAGAAAATCTTGGGCGGTAAATGGAAAATTGAAATTATCTATTACATCGCCTTTCGGGATATACACCGCTTTGGAGAGCTTCGCAGGCATATCGGTGACATTACGGAATCAAGCCTAACAAAGCAGCTTCGGGAACTGGAAGCCGACGGCTTCATTACCCGTTATGACTATAAAGAAGTACCTCCCCGTGTGGAGTATAACCTTACTGACTTAGGCAAAAGTTTCATTCCCGTTTTTGAACACATGAAACAATGGGGAGATGAAAATCTCAATGTATAAACAAAATTCCGTATAACTGCAAGCTATACGATATTTTCTTAAAAAGCAAAAAACCGATGTACTGTGAGTTTATCTCTCACAAGGTCATCGGTTCTTTATGTTTCATGGGGTATTAGGGGCAAAAGCCCCTAACAAGCGAATTTGGATAACCAAATTCAGTGCTTGGTAAGACGATACATATTTGGAGTTTATAAGAATACTATCAAATACAATTTATACTTATTAATACTAAAAAATACTTTTCAGCTTGACAATAGTGTCTGTATAGAAATATACAAACACTTAAATGTTTGTAGCCACTTGAAAAACATACACCATAAGTGTATAATTAAAGAAAAATTTTGGAGGCAAGAAAATGGCAAAAACAAGTGGAAATAATTTACCTGCATATTCTACAATTGATAATATGCTACTTCTTCTTGATACACTTAAAAGAAAGAAAAAAGAAGACGAAGTAAAAGCTATCTTTGGAAAAGGTGAATCGGCATACACAAATACAAAATCGGCATTGAGAACATTAGGATTTGTAGAAATTGACTCGCTTGAGTTTACTGATAAGGGACGTAAAGTAGTATACTCTCAAGATGAAGATAGAAAAAATGAAATGGTTAAAATGTTGGTAGCCTATCCTCCTTATGAAGTATTTCTGATGAGTTTACTACAGAAAAATAATCTAAATACAACTGAAGTGGATGAAATTGTTAATTTCTGGGGAAAAGCAAATTATGGCTCTACTGAAAGAAATCGTGAAGACGGTGCAAAGTTGTTTATGAGTGTTTTGGACTACCTTGAACTAGGAAAATATGTGATAGGTAGAGGTAATAATTCTACACGCATTGAATGGGAAAGTGATATTAAAGAACAAATACAAAGACTAATAGACTTGCAAAGCAACTGTGATACATGCACATCTCATAATGAGCAAGAAGATATTGAAGATGTAGTATATACTGAAAATAATCTTGTCGACGATACTCAGGACGAAACGTCAATTCAATTAACAACTATTACCAACGGAAATGAGAAAATGAAAGCCGAAAAAATGGATGTTGTGAGAAGTCCTCATATAACAATAAATGTAGATATGAGTGAATGGAGTGATGAGAAGATTAAAATTTTCTTTAAGTACGCTTATGGAAGATTTGAGGAGGACTAATTTTTATGTTCAAAAAACTTCCAAGTCATAATGTGCCATTATTACTTGTTGCAGATGTTGCTTGTTTTGTAGCAAATAATAATGGTACAATAGATATTGGAGAATTGAAACAATTTACAAATAAAAGCGAAGCATACATAAGAAGTTGCATAGCGATATGTAGAATGTTAAATGTTATTTGTGAGGATGGCTCAATAACTCCATACATAAATGAGTTGGGAAAGACCCCAGACAAAACTTCAAGACTTAATGTAATTAGAAAATTTATACAGGAATATGAACCTTTTATAACATTCATTCAGTATCATTTGAATGATGAATCCATTGAAGAATCATCAAGAAAGGTATATTCACTATATCGTTTCGAGGGAAAAAATGCTGTATTTTTGAAAGACCTATTTATGACATGGGGAATAACTGTAGGCATTTTTACTAAGAGCGATGATGGATTTCTCGTTACTGAATCAATAAGAAGCCAATTAGTTGATATTAATCCAATATCACTTTCTTTAGATGATGATATGGCTATAAGAATATATATTTCCAATATTTTAGGAGGAGATATATTTTCTACTCTTTCATCAGCTGAAATCGAAGAACTGGTAAATGGATACAAAAAATGCGACGAAGATGCTCGCGGAGCAATTGAGTGTGTTGGAAGAGTATTTGAAGATTTCTTAAGAAGGATATCAATGATAGTAGGGGTGAATGTAAGTGGAAAAAATGGTATTGGACAAGTTATAAATGCTTTATATAATTATAGAAACAGTCTTGGTTTATTAGATAATAAGCTTCACAGTAAACAGGCAAGTATTGGTGCTGCTATTGGGGATATAAGAAATATGGCAGGACATAGTTTAGAAGCACGCACCATGGAAAGATGGGATTTAACATCACATAGTGCCAAAATGTATATAGAATTTACCTTATCAACTATTAAAAGCATTCATGAATATGTTCATCATTCATACTATATATTCTAATTTTCCTACAAATTCATCATATCCAACCGTCATTACAAATATTTAAAAATGCGGCAAAGGGACACTTCCTTATGTGAAGTGTCCCTTGGGGTATTTTTTGTCTTTCGGCTTTGCGGACGCATTCCTTGAATCTCGGTTAGAATGCTCTTTTTATGGGGAATTCATGGTATAATGAACGCGATCGATTGAAACGGCGTTGCCGTAAGGGTGCGTTCATTGAATCACGAATTAGGATTCTATTTTCAGTGGAAATTCGTGGTATAATAGATATAACTGTGAGGAAGGGAGTGGTTCGTGTGTTTTGTGTGGCGATTTGTGATGATGAAGAGGTCGTGTGTGGGCAGATCGAGAGTTTTCTTGAGCCGCTTGTGGCAGAGGGACAAGTACGGACAGATGTCTTTTACAGCGGAGAAAAATTATATCAAGAACTAGCCAAGGGGAGGCGCTATGATCTGATATTCTTGGATATTGAATTTGAAGCCATGGACGGCGTGGAGCTTGGCAGGAAAATCAGAGAGGAATTGCAGGACGAAACCATACATATCGTATATATTTCCGCGAAGCAAACGTATGCGATGGAGTTGTTTCAAATAAGGCCCCTGAATTTTTTGACAAAACCTCTTTTGCAAAGCAAAGTCATTGATAATGTGGAGAAAGCGATGCGATTGTCCAGGCGTTACAATGATTCCTTTGTGTTTCATAAAAACAAGCAGCAATATCGGGAGTTTTACGGAGAGATCTTATATTTTGAAAGCAAAGGCAGAAAAATTCATATCCATACAAAAAGAGGAACTCACGAATTTTATGGAAAGCTCAATGAAATTGAAGAAGCGGCACCTAATGATTTTATCCGAATCCATCAATCCTATCTGGTTAATAACACGTATGTGAAAAAATGGACGTATGAGGAAGCGTATCTAGCGAACGGGACAAAGCTTTCTATCAGCCAGCTTTACCGGAAATCTGCCCGTATGAAGCTATTATGCCAGAATACAGGAAATGAGAGTGAAGAATAATGGAACAGGGAATTTTTGATAGCATCATTTATTTATGTGGAAACGCCTTTCGCATTTATACCACATACCTATTTTTTAGAATATTTTTCAAACTAGAGGCTTCTGAGTTCAGGCGATGTTTGAGAAAACTTTGCTACATCTTGTTTTTTCTGGTGAACAGTGCGGGTTTTCTCTATTTTCAATGGGCACCTAACTGGATTTTGGCATCGAATTTTATTGGGATTTTTCTGATTACGGTTTTTTATGACAGCAAATGGAGAGTCCGTGTTTGTGCGGCGCTCGCAGGCGTTGTCCTTTATGTGCTATGTGAAGATATGGTTGGCCGAGTATTGATTCATATAGGGGTCGATCACTTGCTATCAATAGGACTGCCTGTGTCAGCATTGACCTTTTTTATGGTTGTATCTGTGATTCAGAGAATCGTTGAGACTCGTAACAGTCTGGATTTTGCGTGGCAGGAATGGATGATCACAATCTTTGTTCCAGGATGCACCATTTTCTTATCGGTGGTCATTTTCGATAATTGTGAATCGGAAAGCGAAATCGTGTTCGGGGGCATTGGCATGATTCTTTTAAATGTTTTGCTGTTTTATCTTTTAGAGCAAATTTTTGCGGAGCATGAAAAGGATTTGCGGATGGTTTCTTTGGAACAACAAAATCAGGCGTATGAGAATCAGCTGCAGTTGATGCAGGATGCGGAAGAAAAGATCTCTGCCTTGCGTCATGACATGAAAAATCATCTGCTGGTTTTACAGCAGATCGCTAGACAAGAGAACTATGAAAAAATTCAGGGATATCTGGATAGCCTGAACGACTCTTTGGAGGCAGGGCGCACCTTTGCGGCCACGGGTAACGCATTCATTGATGGGATGATCAATCTAAAACTCGATCAGGCGATCAAACAAGGCGCACAAGTGGAATTGGATATGAAAATCCCACAGAATCTCTTTGTAGGGCAAAAGGATATTTGCATTGTTTTGGGAAACCTTTTGGATAACGCCTTGCGAGCCTTGGAAGATTGCGAAGCTAACAAAAGGTTGTTTTTGCGAATGCGGGAGGTTCAAGGAACGCTGACCATCCAAATCAAAAATTCCTATACGAACAAGGTGAAAAGAGCTGGCAAGTTTTTTAGGACTACTAAAAAAGGAGAGGGGCACGGCCTTGGTTTGAAAATCGTAGAGCAAATCGTGTGCGATTATCAAGGAAAATTGGATTTTAAAACAGACGATGATTTTTTCACGGTCACTCTGCTGATGTATTTACAGACAGACCAGGATCAAAACTAACAATCAATAGAAAACGAAAACAAGCATATCGCAAGGATCTTTCCGCGGTATGCTTTATTTTTTACAATCATCCATACGAATTATTACATTGTGGAAAATAACGGCGAATTATGTTGTAAAATCTCAATATGGAAAAATTCATATATAACAATGTGAAAATGAAAAAATTAATGATGAAATTTGGAAACGTGTTTGCGGCATTGGCACTGGTTGCAGCATCGATGAATGTGAATGCGACATGCGGGCATTTGTTGTATCAAGAAGCTGTTCCTGAAAGCGCAAAGAAACTCAGCAAGGTAAAATGATGACACAGCTGACAAATATGTTGGTAAGAGTCCTAACCGAGAAAAGAATCATTGAGAAAAGTGAGAAAGAGATATATCGGTTTGGCATCAGTCAACTACTTTTTTTCTTGATGGGGATTGCTGCATCATTCGTTTTGGGAATCTTATGCGGCATGTTCTGGCAAAGCCTGTTGTTTTCAGCGGCCTATATCCCCCTGCGGCGTTATGCGGGGGGATTCCATGCCAAAACTCCGGGCAGGTGCTACTTTCTGTCGTGCCTGCTGATCGTGTGTGTATTGATGCTGCTAAAGCATGTGGCCTTTTCCGTGACTGCCGTGTTAGTGCTGATCGTATCAGCATCGGCAGTGGTGTTCATCAAATCGCCTGTGGCTAGTGAGAACAAACCACTCCTTGACCAAGAAAAGGTTTGGTACAGGGAAAAGGCCCGCAGGATATTGCTGCTGGAGGGTATCGTGGCAATGGCACTCACGTTTTTCTCGGTGAAAGTCGCTAGCTGCATCGCAGTGGCCATAGGGTGCTGCGGGATGATGGTGGTGTTGCCTATGTTTATTCGCCATAATACGGGCACAGAAAAGTGATGGTGAAATTTTCAATTAAGAAAATTTGGTTATATTGGGATATGAGGAAGGAGGAAAAATGAAATGGGGAAAACATAGCGGAGAAACGAAAAGCCTGATTTAACCTACAGAGGAATGGACAGAACTATTCTATGATTTTTTACTATTTTCATCAAAACTGAGAAAGAAGGTGCGTGTGATGAAAAAAATTTTCAGCAAGTTCTTCGTCGCGATGATCGTGGTGACCATGATGATCCCCAACACCGTGTCGGCAAAAGAAAAACAAGACGATCAAAGCGTCGCGAAAGACGGCAATTATATCGTGTTATTAGAAGATGAAAAAACTTATGAAAAAGTGATTTCCCAACATGAAGACGACCTCGCGAACACCTATGAGGAATATGACAACAACCTGATAGCCATGGACATGTCCGCCAAGGAAGCCAAGGCTTTGAAAGAAGAACAGGGAGTCCTTTCCGTGGAAGAAAACATCATGCTGAACGGATTGATATCCGAGGAAGAAGACCTGACGGGGTTGTCGGAACTGTTAGAAGAATCCGATATCACTTACGCGGACTTGAAAGGAAAGAAGTTGAAACAGTGGTATCGAAAAGCCATAGGGTTGAAGAAAAACCAAAACTTTTCAAAGAATCAAGGCGACGTTAAAATCGAATTGTTGGACAGCGGCGTGTCTCACACGGACGACATCGACATCAAAGGCAGAGAAAATTTGATACCCAACGAGGAAGGCGGAAGCGTCTTGTTTGAAGACGCGAGCGGACACGGCACCAGTCTCGCGGGAATCATCGGTGCGAAGGACAACGAAGCGGGAATCACCGGGATCAATCCCAACGCCAATATTTTTTCAGTGAAAGTCATGGACGCGAGAAACAAAGCCACGCTCAATCGCGTCATCGAAGGGATTTACTGGGGGATCGAAAACAAAATGAACATCATCAATATGAGCTTCGGGACGACCGTGAACTCACCGGCGTTGCGTCAGGCCGTCCAAGACGCTGACGCGGCGGGAATCCTTCTGATCGCCGCCGCGGGAAACGACGATTCCAGAAACGTGCAGTATCCCGCCGCCTATCCGGAAGTCATGGCGGTCGGGGCCACGGACACCACGGGAAAGCAAATGGAAGAATTCGCCACTGGAGAAGAACTGGAAATCCTGGCTCCTGGGGACGGAATCCTGGGAACGGGCCTGTTCGACGGAGTGGTGATGAGTTCCGGCACCAGCATGTCAGCGGCCGAGATTACCGGGGTCGCCTCTCTGATCTGGGCGAAAGACCCGACAAAATCAGCGGATTTTATCAAAGAGTTAATGAAACGAACAGGAAAAAACGTTAGTAACGCGAGTGCGAAAGAATTGAAACTGGTGGATGTGAAAAAAGCGTTTCAGGCGTATGACAAATTCGAGCGATCGTACGTGGAAGGGAAAGACACACATGGCGCGGCCATAGAAAACAAAGCCGTGAGCGAATCCCATGAAGACGCGTTGGTCTTAAACGGTTTGTGGACCGCGGCCAAGCATAAGGACATCGTGACCGCTTATTTGAACAATGAGGACACCATCGGCTCAGCCGCCTTCAGCCTTTTGAACAGCAACCGGGTGAAAATCATGGCGGAAACGGCTTATCAGGCGGACTATGATTTTAAAACGGCGGGCAGCGGGCTTCATGGGACCGGAAATTACATTCAATCCTGCAAATTCTTGTTCAACTGCGCACAAAAGGTTCGGGAAGGAACCAGCGTCGCCTCCGCCGTCAGTTCCGCGAGCAGCGGGTTAGGCGCGGCCAACATGACGGCCATGAACAATCTGGTGTCCGACACGAAAAAGATGTTGAACACCGACATGTCGGGCATCAGCTCAGACGAGACGAACCCGGCGGTGAGATATTTCAAAGTGTTAGGCTTCGCCACGCATTGCATTGCGGACACCTTCGCGCATAGAGCGTACGTGCGGGAAGGTGATCTAGGAGCCATGGACAAGAAGGATTTCAAGAGTTTCACGACGTTTGAAAACGCTGTGAAAAGTGGAAAGGTTGAATACAGGGATGTGGTTGATTATACGAGTATATCTGCCACTGCCTCAAGAGGCAAATATGAGGATAAACCAGAGGTGGCTCCTAGGCGTTTTAAAGACGCGAAAAAAGGGTCTGCGAAGTTGTTGAAAGCTTCACTGTTAAAAACCGGATTTTCCGCGTCATGGATCAGAAACCCGGAATTCGGGACCACTTTGGAGGGACAGAGCACTTACGCGGAGTAGGGCAACCGGTCAAAAAAATTGAAACCGATCAGGGATCATGCTATACTAACAACAAACAATAAAACGCCGTGGTTTCGTACGAGGCGCGGAACCACCGGCGTTCACTCGTGTTCAACGAAGGAGGGATTTCCATGAAAAAAAGTTTTCGTAACTGCGTCATATTGTTTGCGGTCGCGCTCTTGGCGGCCATGGCTTGGGGAACGGAGCAGGTGGACGCTGCGTCCCAGGTCCGGATCAATTCTCAAAACTTCCCAGACAAAGCGATTCGTAAAGTGGCCCGCTCTTATGACAAAAATAAGAACGGTTATCTTTCGCCAAAAGAGATCAGCAAAATAAAAAAAGTGCGCCTGGATAAGCCCGGTGGGGAGATGATAACCAATTACAAAGGATTGGAACGTTTCACGAATTTGCGGGTTTTGCATTGTTGCGAGGCTGGGATGAAAAGCAAAAAAGAGATCACCTTGGATTTGTCGAAAAATAAAAAGCTAGAACAGTTACGTCTGGGATACTATAATCTTGAAAACCTTGAAAGTAACGTGACGAAATTAAAGCTGACGAACTGTAAAAAATTAAAGACATTGGATGTTACGGGGGTGTCCCGTCTAAAAACACTGGACGTGAAAGGGTGCGTCGCTCTGAAAGAAATGAGTATATCTTATAGCAAACGATTGACGACCCTTGATGTTTCTTCTTGTCACAAACTAGAACGGCTTTTGGTTTTTGAATCCAAGAAATTGTCCCAATTAAAACTGGGAACCATCAACAAGCTGGAAAGACTTGACCTTAGATATTGCCCCGCGTTGAAGACGCTGGATTTGGGAAAACAAACCAAGTTGAAAGAATTGAGCGTTTCAAATGCGCCAACTCGTAAATTAAACGTCAAGAACAACGTTCGACTGGAAGCTTTATATTTGTATAGAGTGCCTGTGACGGAACTGAATCTGAAAAAGCAGAGCAGATTGAAAGGCGTGCAGATTTATGCGCCAAAATTAAAGAGACTGAATCTAACCGGAACGAAGATCACGAAAGAAAGATGCATATCGGAACCAAATTTTTATTATTGCTGTATTTATAACAAAAATGTCACCGTTGTTTTGGCGGACGGGGAAAAGATGATCTCGCCAGTTGATTCTTACGATTGGAAATGAAACCGATCAGGGATCACACTATACTTATAACAAACAACAAAACGAGATGGTTTCGTGCGAGGCGCGGAACCATCGGTGTTCACCCGTGTTCAATGAAGGAGGGATCTATATGAAAAAAACGATTCGTAACTGCGTCATGCTGTTCGCGGTCACGCTCTTGGCGGCGATGGCCTGGGGAACGGAGCAGGCGGACGCAGCGTCCCAGGTCCGGATCGACGCTCGAAACTTTCCGGACCACACGATTCGCAAAATCGCCCGCTCTTATGATAAAAACAAGAACGGTTATCTTTCGCCAAAAGAGATCAGCAAAATAAAAAAAGTGAGCTTGGAGGACTTTCATGACACGATAACCGATTACAAAGGTTTGGAACGGTTCACCAATCTGCGGGTTTTGCGCTGCGGCGAGGGAAAAGTGAAAAGCAAAAAAGAAATCACCCTGGATTTGTCCAAAAATAAAAAGCTCGAAGCCCTGTATCTGGGCGAATACAATCATACCAAAAGCAACGTGACTAAATTAAAGCTGACCAACTGCAAAAAATTAAAGAAATTGCGGATCTCGGAAGCGACTCGATTAAAAACGCTGGACGTGAAAGGGTGCGTCGCACTGAAAGACCTGGAGTGGTGCTATTGTGGACGATTGACGGCTCTCGATGTTTCTTCCTGCCGCGCGCTGAAACGAATTTGCGTTTCCGACTCCAGGAAACTCTCCAAATTAAAACTGGGAACCATCAATAAAATGGAAGATCTCGTGATCGGAGATTGCCCTGCGTTGAAGACGCTGGATCTGAGAAAGCAAACCAAGTTGAAAGCGTTGCACGTTTCAAACGCACCGATTCGTAAACTAAACGTCAGCAACAACGTTCGACTGGAAAACTTGTGTTTGAGCGAAACTCCCATGAAGGAACTGAATTTGAAAAAGCAAACCAGGCTGGACTATTTGCTCGTTTCAAAGATGCCGCTTCAAAAATTGGACATAAGGAGCAACAAACAACTGAAAGTTTTAATTATTTCAAGGATGTCGCTTGAAAAGTTGCTCCTGAGAAACAACGTCAAACTGGAAGCTTTGTACATCACAGAGACACCGCTTCAAAAATTAGACATAAGCGACAACGCAAGGCTGGAACAGATTAATTTGGAAAAAGTGCCGTTCACCAATCTAGATTTGAAAAACCAAAGGAATTTGCGAGAAATCGAGATTTCTGGGGCGAAGCTCAAGCACTTGGATTTGACGGGCACGAAAATCACGAAGGAAAAATGCATGCCCGTCTTCAATCATGAGTGTCGTTGCCGCATGGACGACAAAAACGTCGAGATCGTTTTCGCAGACGGGGAAAAGATGATCTCGCCAGTTGATTCTTTCAATTGGAAATGAAAGAAATAAGGGTTCACACCATATCAATGACAAAAATGCCGTGGTTTCGTGTTTCGTGTCTGACACGGAACCATCGGCATTCACTCGTGTTCAATGAAAGAGGAAATCAGTATGAAAAAAATGATTCGTAACTGTGTCATGCTGTTTGCGGTTGCGTTCTTGGCGGCCATGACTTGGGGAACGGAACAGATGATGCTTTTTTCGAACAACCTGTTACAAAAATGCTTGACCACTACAATGCTCGAAACTTCCCAGACAAAACGGTCCGTAAAGTCGCCCGATCTTATGACAAAAACAAGAACGGTTATCTTTCGCCAAAAGAGATCAGCAAAATAAAAAAAGTGAGCTTGAAAAAAACAAAATATGGGGACATGATAACCAATTACAAAGGCTTGGAACGGTTCACGAATTTGCGTATTTTGCATTGTAGCGAGGCCGAGACGCAAAGCAAAAAAGAGATCGTTTTAGATTTGTCGAAAAACAAAAAGCTGCGGGAGTTATGCCTGGGATACCATGATTATGAAAGCAACGTGACGAAATTGAAGCTGACGAACTGCAAAAAATTGACTTCACTGGAAATCACGTGCGCAACTCGATTAAAAACGCTGGACGTGAAGGGGTGTGCGTCCCTGAAAGGCATAAGCCTATCCAACAGTCGAAGAATGACGGCCCTCGATGTTTCTTCCTGCCGGGAACTGGAAGAACTCCGGGCTTTTTGACTCCAGGAAGTTGTCCAAATTGAAATTGGGAACCATTGGAAAACTGTCCACGCTGGAGCTCGGAGGCTGCCCCGGGTTGAAGACCCTCGACTTGAGAAAGCAAACCAAGCTGATGGAATTGATCGTCTCAGGCGCACCGATTTGCGAATTGGACCTGAAAAAGCAGGGTGAATTGCGGAGGATCGAGATTTCTGGAACGAAGCTCAAGCGATTGGATTTGACCGGCACGAAGCTCACGAAGGAAGCCCTCCTCAATTACAAGGGCCATTGCTGCGTGGACGACAAAAATATCGAGATCGTTTTCGCGAATGGGGAAAAGATGATCTCGCCAGTTGATTCTTATGATTGGAAACGAAACAGTCGCTGAGGGATGGAGAATGGGTATCGAATCATTTTATGTAGAACGTGCTTATTAGCTGAGGTTCCCCTTAGACGGAGTGAAATTTCAAGGGAATAAATTTTGGTAAGAAAAGGAGGGCATAGTGAACAAGCACACGCAATTGACACCAGGGTTAGCCGCAGGTGGAACGATTCTAGTCTATATCGTGGCATCGCTAGTATGCGGATTCTTGGCTGGCGTGATTCTTTCCTATGCAAGTAAAGAATCCGCAGCGGAAAATTTATTCAATGTGAGCAATGTCCTGCTCATGCTGATCGTTTGTCCGATTGCTCGAGATTTCTTGAAAAGGGCAGCCATATGGAGATGGGGCAGCGGCTCCGGTCCGCTGATTTTGAAGCACACGGTTTCAGTCGTTGTGATCATGTATTTGTATAATATGGTGCTTTTTGGAGTGTTTCAGATAGTTTCTGCGCAACGATTTGCGGAGGAAACCCTTGATCAAAGCGGCATAGGGTTTAGCGGAAATCTATCGCTGCAAGTGATCGGATGCATCATCGCTGCGCCGCTAGTGGAAGAAATGGTGTTTCGAGGCGCGATTTTTGGAGGACTGCGCGAGAAAAAGGGTTTCATGTTTTCTGCTGTGGTTTCCAGCTTGATCTTCGGCATTTTGCATGGGCTTGGTTTGTACGCTCTCATCGGATTCGCCGCGGGCTTCTTGCTGTGCGCCGCTTACGAAGCCACAAAAAACATGTTAGTTCCTATGCTGATTCACATCTCTAATAATGGGATCGCATTGTTATCCAGCGATTTTTCTTTTCTGAACGGGCCGGACTTTAGTGAAATGACAGTGGAAAATAAGGCCTTGCTAGCCGTTTTGACGGTGATTTTGATCGGCTGCGTCTATTGGTATGTCCGGCAATTTCGCAAAGACAGGCAGCTATGAAGTGGACATGGCTTAGTTGCCTGCGGATGGATAAGCTAAGGCCATAAAATGATTGAGCGTACCTGCTTAAAGGCTAATAAGGCCAACGTAGCTGTTACTAGAGAGAGCCTTGCGCCAACCGTGCCATTACGATAGAAAACCCCACGCCAACAAATCCAAAAATCAAAGGCAAAAATCGCACAAAAATTAGAAAAAACTTCAATTTTTTCAGTTTCACGAGTAAAAATGTTGGCAAACCAATAAAAAGTCGCCCGATATGGTTTCATGATCAAAATTCCGCAATTTTTATGCTGGGATCAGTGATTTGTTGGCGCAGTGAATTTTTGACCGCATGGATCTGGCTAGCCGGATCCTTAGGACACATTGATTCTTGTGCGTGTTCATACACGCAAGAAAGAAAAATTGTCATGGTTTCTTTATTTATGATAAAATGCCAGTATGTTAACAGGCGATTTTGAATTTTTAAAGCAGATCGAAATGCGGGGAGGAATGCGAATATGGAAAATAACCACAATATCGATCATGTCGCACTTCTTAACAAATTGCAATATTGTAGTGACAGAGTCGCATTCGCTTTGGATATGAATTGGCATGAAGACCAAAAAATTTTGGACAAGCTCAATCCGTATCTTTTGCGTTCCGAATGGAAAAGATCGTACCCTGGATGTTCCGGCCGCGGCAATGTAAAAATTTGTTCTTTCAAAATGTGCCGTGGCGTAATTGATATATTCAAAGAATACCAATCATTTCTCGAGACAGGATACGATATCATATTTTATCGTGACAAAGAGGTGGTGCTATTTGTTTTGTTTCACGAGTATTGTTACTTCGTGGAGGATGCTTTTAAAAAATATTTTAGCGAATTCCTAGTATCGGGTCCAACAGACATCTTGGGGGATATTCAGGCCCCTATTCCAAGTTTTGTGGAAGAAGATGAGGAACAATCGTATCAATAAGGAGTTGAAGCAAAATGGAACATACAAGCGTAACGCTTTTAATTTGTATAGCCGCTGAATTGATGTGGCTTTCCAATAGCATCAACGGAATCAGACGCAAAGAATGGCCAAGTTCTTTCGCGAAATACTCTGATTATTTTTGGACCATTGTGGGAATTCCATTCCTAATATTCACTGTGGTCGCTTTTTTCCGGTCGCTGTAAAGGGGAGGCTATCAAGTGAAAGTCACAAATATTGGTGCCACATGGAGTAATTGAGTAGAAAGGAAATCCAAATGACATCTGAAATATTCAGTGGGTATGTTTTGCCCGGACTAATAGCGGCGTATTGCTACTGGATATGCGTTCCCATATGCATAAGGTGGAAAAAAGGTGAAAAGGTGGCTGTTGGAGCAAAGATCATGTCCGTGCTTGTGATGACAGCGGTATCTGGTTCCGTAGTTTTACTGATTATAAAGTGCGCCAAATTTTTCTTCCAATGATATAGCTAGGTTTGGGCATCAAGATTGTTGTTTATATTTACAGCATGTTAAGATGACATAGGGTGCGCTTTTAGACTGGAGTCAGCGATCGCAGGCGTAGATGTGAATTCATGGGCTGGAAACAGAATGATGTTTTCAGCCCATTGCGTTTTGGTTGGCATGAGAAAAATAAATGTGAATTTTTTTCTAAAAACATGCAACAAAATAGTAGGCTGATGCGTTTATATAGTAGAGAGAAGGCTCATGCGTGTATTTGGAAAACGCAATTTGGAATTGAGACAAAGCATTGACCTGTGGTACAATATGGATAGGCGGACTAACGGTAGAACAAAAATTGCAGGTATATCAAAGCCGTGATTCGACTCGGACAATTGGAGCGTTTCAGGCTGCGGTGGATGAGGAAGGAAAGAACATGTTCACACCAGATGTTTTTAAACTGAAAAAAGGAAAAGAAGAGCAAGCAAGAAAAATCTGCGTTTGGATCGCCATCGCAAGCGTATTGCTGGGAGTGTGCGACTATTTTATCATAGAAAATAGCCTTTTAAGATGCTTCAGTGATGCCATGGTATGCTTTTGGAGCGTTTCGTATTGTGTATTGGGTTATAAAAAATGCTATAAAGTGAAGGCTTTCAAAGGCCATAAAATATTGCGCTGGTGCGCTTTGGTGCTGGTTTCTTTCTATTGCGTCTTAGGGATTATCTTATATTTTACTGGGCAAATCGGCATATATATGCCAGCCCTGGCTATCTTTACGATGGCTTTGTTCATGTCGATCACAATGGTACGCAACGGGTATCAATAAAGCTGCGTCTTTTTGCCATCAAACAAAAAGACATACCTTGTGCGCAGAAGAAAGGTTATGGCTCGCCATGAATAGGCTCACATTCAAAGGAATTTTAAAAAGCATGGATGACCTACCTAAAACGGACATCTCTCCAAACGTGGTGAAGGTGGAAAATCCCAATTCATTTTTCGCATTGATCTCCGGTGCATTTTTGTTTCTCATGCTAATCATCATCCTGAAAGGGTTCATCGTTTCCACCGGATGTTGTGTCCGTCGTAAAAGAATTTATATTTAGAGGGATCATATTTAAATATTTTACCACCAAACAGGATTATTTTTGGATTTGGTGGTAAAGTATAGGACAAAAACGGAATAATATTGATATTAAAGTAATATTATTGAATATAATTACATTTATAGAATAAAAAATAGATGCAACAAGCTGATTTTTCATTGAGATAGTGACGGTTATGTGAAGTTTTACCACCAAATTAAATATTTTTTCTATTTGGCGGTAAAGCTCATAAGATTCCTAAATTCCAAGCGCTTGCATGCCCACATTCTTAGAGGTGAAGTAGAAGCAAAGCCCACTGAACTCGCACCTGCTAGCTCTAATATTTTTTGAAACTTGGCTTCCCTGGGTGCGCAAGAAAGAAAAATTGTCATGGTTTCTTTTTTATGATAAAATGCCAGTATATTGGCAGATGATTTTAACTTTCCAAGACAGATCGAAATTCAGGAGGGAGGAACGCGGATATGGGAAGGTACTTGAATAGTATGGTTCCTTTTGAAGCATGGAAACAAATTGCGGGAATGCGGTTTTTTGTAGATAAAACACAGCTGTTGGAGGATGTTTTAAATGCGGCTGAAATAGATGGACAGAAATTTTTGTGTATCACAAGACCGCGCCGTTTTGGGAAAAGCGTAATGGCAAATATGGTTGGAGCTTTTTTAGGAAAGGCCACAGACAGCGGCAGCGTGTTTTTTGATCTTGCGGTTGCGAAAAATGAAAGCTGCAAAAGACATCTCAATCAGCATAATGTGATTTTTGTTGATTTTAGCAGAGTACCGAGAGAGCAAGGCAGCTATGAACAATATATCGACCGCGTGCAGGACGGCATCAATCAAGACTTGGAGGAGGCTTACCCGGGAATAGGCATCAATGTGTCTGGCACTGTTTGGGATAATCTTTTGACGATATTTGAGAAAACAAAAGAGCGTTTTACCTTTGTGATTGATGAATGGGACGCAGTTTTCCATATGTCCTTTGTTTCGAAGGCTCAGCAGCAGGCGTATTTGTCTTTCCTTAAAAATCTTCTGAAAGATCAGGTTTATGTGGAACTGACGTATATGACAGGAGTGCTTCCAATTGCGAAATATTCCAGTGGGTCAGAATTGAACATGTTTGTGGAATATGACATGACTGTGATGGAACGGTTCAGCAATTATTTTGGTTTTACAGAAGGAGAGATCGACCGTCTTTTTGATATCTATCTGAAAACAACGAAAACGCCGAAGGTCACACGGGCGAATTTGCGTCTATGGTATGATGGCTACTATACAGCAGCAGGTGAAAGATTGTATAACCCTCGCTCAGTGGTGTGCGCATTAGCTAATAATCAATTGGCTAATTATTGGACTCGTTCGGGTCCATATGATGAGATTTTCTTTTATGTGAAAAATAACATTGATGATGTCCGGGACGATCTGGTTTTAATGACTGCTGGGGAAGGGGTGGAGACAGAACTCCAAAACTACGCCGCTGTTTCCATGGAACTGAACACAAAAGATGAAATCTATTCGGCTATGGTGACCTATGGCTTGCTCACATATGTGGACGGAGAAGTTTTTATCCCCAACAAAGAACTGATGGACAAGTTTCAGGAACTTCTCATGAATAAGGAATCCATGGGCTATGTGTACCGCTTGGCCAACGAATCAAAAAGAATGCTGGCAGCAACTCTCTGTGGGGATACGGATACCATGGCAGAAATTCTAGAATTTGCCCACAATACAGAATCACCTATTTTTGCCTATAATAGTGAAATCGAATTGTCGGCAGTAGTGAATCTAGTCTATCTGGCGGCTAGAGACAAATACCGCATAGAACGAGAGGATAAAGCTGGTAAAGGCTATGTGGATTTTATTTTTTATCCAAAGCGCAAAACCGCAGATGCTTTGATCATTGAATTGAAGGTGGACAGCACACCAGATGATGCGATCAGACAGATCAAAGATAAGGATTACGCACTTAAATTCAGGGGAAAGCTTGGGGAAAAACAAACAGATACGGGAAGGGTTTTGGCCGTAGGAATCAGTTATAGTAAAAAGACGAAAAGGCATTCCTGCAAAGTAGAGGTGTTATGAACGCTGAAACATCTGACCACAAAGGACCCAGGCCTATTCGATCACAATCAATCTGTGCGTGATCACTTGGTTCTTTTGATCAAGATATATTTTATAAACCACTCCCGCATGAAGGAGAAAAGCAGTCAAACACAGCACGAGGATCATAGCGGCAGCGTGCTTGACACGCTTGCGGACGCAGACCTGCTTGCACAGATCCGCAGAATCCATGGTAGAAAGATAATCCCTGACAACGTCCTGCGGTCTTCCGAAATGAGAATAAATGTCATCCAAAGAACAGTCAGGGTTCAGATCAACAAAATCTGCGATGTTTTCCTGGAACTCCTTTAAAAATTGCTTCTCTTTTTTTCGGCGCAGGGGCAAGAGCAGCTTGATCTGTTTGAAATACTGCTTCAATTCTTTGTCACTGATGTGAGCCATGTTATAACCTCCGAATGTTCCAGCAATTTTTTGCGACATTGACAATACTATATCTTGTGAATATAATGTTGTCAAGCATCTCATGGTGTGTTTTAAAAAGTTTTCGCCGCTGAAGTGAAAAGTTTCCTTAAAGCTTTGGCAAAACCTTGGCGGCTATGAGCCCCATAACTGATGTTTGCCGCATATGCGGGCGAGAGAAGGGAGAGTTTTATGATGACCAAAAGAAGGAAAGGGATCCTCTGGGGATTGTGGGTATTGGTGGTTTTATGTTCTTTGACCGCCTGCTCATCAAAGAGCGAGGGACAGACCGGCGCGTCGCCGGAAGAGGCGATGATTCACTATTTGTCGGAAGAACGGCAGACGCAAGTGGCACAGGAGGAGCTGGAGACTATGATCTTCGGCAGTTTCCAAAGAGGAAAAGAAGATCGCCAGTATTACCTGCTAAAAGATCACCAGGATATCGGTGGGGAAGCCAGCTATTGCGCCTATATCCTAAAGGTGACACCGGAAAGAGACGATTCTTACCGCTGCGAAAAGGTGGCGGCGGACGTTGGCATGGGAGCTGTGGACGCGCAGAAATCGGCGGCAGAAGGAGAACGTTCCGCAGGCTGGGAGTTTCCGGTGGATGATTTCCGCATATACATAGGCAGAATACTGGATTCAGAGTATCAGCCATATTTTGAAGGAAAAAAATTACAGACAGACGCAGAAGGCTTCTTTTTCTATCATACGACAGAAGAGGACACGGAGCCGGAATTTAGATATAGATAGCTGATTGTTTTTGCGCTGTCCGTCCATGATGCATGACAAAAACCCCGCAGGCCTGGTTCAGATCCGCGAGGTTTTCGCTTGATTGGTGAAAGAGAAACCGGTTATTTTGATTGAGGATGGCAGCCGCATCCGCAACTGGATTCAGGATCACCGTTTTCTTTGTGAGCGTGAGAACACGTTCCTGCCGCCGGACAACCGATGCATTTCACTCCCCGTTTCTTTGCCCGAACGATGTAGGTGATCGCCGCTCCCAATAAAATGGCCAGAATGCCAATCACAATGAGGTTGCTGATGAGACTGCTCATGCGGATTCCCCCATTCCTTTGCCATGCAGCGAATATTCGGAATCAAATTTGCTGTTGGCTCTGCGCACGATCATGATGACAATGGTTGCCATGACGAGGATCGCGATGAGTCCAGGGATGAATCCGGTTCCCAGGCTGCCAGTAGTGACCAGCGTACCGATCTGGTATACCAGGAAGGCCACAGTATAACCGGTTCCTAGCTGCAGCCCGATGCCGCCCCACAGCCATTTTTTGCTCTGCATTTCCGAGTTCATGGCGCCAATGGCCGCGAAGCAAGGAGGCGTGTACAAATTGAACATCAGATATGCCAGAGCAGAAACGGAAGTCAGGCCAAAGGCTAAAGCCACTTCATTCGCTCCACCAGCCAGAGCCAGCTCTTCGGTGTCGATAAAATTGGTGATGCTGTAAACCACTGCCAGAGTGCCCACTACATTTTCCTTAGCAATGAAACCTGTGATCGCCGCTGCTGCCAGCTGCCATACGCCGAATCCCAGAGGAATCAGCAGTACTGCGAACGGAGAAGCGATGGTCGCCAAGATGGAAGTGTGTTCCATGCCTTCTTCCACTACCTGTAACTTCCAGTTAAATGCTTGCATGATCTGAACCACTGCGTTGCACACTAGAATGATGGTGGCTGCTTTGATGATATAAGCCTTTGCTCTAGCCAGCATAGAGAACACTGCTCTTTTCAGGCTAGGCACTTTGTATTCCGGCAGTTCCATGATAAAGAAGGATTTTCTGTATCTATGGCCTGTGATTTGTTTGATCAGTAAAGCACCTAAGAAGATCAATAAGATCCCTACAAAATACATGAGTGGACCCACCCAAGACGCATCAGCGAAAAATACGCCGGCAAAAAGGGCTATAACAGGCAGCTTTGCGCCGCAAGGCATGAACGGTGTCAGCATCGCAGTGGCTCTCCGTTCACGTTGGTCGCGGATGGTGCGGCTAGCCATGATCCCAGGGATGGCGCATCCGGTGCCAATCACCATAGGAATGACGGATTTTCCAGAAAGACCAACCCGTTTAAAGATTGGGTCCATGACAATGCTTACTCGAGCCATATAACCACAGTCTTCCAATAAAGCGATGAGGAAGTACATGACCATGACCAGCGGCAAGAATCCTACCACAGCGCCTACGCCGCCAACGATGCCGTCTGCCAACAGAGCCTGCAGGAATGGTGAACTGTTTTCCAGAAGGCCAGATACCCAGCCTTGGAAGGTTTCGATCCATCCAACTAAAACATCGGCGATAAGAGGTCCAAGCCTTGTCTGAGAAATGTCAAACACAGCCCACATAACCGCAGCAAAGATTAAGATACCAGCGACTTTATTGGTTAAGACTGCGTCGATCTTGTCATGGGAGTTCCGTTCCTTTGTGAGAACTTGGCGAGTTTCCGCCTCCTTTACGATCTCATTGACAAATGCGAAGCGCTTTCTATCCGCATCTTCCACTTCCGTCTTGTCATGAAGGTCGATGTCATCTTGTATGTAAGGCGCAGTCTGTCCATGACCCTTCAAAGACGCAGCTTTTTCAATAACCTGGGAAAGTCCTGTGTCTTTGGACGAAACAGAGATTGTTTTGATGACAGGGCAACCCAGCTTTTGTGCCAAAAGCTCTGCATCAATGACAGTATGTTGCTTCTCGTTGATATCGCTTTTGTTCAAAGCTACGACTACAGGAATACCCAATTCCAGCAGCTGGGTCGTAAAGAACAAGCTCCGACTCAGATTCGTCGCATCTACGATATTGACGATCACATCAGGGTTTTCTTCCCGCACATACCCGCTGGTGATGCTTTCTTCAGGCGTAAACGGAGACATGGAGTAAGCACCAGGTAAATCTACGGCGATCAGTTCTTCTGCTCCGCTAAAGAGATCTTTCTTGATCAAACTTTCTTTTTTTCCAATGGTTACCCCAGCCCAGTTACCAACGCGCTCATTTTTTCCTGTCAGGGCATTGTACATTGTGGTTTTGCCACTGTTGGGATTACCGGTCAAAGCAATTCTCATAATAGAACCTCCTTATGTTTTTCTCAATTCAAAGATTTGCTTTTAGTTATTTTAGACTAACTGTGCTCCATAAAAAAGGTGGAAAGGGCAGATGAAGCGGAATTCGCCGCATCGCTCATGCCAATACGATCCACATAATAAAGCTTGTGATTTTAATTGCCTTATATCAGAATGGCTTGTGCCAAACCATTATCAATATTATAACGCCCATCTTTGATGGATACGACACAGCCGCCTTTCCGCTGGGAAACCACAGTAATAGGTTCTCCGCTGTAGCAACCTAAAGAAAAAAGAAAAGATTTCATTTCCTCATCTTCTGTTTGGATATCTTTAATCAAATAAGTTTCACCAGCATTCACACTATTTAAATTCATGACTTCCTCCTAATAAAGTATTCAACAAACGGATCTAGCAAGTTAGTTAGATGCGATTCACTTAGTTAGCGTCATTTAACTACGAAAGTTAGTCTAAGCTAAAAAGGAATTCTTGTCAACTCTTTTTTTGGATTTTTTTAGATTTTTTGCGAGAAACTAAAAAGTAATGGGCAGAAAAGAAAAAAATGTTGAGATTATTTCTCAATAAAAATATTTTAGATTGACGATTTTGTGAGTGAAAGAGTAAAATAAGCGCTAAGTCAGGGGTAAAAAGCCCTTAAATTTTTATTAATAAGTTAGCTGATACTAACTTAGAAACTGACAAACCGCAAAGCCCAAACATAGTGGCATTTGTGTAGGGGAATGAGTGAAATTTCAATACATGCTTGAAGCGATAGGGAGACAGAATGCAGCAAAAGATGGGACAGAAGAAAGGGTCACATACGGAGAAAGTTGTGTTTCGCCGCAACACAACGCAGCAGAAAGAAGTTGTGATCCAGAAGTTACGAGAACAAGGATATCGAATCACAAAGCAACGGCAGTTGCTTTTAGATATCATTTTTGCGGAAGAGCGTACAGATTGTAAAGATATTTATTATGAAGCAGTACGAAGAGACAAGAAAATCGGCATGGCTACGGTTTATCGAATGCTGTCTGTGTTGGAGCATATGGGCGTGTTGGTCAGAAGCAATGCCTACAAGTTTCCTGATGATTACGTGTTTGTGATAGGAAATAATTGCAAAATCAAATTTGATGATGGATCGGTTCTTATGCTTTCCAGTTCCCAATGGAACACAGTTATTTTAAAGGGGTTACAGGTTTGTGGATATGAGAGCAAAGGGAATATCCAAAGCATCAAAGTGCAGGGTGCGTCTATTTAGGAGAGATTGTTGAGAAAAAATATCATTAACAGCGAAAAAAGTAGCGAAAGAGAGTAAGGGCGTTTAGAATAGAAATGCCATGATTCGTTATGTTCAAATTGGAATAAGGAATGCGTTGTTGAGGAGGTTTTTTGTGAAAAAACATAAATTTTGGACAGGGGCAATGATTGTTTGCCTAATAATGACGATAATCACCGGACATAAACACCAATAATTTAAGGAGAAAAAACAAAATGATGAAATGTTTAGAATATTTGAAAAATATTGACGCAAAGAAATCGGGGATATTTGCGGCGGGAATTTTATTTGGAACGGCAGGAATCAAATTGTTGACAGGCGATGATGCTAAAAAAGTATATGCCAAGTGTACGGCGGCAGCGATCAGGGCAAAAGACGGCATCATGGACATAGTTACTGATGTGCAGGAAAACGCAGAAGATATTTATGCGGAGGCACAGCAAATAAACGAAGAAAGAGCGGATTTCCAGGAGGAAATGCCTGAGGAAAATGATGAGGTTTGTGATAAAGCATGAAATCAAAGGTCGGCTCCGCATTAGAGTGATCCAAAAGAAAATGACATGTTTACAAGCGGATCAGCTGCAATGTTATTTGTGTGACCAGCTAGGTGTGATATCAGTAAGAGTGCGGGAGCGCTTGTGTGACGCAGTGATTTGCTACCAGGGAGAACGAAATGCGGTGTTGGATGCTTTAAAAACCTTTGAATATGATCAGGCAGAGCTGCCAGACGCATATCTCCGTGACTCTGAAAGAGTCATGAATCGGGGTTATAAGGATAAACTCGTGAGCCATGTCGCATTGAGAGGACTTCATATGTTCCTGCTGCCTGCTTCAGTCAGAAAGATCACGACAATTGTAAAATCAGTAAAATATCTTCGTATGGGAATTCAGGCATTAAAGATGAAAAAGCTTCGAGTAGAAATCCTAGATGCTACTGCGATTGGGATTTCCATGCTGCGAGATGATTTTAAAACGGCAGGCTCTATCATGTTTTTGTTAGGCATTGGAGAAATTCTAGAAGAATGGACCCGCAAAAAAACGATAGGGGATTTGGCTAGAAGCATGTCCTTGAATATTGATAAAGTGTGGTGCTGGGATGGAAAGTCAGAAACCCTGATGCCAGCTTCGGATATTCAGCTGGAGGATATGGTAAGCGTACATATGGGGAGCGTCATTCCTTTTGATGGGGTCGTTATCAGTGGTGAAGCCATGGTAAATCAATCCTCATTGACAGGAGAATCCGTACCTGTTCACAGGGGGGAAGGTGCGTCTGTTTATGCTGGAACAGTGGTCGAAGAAGGGGAACTTATTGTACAAGTGAAAGAAACCAGTGGGGCCAGCAAGTTTGAGAAAATTGTCGCTATGATCGAAGACACAGAAAAATTAAAATCCTCTCTTGAAGGGAATGCGGAGCGTTTAGCTGACAGGTTAGTGCCTTATACCTTGGTGGGCGCGATCCTAGCGTGGGTGATTACTCATAACCCTGTTAAAGCGTTGACGATTCTCATGGTGGATTTTTCATGCGCGTTGAAATTAGCTATGCCGATTTCAGTGTTATCGGCTATGCGGGAAGCTGGAAAATATCAGATCACTGTCAAAGGCGGAAAGTACATGGAGGCCATGGCGGACGCGGATACTATTATTTTTGATAAAACCGGGACATTGACAAAGGCTCGGCCCACAGTGGCAGATGTCGTGCCATTCAATACAGAAAAGCCAGATGAACTATTACGCATTGCCGCATGTTTGGAAGAACACTTCCCTCACTCCATCGCAAAGGCGGTTGTAGATGAAGCAAAAGTTAGAAACCTGGAGCATGAAGAATTGCATTCAGAGGTGGAATATTTAGTGGCGCATGGAATCTCTTCCATGGTAGATGGAAAAAAGACAGTGATCGGTAGCTACCATTTTGTCTTTGAGGATGAAAAATGCACCATAGACAAGAGGTATCGAAAACGGTTCGAATCATTGCGGCCGGAATGTTCGCATTTGTACATGGCGATAGAAGGCAGGTTGGCGGCGGCTATTTGTATCAATGACCCCCTTAGAGAAGAAGCCGCTGATGTAGTGAAAACCTTGAAGCAGATGGGCATTAAAAAGGTTGTGATGATGACCGGAGATGGTGACCGAACTGCGAAAGTCATTGCAGAGAAAGCTGGCGTGGATGAATACTATTCCGAGGTCCTTCCAGAGGACAAGGCGAAGTTCGTGGAGCAAGAAAAGAGCCAAGGGAAAACTGTTGTCATGATTGGAGATGGCATCAATGATTCTCCTGCGTTGTCAGCAGCAGACATAGGAATAGCCATTCACGATGGCGCAGAAATTGCTAGAGAAATCGCAGATGTGACTATTGGTGCGGATAATCTCCGAGGACTAGTCACTTTGAAACTGTTAAGTGATCGACTCATGGAGAGAATTCAGCGAAATTACAGAACCATCATAGGCGTGAATGGCGGAGTGATACTGTTAGGTCTGGGCGGTATTCTGCAACCAACAACTTCGGCGTTGCTGCATAATGTATCGACGTTAGCGATAGGGCTGAGGAGCATGAGCAATTTATTGGAGTAGTTTAAACAGTGCGGTCACATCGTTGACTTAATCATTAAGTCTATCATAGTGAAAAAAGACAGTCAAAATGAAATGACTGTCTTTTTTTGTGGCATAAGTAGGAAAAATACTGTAAAAGGTATTGACAGAGAAACGTGGTTAGTTTATACTAACTAAAAGGTTAGTGCAAACTAACAAAATGAATGTACCCTGTAGGAGGTGTTTGATATGAGCGTAGTAATCGTAGGCGGTCATGACCGAATGGTTGGTCAATATAAAAAGATATGCAAAAATTTCAGCTGCAAGGTAAAGGTTTTCACTCAAATGAAGGCGGACTTCAATAAACAGATTGGATCCCCAGATTTAATGGTCCTATTTACAAGCACCGTGTCTCACAAAATGGTCAAGACAGCATTGAGTGGGATCGATGATTCTAGGACAGATGTGGTGCGCTGTCATACTAGCAGTGGAAATGCGTTAGCGGGGATCCTGGAAAATTGCCAGGGATGACTTAAGTCTTTACAACAGGCGGCGAAACTGGTATGATAGAAATAAGATTGATAATCCTCGGATTTTTCGGTTTTTGAGAGCTAAAATCAGTAATTCACAATTTTTTTCAATAATTTTCTTCATAGGATTACTGTGCCGCTGTAATAGTGGCGCAGTATTTCTTTATAGCTGTATCCGGCTTTTGCCATGCCATTGGCGCCATACTGACTCATCCCCACGCCGTGACCAGAACCTGTCGTGGTAAAGGTGATCTTGTCCTGTGCTATGGAAATGGTGAAATTAGCGGAGTAAAGCCCCAGGGCTTCCCGGACTTGTTTGCCAGTGACAGAGGCGGAACCGACCTGCATGGTCTCTACCCGGCCGCCGCTACTGTGGGATCTGATTTTGATATTGGAAGCTGTGACCGTCCCAAAGCTTTTCCCAGGGTAAGTGCGTTTTATTTTTTCTGCGAACTCGGAAATGGTCAGAGTTTCAGTCTCTTTTTGGTGGGTGGCCTCTTCTTCGTAAGGGCTTTCCACGCTGACGAGATAAGGAACTGCGGCAGCGAACACATCTTCACAGTTTTCCGTTTTGCCGCCACTGGAAGAGTGGAACAAGGCCTGCTCCACCAATTGTCCGTCGTAGTACATTAGTTGACCCTTAGTAGCATCCACAGCTGCGGATATTTTTTTCCAGTCGTTGTTCATCCATGCGGAGCCTTTGTTTTTTTTCAGCTCTTGTTTGCCTTGATAGACTTGGCAATGTACAGTATCGCAAACAGGCGCGCTGCTATGGGCGGCTGGGTTGCCATTTTTCTTGGCCCGCAGATATTTGGAAAGAGAATAAGTCCGGGCAGCTACGGATTGGGCTTTCAATGCTTCTTCTTCGAAAGTGGAAGGCATTTCACTAGATACGACCCCCTTTACATAGATCTCAAAGGGGACTTTCTCTGTTTTGCCTATTGCGCTGCGGTACACGGTGATGGAAGCTGGCACAGATTCCTGTTGGATGTCGCTGGTGTCCGTGGGCTCCTCCTTAGGGGCGGCCTCTGCTTGGGTGGGGGTCTGTTCCTGAGTCTCCTGCGCAGTGAATAAGGATGTGATGGCAAAAGGAACGATGACTAAGACGAATAGGGTGACTGACAGCAGGAGCAGGGCGGGTTTCAGCAGTCCCAGGCCGCCAGCCCCGCGGCGAGACCTTGTCCTCAGAGAAAATACGCAGATGTTTGGTTTTTGTCTTCTTTGATTCATGGGAGCCTCCAGACATAGAATTGCTACAGCTTATGCCTTGAAAAAGGAAAATATGCGTGGAGAATCCCGGTTATCTGTCTTGGGCAACTTGCCCGGGGGCTTTCTTTATCGTATAATATAAAGAAGTTCGCCTGAAGACACGGGTGAAACAAAAGGAGGTTTTTATGAGGACGCTGGATGTAAAGGAGATCACAGAAGCCGTGGCCCAGATGGCTAGGGAAACCAACCATTTTCTCAGCAAAGACGTAAAGGAAGCCATCCGCGGGCAGGCGGAGGCAGAGCCTTGGCCAGTGGCTAAAGGTGTGCTAGAGAAAATTGAAGAAAATATCAGTATTGCGGAACAAGGCGAGCTGCCGCTTTGTCAAGACACGGGGATGGCCTGCGTGTTCTTGGAAGTGGGACAAGACGTACACTTGATAGGAGGTTCGGTGGCAGCGGCCATCCACGAGGGGGTGCGTCAGGGCTATCAGGATGGTTTCCTACGGAAATCCGTGGTAAAGGATCCGTTGCGGCGGGTCAACACAGGGGATAACACGCCAGCTCACATCCATTATGAAATCGTTTCCGGAGATAAAGTAAAAGTGATTTTTGCGCCAAAAGGCTTTGGATCGGAAAACATGAGCCAGATCAAAATGTTGCCCCCATCCGCAGGAGAGGAAGGGGTAAAAGATTTTGTGGTTCAGGTCTGTGAAGACGCAGGGGCGAACCCCTGCCCGCCCATCGTAGTAGGCGTAGGGATTGGAGGGACCTTTGACAAAGCGGCGCTCATGGCAAAGGAAGCACTCTTGATGCCCCTGGGTCAGCCAAATGGGGACCCGTTTTACGCGGACATGGAAAAAGAACTGCTTTCCAGGATCAATGCCTTGGGTATCGGTCCCCAGGGCTTTGGCGGACAGACCACCGCTCTAGCAGTGAACATCAAGACAGCGCCGACCCATATCGCGGGACTTCCTGTGGCAGTTAATATAAATTGCCACGTCAGCAGGCACGCAGAAAGGATTTTATAGGGGAAATAGAGATGGAACATCATATAACAGAACCTTTTACAAAGGAGAAATTTAAGGATTTGAAAGCAGGGGACACAGTGCTTTTGACAGGAACCATCTATACTGCCAGAGACGCTGCCCACAAGCGGATGATCGATATGCTCGAGCGAGAAGAAAGCCTGCCTTTTGATCTGAAAAACGCGGTCATCTACTATGTGGGGCCCACACCGGAAAAGCCAGGGAATCCCATTGGATCCGCAGGGCCCACTACTAGCTATAGGATGGATGCCTATGCGCCAAGGCTTTTGGATCTAGGCGAAACAGGGATGATCGGAAAAGGGCAGCGGTCCCAAGCAGTCAAAGACGCGGCCTTGCGAAACGGCGCGGTCTATTTCGCAGCCATTGGCGGCGCGGGCGCGCTGATGGCTCAAAGGGTGGAATCAGCGGAGATCATTGCCTTTGAAGATCTAGGAGCAGAAGCGGTGCGCAGGCTGCGGGTCAGGGATTTTCCAGTGACCGTGGTGCTGGACAGCGAGGGCGGAAACCTTTATGAAGAAGGCCGGAAAGCTTACCTGGAGAGCAGAGCATAGATGGAAAAACAGTATGTGACAAACAATGGAATGGAGATTTTCCATTATCCAGGGAATCATCTTCACAGCTTTTGCGTCAGCCTTTATTTCAAAGCAGGGAGCCTTTATGAAACAGAGGCGGAAAACGGCATCACTCACTTTTTAGAGCATGTGGTCATTCGGAACATCAATTTTCTCATGGGAGGAAAGCTCTATGGGCATTTAGATCGGCTGGGCTTGATGTTCAATGCGTGCACTTACAAGGAATTCGTGCAGTTTGAGCTGACCGGGGCTAGGGACCATATCCGAGAAGCCATGGACGTGCTGGTAAAGGTCTTTGAACCCATTTGCCTCCCGGCAGCGGAGATCAAGATCGAGAGAAACCGCATCAAAGCAGAGATCCGGGAGGAAGATGAAAAGAACTCCCTGGGCTTTTTTACAGGGAACATCGTCTGGGAAGGGACCAGCCTGGCCCGCTCTATCACCGGACAAAGCACTAGGCTGGACAAGATGGGGAAGGCTGTTTTGCAGCAGGCCCACAGCAGACTCCTTTCTCCAGCTAATGGATTTTTTTATGTGACAGGCCATGCTCGGGAAGAAGACCTGGCTTATTTGAAACAAACGGTGGAGAGATATGGATCGGGATCAGGGAGCGACTTGGTTCCCAGGAGCAATTTCGCACCTTTGCCAAGATCGTTTTTTCGCAGGAACGGCAGGGTGGCCGTGAAGAAAAGCAAAGACACGGTGGTCCGATTTTCCTTTGACATTGATACTAGGAAATACAGTCAGGCCGCTTATATGCTGCTTTACGACATTCTCTTTGACTGTGAAAATTCCAAGATCCATCAGGCCCTTTCCGAACAGTCCGGATATATTTACAGCTTTGATCCAGGACTGGAGCAGTACAGCAACATTGGGAATTTGTATTTCCAGTATGAAGTCCAACCTGCTCGTTTGCTGGGATCCACAGAGATGGTCATGAAACTGTTTTACGATCTGAAGCAGGGCATCCGGGATGAATTGGACTACGTGAAGCCAGCGTATATCGACAATGTGGAGCTGATCTTAGATCATGCGTCCAACCTGAACTGGGCACAGGCCTATGAGGGCCATATCCTAGAGAAGGGGAGCCGGGATCCAAAAGAGCGAAAGCGGGAATATGAAGCTGTTAGCCCGGAAGAAATCACAGCCCTTGCCAGGGAGGTTTTTACCTGTAAAAACCTGGTGGTCACAGTAAAAGGAAAAAAGAGCAAAAAGCTGGAGCAGGACCTGGAAAACATCGTGCGAAAGCTGGATGAGGAGTAAGATATGAAAATCGTGTTTTTAGACAGTGCTGTTATTAATCCTGGGGATATTTCCTGGGAGAGCATCGAACGGCTGGGGACCTTCCAGCCCTATAAACGGACCGCGCCAGAAGAGATCTCGGGGCGGCTTTCCGAGGCAGAGGCTGTATTTGTGGATTCCCTGCCTCTAAGCCAGGAGGTGATAGCAAAGTGTCCCAGCCTGAAATTCATTGGCATCGCTGCGACCGGATTCAATCATGTGGATTTAAAGGCTGCGGAAAAACAAGGAATCGCAGTGGCAAACGTGCCGGCTTACTCTACGGATGCGGTGGCCCAGCACGCCATGGCACTGCTGCTGTCTCTTTCCAATCAGGCAGAGCTTTACAACAAGGCGGTCGTAGAAGGGGAATGGCAGAATTGCAAGGATTATACCTTCATGAAAGCACCTGTGACGCTGCTGGCGGGAAAGAGCCTGGGCATTGTGGGATATGGAAACATTGGCAAAAAAGTGGCCCAAATCGCAGAAGCCTTCGGCATGACAGTGCACGTTTACAGCAAGGAGCCGGAAAAGGCCGTCGCTTCGGATGTGGTATCGTTTCATTGTCCGCTGACAGAGGAAAACGCAGGGATGGTGAACCGGGCGTTTATTGAAAAAATGAAGAATGGCGCGATCCTCATCAATACCGCGCGGGGTGGGCTGGTAAATGAAGAGGACCTGGCTGCGGCCTTAAGATCCGGCAAGCTGGCAGGTGCTGGCCTTGACGTGCTGGCAAAGGAGCCGCCGGAAGAAGGCAATCCCCTCATTGGCCTGGAAAACTGCAAGATCACCCCACATATGGCTTTCATCCCTGTGGAAACTAGGCGCACTGTGGTGGAAACCTGCGGGGCCAACCTGGAAAGCTTTATCCGGGGAGAAAGATTGAATCGGCTGGTATGAAGAAAAAGAGAAAAAAACGGAAGACAAAGAAACAGCTTCAAAGGCAGCGTAGGTTGCTGGTGGCCGCAGGGATTCTAACGGTCATTTTCGTAGCCCTAGGGGTTTTCGTTGGCAAAGAGATGATACAAGGAAAAAATGGGGGAGAAACCCGGGCCATTTGGCTGGCTTATATGGACTACAAGGCTTTGGGGCTGTATAATAAAAAAGAAGCAGTGTTTCGGAAAAACGCAGAGGCTTTTTTCCAGGAGGCAAAGGCAAATTCCATCAATACCGTGTATTTCCATGTGCGGGCGTTCCGGGACGCGGCCTACAAGTCTCAGACCTTTCCTATGAGCAGATACCTTTGGAGCAAGAAGAAGGAGATCCCTTACGATCCGCTGGAGATCATGGTAGGGCTGGCCGAAAAACACGGCATGGAGCTGCATGCCTGGCTGAACCCTTATCGGAACCGGGATTTTGACCAGGATATCCTGGATCCGGCGGATGAGAATTCTACGACAGAGATTCTTCTCTGTGTGGAGGAGATCTTAGGAAATTATGATGTGGATGGCATTCATTTCGATGACTATTTCTACCAGGAAGATTCTCAGGTCCCTGAAGAGGAAATGATGGAAAACGTCAACAGGATGGTTCAGGCTATTTACAGCAAAGTGAAAGCTTATGGGCAGGAGATCCAGTTTGGCATCAGTCCAGCAGGCAATATTGGTTACTGTCAGTCCATTGGCGCAGATGTGAAAACCTGGATGTCTCAGGAGGGATATGTGGATTATATCATGCCCCAGATTTACTGGACAGACCAGCACAGTGCTTCCTGGCGGGAGAAGATGTTCACCGATACTTTAGATGAATGGATAGAGCTCAATCAAGGGGAGATTCCGATGTATCCAGGACTCGCACTTTATCGGGCAGGAGAAAAGGCCAAGGATGATCCGGGCTGGCACGCATCTGGCAACAATGTGGCCCAGCAGGTGCGGACCCTGCGGGAAAAGGGCTGCCATGGCTTTGCCCTTTTCAGTGCTAGAGATCTTTTTCGCCAGGGCGCACGGGAAGAAATAAAAAATTACCAAGGAGAAGTGATAAACAAATGAAAAAACGAATCGCAGCGATTATAACCGTACTTGTGTTCGGCGCGGTTACCATATTGGGAGGCCTGCCTTTTAGCAAGCCTCAGGAAGCGGCTGCCGCTAGCAAGGGCGAAATGCGGGCCATCTGGCTCGCATATGTGGATTTCAGTTCCTTAGGGCTGAAAACAGACAAGGAATCCGTGTTCCGCTCAAAAGCCACGGCATTTTTAGACAAGGCAAAAGCAAACAGCATCAACACCGTATATTTCCATGTGCGGGCTTTTGACGATGCGGCTTGGAAGAGCGAGACATTCAAGGCTTCTCAATATTTGACTTCTAAGAAGGCAGTAACAGCGGCGGAGGCCTATACCTTTGACCCTCTGAAAGTCATGGTGGAGTTGAGCCATAAAAAGGGCATGGAGCTGCATGCTTGGATGAACCCGTATAGAATGACATTGGATAATTATCTGGATCCGGCGTATGAAAGCTCTATAGAGCGGATTAAGACAGCGATCAAGGAAGTCATGGCCTACAATGTGGACGGCATTCATTTTGACGATTATTTTTACCATGCAAAAAAGAAATATCGGTATCTCAATAGCAATGGCAAGCTGGTAACCAGCATTGATTTCTCGGGAAAAGCAAAAGGTGCCGCTACTTCCGCGCCTTCCGCGAAAACAAAACGCGCCAATGTGAATAAAATGGTGAAGCAGGTATACAGCACGGTCAAGTCTCTGGACAGCACAGCGCAATTCGGTATCAGCCCAGCAGGAAACATTGGAAACTGCCGGAACGCAGGCGTGGACGTGGATAAGTGGATGTCAGAGGACGGGTACGTGGATTACATAGAGCCGCAGATCTACTGGACCGACCAGTGGGGCAAGAGCGGCAAGACGACCATGTTCACGGACCGGCTTGAGGCGTGGAAGGACTTGGATAAAAACGGAACCACCTTGTATATTGGCCTCGCATCCTATCGGACAGGCGGCAAATATTCGGATGATCCAGGCTGGGGCAAAAAATCCACGAACCTAGCGGACCAGCTGAACAAGCTTCGGACTTATGGTTGCCAGGGATACGCGCTGTTCAGCGCAAAAGATCTGTACCGCAGTGAAGCGGCCAAAGAATTGAGCAATTTAAACAAAATGGCAAAGCGAATCCCTCGTGTCAGCATTGCTGCCAATGATTCCACCACGCTAACTGTGAAATGGAACCAGATCTTCGGCGTTTCAGGCTATCAGGTCTATAGGGCGACAAGTAAAACTGGTACATACAAGTGGGTAAAAACAGCGGGCAGCGGCACGACCAGTTTTCAAAACACAAAGCTGAAAAGCGGGAAAACCTACTATTATAAAGTACGGGCTTACAAGGGAAGCGCTTATTATCCGTTTTCTTCCATCTCTAGTAAGATTCTGCCAGCCAAGGTGACAAAGCCAAAGGCTCCAAAGATCAGCACCAAGGCAGGCAAGCGCAAGATCACGGTAAAATGGAAAAAGGTAACAGGGGCCTCAGGCTATCGGGTCTATCGCTCAACAAAGAAAAATGGCAAGTACACGGCCATCAAAACCGTAAAGCGCAAGACTACCAGCTTTACCAACAAAAAGCTGAAGAAAGGCAGACGCTATTATTACAAGGTAAAAGCCTATAAGACAGTGTCAGGCAAGCGGGTCTACAGCAATTTTAGCAACATGAGCAATAAGAAAGCGAAATAAGAGGGAAAATCAAAGGACAAGCCGCCTTCAAGCAGCAAGAAGTGTCATTGGAGGCGGTTTTTCCATGGAGAGAGAATTTCCTTCGTGAGCATCTGACAGGCTAGGACGCATAAAAATTTCTTGCGTCTCTCCCAATTCACTATTGTATAAAAAAGTAGATTAGTGCTATACTGAACATGATCAATATACTAAAAATGAAGCGACTAGAGAAGAGGATATGATTTCTAACACCCTATTTCTGACATATACGATCATGTGTTTTTTAGGCCTGCAAGCGATCACGCTGGTCCTGATGATCATCAGGCACAATGAATCAGGCAATACACGACTGATGAAAGTCACCCGAAATTTTGTGATTGTTTCTCTTGTTTTGGGTCTATTTTATTATATCAGTTTTTACCGAGAGCTGGTCCTAGGGGATTTTGCCTATGGGGCCCTTTCCCGTGGCTTGGATGCTGTTATTTTTTACGCCATGGGGTACAGCTGGGTGAAGCTGATCGATGCTATGACAGATTCTCCAAACCCAAAACTCATCAAATGGCGAAAACTCACTCCAAAAGTGTTCCTTTGTCTTATGATTCTGTCCGCTGCGGCCTATATGTTTCTGCTGAATGATTACTATGCTACGGATTATGATTGGGCAGAGGCCACAGTGATCATCTTGGAGGGCGTCTTAGGCCTCACAGTTGTCATATTTACGCTTGCCTACGTGCTGCTGAGTTTTGGCGATTTGACCGATGGCATGAGCCGTTCTTACATTATCATTGTCAGCATTTTGATCAATTTTAACAATTTATGGAATAATCTCGTGGTTTGCTTTGTCTTTGTCCAGGCTGTTTCCCCAACGATCATCAGTAGCAAGCTTTATGGCGTGACCGCTGTTCTGGTTTTAATCATTAACCTGCTTACGGTCATCTATATTTATAAAAAGGATTTTTCGCCGTTTTTCTTTGGAAAAAAGGAATCCCGGCCGCGGCCGCTTTCTGAGGAAGAAGTCGTGGATCTGGTTGCGGAAAGCCATCGTCTGACAGAAAGAGAACGCAGTGTTTTGGTCCTGGCTTACCAGGGGCTCACCAACCCAGATATCGCGGAGAAACTATTCATTTCCCGGCATACAGTAAAACGCCACATGCACAATATCTTTGAAAAGATGGATGTCTCTACAAGGGTAGAAATGATCCGTTTGATTCAGTCCCAGGTGAATCCTCAGAAAAAATCGACAACTCAATGAAACGTTGAAATTTCAACCCTATAACCCATATGGTCCATATGGGTTTCATTCATTTTTGACAAATTTAGCCCTGATGGCTAATTGTTTTTTTCCTTCTTTTTCATTATAAAGTAATATTGCGGATATCATGAAGCATATTGCGAAACGCACACTGGCCCCTTGCGTTTAGTGTGCGAATTTAAACGTTTGGAGGGAAAAAATTAAATGTCACAGAAAAAGAAAATTTCTACATTCGCGCTGGTGATGATGATCTGTGTCACTGTTGCTGGCGGCGGCTTTGGGATCGAGGACTTAGTCGGTTCCGTTGGACCTGGCATGACAATGTTGGTATTCATTCTTTTGCCGTTTGTCTGGTCTCTTCCGTTTGGTCTTTCTTCTGCGGAATTGTCTTCTGCTTGGCCGGAAGACGGTGGTATGTACACCTGGGCTAAGCAAGGTCTGGGCGAAAAAGCCGGGTTTGTAAGCGGATGGTGCTATACCATCGCTGGTTTCGTTGAACCTGCGACTTTTGCTGTGCTTAGCGCGAATTATATGAAAATGCTGCTTCCTATTGAGGTGAACGACTTTGTCTACTGGTGTCTATGCGCTGCTCTTATTGTTATTTTCGCGATCATTAATATTATCGGAATCAAAGTCGTCAGCAACATGGCAACAGTCATCACGCTGCTGGGAATCATACCGTTTTTGATCTTGGTAGTGCTGTCTCTAATGGATATTAACTACAGCCCTGTAAAGCCAATGCTTCCAGAGGACATGTCCTTTCTGCAGGCAGCGGGAAACGGTCTTCTGATCGGTATCTGGTTCAACACTGGATTTGAAACGATCTCCACCATGTCTGGAGATATTGAAGACGGTTCCAGGAAGGTGCCAAAAGCAATCGTCATTGCGGTACCATTGATTTCCATCATGTATATCTTGTGGGTTATCCCTGCGCTGGCTTCAGTGGGCCATTGGGAAGACTGGTCTTCTGAAGGACCTCTTTCTTTTGTGGAAATTGGAGAAGCAGTAGGCGGCGCGCCAATGAGATGGGCCTTTGTGGCGGCTGGAAGCCTTGCCAGCATGATGATTCTTTGCGAATATATTCTGGCATATGCGTATGTCATGAAATCTTTCAGCGAGAAAGGTCAGTTTTTTAAGATTTTCTCAAAAGAACACAAAAGATTCAAGACACCGTATATGGCGATCATCATTTTGTCATCGGTCAGCATCATCTTGTGTTCTTCTGGAAGTTTTATCGAATTCGTAGGTATTGCTTCGATTTTGTATGCTGTTCCAGTTATTATGATGTTCATTGCGAACATCAAGCTACGGGTAAAAAATCCGGACCTCAGATTAGACTTTAAAGTACCGCTTCCCAATAAGGTCTATATTGCGTATCTTTGCTTCCCGATTGTGATTTACGGTGCCAGCGTGTTTACGGACAACTGGATCGTAGGGCTTGGCCTGGCGGCGACTTCCATCCCAGCTTATCTGTTCTTTAAGAAGATTTATCGGGGTGGTCGTTATTGGGAGGAATGTCACAAAGAAGAACAGCGATCCGCATAAAACAATCAGGGAACGTCCCTATTTTCGCAATGATTTTCTCAGATACGAAGGAATGGAGATCGGCAGGTGCCGATCCCTTTTCTTTTTACGGGGAAAATCTAGGATCCCAGTTGCTTAGGTGCCTATACTTTCGCCACTTGATACATTTCACGCAGGACTGACGCACCAGCGGCAAAATAGTTCATAATGTTCCAGTAACTGATGCCTGCCAGGCCATATTCTGAAACCAGACCTAGCTTTGCCCGCAGGCTTCTGGCATCTTCAAACCACACTGCGTGGCTGGTGCCGTTTTCATCTGGATAGTAAAAATATGGAGATTGAGCTGTTTCGTCAAACTGGATCTCTGCTCCATAACGCTCTGCCCTGGCTATCGCTTCATCACTTGAAATCTTTTCCGCTCTGGATTCGCCTTTGATATAAGGGAGCTTCCAATCATAGCCATAGTTGGGGATTCCCATCAGGATCTGGTCCGCGGGGATCTCCGTCAGGCCATACTCGATGACAAGCCGGACCTGATCCAGCGGCGCGACAGCACGGGGTGGACCGTAAGTATAGCC
>QXXF01000027.1 GCA_009911365.1 Clostridiales bacterium
TTCAAAATCCTACATAAAACTTTTTGCCTGAAACAATCAATTTACTATTGACTTTTTATTTGCAGGCTTAAAAAATCCTTTCACTAATCACATGGCTGGAAGCGTAAAAATTAACGATTTGGCAATATTATATTTTGACCTTCTCCGTGACGTGAACCGTCACGCCGCGACTATGACAATAGGAGCCATCGCCGCGTATTCAGGAATAGGCGGGAATCGAGGGTATGGGGAAGCGAAATCCCCATCCGGATTGTCTGGTGGCCGAAAACCCGATTGGGGTTTTTGTGTCACACGGGCGAATCTGGCTCTACGAGGTTAAGGCCTCTTTTTGATAAAAAGAGTTGGTTGTGAACGAGTGTTCTGATAAAATCAAAATGAACATATGATCACGGATAAGTAGGGATCATATGAACACATGGGAAAGGAGTTCGCGCAATGGAACGAAAGGATCACGCGTATGTGGCGATTGATTTGAAATCCTTCTATGCGTCAGTGGAGTGCGTGGAGCGAGGTTTGGATCCGCTGACCACGCATCTGGTGGTCGCGGATGAATCCCGCACGGAAAAGACCATTTGCCTGGCGGTGTCACCATCATTAAAAGCTCTCGGCGTTCCAGGCCGCCCAAGGTTATTTGAAGTGATCCAACAAGTGGAACGAATCAACAGGCGGCGTAGACAAAGCGCGCCTGGGCGTGAATTCACAGGCTCGTCATACGACGCGGAGCGGCTGCGAACATCCCCGGAACGCGCCCTTTCCTATCTGACCGCGGTGCCGAGAATGGCGCTTTACATGGAATACAGCACCCGGATTTATGGTATTTATCTAAAGCACGTGGCACCGGAAGACGTTCATGTGTATTCCATTGATGAGGTGTTTCTGGACGTGGCTAGGTATCTGAACGCCGCGGGGCAAACGGTTCGTGAATTCACCAAGACGATTTTGAGGGACATTTTGCGCGCCACGGGAATAACGGCGACCGCTGGGATCGGCACCAATCTCTATCTCTGCAAAGTGGCCATGGACATCGTCGCCAAGTCCATCGAGCCAGATGAAGATGGTGCGCGGATCGCCCAGTTGGACGAACGGTCTTATCGTGAGCTGTTGTGGAACCATCGCCCGCTCACTGACTTTTGGAGAGTGGGGCGAGGTTATGCCAGAAAGCTGGAGCAACGCGGCATGTTCACCATGGGGGACGTTGCCAGGTGCTCCCTGGGCGGGGCAAAGGATTTTCACAACGAGGAATTGTTGTATCAATTGTTCGGTGTCAATGCGGAGCTGTTGATCGACCACGCTTGGGGTTGGGAACCCTGCACCATGGCGGACATTAAGGCTTACAAACCAAAGAACAACAGCCTGGGTTCCGGGCAAGTGCTGCGCAAACCTTATTCTTTTGAAAAAGGCAAGCTCATCGTGAAGGAAATGGCCGATTCGCTGGCGCTGGAATTGGTGGAAAAAGGACTGGTGACGGACCAAATGGTGCTGACTATCGGCTATGACCGGGAAAGTTTGAAAGACCCCAAGATACGTAGGCGATATCAAGGTTCCATCACCATAGACCGTTATGGGCGAGCGAAGCCGAAACACGCGCATGGAACCACGAATCTGAAAAAGCCCACCGCATCTACAAAGCGGATCATGAATGCGGTCATGGAACTCTATGAGAGAATCGTGGATGCAAAACTTCTGATACGCAGAGTATCGATCGCGGCGAACCATGTGATCAAAGAAGGGGAAGAGAAAGCGCGGCCACTGGAGCAGCTTGACATGTTCAACGACTATGCGGCCATGCGAGAGCAGGAGGCAAAAGAGCGGCAAGTTTTGGAACAAGAGAAAGAAATGCAGAAAGCCATGTTGGACATTAAAAAGAAGTTTGGGAAAAATGCGATTGTGAAAGGAATGAATCTAGAAGATGGTGCGACCACTCTGGAGCGGAACCATCAAATCGGCGGGCACAAAGCATAAGGAGGAACCATGAACGACAAACAGAATCGTTACGATGACATCATTGACCTTCCACACCATGTCTCGACTGTCCATCCGCAAATGTCCAGAGCCGATCGGGCGGCGCAGTTTTCGCCTTTTGCCGCGCTGCAGGGATATGAAGAAGCTATCGTGGAAACGGGGCGCACAACGGACAGGAAAGCGGAATTGAGCGAGGATGCGAAAGAGGCACTGGATGAGAGCTTGCGATTTTTGTTGAAACAGATCACGCACCATCCAGAAGTGTCCATTTCTTATTTCCGACCAGATGAGAGAAAGGATGGCGGGGAATATGTCACGATTATGGGCAAGGCCAAAGCGATTGACACGGACGAGCGTATCATTGTTTTGGAAGGCGGGGTGGAAATCCCAATTGGGGAAATTCGTGAAATTGAAACAATAGCTCAATAGACTCAATAACCGGATGCAATTAAGGAGGGTTCTATATGACTTATTCGGAAGTTATTATAAAAAAGCTGCTTGAATTATGCACTGAACGAAACGACATTTGAGGATGAATCGCACTCAGCACATGCGAACATATAAATCTTTTCTTATTTACATAAGGCGGCTTTCTCTGCCGTAAATCTCTTATATTTCTCGATTTCAACGCAACTTTCTTAAAAAAGTCAAAAATAATAGAATATTGAAAAAATCAGAATGTTCCATATGATTTTACAAACTTATCAGATATAATGAACGAAAAACAAATTGCGATATAAAATGCCCAATCAACGACTGCTTGCTTGGGCATTTTTTGTGCTTTCAAAATTTTTTTAAAATTTTTTTCTGAAAACCCGAACATTCGGCGGTCCTCAATTGGGAGTAAGTATAGAAGGGGAATCATGCTTGCTTTCATTTCATTGTGGAAAGGAGGTGAATTCACGTGGAACCATCTTCTTTCTATGACGAAGAAACGGTCAGACATCAATTTGACCGCCTAAGCAAACTTGCTTTGAAAGGCGAGGCTGCGAATTATTTCAAGCAATTGGCCTATCGGAAGCGGCATGAAGTTGCGCTGTCCGAGTTGTTGGTCGAAAGCTTGGAAAGCCTTTGCGTCCTGGAAGGATATGAACCGGAACGCCATTCGTTCCGAGTCCTTGGCTATGACATCGAAGTAAACGACGATTTGCTTGCGGAATCCCTGCAAGTTTTGACGGAAAAAAAGCGGAGCGTGGTTTTGCTGTCATATTTCTTGGACATGAGCGACGCAGAAATCGCAAGAACGATGCGCCTCGCCCGTAGCACCATTCATGAACATTGGAAAAGATCCCTGGAATTGTTGAAGAAAACGATGGAGGAAAAACTAAATGGAACAGGACTTTAAGAAAAACGAACGGATCGACTTGCCGCCATTCGACACAATCAAGTCTGCGGCAGGGGAAGACGTGCTGGCGATCATGGACATACTCGAGCATTACGAACATTACATCAATCGTCTGTCGATACGAAAATTGTACGATGAAGATGGGAGAGAGCAGTATTGCGTCGATGAAACGCTGCGGCGCATGTTGGAGATCAAACTGATCACGGTGATCTTGAATTTCGAGGTTTAGGGCGGCGATTGGCTGCGACACTGAAAACAGCCTCCTAATTATTTTATAGGGCCATGCGGCAGTAAGACGTGAAATTCGCTCATATGACCGCATGACCCGCTTGCTACCGTTGGCGAACGCATGAAACAGAGAATGGAAGAGGAATTGACCCTAAACATTCTAGACGTTAAAATACAGGCTCGAAAACCCCTTCGCTTCTCCAAGACATAGAGATCGTTCCCCAAAGCTTTAAGGCTTTTTCGATTGAATTTCAATATTTGAGAATTCTCGACAGGAAGCAAGCGCAAAAGGAGGGAGCCTGGCTTTGGGATGGCTCTTAAAAAGCAGGGATTTGCACCTTTAAAACTGAATAATGACATCTCACAGGATATAGGAATCAGTCTAGCCTGGTAATGGACACGCCATGACTTCCTGCGTTGGTTTGCTTTGCGCTATTGTGTTATGAAGCGATCTGGTGTTGCAAACGATGAAATGCTTCTAAAGGGCATGAAGTAAAGGTACGAGCGACAAATGATCCAATTACGAGCAAAACATGGGTGTTTTGCGGCGATGACGCTGGTTTTGAATGGCTCCAAAGAAAAAGCCGCTTTGGAGAAAGGCCATTGCCCGATGGCTGCTGTGAGATGGATTCATGATTTTTCTTTGTAGAGTGGTTCACCTAGACAAGTGGGCATTTAATCCTGTAGGAAAGTGAGGGCAATGAAACCGGGTAACAGATTTTCCTCGTAATTTGAACATAGGAAGAATGGTGGTGTTTATGAAAAGAGAAAAATTATTGCGGTATAGTATGCAATTGTCGATGTTGAAATTATTGCTTATAAAGGGATTAATAGACGAAAGGGAATATCAGATAATACAGAAAAAGTTAATGAAAGATTATGATATTGTATCAAATATTACTGCTTGACGAATTTGCTGTGCTATAATATAATTTGATTAACACTACGATAAAGATACAAAAGGGAGGGCAGAGATGGAAATTGAATTAATAAAAGCAAATAATCCAATTGATGGTTCTGCCAAACGAAAAATAGAGAAGCTGCGAGTTGCTGCTTATTGTCGAGTCAGTACAGATGACGAAGATCAGATAAAAAGCTACAACTCGATGGTGAAGCATTATACAGATTTGATTAAAAATAATAAGGCATGGATATTTGTGGATGTTTACGCAGATAAGGCAATAACTGGAACTAAGGTAGACAAGCGGAGCGAATTTCAACGCTTGATACAAGATTGTATGGAAGGCAGCATAGACATGATTATTGCCAAAAGCATCCCTCGGTTTGCAAGGAACACACTGGACACTTTGAAATACATAAGGCTGTTGAAAGAACGTAATATAGCGGTTTATTTTGAAGTTGAAAAAATCAACACGTTAAAAGACGGAGAATTTTTAATAACGATTCTAAGCTCTGTGGCACAGCAGGAAGTTGAAAACACATCTGCTTATGTTAAAAAGGGCTTGAAGATGAAAATGAAACGTGGTGAACTGGTTGGGTTCCAGGGATGCATGGGTTATGATTACAATGTGGAAACAAAATCTATTTCCATAAATGAGGAAGGCGCTAAAACTGTCCGATATATTTTTGAAAGGTATGTCGCGGGTGCTGGAAGCAGCATGATAGCCAGGGAATTAAACGAGCAGGGAATAGTAACGTTAAGAGGAAACCCTTGGACTTCATCCAGCGTAATGGGAATTATCAATAATGAAAAGTATAAGGGAGATATTCTTCTTGGAAAAACATTTACGGTAGACCCGATTTCAAAAAGGCGCCTGGAAAATCTAGGAGAAGAAGATAGATATTATATTCATGATCACCATGTACCTATTATTTCAGATGAAATATTTGATAAGGCCCAGGAAATACGCAACCGTAGAAATGGAAATCGAAAACATGGGGTTATGCCTGGAAAGCGAGAAAAGTACAGCCGGAAATTTGCGTTTAGTAGTATGCTGGAGTGTGGATTTTGTGGGACAAGACTTTCACGTAGGAGATGGCACAGTGGCACAAAATATAAAAAGATAATTTGGCAATGTGTTAAATCGACAAAGGATGGAAAGCGCTTCTGCCCAGACAGCAAAGGCATTCCAGAGCAGGTGATCGAGAAAGCATTTATAGAATCTTATAGAATGCTATGTAGGGACAATAAAGATGTTTTGGAGGAGTTCCTAAGCAGGACAGAAAAAGCACTGGGAGAAAATACGACTGAAGATCAAGTGAATAAACTAGAAAAAAGCATAGAGGAAATTTCTACAAAGAGAAAGAAACTACTTGACAATTATCTTCTTGGGGTGGTTGAACAGGAAATTTATGAAGAAACAGACATAAGTTTGAAGGCAGAATTGACTAACGCAAATGCGAAACTCCAATATCTGCGTCAGCAATTGAACGAAAAAAGCTCCTTACAACTAAGAATAACAGAATTTAGGAGGGCATTATGTAAGAACCGGTTGCTTGAAGAATTTGACAGAGGCATATTTGAAAGCATCGTTGAAAAAGTCATAATAGGTGGATATGACGAAGATGGAAATAAAGATCCCTATAAAATAACTTTCATATATAAGACAGGATTTAGGAATGAATTTGGGAATACAAAGAAGCGCTTCGGCAAGTCATCAGATGTCGGAAACAAAGCGAAAAAAATGTGTTCCGATACAAGTGACAAGGTAGAAGATTTATGTTCCAACAGTAGTCTCAACAAGTGTGGAGACGGTATGTTTATTGTCCAAACTTCATTCAGACCAGCATATGGAGGTGGAGCTTCAGATGGACGAGCTTGATTTGACGGCTGCGGAGAGCAAGGCAGCTTATGAGGAAATCAAGGATTATGTGTTGGAACATACTGGATTGAAAGTCAGCAGTTTGTATATCGCACAGGTAAAAGAGAAATGTGGGATTATCGAGAGGGTGAACTACAATCTGCCAAAATCGAAAAATTCCAGACAACCGAAATGCCCGCCAGAGAAAGAAGTGGCTATAAGGGAGGCGTTGGAATATTTCCATATGATTTGATGATTGTTTAGAAAAGGAGGAGTGTTTCTCTTTGATTTACACCTTTGAGTGCTATCGTCATTTTCTTGTATAATGAAGCCAAGAAAGGACGGTGAGCTTTATGAGAGAAAAGAAAAACCATTTATATGTGGACAGTAGGGAACGGAGCATTTTATTACATAGCCTTGTGGAGCTGAAAAACCAGCTCATTCAGTAGGGCAGATATACGGACTGCGTTGACGAACTGATATTTAAGGTTGTAAATGCACCAGTAAAGAGAATGAAAATTGAATATGTCTAAGGCACATCACAGAGCCGCTTATTCTTATTGATTTTTTAAGAGTAAGCGGCTTTTTTGCGTTTTCTGGTACTCTTACATAGCCACCTTGACAAAGTGGCTAAATCTATGCGAAAGGAGGACGCACCCTATGTCAAATTGCAAAGTAATCGCTTTAACCAACCAGAAAGGCGGCGTTGGCAAGACCACCACGGCAGTCAATCTGGGCGTGGCTCTGGCACAGCAGGGCAAAAAAGTCCTGCTCATTGATGCCGATGCACAGGCAAATTTAACCATGTCGCTCGGTTACAGCCGACCAGACGACTTGCCCGACACGCTCTCGACCATCATGCAGGACATCATTGACGATAAAGCCGTCGATGTTTCCAGAAGCATCCTGCACCATGACGAGGGCGTTGACCTGCTCCCGTCCAACATTGAACTGTCGGGACTGGAAGTAAGGCTGATTAACGCCATAAGCCGTGAAAGCGTACTCAAAACCTGCATCAATGAAGTAAAAAAGAATTACGACACGGTTCTCGTGGACTGTATGCCGAGCTTGGGTATGCTGACAATCAATGCGCTTGCGGCTGCTGACAGCGTGGTTATCCCGACACAGCCCCATTATCTTTCCGCCAAAGGCTTAGAGCTGTTGCTTCGCTCCGTGTCTAAGGTCAAACGGCAAATCAACCCGCACCTGCGGATTGACGGCATCCTTATGACGATGGTAATGCCACGCACGAACATCTCTAAGGAAATCACGGCAACGGTGAAAAGTGTCTACGGGCAGAGGATTAAAGTATTCGACACACAGATACCCCACTCCATCCGTGCCGTGGAAGCCACCGCAGAGGGCAAGAGCATTTTTGCCTACGACAAAGGCGGCAAGGTAGCCGCCGCTTACGAGCAGTTCGGAAAGGAGGTGGCAGAGCTTGGCGAAAAACAGAGGAAGCAAAATTGATGTGGTATAAAAAAAGTTGACAGCCCATTCTCAAGGATTTGAGATATAATCAAGAGAATAAGGAGTGAACAAAAATGGCAGAAAACAGGCAATACGACCATGAATGCAAAGTGCAGGCGGTGAAACTGGCAAAGGAAATCGGACAAGCAAAGGCCGTTAAAGAACTGGGGGGTTCCAAAGAATACCATGTATGGCTGGGTACGGGCCAACCGCCTTGGCGGCCTCGACCTTGGGGCAGGTTCACAAACCCCGCAAAGTGCCATGACGCTTAACGAGGAACTTCTTCAGCTCCGCCAGCAGGTTAAGGAACAGGAAAAAGAAATCCGACGTTTGAAGAAGGAAAATGACTTTCTGGAGGAAGCCGGCGCTTTTTTCGCCGCGAGCCGTCTGAGGTCAGCAAAAACGAAAGAATGAAGTTCATTGCTCTTAAAACCAAAGACGGCGAATTAAAAGGGGATATCTTCTTTTACTGTAGAACCCTTCATGTCAGCAGGCAGGGATTTTACCAGTATAAAGACCGCCCATGGAAGTATCAGCCCCTGGCAGACGCCATGATGGAAATTCTCGAGGAAGATGATTGGAATGACACCTACGGCCGGATCCGCACGTATCAGGCATTAATGTCAAAACAGCCTGAAAATGTGGATATTCCCAGCGAACGTACTGTTTACCGTGTTATGGAGGATATCGGCATCAGCCATCATCCCAGGTGCGAACCAAACGGAATCACGAAAGCGGATCGGGAAGCCCGGAAATCAGAAGATCTGTTAAAACGTGATTTCCAGTCAGAGGAGCCGCTGGCCAAGTGCGTGACAGACATAACAGAGATCAAAGCCAGCGATGGAAAGCTGTATGTTTCCGCTGTTTTTGACTGTTTCGATTCCAGCGTGGTTGGACTGGCGATGGATACTAATGTGAAAGCACCATTATGTGCGCGGACACTGGAAAACACGGCGAAGACATATCCGGGCATCCATGGGGCAATTATCCACAGTGACAGGGGAAGCCAGTACACCAGCCAGCTTTACCGGGACGTAATCCGGAAGCATGGCACACGGCAGAGCATGAACAGCGCGGGCGGCAGATGCCATGACAACGCCCGCCGCGAGAGCATGTGGGCCAGAATGAAATGTGGACTGCGCTATGGCCGCTACGATACAGAGAAGATGAGCACGGATGAACTGAAAACCCTCATCTCTTGACAAAATTATTCTGTTACCCCTGCCAAGACCGAAACACCCCAGACAGCGGCAAACTCATTGATAAAGACCAGACAGCAGGGAAAGCGGACAATCAAAACAACCGCCAGAAATGCGGAAAAGTCCGTCAAGACCACAGCCAAAGGCACGGTCAAGGCGACGGAAAAAGGCGTGAAAACTGCAAAGGCGACATCCAAGACAGCGATTAAGACCAGGTCGCAGACCGCAAAGGCGGCGCAGAAAACGGCGAAAGTGTCTGCCAAAGCCGCCCAGAAAGCGGCACAGACAGCGAAAGCCACCGCAAAGGCGACAGACGAAGCAACAAAAGCCACGGTCAAGGCGACCATTGCGGCAGTCAGGGCGATTATCGCAGGGACTAAGGCATTGATTTCCACCCTTATCGCAGGCGGCGGAGGGGAGCTTTAACAAGAAGTACCCCCATGAGCCGAACGGCATCAAAGACCCCGAATATTCCATCGAGTGCGGCGCGCAGGAATTAAAAGCTGCCCTTGTTTCTGCCGAGGTGGAGAATCCGATTGACATGGAGCGCATCAAGCTCGCCCTGCAGGGCTACAACTTCGGCAACGGATATATCTCATGGGCAAAGACCAACTACGGTGGCTATTCCTATGCAAATGCGGTGGAGTTTTCCGCAATGCAGGCACAGCGGCTTGGTTGGGAGAAGTACGGCGACACGCAGTACCCCGCCCATGTGTTACGTTACTATCCATACGGGAGGGCGTTCACAAGCGGAGGAAACCAAGCCATTGTGGAAGTTGCCTTGACGCAGCTCGGCAATGAGGGCGGACAGCCTTATTGGAGCTGGTACGGCTTTGGCGGGCGTGTGGAATGGTGCGCCTGCTTCGCATCGTGGTGTGCCGATCAGTGCGGCTATCTGGAAAGCGGCATCATCCCGAAATTCTCCCTTTGCTCGGACGGCGTGAACTGGTTCAAGGGCAAAGGACAGTGGCAGGATAAGAACTATGAGCCGCAGGCAGGCGACCTTATTTTCTTTGATTGGGGGAGCGACGGCTCAATCGACCATGTGGGCATTGTGGAGAAATGTGAAAACGGGACGGTCTACACCGTGGAGGGCAACTCTGGGGATGCCTGCAAACAGCAGAGCTATCCAGTCGGGAGCGGCTCTATCTACGGGTACGGATGCCCAAACTATTAGTTGAACAAGGTAAAAGGAAACCAGAGGTCAATCCTCTGGCTGCTCTTTTGCCTTACATAAAGTGATTGCGGTTGCTTCAAGAATGGACAAATCTCTGTCGTTCAATTTATCCAGAAGCACATCCAAGCGTTTCCGCTAATTTCTCCCGTGTTATCTTTTGGGCTTCACGAAAAGTTTTGATGTCAAGCCCCATCGGAGTGAAGTCAAATCCGTATCTGTTTTTCTTGTTTTTTTCCATTTCCATATGTCCACCGTCTGTTCTGAAATTTGTTATGTTCCATTTTACAGAGATAGAAGTTCCTATTAAACGAGATAGAATCTCTATGTATAGGAACTACAAATGCTATATTGGAGAACAAGCAGCATTGGATTATTGAGTTTAAATATAAAAAGTGCTATAATACAAAAAGTCCTATTTCATATCGAAAAATGATGAAAGGGAATATGAGAAGAAAAAGTTTATTTGATACTTTGATATGAAGCTATCGTTTGGAGGATATTATGTGTAGGAATAAAAAAAGAAAAAATAAAGGTTTACTCCATGCAAAGCCAGTGTAATAAGCGACATTTGCATGGAGCAATATAAGTCGCTGATATAAAATATCTGGCTTTGCTGCTTGACATTAGAACCTAAAAATGTACATTTCATGTGGTCTTTAGGAGAATCAAGGAGGAAGCCTGCGTATGAAATATGTGAATGCAAATGACATTCTCCCCGACATGCTGATTGAGGAATTACAAAAATATGTCCAAGCAGGATATATTTATATTCCAGTTAAGAACGAACAGCATAAATCTTGGGGTGAATTGTCTGGTTATCGGAAAGAACTTGCAAGACGCAATAAAGCTATCATTGAAGAATACCGCAGAGGTGTTTCTATTGAAAAACTTGCGGATAAATATTATCTTTCGATATATGCTATAAGAAAAATAATATATCAGAAATAATTGGAGAGGGCTGCCGTATCAATGGCAGCCCTCTTTTATACTGATTATTTCTGTATCATTCTATGTATTGAGGATGTATCAACGAAAGGGTAAAATTACGGTGTATTATGTATTGACAGGAGGATAACAAGATGGCAGATTTACAAAAAATATTTCCGAGGACAGGGGATACACAGACTATCTATTTAAAAAACGTGGTTACTAATCCAAATATTGAGATTGGCGATTATACGATGTATAACGATTTTGTAAGTGACCCTGCGGAATTTGAGAGGAATAATGTACTGTACCATTATCCAATCAATCACGATAAGCTCAAGATTGGAAAATTCTGTTCGATTGCTTGCGGGGCAAAATTTCTTTTCAACAGCGCAAACCATACGATGGCTTCCTTATCCACCTATCCGTTTCCGTTGTTTTTTGAAGAATGGGGGCTTGAGAAAAAGAGTGTCACAGAAGCATGGGATAATAAAGGGGATATAAACATCGGGAATGATGTATGGATTGGGTATGAAGCGGTTATTTTAGCAGGCGTGACGGTTGGAGATGGAACAGTTATTGGAACTCGTGCGGTTGTCACGAAAGATGTGCCGCCTTATACCATTGTGGGCGGCGTCCCTGCAAAACCAATAAAGAGACGTTTTTCTGATGAAAAAATAGAACAGTTGCTTAAAATGAGATGGTGGGACTGGTCGGAAGAAAAAATTGCAGGAAACATAAAGGCGATACAGTCGGGATGTATGGAACAACTGAAAGAGGTGTAAATATGTGTACAAGATTTGTATATAACGGATATGATACCGTCGTTGGATTTAACTTTGACATCGACCTTTCCGTGTGGACACATACGGTCATCACAGAAAAAGACAGATTTTTCATCGGGATAAAAATGCCAGACAATCAGTACCATTCTTTTCATGGAGTAAACAGGAACGGGAATGTTGGGACGCTGCTTTATGTAAATGGAAACGAAAAGGGAAGGTATTCTGCTGATGCAAGGTGTGTTGCAATTTCTGATTTGACGGAACAGTACGTCAAAGGAGAACTGTCATTTGACGATACCTGCCGCATTGTAAAGAACCAAGAAATTGTATATGCCAAAGACGCTACTATGCAGGCGATGTTTTCAGACAGGAAAGGGCGTGTGCTAATCATTGAGCCAGGGATTGGACACCGTTTTGAGCAGAAAAGATACTCTCTGATAACGAATTATTCCATACTCAATCTAGAAATAACCAGACCATATATTGTGTCTGGAGATGACAGGTTTGAAAGGGCAAAGGAACAACTGGAAAAGCAGAATGATAACTTTTCAGTCACAGATGCTTTCAAAATCTTAGAATCTGTTCGGCAGGAGGGAATATGGGCAACTAGGGTTTCCTTTGTATATTCTGTTAAGGCACATAAGGTTTTTTATGTGTTAGATAATAGGTTTGGAGAAATAAAAGAATTTCAATTCGATATGCGGGCAAATTCCTAAATCCTAATGGTATAGAAATAATTAGTGGCAGATAGCGGTAATAAAAATGGATGGCAGTCATATAAATTTTCTTTGACTTTTACTATCGACAATAGTAATATTGATGATAGTAAAAACGGAGGTGAGAATATGTCATCCATAGATTTGGTAATTCTCGGAATTGTTATGGAGAAACCGCAGAGTGCATACGACATCCAGAAAGATGTGGAATACCATCATCTTTCAAGATGGACAAAGATTAGCGTCCCGTCCATTTATCGGAAAGTGCTTCAAATGAATGAGCAGGGCTATTTAGAGAGCAGTATTGTGAAAGGGGATAAATTCGCTGATAAAGCGGTTTATTCCATCACGGATAAGGGACGGGCGTATTTTGGGCAGTTTATGGAAACTTACGCAAGCCAGAAAGTCCCATTGCTGTTTGACTTCAATGTTGTCATTACAAACTTAAACAAAATGGACAGGGAAAAAGCACTGGATTTGATAAAGAAGCTGCGGGACAATTTTACAGCTTCAGCAAAGTCCATTGATGAATATGACGCCAGCTATCCAGATATTCCGTTAGGAGGGAAAGCGATTTTTGAACAGCAGCGTTTGTTATACCAATCCCTGTTAGAATGGCTTGATAAATTTGAAAGCCAGTTTAAAGGGAGTTGATGGTATGGCAATGAAAAGCAGCTTGACAATTCTGTTTGAAAATCCCTTTTGGATTGGATTGTTTGAGCGTATAGACGGTGACAAATATGAGGTTTGTAAGATTACGTTCGGCGCAGAGCCGAAAGATTATGAAGTGTATGATTTTCTGCTCAAAAACTGGCATAAGCTAAAATTCAGCCCGCCAGTTAAAACAGAAAAAATCGAAGAACGAAAAATCAATCCCAAGCGTATGCAGAGGGAAATCAACAGCCAGTTGGAAAACAAGGGCATTGGAACGAAAGCGAGGCAAGCCTTAAAGCTCCAACATGAACAAGGGAAACTGGAACGGAAAGTGAAGTCCAGAGAACAGAAAGAAGCAGAGAAAGAGCGGCAATTCGCTCTGCGGCAGGAAAAGAAAAAAGCAAAGCACAGAGGGAGGTAATGTTCTGATGATAGCAAGAGAATGGGTGCGCTGCCCGATTTGTTCTAATAAGACCCGTGACAGGATTAGGGAAGATACGGTATTGATAAATTATCCATTGTACTGCCCGAAATGCAAGCAGGAAACATTGATTGAAGCGAAAAATTTAAAAATAACAGTCATCAAAGAGCCAGACACACAGATGCAGAGCCGATGAACTTGTGGGAAAACCTCACAGCTCATCGGCTCTGTTTGTTAGAAAGAAAAGATATTTAGTTGTTTGGGCTTATTTCAGCAGTTTTTCTCTGCATCTCATTCAGCTTTTTGTGGAGCGGTATCGCCATGAATACCGTTATGACTGCGGAAAGCACATCGGCAATCGGCTGGGCATACATTATTCCATTCAGCCCCCAGACAATCGGAAGAAGCAGGATAACGGGGATAAAACAAATCCCCTGCCTGCAGGCTCCGAGGATAAATCCTTCTCTGCCTTTTCCCAGAGCAAGGAACAGGGAGGAATACACCGTATAAAATCCAAAGAGCATAATGGAAATGCCGTTTGCCCTTAAAGACGCTGCCCCGATGCGAATCATCTCGGCGTCGCCCTTTGTGAACTGGGAAACGATAGCCGTAGGGAACAGAGCCAGTATCACACCGAAAATCACACAGAAAGCCGTAGACCATAGGATGGAAGTCTTGATTGCTTCATGCAGACGGTCAAACTTCTTCGCACCGTAACTGTACCCTGCAATGGGCTGAAAACCTTTGATGAACCCAAATACGGACAAGCTGCCCATTGAGATAAGGCGGGTGACAACTCCCATGCCTGCAATGGCAGAATCCCCGTAACCGCCAGCGGCATTGTTGATTAAGGAAATGGACACACTCGTTAAAATCTGGAATATCAATGTCGGTATGCCGATTTTGAAAATCTCAGACATGGTTTCTTTTGTATATGTGCAGTCCTTAACCCGAAAATGGAATACGCTTTTTTTCCGAAAAATATAGGTCAAATATACGCAGGTTGAAACGACTTGTGAGATTGCAGTCGCTATCGCCGCTCCTGCCACGCCTAAATCAAACACATAGATAAACAGCGGGTCTAAGGCGATATTGAGTACCGTACCCGTCAGCAAGGCACACATGGTTGTTTTAGCAGCCCCCTCGCTAGTCACAATGTTATTCATCGTGACATTGAATACGTTGAAGATGCAGGAAACAATGTAGAGCCTTGCGTATGTGGCGGCAAAGGGGAGGATGCTGTCGGTTGCCCCCAAGAGCTTCAGTATGGGATGCAGGAACACCATAGAAATGATAATGATGACTGCCCCAACGGATACGCTGCTGTACAGAGCGGTACTTGCCACTTTATCCGCATTTTCCTTATCACCACGACCTAACAATCGGGAAATGTAAGAAGCCGCACCGTTTCCGAACAGCAGACCAAGACCGACAACGACCTGTCCGAGCGGATAGACCACGGAGATTGCCCCCATCTGGCTCTCCCCTAGCCCGCCGACAAAATAAGCGTCAACAAGGTTGTAGAAAGCATTTACCAACATGCCAATCATTGTTGGGATGCCCATTGCTAAAAGTGCTTTTGGTATGGATGTGCTGCCGAGCAGCTCCATCTTTTTACTTTGACTGTTCATTTTGAACTCCTTTCTCTTGACAAATAGTATTATTTATATTACTGTAAAATACAGTAGTTGCGTTGCGGGGGATTATACTACTATAATTTATAGTAGTTGTCAATAGAAAAAGGAGGGATTTTAAATGGCGACCATTGACTTGATTGTATTGGGAATGTTGAAACGGGAATCCTTGAGTGCATACGATATTCAGAAACTGGTGGAGTACCGCAACATTTCAAAGTGGGTAAAAATCAGTACACCATCTATATACAAAAAGGTTATCCAGTTGGAAGAAAAGAGGCTTATCACAAGCCACACGGAGAAAGAGGGAAAAATGCCCGAAAAGGCGGTATATTCCTTGACGGATGCAGGAAATGAGGAATTTGAGAAACTGATGCTCGAAATATCCTGCAAGCCGATTAACATATTCTTGGATTTTAATGCGGTTATCGTTAATTTAGAAAGTATGGAAAAGGAACAGCAGAAGGAATGTCTGGATAACATTGAGAGCAATATCAATGTACTGAAATCCTATCTTGAGGAGAACATGGACTTAAAAGAAAACGCCCCCGATATTCCTGCGACGGGCATGGCGGTTCTGCATCAGCAATTTCGATTAGTGCAGGCAATAGAAGAATGGATAAGGGCATTGAAAGAAGAACTACTGTAAATGTAGATGTTTTAAAACATAGCAAGAATGATGAAAAGATAAAAAACTCCTTGTGCTACAATATTTTATTGGAATACCGTACAGGCATATCATAATGCTTAAAAGTGCGGGAAAAAGGAAAGGAGGTCGCAAAATGCAAGGTCAGACAGTACGCATTGTTTCACAGGCTATCCGCTATATCGAAGAACATCTGCATGAAAAGATGGATTTAGATATGGTGGCATCGGCACTGCACTATTCCAAATACCATTTGCATCGGATTTTTACAAAGACCGTTGGCTTGACTATCCATGACTACGCAAAACGGCGGCAGCTTACAGAAGCGGCAAAACTTCTGGTGTTTTCTGCAAAGCCGATTATCGAGATTGCCCTTATGAGTGGGTATGAAAGCCAGCAGGCATTTACGGATATTTTTAAGGCGATGTATAAGACTTCCCCTGCGGAATTTCGGGAAACGGAAAACTTCTACCCGTTACAGCTTGAAATCTATCTGAAGGAGGAACTTGTAAAAATGGATTTGACAAAAGACAATATTAAATTTGCCACGCCCGAAGATGTGGATGACTGGATGGAACTGGTAAGCCTCACGATTGACGGCTATCCATGTCTGGATAAGGGAGATTACACCGCAAACCTGCATCAGTATATTGCGGATAAAAAGGCTCTGATATTGCGGGATGATGATATGGCTATTGGCGTGATGGGATTTTCACAAGGCACAGGCAGTATAGACTTTCTGGCTGTCCATCCGCAGTATCGGCATCTCGGCATTACAAAGCTGTTCCTTGATAAGCTGGCAGACGAGCTGCTTTATGGGAAAGAGATTATGTTGACGACATACCGTGCAGGCGATAAGGCAGATACGGGCTGGCGGGAAGAATACCGCCGTCTTGGATTTGTAGAACGGGAACTGCTTGTGGAATATGGCTATCCGACGCAGCGTTTCGTGCTTCCACCGAAAAACAAGGGGGAAACAAGGAATGACCGAAACACAGAAAAACCCGTTAGCAGAGAGCTTTAACGCCCTATCCCTTATCCGATTTGCTTTCCCAAGCATGGTGATGATGCTGTTTATGGGATTATACACCATTGTAGATACGATTTTCGTAGCACGGTTTGTAGACACGAACGCCCTGTCGTCCATCAATATCGTCTGCCCCGTCATCAATCTGATTGTCGGTCTGGGGACGATGCTTGCGACAGGAGGCAGTGCGGTTGTTGCGAAGAAAATGGGGAATGGAAACACAGAGGAAGCCAGAAGCAATTTTACGTTGATTGTCGTGGCAGGGGCGGTTATCGGTCTGCTGATTACAGCGGCAGGGCTTGTCTTTTTGGATGAAATCATCTGGGGATTGGGGGCAAGTAAAGTATTGTTCCCATATTGCAGGGATTATCTGACGATACAGCTCATTTTCGCCGCCTTTAATATGATGCAGGTGCTGTATCAGAATCTGTTTGTGACGGCAGGGAAACCAACATTAGGCTTAGTGCTTGCTGTTCTGGCGGGAATCGCCAATATTGTTTTTGATTATGTTTTTATCGTCTTACTGCAAATGGGAATCAAAGGAGCTGCCATTGGGACAGGCATCGGATATATGATACCGTCAATTATCGGTACAATATTTTTTCTGATGAAAAGAAGTGAGCTGCACTTTTGCAAGCCTAAAATGGATGTATCTATTTTGCTGAAAAGCTGTTCCAATGGTGCGTCGGAAATGGTAAGCCAGTGTTCCACTGCCGTAACGACATTTCTGTTTAATGTAACAATGATGAAGCTGTTGGGCGAGGACGGCGTAGCTGCGATTACGGTACTCATCTATTCGCAGTTCCTCTTAACAACGCTTTATATTGGCTTTTCTATGGGAACAGCCCCCGTCGTAAGCTATAACTATGGGAGCGGGAATGTAAAACAGCTAAAAAAGACCGTCCGTATCTGTTTTAGATTTATAGCGGGGATTTCCATATTTGTATTTTTATTTTCCATGTTTGGTGGAGAAAGCATTGCAAAGGTATTTGCTGAAAATAACAGGAATGTTTTTGAGATTACAAAGAATGGATTTAGCATTTTTTCATTCAGCTTTCTGTTCTCTGGATGCAATATTTTTTCATCCGCATTATTTACGGCATTGTCCAATGGGAAAGCATCGGCAACCATATCTTTCCTGCGGACGTTTGGATTTATTATGGTGTTCCTTTTGGCGTTACCGAGATTTTTAGGGGTAACGGGCGTATGGCTTGCAGTACCGTTTGCGGAGCTTTTCGCGCTTATGCTGACGGTATGTCTGCTATGCAGGCATCGAAAACAGTACAATTATTTTTGAAAGAAAGGCAGGCAAGAAATTGAGACAGACAGAATGGATATTATGCCCTGTCTGCGAGAGCAAAACCCGCAGCAGAATTAGGGAGGATACTATTCTGATAAATTATCCTCTCTACTGCCTGAAATGCAGGCAGGAAAGATTGATAGAAGTGAGAAATCTGCGTGTGACAGTGGTTGGGAATGAATGGAAAAACGATATTTAGGAGAGAGAAATGATACGACCATTAGAAGAAAAGGACATTGATACGGTATGTGACATTGTAAATGAGAATTGGAAAAATGTTTATTCTGGATATGTCAATCCGCTGCTGCTAAATTCAGATGGATGTGCAGTAAGGACACGCCGATTAAAGACAGATTTTGTCGCTCGCAGACTGTCAGAGTATGTGTGGGAGGAAGAAAACCGAGTGTCGGCAATGTTGTCTTTTGGAGATACGGCAGATGCGGATATGGCAGGGGCATTTGAAATCTGGCGTATTTATGTTGCTTCCCAATTTCAAGGGAAAGGAATTGGGAAAATGCTGATGGATTTTGCCGAGCAAGAGGCGGAGGAACAAGGGTATAAAGAAATTGTGATATGGGCGTTTAAAAATAACCATCATGCGGTTTCCTTTTATAAAAAAAGAGGATACAGCACTGACAAAGAAGAATATTTAAGTGAGCCGTATTTTTCAATGGGAATACGGTTAAAGAAGAATATAGGATAGAGCCAGACACATAGATGCAGAGCCAATGAACGTGTGGGAAACCATAGTTTGTTGGTTCTGTTTTTATACAAGCGTAACATCTAATTTAATTATGCAATACCTCTTATATAAGATATAAAATTTCCTATTATGAGAGATAAAAACTGAAAATTTCATAAAAAATAGGATTTGACAAACGGCTGATTTTCATGCTATAATTGTTTGCACTAATTTAAAGGAGAACAGTTTCATGAGCTTTTACATCACAAACGAACTTCCGCCTAAAAAGAAAATCAGCTCTGTACAATCAAATCCGATGAAACATTGTACAGAGTATAGCGTAATATAACACGTTAGGATTTCATCGGGAAATACGGCAGTACATGAGAGAGATTTTATATCTTTTTCATATATTGTTTCTTTTCCCGTACAAATTTATGTGCAGCAGGCTATGGACAGTGTTTTGTCCGTAGCCTTTTGTTGTATATGGGCTGTTTCCTAAAAGCGGTTTGCGATGGAACGGATATAGCAGAAGGCATGATACCAAGAGTATCTGACTTCTGCTATTTTTTTGCCCATTTTGGAAAATCAGACAAGAAAAAGAGAGGACAATGATTATGAGTTTATTAGAAGTTACGGGATTAACACATTCTTTTGGAGAAAATTATTTGTTTAAAAACGCAGATTTTACGTTGAACAAAGGGGAGCATATTGGGATTGTCGGTCAGAACGGGGCGGGAAAAAGCACGTTCATAAAGATTTGCACGGAGCGGCTTATCCCCGACTCTGGCAGGATAGTATGGCAGCCGAACACAAAAATAGGGTATCTCGACCAGTACGCCCAAATTGAAAAAAGTGTGGCGATGAGGGAGTTCCTGCAATCCGCATTTTCTGGGCTGTATGAGATAGAAAACAGGATGAATGAGCTGTACTGCCAGTCTGCGGATGGGGATATGGCGAAGCTAAGCACGGCGGCAAGGTATCAGGAAGAATTAGAGCGCAAGGAGTTTTATTTGATTGACACAAAGATAGAACAGGTGGCAACAGGTCTGGGTTTAACTGCGATCGGGTTAGACAGACCGATTGAGCAGATGAGCGGCGGACAGAGAGCAAAGGTCATACTGGCGAAGCTGCTGCTTGAGAAGCCAGATATTTTGCTTTTGGACGAGCCGACGAACTTTTTGGACAAGGAACATGTTACATGGCTTGCCGAATATCTTTCCAGCCTGCCAAACGCTTTTCTGGTAGTATCGCATGACTATGACTTTTTAGAGAAAATATCCACAGGGATATGCGACATTGACAACGAGAAAATCACGAAATATTTTGGCACTTATTCAGAGTTCACGAAAAAAAAGGCACTGCTCCGTGAGGATTATATCAGACAGTATGCCGCACAGCAGAAAACAATCAAAAAGACGGAAGAATTTATCCGCAGGAATATTGCAGGGAGAAAATCAAAAATGGCTCGTGGCAGGCAGAAACAGCTTGACAGAATGGATAAGATGGAAGCTCTGGAACAGAAAGAAATCAAGCCGCATTTTCGGTTTGCGGCTCTCCCTCTGACTACGACAGAGCATCTAAAAGTAAAACATCTGGATGTTGGCTACCACTATCCTGTTTTGTCAGACATCAGCTTTTCCATAAAAGGGGGAGAAAAAATTGTTATGACGGGATTTAACGGCATCGGCAAATCCACCCTGCTAAAAACGCTTATCAGCCAAATACCCTCATTAAGCGGGAGTTTCCGTTTTTCGGAGCAGGTAAAGATTGGGTATTTTGAGCAGGAGTTGGCATGGGCGGATATAGAAAAAAAGCCCATTCAGATTGTTTCCGATGCTTACCCGTCGCTTACGATAAAAGACGTGAGAAAGCGTCTTGCAGGCTGCGGCATCTCAAGCAAACACGCCATGCAGGAAATCGGTACTTTGAGCGGAGGGGAACAGGCAAAGGTTAAAATGTGCCTGCTTATGATGAAGCCGTGCAATTTCCTTATCATGGACGAGCCGACAAACCACCTTGATGCGCTTGCGAAAGAATCGTTGAAAACCGCACTGGAAGAATTTGAGGGGACAGTGCTATTGGTGTCACATGAAGAAGCGTTTTACCGTGAGTGGACGCAGAAAGTGATAAATATAGAGAAGAAAATATAGGTCAAAAGCACTTTTTGTAAATAGTGCCAGAGGTAAGGGGAAGCCCACCAAATAAAAAAAACAGTGTTTGGTGGGCTGCTTTGCCATGCCAAAAATAAAAGTCCTTCCAAACCTGCTTTAGTTTGGAGGGATTTTTATTGCCTGCAAATAGCAATTTTCGTTTACATATATCATATCGGAGATGGGTGGACAGCCTGTTAAAAAAATCCTTGTCAATGCAAGGGGGCTTTCTACCCAAGAAGTAGAAGTTGAATCTCTATATATAAGAATAATTATATCTATAAACCGTGAGGGCGTGACAGCCTTTGCGGTTTTTCTTTTGTCGTTTTTTGTTAGAACATGTCGCAGGACTGTTTTTAACGTGGGATGCCGTTCTCCGCCCGTCAATCTGGATTTTCAAAAAAATTCAGATTGATTGGAGGAAATTACAATGCTTGAAAAGCATCCAAACCGAAAAAAGGACAAGTATAATCCGTACACTTTGACGATAGCCGAGGGGCATTAAGGCAAAATTACCGACACATACCGAAGTAAAGGATGTTGAGGGGCTTGACAGGGACTCTATCATCCTGCTTGAACAGATACGGACGATTGATAAGCGACGTTTGCGGGAGTATATGGGAACTCTTGACAAGCGTTTTCTTCCTGCAATGGACAAAGCGTTGGCAATTAGTATTGGTTTAAACGGATATTCGCAATGCCCATAGAGAATTTAGATATGTTGGCGAGCCTGTTCCAGAATTGAATGAGCAGGAACATGCAGCATTTCTTATGAATTTTCAAAGATCAATCCTTTTATCATTAGAAAAACAGAATCTGTTGACCGCATCACAGCGGGAATGCTGTTTGCTTGAGCTTGAAAAACAATATCGTCTAAATTAGAAAAAAGCAACGTCAGGCATAACCGCTTGACGTTTTTACATAGTCAAGTGTGAGAATTACAAATTTGCACATTCGACATACCATTTTCAATTAACTATGCTGAAAATACGGCAAGGGATTGTCGGAAAAGGAGATATTCTTATGTCAATAAATAAATACGAAACACTAAATCAAGAAAGGAAGATACAGCACACAAAGAGAAAAGTTGCCGCATACTGCCGTGTATCTACGGACAATGAAGACCAGGCAAATTCATTTGAAAGCCAGCAGCGTTATTTCAGACAGTATATAGAGCGTAATCCCGATTGGGAGCTTTACGAAGTGTTCGCAGATGAAGGCGTCTCTGGTACGAATACGAAAAAACGGAAAGAATTTAACCGCATGATTGCGTGTGCAAAGAACGGTGATTTTGATTTGATTGTAACAAAAGAAATCTCCCGTTTTGCGAGAAATACCCTTGATAGTATATTCTATACCCGTGACCTCAAAAAGCACGGCGTGGGTGTTATCTTTATGAATGATAACATCAACACTTTAGACGGCAATGCAGAGCTTCGCCTTGCCATTATGTCCTCGATTGCACAGGAGGAAAGCCGTAAGACTTCCGAGCGTGTGAAATGGGGGCAGAAACGCCAGATGGAGCAGGGAGTTGTGTTTGGGCGGAGTATGCTTGGCTACGATGTGAAAGACGGCAAAATGTATATTAATGAGGATGAGGCGAAAGTTGTCCGTCTTATCTTCCATAAGTTTGTAAATGAGGGAAAAGGAACTCATGTGATTGCCCGTGAGCTTCGGGAGGAGGGCATTAAGCCCATGCGTGTAAAAGAATGGCAGAACACAGTCATTCTCCGTGTTATCCGCAATGAAAAATACTGCGGTGATTTGGTGCAGAAGAAAACCTATACGCCAGACTTTTTATCCCATGAAAAGAAGGTAAACCTCGGGCAAGAGGAATTTGTGATTATCAAAGACCATCATGAGCCGGTTATTTCTCATGAGCTTTTCGATAAGGCAAACCGCATTTTGGATGAAAAATCGCTTTCACAGGAGGGCAAACCGAAACACAGCAACCGTTATCCATTTTCTGGGAAAATCAAATGCGGATGCTGTGGTTCAAGTTATGTGGCGAGATATAAAACCCGAAAAAATGGAAGCCGCTATAAGGCGTGGCGGTGTCTTGAAGCTGCAAGACATGGAAGCCCTCATGTGGACAAAGCAGGGAATCAAGTTGGATGCAGTGGACTTAGCATACGCAACGAAGATGCAACCCACATCATGTACCTTGTCACGAGCAGCTTAAAGTATAATAAGGAGAAAATCACTAATAATCTGCTTGCTATCATTAAGTCTATTATCGCAATGATACCACAGGTACAGACAGTTGAGAAACTAAAATCACAGATAAAAGCCATAGAACAAAAACGCACAAACCTCATTGACCTTTATACATCTGGCGATATTACCAGAGATGAATTTTCAGCAGCAAGAGCAAAGTGTGAGAATGAGATTGCTGAACTGCAATCCGTGATAGATAGCATAGACAAACAAAGGGAGATAATTGAAAAACAGCAAGAGCTTGTTGCTGAAATTACAGAAGCCATGAATGAGATTATAAACGGCGTGGAATATGAAGATGATTTTTACAAAGAAATTTTAGGTAAAATGGTTGTGAATGATAAAGACCATATTGATGTGTATTTGAACCTGCTCCCCCTCAAATGGAGCTACACGGTTGCAAAAAGCGTAAATTGTCCGCAGGGTAAACCACTAAAAAAAGCTGGGGCCCCTGAGATGGAACATTTCAAGGGCTTCTCTACCGCTTTTACAGATGACACCATCAGGAGCAATAGATTTTGCCTTTGGGCAATGGAATCTGTTAGGTATGACTGGATTGTTCCAAGTGCTATTCTCTCTTGTTGTTGTTAATACTTTTTCAGCGGAAATTGACAGAGGGCAGGTGAAAATGGCAATTTTGAAACAATGTTCAAGGAAAAAACTTGTATATGCCAAAATATGCGTATGAGCGTTGTTCATGATTATTAGCTATCTTTGCTATATTGCTTTTTTATTATGGATTTGTTATTCGTACAGATTATAGTACGGGAGAATTTATTTCTGAAGCAGTAAGGGCTTATGGCATTACTAAATTTATTGTTAGCGATGTTTTTGTGCTGATAGATGCTTTGGTTACGGCAGGAATAGTTTTTCTGTTTTCGTTGCGGTTTAAGACAGGGATTTGTTTTATGCTTGCAATTGGGACGATAACGCTGCTTCTTATCATGCAGTTTTTTCCAATTGTTCAGTATCTTGTTCCTACATATGTTGGCAGTCTGCTTGATTATGGAATGATTACTCCAACTATGGCAGGGCTTTTAAGCTTGTTATATTTGGCTGTTACGGTAGTTTTCGTTGAAATAACCGCAAGAAAATTTGAAAGGATGGATTTGAGATGAAAAAAATAAACAATTTGGTATTTGTGACAGTATCAGTTTTTGCTACGGCATGTATTCTTTTGTTAATTAACTATGTTGCTGTTACGTGTTGCTTAGGAAATTTGCAGTTATTTACGGCATTGGTGCTTGTTGTTCCAATCATATGTATTGCTGCTGTTTCTTTTATCATAGGGTATCGGATAAAATGGAATTGGAAATATGGCATCTGCATCGCACTTATTCTTACTCTTATATCATGGGGAACAAGTCAGCTTATTGTACTTATGGCAGGAAATGATTTGGACAGTAATGGAGAAATTGAATTACAGAATAATTCCCAGAATACTCCGAATGACGAACTGATGGATGAACTATATGACGAATTAGATAAAAAAGCGTATGAGTATATGCTTGAGCAAGGACTTATTTCGGAGGATGAGGAAATACATGGTGGTGACAAAACCATCGGTGGTGAAGATTCAGAGAACAAAAAGGAAAATGAGAATAACAACGAAGTAGCAAGTACAGAAATATATGTAGGCATCCAAAAATCCGACCTTGTTACAAAGTTGATAGGTAATGTCATTACTTTTCTTGTTGCTTTTGGATTAAGTTATGCTGGATATAAGGTGAGTAATAAAAAAGGTAGGCGAGAAAAATAGTCTGATTATGTATGCAAATAAAAAGAAAGTAGAATGGGTACGTTGCCCCATTTGTAAAAACAAAACTCGTGACAGGATTAGAGAGGATATCGTATTAAAAAACTATCCCCTCTACTGCCCGAAGTGTAAGCGGCAAACCTTGATTGAAACAAGGAACTTGCAAATAACAGTTATCACAGAGCCAGACGCATAAGACGCAGAGCCGATGAACTTCTGAGAAATAATAATTTGTCGGTTTTTGCATATTTGTGGATACAGAGAATTTCTGATAGAATAAACCTTCCATTATAACACCATACTTTTACAGTATGGTAAGATTGGCATATGGGAGGTGGATTTTAGTGAATACATATAAGACTTCGGAAGTGGCAAAAATCTTCGGCATACATCCAAATACAGTACGGATGTATGAGGAATGGGGACTGATACCAGAAGCAAAACGGAAGCCGAACGGCTACCGAGTGTTTACGGATTTCCATATTGAACAACTGCGGCTTGCCCGCATTGCTTTTCAAATTGAGGTGATTCAGAACGGATTAAGGAAAAAGATTGTAGAAACTGTCAAGATTTCTGCAAAGGGCGATTTTGATAAGGCTCTTTGTTTTGCGGAGGAATACCGAACCCAAATACAGAAAGAGCAAACCAACGCCGAGGAAGCGATTCAGATTGCAAAGCAGATTTTATCTGGCAAGTCGGCGGAACAATCCCTTTGTTTAAAACGAAAGGAAGTCTCAGAGTATCTGGATATTTCTATGGATACACTTAGAAATTGGGAATTGAACGGTTTGCTTCGGGTAAAACGGAAACAGAACGGATACCGCATCTATACAGGCGAGGATATTGAGCGGCTAAAGATAATACGGTCACTCCGTTGTGCCAATTACTCATTAGAAGCAATCCTGCGGATGCTGAATGCCCTTGAGCATAATCCGCAGGCAAATATTGAACAGGCGCTGAACACGCCGAAAAAGGACACCGATATTATTTCCGTTTGCGACAGGCTGATTGTATCATTGAAGGCAGCCGAAAAAAATGCAGAAAAGATGATAGAGATTCTTACCGATATGAAAAAGGAATTTTCTTAACCCTACATTTTAACACCAACCTTTTTTTCGCTGTTAAGATAAGAGCCGCAACAGCAAAAGGAGGATAAGACAGATGAATGAAATCATCAGTGTAAAGCAGCTCTCAAAATCATATGGCGGACTGACTGCCGTGCAGGGGCTGGATTTGTCAGTCACGCAGGGGACGGTTTTCGGGCTGCTTGGAGCGAACGGTGCAGGAAAAAGCACTACGATTGAATGTATGTTAGGCACAAGGAAATTCGATGCAGGCACGGTTTCTATTTTAGGGATGAACCCGCTCCTGCAAAGGAAACAGCTTTTTGAAAATGTCGGCGTGCAATTACAAGAAGCGAATTACCAAGACAAAGTGACGGTTGCTGAACTATGCGAGGTAACGCAGTCACTCTATCGGAATGCCGCAGACTATGGGGAGCTTCTGAAACAATTTGGTATTTTCGATAAAGCAAAAAGCATGGTCAAGGAGCTTTCTGGAGGACAGCGGCAAAAGCTGTTTATTGTTTTAGCTCTGATACCACAGCCTAAAGTTGTTTTTCTGGATGAGCTGACGACAGGGCTTGATGCAAAAGCCAGACGGGAGGTATGGAAAATCTTATCTGACCTCAAAGAAAAAGGATTAACAATTTTTCTGACTTCACATTTTATGGACGAGGTAGAAGCGTTGTGCGACTGGGTCTGCATACTTAAAAAAGGAAAAGCTGTTTTTTATGGAACGGTAGAAGAAGCCATTGCAGGAAGTTCGTATGACAAATTTGAAGATGCGTATTTGTGGTATTCTGATGAGGAGGCAAGCAATAATGAAAACATTTAAAACAATGCTGAAAAATGAGATGAAACTTTCCCTGCGTGATATGAACATGGTAATCTTTGCAATCTGCATTCCCCTTGTAGTTTTGATTATACTAGGCGTTATTTATGGTAATAAGCCTGCTTCCCCAGGTGCGGCGTACACGTTTCTGGAACAGTCCTTTGGTGCTTTGACAACGATTGCGGTTTGTGCAGGCGGCGTTATGGGACTGCCTCTTGTAGTATCTGATTACCGAAACAGAAAGATATTGAAGCGTTTTAAGGTTACCCCTGTCAGCCCTGCGATGATTTTAGCGGTGCAGGTTGTGATTTACACAATTTATTCCGTGGCATCACTTATACTGCTTTATATCGTTTCAGCACTCTTTTTTGGATTTCATATGGGCGGCTCTAGGATTGCTTTTCTCGGTGGCTATCTATTAGTTATGCTGTCGATATTCAGTATCGGCATGGTGGTAGGCGGGATTTCCCCGAACTCCCAGACGGCGAGCGTGATAGCAAGCCTGCTTTGCTTCCCGATGCTTATTTTTTCTGGAGCAACGCTGCCGTATGAGGTAATGCCAAGTGCCTTGCAAAAGGTGGTGGATATTCTGCCATTGACACAGGGAATAAAACTATTGAAAGCTGCTTCATTAGGACTTCCGATAGAAAACGTCTTTGTTCCAATTATTGTTATGGTGGTACTTGCCGCCATTTGTATCGGAGTGTCCTTTCGCTTTTTTAAATGGGAGTAGCAGGTAACGCAGAATGGCTGTTATGCCCTGCCTGCGGAAATAAAACAAGATTAAAAATACGGGAGGACACAGAACTCAAGAATTTTCCATTGTACTGTCCAAAATGTAAGCAGGAAACATTGATAGAAGTAACAAATCTACAAGTAATAGTCATCAAAGAGCCAGACACTTTAGATGCAGAGCCGATGAACTTGTGAGATGTGAAATCACAGTTTATCGGCTTTGTTTTATATAACCACAGGTAGGACAAGCCCACCGAATAAAAAAACGATGTTTCGGTGAGCTGATTTGCCATGCTTTGAAATCTCTCAGACTTCGCTTTTTGAAGTTTGGAGGGATTTTTATGCCAAAGTATGCAAGGCAAGCTGCCAGTGGCAGCTACACAGAGTTATTCTATAAAGAATTTTGCGACCGCAGAGAAACGGACAGGGCTTATGCGGACAAGCTCTTTATTCCCGTGCAGGGCTGTCTGATTGAAACGGAACAGGCACATTATATTGAGTTTTATCGTGACAAGGAGCGTTGGCGTTATCTGAAAAAACTCGATGCAGATAACAGCCTATTATCCGTTATAGAAAATGCCAAAAATTAACAGTACGGTTATCAGCGCAGGACATTCCTAGCATTGCATTTCTCTTGGTAAAAGAGAGTAACGATTATCGACAGGCTGATAAAGTTGCATCTATAGAACAACTTGTTGATTTATACCGTAAATATGACAATGAACATTCGTCAGCGGAAAGTATAAAAAACGCCGATAGCGATAAAGTTTTTCGTGTTGTTTTAGGGATGACCGCAGAGCAATTTAAATATCAAAATTTATGGTGGATATTTGAAAAATTTAACAGAGATTATTATATGCTTTTAGCAGCAAAAAATTTTGAACATAGGGGTGAAATAGACACTAATGCAGTCGTAAAGGAAGTTTTCGGCTATTCAGCAGATGATTATGTCACTATACTTCTAATGATGTTTTGGCTTTGTAGTCAACACCCGGATCCATTATCTGCTCCAGAAAATTTATATTGTAGAAAAGAAAACACAATTCTGACCCCAGAAAATATTACTCATCTTATCGAATACTATTCATGTAATTACAAAGAATTGCGAGAACATCCCTTGAGAAAACAGCTATTCTATTCAAAACCTTTCATTAAAACTCAAAGGCATAAATTGTATTTGTCGGTTAGTCTGTTTCTTGTTGCGATGATAGTTGGAAATGGGCTTTATTGGCTTGTTACAAATGCTTATTGAATCGAAATCATCTTTGCTCAAAGATGAGCTATCTATATATGAGAACCCACATCTTAATGGGGAAACGGATTACTTTTCCAAGGTAATGAAATATAGAGAAATGCCCTATTATAATCTTGATATGATTATTTCTCTGGGATATAGAGTAAAATCTAAAATTGCTACAAATTTCCGTCGGTGCGCTACCGAACCAGATTATGTGGAGCACCTTGAGAATGTTTTAAAAACAAGAGGTGAAAAAGTGTTGCAAGGAGCCGAAACAATTAGTCATGCACAGGCAATTGAAAAAGCAACACAAGAATATCACAAATATCAGGTACAGAATTTGTCGCCAGTTGAAGAAGAATATTTGGAAAACATTAAAAATATTCACAGCACAGTGAAGAAAAGAGGTGAGAATTGAACTTAAAAGTATATTCATATAAATGATGGGATAAAAAAGAGATTTTTAAGATATTGGTGGAAATATGAGTTTGGACAATGATGAACATATAGAAATGGATGATGGCGATGTCCTCACTGCAAAACAGGTCAAAGAACTCCAAAAACGCAATGCACAATTAGAGGAGGAAAAACTCATATTAAAAAAAGCGATTGCCATATTCACGCCACACTCAAACAACGATTAGACGCTGTCTATAAGCTTCGTGTCCAACATGACGTCCGTGCGTTCTGCCGTGTTTTGAACATCAACCGAAGCACTTATTACAAGCATTTTCGTAAAGAACCTATCCCTCGGGTTTCTGAAAAATTGTGCGGAACATATTAAAGCTGAATGCTGAATATTACGGATTTGCAGAAAGTGCATTGGGATTGATTGCAATTTATCGGCAGCATCACAGCAGGGCTATTGACAGAGAAAATGAAACTCCGAAAACTATCAATCGTAGTTGTGATGTTTGGGGCGTTTTTGATACCAGCGGGTATGATTTTTATTTTTCCAGCAACGTCAATTACAAAATATGTTGTTAATGTTATTGCCTTTTGCAGTATGCAGATTGCCGCTTGTATTTTTTCTATTTTTGCCCTCTCAATGATACAGTAGAGAACTCCCAATCATTTAATCTATTCCTAAAATGCCATCACGGTATTTTCAAAAAAATTACAAAGAAAATATTGACAATAATACTAAAAAGTGCTAACATTACAACTACAGCAGCTGCAATACTAAAAAAGGGAAAATAAACAGGGAAGGAGGTGTGTATGAGGCGCTATCGCAAATACATATTAACTGCGGTCGTGATCATTTTGGGAATCTGCGGTTTATCCTGGTATAACATGCGGCAGGATTTATCAAGAGGGGGCAGCTGGATCAAGGAGGTTTCCAGGCAGCAGCTGGATCAGATGTTTGCTGAAAAATCCGACTTTTTCCTATACGTGGGCAGACCCACCTGCCCAGACTGCGAAGTGTTTTACCCAGTATTGGAAAAAATCGTTTCTGCCAGAGGCCAAAGGATTTACTATTACAATACGGAAGCGAAAGCCAGCGAGAAACGCAAAATGAGAAAGTACGTGGAAAGCTTAGGGATTGACGAGATCCCTATGGTCCTGCGAGTGGAGCAGGGGAAGATCGAGGCCCACTATAACGGACAAAGGGATCAAGACATTGATGATTTTTCAAAAGAAATGAAAAAAGGAGATTAATGAGATGACAAGAAAAAGAGAACTTAGATTTACCGCCATTGTGGTATCAATGATGATCAGCTTCGCGGCAGCATCAGAAACGTTTGCCTTTGCGGGGACAAGCCTTGAACGCGAGCAGGAAGAGGAGTTGGCGGAAACCATTGAGGACATCACAGGGACAGGTAGCATCAACACAGACGTTTATTCTACAGAGGAAAACGCTGCGGTCGCAGATGGATTTGACGCAGAGATCGCCATTCCAAAAGATGGAGAAGACGCTATTGTGGTAGATGATGGGGAAGGCGCGGCCTTGGAAATGTTTCTTCCTCAGGAGGCTGAAGATGCAGAGGGAACCCTTACGGATGAAGGGACCGTTGTGTATGAAAACAAGGATGCCAGTGCGGCCATCGGCGTGCAGCCGCTTCAAGAAACAGTCGCGGGTATGAACTTCGAGAGCGTTAGGACCACCATCTGTATCGCAGATGCGGACGCAGCTAAAGAATATGATTTCCAGTTCGACTTGGAAGAGGGGCAGAAACTGATGACGGCCGCTGACTATTTAGGAGAAGAGTATGATACTGGCGAGGTCTATGTGGTCAATAACAATGGAGAGATCCAATACGTGATCGATCCGGCATGGGCAAAGGACGCTAATGGAGATGATGTGGAAACGCATTATGAAGTATCGGAAAACACCTTGACCCAAGTGACGAACTTTGATGAAAATACGGCGTTTCCTGTAGTGGCGGACCCAACTGCTTGGCAGGTGACCAAATGCGCAGGAGCTATATCCTGGGCAGTAGGCAGCACGATCTTTAGCGTAGCCAAGTTGGCAAAAGTCAAGAAATACATCAAAGCCATAGGCGGAGTGAAAAAGTCAGCAAAAAAATATATGGCTGCGATCAAGGCCGCGAAAAAGCAGGCAAAAAAAGAAGGCAGCAGGAATTGGCGTAAATACTTGAAACGCAAGAACATTGCCAGTCAATTCGGCTCATCACTATTGGGATTCGCTAGTGTGGTGTCGGGGGTTGATCAAATCATTAAAAAATGCGATTTCTAGTCAGGAGGATAGGAATATGAATACCTTTCGCCTTTTAAAAAAGCTGTTGTTTGTAGCAGCGGCAGTCAGTATAGCGGTGCTTTTTTTCACAAAGAAGGAAGCGATTCAATACATATGCTTTTCCATTCTCATGCTGCTGTTCGCCATCAGCGCCACAGAGGACTATAAAAAGGAAAAGAAACGATTTTCGCTCAGCTTAGCTATTTTGTGTTATGCCATATGTTTGCTGCAGATGGTGCTTTTCACAGGCACGATCCTATAGCTTTAATAGGCAGATGGCGCAGAAAACAAGGCTGATGCCGCAATGGTTTGCTGAGCAGGCTGGTAAAACAGGGAAGGCGCATGGAGTGGACGTGCGTCTCCCTGTTTTAGGACAAAAGCTGCTAGCTGAGGACTTTCAGAAATTTTCAGTACTGTGAAAGCCTGAAAAATACAACCGAGTCTTGCGGGACAGCTGATTTTGTCGTATACTCTAACATAAGGATAAAATCAAGGATGTGAGGGTATATGGACTTAAGAGGATTTACAGATTTAGGAAGCAACATAGGAAGACGAGTCAACGATGCGATTTACCATATGAACTTCGATCAGTTGAGCCGAGATATCCGCAGAGAAGTCGATCAGGCGTTTTCCGGTGGCCCGGATTCTGTTTATGGAAACAACGGGATCAATGGGAAGTTGTATCATGGCAATGAAGAACAGACGAAAACAGATCCATTGAATTTTAAATTGTACAAAGGGGCAGGGAGCGAAGCTACTGCGTCACCCATGTCATCTATGAATATGGAGCGGAAAGGACCAGGGAAAGCCGCGGGGATCGCTATGATGATCATCGGATATATTTTGGCAGGAACCTTCGGCGCCGTAGCTCTTTCCATGGGGATTCTGGGTGCGACCATGACTTCCGTAGGCACTGTGCCGGCCACTGTTTTGGGAGCCGGAGCCGGGGGAATGGCGATCCCCTTTATTGCGGGCCTGATCTTGGCGGTAGTGGGAACGAAACGCTGTGGATTAGTCAATCGCTTTCGGAAGTATCATGCGGTGCTGGAAGGAAAATCATTCTGCGCGATTGGGGAACTGGCTGGAAGAGTGGGAAAAAGTTCTAGATTCGTGGTCAAGGATTTACAAAAAATGATTGAGAAAGGCTTTTTCCCGGAGGGCCATATTGATGATCACCGCACATGCTTTATTCAAACAGACGAAATGTACAAGCAATACCTTCAGGCAAGAGACAGTGCGGTGGCTGCCGGAAAAGCGGCGCGAAGCCAGGTGCGGCCTGATGCTTCCCAAAAGGCGGAGGATCCTATGGATCAGGTGATCCAGGAGGGCGAATCCTATATCAAAACCATCAGGGAAGCCAATGATGCGATCTATAATCAGGAAATTTCAGAGAAGCTTTATCGGATGGAGCGGATCGTAAGGAAGATCTTTGAATATGTAAAGCAAAGACCAGAGCAGGTCGATCAGCTTCGCCGTTTCATGAGTTACTATATGCCAACTACAGAAAAGCTGGTGACCGCTTATCGGCAGTTGGATGAGCAGAGCGTGCAGGGCGAGAATATGACAAAGGCAAAACAAGAGATCGCCCAGACATTGGATACCATCAATGAAGCATATGAAAAAATGTACGACAGCATGTATATGGACGTTGCCATGGATGTGTCCAGCGATATCGCTGTGCTAAAGACCTTGTTTGCGCAGGAAGGACTCACAGAAGATGATTTGATGGATGGAGGTAAAGGATGAGCGATTTTAACACGGATTTTAATTTTGGACAAGCGCCACAGCCACAAGCACAAGAAGTAAAAGAGCAAACCACAGTCCAGACCAGGAGTTTGACAGCAGAGGAAGAATACGCGACCTATCCCTTGAGCGAAACAGAGCGGCAGCAAGTAGAGGAGTTTTCAAAGAAGATTGATCTCTATGACAGCCAAACTGTGCTTCAATATGCTTCTGGCACGCAAAAACAGATTGCGGATTTTTCCGAGCAAGCCCTAGAAAATGTAAAAACAAAGGACTTCGGTGAAGTGGGTGAAACGCTTGCCAGAGTCATCGGTGAGTTGAAAAATTTCGATGCGGAAGAAGAGAAAAAAGGGATTCGTGGGTTCTTTAAAAAGAACATGAACAAGCTGTCTGCTATGAAGATCCGCTATGAAAAGGCTGAAACGAACATTGAAAACATCTGCAAGACCTTAGAAGGTCATCAGATTCAGCTGATGAAGGACGCAGCCATGCTGGACAAAATGTATGAAATCAATGAAGACTATTTTAAACAGCTGACCATGTACATCATAGCGGGAAAGAGAAAGCTGGAATACGCTAAAGACGCTGAGCTGCCAGCAATGATGTCCAGAGCAAAGGCCACCAAACTAAGTGAAGATCTCAATAAGGCCAATGACTACGCTTCCCTGATCGCCAGGTTTGAAAAGAAAATTTATGACCTAGAGCTGACGAGGACCATCGCTATGCAGACTGCACCGCAGATCAGGCTGATTCAAAATAACGATGTTTTGATGTCAGAAAAGATCCAGTCCATGCTAGTCAATACCGTGCCGCTGTGGAAAAATCAGATGGTTATCGCTTTGGGCGTGGAACACTCTAACAAAGCGGCCCAAGCCCAAAGAGCGGTGACAGATATGACAAACGAACTGCTGCGGAAAAATGCGGAGACCTTGAAAACAGCCACTGTGACTACGGCAAGGGAGATGGAACGGGGCATCGTTGACGTGGAGACTTTGGAGCATACGAACGAGCTGTTGCTTTCCACTATCGATGAAGTGATGCAGATTCAGGAAGAGGGCAGACAAAAACGAGAAGCCGCTGAAGGCGTATTGCTGAAAATGGAAAACGATTTGAAGCAAAAGCTTTTGGAAATCAACGCCTAAAGCAGATGGTTGCTTCATGGTCAGTAGCTGTGGTATAATGGATGCACTGATTGGAACAGCGTTGCCATGAGGATACAGCCATTGAATCACGGTTAGGACCGTGTTTCAGGGGTGAACCATGGTATACGCAATGAATGGAAGACAAGGAGACGCATTATGGGAGCGAAATATAAAAGAGTCCTTTTGAAAGTCAGTGGTGAGGCTCTGGCAGGAGAAGGCAAGTTCGGACTGAACGATGAAATGCTGAAGAAGGTGGCCTTTCAAATCAAAGAAGTGCGTGACATGGGCGTACAGGTGGCAGTCGTGGTAGGCGGCGGCAATTTTTGGAGAGGTAGGAGTAGCGAGAGCATGGATAGGGCCACTGCCGACTATATTGGGATGCTGGCAACGGTAATGAATGCTTTGGCACTTCAGGAAGCCTGCGAGGCGGTAGGACTTGCTACTAGGGTCCAGACTGCTATTGAAATGAGAGAAGTGGCGGAACCTTATGTAAGGCGTAAAGCCATTAGTCATCTGGAACATGGAAACGTGGTTATCTTTGGAGCAGGGACAGGAAATCCGTTCTTTTCAACAGATACCACAGCGGCACTGCGGGCGGCGGAGATCGGTGCGGAAATCATTCTGCTGGCAAAGAAAGTGGATGCGGTATATTCCGCAGATCCGGAAAAAGACCCGAATGCGGTCAAGTACGATGAGCTGACACATCAGGAAGTCTTAGAAAAAGAACTGGGAGTCATGGATTCTACGGCAGCGTCTTTGTGCAGAGACAATCACATCAATATTCATGTATTTGGAATCGCGGCGGAAGGCAATGTGATGCGGGCCATATGCGGCGAGAAAATAGGAACAATCATTAAATAGCAAACACACAAGTAGAAAACAGGAGGAACGAAAATGAGTAACAAGGGACCGGAAGTTCTGGAAACAAAGATTGAAAAAAGCCTTTCCCTTTTAAAGGAAGAATTGGCTACTGTAAGAGCTGGAAAAGCCAACGCAGCACTGGTTGACCGTGTCATGGTAGAGTACTACGGCACACCGACACCGCTGAAAAGTCTGGCGAATATTTCAGTGCCAGAGCCAAGGACGCTTTTGATTTCGCCGTTTGACCCGAAGGCCATCCCAGAAATCGAAAAGGGCATCAATATGGCGGATATTGGGATCAACCCGGCTAATGATGGGAAAGTAGTCCGTCTCACGATTCCTCAGGTGACAGAGGAACGAAGAAAAGAGCTGACCAAGACCGTCAAAAAAATCGGTGAAGAGACAAAAGTCGCGATTCGGAACCTGAGAAGAGATGCCAACGATGATCTGAAAAAGGCGCAGAAAAATGGTGATCTGACAGAAGACGACCTGAAGGAAGAGATGGACAATGTGCAGAAAATCATAGACAAAGCGATCAAGGGCGTAGACGAACTGGTGGCAAATAAAGAAAAAGAAATCATGGAAGTATAAATGCCGACTGCTTTGGAAGGATAGAATAACAATAAAAGATTACAGATGTGGCTCCCTTTGGCCACATCTGTTTCATAGGGGACGATTATGCTAGATAAAGACCGTATGCCTGTTCATGTGGCCATTATTATGGATGGTAACGGAAGATGGGCCAAAAAGCGGAACCTGCCTAGGGTAGCAGGCCACAACGCAGGGATGAAAACCATGAAAAAAATCGTGGATCATTCAGACAAACTGGGAATTCAGTACTTGACCGTATATGCTTTCTCCACAGAAAACTGGAAGCGCTCTATCGCAGAAGTGACAGGGATCTTCAAACTGCTGGTGACTTATGTGAATAGTGAACTGCAGGAATTGATCGACAATAACGTGAAGGTCAAGGTATTGGGGGACTATTCCAGCATACCGGGGGATGCGAAAAAGAGCCTGGAGAAAACATTGGAACAGACCAAGGACAATACAGGGCTTCAGTTCAATATCGCTCTGAACTATGGCGGCAGAGATGAGATCAGGAGAGCCATGCGCACCATTGGTGAAGAAATCGCACAGGGAAAACGTAGACCAGAAGAGATCACGGAGGAGCTAATTGGAGCGTACCTGTTTACTGGGAATCAGCAGGCTAACTCACCGGATCCAGAGTTGGTGATCCGTACCAGCGGGGAGATCCGGCTATCTAATTTCCTGTTATGGCAGTCCGCTTACAGCGAGCTGGTGTTCACAGATGTGCTGTGGCCAGATTTCACTCCAGAAGAATATGAAAAAGCCATTTGCCAGTATCAAAGCAGGCAGCGGCGGTTTGGCGGGAGGTAAGGATGAAAACAAGGATTTTGTCAGGGCTGATCATGGTGCCCCTACTGGCGGTTTTATATTTTGGGAATTACGTGCTCATGGCCGCTTGTTTTATCATCGGGGTCATGGCGGTCAGGGAGTTTTACCACGGCTTTGAAGCCATGGGCATCAAGCCGTGCTATACTGCGGCCTATGCGGCGATACTTGGCCTTTATGCCATCAATATGTTTACAGAGGATTATCACTGGTACATGGTATGGTTTTTTGGTTGCGTGCTCATCAGTCTCTTGTATTTATTCAAGATCGAAGAGCGAAAGTTAGAGGATGGGCTGGCTACGCTGACAGGAATTTTCTATGTGGTGTTTTTTTCCTATCATGTGCTTTTGGTAGATCAGACAGGTGAATATTCCATTCTCGTGTGGCTCATCGTGCTTACTGCCTTTGGCACGGATATCATGGCTTATTTTGCAGGCGTTTTCCTGGGAAAACACAAATTGTGCCCAAAAATCAGCCCGAAAAAAACCATAGAAGGTTCCATTGGAGGAATCCTGGGTAGCATGATTCTCTGCGGCCTGTTCAGCTGGTTTATCATCCCCAGGCTTCTGGTCCACTGCTTGATTATCGGATTGCTGGGAGGCATCGTTTCCCAGTTTGGCGACTTGACGGCTTCTATTTTCAAGAGGAAGATGGGGATCAAGGATTACGGGAATTTGATCCCAGGTCATGGCGGCATCCTGGACCGATTCGACAGTGTGCTGTTCACGGCACCCATGGTTTATTACTACATCATCCTAGTATTGGAGTTGGTCTGAGATGAAAAAAATCGCGATATTGGGCAGCACAGGTTCCATCGGGACCCAAGCCCTGGATATCATAGAAAACAATCGAGGCAAGTTTTCCGTCGGGGTTTTGTCCTGCAGCAAACGGATCGATTCGCTCATAGAGCAGATCGATGCCTTTGATCCGGAGTTAGTCGTGGTAGAGCGGGAAAAAGACGCCATTCTTTTGAAAAAACGATATCCCAACCTTGAGGTGGATTTTGGAGACAAAGGGATGATCCGGGCGGCCAGCGGCAATTGGGACATGGTGCTCAACTCCCTGATGGGGATACGAGGTCTCGCACCTACCTATTATGGTCTCGCGACAGGTAATGACATTGCGTTCGCCAATAAAGAGACGCTAGTGGCAGGGGGCGAACTAATCATGAAGACTGCGGCAGAGTCAGGGGCGAAGTTATTGCCAGTGGACAGTGAGCACAGTGCTATTTTCCAGTGCCTTCAGGGAAACCATGGAAAAGACGTGCGGCGAATCCTGCTGACCGCATCAGGAGGTCCGTTTCGGGGGTATGGTCTAAAGGAACTGGAAGAGGTGACGCTGGCGCAGGCCCTGCGCCATCCAAAATGGAACATGGGGAGCAAGATCACCATTGATTCAGCTACCATGATGAACAAAGGTTTGGAAGTCATTGAAGCAAAATGGCTATTTGACGTGGAGCTGGAGCAGATCCAAATCCTGATCCATCCACAGAGCATCCTCCATTCCGCTGTGGAATTTTGTGATGGCTCCATCATAGGCCAGATGGGAAAGCCAGACATGCGAGTTCCCATCAGTTATGCTTTTTCTTATCCAAAGCGGATGGAAAATCAGATGGAATCTTTAGACTTTTTTACAGAAGGAGCAAACCTGACTTTTGAAAGACCGGATTTAACGGTGTTCAAAAACATAAGGTTGGCTTACGATGCCTGCCGTATGGGGGGCAGCTATCCGGCGGCGCTTAATGGGGCGAATGAAATTTTGGTGCAGTTGTTCTTAGAAGAAAAAATTCGTTTCATTGACATACAAAACACGGTGGAGCAAGTATTAGACAACCACAAACCAAAATATAATTTAGATTTAGAGGGGATTTTAGAGATCGACCGGCAGGCCCGTGAAGATGCGGTGCGCTTGCTGTAAGGGAAGGAGAGAAAGAATGACCATCATATACGCTATCATCATGTTCTGCCTGCTCATTTTCATACACGAGCTGGGACATTTTATGGCAGCGAAGGCATGCGGGGTCAAAGTCAATGAATTTGCTTTGGGAATGGGACCCGCGTTTTTTAAAAAGCAGAAGGGAGAAACCTTGTATTCCTTACGGATTCTTCCCATCGGCGGGTTCTGCGCCATGGAAGGAGAAGACGAGGAGTCGGAAGACGCACGAGCGTTCAATAAAAAGCCGGCATGGAAGCGAGCTATCATCGTAGTAGCGGGCGCAGCCATGAATTTGCTTTTATGCATACTCATCATGGTTATCATTTCCATGTGCACCGGGACGATGACCACTACCATCGATAAGGTCGTGGACGGCAGCCCTGCGGCAAAGGCGGGACTTCATTCTGGCGATGAGATTACGGATATCGATGGCAAGCCTGTAACAGAATGGACAGATATCACAACTTATATCAGCGAAGCCCGCAGACAGACAAGGATCAACATCAAGCGAAACGAGAGGCGATTGAGCCTAGTGTCGGAACTGTCCCAGACAGAAGATGGACGGCAGGTCATCGGGATCGAACCTATGCGAACCCATAATCCATTTATTGCTATAAAAGCGGGATCTATCAACACTTGGAACATGACAAAGCTCATGGGCAGGACTATAAAACAGCTGTTCACTGGAGAAGTTTCCACAAAAGAACTGACTGGTCCAGTAGGTATCGTTTACGCAGTCAATGACACGGCGCAGTATGGTATCATGTATCTTCTGTACCTGACCGCGCTGATCAGCCTCAATCTGGCAATCGTTAATATGCTGCCTCTTCCTGCGCTGGACGGAGGGCGGCTTCTGTTCATTATCATACGCCAGTTCACAGGAAGAGCCATCAATGACGATATGGAAGGAAAGATCCATTTAGTAGGACTCATGTTGCTATTCGCTCTGATGATCTACGTCACATGGAATGACATTATTCGGTTCATTGTGCCGATTTTTAATTAGAGCGTCACAGAAACGCTCTAGGAGGAAAATACATGACAAAGATAGTAAACTGCGGTGGTGTGAAAATTGGAGGCGGAGCGCCGATTTCCATCCAATCTATGACCAATGTGGACACGGCAGATATCCCAGCTGCGGAAAATCAGATCAAAAGGCTAAGGGAAGCAGGCTGCCAGATCGTGCGTCTCGCGGTGCCGGATATGGAAAGTGCGGAAGCATTGCGCATATTGAAACAAACAGCAGGTGTTCCTTTGGTGGCGGACATCCACTTCGATCACCGTCTAGCACTGGCGGCGATCCGCTTTGGAGCAGATAAAATTCGTATCAATCCAGGAAATATCGGTAGTAAAGAAAAGGTCCGTCAGGTTGCGGACGCAGCGACGGCGGCAGGGATCCCCATCCGGGTAGGTGTGAATTCCGGCTCACTGGAAAAGGACATTCTTGAGAAATACGGAGGCCCTACCGCGGAAGGCCTTGCGGAAAGCGTGCTGCGAAACACGGAGCTTTTAGAAGACATGGGCTTTCATGACATCGTAGTGTCTTTAAAATCTTCTAACGTGAAGATGAATCATAACGCTTACAAACTGGTGGCGGCCCAGACCGATCATCCCCTGCATATTGGAGTCACAGAGGCTGGGACGATTTTGCGGGGAAAGATCAAGTCCGCTGCGGGGATTGGAGCGTTGCTTTTGGAGGGCATTGGTGACACGATGCGAGTGTCCTTGACGGCTGATCCTGTGGAAGAAGTGATGTTTGCGAAGGATCTGCTTGCTGCATTGGGACTCCAAGAAAGCGGCTTTGATTTGGTATCCTGCCCGACCTGCGCTAGGACCAGCGTGGATCTGGAGACCATTGCCCTGGAAATCGAAAGTGAGCTTGCCGCGCTCCACATGGAGAAAGACAAAAAAATGAAGATCGCAGTCATGGGATGCGCCGTCAATGGGCCTGGGGAAGCGAAGGACGCGGATCTAGGCGTTGCCTGCGGAGATGGGAAAGGAGTGATCTTCTCAAAAGGAGAGATCATCAAAACCGTGGCAGAACATGAAATTGCCCGGGAAATCATAAGGATGGTAAAAAGAGGATGAGACGATATAAATCAATACATATGGTAAGGATGGAGGACCTAAATCACCACCAAAATCTGTATGCGGGAAGAGGTACCGAATGGATGATCGAAGCTTCTTTTATCGCAGCCTGCCTGGAACACGGGGACAAGCATGGGCTGCTCTATAAAAACACCCACAAATTCAACTTCATGAAATCCGTGGAGCCAGGTGATATCATCAGTTATGAAAGCACGGTCGTGAAAGCGGGGCGGACGAGCCTGACCATGCATGTGCATCTAAAGGACGAGCAGACTGGAGAAGTCCGTGCTGAGGGATATACTACGTTTGTGACAGTCAGATCAGGGACAAAAGAACCCGTTGCTCATGGCATTGTGCTGGATGAAACGGACGATGCCCAGGAACAGAGCTGGAGACGGGAGGCGGAGGGCTTTTCCAAAGGATGAAACATTTGATCGAAAGCAGCGTCAGCTGGACAAAGCTGGGAAGCCATTCCAAGGAAGATTACGCTTTCGCCATAGAGCGAGCAGTACTAGGCAAGTATGACAATGTTCTAAAGATCCAGCTTCGCCTTAATTTTGTCATGCCCTTTGCGGATGTGGAAAAAATACAGGCCGTTGTCCAAAGTGAAGTGGAAGGCATTGAAAAAGTAGAATTGCATTTTCTTTATGAAAATGTGATCCAGACTCCAAAGGAAATCATCGGCTTATTCATTGAGCACATGATCCATATTGTCAATGGAAGCTATGCGCCTATTACAAAAACGATCTTTCCGGAAAAATTTCAGTTCCAAGATGGAAAGCTGACGATTTCCGCATTAGGGGAAACTTCCGTAGAACTGCTGAACCGCCAGGTGGCCTCCAAATTCCAGCAGCTGCTGATGCGAGAGTTTTCCATAGAAGCTCAGGTTTCCTTTGAGAACAACGAAGAGGTCTATCAAAAAGCCCATCAGGAAATTGAAGAAAAAGAAAAGCGGGATGAAGAGGAAACGAGAAAACGTCAGATGCGGGCCGCGCAAAACAAGCCAAGGGAAAGCTCTGCCAACGGGTCATCTTTTGGAGGGGGCGGCAGTGCTCCATGGGGCGAAAAGAAGCAGTGGACCAGAAAGAAGGACGCATACGAGCCAGTTTCCGGGAACCGCATCATGGGAAAAGCTATTTTTGGTCAGCCAATGCCTTTGACAGAGGTCACGGTGGATAGCGGTCAAGTTGTGGTAGAAGGCGTTTTGTTCAAAAAAACAGAACGAACCATAAAGAGCGGTTCCAAGCTGGTTACTTTGCTGATCACTGACAAGAGGACGTCTCTATGTGTGAAATTTTTCGCCCCTGAGCAAAAATGGATCGACATTGACACCCATCTCAGCAACGGAGACATTGTAAAGATCCAAGGTGACGCAGAATGGGACACCTTTGATAATGTGCTGACCGTAAAGGCCAAGAGCATTGAAAAGGGTGAAAAGCAATTTCGTCAGGATAACAGCCCGGAAAAGCGGGTAGAGCTTCATGTACATACGAAGATGAGTGCCATGGACGGCCTCAATGATGTGAAAAATCTGGTGAAAACAGCGGAAAGCTGGGGACATAAAGCCATCGCCATTACGGATCACGGGGTTGTCCAGGCGTTCCCCGACGCATCCCATGCAGGAAAGGACATCAAGATCCTTTACGGCGTGGAGGGCTATTTGTTGGATGACAGGGATTGCTTCAATCCGGATGGAAGCATTGATTATAAAAAGAAACCCACCAACCATGTGATCATCTTGGCGAAAAACAGGGTGGGATTGAAAAATTTGTACAAGCTGGTATCTTATTCCCATCTTCAGTATTTTTACAAGAGACCGAGAATGCCAAAGTCTGTGATCCAAGAGCATAGAGAAGGCCTGATCATCGGTTCGGCTTGCGAAGCTGGAGAAATTTATCAGGCCATTCTGCGAGGAGAAGGGCAGGAAGAACTGAAAGCACTGACAGAGTTTTATGATTACCTGGAGATCCAGCCGCTGATTAATAATCAGTTCCTAATCAATAACGGCAGGATCAGGGATAAGGAACAGCTGATGGACATCAATCGGGAAATCATCGCTTTGGGTCAGCGATACGACAAACCGGTGGTCGCAACCTGTGATTCCCATTATTTTGATGAGGAAGAAGCCCTTTACCGAAAGATCCTCATGGCAGGTCAGGGTTTTAAAGACGTGGAAGGTGACAAAGGCCTGTATTTCAGGACCACGGAAGAGATGTTGGAGGAGTTTTCCTATTTAGGAGAAGAAATGGCGCGCAAGGTGGTCATTGAAGCGCCTAATGCCATTGCTGACAGTATCGAATCTATGATGCCAGTGCCAGAAGGCAAGTTCCCGCCTACAATCGATAACTCTGATCAGATCCTGCGGGAAAAATGCGAGGAGCGAGTCGTGGGCATGTATGGTGATCCGGTGCCGCCTGAGATCCGGGCAAGGCTGGACAAGGAACTGAACTCCATCATCAACAATGGATACTCTGTCATGTACATGGCTGCAGAGATGCTGGTGCAGAAATCCATGAGCGATGGATATCTGGTAGGCTCCAGAGGTTCGGTAGGATCCTCCTTTGTGGCTACCATGTCAGGTATCACAGAGGTTAATCCTCTGGAACCTCATTACCTGTGTCCAAATTGCAAGCATTTGGAATGGGGGGATAAAGAAAAATATGACTGTGGCGTGGACATGCCGGTGAAAAAATGTCCGGTCTGCGGCACACAATACAGCCAGGAGGGATTTTCCATCCCCTTTGAGACGTTCCTGGGGTTTGAAGCGGACAAAGAGCCGGATATTGACTTGAATTTCGCAGGGGAATACCAGGGCACGGCCCACAAATTCGTTGATGAGATCTTTGGTGCGGAAAACGTTTACAAAGCAGGAACCATTGGCACGATCCAGGGTAAAACCGCCTATGGATACGTGATGAAATATTTTGAAGAGCGGGAACTTCCCATCAATAAATTTGAAGCTGATAGACTTACTGGCTGCTGTGAAGGCGTACGGCGGACTTCCGGACAGCATCCCGGCGGCATTATTATTGTGCCAAAGGGCCATGAGATCTACGAATTCTGTCCAGTGCAACATCCAGCTAATGACGTGAATTCCGATATTGTTACCACGCACTTCGACTACCACTCCATTGACCAGAACCTACTGAAGTTGGATATTCTGGGCCACGATGTGCCTTCCATGATTCGTCAGTTGCAGGATATGACAGGGGTGGATCCGCTGAAGGTGCCTCTGAAGGATGAGCGGGTCAACAGCATTTTCAATGGCATCGAGGGATTGGACATCAAGGATCCAGATTACAGCTTTACCCACGGCAGCTATGGAATCCCGGAATTCGGTACCAGCTTTACCCGGAAAATGCTGGATGACACGAAACCGGACAAGTTCGCGGATCTAGTGCGGATCTCGGGCTTTTCTCACGGTACGGACGTGTGGCTCAATAACGCTCAGGAGCTGATTGTCAGCGGCACGGCTACTATGAACGATGCGATTTCTACTAGGGATGACATCATGAACTATCTGCGGCTAAAAGGCCTGCCCAACAAAGATGCGTTTACCATCATGGAAAAAGTAAGAAAGGGAAAAGGCCTGACCCAGGATCAGGAAGACCTCATGCGGGAACATCAGGTGCCGGACTGGTACATCGGATCCTGTAAGAAAATAAAATACATGTTTCCTAGAGCCCATGCGGTGGCCTATGTGATGATGTCATACCGCATCGCCTATTACAAAGTGTACTATCCTCCGGAATTTTACGCAGTGTACTTTACGACCAAGGCTGCTGACTTTGATGAAAAGACCATACTGCGAGGCTCCCTCGCAGTCCAGGAAAAGATGAACGACATTAACAATAAAGGCAATAACGCATCAAAAAAAGAAGAAGCGGAAATGACAGTTCTGGAAGTGGCTTATGAGATGTATGCCCGAGGCTACGAATTCGCTCCTGCCCGTCTTGGTGTATCGAATGGAACAAAATTCAGGACAAAAGATGGAAAAGTCGTGCTGCCATTCGTAGCGGTTTCTGGCGTAGGGGAAAACGCGGCCAAGTCCCTGTTTGATGAATACCAGGTACGGCCTTATGAGACTGTGGATGAAATACGGGATCGGGCGAAAATCAATAAAACGGCAATTGAAGAGCTGCGGGAACACGGCGTTCTGGATGGACTGCCGGAGACGGATCAATTGTCTCTGTTCGCGCAGTTGGGATAAAAGGAGAATTCATGAGACTGAATAAATATATCGCCCATTCAGGGCTGACCAGTAGGCGAAAAGCTGATGATCTAGTAAAAAATGGGAATGTGAGAATAAACGGTGCCACCACATATGAACTTGGTTACGATGTAAAGCAGGGAGACGTGGTGGAAGTCAACGGCTCTGTGATTGAGAACCAGGAAAAGATGGAATATGTGCTGTTGAACAAACCTGTGGGATATATTACCTCCGTGCAGGATGACAAAGGCAGACCAGTGGCAGGAGATCTGGTGACAGATACGACAGCCAGGTTGTTTCCTGTAGGGCGGCTGGACTACAATACGTCAGGCCTGCTGCTGCTGACCAATGATGGCAATTTGGCTTATCGGCTGACCCACCCAAAGCATCAAGTGACGAAAACATATCGGGCACTAGTGGCAGGCATACTGACTAGAGGAGAGATCGCAGTGCTCAGCAGGGGTGTGGATATCGGTGGTTTTGTGACTTCACCAGCACAAGTGACAGTGATCAAGGAGGCAAAGCGTTCTACTCTGGTGGAGATCAAGATTCACGAAGGCAAGAATCGGCAAGTGCGAAAGATGTTCGCCGCAGTGGGCCACAATGTCCAGGAGCTGCAGCGGACCGCTATTGGAAATTTACAATTGGGGCGGACAAAGGAAGGCCATTATCGGAAGCTGAAAAGAGAGGAGATCGAGTATCTGAAGAGCTTGTAAAGGCAAAAGACGGGGCTGGCTTTTTAGCATAACAAAGAGACGAACCAATCGATATGCTGATAGCAGCGATGAATCTGGTTTTCGCTCTTTTGAAAAATAATGAAAACTTGATGAACTTGAAAATGGAAAAGAACAAGAGGGTGTTGCAAAATCATCAAATTAGATGATTGAGCGACGCCCTTGCTCTATATATGCAAGAATCCAGAAAGAA
>QXXF01000028.1 GCA_009911365.1 Clostridiales bacterium
CAGCTTAAGCAATAAGATGGCTAACAACCTAACTGGTTGTTAAGTATATTAACCAATTTATATTGTAGTAGTAAGGAAAAGGGCCTTAACGGCGTTGCCTTCAAAGCCCTTCTTTCACTTCAAACTCAAGAAGCCGCTAACTCCTCATAGGACGCTGCCATCGTAAACGTCTTGGTATCCTTATCATAATGGTAGATAGCGCTGGACAAAACCTCTTCCTCCAAGCAGCAAAGCCTGTTCCCATCTTCCAGCATACAAGCCAAAGTCTCCGCATCGATCTGCCATTCTGGCACGGCCATGATCTCGTGAATCGAACTGGGGATCACGAAAAAGCTACCACCGATCTTTTCCGCCAGAACATCTATTGCCTGTGAATACATCATAGCCGTGGCTCCATGAACCTTCAATTCATTGGTCATCACATACAGCAGATCAGACAGCTTGAAAATTTCAATGGGAAATAGCCTTCCCGTGTTGGCATGAGCCAATTCTTCCAATTCTTTCTCGCTGATCTCTAATTCCTCCAGGATATGATTGTCCACCAAAATCGTGGCTAGGCCGCTGTCATCCTGCTCCATGATGATCCTATAAATAATGGAAAGGTCCATCACATCTTTGTGAGGCACTGTTTGCAACAGTTCTTGGTTCAGTTCGCGGTTGATTAAATTCATCACAATAGAATCCTTTTTACTCTTGAAATCCAAATTTACCTGCTGGGCATCGAAGCTGCCTGTGTAATGAATGATCATCGCAGCGATCAGGCGCAGCACTTCTTCGATGTCTTGTTTGGATTGAAAGGCTTCGTACATTTCATCCAAATAAATGTTAGGCATGGCTGTGATTCGCTCGTCTTTCGGCGGCATCAACAGCAGCGCCTCTTTCTTCTGGTTGATCTTCCGCACAATCGTGATATTCACTTCATATGTATGGAACACAGGCGGCAGAAAGTCTTTGATTCTTTCAGAAATAACTTGTTTAAAAACTCCATAATCCATCATTACTTACCCCTTTACGTTTTGTGGAAATATCTTACATGTTTAATGTACCATATTTTATTTCGTATGTCAACTTTTTCCTAGTATTTTTTTCCATATTTCTGTACAAACACAAGAACCCTTTTAGTTGGCTTGGAATTCCAATAAAATTGCCGATTTTCTGTCTTTATCTGTTGCTCAACAGATTCGACACTTTTGCCTTCAAAAATACGCCGCCATTGGACACGAACGCATACGAAAAAGGAACTGTCCGCATTACTGCGACAGTTCCTTGTCTTCTGATCAGTATTTTTCTATGGCTGCATCACTATGGCAGCCTTCCATATCATATCCTGATCTTATATTTTTTATGACTTCATCGTTTTTTAGTAACGGCCCTCTTAATAGAAAAAGCACTTCCCACATACTTCCGGTGAAGGGATGTATGGGTCAATCGTTTTGCAGTGAGCCTGGCAAATTTTCCGATTGATTCCATCTTTTGCGATCGCACCTGCGGGACAGGCATTGATCATTTCCTGACTGCAAACCACGCCGGCTGCGCTCTTTTCGCAATACTGTCTCTGGATCTTCTGGAACGCTTCTTCCAGCTCTTCATTGCTGAGAGGCGGCATGGCCTGCGCATATTTTCCATCCGTGATAATGGATCCAAACCTTCCGGCAAAGCCGTTTTTCGTCTTCAAGCAACCAGCGGGTCCGAATTCTCCCATGCCCGCCGCATAAGCCGCCAGCTTGTGGGACCATTCTTCTCGGCAAAGCTCCTCGTCCCAATCCGTAGGCGTATTGGTACCAGAGGAAAGTCTGCCCACTGTGTCCAGAGCTTCCCGGATCACACCGTTGAGACGCATGGAAAGCCACATGGAATCATTGAACGCAGTCTCCCACGCTTCGGAAGGCGCATCCCCACCCCGATTGCTTTCCGTTATTTCTGGCGCAAAAGGCACGAAGTGAACAACCACCGTGTTTCCCGGCCTGAATATGTTCTTTGGATGATTGCTCAGCCTTCTAGAAAAGTACATGTCAAACATAGAATCCGTAGCATCCACATAACCAATGATCGGTTCCCCGAACTTGGTGGGTCTTTCAGGATTTTCTTGGAAAACTCGAATAGCTTCTTTTACATCCTCCATGATTTTTGCTTTGATATCTACTCCGATATGCATATTATCATCCTCTCTGGGCAGCATTCTGCTCCTGTATCCGTTCTATCTTAAAAACGTTGATCACCTTTGGATCCGGACAGCAGAAAAGGCATTCGTTCTCACTGGCTTCTCCTGGCACGATCCCGCCATATCGTAAAATGTCGATATACGGGAAAGCCGTATGCGCCATCATGGGGCACATTCTTCCTCTGTCCTTGTCAAAATCAAAGCTGTCACCAATTTTATGTCCGTAATGGCATGGGCCTGACTCTTTTTTATCTACCATCGTGATCATGATCTTTGGTCTTTTTGCCATGGTTATCACCTCTCATCTTTACGGTATTTATCAGAAGTCCTTTACCTGCGTTTACACCTGCCAGCTGTTCAAGTACTGCTGCTGATCCGGTGTCAAGGCATCGATTTGAATTCCCCAGGCTTCCAGCTTTCTCCTGGCGATCTTGTCATCAATTTCCGCAGAAACGTCGATGACCTTTTTGCCCAGTTCCTGATAATGATCTTTGATATACATGGCGGACATACTCTGAACTGCGAAGCTCAGATCCATGATTTCCGCCGGATGTCCGTTCCCTGCAGCGATATTGACCAGCTTGCCTTCTGCCAGCACATTGATCCACTTGCCTCCTGGCAGCTTGTAGCCCATGATGTTTTCCCTGGTTTCTTTTTTCTCTTCTGCGGCGGTTTCCAATCCAGCCATGTCGATTTCCACGTTAAAATGGCCCGCGTTTGCCAGAATGGCCCGGTCTTTCATGTTTCTCATGTGATCCACGGTGATGGTATGCTTGCAGCCCGTGGCCGTGACGAAAATATCGCCATAAGGAGCCGCTTGCTCCATTTTCATCACATCGAAACCATCCATGCGAGCTTCCATGGCTTTTACTGGATCGATCTCTGTGACAATGACTTTCGCTCCCAAAGAAGACGCACGCATGGCAATGCCCCTGCTGCACCAGCCGTAGCCAACGACCACCACTGTTTTGCTGGCAATGATCAGGTTGGTATTGTGCATGATGCTGTCCCATACGGACTGACCTGTTCCGTAACGATTATCAAAGAGATGCTTGCATTGCGCATCGTTCACCGCAACCATTGGAAATTTCAGGATCCCCTCTTTTTCCATGGCCTGCAGGCGAATGACTCCTGTGGTGGTTTCTTCGCAGCCGCCCCACACATCTTCCGCTAGATCCGGTCTCTGGTTGTGCAGGAGACCGACTAAGTCGCCGCCATCATCAATGATGATATTTGGTTTGTGTTCCAGGCACATTTCAATATGACGCATGTATTCTTCGTCCGTGGCTCCATGAACAGCGAACACCTTCAGTCCTGCGTCCGCCAAAGCCGCGGCCACGTCATCCTGGGTGGAAAGGGTGTTGCTGCCAGTGACGGACATCTGCGCACCGCCCGCGGCGAGGACCAGGCAGAGATACGCAGTCTTTGCTTCCATGTGTACAGAAAGACTGATTTTGATCCCCGCAAAAGGTTTTGTTTTCCGGAATTCTTCTTCCAGGCCCCTTAGTAAAGGCATGTTGTTTTTTACCCATTCAATTTTCTGATGGCCAGAAGGGGCCAGTTTGATATCTTTTACTTCATAATTCTTCATATTTCTTTACTCCACTGTTACTGATTTTGCGAGATTTTTCGGTTTGTCGATGTTGCAGGCTCTAAATTTGGCTACATAATAAGCGAAGAGCTGCAGCGGCACTACGGCCAGCAGCGGTGTCACTTCATCCATGCAGGATGGGATGTAAATCACTTCGCTGGACTGGTTTTCGATCTCCTGATTGCCCTCTTTAGCCACGCCCACTACATTCGCACCTCTGGCCTTGATCTCCTGAATATTGGACAGCATCTTTTCAAAGAGGAAGTCTTGTGTGGCTAAGGCGAACACCAATGTCCCTTCTTCGATCAAAGCGATGGTCCCGTGCTTCAATTCTCCTGCGGCAATGGCAAAAGAATTGATATAGGAAATCTCTTTCAGCTTCAAAGATCCTTCATAAGAAACGCCTGAATCCACGCCTCTTCCAATAAAGAACACCTGCTCCCGCCTGCAATACTTTCTGGCAATCTCTTCGATCTTTGATTCTGATTTCAGCAGTTCTTCCAGCTTGTCAGGGATCCGCTTCAATTCTTCGATAAACTTGTCATAGTAATCCTGATCAATCACGCCTTTGGTGTGTCCCATGTACAGGCCAATCAGGTACATGCACATCAGCTGCGTAGTATAGGCTTTTGTGGAAGCCACCGCAATCTCCGGTCCTGCCCAAGTGTAGAACACATCGTCCGACTCTCTGGCAACAGAACTGCCCACCACATTGACAACAGAAAGGATTCTCGCACCTTTACGCTTTGCTTCTCTGAGGGCCGCCAGAGTGTCCAGGGTCTCGCCAGACTGGCTGATGGCAATGAACAAAGTCTTGTCATCCACGAATGGATCCCTGTAGCGGAATTCCGAAGCAATGTCCACTTCCACTGGGATCTTCGCCATTTTTTCGATCACCGCTTTTCCCACTAGCCCCGCATGGTAGGCAGTGCCGCAAGCCACAATGTAGATCTTGGTAAAACTTTCGATGTCCGCTTTTGTCATGGAAATGCCGTCCAGCTTCACGGTGTCGTCAGCGTTGAGTCTCCTAGTGAGAGTCTCGAACAAGCCTTTCGGCTGCTCGTGGATTTCTTTCATCATGAAATGCTCGTACCCGCCTTTTTCCGCCGCATCCGCGTCCCAAGTCACATGGAACACTTCTCGCTTTACGATCTTCTGGTTTTCATCATATATTTTGATGTCATCTTTTGTCAGAACAACAGTCTCGTTGTTTTCAATCAGATAAATCTTGCGTACGTATTTCAACAGAGCCGGGATGTCTGAAGCGATGAAATTGCAGCCTTCACCGATGCCCGCCACCATTGGCGCATCTTTTCTCACAGCCACGATTTTATCCGGCTCTCCAGCAGCGATGACCGCAATGGCGTACGCACCCCGCATCTGTTCCACCGCCCGGTTCACGGCCTGATGCAGATCCCCATCATAATAAATTCCAATCAGATGGGCGATGACTTCCGTATCTGTATCAGACTTGAATTTCACGCCATAATCTTCCATGAGCCATTCCCGCAGCTCCACGAAATTTTCAATGATGCCATTATGCACCACTGTGACCGTATCATCGCCGTTGCTGTGGGGATGCGCATTCAAATCAGACGGTGCGCCGTGGGTGGCCCATCTAGTGTGACCGATGCCCACCGAGCTTTCAAAGTCTGGGTCACCTATGATCTTTTCCAGATTGCTGATCTCTCCCACATGTTTTCTGGTTTCAATTTTTTTATCCCTGTAAAGGGCGATGCCAGCAGAGTCGTAGCCTCGATATTCCAAACGTTTCAGCCCCTGGATGATCACCTCTTTCGCATCATTGTTCGTACCGATATATCCAACAATACCGCACATATGGTTTTACCTCCTAACCAAATTTCCTAGTAAGCAGCTTCGCCAGCTCCTGAGCCAGCTCCGTGATCCGCTCCACGTCCTGTCCTTCCAGCATGACTCTTACGAGTGGCTCTGTGCCGGATGGCCGGATCAAGACTCTGCCGCTTCCCTCCATCTCCGCTTCTACTTTTCGGATCGCCTCCTGGACGTCCGGGTCGCTAGCATATTTTGATTTATTCTCATTTTTCACTTTTGCGTTTTTCAGCACCTGCGGATAGATCTCGATCTCATCAGAAAGCTCTGATGGTTTTTTCCCTGATTCCAAAACCGCTTTTACCAACTGCAGAGAGGATAGAATGCCGTCTCCAGTGGTGGAATGGTTGAGGAATATGATGTGCCCAGACTGTTCACCGCCGATCACGCAGCCGGTCTGTATCATGCTTTCCAAGACGTATCTGTCACCTACTCCAGTTACATCCACGCTGCATCCCATGGATTCGATGTACTTGTGAAAGCCAATATTGCTCATGACCGTGGCCGTTACTCTGTCATCTTTCAGTTCACCCGCATTTTTCAGCATTTTCGCACAGATGCAGATCAGCTTGTCACCATCGATCACCCGGCCTTTTTCGTCTATGGCGATCAGTCGGTCCGCGTCCCCGTCATAAGCTAATCCCATGAACGCACCCTGCTTCACCACTGCTTTCTGCAGTTTTTCCGGATGAGTGGAACCGCATCCATCGTTGATGTTCATGCCGTTAGGTTTGTTTCCTATGACCGAAACCTTGGCCCCAAGGGCTTTATAGACCATTTCCGCCACTTGGTACGAAGCTCCGTTGGCGCAGTCCAAGACGATTTTCAGACCATCCAGCCTACGGTCTATGGTGCCCTGCAAATACCGAGCGTAAATTTCCGGTGCGTCTTCATCCGCTTCTAGGCATTTTCCTAACAACTCTCCTGTGATATGGCTGTTCACATCGATATTTCTCAAAATGATATCTTCAATTTCGTCTTCGATCTCGTCATCCAGTTTAAAGCCGTCCCCATTGAAAAATTTGATCCCATTGTACTCAAAAGGATTGTGGGAAGCGGAAATCACGACTCCGACGTCCGCTTGGTAGTATTTTACCAGGTATGCCACTGCTGGCGTTGGCAAAACGCCGACTTTGATCACGTTTCCTCCCACAGCCAGTATCCCCGCGCTCAGTGCGTCTTCCAGCATGTCGCCGGAAATCCTTGTATCTTTCCCAATTAGAACAACGGGCTTTCCTTTCTTTTTGCTGAGTACGTGAGCTCCTGCTTTTCCCAGCTTGAAAGCCAGTTCAGGGGTCAGCTCGGAGTTGGCGATGCCTCTCACGCCGTCTGTTCCAAAAAGTCTTCCCATTTCTGATCTCCTTTTCTATAATTTTACACAACTAACGGTTTGGCTTGCCTTCTGTGACTCTTTTTATTCAAAACAAGCCTTATTCAGTTAAACGCTTTATCTTTATTTCCGCCACTGCTTTTTTAGAACCTTGGGACACCTGGATCCCTGACGGGAGAATAGGTTTCAGTTCTATCGCGGTGTCGCTTTTTATCTGTCTCATGTCCACCGGCTCTGTTTCTATCTTTTCTACGCTGTCCAAGTCATCCTTCATGCCGCTGATCTTGATTTCTTTGGGCGCGGATATTTCCTCCAGTTCATAGCCTTTTGGCAGATCGCCCGCAGTCTTTACTTCTAGGGTCACGGTCTTCGTATAGTATAGGGCCGCTTCTACCCCAACGGTTTCCGCAGAAAGTGTCACATCATAGATCTGTTCTCCGTTCTGGTTCAATGCCTGCAGCTTTGCCCGAAAGGATTTCGGATCATCGGAAATCTCCGCCGCATTCAGTCTCGCCTGCACGGTTTTGACCGAGTTGACCAATGTTTTAGCCCCTTTTACTTCTATTTCCGCAGGGCTTGTGGCTACTACGCCTGGCTCTGTGCCAAAGGAGGATCTTCCCACGAATTTCACGTCTACTTTTTTATAGGCGGAAATCAGTTCATCCACAGTGATGTCGATCCTGGGAGTCTTAACCTCTTTCAGCCTCACGTTGTCCGGTACTTCTACCTGTACGGGCACTGAATTCTGTCCTTCTTCATATCCGAACACATCGACTGTTGCCTTGACTTTATCTTTATCCAACTCGTGAAGGATCGAGCGATTCCCCTCAACGATAACGTCCACAGAAAATCCCATTCCGCTCCGAACCGCCAGTCCCCGCTCTTGCAACGTGTCCTGGTTCAGCAGTTCCACGGGAATATTTTCTATGGTCTGAGTCGTCATCGGATTGACGCTGCCCATGACATACATCCACAGACAGACCGCAATCAAAACGGACAGGATCTTTAATACCGTATTATTTTTCAGCATCGCTCTTCCTCCTTATCTTTTTGAAAAAAACAGGCGGAAAAAACTTCTTAGCCTCTGATCCTTGATTGCCCAAATACATTTTCAACAGGGTTTTCTCTACGGTCTTGGTGTCTAGAAACCGTGAAAGCTTTCCGTCCACAGCCATAGAGATAATCCCCGTTTCCTCTGAAACGATCAAGGTCAGCGCATCCGAATGCTCCGTGATACCAATCCCAGCCCTATGGCGAGTCCCCAGCTCTTTGCCAATGGTCTTGTTCTGAGATAAAGGCAACACGCAGCCCGCAGCAAAGACCCGACCTTCCCGTATGATGACCGCCCCGTCATGAAGCGGCGAGCCTTCATAAAACAGATTCCCTAGCAGCTCAGCGGAAATCTCTGCGTCAATAATGGTCCCTGAATCAGTCATGTCCGTCAAAGCGGTTTCCCGTTCCAGCACGATAAGCGCACCAGTACGGTCTTTGGAAAAAGTTTCGATGGCCCGAATAAACTCTGTGATAATATGCTTTGCTTTCTCTTTGTCCACCTGGCCAAAGCCTGGTTTGAGCAGCTTGGATCTTCCCAGATATTCCAGTCCCCTGCGCAGTTCAGGCTGAAAAACCACCACCAGCGCGAACGCACCCAGGGTCATGACGCTTTTGAGGACCCAGTTGAGGGTGTAAAGATTGGCGAATTCAGAAAAAAATGTGGCAAGCACCAAAACAAGCAGGCCTTTGATCAATTGTCCCGCTCTTGTTTCCCTGATGAATCCCAGTATTTTGTAGATCAGGAAGGCGACAATCAAAATGTCGATCACATCCAAGACGCTCACTCCTGACGTAATTGCTCTGAAAAAATCCTGCATTGTTTATCCCCTTATGCTTTGTCTTATCTATTGTACAGAAATTCCGAGTTTTTTTCAATAGAATCAGGGAAGTTTTCCAAGTCCCTTTTCCAGGCTATTTACAATCTGCCTGCTTTCTATTATCATGAAAGTAGCACGAAATCATGAAAGGAGCAGGATCTATGCATTTTCTTCCCGGCTATTCCATGCTGGCGGCTACTGCCACAACCCTGATGCTGAGTATTATTTTTCTTATCTTGTCTCAACAAAGCAAGAAAAATTATATGCGCTTGTGGGGGATTTCCTGGCTGATCTATTCGGCCATGTACCTGCTGGACTTCCTGAACCTGCATACGCAGTTGACTCCCACGTATTACTTCATGTTTCGTCAGATCGTGGCTTTGGCGGGTTCTCATATTTTTTTGCTGGGCACCTTCCATTTTTTCCAGAGGAAACCGATCCGTCCCCTTTTTTTGACAACGCTCTTTCTTCTATTTTTGACGCTGCTATATCCGTCCGTGGATTTCATTTATACTCTGGCGATCATCCCTAATGTCATGTATTGTTCCGGCCTGCTGATCATCGCCGGATGCATGTTCATCTCTTATTCCTGGACGCAAAATCTGCCGGAAAAGCTGATGGCTAGCTTTTTCATCATCCTTTGGGGGATCCTGATCAATCATTTCGGCTTTTCTTTGAAACATCAGGTATTAGCGGTCGCTACTTACTTTATTGGGCTGTTCACCATCAATGTGCTGATCCTGGTTTTGATCATCATTTATTTTAAAAAACTGCGATTCCTTGATATCAAGCGTTCCTCCCGGTTTCGCCTTTTGGTGGAAAATTCTTCGGATTCCATGTTCCTTTATGACTACAAGACTCAGGGATTCGAGTATGTGAGCCCTGCCATATCGGAGCTGATCGGAGTGACGGACAAGCAGCTGTACCAGATGCCAGATCGTTTTTTCGATTGCGTGAACACCTTGGAAAAACATAAAAGTATCGTGGGGATTTTTTCCCGCCCTATTTCTGAAGCAGGAGGTGGAATCTTGTGCCTTTATCAGAGCGGCGTGATCACAAAGTGGTCTGAGATTCATTATCTCCCAATCCGGGACAACACCGGAACCGTGACTGCCATCGAAGGCATTCTCCGCGACATCACGGAGCAAAAGAGCATGGAAGAAGATCTAAAGGCCGCGGAGCAGGCGAAAAAAGAATTTTTGGAAAATATTTCTCATGAAATCAAAACGCCAGTCACTTTGATCCAGGGCTATACGGAAAGTCTGCTGAACAAAATCGTGCCCGTAGAGTCCACGGACACATATTTGAAGATGATTGGCTCCAAGGCCATGATGCTCACCACTTTGGTGGATGACCTGGCACAGGTTTCTCATTTTGCATCGCAAAGCATGGAGTATCAATTTTATGAGCATCATGCTCGGGAGGTGTTCACAGAACTGCTGAATCAGTGCGATTTTCAAATTTCTCAGTCCGGACACAAACCAGTGATTACTTCCAGCCTCGCAACGGGGGCCATTATCATTGTGGATCAATATCGCATCCAACAGGTGATTTCCAATTTGATCAACAACTCCATTCGCCACACGCCTGTTGGCAATGACATCTATGTTTCCTGCCGCACTTGGGCCAATGAGGATGTGCTAGACAGCATCCCGGAAGATGATGACCATAATATCCCAGAAGGCGAACTGGTCTTTACGGTCAGCGACACAGGAAACGGAATTCCTGAGCAGGATCTGCCCCATATCTTTGAGAGGAATTTCAGCGGCGGAAGACACATTGATCCAAATGCCGAAGCGCAGTCAGCCCAGATGGCTGGTGCCCCGCATGCTTCTCAATCTCCACACAAGCATTCTGGGCTAGGTCTGTATATTTCCATGCAAATCGTCAAGCAGCATTCGGGTAGTATGCAGGCGAAAAACAACGCTCATGGCGGAGCGGAGATCACCTTCTCAATTCCATATTATTCATGATATTTTTATGGACAAATAGAAACTCTGCCGCAGGAGCCCGCGGCAGAGTTTCTATTTGTTTGGATTATCACTAGTCTAAGTAATTCACTTCTTCATGAATATAAATCCCGCGTTTTTCCAGTTCATCGAACACATCCTGCGGTTCAAACGCATATTCAGGGATCAGCAAGCCCGTATCCTTTGCCTTGCCCATTGCGATCAGCTGTGCCGCAATGGACATTGGGATCCCTACGTTTCTCGTATAGGCTCGAAGTTTTTCCCATCCTGGTACAGAGCCATCGGATTTCGGGTGCGTGTGCGTCAAGATACGCTGTACTTTCTTGCCATCTTTTGTCCCTACGACTTCAATGTGCAGCGCATATCCGTAAAGTTCTGTTTCTGTGCCCTCTTTGCTGTTCAGCAGGTATTCAGCGACACAATCCATGACACCGATCTCTTTGCCATTGACAGTGATGTTGTCATTGCGCAGGATTCCCCAATCATACAACGCACGTACCAGCTGCATATTTTTCTGCGGCCATGTACCGCGGGTTTCGATCAGCCTTACTCCTTTGTCCTTCAAAGCCTCGGCTAATGTGACCGTCTCAGAATGCGGAATGATATACTGCGGATTCGTTCCATATGGCTCTGGAAGCGCAATGTCCCTTGGTCTCGCAAATGGAGGCACCTGAATAAATTTTCCATCCTCAAACACGGTCCTTGTCGGCAGATTTGGGTCATATTCGTATGTTGTTGTGGCGGTAATGGCTTTGGAAAACGCAAATGGCCGGTAAGCGCCGTGGCTGACTCTGACGATTTCAACCGTATCCATCTGATTCGCTCCATGCATAGCCATCATCTGCGTTGTTCCTGGAGTCATCCCAAATCCTGGTACACAGGTCCTTCCGTTTTTCTTGAAAGTATCCGCATATTGATTTTCTTCACCAAAGCCATTAAGATTGACACCGTGGCATCCCGCTTCCGCAATGCAGGCCGTGGTTTTGCCGTTCAGAGCGATGGTAGTCCCATCCATGACAATGTCGTAGCCCCGCATTTGATTCACGGTTCCCGCATGATCATTGACATCTACCTTCACAAAGTCTACTCTCGGATCGTTCAGCCATTTTACGACTTCCTGACCCGCCTTTTCATCATAATCTCCAATCGTGATCTTTTCAAAATCAGAATGTTCTACTAAATCCAATGTGGATTCTCTGCAAATTCTTCCGGCTCCGCCTAAACAAAAAACTTTCATTTGATGCCTCCTATCTTTGCAAACTTTTTTTGCAAACTCTTTACTAACTTATGACTGTATATTACCATATAATTACGATATTGTAAACACTTTTTTGTTATATTTTATTTTTTTCAAAAAACATAGCAATAACATTGTCATTTTATCTGTGCCATGCTATACTGAACTACAGAAAATGGAAGGAGGTCAACCAATGCTGCCACAGGAACGCGACAAGAAACTGACTGAATATTTGCGGGAGCATGAAATCATAAAAATCGATCAAATGGTGAAGCTCTTTGGTATTTCCATTGAAACCGCCCGACGAGACCTGACTCGTTTGGAAAAGGAAGGTGTCATCAAGAAGATCTATGGAGGCGCAATGCTCATTACAGAGGAAGAATTAGAGCCTACTACTCTGGAACGGCTTTCCAAGAATCTAGTAGAGAAAATGGCTATTGGCAGAAAATGCGCAGAGTTTATCCATGATGGCGATTCGATCCTGATCGAAGTGGGTACTACTACCTTACAAGCGGCTAAGGCGTTGAAAAACAAAAAGCGCCTTAAAGTGGTCACAAACTCCATCCATGTGGTAAATGAATTGATGGGGACAGATAGTGAAATATACATGATTGGCGGCAAAGTCCGCCACGGAGAAGGTTCCATATCAGGTGCCATCTCCATTGCTGATTTAGAAAACTTTCAAATCGGAAAGGCAATCATCAGCGCAGGTGGCGTTACCTTGGAGCGGGGGTTATCTGACTATAATGTGGAAGAGGCACTGGTACGCAGAAAAGTAGTGGAACAGGCAAAAGAATCGATCCTTGTGGCTGACAACAGTAAATTCGGTCATGACGTCCTCGCTCATGTATGTCCCATCACTGCTATCAATCTGATCATCACTGATTCAAAGCTGGATCCGGATTTGATCGCAAAGTTTGAAGCAGCGAACTTAAATCTAGTTTTGACTTAGTTTTTATTATTTCTCCAAATTTCTTGACAAGATCCTACAAAAAAGTGTATTGTTAATAAGCAGTGCTATCATTTCAGGAGGAATATCATGAGACTTAGAAAAGAATCTGACAGCATGCAGGATGATGAAGTCCTGCTAATCGCAAAAGTATCTGACGCATTGGCGCATCCGGCCAGGATCAATATTTATCGTTTTATCATGCAATGCAATCAAGAGCGGATCAATGTATGCAACAAAGACGTTGTAGCTGCCTTCGATTATTCGCAGGCCACGGTTTCCCAGCATATCAAGAAACTAGTGGATTCCAGCCTGATCCAGGTAAAGAAAGCGGACCGTTTTTCCTATTATTATGTGAATATGGGCGCATTAGCCCGCTACTTGGCAGCTACAAAAAAATTTGGTCAGGGCAAAATGTAAATAGACGATGAACGGCTGTCGGGAAATGGACAGTTCTAAAATAAGGAAGGAGTGGATCGAAACGAATCATTCCTTCCTTATCCTTTTTCAAAAAAGATACATATGGCCAAATTACAGCTCCACGTTGTTCTAACCTGACTTCTTTCTAATGCGTTATTCCTCGGCCAGCATCACTTTACACCGCTTCTTATGACATGCGATTGCATATTTCAAAACGTGGTCCACTCCGTTTTCCCGAAAAACTTCGTTGTACTTTCTTTCCTCTATCGGTTTTAAGGCCCTTTCGCAAGCTTCGGAAAGGTTCCCGTTTTCAGCGTATTTCACTTCGATGACCATGCCATGCCCGTTTCCCCGTCCTCCGGTTCCACGAGTATGTCGCTGTATCCTTCCCCCGCCTCCTGGTTCGAAAACACGCCCCATTCTTCTTTGACCCCCAAAATTCCAAGCAACACGCCATGATAAAAGTTCTCTTTCATCGTTTTCTTCACGAAAGTGTCGCAGACGCTGATGGTCTTTTTCAAATAACCTTCAAATAGGTGAGTTCCTGATGGATCTCTTTTATGATCGCTTCACCTGCGAGCAGGTGTTCAATCTCGCGCTTGATCGTGACATTTCCCGACATCTGGACAAATTTCCTAACGGCGTCGTTGTCGCTGGTGTTGATCCAGTAATTCTCCGGCAAAACGCTCGGTTTGTCTTTTATTCTGTCGATATGGTTGAGCACGTCCCACGGACAATACACTTCTGTGTCGCCAAACCGATATCCGTCATACCAATTTTTGATTTCTTCTTCGTGCTCTTCTCTATCATAATACTTCAGCGTTTCCTTCACTTCCGTATCCGTAAAGCCGAAGTGTTCGTCAAAACGTTCATCCGTAATCGATAACACCTTAAGATTGTTGAGGCCGGTAAAGATGCTCTCCTTGGAAATGCGCATGCACCCGGTTAACACCCCAACTTCAGGCTGTCGTTGGTTTTTAACGCCTGTTCCAACAGATTTCGGATCAAAAACACCATCTGATCGTAATATCCGTTTTCAAACGCTTTTGCCAAGGGAACGTCATACTCGTCAATCAAAACGACCACTTTCGTTTCGTAATGTTTCTCCAAAAGCTCTGATAAAGTTTTTATGCTCAAAAAAACTGTGGCCTCATCCATATCTTTATCGAGAAGCGTCCTGTACTCCTCCTTCTCATCGTCATCTAATTGATCGCTCGTTTTAAGAAATCCCGCTTTTTTTGCTACACCTTTTATCGTTTCAACAGCTAATCGGAAAGCCGTATATAAGTGGCCGCATTGATTCCTTTCAGGGAAATGGAGATGACGGGATGCTTCCCCATATACGCTTCGCACAGCTCCGTGTCTTTTGAAATCTCCAGACCTTCAAAAATGCTCTAATCTCCCTCTATAGAAAAAAAGTGCTCCAGCATGCTCATGTTCAATGTTTTTCCAAAGCGTCTCGGTCTGGTGAATAGATTCACCAGGCCACCATCACGGAGCAGCTCGGAGATCAGCCCGGTCTTGTCCACGTAATAATAGTCGTCTTTTATCATCTTCTCGAAATTTTCTAAGCCTATGGGAAGCCATTTTTTCTCTTCTCTCATGGGTTTCATGCTCCTTACCTAATAACCCCTGGGCCATAAGACGCCATACGGATCTTTGCCCGCTTCGCGCTCCCACAACCTGCCATCATGGTTACATTATAACAAAGATTCTCTGAAAAAAATAAGACCAGGAAGCTAAAATTAGTATAAACTGACAGCTCTTTTCTTTTTCAAAGCCAGGAACGCGCTTATGCCCAGAATGTGCATGATGAAAATGCCCGCGGCTCCAGCCAGCAGCCATGGGACATCCTTTCCACCTTTTGTCCATTTGTCGATGATCTGCCCTTCCTCATCGTATGAAGTGACGGAAAGCTCTTTTTCGCTCGCTTTCACGATCTGGTAATTGCTGTTTGTCGCATCGATGGCTTCGATATAGTCCGGCACGTTTTCTCCATCAAAATATGTGCTGCGGCGTTTTCCGGAATTTCCCATGATATAAGTGATACCTCCCATTTCCTTTGTCCGCATGTACAAATGCTGGTGTCCGCAAAACACCAGATTCACCTTTCCCGATTCAAAGATGGGCTCCCACTGCTGACGGATCTCGTTATAGATCGGGTCGCCATCCGAGATTCCATAGGCCGGATGGTGCATGACCAGGATCTTCCACTTTGCCCTGCTCTGGGTCAGATCTTCCTCCAGCCAGCGATTGATTTGTTCCAGCTGCTCTTCCCACCTGTCCGCTTCAGCCGCTTTCCTGCTTTCTTCAAAAAAGCAGGAGTTCATGACAGTGATATGGCAATTCGCATAATCAAAGGAATAAAACTCTTCTTCTAACCCTTGCGGCCCGTTTTCCGGAAGCGCCATCAATTGTAAATAGGAAGCAGCTTTGGCGGCTTTGGCAGAAATTTCGTGATTTCCTATGGCAGGCATCAGTGGAATAAACGAAAAAACAGCCTCCGCGCTCTCAAGAAACAACTCCCACTCCTTCATTTTTCGTCCCGAATTCACCATGTCCCCGCCAGAAAGGGCAAAGGCAATGCCAGGGTGCCGCCGCCTGATGTCTTCCGCCAGTTTTCCCCAAGTTTTGTAATCCCCATATCGATCCTGATATTGCACGTCCCCAAAGTAAAGAAATTCGATGGGATCCTCTGCGTCAAATGCCGCTGTATTTTGGTCCGCGGCTGGAGCTGTCGTAAAGTTTCTCACCTTGCTCCACCGCGTTCCATCTCCAATCCTGTAATCATACGTTGTTTTCTGGCTCAAGCCTTTTATCACCGCTTCATAGCGGCAATAGCCTGTTTTTTCCACTTTTGTAAGACGCGCTTTGACCTGAAAGCGGTCTGACAGTGGCCTGCCGCTTTCATTGTATTGCACATAACCTGCTTTCTGGAAAGCACTGTGCCAGGTGATGGTTTGACTGTGGGAACTGTCATCAGACCAAGACAAGAGGACTTGCTCTCCATCATACACTTTGTCCTGCCCCAGTACCGGAAGGGGCCGCATCAGGAAAAAAGCGCAGATCAGCAGCATGATTCGATATCCAACCTTCATAATGTGCCTCCTCGTGATTCCTTGAACGTTTCACCGCGGCAGTGCCGTGACAAAATCAATCGCGTTCATTATTATATGTGAATCGTCCCGGCCCTATACCAGCCCGAGTATGCGAAAAGCAGCGGAAAGCCATTGTTCCCACTGCTCATCTCGGCAAATTATCATTGATATGTTTGAAGAAAAGATATGGTCACTGATGACCACGGTTACAGGATATCAGATTTTCCTTCGCCATGTTGTTGGTTCACCAACATTTATTGATTTTTTTCTAAAATATGAAACCGATCCTTCTGAAAATCGATCAGACCATCCCGTTTCATCTGATTCAATTCGTAGGAAAGGGCTGTTCTGTTGACGCACAGATACTGGGCGAACTGGGCTCTGTCCATATGGATGGAGAAACATGGACTCCCCACCTTTCTGCTGATGATCCGCAGATAAGTCATGACCCTCTCCCGCAGCCCCCGCTTTGACAAGGTTTCGATTTTATAAAGTTTCTTGATATTGTCATCTGCCAGGATCCGCAGCAAAGCCAGCATAATATCTCCGGAAAATTCACTTTGTGTGATGCTGCGGAAGGGAACACGCAAGATGACTGCCTCTTTGTCTGCAATATAGGTCAGAGGCGAAGTCTTGAACCGGGAAACGACTGCTTCCGCGCCAAAGATTTCTCCCCGCTGGTACATGTGCATCAAATCCACGTTTCCTTCTAAATGAAACTTTTCTCCCCTAATCCCACCTGCATGAAGGATCATGATGTCCGTGACCCTATCGCCTTCCAGGATCGCCATTTCCTCAGCACCCAGCTGTTTGACTTGAAATCCTAGCTGTGAAACAGCCTCTGTGTCCTTGCCCTTAGCAAGCCCGCTTAGAAGGCCGGAGCGCCGTATGGTTTCCATGTGTTCTTCTCTCAGGGGCTGATGTTTATTCTCCATTTCTGCCGCCTTATACTTCTCTTCCCAACAGTTTTTCCAAGCGGATTTTTTGCTCTTCTCTGGCGAATCCATAGCCGTACTGATAAAAGTCCAGCACGTCCGCATCTTTCACGATTTCCTCCAAAGGACTGCCGATCTCCGCTTTTTTGCTGTGGTTCTTCACTGCGATGCCCATCTGCTGGATCTCATCCTCTTCAAAGAGCCCGGTGCCTCTGAGAAACTCCATGGCTGGCTCGTAACCCGCTTCTGCGTGGCCTTCTTGTTTTCCGGTGATGATCCTGCCGTAATCATGGACCGCACAGGCACAGGCGGCAAGGATCGGGTCAACGCCCCGCTCTTCCGCGAACACATAGCCTAGCTTTGCGCAGCTAGAGATATGTACCCGCTCCCAATCGATAAAATGGGAACGCTCGGGTACCAGTTTTTCGTATTTGTCGATTTCTTTCAGCAGAGCGCTCTGCAGTCTCAATATTTTCTTCATGAAATTCCTCCTATTTTTTTGCAGACTTATTTAATCTTTCCGTCCAGATACGCAATTAAAATGTTCTGGGGGTTTTCATAGTAAAAGCCGCTGTTATAATTGTCTATTTTTTCGCTGACAAAGGAACGGTACGCTGCCAGCAGCGCATCGATGATCGTCAAATCTTGTTCTCTCGCAATTCCCAAGATCAGCCGTTTGTACACCTTGCCTATGTCCCAGTGAGATGGGATGGAATACCTGCAATCTCCTACATTATCAAAACTCCCCTCGGTAATGTTGGCTTCCCGAATGAAATCATCGCTCACCCTGTCAATGTTATCGCTATGATAAATGTCAGCCAGTTCATAGATCTTTTCTAATCTCCGCGCACCCAGCTTTTCCACCACATCAACGCGATGATTTTTCGTTTTTCGGCTGATATAGTCGATTAAACTACATGTAAAAAACAGGTCATTGCTTTTTTTATCTTCTCTTCCAGTCATCCGCTACCTCCTCCCCAAAACGAAACACAAGGCAGTCCAGAGCCTGTTTTGTGCAAAAATTAATTTGATGCGTAGGATATTTGAACTTCGCTAAGGCCCAGAACTGCTCCCTGGTGATAATCCCATCTACATAATCTGCGATAAAATTGTAAATTTGGTCATTGGCCATGGCTCCAATCACAATATCGTAATCATGCGGTTCACCGCCTCTGCAAGCAATCATAAAGTCCAGCCAGTCTTCAGACATATCCTTAAAATCTAAAATTTTTAGGCTTGTGTCCATACGCACATCATAAACGCTGACTACTGGAGTATCATAACGCATTGCCCAGCGCTGGGCCTGCTCTTTGATAATGGTACAGTAAAAGCCGGTGCCAAAATCCTTTGTATTTCTGCCCTTTATTATTTTAGGTTTCCGTATTGCTTCGTATCCTCCATGATAAACGGTCATTTTCCCCATATAACTACCCCTTTATTTATGATACGGCTCGCCCCTTTGAATCTTAAATCCGCGGTACACCTGCTCTAGCAGAATGACCCGCATCAGCTGATGGGGAAAGGTCATCTTGGAAAAACTCAGCGCATAGTCGGAGTGCCGCAGCACTTCTTTCCCTAGACCAATGGAACCGCCGATCACAAAGGCAATGCTGCTTTTTCCCTGAATCCCCAGGTCCTCTATTTTCTTGGCCAGGGATTCAGAAGCAAGCATTTGTCCAGAAATTTCCAGGGCGATGACGTACATGTCGTCTTTCAGATGCTTTAAAATCCGCTCCCCTTCCTTGGCCCGGATGACCTCTTCCGCAGCTTGGCTAGCCTGGTCCGGCGTTTTCTCGTCCGCCACTTCGATGATTTTCAAATCGCAGTACGCTCCCAGCCGTTTGCTGTATTCAGAAATAGCGTCCTTCCAATATTTCTCCTTAATTTTTCCCACTGCCACGATGGTGATCTTCATTGTGCCCTTTTCCTCTCACTTCCAAGTAAAACCGCCGCTTACACCACGTATACCGGGCTGATGCGGTCCCGCAAGATCACATCCATTTTCAGCCGATCACCAAGATAAATATCTTCTTCCTGCAAAATGTTACCGATCGTCATTTTTGCGAGCTCTGGCTCGTTGTTTTGGTGACTCAAATGCCCCAGCAAGATTCTCCTGGCCTTATCTTTTGCTTCGATCAGCTTGCAGATGCAGTTGCCCGCAGTCACATTGGAAAGGTGCCCCCGGTCACCTAAGATGCGCCGCTTAGTTTGGTATGGATAGCTGCACATCTGCAGCACTTCCACTTCGTGATTGGCTTCCAGCACTAACAGGTCTGCATCCATGATTTCTGCGAAAATCGCATCTGTCACACATCCGGAATCTGTTAAAACGCTGATCTGCCTGTTATCCGCATAAAGGGAAAACCCCACCGGCTCCGCTGCGTCGTGAGAAATGGCGAAAGGCCGCACCATGATCTCCCCTATGTAAAAATCTTCACCTGTGGTGAAAAACGCTTTTTTCTCTTCTGCCACGTTTCGCTCTATGCTCTTCCAGGTTTTTTCATTGGCGTAAGCTTTGATGTTAGGCACTTTCTTTGTGAGAATGGGAAGGCTCTTCACATGGTCGATGTGCTCGTGAGTCACCAGCACCGCCTCCACCATTTCCAGCGGCGTGCCTGTTCGCTCCAGGCCTTCAAAAATCCGCTTGCCGCTGATGCCTGCATCAATCAAGAGTGCAGTGTCGCCATAGCGGACCATGTAGCAGTTGCCGCTGCTGCCGCTGGCAAAAGAGCAAAAATTCAATTGCATGTCTTGTCCTCTTTCTTTGTCTGATTTTACCTTTCTATAGCATACTCCAGTTAAAGGCTGGTGTCAATTGGAGCGTGGAAAACGGACAGCACTGAACTCTGCCTTAGATTAAGTTTTCAAACAATTGTGCCGATAATTATAATGTATTCGTAAATTTAGAAAGCACAGGAAAGTGAGGCGCATGCTATGAACACTATTACCGGCATGGAGCGCCAGACCGGCGTTCGAGTCGAAAAGAAACAATCCCATATCATGGAAACCATTGGAGGCCCTATCTCGGAGTCGCCCAAGACCGACTCTGCCGATATTCCTGAAAACTGGCAGGACCAGATGGACTGGCAGGCACAGACCAATCAGCTCCTAAACAATCTGCAAAAAAGCTTTCCCAACATTCAGATCCTTTATTCTGGCAACATTGACAGAAAAACCTTAGCCAACTTGGCCGCTTCCTTGGGAAAAGGCAGCCATCTGCTGCTATCGGAGGATTTTGTAAATCAGATGGGCAGCAGCGCGGAAAATTTTGAAAAGGGAAAGTCCATATTGATGAGCGCTCTGAACTCCCTAGCCCAAGGCACGGGAAAGGCGCAGGGAAAAGGCATCTACCTGGAGGCCGAGGGAAAGTTAGCTTGGACCTTAGATAAATCACAGTCAAAGAAAGAATCTTCCGTGCCCAAAAGCACTTGGGAGCAAAAAGCGGAAGAGGCAAAATCCATATTGGACCGCATGAAGGAATCCCAAAAAGAAGCGGAGAAACGGCGGGAACAACAGAAAAAATTCCGCAAGGCGCAAAACGCAGGAAATTATCGGACTGCCGGGACTTATGCGAAATTAGCGGCGGCTGGTTCCAAATCAGCGATCAATGGAGTCATGGGCGAGGCCCGCCGCAAGATCGCCAATCTGCGTTCGATTTCCGCTGTCGGAGATCAAGAGGAGCGGATGAAGGCTAGGGCCGCGATCCGTTCTTACCAGACCCTTTTGGCACGGAGCGGCCGTAAGATCCGCAGGCTAAATGAGGAAGAATTGACCAGACTGCGTCGCAAGCAGGCAGAGCGCAAAGCGGAAATGGAAAAAGCTTTGCGTCACAAGCAGGAGCAAAACATGCAAAAGGTAAAACGCAGATCCTCTGACCGCATGCTGGTGGAAGAAGGCCGGCTCAATGACATGAATCAATTCATCTATGGACCGCACTCTCATAACAAATATCGGTATGATGACAGAGAGGACGCCACTGAATCCGTAACTCTGGCTGTACCAGCTGTAGCGGCCGCTACCATCGTAGCCAGCGCCGAAGTGGCTGCGGGTGCTAGTGGCTTCACGGCGGCTGATGTGACAATCACGGGTTAGCCTGAGACACGCAGGCGGGCCTAAACTACGTTTTCTTTGCTTTGAGCCCGCCTTTCTGTTTACAGAATTAGAAATACCAACGAAGCGAAATGCGCACGCTGATAGCAAAAGACCGCCAGCAGATCATACCTACTGGCAGCCTTCATATTCTTCAATTGCCTGCCTGATAATTTTACAGAATACTATCTTTTAATCATTCATAGATTCTAAAATCCCTTCTACCATCTGATCCATCTCCAGAGCGCTGCTCTCGTTCATGGAAGACAGCACCGACACCTGCTCGTTGAGCACGGTCATGGTCTTCAGCTCTTCGTCCAGGAATTCGGTCATCAGGGAGCCGGACTTCGGTGCCCAGGAACCGCTCTCCATAACAGCCACAATGCGATTCTGCACATGCAGCGCTTTCATGTCCATGAGGAAATTGTGCATTGGCGGGTAAATACCTAGGTTATAGGTCACGGAAGCCAACACCAGGTGGCTCAACCTGAAAGTCTCCGAAATCAGCTGAGAAACATGTGTCTTGGACACATCGTACATAGCGATGTTGGTCATGCCCCTCTCCGCCAGTTTTGTAGCCAATGCGTTGACTGCGCTTTCCGTATTTCCATACATGGACGCATAGGCAATAAGCACGCCCTTTTCTTCCGGTTCATAGCGGCTCCACTTGTCATATTTGTCGATGAAATAAGCGAAGTCATTGCGCCATACAGGGCCGTGGAGCGGGCAGATCATTTTGATATCCACAGTAGAGGCTTTTTTCAGCAACGCCTGTACATGAGGCCCGTATTTGCCTACGATATTGGTGTAATAGCGCCTTGCGTCATCGATCCAGTCACGGTCAAAGTTCACTTCATCATTAAACAGTCTGCCATCCAGAGAACCGAAAGAGCCAAATGCATCCGCAGCGAAGAGAACGCCGTTTGTCAGGTCGTAGGTCACCATGGCTTCCGGCCAGTGGACCATTGGCGCAGAGACAAAAGTCACTTCGTGTTTTCCAAAGGAGAAGGTGTCCCCTTCCGCGACTTGGATAGTGCGGCCGTCTACATTGAAATTGAACTGATGCATCAGCATGAACGCTTTTTCCGTGCTGATCACCTGTGCTTCCGGATAGCGCAGCAGCACTTCCTCGATGGATGCGCCGTGATCCGGTTCCATATGGTTAATGAGCAGGTAATCCAGCTTGCGCCCGTTTAGCACATGCTCGATGTTTTCCAGGAACTGCCGTCCTGCTGACCAATCCACCGTATCAAAAAGAACTGTTTTTTCATCCAACAGCAGGTAGGAGTTGTAGGAAACGCCTCGAGGGATGGGGTGGATGTTTTCAAAGAGCGTCAAGCGGCGGTCGTTCGCGCCAACCCAATATAAATCATCTGTCACTTTTCTTACGCAATACATCATGAACCTCCTTATCCTTCTATGAAATTATCTTTTTCTTCGCCGCAGTCCGGGCAAATCCATTCTTCTGGCAGCGCATCGAACATGGTACCAGGGGAAACGTCCGCATCTGGGTCGCCCTGCGCCGGATCGTACTCGTATCCGCAGCCCGAGCAGACATAAGACTTCCATGGTGGCGCTTCCTTCTTTGGCGTGGCTTTGCGCATCTTCTGCATTGGCGGTGCTGGCTTCTTTTCTTCACCATTGTCCAGAGCCTTTGTCAGCAGCGGTAAAATTTCCATCACATCGCCTACAATGCCATAATCCGCATTTTTGAAAATCGGCGCATTTTTATTTTTGTTGATGGCCACGATGGTGGTTGCGCCTTTGATGCCCTTCAAATGTTGACCTGCGCCGGAAATGCCGCAAGCAATATAAAGGTTCCCGTTAAATTTCTGGCCGGACATGCCCACATAGCGGTTCAACGGCACGTATTTCAGCGTTTCCGCCACTGGCCTAGAAGAGCCAATTGCCGCACCCGCCTGATGGGCTAAAGCTTCAATTAACTTCATATTGCCCTTATCACCAATTCCTTTTCCTGCGCTTACAACACGGTCAGCCTCTATAATCGGTGTCTGCGGATCAATACCTACCGTAAAGTCAAAGCCATCGGCTTTTAGTGCCTCCACAAGCGCATTTACCTGATCTTTCGCAGAACCCTCTGTAAAGATCTTTTTCTTGCGCGCCCCGGTAATCGGGCCCTTTGCCTTTAATTTTCCAGTCTGCTGTTTTGGCGGTTTTCCAAGAATGTGAGATGCGATAACCACTCTCTGGATTTCGTTAGTTCCTTCATAAATCGTACAAATCTTCGCATCTCGGTAAGCCCGTTCCACTTCCATGCCCTTGAGGTATCCGTTTCCACCATAGATCTGCAGCGCATCATTGACCACTTCCAGACAAATGTCAGAAGCGTACTGTTTTGCCATAGCTGATTCCATGCCGTAAGGCTCATGGGCCTCTTTCAATTCCGCAGAACTGTAAACCAGGAATCTGGCAGCTCTAATCTTTGTAGCCATGTCTGCGATTTTAAAAGAGTTGATCTGCTGGTGCGCGATTGGCATACCGAATTGCTCTCTTTCTTTTGCGTATTCCACTGCGTTTTCAAATGCGCCTTGGGCGATTCCCAGGGCTTGGGAAGCAATGCCGATCCTGCCCCCGTCCAGCGTAGCCATAGCGATTTTAAAGCCCTGGCCTTCCTTACCCAGCAAATTTGCTTTCGGAACTTTTACATCATTGAAAATCAGTTCCGCTGTCGCAGAGGACCGGATGCCCATTTTATCGTAATGATCACCGAATTCAAAGCCTTCCCAGCCTTTTTCCACAATAAAGGCACTGATGCCTCTAGTTCCAATGTTCGGGGTAGTCACAGCGAACACAACGTACGTATCAGCCACGCCGCCATTTGTGATAAAAATCTTGCCGCCGTTGAGGATATAGTGATCCCCCTGCAGCTCCGCGGTAGTTTCTGTTCCGCCCGCATCGCTTCCCGCATTTGGCTCTGTCAGCCCAAACGCACCGATTTTTTCTCCTTTTACTAAAGGAACCAAATATTTCTGTTTCTGTTCTTCCGTACCAAAGGCGAAAATCGGATAAGATCCCAGGGAAACGTGCGCTGACAAAATAACGCCAGTGCCGCCGTCTACTCTAGCCAACTCTTCCACTGCGATGGCATATGTAAGGACATCTTTCCCCGCTCCGCCGTATTTCTTTGGATACGGGAGTCCCATCATACCCATTTTAGCCAACTTTTTCACTGCTTCTTCTGGAAATTCATTGTTCTTGTCCAGCATAAAAGCGATCGGCTTTACTTCTGCTTCCGCAAACTCTCTGATCTGCGTCCGAAACGCTTCATGTTGCTCTGTTGTTTGAAATAACATAGGCACACCTTCCCTTTCACGTCTTTGTTAGAATATTTAAATTTATTTGATTATACATTATTTTCAGTCAAAAATCTATGGCATTTGCAATAAATGGTGAAAAATAGAAAAAAGCGAAAACAGAGAAGCATTCTGAAAGAAATGCGTGATAACGTGAATAGATATTTTATTAGTGATGGGGTGTCGGGAGAATCGATCAAAAATGCCGCACTGCTTTTCACCTGATTTTAGAACGTATGCTCCAAGGGAAACGATTATGCGTTATTCCACTCTGCCAAAGAAAATCAGACTGGCGCGCACGGGAAAGCCTGGACGCAGACGGCCCGCTGACACTGCCGGGCGTTCGTTACCGCTGCGTTCCTCAACATCTACAATCGTTTGAAATACTCGATCAAAATCTCTTTCATATAATGATACCGCCTGGCATAGGTATTATCCACACGAATCAGCTGAAAATCATATCGGCGGCAGATCTGGGCCTTTTTGCGATCTCGCTCCCTGACAGCTTCATCCTCGATATGTTCTTTCCCATCCAGCTCAATGGCCAGTACAGGGATTTCCTTTTGCCGTCCAGCCTTTTCGTAGACCACAAAATCAAACCTGCCCGTATAAAACAAGTCCTCCACGCCATTGCTGCCATCAAACACATGAGAAATAGCCACTTCCCTGTGAATGGCGTATTTCCGCCCGGAAACCAGGATGTTCCCCAGCGCATGGCTGAGAGTTTCCATAAAGGCCGACTCTGTTTCCGAGCTATAGGGCTTGATGCCCAGCGCCCTGGTGGCTGCGGACTTTGGCGTGACCACAGAGCTGCCGTTGGTCTTGATGTACTCCACCAATTCGTAGATGTCATCGCTGTCATTCGTTCGATGGAGCCGTGACAATTCCTTGCTGCTGGAAAGCAAGACCAGCTGCTCTTTTGCCCTGGAGGTTGCCACGTTAATCAGCTCTTTGTTATTTTTTAACCAGTCGTACGTCTTTTGGAAAGTCTGGTCTGTCACTGCCAGAGAAAAGAGGATCACATCCTTCTCGTCTCCCTGAAAAGCATGAACCGTACCGCACTGGATGTCTCTAATGCCGCTTTCCCGCAGACAAGCGTTAATATGGTCCCGCTGATTGGTGAATGGCGTGATGACTCCAATCTTTTTCTCCCTGTTAGCATTGATATATTCGATGATTTTTTCAGCTTCCGCAGGCGCAGTGTTTCTCTGATAGGCTGTGTTCTCCTTTATGTCCATGTAAACAAGAGGCTGTGATTCCTGGCTCTGGCTGCGGATCTTCAGCTTGTTATTGTAGTACTTTTTGTTGTTGAAATCAATGATCTTTTGATGACATCGGTAATGATAGCTCAGGAGGATTTCATCACTGACCGAATCACAAGCCAGATAAGTTTTGTAAATGGAATTCTTGATATAGTCATACTCCTTGCTGATGCCATAACGTTTTTTCAAGGCCTGATTGTTTTTTTGATCCAGCACAATGACCGGACTCAGCTGCTGGGGATCACCTACCAGCATCAGGCTTTCACCCCGCAAAATAGGAACCAGAGAAACAGCGCAGTTGCACTGGCTGGCCTCATCCAAGATCACCATGTCAAACCAGGCACCTGGCTCTCCCAACCTATGGGCGGAAATACAGGTGGTAATGACCACAGGAAAGATTCGCAGAAATTTTTTCAAATTTTCCGTCTGACTCAAATAACGATTAAAGGCTTTGACCTGCTCTTTCCTGCTGCCTTCCATGAAAACAATGTCCCATAGATCCTGATTTTTAGGCTCTTTCAGCCTCTGAATGTATTTTGCGGAAATATAATAAAGATACTTGCGGAATTCCTCTTCATCATCATCGATCAGAGACATTGCGTCTTCCTCTCGAATCGTACCGATCTTTTCCATTTGGGTTTCCACGTTTTTCAGCTGCCTGCTCTGCAGCTCAACCTGAAAATTGAAGTCCTGTCCTGACTGGAGCAGACGCTGGATAGCCTCTTTTCGCTCATCCAAGTCCAAAGTTTCTTCATACTTCTTTAAAAGGCCTGATAGTTCCCTTGCCCGCTGGATCCGGTCCCCCTTGTTCCGCTCTAGGGTATTGGTATAAACTTTGATGTCCGCAGTCTGCTGATACAGCTCCCTCATGTCCTCTAGCGCGTCTTCCACCTTGTCCATGTTTCCCAGTCGGACAATGGGAAGAGGGATATGCTTTCCTCGGTATTTCATGCTCCGCAGCTGATGAAACACGCTATCGATAGGGTGGTTGTTATAAGATGCGAAAAGCACGGTCTTTTCATTGAAAAAAGCCGTGGTGATGGTGTTGAGTATGGTATTGGTCTTTCCTGTTCCTGGGGGTCCTTGGATGTAAGAAAGCGGGTATTTCAAACCGTGATGGATGGCAAGGAGCTGATCCAGATTCACTCTTCGATTCAGCAGTGCCAGGGGGTACTGTTTTCTCCTCGCAGGCTGCTTTGTCAGCTCTCCGAAAAAGGCACGGATAGGTGTCGTTACCTTGTCCTCTTGGTACATTTCCATGATTTTGGCGTATTCCTGATTGAGGTCCAGCATGATCTCCCGGCTGATGGTAAGCAAATAGGGCATGTCGTCCACCCCTTTGATATTGGGATTGGTACGGGTGATGATATCTTTGATGGTTTCCTGGTTGGCCTCAAAATTTTCCAGCAAATCACTGTGCTCCTCAGGAAGAAATCGCCGGATGCTCTGCTTTTCCCCTTCCAGTGTAAACTCTCGGCAAATGGTCACTTCATCCTCAGCCAGCAGCCTCTTTCTTGCCACGTCAAAGTTCATGCGCCTGTAAGCCAGCACGTAAAGTCCCCTGTTTGTGGGAATGCTCAGCAGGTTCATGCAAATTTGGTGGGTGTGCTTTTTCTTTTTTTCTTTTTCCGCCTTTTGTCTGTGCTGAAAATTGCGGATCATTTCCCGATACTGGACAGGATTCAGGCGATAAACTCCTGACTCTACCTGTTCACCGTCAATACCTTCGATCAAGGTGTAATCGCTTTTGTAAGGCGTGGTATCCAAGCGGCTGCAATCAGCGAAATAATTGAGCACATTGAGATTGGCCGGATGGTGGAACAAGGTTTTGTATTTATGGGGATTGACGCGGATGTCTTCTACTAAGTTCTCGTTGATAGGATGATAAGAACCTTCTACCACGCTGGAAGACCGGATGGAATCGATATAGATCCCAGGAAAATCTCCCAATGTATATTGGGACAAGTGAAGACCAGATACCTTGAGGGATCGGCTCTTGACATGGATGTCATTGATGCCGATCCAGTATCTGGTGATTTCTTCATTTTTATTTTTGTATTCGATGCTCAGCCATTTTCCTTCGTGGATAGCTCTAAAAATGTCTCGGGTAATGGAATCCAAATGTTATTTTTCCTTCTTTGCAATTTCTTTCCATATATTAGCTGTCTGCGCAGAAAGTTTTACGTTTTCGCCATAATCGACTTGGCAGTCTATGACAGCTGGAACATCCTGCTTGAACGCATCTTCCAACATTGGAGTTAGATCCTCTGTCTTTTCCACTCTGTATCCTTTGGCGCCCATAGCCTCCGCCAGCTTGACAAAATCAGGATTTGTGAAATCCGTGTAGCATGTTCTTCCAAACTGATCCATCTGTTTCCATTTGATAAGACCATAACCGCCGTCTCTCCAAATCAGGGTCACAAAATTGACACCAATTCGCAAGGCGGTCTCCAATTCCTGCATGTTCATCATAAAGCCGCCGTCTCCTGTGATGGTCATGACCTTTTTATGTGGATTTGCCAGCTTGGCCGCAATGGCTCCTGGAACGCCAATTCCCATAGTGGCAAAGCCATTGGATACAATGCAGGTATTTGGCTTGTAGCAGTTGTAATGCCTGGCGATCCACATTTTATGCGCACCGACATCGGAAATCACGATATCATCCTCACCCATGACTTTGCGCACATCATGAAGGATCCGCTGTGGTTTCACAGGGAACGCCTCATCATGTTCATATTGATCGTGGTCCTCTTTGATAATCCGCCGCATCTCCAGTGCGTAATCCGGTTCTGTTTCTCGGTCAGAACGGCGAAGGATCTCGTATAGCGAGTCGGAAGTGTCGCCCACCACCTGCACTTCCGGCTGATAGCGTCTATTGATATGGGCAGGTTGTGTCCCGATATGTATGATTTTATGATCGTTATTCTCGTTCCACTTTCTTGGGAAGCATTCTACGATATCATAGCCAATGGTGATGATGGTGTCGGCTTCGTTGAAAATTTCATTGACATAATCCTTCTGCGGAATGCCAATGGTCCACATGGAGTATGGATTATCAAAGGGGATGATGCCCTTTGCCATGATTGTGTTGACCACTGGGATCCGAAGCTCCGTAGCAAAGTCGGTGATGGCCCTGCTCGCACCGTCCCTTACAGCACCATAGCCTGCTAGGATCACCGGACGATGTGCGCTGGATATCTTTCTCGCCGCCCGTTCGATAGACTTGAAGGAAGCAATGCCTTTCTCCGGCGCTACTCTGCGCATAGGCATGCCTTGTGCCGGTGCTTTGGCGATATTGACAGGGAGGTCGATATGCACGGCTCCCGGCTTTTCTGATTCTGCGTACTTGAAAGCGATCCTGACAATTTCTGGCACCGTGTCAGGCCGCAGGATCTGCTTTGTCCTTTTTGTGATAGGTTCAAAAACTTTTTCTAGATCCAGGTATTGATGCGCTGTCAGATGCAGCCGGTCTGTTGCCATCTGCCCTGTGATCGCAAGCACTGGCGCACCGTCAAGGTTTGCGTCAGCGACTCCGGTCACCAGGTTAGTTGCCCCTGGTCCCAACGTGGACAAACAAACGCCAGTCTTGCCTGTTAGCCTGCCGTAAACATCTGCCATAAAAGCAGCGCCTTGTTCATGTCTTGTGGTAATAAAGCGGATAGATGATTTTTCGATCGCATTCATCAGATCCAGGTTTTCTTCTCCTGGGATCCCAAAGATATATTTGACGCCTTCCTGCTCCAGGCATTCCACCAACAGGTCTGCTGTTGTCCGGTCAAAATCCGGCGGAATTAAAGCCGCGTCTCCATTTTCTTTTAGAAATTCCAGATACGATTCAACTCGTTGCTTGTTCTGTATTCCGTCTTCCTTTTTCATGGCCATGGCCCTCCCTAAATTGTATCCTATTAATGTTTACGTTCACCATACCATAACCTTCTGTCAATTTCAAGAGTTGATGCGTTTTCCCCTCGGAAATCCATGAGTCCAATCCTATTTTCCGTTACAATCCGTTTGGTCGGATGCTGCTCGCCGGATCAAATGCTCTAGATGGATCACTACTGCGCACTCAAATATCCCTCTACGTCTTCCGGCATCAGGCCAGGAGTTATGGACAAGTGAAGCATAGCACTGTGCTTCTTGCCCTTTTGATCTAGATAAATCAGCTGTGATTCCAAGAAAGTTCTCCCGTACCGCGGTTGATTATTTTCCCATAGGACATCTTCCAAGTATTCCACTGCGCATTCCTCGTCTTCAGACAGTTCCAGGGGCTGCTCCCTGCTGATTTTGCTAAGAGGCACGCAGTTGATGGTCATAGAATCCGTTAATCTGCCCAGCTGCGCTTCATATGGAAGCTCTACGCCAACGATCCGCACCGGCTTTTTCGCAATCAAATCCTCGTGGCAGACCATGCCCTGCGCTTCTCTACGAGCCCCGCCTCTGGTGTATTCCAAATCTTTTCCTACTGAAAAGCTCCTGATGGCGATGTGTCCTACATCAGCCATGGTCTCTGCGCCATCGTCCCATAGGATCTTCAATTCGCTGAATTCCAACGGATGCTCTTCAAAATAAGTCTCACTGTAAGGTTCCACAGCCACACCCCAGCTCACTGTATGGAGCAGGTAACCGCTGGCTTTTTCGGAAACGTCCTCATACACTATGCTGCTCACTTCTTTAGGTGCGCCGGGGATCTCGATGCGCTTCACCTTTTTGTTCCAAGACTTGTCGCTAATGTAGGAAATGTCTACGTCCATGTCCTCCGCACTGATCAGGTTTTTCACAAATACCGGCTCTTTTAGATCCTCAGCAGCTGCCGGGGCATCCGTTTTCTCTCCGCATCCGCCCATCATGCAGACAGCTGCCAAAATCAGGCAGAGTCCTGCTAATGTCACAAAAATTCTTTTCATAGTTGCTCCTCCTTTTACTCTTTCACACGTTTTAGAAATCAGCTATCTCCCCCCCCGCTGGCTCGAAAATCTTCCCATCATTTCCCTCTCTATGCCCCATTCTACCATCCTGTCTTTGAAATGACAAGCAACGCATACTTTAATGTTATTTTATCCCATTTTTATGGTCGATTGACAAGCCGCACCCAATAGGCTACACTGTTTCTATGAAATCAGTAGGAGGCGCACGCATGTCAGTCAAAGAGCAAGTGCTGAAAGCATTGGAAGAACACAAAGGAGAAAGCCTTTCCGGAGAAGCCATGGCCGAGTCCATGGGTGTGTCCCGGGCAGCTATCCACAAAGCCATCAAAACACTGCGGATGGACGGTTACCAGATCGAGGCAGTCACCAATAAAGGCTACCATTTACCGATATCCAGCGACATGTTGTCCGTTCAGGGCATTGAGGCCTGCTTGTCTCCGGATCTGAAAGGCCTGCCTATCCATGTTTACAAAACCGTGGATTCCACAAATAACGCAGCAAAGAAACTGGCCCTGGAGGGTGCTGTCCACGGAACCACGGTGCTGGCATTCCACCAGAGCCAAGGCAAAGGACGGCTGGGGCGGACCTTCATTTCACCAGCGAACACAGGCATTTACATGAGCATTCTGCTAAAGCCCACATTCGACATGAGTCACTCGCTCCTAGTGACTACCGCGGCTTCTGTGGCAGTGGTCCGGGCCATGGAATCGGTCTGCGGCACCCAGGCCCAAATCAAATGGGTCAACGATATTTATGCGCAAGGGAAAAAAGTCTGTGGCATCCTGACAGAGGCCATCACGGATTTTGAAACCAGCCAGATACAGTATTTGATCCTGGGAATCGGTATCAATTGCAGCACAAAAGAATTTCCACAAGATCTGCTGGAAATCGCAGGCGCGCTGGAAGGGGAGTTTTCTAAAAATCAGTTGGCAGCAGAAGTTCTGAATCAAGTTTTGCCGCTAATGGACCATTTGGAGAGCGAATCCTTTATGGATGATTATAAATCCCATTCCATGGTGCTAGGCAAGGAGATTAAAGTCTACAAGGGTGGATATGTGGGAGATGTCCCAGGCCGGACCGCTAGAGCAATGAATATTGCCGAAAATGGAGGGCTGCGGGTACTCTACTCGGATGGCAGCCAGGAAATTTTGTCCACTGGAGAAATATCTATCCGGCTCTAACCAGTTTCCTAGCTTATGAAGGGCCGGATGATTGGAGCATTTATTCCATAATTTGAAAACTATGATACAATGTAGCCATCCAAGAAAGGCGGTTATTCATTGAAAAGAAAAGTATTGATCCTTTGCGCAGCCCTCGTGCTTTTGGCAGGAAGCGGCCTGTTTTTGCTCCCTCGAAATCAGGGGCCGGAGGGAACTTCCAAGTCTTCAGACCCTATTTCCGCAAAAGAAGCTGGAAAGATCACGGTGTCCAAAAGCGCAGCGGAAAAAGCCGTGGAAGCCATGTCATTAAAAGAGCAAATCGGGCAGATGTTCCTAGTCTGCGTTACCAATTCCACTGTGAGCACAGAAGACATCAAAAGGTATCATCTGGGCGGCTATCTGTTTTTTGCTGATTTCTTTCAGGTTCGGGACAAGGAAACGGTTTCCGCTGACATCGCTTCCTATCAGCAGGCAGCCTCCACACCAATGTTCATGGCCGCGGACGAGGAGGGCGAAACCGTGATCCGCATCAGCAAGTATCCCGCGTTTCGCAATCAGCCTTTCGCGTCGCCCCAGCAGCTTTACAATCAAGGCGGCCTTGACGCTGTGCTGGCGCAAGAGGAAGAAAAATCTGATCTGCTCTTGTCCTTGGGCATCAACGTGAATCTAACTCCAGTCTGCGACATGACAGATGACAAGGCTTCTTTTATTTACAGCCGGACGCTGGGGCAAAACGCAAAAACCACGGCCAACTACATCGCCTCCGTGGTTTCTCTGATGAACGCTAAAAAGATCGGCTCCTCGCTCAAACATTTCCCTGGCTACGGCGGAAATTCCGACACCCATACGGGAGTGGCCCGCGACGCTCGGCCTTACAAAGACTTTGCAGAAAAAGACTTTCTGCCATTTCAGGCTGGGATCAAGGCCGGTGCGCCTTGCGTGCTGGTAAGCCACAATATCGTGGAATCCATGGATCCAGAAAAGCCTGCGTCCCTGTCCAAACCAGTCCATGAGATTTTGCGGAAGGAATTGGGATTCGGCGGCGTGATCCTAACAGATGATCTGATCATGGAGGGAGTCCAAGGCTACAGCGGAGAGGAAAATATCGCAGTCGCCGCCATCCAAGCGGGCAACGATCTTCTCTGCACGGCTGGCTACAAAGAGCAGATCCCGGCAGTGGTAGAAGCGGTCAAAGCCGGAAAAATTTCAAAAAAACAAATCACAGAATCTGCCCTGCGGGTCCTGAAATGGAAAGAACGATTGGGCCTGCTGCCTCAGGATTCACCTGAAAATGACGAGTAAATGGAAAGGAGTGAACATCATGCTCAAATATTGCCCATCTTGCTACACAGAAGTAGAAGTGGAGGACAAAGAGAACACATGCCCCCACTGTGGCGGAAAGCTGGACAAGCCTTTCACCCAGGAAGAAGATGATGAAATGATGGAGTTGCTAATGACCATGATTCAAATGTGATGGTCTTATCGTGACAGATTTAAGGCGTGAAACAACATGCCGGAAATACCCCGTCTATCGTATTTTCGGCATGTTGAAAATATAGTGAATTGTCTCACCCATTTACACCAACATGGAAATGGTATTGGCGTTCAATTGGAAATCCTGGGACTTAGAAATTTGGCGAGCAAATTGATTCCAAGAATCCACGAACTTGTTAAAAATCCGTCCTAGTGTCGGAACCTGGAACGTGCATGTAGTATTTGGATGATAAACGCTTGGAATTGTCATAAAACTGATTCCAAAAGCCGTTATCACTGTACCTGTCCACCACATTGTTTTGATCTTGCTTTTGGTTGCTGGTAGTTCGCACAAGTTCGATTCCCTTCAAAATCGCCTCTGAGTAATTGCGCTCCGCTTCGTTGTAAAGAAGCAGCATCTTCTCACTTATCGCACGGATCACGGACATATCGTAAACAGGATTGGCAACCTTGTCATAATAAGGCGCGTCATACATCACCTTTATCCGCTCATTTTCCTTGTCAATGGCCCCTGTGATCCAATGATTCACAGATTCAGACATTCTGCCTGCCAGATTGCCCAATTCCTCTCCAACCTCCACATACAATCTGTTTTTTAACAGGAGCGCCCCTACCTGCATGCCGATGCTTTCCTCGTTTCCACCCATATCAAACAAATCCATGGTTTTGATTTCCCTTACCATGCGATTGGCAAGAACAATTTCTGCCATGGAATAATGACCGTCAGAATCGACATCCTCCTGGCTTGCGGCACCAGCCACTTTTTGCAGCTGTTGTGACATGTATGCCACGTCATTTTGTAGTCATGCGTCCTCTGTACCCTTCAATTTGGCAAAGTCCTGATTGTTTCTGATGAACTCGCTGTATTGTTTGACTTTTTGGACTTCACCACTGCCGCCGTTTTAATCCATGAAGCCGCCCACGTTTTTGGCAAAATAATTCGCCATGCTGTTTTTCTTTTCCAAAACCATGGCCTCTAAATCGCTTTTATAGCTTTCCAGCTGTTCACCGCTGAAATTCGCCTCTAAATGCTCCAATGTCGTCACGTAAGTTGCCGCAAGGCGGCCAAGATTGGCATCCAAACGATCGCTGGTCGGCATGAAATCCACCGCAAAATAGAACCGCCCTTTGTCCCATTGGGTGATTGTCCGATTGTTCAAATAATCCGAACTTATGCTTGCATCAATTCTCATGGAGGAAACCTCCTGCTGCCAGTTATGGCAATATTTTTTGATGAACCACTCATTCCTCCCTATCATATTACCTTATCCCACAAGGTAAAAACAACACTTGCTTTCACTAAAAGGAATGTTTGTTTTTCAACTTATTCCTTGTTGATCGTATCCGGAAAAAACAGCAATACAGATGTCATCATGATTGCGATTAAAACGCATTGAGCCGCACTATCATACGCCGAAAACTCCAATACGAAAATCAATGCGCTTTCAAATATGACAATCCTTCTTGCTGTTTTTCTAAAGGCTCTGTGTTCTGCCTCGCTTAACTTTTTGTTCTTGCTCTCCACCGGTACTTTCACCCATACGACCGCCGCACAAATAAAAGTTCCCAAAATCACAAAACGCAAACTCATCTCGCAACGGATCAAAAACAGTGAAACTGCAATGAGCAGAGTAGATAAGCCATAGCATAATCTTGGTGTTAGAGCATGGTAGCCTCCTGCATATTGCCGCAGTGGGATATAGGCCAGTGGAAATATAATGCTTTGCCAGATCATCCCTAATATCGCACCCACCATTACTGATGTGGCAATATTGATTGTGAAAAGCAGTATTCTATTGATTCCAAACTGGTATAGCTCTTTGCAGCCTTTGGAATGACTCTGCGATCCACCAACATATTCGTCAGAGAATCGACTAATGCCTCCCTCATCTGATTTTGCTCAGTTTCTTTGCGGATTCAGGTATCGGTGCCTGATATATATAATGCGAACATGTGGAATTCACATTTAATGTTGTTGCCACAAGTGCTAGTGCCGCAAATAAGTTTCCAAATTTCATCATAAGTTTTTTCATTTCATCCGCCTCCTTTCTATGTATTTCGGTAAATCTCATCGTGCCATATGACAACTAGGGCAAACAAGTTTCTCCGAGTCCACTATTGATTAATAGATGTTTTTGAATATCCGTTAAAATATCAACTCCCATTTCAGCCGCCTGGCCCAACTTGATATTCAGTAAGCCATCTACAATCGTATTGCCAGTCGCTGCGAATCTATGTTTTGTTTCTAGATCCATAAAAAGATCACCGAGATATGTTCCCGCCTCTTGATATTGCTGACGCCCGATCAATTGCTGTAAAGAGAGCAGATGATTCTTGATGTCATGGCGCAGCGCAGTTATATTTCTTTCCGATTCTTTTGATAATACCATTTGATTTTCATAAGCTTGGTTTTGCTGCTTTAACAAAGCTAAATCCTCGCATACAACTGGCGTTGTCACACTCGCAATCATTGCAAGTATCCTATGTTTCCACGCTCCAATATAAGTCGCAGCGACCAACAGACACCCAACAACGTTGGAGAACATGATCATATTAGGTGAAAGCGCCCACACCAGAAAGCACATGCTGTTGCCCACATAGTAGACAACGTAACAAACACTTCTGGCGATTCTTCTATTCCTGGATGCGGCAACATGAAAAAATACACGAAAAAACATGCCTATGATGTAAATCCTGAAAAAATTCCCGATTAAATACACACTGCTGGCAACTGCGCCCAATTCTTCAATCATGGCATTGAGTTCCCTTCGTGTTTATGGTTCCTGTAATAAAACCTTCCTCACTTTTTTCTGGTAACTCCTACTGATAGAAAGCTTAACCTGCCTGGAAATTTCCACCTCATCTGCTTTCCAGTATGTGACGTAGTAGCAGTTGATCAAGTAGGACTGATGGATTCTAATAAAATGGATCGGTGCGTTTTTCTCAATTTCATTTAACTTTCCATATAAGGTCTTTTCACCGTATTTAGTGTAGATTCTGACCATCCTGTTACTGCTTTCAAAATACAAAATATCGCCGTAGGGCACTCTGTAGTTTTCTGAATCAAAGCGAAATTCAAAATAGGAATCGTACAGCCTAGACAGAGCCATCGCTTGTTCCAAGTTGTCCAAAATCGCTTGCTCGGAGACGGGCTTGACTAAAAAATTCATCGGCCTGACGGAAAAGAGTTCCATGGCGTACTCCCGCTTGGCGGAAATGAATACAATTTGGACACAGTCATTGCGCAATTCATCCCGAATCTTTTTTCCCACATCAATACCGTTCATCTGGCGAAACTCAATATCCAAAAAAATCAAATCATAATGCGCTCCCTGCGCCAGTGAATCGTACAATTCCTCGCAATTGAAAAAAAAACTTCCGTATCTATGCCTCTATCCATGTATTCTTGAAAAATCTGTTCCAACTGTGCGCATATGGCCTTTTCATCATCACAAATGGCAATTGAAAACATGTCTAAAGACCCTCTTCTTTTTTTAATTTGGATCATAAGGTTTTTTACAGTAGTTCTTTCGCTGTTTTCTTTTTAAAATTCTTCATACTTGACAATTTCCCCGTCTTCCAGGGTTAGGGTAAATCCATGGCCCGGATCTGGGATCCATTTGTAAAAATGCTCCCGCTCTCCAGGGAAGTTTTGTTCCATGATAGAGGCGATGGTCCCGCCATGGCAGACCAAGGTGGTAATGGCGTCCTTTCCACTGTGGCGAACGGACAACTCTTTTAGCCGGTGCCTGCCAATAAGGATCTTTAGTCCCTCGCTGATTCTCTGTCCGAAACCATTAATGCTTTCTCCTCCAGGACTTTCCGCCCAACCAGTCTCATCGCCGCTCCATGCCGCATACTCCGGCACGTCCTTCAACTCCTTGTAGCTTTTCATTTCAAACTGTCCAAAGTTCATTTCCCGCAGTTCCTCGATCTGCTGGTGATCCACTTCTCCATACACCATAGCCAGGGTCTGTTCGGTCCGCAGCATGCCCGTGGTATAAAAATCGCCGCCATCCGCTTGCGGATAAATCCCCTGCTCTACCAACTCCCGCAGGCCAGCGATCCCTTCTTCCGCAAGAGGGATGTCCGCTGCGCCATAGTAAAGCTTTTTTTGGTTTCCTTCCGTAATGCCATGCCGTATCAAATGTATTTGTGATTTCATTTCTTCCCCTTTATTTCCTGTCCCAGGCCGCAGAAAACCCGGACCACACAGTCCGCCTCTTTCGCTAGCCATACCATTGCTCTTCCCGTCATTTCCCGCATGTCCCGCAGTTCCCTTTCCATGGGTACGATGCCCTGAGAAACATCTGTGCAGATGATGACCTGATCCTCCAGCTCGTCCCGATGCTCCATCAGATAATCCTTGGCTTCCACGCCGCTGCGCACGCAGGCCAACACAAAATCCTCCAGACCATATATGGCATCTTTAGAAAAATCCAGCTGGGGCAGATCTCTCCCACAGGTAAACACGCTTTCCACGCCAAAATGTTCTTTCGCATAATCCAGCTTTCCCTGATATGCGCCTCCGATAATCAATTTCATGTTTAAAATACCATCAGCAGGGACACCACTGCCGCCAGTTCGCTCCATACCAGCATGTAACCTGCGATATCACCGCTCATTCCTCCTAATTGTTTTCTTGCGTAAACGCCGCTGATCAAAGACGCAGCCAGTTGGCACGCCGCTGTCACAGCAGGAGTCAGGCCGCACAGCAGCATGGTCCTCCCATCCATGGCTAGGCCGCCTTCTAGCAGGATCCCTTCCACTACCATGACCGCTGCCGCTGCCAGCCAAATGAAACAGGGAATCCCCTGATACGCAGCGCCTTTCTGAAAGGACCGCTGATACTGACTAGTGGAAAGGGGCCTCTTTGCCAGGACCGCTCTGGCCGACATGGCTCTGGAAAGCACCGGCACCATGGAAAGGCACCACATCCGCAGAGGCGATTTCATTTCCAGTAAGGACCACATGGCTCCCCAAAACACCATGAACAGAATCACCGCAGTGATCACCGCAAAGGCTCCCACATGGGAATCCTTTAAGATCCGCTGACGCTCCGCCAAAGGCCGGCGGGACAAAATCGCATCATTGCAGTCCATGAACCCATCCAAATGAATGAACCCGGTGACAAGAAAAGGATACGCAGTCATGAGCGCCGCGAAGAGCGGGATGGGCATTCCCAGATAATAAAAAATCCAGTACATCCCGTACCAAATCATACCAATGATGACTCCCACCAGCGGAAACATGACCAGCATCAAATCACGGGCGTTTTCGTCCCACAGTTTCCAAGGGCAGGGAATGGCGCAGAAATTTCCCCATGCCATAAAAAATCCGGTTATCAGTTTCATACTCGCCTCTTTGCCTTTATCCTTTGAAAAAATATGGATTTCCGTAACAAACTTCCACCACCTGTTCGCAAACCCAGGCCAGGGCCCGGTCGCAATCCGCCAGCCCTTTACGGTAAGCTTCTGTCAGCGCATCGTATTGAAGCGGATCCCCATAGATGAAATCTGAAACAAAGATCGTGTTTCCCGTTTGCTCCGCAAATTCCAAAAGTTGGGCTTTCACCCGCCCCGGCGCAGTGAAATCCACTTGCCCCGATGCGGTGAACATTTCATTGGACAAAAGGGCCGTCACGCTGTCCAGCAGGAAAACGCCCCTGGGATCGGCCTGTTTCAAAGCTCCGAGGATGTCCCGCCCCTGTTCGATGGTGGTAAACCCCCAGCCTTCCCGTTCCCGAACATGCCGCCTGATCCGGGCCTGGTCCTCTTCATCTGTAGGAATCATGGTTGCCAGATAATAAAGAGACCTGTTCTTTTCCTCTGCCATGCGCTTGGCCTGTTCCTGGGCAAAATAGGACTTCCCGTTTTTACAACCGCCGCTGATGAATAGATTCATTAGAAACAATCTCCTTTTCGGATCTCTTTCAGATATTCGTCATTGATCTCCGCTTCCGCGAAAGTCGCCATGCGGTTCATCACGCCGCAGGCTCCCTCCATGATCTTGAAAGCCAGCGGGCAGCCGCTGCCTTCTCCTAGACGCATGCGCAGATGCAAAAAAGGCGAAAGGCCCAGCTCGTCTATTGCCAGCTTGTATCCCTGCTCGTAAGATTTGTGAGACGCGAACATATAAGAAACGCAGGCTGGCGCGAATTTCGCTGCCACCAGAGCCGCTACCACGGATATATAGCCATCAATGACCACCGGCACCCGATTCACGGCGGCCCCAATGAAAGCCCCTGCCATGGCCGCGATATCAAAGCCACCGATTTCCGCTAAAATGGAAAGCATATTCCTTCCCTGACACCGCTCCCGAGCCGCATCCACGATCTCTTGTTTTCGGAGAAAGCTGGCCTCCACGATGCCGCCGCCTTTTCCCACTGTCCGGGAAGCGGGATGACCTGTGACCGCAGACAAGATTGCCGCACTGGTAGTGGTGTTTCCAATGCCCATTTCACCGATGCCAAACACGCTGTACCCAGACCGTTTCACCGCAGCAGCCATTTCCAAACCGATCTCCAGGGCCCGCAGCGCCTGCTGCCTAGTCATGGCCGGCTCCTTTGCCAGATTACGGGTTCCGCTGGCAATCCGCCGATCAACGATTTTATGAGTGTCGGAAAATGGTTCCTGGGTGTAAAGGCCTTTCGGCACACGGCCGCTGATCCCCACGTCCACGATCAAAAGGTCACTGCCAAAGCTCTCCGCCAAAGCACCCACTCCGGTGAGCCGTCTGGTAAAATTAATGGTCTGTGCCAGCGTGACGCTTTGAGGCGCAGAAGCCACATTTTCTTCCACAACGCCGTTGTCCGCACACATGACTACCACACAAGTTTTCTTGACTTCGTTTTTCACCTGACCAGTGACTCCTGCCATTCGCACCGAGATATCCTCCAGAATCCCTAGGCTGCCTGGCGGTTTTGCCAAAGATGCCTGACGCTGCCTGGCCGCTTCCATGGCTTCTTCATCTAAACAGCCGATGGAATCCACCACTTGCCTCAATTCCTGCTCTGTCATCGAAAGCCTCTCTCCTTTCCAGTTTTCCGTTCATGACGCATAAAACGATTTTACCATAGCCTGGTAATGAAGTACAGGCTTCCGCCAGAAAACAGCTGAAAAAGCACTTGAAAGTTTGCCTTAATCTAGTTAGAATAAACTTATCTCAAAAGTGCCGCACCGCATTTATTGACGCACTTTTCAAGATTGGCCTTGTTAAAGCCCAGGGAATATCAGAAGGGATATTTCTATTATTATGAATTAAAGGAAATGGTGGTTTTATGAACAAAAAATTACGGGGCAATTTGATGCTCTTGTTAACTGCGTTTATTTGGGGTTCTGCGTTTGTCGCCCAGCGGTCAGGAATGGACTATATCGAGCCTTTTACCTTTAATGGCTTGCGGTCCCTGATCGGAGGCGTGGCCCTGCTTCCTGTCATCTTGTTCATGAAAGGGAAATCCTCTCCAGAAGGCCCAGAGGCTTCTGAACAGGAACTTTCACAAGATGAGGCGCGGGCGAGAAGGAAAACGCTGATTTTGGGCGGAGTTTCCTGCGGCATTGTCCTATTCATCGCCAGTTCCCTGCAGCAGGCCGGCCTTGCCTACACCACTGCCGGGAAAGCGGGATTCATCACAGCGCTTTACATTGTATTGGTTCCCATCATGGGCATTTTTATTGGGAAAAAGATTAAACCCATTCTGTGGCTTTGCGTGGGCATGGCAGTAGTCGGACTCTATCTGCTGTGTGTCAAGGAAGGATTTTCCCTGAGCAAAGGTGACTTTTTGGTGCTGCTCTGTGCCCTTGGTTTTACCATACACATCCTGGTCATCGACTATTTTTCACCAAAAACGGATGGGGTGAAAATGTCCTGCATCCAGTTCTTTGTCTGCGGTGCGATTTCCCTAGTTCCCATGTTTACTATGGAAACGCCTGTGCTGTCCAATATCCTGACATGCTGGCTGCCCCTGCTCTATGCTGGTGTGCTGTCCTGCGGAGTAGGCTATACGCTGCAGATTGTGGCGCAAAAGGATACCAACCCTACCATCGCGGCCATGCTCATGAGCCTGGAATCCGTATTCGCAGTAATTTCCGGAGCCATCATTCTTCACGAACAAATGGCACTGCGAGAAATCTTAGGCTGCGCCATTATGTTTGCCGCCATCATCATCGCCCAGCTGCCTTCTAAAGAGGAACGGCTGGCAGCCAAAGAGCATTAACAGGGCACTTTCAGACATTATCGTATAACAATAGTTCCTACATTAATTAAAAATAGGAGGATATCATGATCACAAGAGACGCTGGCTTAGAGTTGCTAAAAAAATACAACCACGAAGAATTTCACATCCAACACGCCCTGACGGTAGAAGGCACCATGCGGTACTTCGCGGAAAAACTGGGATTCGATCCAGAATACTGGGGCCTTGTAGGGCTGCTCCACGATATTGATTTTGAACAATATCCAGAAGAACACTGCCAAAAAGCGTCGGAACTGCTGCGGGAAGGTGGTTTGGACGATGATTTCATCCATTCCGTATGCTCCCACGGCTATGGCCTGTGCTGCGACATAGAACCCACCCACCAGATGGAAAAGGTGCTCTTTGCCACGGACGAACTGACCGGATTGATCGGTGCCTGCGCATTGATGCGCCCTTCCAAGAGCGTTCAGGACATGGAAGTGAAATCTCTAAAGAAAAAATTCAAAGACAAGAAATTCGCCGCAGGCTGCTCGCGCGACGTAATCCGCCAGGGAGCGGAAATGCTGGGCTGGGAATTGGACGAACTATTTCAAGAAACAATTTTAGCAATGCGCGCATGCGAGCAGCAGGCGTGAGTAAATAGGAGGATACGATGAATTACGAGGAAAAGCTGGATCTACTGGAAGAAACTTTGAAAGGATATGGCCGCATGGCACTGGCGTTTTCAGGAGGCGTGGACAGCACCTTTCTGCTTTTATTCGCCAAAAAAGTGTTAGGTGACAATGTGATGGCTATCACGGCCTCTGCGCCGAACTTCGCTCCGGATGAAGTGGCTTATGCCCGGCAGCTATGCCGGCGGGAGGGCATCAAGCATGAAGTCATTGATCTTGGCGAGGAGATCCTGAAATCCTTTGCAGATAACCCACCAGATCGATGCTATATCTGCAAACATGCGATTTTTAGTCATATGATTGAAACCCTTGAGGCGAACTACCCGGATACCGTGCTTGTGGACGGAACCAACGTGGATGACATGAAGGATTACAGACCAGGCCGCAAAGCTTTGGTAGAGCTTGGCATCGTCAGCCCTCTCAAAGAGGCTAACCTGACAAAGGCGGAAGTACGCCGAGGCTTGAAAGAACTCGGCGGTGAAATCTGGAACAAGCCGGCATTTGCCTGTCTCGCCTCCCGCATTCCTTATGGCGAAAGCATCACAGCGGAAAAAATGAACGTGATTTACAATGCGGAGTCCGCTCTGCGAGAGCTGGGATTCGAGCAGGTGCGAGTGCGGCACCATGGAAACCTTGCCAGAATTGAGGTCAGTGCCTCGGATCGGAGACAGTTCTTTGATCTAAGCCTAATGGACAAGGTGAACCATGTGATCAAAGACGCAGGGTTCCTATATGCGACCCTTGATTTAGGCGGTTACCGCATGGGAAGCCTGAACGAAGAGATCGAAAAGCAGAGGTAATCTCATGAAAGCATTCGACACATTTGTAAAAACTATTGCGGATCTGCGAGGCGAAAACGGCTGCCCTTGGGATATCAAGCAAACCCATGAAAGCTTGAAAGAATGCCTTGTGGAAGAAACCAACGAGGTTTTGGAGGCCATTGATAAACAGGATGATGATAATCTGTGCGAAGAACTGGGAGACGTGCTGCTGCAGGTGGTGATGCATGCTCAGATCGCCGCAGAAGAAGGCCGCTTTACCATCGAAGACGTGATTCAAGGCGTGAACGAAAAGATGATTCGTCGCCATCCTCATGTGTTTGGAGACGCAAAAGTGGAATCCGTGGAGGAAGGCCTTAGTCTATGGGAACAGATCAAACAGGAAGAAAAGGCCAGCAAATAACCTGCCTACTAAAAAAGAATTAAAGGAACTGCTTTGCGGGCCAAAACTTTACTACCAACTCTCTGACGCTGGCAGCGGAGGCAGCCCGCCGCAGTTCCTTCTTCATTTTTATTTTATTCTACAATACACACGAATGATCGATCACAGGTTCGCCGCCTCGCACGCCCCGTCTTCTCCCATTACACTCCTTTCTTTCCCCATTTACCCCGCACGATAATTCAGA
>QXXF01000029.1 GCA_009911365.1 Clostridiales bacterium
GCAGATTGTGGTAGGATTACCCCAAATGGATAGGGTAGCTGACGACCAGCAATTTATTATGCGACTTCTTGTCGCACTAACTCTTCTGGATCCATGGTAAGCTTTACAAGTACTTCAGCCCCCATCAATATCTGGTTTCTAGATATCTCAGGAGAATTCAAATCATAGCAGATCTGCGCGCCGACCTTCGTGTTTTTTCTGGGATATCGAATATAACATATCTATTCCCTGGGTATGCGAATTCTTCTGAAGGATACCAAGGTGCTATCTTCCTATAAACATCGACCAATTCTCCTTTTGGGTTATAAATTGGCGCAGAATTATAGCTCATGTCTTCTGGGACTTCCTCACTATATTCGTAAACAGTTCCTGGGATAAAATAAATTCCGTATTTCTTTGCTTAGGAACGTGCATACAGCATATGGAACTGACGAAACAATCATCATAGGCCTTCTTCTTCCATATTTTGATCTCAGGTTATCTGAAATAAATCCAATAATTGGATCCGTAATCGCATCCCACAATACAGCAATCAGGGATATCGTGCCTGCGATTGCTGGAGATACGCCTGCGATATCAGTTAAGAAGAACAAGAAGAAAAAACTGAAAACATTAAATCCGATGGAATCTCCCATTTGTCCAATGGAATATCCTGGATTTTTTGAATTCCAACTTTTGCGGAACTGCTAATCTTTTTTCACTCATACGATAACTCCTTACACAATCAAACCTTTTAAACTGTATCCAACACCCATTTTCTTTTCGACCGGTTAAAAAAAGAAGCTGAATTTTTTTCAGCTTCTTTGCTTTTAGATACACACCTTTGTATACTGTTAAAATAGTATCATATTCAAGGTTTGTTGTCAATATATTTTGAATTTTCTCATTTAATGCCAGATTCCTACCACACTGTTGTTATTTCTGATCGTCTATCCGCATTTTTACTCACTTTGCGTGGCCTATTCAAAATATCGCGCTGCCTGGTCCTGTGTCAAGTTAAATCGCATTTCAAGCTTCATCAGGATTCTTTCTTTTGGAACGCCTTCTTCCTGGTTATCTAAAATCAACGCCTGTATGCCTTCTATTCGCCCCTCTGATCGACCTTGTTCAACGCCTTGTTTCATGCCTTTCTCGATCCCTCGTTTCATGCCTTGTTCAATTCCTTTCTCGATCCCTTGTTTCAGCCCTTGCTTCATTCCTTGCTCAAGGCCTTCTTTCAGCCCCCTCGTCTGGGCCTCGTACATCATCTGATTATGGTCGCGAATGGCCTTCTCCCTAGCCTCGTATTCCAGCCGCTTTTCTGTGCTTTGACTAATGACCCGCAGTTGCTCGTAAGCACTCTTGATATATTTGTTTTTACTGGCTAGCATGTCGAATTCCTCCTTCCGTTCCGCATTGATGAATTTCGCCCACAGCAGGATGTCGCTCGCTTCTTCTTTCAGCTCCTTTGGCAGTTTAGGAAGCTCCAAGACGTGGAATTCCATTTTGTCCGTGTACAGAGTATGCCGGCTGTCTTCCCAAATATGAAAGCAGGAATAAAACTCCGGTTCGCCCTCGAACAACTCGAAGTCCAAGACACTGATGCTCACGCACTTCTTGAAGGCCGAATAATCTTCACCCGCATGAATCTGCTCCGTGAACATTTTCGACATGTAGAACAGCGATCGATCCGCCCACACGCTCAGAGGCGCAAGCTGGATTTCAATATCGATTTCCGTGTCATCGTTGAGCAAGACCCGCACGTCCAGAATCCCCAGCTTGTCATCCTTGTGCTCCTTTCACAAATTGGTGTTCAGAATCTTCGTTTCCCGGATATCCGCCGGATCCAATCCCAGCACGGCTGACAAGAATCCGATTCGAGCCTGCTCGTTCATCATGATTTCCTTAAAGGCGAAATCAATTTTTGGTTTCATTAAAAAATCTGTCATCTGCGTTTTCTCCTTTCCCAATGCATGAATCGTCAAAACTCCACCCCCTGCGGCATTGACATGAATTCAGCTTTTTTGTCCCTTTTGTATTGATAATTCAATCATATCCTCTGGCAATGCCGCTGTCAACAAAAATTCATGCTTTGGATGGCATAACTTTCGTGATTGCTTCGCAAGACGCACGATGACTCTCCTTTATCTTTATCACCGAAAATCAAAGCTGGCCACTGTCCCCTCCTTGCCTGTCTCGATCTTTAATCGACTGTTCAGCTTATCTACGGCGATTTTCTTCATCAATTCCAGTCCTAATGTGCTGTGATCCTTTCCACGCTCTGCGAATCCGCTCCCGTTATCTGTGACCATAATGACACAATACATATGCCCATAGACGAATTTCACCTTGATTTCTCCCTGCTTTTTCACTTTGAACGCATGCTGCAAGGCATTGGTGATCAGCTCGTTGATGATTAGCAGAACGGAAGTCGCTTTATCTGAATCCACGATGATTTCATCCCCTTCTAACACAATGCTAATCTCTTCATCTTCGCTGACCGCACAATCCTTTAGATACAAAATCAGTTTGCTGACCAGCGCGTTTAGATTAATGAGCCTACCCTCATCGTTTAACAGCACTTCATGCACTAAGGCGATACTGTTGATTCTGCTTATATTTTCCTTTAAAATCCGCTTTGTTTCCTGGGAATGGCTGCGCCGCTCCTGCATGCTCAAGATACTGGATATGATCTGCAGGTTATTTTTAATCCTATGATGCATTTCCCTGAGCAGAATGTTTTTCTCGCCGCTCTCTGAATTAGCGATGATTTCATGGTTGCCCGCTATGCCTCCCTCCATTTGGGCATGGAGCAGCCGATCCGTGAGACGCTCTGTGGTCCGCCCCATTTCTTCCAACTTTTTGTTGGTATTGACACTACTGGTAATATCGTTTTCTTGGATCAAAACGCCGATGATTTGGCCCTTATCATTTTTAATGGGCGCGGTTCGCTGCAACACATATTTGTTCTCCTGGCTGAGAGCCTTCTCGTCTCTGATGGAAATTTTCATTTTCCTTGTTAGGAACACGATTGGCTCGTTTTCAGGCAACACGAACTGTCCTGTTATGTTAGAACTATATTGAGAGTTGGTTTCCGGCATGGCATGAGCCACGACGATCCCCTTTTCTTCTTGTTCTAAAAAACAGTCGATGAAAATATCCGCATTAGCAATAGTGGCAAAATAGGAAATGGTCTTTTGGATTTCCTCTAGCTTTCCGATTTCCTCATCTGTGAGGCTGGTATATTGCCCGCATAATGTCCTTAACATACGATCCTCCCTGCTAAAATAGATTCAGAAACAATTCTTCACGGGGATTTGGGATCACCACTTTGTTGAGCAGCAGGCCGCTTTCGCCGCCTGCCAGGGCTCCTGTTTCCACGCTTTCCGTCACAGCGGCCACATCACCTGTCATGGTAACAAAAGACTTGCCACCGATCCCTGTTCCCAGACGCACCTCGATCAGATCCACGTCAGCCGCCTTTGCCACTGCGTCAGCTGCCATAATGGAGGAAGTAACGCTCATGAATTCTAAAACTCCCAGGGCATTAACCTGCTTTGGCATGGTTGCCATGGAAATGGCGGAAATTACTTGCGGATGCACCCGAGGAATCACGGTCTGTTCGATCACATGGCCTTCCCCTACCATTGCTCCCACTTCTAGAGAAGACTGCGCCGCAGCCACTTCTCCGGAGATAAGGATGTAATATTTCCCAGGACATCCTGGCTTTGCTAATATCAGATCTGTTTCCGAAGCTTTCAGCATTGCGTCCGCGGCTTCAATGCCCTTGGCAATGCTGTTCAATTCTAAAAAACCGATGGTTTCCATATTTCTTACCCCTTGAGGATGATCCTTTCCTCTGTTTCTAGGACAGTTCCCGCTACGGACGCATGAATATTCGCACCTAGACTGCCGTCTGGGCATTCTGCGATCAGCTGGTCCTGGCAGACCGCATCGCCTGCTTTCACCACTGGCCGCGACGGCGCGCCGATGTGCTGCTGTATTGGGATAGCTACTGTTTTGGGCCGCAGTTCTATCAACTTGTCAATCTCCAGATGATAATACTGGTACAAACCCAGCCTTGCCGCCAAACGCTCCGAAGACACCTTGCGGTATTGGCGCATGGCATTGGCTTTGTGCTCGGTTTCTTTTCTATTATAGCGGAAAGCTTCCTTTTTGTATAATGCTTTGAGCAGACTATTGATCCTCCTTGGCTGCAGTCCCATGGGACATGCGTACTCTTCACAGATACCGCATTCGCTGCAAATCAGCACCTGCTTTACATCTTCGTCTTCTAAGATCTCATCCACGTCCGTGCCCATGGCGAATTTGCGCATGATTTTGTGAGGCTGCAGGGAATGCCCCAGCATATGCCGGGAGCATAATTCTGTACAATAGGAGCATTGGACGCATGCCGCTTTCGCCTGACGGAGCATCTGGTCAATAGGCACGCTCCGTCTCCTAGAAAGCCAAGAGCCTTGTTCCAGCGGGAGGAACAATGCTTCCTGTCACCTCGTAAACCAAGACCTGCTCGTCCCCTGCCGGATAAAAATTTTCCAAAAAATGAAGTTTCACTTTGCTCTTCCTGGCAGAGACCGCGGACACTAAGGCTTTCCGTTCTGCTTCATAATGTTCCTTCAAAGCAATGACAATATGCTCCGCAGCCAAAAAATCTCCGATCAATTCCGCAGCTTCTATCAACTGGCTGGCTTCGTGACGCATCACATACCGATCGGTCCGCAGCAATGGCTCGCATTCCGCGCCGTTTATGATCAGCCAGTTCGCCTTTGTGTTCAGTTTCACATGCGCAGGGAACCCGGCTCCACCGCATCCCACGACCCCTGCGTTGAAAATACGTTCCATCAGGTCCATTTGTAACAATCCTTCCTTATGCCTTTACTTCCAGGGAATCGATGATCCCTACAATGGCTGCGTCTATGGGGATATCCTCTCGGCCCAAAGCTTTCCTTGCCGTGCTCCCGCTGACTACCAGGACTTGCTCTCCAATGCCTGCGCCCACCACGTCAGCAGCCACGAAGGTATCTCCTGACAGTTCCCTGCCATCCTCGTGTTTTTGGACTACCATCAGCTTCATCCCACTGAGGTTTTCCTCCTTTTTTGTGGCCCACACATGGCCAATGACTTTACATACTACCATTTTCCACCTCACTGCCCGATTCTGATAGTCATACGCTTTTCTCTAGCCAGATCTTGGGCCAAAGGCGTGATGACACAGCCCTTTTTCACCTGAATGACAGAGACATGCTGCTGATGCAGCTTTCGTATGTCTGTTTCAGAAATCAGCTTCGCTTCTAGCCTTTCCGCCTGTTCTTCTGCTTTCACGCCGCCACGTTCCTCGTTTTGCCATGTGCTAGGCGCAGGTGATCCGCTTTTCAACAGCATAGCGGTATCGCCTGTTTCAAAGCCACACGCATTGGCTTCATCATAGTCCATGTGAAATCCTAACGCCCCATGATCGTCTGCCCGCACCATAACGTCTTGGAAAATGAGGGGCCGCTTTGTGTTCATGGCGATCTGAACCAGTTCTCCGTTTTTCACTTGAAAGCGCTCTGCGTCTTTTGGTGTCATATGCAGATGGTTTTGTGCCACAATCCCGGCTTTCTCTGCTTTTATCAGTCGGTCTCCCTTCATCAGGAACACATCTGCCGCATCTGCCAAGTCTCCTGACATGCGTACAGGTGCGTTGATGCCCAAAGCTTTGCCGTCTGTCAGGGAAATCTCCACCTGTGTCTCTTTTCTCACCGGTCCCAGCACAGCCACGTTATCCAGCCTTCCCTTTGGTCCCACTAGGGTCACCCGTTCCTCGCACAGATACTGGCCTGGCTGGGAAATGTCCTTTTTCTTTTTTAAAACATATCCAGTGCCAAACAAGGCTTCCACATGCTCCTGGGATAAATGCGCATGCCTGCCCGAAGCTTCCACTGGTATGACGCGAACATCCTCACTAGCCGCGGATCTGGTGCTAAAATCGGACCCGGCGGTTTTCCCAGCATATGCGGTAAGGACTCCTTCTACTACCTGTTTGATCAATGCTTCATCCATGTTCCCGCCCTTTCAAACATTCCCGGTTTTCCGAAAGATATTGGCAATATACGATATAAATCGCGCTGCTGAGCCGGTTCAGCGCCCTAAGGATATCGTTTCTTTCTACCTTGCCGCCTTTGCAAAAGGCCTGGATGGCCGCCAGCTCCACTTCCCTTGATTTTGTCCGCAGAGCATTGAGTTCCACACAGATCTGACCCATATCATATTCTGGTGGAATGTGGCCCATGCCGTAGTATTCCTTTGGATGCTGGGAAACGTACCGCAGCTCCTGTTGATCCATTCCAAAGAGGCTGATTGCTTCCAATTCTTTGGAAAGTACCTCTGCTGCCAAAATGTTCCGACTGTAGTCCAGCAGCTCTCCCAGCTGATTCAGGAGACGGATCTTGTGTTTGTCATCCGCAAGGACCTGAAGCCTTAAAAGCTCTGCTTGGAAAGAATCCAGCTTTCCCCGCAGGATGATGCGCGGGTGATCTTTGACAACCAGTTCTTTGCTGTCCAGATTCGTCAAATGCTCTGGCTTGCCAGTGCTCTCAGCCTTTTCCTTTTTAGCGTAACCTGTTGCTTTTGGCTCTGTTTTATGACAGCATGAGGCTGTTTTCTGTTCCGGCTCTCCCTCTTTTTCCGCATGTTCCAAAGATGCCAAGGCATTCTCGTCTAAAGAAATCTTGGCCTCTTCTATGTACTGCCTAGCGGCTCGGGATATGAAAACATCTTCTGGGATCTTGATGCTGCTCCCAGGATTTTCTGCCTGGAGTTTTTTAATGGTTGATACGTTTAATATCTTCATGGCGTTACGCCGCCCCTTCCTTTATTTTGAAGCTCCTGCGGTTTTCTGGACAGATGGAAGGATCATTTCCACTTCTGTATGCGGTCTTGGTATCACATGCACGGAGATCAGTTCTCCCACTCTGTCCGCCGCCGCTGCGCCTGCCTCTGTGGCTGCTTTCACCGCACCTACGTCGCCTCTTACCATAACTGTCACTAGACCGCCGCCTACGTGTTCTTTTCCTACTAGCGTGACATTCGCAGCCTTTACCATTGCGTCCGCCGCTTCAACAGAACCGACTAAACCTCTTGTTTCTACCATTCCTAACGCTTGATAATTATCCATTTTTTACCTCCTCATGTTCCTTTCCTGTAAAATCTTTTTTAATACTTCTTTTGTGATCTCCTCAATCTCCACTTGGCTCACCTGCTGTTCCACTGTGCCGGATTCTCCTGGCAAAATAGATGGAACCGCTTCTTTTATGGCGTATTCTTGTTTTAAATCTTCCAGCTCCTTCACCCCATACGCAAGCCTCTTGATATTGATCAAATTCAGTGGAGTCACGTTGTCAGATGTGGCGCTTCCTCCCACCGCGCCGCACCCTAGAGTCAAGGCTGGTGCTAAGTTGGTGGTAGCTCCCACGCCGCCCAATGCCGCCGCTGTATTGACCAACAGACGGGACACCGGCTTTTTCAGGGCAAATTCCCTGATAATGGCCTCATTTTCAGAATGAATGGTCATGGTATGTCCAGCACCTTCGTTTTCCAGCAGTTCCATGCACTTGTCACAGGCCTGTTCCCAGTTTTCCACAGTGTAAAAGCCTAAGATCGGGCAGAGCTTTTCCCGAGAATAAGGATGATTTTTGCCCACCTCTTGTTGCTGGGAGATCAGTACTTTGGTGCCTGTGGGCACTGTGATGCCCGCCATGCGGCAGATGTGCCCCGCGTCTTTTCCTACAATGGCCGGGTTCATGGTGTTGTTTGCCCGCATGATGAATTTGCCTACTTTTTGACTTTCGTCTTCTGTCATGAAGTACCCGCCTTGAGCTTTGAGTTCTTTCATGGCCGCCTCCTTCATGCAGGTTTCCACTACAACGGACTGCTCGGAAGCGCAGATGGTCCCATTGTCAAATGTCTTGCTGTCCATGATCCGCTTGATGGCTTTTGAGATGTCCGCACTGCGCTCTATGAAAGCCGGGCCGTTTCCTGGCCCCACCCCCAGTGCCGGATTTCCCGAGCTGTAGGCGGCTTTCACCATGGCCTCTCCACCGGTTGCCAGGATGACGGCCGTGTCCTTATGTTTCATCAGCTGGTCCGTGGCTTGGAGCGTAGGGAGGCTCACGCACTGGACGATATGTTCTGGCGCACCGGCTCTCTTTGCCGCCTCCGCTATGATCTCTGCTGTTTTTTGGATGCACGCCTTTGCCCCTGGGTGGGGAGAAATGATAATAGCGTTTCCCGCTTTCAGAGAGATCAAAGCCTTGTACATGGTGGTGGACGTTGGGTTAGTGGAAGGGATCAAAGCCACGATCACGCCCACAGGGACCGCCACCTCCACTAAGCCCGCGTCCCGGTCTTTCTTTATGATGCCCGTTGTTCGCATGTCCTTGATATACTCATAGGTCACTTGACTTCCCAGCAGGTTTTTCAGCACTTTGTCCTGCCAGACTCCGAACCCTGTTTCCTGACTAGCCATTTTTGCTAGCTCTTCCCCGTGATCCACGCAAGCTTGGGTGATGGTTCTGATGATTTTATTGATTTCTTCCTGGGTATAATTTCTCAGGGATTTCTGGGCTTGTTTAGCCCTTGTCATGAGATCCCGGGCCTGCTGGATGGACTGTAAATCTTTATCGAATTCCATTTCGTCTCCTTTCTTCTTGATGTTTATATGAACTTCATAGGGGTTTCAGCGATCCGCTCCACGGCTTTGGCGAACGCGCCGCAGGCCGCTTTGCACGCTGCCTGGGAGCCAGTCAAAAGCCCGCCTGCGAAGTTAGTTTCCGTAGGCGGTCCGTAAAAGACCTTCATGCTCACATCTGCTACTTTCAGTGCTTCATCCAGGCCGCAGATGGCTTCGTTAGGAGGCGCGATGAGATACGCCATGGCTGCTCCCTCCTGAATCCCCGCCTGCTTTGACAAATACGAACCGCTCCTAGATACGCAATGGGCAAAGTAGGTCACTGTTCCCGCATCATCAGCACTAAAGAAAAATGCCGCGTTTTCCATATATTCCACTGCGGCTTTCAGCCCGCTTTTGATCTCCTCTGGGTCAGGGCCAGCCAAAATGCCGATGAACTCTCCTGCCAGCTTGGTGGACGCATTGGCGGAGCCCGCGTACATGGAGTGCGCGTACGCAACTGTGACATTAGCCTTTTTTGTGGCCTCATCCACGGCAGCATAGGAAACATCATCGATATCCGTGGTCAGGATCCCTAAGCTGCGGTAAGGCTTTGCCACGTTCAGTGCCTTTAGCAGCGCTTCATCTGCGTTTGGTATTTCCTGTATACTCAATACTGTGGCTTTAATCGGATCGCCTTTCATTATTCCTTTCCTTCCTAAATTCTCATGGCATGAACTCTAGTTCAGCACCTGCTATAATTTGAAGTCCACGCCGCTTGCTTTTGCCTCTAATATTTTTATAATCACATCCACTGCATAAGCGCCTGCTTCCACTGGCTGGATGCCTTTGGTGTGGATGTTGGAAATCACCGTCCTGCGGGATTCTGGCATTCCCACCGCCGCTCGGTAGGCGATATAAGCACTCATGCTGCCTGCCGCCGCCAGGCCTGGGCGTTCTCCCAGCAGCACGCAGGTCACTTCCGCGTTCAAGATTTCAGATATCACGTCCATAGTGGGAACTCTCCCGTACTTTACGAAAAATGGGGTCCCTGTCTTTATGCCCTTTGCTTCCAGGCCATCTATCATCACTGGTAAAAGATCGGAAATGTTCTCATCTACCGCCAGGCTGCTGAGCCCATCGGACACGTAAATCTGAACTCTAGGGCCATAAACGCAATGTTCCTGAAGCCGCAGCTTCGTTTCCTCGCTCAACCGCCTCCCCAGATCAGGCCTGGTGAGATGTTCGTCAATATCTCCGCAAAGGCTTTGGACGCTGAAAAGTTCTAGTTCCTTGAGTATGTTTTCATCCACGCTTTTCAGTACTGCGTCCTTGGCGCTGGCATGGTCTGCCCGCAGCGCCAGCAATGTTTTGGTGCCAAGCCTTGGCCCTGCTTTTCCGATGCCGATTCTGGCAGGCGTTTTCGTTCTCATGGCATCCAGTGCCAGAGGATTTTCCACCTGATCCAATTTGATATTCGCTTTATACGCCGCGGAGGAAATGTCCGTTAAAGGTGCGTCTTTCCGCGGCTCTTGTTCTCCATAAAGGGCTGCCATGACTTTTCTGGCGATGATGTCGATCAATTCCCTTTCCTTCATAACCTTTGCTCCATTTCTATCTGCCTGTGAATATGGTCAGATCCCCCGCCCGCCCTGTCAGTTTTCCCCGCTCCAGAACGCCCCGCTTTTCCAGCCATGCTTCAAATTCCCCTATGGGCCGCAGCCCTAAGATTTCCCGGACTGCCGCTGCATCGTGAAAGGCGTTTGTCTGATAATTGAGCATCACATCGTCTGACGCAGGGACTCCAATGATATAATTGCAGCCTGCCGCTGCCAAAAGCATGGTCAGATTTTCGATGTCGTTTTGCCCTGCGGCCATATGGTTGGTGTAACAGCAGTCGCATCCCATGGGCAGGCCGGTCAGTTTTCCCATGAAGTGATCCTCTAAGCCTGCTCGGATGACCTGTGTGCTGTCGTACAAATACTCCGGTCCGATAAAACCTACCACCGTGTTCACGATAAATGGCTTGAACTTCTTGGCGTATCCATAGCACCTGGCTTCCATGGTCACTTGATCTGCGCCATGATGGGCCATGGATGAGAGTTCCGAACCCTGCCCTGTTTCAAAATACATGCGGTTCGGTCCCTTGGCCGTGCCTTTCCTTTCCAGCAAGTCCGCAGCTTCTTCAATGGTTTCCGTGGTGAACCCGAAGGCTTCGTTTCCTTTTTGCGACCCGGCGATGCTTTGAAAAAACAGATCCGTTGGCGCGCCTTCTTTCACGGCTTCCATCTGCGTGGTGATATGGGCCAGGACGCACTGCTGGGTTGGGATCTCCAACTGGTTTTTGATCTCATCGAATCGTTTCAGCACTTCTCTGACGCTGCTCACCGTGTCATTGACCGGATTCAGACCGATCAACGCATCCCCTACGCCATAGCTGAGGCCTTCGTAAACAGACGCCGTGATGCCGTCTACGTCATCCACTGTGTGATTGGGCTGCAGTCTCGTGGAAAAGGTTCCCCGCTTTCCCAAGGTGGTGTTGCAAGTGGTTTCAATACGGATCTTGCTGGCCCCATAGATCAGATCCAGATTGGACATGAGCTTTGTCACGCCTGCGATCACTTCCGCCGTCAGCCCCTTGCTCAAGTATTTGATATCCGCCTCGGAAGCGTTGTAATCCAGCAGCCATTCCCGCAGTTCTCCTATGGACCAATTTTTGATCTTATGGTATACTGCCGGCTCCACGCTATCCTGATCCATACGGGTGACATCGTCTTTGTCGTAATCCACTACCGGATGGTTTCGCAAGTCTGATACCAACAGTTCTGACAAAACCTCCTTGGCCGCAATTCGTTCACTGTCGTTTTTTGCTGCCAGACCTGCCAGTTCGTCGCCTGATTTTTTTTCGTTTGCCTTTGCCAGCACTTCCTTCACAGATCTAAAGGCATACACTTTGCCTCCGAGCATTGTTTTGAGTCTCACTTCAAACCTCCAAAGCTTTATTGAAATATCAATGTTTTTACTACTACGGGAAGCGCAATTCCCTTCATGATGGGCTTCCCGATATCAATGTAATCTCCTTGGCTGACTTTAATGTTATCAATGCACACGATGTCACGGCCGTTTCCCAGTGCTTGCCCAATGGCCTGGCCCAGAGATTTTGCCATGTCATGCTCTGTTAAAATCAGCAACGGTTCTCCTTCTTTCAATAGACTTTCTCCCCCACAGGCGATCCCTTCTGCCAGGAGGCGAAGCTCTTCATAAGAGACCCTCTCTTTCCCTTTCATGCACAATATCAGCGTTTCCGCACCAGTCTGTATCTGAAACCATGCCGCTTCCTCAAGGAGTTTCTCGTGATTGCCTGAAAAAGCGTCTTGCTCCGCTGCCTGACTGATCAGCAACACCGGGATGTTCTTTATGGGAAACAGCTCCTGGCTGTAAGCAATGGTGCTGCCGCTGACAGCGGTCGCATAAACGCCCGCGCCAACGACTGTGGCCCGAATGGTTTCCACAGGTTCTATCAGTTGATAGTCAGATGTAAGGCTGCTGTGCCGCAGAGACTGTGCCAGAGACACACCTAGGTCGCCATATTTGTATGGGTTTTCTTCCTTGCGGTAGTAGCAGTCTCCGACTCCCCCTGAAAAAGACAATGCCTGTATGCGGGGCAGAACCTTAAAATCCCCCAAGCCTTTGCTGGACGCAGTCCGTACCAGTTCGGCCAAGGGACCTACTGGTTCCCAGAAAACCTGCTCCAAGGCCCGCGCCATGATATCGGTCATCTTTTTCAATCTCTGTGGCGTGACAGTCATTTCCCCTACGGCGATCTGAAAGCCAAATTCCTGGGCCAGGTCATTGAGCCTGGGGCTCACATAGGTGATGATACCCTTTTCATCGTATTGGAGCAGTCTGCCGCCAATGTCCAGGCAGGCTTGGGCCATCAACTCTCCACAGCTAAACGCTGCGATATTCGTGGTGCCGCCGCCGATGTCCAGATTGACAACCGTGCGGCTATGGGTTTTGGAATACGCTTCTGCCCCAGAACCTTTGCCAGCGATCATGGATTCCAGATCCGGCCCCGCGGTGGCTACTACGAATTCGCCCGCCAAGCTGCTCAGCTGATTCACAAGGGTATCGGCGTTTTCTTTGAGCAGAGATTCTCCGGTGATGATGACTGCGCCGGAATCCACCATGTCCGGCGTGACCCCCGCGCCGCGGTACTCTCTTTCTATGATGCCTTTGATCTCATCTCCGTTCAAATGCGTGTCATCCAGGCTAGGTGTGTCATAGATCCTGCTTTTGTAGAGGATCTCTTTTTCTGTGATATCCACCTGCGGCACCATGTAAGATACCGCTGTGTTGGAAAAGGAAAGCCTGCTGATTACCATGCTCAATGTAGTTGTTCCAATATCAATTCCTACGCTTAAAATCGAATCCATGGTCAAATGCTCCTCGCAAAGAAAAAAGCTCTTTCAACCGAATATATACGGTCAAAAGAGCTTCGTCGCTCTGTGTGCCGTCCCGCCTCATCGCAGGGACAAATCCTATATTGCTGCTTCTGTTATTTTTTGCGGGCTTTTTGTTCTTTCTGCGCTGCGCTCATGCTCTGGTGACTCATGATGATCATTTCCGCTACTACCCGCATGGATTTTCTCTTGTCCATGCTGATGCCCCGCATGTACTTGTAGGCCTCGTCTTCGCTCATGTTTCTCGTGCTCATGACAATGCCTTTTGCCCGGTCAATGAACATCCTGTCTTTCAGCTGTCGGTCCTTTTCCTCGTTTTCCTTTTGCAGCTGCTGGATCTCTTCGCTTCGTTTCAGTGCCACCTCGATGGTAGGGACAAGCGCTTTGTCAGTCACCGGCTTCACCAGATAGCCCATGACGCCCAGTTCCCCAGCCTTTTCCACAAAGTCGCTGTCACTGTAAGCAGTGAGCATGATAACGCAGTGGGACAAGCCCTCTTCTTTGATGACTCTCGCTGCGCTGAGGCCATCCAGCATGGGCATTTTCACATCCAGAATGACCATGTCCGGCCTTTGTTTTCTACAGATCTCGATGGCGTCAAAGCCATCTGCCGCTTCGCCTGTGACTTTGTATCCGGCAAGCTCCAGCCGCTCTTTTATATCCAGCCTAGTTATGGCTTCATCGTCCACGATCACTACGCTTTTACACATCTATCCAATCTCTCCATGATCCCTTGAAAAAGTGGTAACGGTTTTGTTGAAACTCTGTCCATATCGCACAGCGATATTTCCTACGTTAGAAAAAAAGCTCCAGCAATGCAATATCGCTGAAGCTTCTATGCTTTTTCATAAACACGCCGTTGTGTTGTCTTTTATTATACTTGTGCCGAGTTTGGATGTCAACTGTTTTTTTGGGGTGGAAAAATTGGTAGGCTTACTGTGTGTTCGCCAAATACTCGTTGATGAGCATATCAACGTCCTTATATGCGTTTTCACTTCCCACTCCCTTAAAAATCCCAAAAACCCACGACAGGCACCGCGACTCGCAATGCCCGCCATGGGTTTTGTTGCTATGTTCACTTGTGAAAGACAGAATGCGTTATTCGTCCAGGCTCATGGTCACAGACTTCTTGAAGCCCTTTGTAACGATAGCCAAAATGATGACGCCGATCACCAGCCAGATAATACCGTAGATGATAGACACGCCGCTCAGATTGATGAGCATGTACATGGTGTAGATCGCACCTACCAGCGGGATCAGCAGATGTCTAAAGAAGTCGCCCGCAGTTCTGTTCTTGTTCTTTACATAGTAATGTCCGATTACGGAAAGGTTTACAAATGTGAAGCCCAGCAGAGCGCCAAAGTTAATCAAGCAGGACGCAATAGTCAGCGAGAAGAACAGAGCAGTCAGTCCAAAGGCACCCATGATCAAGATGTTATAAGAAGGAACATGGAATTTCGGGCTGATGTATCCAAAGCATTTCTTCGGCAGCAGGCCGTCTCTGCCCATACCGAACAATACTCTGGACGCAGATGCTACCGCATTGACAGAAGCTGCGATACAGCCTACCACATATGCCGCAATAAAGAAGTAGCTCATTCCAACATTAGCCACATGTGCGATCACTTCTACCGCACCGCCGTCCAGGTTCTGGATCTCATTCCAAGCTGTCGGCCATGCTGCCTGCAGGACATAAGTAAAGATCACGTACATGGTGCCGACACCCACACAGCAAATCATAATGGCTTTTGGAATGTTCTTTGTCGGTTCGATGGCTTCCTCGCCTAGAGCCGCAATACCGTCAAATCCCAGGAACGCCAGACACACGATAGCCGCACCGGCTGCGATACCGGAAACACCACCCATTTCCTTGAATTCAGGTGCATTGTAGAACGCTTCCATATTCAGATCCAGTCCATTTCCAGTGATAAAGCGGATCGTCATGATAAACAGCACTACCAGGAAAATCAGTTGGATAATAACCACCACATTGTTGAAAATGTCAGCCACTTTGATCCCCAACAGGTTCGCTCCTGTTACAATGACCGTAAAGATAACGACCCATATCCAGATTGGTACGTTTGGAAGAGCTGCCTGCATGAAGATCGCAGATGCCAGATAGTTAAGCATAGGCAGAAACATGTAGCCCAGCACGATGGTCCAGCCCGCGATGAATCCCAGATAAGGATTAAAGGTTTCTGTGGCATATGCGTAAACAGAACCAGATGACGGAAACGCCTTTGACATCCTGCAATAGCTGTAAGCAGTAAACACCATGCATAATGTGGCTACTACGTAAGTCAAAGATACGTGCCCATGGGTCGTGTTTGTTACAATACCATAAGTCGTGAAAAATGCCAGTGGAATGATAAATGCGATTCCGTAGAAAACAAGAGATCTCAGCTTCAAGACTCTCGCCAGTTCTGCTGGCGCAGAACTGTTCTGTCCATTTTGGTTGCTCATAATTACCTCCTAATGATTGCTTTTGTTATTAAAAAAAATTTCGAGCCATAGTTAACCAATTTCGTCAAAAAGCTTCTTGTAAATAGAAGGACGATAGTCTGGACCGCCACCCCATGGGTTGTCCTGACATTGATGGCGGTTAGCCAGCGTCAAATCAAGAGTTCCTACAAATACCTGGACCTGCTGATTCGCCGCATCTCCCAAATAAGTCGCTACTTCCACTTCCTCAAACTCATTTGTCTTTGGACCAATGACCATGCTGCCGCCACCGCCGTAGCACCCGTGATCCCATCCGGTCACATTAGAGCTGGCAATGTAAACAGAGCTAGATAGCACATGGTATTCCAAATGCGGCTGGTAACACCTGATAAACGCATGATGTGCGCCTTCGTTTGGAACCTCCTGCGCCGCAAAGGTAGGATTGAGATGGAGTCTTGCGCCCTTCCACACATAATAGCGGACCAGTTCTGGGAATTGATAGTTATCATAGCAAATGCCCAGAGAAATCGGCCCCCATTTCGTATCGAACATGAATGGTTTTTCGCCTCTCGCACACCACATATTTTCCGAACCATATGGATGAATCTTCTGGTAAGAACCGATGAGCCCCTCTGGTCCCAGGACGACCGCAGAATTATAAAGGGTCGTATCCTCTTCTTTCAGCTTTTCCGACATGCCGAAGACAATGTAAATGCCCTCTTCCTTAGCTACCTGCTCCAGAGCTTTTGTTGACGGCCCATTGACCGTTTCCGTAACTCTAATCTTTTCTTCCTGTGGGATGGTTTCATCAATAAACATACCATATCCCATCAAAGCCATTTCAGGAAACAAGATCAAGTCCGCACCCCGTTTCGCTGCGGCTTTGGACATGCTGATCATCCGTCTCAGGTTTACTTCTTTTTCACCTGAATCCACTTTGAAGTTCACAATCGCTACATTAATAGCATCACTTTCATAAGCCATACTTTCGTCACCCTCCTTTAAAATTAAGTTAATTTCGTCGCACTGGTTTCATATGACACCGCTCGTTTATTGACATTATCAGTATTATGCAACATTTATGCCATATCTAGTTTCCGCTCGCTCCCATGGAAAAGAAATTTTTTACATATGCTGCTTGTAAATCGCATTTTTCAACAGTTTTGCTGCTCTCCATTTTGATAGAACATCGAAAATTTCTTTTTTCTTATCCTCCAATCCCGTTTCCTAGCCAATCTGAAAATTGCGTATCTAATTCAAAATTTTAATTCAATTTTAGTTTGATGATTCAATTTTGCATACAAAAATCATGTACATATCCCATGGTTTCTCTATATTTTCTGCTTTTTGCACGCTATTTATGAATGGCACGTTTTTTGCGTATAGTATAAATTGAATACAATTACATTGCTTAGCTTACAAGAACAAACAGAAAGGAGGACATGATCAACGCATGAACGCATTGATCATGGAAACAAAACATGGAGAAGTACAACACCGAACAATCGAAAGCTCTATTTTTTGAAGCAAAACAGTATTTAGTCGATGGTGTCAGCAGTTCCTTCCACAAAGCAGCGAATGAAGAGTACCCCATCTGCATGACTCATGGAAAAGGCTCCCACATGTATGATGTTGACGGAAATGATTACATCGACTATGTGGCGGGTTTCGGCCCAATGATCTTAGGCTATGCGCCTGATGTCATCAACAAAGCCGTCGCAGGCCAATTGGAAAAAGGCTCTCAATTCTCCGCACCAACAGCAGACCTATGCAAACTAGCCAAAAAGTTGGTAGAAATCATTCCTTGTGCGGAAATGGTCAGCTTTCAAAGCTCTGGCACAGAAGCCAACATGCATGCTTGGAGAGTGGCGAGAGCCTATACCGGAAAAATGAAAATCGTCAAATTCGAAGGCCAGTATCACGGATGGGCTGATGAACAAAAGGTCACCATCGGTGCTGATTCTGTAAACGAACTGGGACCAAAAGAAAGCATCAACCGGCTTATGAATACCGCAGGCCAGCGGACTCATACCGCAGATGACCTGGTCCTTGCGCCTTGGAACGATCTGAAGGCTCTGGAAGAAATCTTGGACAAGCAGTCCAATGAAATCGCTGCCGTCCTCATGGAGCCTTACATGTGCGATGAAGGCCCGATCCTAGCCAAAGAGGGTTATCTGGCAGGCGTGAAAGAATTATGTCAGAAGCACGGCGTGCTGCTGATTTTCGATGAAGTCATCACTGGTTTTCGGCTGTCCCTAGGCGGTGCTCAGCAGTATTTTGGCGTGACCCCTGACCTAGCCGTATTCGGCAAAGCGATTGCTGCTGGTGTTTCTCTTTCCATGATCTGCGGCAGAAAAGAACTGATGGAAAAAGTACATCCTTCTGGGACCTTCAATGCGACCCCCCTTGCCGTGGCAGCGTCCTTGGCTACCATCGCTGAACTGGAAAAACCAGGTGTTTATGAAAAGATGGACGCCTTGGGCAAAAAGTTGACAGATGGCATCATGGCACTAGGCAAAAAGCATGGTCTAAAAGTCTATGCTAATCATCACAATGCGATCTGCCAAATGCAGCTAGGGATCGACAGGGCTCCTGAGGACTTTCGAGACTGCCTGGAAAATGTAGACAGGAAGGCTTATGACAAGCTTTACCTTCTGGCCAGGGATTACGGCGTTCGGCTCACCTCAGCCAGAGGCAGGATCTACCTTTCAACAGCTCATACAGAAGCCGATATTGAATCAACATTGGAAGTGTTCGATCACATTTTCCCAATGTTAAAAGCATAAGTTCAAATCCATGCGTATATCAGACCATAGAAAGAGCCAATACTCTTTCTATGGCATATTTTTTTCAGCCCATTGCAGTACAAATGGGAATCCATTATAATGATTTTATTGTAGTAAAGCGGGGCGTTATTATGGAAAACAATTTATTCAAAAACGATAATTTTATTATTTCTGTTCTAGAAAACTCCTATGACGGCATCTATATCACCAATAAAGACGGGTTGACCCTCTATGTGAACCGGGCTTATGAAAAACTGGCAGGGCACAGCCGCTCCGTGTATGTGGGGAAGTATATGTCGGACCTGATGGCAGCCGGCCTGATGAAAACCTATATTACAAAAGATGTGGTTTCCACAGGACAAAGCATCACAGTGAATGAAACTTTGGTGTCAGGAAAAGACGTTTTGATCACAGGAAACCCGGTCTTCGATGATAATGGACAAGTCATCACGGTGGTCACCAATGTGCGGGACATGTCAGAGATCTTTGCCTTGAGAAGAAAGCAGCAGCTCTCTGAACAGATCTTATCTTTGTATCACAAGCAATACAATGCCTCGGAGCTGGATGACATCGTATGCGAAAGTCCCAGCACCATTGCTGTGTTCAATATCGCACAGAAAGTCGCTTCTAAGGATTCCACCGTCCTGCTCACTGGAGAGACGGGGGTGGGAAAAGAGATTGTTGCCAAGTACATCCACTACAACAGCTCTCGCAAAGAAAATAGCTATATCAAAATCAACTGCGGCGCAATCCCTGAAAACCTGCTGGAATCCGAACTCTTCGGATATGTAGGCGGCGCATTCACTGGTGCGAATCCCAATGGAAAGTTAGGCGTATTTGAAATGGCCAATGAAGGCACTCTGTTTTTAGATGAGATTGGAGAACTGCCCCTTGGTTTGCAGTCCTCACTGCTGCGCGTCCTGCAAGACGGCGAAGTCACTCGAATCGGTGACACGGAGAGCCGGAAGGTGGATGTGAGGATTATCGCAGCAACCAACCGGATCCTGCCTGATATGCTAAAAGCTGGGTCATTTCGAGAGGATCTATACTACCGTCTCAATGTCATTTCCATCCATATCCCGCCTCTCCGAGAGCGTAGGGAAGATATCCCAGCTCTAACGGAAATGTTCATCGAAAAGTTGAACAAGCGGTATGGGTATAATCGCAAAGCCTCTAACTCCTTCCTACTGGAGCTCATGACTATGAACTGGCCTGGAAATATCCGCGAGCTGTTTAATTTTATTGAAAGACAGTTTGTCATCACAGAGACCGATACCCTCTCTTCTGTGTCTTACTCCAACATCGCTGGTTCCCCGGATGGCTCCAACTCTCTTTTATCAGCAGAAGACCGCAATGTGTTCCATTTGAACAAGGTCGTGGCAGCGATCGAAGCATCTCTCATCAAAACATCTCTGAAAAAATATAAAACCACGAAGGAGGCCGCCGAATTCCTAGGCATCAGCCAGCCTACGTTTTCCCGGAAATACAACAAATATAAAAACATGGGACTATTGTAGATCCTGACCGTTCCCCATACCGCCGGCCCAGCCGGCCTTTCTTCACGCAAAAAAATATCATGCGCAAACAGCTTTTCGCCGCCTGCGCACGATGATTCTCGCCAGTTTTACGATCCATATTGTCGTCATTTCGTCATGTTCCATCTATGGAACGTCTTGCTTTTGTCTATTTATCCCCTTCTAAGACTTCTTTTCTCGCATATTCCTCGCCAAAAATCATATATTCCCGCTCTGCCTTTGTAACATGGGAATATTCGCCGTTCTTTACGATAATCGCCAAAACGATCCCAATCACAGTCCAAAGTCCGATCATGATCCATTCCATCTTTCCCAGTCCACCGGAAGGGCTGAACGGCAGATACAGACAAATGAACAAAACGGAAGCGATGATTGCCAGAACAGCCATGAATTTTCCCATTGGCGCTTTGAATGGGCGATCCAGATCCGGTTCACTGCCCTTAAGCTTGAAGAAGGCAATGGACACGCACAGATATCCGACTACAACGCCAAAGGAGCTGGCATCCACGAACCATCCCAAAGCATTTTTCCCCAGGAAGATCGCTGCGATTCCCAGTACACCCACTAATGCTAGAGCAGCTGTCGGTGATTTGTATTTTGGATGGAGCTTCCCAAAGACAGGAGGCAACATCTTGGCTCTTGCCATAGCGAAGATAATTCTGGAACCGCCCAGGTACATAGCGTTCCAGCTGGTCAAGATGCCGCCGATCCCAGCTATGATCACCAGAGAACCCATGATCTTGGAACCAAACACGTAAGATGCCACGTCCGCTACTGGAATCGCCGCATTATCCGCAAATTCCGCCGGAGCGCCAAAGGCCACGCCCAAAATCATCAAGATATACCAGAGTGCTCCCAGGATGATCGCAAAAATAACCATCTTTCCCACTTGCCTCAGCGGGATATTCATTTCTTCTACTGATTGCGGGATTACGTCAAAGCCTACGAACATGGCCGGGGCCATCATTAGAACCACAATAATCCCATTGACTCCGTCTTTCATGGCCGGTGCGGCATTGGCAATGTCACCTAAGGTAACGCCGCCCGCAAAGAAGACAATCCCGCCAATGACCAAAGCTATGGCTGCGATCGTGTTGAAAATAGCGGTGATCTTCATGCCGAACCAGTGACAGCCAATGGTAAAGAGCGTGCCCGCAATGGAAATGATCAGCCATGGCAGCGTCACATCATATCCTTCAATACTGTATAAAACGCTTGTATCCGGAATCGGCAACAGGTATTCCACAGCCGTACCAAAGGCTGGACCTTCCCAAGCCGCTACCGCAATGTATCCAAAGCACATCGCCCACGCCGTAACAAAGGCGAATTTGTAACCGCTGGCCCTATAGGCAAATACTAATTCGCCGCCTGCCATAGGCAACATTGGAGTCAGCTCCGCATAAGCCATTCCAATGATCGAGCAGAATAACGCACCTACAATAAAGGCGATGATCGCACCTACTGTCCCTGCGGCCGTTACCCAGCTACCTGCCAGCATAACCCAGCCCCAACCTACTACGGAACCAAAAGCTAATGCCCAAATTTCCCCTCTTCCAAGTGTCTTCGTAAGAGACACTCTCTGTTCTGTATTATTGTTTTGTGTACTCATTACTTTTTCCTTTCTGAAATAATTGCTAGTTTTTCTAGAATGACAAAACCGACATTTTAATTGGCGCCGCCTATATATAGAGCAATATCCGTGCCACTTTGCCACTTTATCTTGCTAGATTTCTCTAATATCAGGAAAAGCTCTGATATTTGGCCGATTGCCATACAATTTTTCAGTCAGTTCAAAAATATGAGCTAACAAATTTACAGATTAATCAATTCATATATGGTTTGTAATCCGCATGTAATTCATTTTTCATTCAATTTCAAATATTCTCTTATTAACAATTCTGCCTGATCGTAGTTTTTATTATTGATCAATAGTACCCTCGCATCATAGGATGTTGTCAGCAAGCATTCTGACTGGCAGCCATTGATCAGTAAAACCAAGTCGCTCTTTTCATCAGAGCCTTCCGAATAGTGAAAAAAATCGCAGCACTCCGAAAGCCCTTTTATTAGCCGCTGGTACAGCACTTCTCTGTCAAAATAACAATTGCATCCACCGCAAAAGCGTGTCCCAATTCTGTATGTTTTACCCATGATCATTCTCCTTTTTTGCCATTATGTCTCAAAATCACGCTGATTTCAGCGAATCTTGTTAGAATCGACATTTTCACTTGAATATGTTACAATAAAATTGTCCATTATATCTACAGCCATCAAAGAAAGGAAGCCTGTTTACAGAAAACAGCCGGAAACAATATGATTTCAACCAGATTTATCACAGACTACTTGAACTTATCTACCCCTGAAGGACAAAAAAACCACGCTGCGCTCATCAGCGGTTTCAATGATTTCTTTGACTCCTTTGTGGCTGCTGCCAATATGGCGGTCATGGCCGTGGATATGGACCGTAAAATCGTTATTACCAACAGTCTCGCCGCAATGCTTTTGGAAACCTCAGAGGCCAACTTGATCGACCAATATGTAGAAGACGTTCTTCCTAAATCTCCTCTGACCAATGTGATGGCTGGCAATTACAAGTCCATTCCACGCCAATTTGAAATGTTCGGCAGGACCCTTTACGCAGAGCGTACTTTGATTTCCCGGGGACAGGTCCCTATCGCCCTTGTCAGCTTTTTTCAGGACATCACTCATATGGAAAAACGCACGGAGCGTCACAAACAAGCCAGAGAACAGGAACTGTTTCTCAATGATATCATTGAGAATTCTTATGACGGCATTTACATTACGGACCGCAGGGGCAAGACCATCATGGTCAATAAGGCTTATGAACGGATCTCTGGCATCCCCCGAGACACCATCATTGGTGAGTATATGAGCAATCTAGTGGCTTCTGGCCTTTTATCCACCAGCCTGACGGATGAAGTGGTTTCCAGCAAAGAGACTGTGACCCGCACCCAGAGAAACCGCAATGACAAAGAGGTGGTCATCACGGGAAATCCCGTGTTCGATGAAAAGGGCGAGGTGCGCCATGTGATCACCAATGTGCGGGACATTACGGAGCTGGTGAACCTGAACACAAAGCTTGCTGCGGAGAGCAGCCGGGCAGATCTGTACCAGGAGCAGATCCTTAGAAAGGCCGCCGACGAAAATATTGCCTATGGCAGCCGGGAATTTGAGAACGTGCTGAACCTATGCAGCAAAGTTTCCAAAATGGATTCCACGGTCCTGATTTTGGGAGAAACAGGCGTGGGCAAAGAAATCGTAGCTCAATACATCCACAAGCACAGCCCCAGAAAATCAAAACCATACATCAAAATCAACTGCGGTGCGATCCCGCAGAACCTTTTGGAATCCGAGCTATTCGGATATGTGTCCGGTGCGTTTACCGGTGCTAACGCAAAGGGAAAGCCCGGCCGTTTCGAGCTGGCGGATACTGGGACCTTGTTTTTGGATGAAATCGGTGAGTTGCCTCTGAATCTGCAGGCTTCTTTGCTCCGAGTGCTGCAGGACAGCGAGATCACCCGCATTGGTGACTCCAAAAGCAAAAAGGTGGACGTACGCATCATCACTGCTACCAACCGAAACTTGGAATCCATGATTCAGGATGGTTCCTTCCGCAGTGACCTGTATTACCGGCTCAATGTGGTGTCCATCAATATCCCACCCCTTCGGGAGCGAAAGCTTGATATTCCACCTCTCGCAGAAAAAACCATCCAAGATTTGAACCGAAAGTACAATACCAAGAAAAGCCTTTCTTCTGGTTTTGTACGGCTGCTCACAGAACACAGCTGGCCGGGAAACATACGGGAACTGAAAAATTTCATTGAAAAACAGTTTGTCCTCTCTGACAGCGATGTGATCGATGCCGCCGTTTCCCCTAACACATCAGTGGAAATAGGAAAAAACACCATGATGCCCAAGGAATCCTCAGAAAAAAGCTCCTCCAAGCTTCCTACTTATGAGGAAGCCCGCAGCACCATGGAGCGGGATCTTTTTAAGAGGGCTATGGAGCAAGGCAAGTCCACATACAAAGCCGCTGCTTTGCTAGGGATGAGCCAGTCCACATTTTTCAGAAAATACAAGGAAGTATTTCCAAAAGAAGTACGGTAAAGGGGCTGATGACGCAATACCCGTTCTGCCGTTCTGCCGAAAGCACGCATCCACATATCTAAGATGACTGATAAAGAGAAAGCTGTTCCCAAAATTGGGGACAGCTTTTCTCTTTGAAAGGATTCGTCAAACCATGTGTTTAGTTGTTTTCCGCCTTATATTTTTCCAGTGCTTCGATGAGTTTCGGAATGATCACTTTCACGTCGCCTACGATTCCCAGATCAGCTACATCAAAGATCGCTGCTGTATCGTTCTTGTTGATCGCAATAACGCATTCGGAACTTTCCATACCAGCGATGTGCTGGATCGCTCCGGAAATTCCGCAAGCCATGTAGAGTTCTGGACGAACGGTCTTTCCTGTCTGTCCAACCTGTCTGGATTTTTCGATCCAGCCAGCGTCTACGTTTGCTCTGGAAGATGAGATTTCGCCGCCCAGCAAGTCAGCTACTTTCTGCAGTTCTTTGTAGTAATCCGCAGAGCCAATTCCTCTTCCTCCAGAAACCAGAACTTTTGCTTCTGTGATGTCTACGGCTTTCTTCGTATCTCTCACAACTTCCTTGATCTTTACGTTCATATCTTCTGGTCCGAATTCAACCTTCAGCTCTTCTACTTCGCCTTTCTTTCCAGGCTGCGGATCGATTTTCTTCATTACGCCAGGACGTACGGTCGCCATCTGCGGTCTGTGGTCTGCGCAACGAATCGTAGCCATTACGTTTCCTCCGAATGCCGGTCTGGTCATCTTCAGCGTCTTGTCATCCATTCCCAGTCTCTTTTCGATGGATTCTGTGTCAGCTGTGGATGTAGCCTTCAGGAATTCGAAGTATTTTTCCATATCAATGTCCAGGTGCGTACAGTCAGCTGTCAATCCTGTATGGATTCTCGCTGCTACTCTTGGTGCCAGGTCTCTTCCGATCGCTGTTGCTCCGAACAGCACAATATTCGGGTCATATTCTTTGATCAGCTTTGTCAGGGCCTTTGTGTATGGCTCTGTCACATATTCTGCCAGCATCGGGTCTTCCACCACTACTACTTTGTCTGCTCCGGCTTCAATCATTTCCTGGGCTTTGTCTTTAATCTTGTCGCCCATCAGCACCCCGATGACTTTTTCATCCAGCTCTGCGGCCAGTTTCGTCGCTTCTCCAAGCAGCTCCATCGTCACCTTGGCGATTTCGCCGTCTCTCTGTTCCGCGATTACATATAAATCTTTGCTCATTTTCCTTGACTCCTCCTCACCTATATGATGTGTCTTTCTTCCATCTTCGCTATGATCGCGGCAACCGCTTCGTCCGGTGACACTTCAAGCTTCGTTCCTGCTCCCTTAGCCATCTTGCCGAAGGATGTCACTACTTTTGTAGGGGATCCGTTCAGTCCGATGTGGTCTGGGTTCAGGTCGTTTTTCAGGTCGTCGAAGCCCCATACCTTGATTTCTTTTTCATAAGCATCGATGATTCCACCCGCATGCATGTATCTTGGTTCTGCCAGTTCCTGCAGAGCTGTCAGAAGGCAAGGTGTCTTCACTTCAATGATATGATGGCGGTCTTCGTACTGTCTCTTTACTGTCAGAACGTCTCCATCGATTCCTAGTTCTTCTGTGTAGGATACCTGCGGGATTCCCAGGTTTTCCGCAATCTGCGGTCCAACCTGCGCTGTATCTCCGTCAATGGCCTGCCGTCCTGTGATTACGATGTCATATCCGATCTTCTTCAGCGCAGCTGAGATGATGATGGCTGTCGCACAAGTATCGGATCCGCCGAATTCTCTCGCAGACAGCAGGTGTGCTTCGTCACAGCCCATTGCCAGTGCTTCTCTCAGTGCCACGTCCGCCTGTGGAGGTCCCATGCACACTACTGTTACTGTTCCGCCAACTTTTTCTCTCAGGCGTAGCGCCGCTTCGATCCCTGATTTGTCATCGTGGTTGATGATGCTTGGCACACCGTCACGGATCAGCCTGTTCGTCTTCGGGTCCAGTTTTACTTCGTTAGTGTCCGGAACCTGTTTGATGCATACCACTATTTTCATTGCTTTTTTCTCTCCCTTCGCTTTCCTACACGATCTTCATTGATCCTGAAATTACCATCTTCATAACTTCCGACGTTCCTTCGTAGATCTCTGTGATCTTTGCGTCTCTCAGAGCACGTTCTACCGGATATTCTCTGCAGTAGCCGTAACCACCCATCAGCTGTACGCATTCTCTGCACACTTCGTTTGCTACGCTGGAAGCGAACAGTTTTGCCATTGCTGCTGCTGGACCATAGTTTTCTCCATTGTCCTTTGTCACAGCGGCTCTGTATGTGAGCAGTCTCGCTGCGTCGATTTTTGTCTGCATGTCAGCTGCTTTGAACTGAGTTGTCTGGAATTTCGCAATTGATTTTCCGAACTGTTTACGTTCTTTGACATATTTCAGTGCTTCTTCCAGAGCGCCCTGTGCGATTCCCACTGACTGCGCAGCGATTCCAATACGTCCGCCGTCCAGCGCTTTCATGGCGATTTTGAAGCCCTGTCCTTCTTTTCCAAGACGGTTAGCCGCAGGTACGCGCACGTTTTCATAAGCGACTTCGCAGTTGGATGCCGCACGGATACCCATTCTGCGGATGTTTTCTCCTACAGTCACGCCTGGCATGTCTCTTTCTACTACGAACGCAGAGATTCCCTTTGTTCCTTTACTCTTGTCAGTCATGGCGAATACTACAAATGTATCAGCAAATCCGGAGTTTGTGGTGAAAATCTTTGTTCCGTTGATTACATATTCATCCTTTGCTTCATCATAAGCAGCTTTTGTCTGCTGTCCCGCAGCATCAGATCCCGCATTTGGTTCTGTCAATCCAAAGCATCCTGTCTTGCTTCCGTCAACCAACGGTCTCAGGAACTTCTGCTTCTGTTCTTCTGTTCCGAAACTATCGATACAGGAGCAGCACAGGGATGTATGTACGGAAATTGTGATTCCAGTACTTGCGTCTGCTTTGGAGATTTCCTCCATGCACAGCACATAGCTCAGGTAGTCGCCGCCAACTCCGCCGTATTCTTTGGAGTACGGGATTCCCATGAGGCCATATTTGTGCATTTTCGCCAGCAGATCCTGGTTGAACACTTCTGTTTCGTCCATTTCTTCTGCCAGCGGCTTCACTTCATTTTCTGCGAATCTGCGGTACATTTCCTGCTGCAGCAGATGCGTCTTTGATAGTTTAAAGTCCATTCTTTATCCTCCCAAACTTTCCATTTAGATTTTGCTTAGCTTACAAGTCTAATTTTATTTTAGAGCAAACGTTACTTTGTGTCAAGCAACATCGCCCTTACGTATTCTGTATACTTCTGGTTTAGTCCCAGAGCCCTTTGTACAACTCCTGAACTTTCTCTTCGCTCGGCACGTTTTTGCAGTTTCCAGGGCTGCCGCTAGCCAGTCCGTCCTTAGCCATCTTTGGAATCTGAGCCAGGAATTCGTCCTTGTTAATGCCAAAGTCAGCAGGAGTCTGGATCTTCAGGGTATCCAGCAGCTTGTTCGTTGTAGCCACAAACGCGTCCGCTCCGTCTTTTACAGAATCTCCTTCATATACGCCAATGGCCTTTGACAGTTCGAACAGCTCTGTTTCCGCGCCCTCTCTGATGTATGGCAGGCAAACTTTCAGCAGCATTGCGTTGGATAGTCCGTGAGGAACGTGGAACAGCGCGCCGATCGGTCTGCTCATTCCGTGGATGATGCTTACGGACGCATTGCTGAAGGCAATACCCGCTTCTAAGGAAGCTTCGGCCATAGCGCGGCGGCTGGCTACGTTTGAACCATCTTTATATACGACTTCCAGGTGCTGATAAATCTTTTTGATCGCTTCCAAGGAGTAAAGCTTGCTCATTGGGAACGCCTTTTTAGACGTATAGCTTTCCAATGCGTGGCAAAGCGCGTCTACACCAGTGTTGGCTGTTACCGCAGGCGGCGCTGTCATAGTGAACACTGGATCGATCACTGCCAGAGAAGCCAGCAGTTTTACGTCGGACAGCAACATCTTTACGCCAGAGTCCGTGTTTGTGATAATGGATACTCTCGTTGCTTCTGAACCTGTTCCTGCTGTTGTTGGGATCGCTACGATCGGCGGCAGTTCTTTTTCGATCTTCTTGCCCATGTAGTCGCAGATGCTTCCGCCATTAGCCACTACCGCGCCAATAGCTTTCGCAGAATCCATTGGGCTTCCTCCACCAATACCGATCAGGAAGTCGCAATCGTTTTCTTTATAGATTTTGATTCCCTTGTCGATCATGGAATGGGAAGGCTCTGAATTGATTCCGGAATAGATCGTGTAAGCGATGCCAGCCGCGTCCAATTCAGTCGTCAGCTTTTCGACATTGCCTAGTTTCACCATCATGTCATCTGTGACAATGAGCGCCTTCTTACCGAAATCTTTCATGTAATCCATGCTCGTTTTCAGCGCTTCATCTCCCGTTACAATAAATTTAGGAACAAAAAATACGTTTGCCATTTTCAGTTTTCCTCCATCAAAATATTTTCCAAAAAGTTCCAATTCATATTTTTCAGGTTTTTTACCAAACCTAAGTTAAACATAGCATAGCCCCTGCCCTTTTGCAACCCCTTTTTGTTAACTCATTCGCAAAACATTTTTTGAGGGCCCGTCCGCAAATGACTTTCTTATAATCATTGGAATTTCATAATCCTACGGGCACCCGTTTCAGAAGGGAACGCCCTATTTTCATCCAGTTTTTTCTATTGTTTCCCATATAGTTTATACTTAATTCTGTATACATTATTCATATGAAAAAAATCGCAAAACTCGTTGATAAATCCTTGACTATCGATTGACAAACCCGAAACCGCGTACTAATATGAAGATAAGTTATTGTTTTTAAATGAATGGATAAAAACAGAAAGGACTAGGAGAGATGTTTGAGACTTTAAAGTATGAAGTAAAAGACGGTATTGCTTATGTAACGGTCAATCGGCCAAAATCTTTGAACGCGCTTTCAAAGGAAGTTCTGGACGAACTGCACGACGCGTTTGAAAAGGTGAACAGCGACCCTGAAGTACAGATCGCGATCCTCACCGGAGAAGGCAGAGCTTTCGTAGCTGGCGCTGACATTGCGCAGATGGTGGACCTGACTGGTATCGAAGGCCAGGAAATGATGAAACAGGGCGCACGCGTTATGAACTACATAGAATCCATTGACAAGCCTGTTATCGCCGCGGTAAACGGTTTCGCTCTGGGCGGTGGCTGCGAGTTGGCAATGGCTTGCGACATCCGCGTAGCATCTGAAAAAGCACAGTTTGGACAGCCGGAAGTGAATCTGGGAATCATCCCTGGATTCGGCGGCACACAGAGACTGCCTAGACTGGTAGGCAAAGGCATGGGCAAATACATGATCATGACTGCTGACTACATCAAGGCTGACGAAGCTCTCAGAGTTGGCCTGGTTGAAAAAGTCGTTGCTCCAGAAGAACTGATCCCTACTTGTGAAGAAATCGCTAAAAAGATCATGTCCAAGGCTCCGATCGCTATCAAGGCCGCTAAGATCGCTGTGAACAACGGCATCATGCTGGATGTGCCTACTGGCGTTGCTTTGGAAGGCGAAGCTTGCGGCGCTCCGTTCTGCTCAGAAGACAGAATCGAAGGCATGAAAGCGTTCCTCGAAAAGAGAGAAGCAAAATTCAACAATAAATAAACTACCCGGAGGTTGTCACAATGAACAAGAAAATAATTACCGCCGCGGAAGCTGCTGCATTGGTAAAAAGCGGGGACACGATCGCTACCAGCGGTTTCGTAGGAAGCGGTTGCCCGGAAGCTCTTACCAGAGCGCTGGAAAAGAGATTCCTGGAGACTGGCGAACCAAAGGATCTGTTCTATTTTTACGCCGCCGCACAGGGAAACGCTGACGGCCGCGGCGCAGATCATTTTGCTCACAAAGGCATGACAAAGAGAGTCGTCGCTGGACACTACAACACGGCTCCTACTCTGGGCAAATGTATTTTGAACAATGAAATGGAAGGCTACAATCTCCCTCAGGGAACGTTATCTCAGCTCTGCCGCGACATTGCTGCGCACAAGCCGGGAACCATTACTCATGTGGGACTCAATACCTTCGTTGATCCAAGAAACCAGGGCGGCAAGCTGAACGATATCACCACGGAAGACATCGTTGAGGTGGTTGACATTCTTGGAGAAGAAAAGCTCCTGTACAAGGCTTTTCCTATCGACATCGTATTCATCAGAGGAACTTATGCGGATGAACTGGGCAATGTAACGGTTCAGAAGGAAGTCTGCACTTCCGAAGTAACGGCTCTGGCACAGGCTGCCAAGAACAGCGGCGGTATCGTCATCGTTCAGGTGGAAAAAATCGTCAAGGCTGGCACTCTGGATCCGAGACTTGTAAAAGTACCTCGTATCTATGTGGACGCATTGGTCATCACAGAGGATCCAATCGACCACCAGCAGTCCTTTGACCATGATTTCGACCCTGCTGTGTGCGGAGACATCCAAGTCCCTGTTACCAGCCTGGAAGCTCCTCCTCTTTCACCAAAGAAAGTAATTGGCCGTCGTGCGGCTATGGAGCTGGAAAAGGATACGGTTGTGAACCTAGGTATCGGTATCCCAGAATATATTTCCGCAGTAGCCAATGAAGAAGGCATCGGCGACTGGATGACTCTGACTGTTGAAGCAGGGCCAATCGGCGGCGTACCTTGCGGCGGCTCCCAGTTCGGTGCGGCCGTGAACCCGGAATGCATCTTGACACAGCATGAACAGTTCGACTTTTACGATGGCGGCGGTGTTGACCTGGCGTTTCTGGGTCTAGCGCAGGCGGATGAAAAGGGAAACATCAATGTAAGTAAATTCGGACCTAGAATCGCTGGATGCGGTGGTTTCATCAACATCACCCAGAACGCGAAAAAAGTGTTCTACTGCGGAACCTTCACTGCGGGCGGCCTGAAGATGGAAATCAAAGACGGCCATATCAAGGTATTGCAGGAAGGAAAATCCAAGAAATTTATCAAGTCAGTAGAGCAAGTTACTTTCAGCGGCGAATATGCGGTGAAGACCAGCCAGCCAGTTATGTACATCACTGAACGGTGCGTATTCGAACTTCGTCCTGATGGCGTATATCTTACTGAGATCGCTCCTGGCATTGACCTGCAGAAGGATATCTTAGATCTGATGGAATTCGAGCCAAAGATGGACGGCGAACCAAAACTGATGGACGCACGCATCTTTAAAGATGAATTGATGGGTCTAAAATAACAGCAGTATTTTAGAAGGAAATAAACCCCGCAGCAGGATGTTCCTGCGTGCGGGGTTTGTTTGTGTGGAATTTATGGTCCGCACTCAACCCTTCTCAATAGATTCGATGCCCAGGTCCGTGTACTGGTAAACCATTTCTTTTACGGTGATGCCCCTGTCTTCGTATTCAGCCTCACCGCACTGATTATCGTAAGGATCAATGCGCCAGTGGCGCTTTGGCGGATCAAATTCCTTTTGGAAACCATTGTTTATGGGAATCCGATAGGGATCGATGTTTCCAAAGAAGAAATCCCACCGTTTCCTCGCCCCTCTTACATAAGAAGAACCTCCGTAGGACAGATCCGCATGCGCCCAGCCCACAGAAGGCACATAAAACATGGCCCAGTCATGCTCTCCCACGTCTCCCGGCTTGGCATCCAGACCTGACTGCCACTTGGCAGGGATTCCGGCAATGCGGCACAGGGTGATGAACAGCAGCGCCTGGACTCCGCAGTCCCCTCTCCTATTGAGGGCGCAATACTCCGGCAGATTGTCAATGCTGCAATAATCCCGTACAAACCGGTAATCCGTCTTGGTGGTGATATAGTCGTAAAAGGCCCTGGCTATTTTCAGCGGGTTGGTCTCCCTGCCCGCCAGTTCTGCCGCTAAAGCCCGCAAATAAGGGGTGAAGCGAATATGCGGCGGCTCTTCCGCAAGATACGCCTTTTCTCTCTCCGGTATTTGGGCAGCGGCCACCTCGTGCGGATCCACCTTGCTCAGATCGCGGTAAACCACTTTGTGTTCCAGCTGATATTCCAGGGAAAACACCTGGCCTGCTTTTGCTGCGGTTTCAAAATACACTGTGGGCTGCGGCGCATCATCTGGCGCAATGCTCATGGGCTCTGGCCGCATGGCAATGATCTCCAGGTGTTCCACCCCGTCCCGCTCCTTGGGAACAGGCATGTGGACGAAAAGCCGCCTCCCCTCTTCAACAGCTGCCGGACTCAAACGCATATTATGGCGAATATGGATGTGCGCCCGTATCTCCTGCCCGTCTGAAACAGAATCCACCAGTTCCTGGAGCAGGCGGTAATCGCTTTTGTCCCCTTCTTTTGTCCTGGCCCATAGCTCCGGATACGTTTTGTACAGGGTATCGCTGAAACAGTCGATGTATTTCACTTTCCCTTCCACATACATCCAGTCGGCTTTGTCAGAAAGCCGCAGCTCTTCCAGCTCCTGTGCCGTCATGTCGGGGATCCGCTGCCGCATGATCTCCAGAGCTTCCTCTTGGGAAACCGTGTAACGGGCCGCTATATTGTCCATGTTGTTCTGTTCCAGCTCCAGCCTGCATTTAAGGGGATACGGGATCCCCTCTTCCGCCAGCATGGAGGCGATGATCGTTCTTGCCGCCGGAAAATTTCCGCTCCATTTTTCCTTGGCGATGATTTCAGGAAGCGGTATGGCAAGATATTTCAAATCAGCGTATTCCATGATTCTCCTCTTTTCTGTGTCCGCTTTCGATCATTCGATGCCTTTGCCTTCATAGTCTTTGCCGCCGTTCTTCTTTCTAAAGTATAGATATACGGGAACGCTCACCACGTTGACGCCGATTGCGACGAAAGCGGCTTTCGGCGCATCGATGAATTCGTTGACCATGAGAATCAGATAAGCGATACAGGTGATGACGATGGTGACTTTTCCACCCCACACTTTGTAAGGTCTTTCGATATCTGGATACTTTTTCCGCATGATCAAAACTGCGAACACGGTCATGGCGTTGAGGATGGAAGTGGTGAAAATCAGCATATCTGTCAATTCCTCTAGGCTATTGAACAGCACCAGCACCATGGCCATGCCAGAGGCGATGATGATCCCATAAGAAGGAACGCCGTGTTTTTCGTCAAGATGGCCGAAAATTTTCGGGAAATACCCTTCCTTGGCCATGGCGTAGTAAGTACGAGGATCGCAGAGGGTGTTCACGTTGGCTGAACCCACGATGCCGATGGTCATGCAGACGAGAACGATCCACGTCCCTGTCCCGCCCAAGGCTCTGGAAATGACTTCATTTCCTAAATACAAGTTCTCGCTTTCCACCATGGCAATGATATCCTCGTGAGGCAAGACCCGATACACGGCCAGATAAAACAGCGCATAAATCAAGGTCACGCCCACCAGGGATGTGATGATGGCAAAAGGCAGATCTTTTTTCGGGTTTCGCATTTCTTCTGCCACTGTGTTTAGATTATACCATCCATCATAAGCCCATAGGGAAGCAAATGTGGCGAACCCCACCATGGAAATGATATTCACAATGCCGCCGCCTTCCGCAGGGGTTCCTTCCAGGGAAAGACTCAAATCAGGAGACTGGTCTCCTGTAGCCAAGCCGACCACGATGATCAGCAGGATTGGCACCAGCCTGATGACCATGGAAAAGTTCTGATACAAGGTCATTTCCTTGACCCCCAGCAAATTGATGACCATTAAGGCAAAAATGATCAGGATCGCAATCACCTTGATCATGACATCGCTCAAATCAAACACAGTTCTGTAAGCGGTCACTGCAGCCATGGCCAGCGCCGCTACCCCTCCTGAACCCACCAGTAAAAAGCAGGAAAATCCGTTGATGAATCCAAACACAGGGTGATAGGCTTTGCTCAAATAGACGGTCTGTCCTCCTGCTACCGGCATGCTAGCCCCCAGCTCAGCGAAACACAATCCCGAAATGATAGTAATGATACCTCCCACAATCCAGGCCACCAGGGACCAGCCCATGCTCATCCCTGTACGATCCAGCACATAGCTCCCCAAATAGTAGATGCCTGATCCAATGACCATTCCGGCAACAATGCTGATCCCGCTGAATGGCCCTATGGCTTTTTTAAAGCTGCCTTCCTGTTTTTGACTACTCATGTTTTTTCTCCTCTCTATAAACATTCTTTTAAAATCCGAAGCGCGTTTTTGTAGCAGATCCGTTCTACCGTTTCTGTGGAAAAAGCCTGCTCCATCCGCAAAAGCAGTTCCCTATAAGAATCATAGCGTTCAATCTCCATCCCGCAGCTCATGCCGTCAAAATCCGAACCCAGAGCGATATGTTCGTCTCCCATGATGGAGATCATGTGTTTCATATGGGCGATGATGTCTTTCACAAGCGTCCCCGATGCCTGCTCCCGCAAAAAAGGCGCATAGAAATTGATGCCTACCGCTCCGCCTGATCGGGCAACGCATTTCAGTTGCTGGTCCGTCAGGTTCCTGGGATGGTCGCACAATTCCCGAGCGCAGGAATGAGATGCCACGAAAGGCTTTTCACTATATCTGGCCACATCGTAGAACCCACCTTCTGACAAATGAGACACATCAATGATCATGCCCAGCTGGTTCATGCGTTCCACAGTTTCTATGCCAAAGGGTTTCAGTCCTTTTCCATGTGCGGTCTGATCCGCGCTGCTGGGAAATCCGATCTGATTTTCATTATTCCAAGTCAGGGTCATGAGCCTGACACCTTTTTCATAAAGCAGATCAAGCCTCTGGATATCTCCCTCAAGGAGCTGCCCGTCTTCTATGGTAAGGATCGATGACATTTTATGATTTCTGTGGTTTTCCATCACATTTTCGTAAGATAACGCAGGCAGGATCACATCCTGATTCTGTTGCAGCTCAGTTTGATAAAGCGCAAAGATCTCCAGGAACAATTCATATGGTTCCTTTTTGATGCCGATTTCTTGGGCAGCGTTTCCTGCTGGAAGGAAGATCGCGAAAAACTGCGCCATGGCATGGTTTCGTTCCATGCTCTGCAGATCCACATGCAGGGAATTCTCCCGCAGGTGTTCCTTTTTCAGATAACATTCCAGCAATGTGTCACAGTGCATATCGATTATATGCATCCTTGTGCCTCCTTTCTTCTATTTGCTTCTATATAACGCAAAAAACATGCCAGCGAGTTTTTTTTCGCTAAAAAGCACGTTTTTTCTAGAAAAAGCAGGATAGAGAGAGGAATTTCATCCTCTCTTTCGTTTCTTGTTGTTCTGATTTTAGATCATCGTTCTTTTTTTAGAACGTTTTTACGCCCCTGCAGCCCTGCCGCACATGGCAGCCACATCACGCATCACGCCTCTGGCTTTTTCCGCATCCATATCGTGGATGCCCATACAGAAAATAAAGGGCCGCGGGGCCATGACAATGGCGGCTTCGTGAAGGGATTCCACGTCAAACCCAGTTTGCTGAGCAACAGAGATGTTGTTGTTGGAATATTGGTACAAAATGTCCCTTCTCTGATGATAAGACAAGATCTCCATCATTTTCTCGCTGGAAGCCGCAGAAATCAGCTGCTTTTTATACAGCCGCTGCAATAGGCTGCCCACTTCCCGCAGGGAATGGCAATTTCCTGTTTCTGTTTCCCCGCCGTCCCATTCAAAGATCATGCGCCGAACTCTAGTATGGGTCAGCCCCAGCTGCCGCATGGTCTGATTGACGTTTTCCATGCCCACCATGGACAGCAAAATGTTGAACGCGGAGTTGTCGCTGATTACCATCATCATGTACAGCAAGTCCTCTATCTGGAGTTTCATTCCCTGGTGAAGGAAATCCAATACGCCTACTGTTGTTTCGTATTCTTCTTTTGGTGCAGTGAAGGGCAGCTTTTTTTCCAGTTCATATTCATCTCCCAGTCGGATCCGCCCTTCTTCCACCTGTTTGAACACTTCGATGAGGAGAATCAGCTTGGCAATCCCCAGAGAAGGAAACACATCGCAGTTTCCCACAAAGCAGCTGGTGTTTTTATGGATGTCACAAAAATAAACGCCTATTTTCCCCTCCAAACTGCCGATCCGATCTTTGATCTGATTCGATAGCTTCATTACATATCCTCCCCTTCTCGGGCTTCCCCGATCCCGTATTTATGCACTTTGTCGAACAGGTTAGTTTTGCTGATGCCCAGAAAATCAGCCATTTGCTTTCGATTGCCGTTAAATCGGATAAAGGCGGCCTGAATGATCTCTTTTTCATAGGCAGCCAGCTTTTCCTTCAATGTAGACGGACAGCTGATGCCATCCACAGAATTGTCCAGCACAATGTCTTCTTCTCGAATAAAATGCTCGTCCGCCATGACAACGGCTTTTTCCAGGATGTTTTCCAGTTCCCTGATATTGCCGGGCCAGCTGTAAGCCCGCATTTTTTCAAAAGCCTGGCTAGTGAGCATCAGAGTGTCGGTTTCCAGCCGCTGACAAATAGACGGTAGTGTGTCGCCTATGATGCTGTATAGGTCATCGATTCGCTCCCGAAGAGGCGGCAAATGGATGGGGAACACGTTGATGCGATAATACAGGTCCTTTCGGAATCGCCCTTCCTTCACCATTTTCTCCAGGTTCTTGTTGGTGGCCACAATGAGCCGGATATCCGCGGAAATTTTCTTCGTGCCGCCGACTCTGTAAAAAGTCCCTTCCTGCAGGACTTCCAGCAGCTTGCCTTGAAGCAGGAACGGCAGCTCGGATATTTCGTCCAGGAACAGGGTGCCGCCTCTTGCCATTTCAAAATATCCTAGCTTTCCCCCTTTTCTCGCACCGGTGAAAGCCCCCTCTTCATAACCGAACAGCTCGCTTTCAATCAGGTTGTAAGCAATGGCCGCACAGTTGGCGTTGACAAAAGGCCCTTCCGCCCGCCTGCTGTTTTGGTGAATCTTGTTGGCCAGGAAGGTCTTGCCTGTGCCGCTTTCACCTGTTAGCACAATGGTCACGTTTTTGCGGCAGACCTTGTCCAGCTTTTTGTTGATCTCTTCGATGTTTTGCCCACTGCCTTTTAGCCGGGCCTCACAGCTCAATTCATCCTTTCCGATCTTGATTTCATTGTCAAAATACAGCTGGTCGTAAATGGCTGTCCTTTTTCTGATGTTCTCCAGGTAACAGACTTCATCGCCTATGGAAAAAAGATCCCAGCCCGGCAAAAGCGTGCCCTGGTCCTCCATGACCAAAACAGCTGGTTTTCCCTGAAAATCGAAAAACCTCGGCCGTCCCTTCTCTGTCATGGCAGTGATTTGATCAGCGAGATCCTTTGAAAAAAACGCTTCCAGCTCTATAGATTCTGCCACTCCCAAGTACGAGCCATACTGCCTGCAGGTCAATATGGCCCGCAAATCTTCCACTGTGTCCTCTGACTTGCTGAAATACTGGATCTTGCCCTGCCGGACCGCCAGCAGGCAGCCCGCTTCGCCCATGGGCATGGCAAGGGAGGCGCCGTTGACCTGGACCTCTGCTTTCGCAGGAACGTGATTTTCGCTTTGCTTGAGGCGCAGCTGGATCTGTTCGTTGGAATAGATGGTGTCAAGCTCTTCCTGGTTTTCCTCTTGAACGCTGCCTAGTTTTTTGTAAAAAGGCAGGAAATTATGGTCCCCATAGCGGCAGATGATCACTTCCAGGTCCCCGTCTTGCTCTTGGACGCTCTGGTCCAGGCCCGCCAGCTGTTTGATGCCAATACGCTGTCCGCATCTGCCCGCATAGAGGAGGATATCATTGATTTCTATGGTTCCTTGGCTGTGCCATAGGATTTCTGTCCTATCATCCCTTGCGAATTTCAGGGTCTCTTTGTCTGGGATGATAAAGGGTTTGTTCTGTTGTAAGGCAAAATATCCGATTTCCATGTTTCGTTTCCTTTTGGGGTTGGGCTGCGTTTTCATAGGCCTATGGCCTATGTCAAGCGACGATATGGATCGCGTTTTCTTTGACTTCATTGATAGTATCCACAATGGCGGCCCTTGTTTTGGCATCAAAAAGCTTGATGAAGCTGGCCGGCTTGTCAAAAGGCGGTTTTGTCAGCGCGGCGATCTGATCCATATAGCCATTTTGCTCAATGTAGGCGATGATCCTGTGAATAAAGGCAATCTGTTTTTGATTCAAAGATTGATCGTTGATAAATTTTGAAAAGGCACGCATTGCTGCTTCATGATCCATCTTGGCGATTTTTCGTACCAAAAGTCCAAAGGGAGTGTCACCATATTCCCGCTGATAGTCCTCTTTGCTTCCTAGTTCTTCCGTGAGCACCCGTTCCAACTCCTTGTAATCCAATGCGGTCAGTGGAATATTGTGGGTCAGTTTATGAATGGCTAAGGTGTCTCCGTTTTCTAAAACATACCGGTTCACTTTTTTCTTGTAATCCTCGAAATCATACGCCGGGCCCAACGGGTCTCCTTCCCTTACCTGCATGGCGGGGTCCACTAAATTTGTGTAGATGACTTTTTTCTTGCTGTCTTCATCATCTAAAAATTTTACTGAATCCCTGAGTGACCCTCGAATCTTTTCAAATTCTAAAAGTTCCTTTTTCTCCCAAAATTCATTGCTGTTTACGCGCTGAATGATTTCCAATTTTGCTTTTACCTGAGGGATACTGATTCTTTTCTCTAGAGCCTCACCCATGTCCCGAAGCTGGCTTTGAGCCTGGGAAAATCTAGTGGTGTTTTCCATGGAGGATAACATCAGGCCATACATAAAATGATCAAAGCGTTTGGCGGCTTCATCTGCGTCTTCCATCATGACAAGTGGGGCGAGGTCAGCCGTCAGTTCCTTTTTCCCCGTATTATTGATATAGGTGAAGGCCTGCTTGTTTTTAAACTTTTCCACCTGTTCCCGTTTCAATTTTACCGCAGTCAACTCCTCATTTAACGCCGTCACTTGCTGATGACAAATTTCTACTAAGCTGCCCCTCCAGCTCTGATGAGCATCCGAAGCATAGCGGCTTTCCTGGAGCGCAATCATCAGCTCGATCCTATCGATGAAGATTTTTTCTGACAGAGTTTTCACTGCTCTGGACTCAAAGCCTTCTTTGTGCTCTCGGAAAAACTGGAAATTGCCGCAGTAATCAAAGATCAAAAAACACCGTTTTCCTGTGTAAACACCGTAAATCTGGTCCGTGCAATGAAGGTTTGGAGCTAGTCTGGTGCCCCTACCGATCATTTGCCAAAACTTTACTTTTGAACGTATCTTTTTGAAAAAAACTAAATTCACGCATTGGGGAACATCGATCCCAGTGTCCATCATATCCACGGAAACAGCGATATGAGGTTCTTTTTCCGGTATTTTAAAATCATCAATGATCGTCTGCGCATAAGGATCATCGCAAATCACTCTCTGGGCAAACCGGCCCTTTAATTGGGGATACAGTTTGTTGAATCTCTCCAAAATATATTCCCCATGGCGCTTGTTCTGAGCAAAGATAATGGTTTTGCCAATGCGATCTCCCCCAGCTACTTTTATGCCCCGCTCCATTAAATCCTGCAGCACCGTGTCTACGGTGTCCTGATTAAAAATAAAGCGATTCAGTTTGTGTGAAGGAATGAAATCCGGCAAAGTATCGTCTTCTGTAAAATCATCTTCATAACGGGCTTTATCCTTTTCCGACAATTTATCATATGTGATTCCTTCGTCTAGAAATTGCGTCCGCACTTCGTAGTTGTAGTATGGCACCAGAACATGGTCCGCATTGACTGCGGTTTCATAATCATAAGCATAGGTGGGAACTTCATGTTCCATTTCAAAAAAATCATAAGTGTTGCGATCCACTTCTGTCTTTGGCGTTGCCGTCAGTCCCACTAAAATCGCATCAAAGTATTCAAATATGACTCTATATTTCTTGAATATGCTTCGATGGCTTTCGTCAATGATAATCAAATCAAAGTGCGCTGGTGTAAAAAAACGGCTTCCAGCTTCTGATTTTGTGCCATCGATGGCATTGAGCATCGTTGGATAAGTGGAAAATACGATCCTTGCGCTGCGGTCGTCTTTGTTGGAACACAAATTACAGAGGGACATTTCCGGCAGATAATGTTTAAAATCTTCTTTCGCTTGTTTTACAAGGGCTGTCCGATCCGCTAAAAACAAGATATTGGTGATGTGTCCGCCACGGCTGAGCACGTCCGTCAGACTGGAGGCGGTCCTGGTTTTTCCGGTTCCAGTGGCCATGACAAGAAGGTTTTTGCGAAAACCATTGCTGATGTTATCACAGACCGCACGGATCGCCTCTTTCTGATAATACCGGTCCGTAATTTTATCATCAATGTTTATAGACAACAGATCCTTGCGGCTCTTACGGCGATTCATCAGCTTTTGCAGATCGCTCTTACTGAAAATGCCGCTGACCCGCCGCTGGTGGCTGGTAAGGTCATCCCAAAAATAAGTTTCAAAGCCGTTGGTGGTAAACATCATCGGCCGCTGTCCGAACTTGCTTTCCAGGCAATCTGCGTATAATACCGCCTGCTTTCTGCCTGTGTTCGGGTCTTTGCTGGTCTTTTTGGCTTCAATCACCGCAAGAGGCAGGCCGTCTTTTCCAAAGAGCACATAATCCACTCTTCCCGTCTTTCCCAATTGCCCGGCCATGTTTTCAACCGGATATTCTTCCCAAACGTCAGCTGATTCTGTTCCAAATTCCCAGCCCATGTCTTTTAAATCCAAATCAATGAAGCGTTTTCTCGTCTCAAACTCTGTGATATCTTTTGGTTTGAAGTTTCGTTCCTGTTTGTTTTGCTCTTTTTCCGCGGTCAGCACCCGGGACATTTCTTTAATCTTTTTACGAAGTGCTTCAATTTCTGCGGTCTTTTCTTCGATCAGGCTTTCCTGCGCTTTTATCTTTTTCGTGTCAATGACCACTTTTTCTTTTGGTATGGCCTTTTCGTCAAAACTGCGTTCCTCATAGTCGCTGCCATAACAATAGTCGATCCATTCTATGAATTCAAAAAGTCCCTGCAGGGAAAAGATCGCATCGCTGGCCTGAATGCTCCGTCCCGTATGTACTGCTGTGTTTCCCAGTTTCATGATATAGCGGATTTTTTGCCATGTCTTTGTGTCCAGGGCAAAGCGAAACGTAGGCTCATGGATTAAAGATGACAAATTATCTCTATAGGGCATTTCAATGGTGTTGTCCGCAGAATATACCCATTTTACTGCGAGTTCCAAGGCTTTCCTTGCTCCTACCGCACACATGGCAGGGGCGGAGTGGTATACTCTTTCGGCTTCGATCGCCGCTGCTGCGAATAATTGGTATTCTTGCTTTTTTCTTAAAAATCCAAAGTTGCTCATGGTAAGACTCCTGATTTCTTAGTTTGTTCGTGTGTTATGTGATGAAAAATTGGCTATGCGGCGGCCCGCAATTTCGATTTGTCGGTCGCCAGGACGAAGGCGGCGAATTTATCTTGTTCGGCTTTAGAAGGGATGAAATACTCAAAAT
>QXXF01000030.1 GCA_009911365.1 Clostridiales bacterium
CGTGGAGAAGACGCCGCTTTCCGGAAACGACTTCGACCAACTCCACAAGGCCATGAACAAACCGAAATAAGGGGAAAAGACATAGAACGCAAGAAGGAAGAGCCGGAGCCGATCAGCCGCACTGAGGGGCCGCCGGCTCTTTTCAGTGCAAAACTATTTCCTGCTGGATAGGAAGTACGCCAGCAGCCCAAAGGCCGCGAGCCCGCCTAGGGAAAGATATCCTTCCAGAGAAGGGACGAACCCAGGGTAAATAGCAAATATAGAACCAGCCACTAATCCTAAAATAATGAAGTACAGCGCCTGTGGATGAAACCTCAGCATTTTTTTAATGACTTTCACACCTATGAAAAGGCCAGCGAGAACGCCAATGCCAATGGGAATCATTAAAAGGAAATTCAGATCTGCGACAGCCTCCATCACCACTGCGTAGACTCCGAAGAGCAACATCATCAAGGAACCGCTGATGCCTGGCAGAATCATGGCGATGGTGCTGATCCCCACTGCGGCAAAGAGCCATAGGCAGAGAGTAACGCTAATGCCACCAAAATCTGTTAAAGATTTATTCGAAATTTCTCCCTGATTTAAATAACTGATAAAAATCATGAAGGCAAAAGCGATCACGCCTAAAATCACATTGCGGGATTTTGTCTTTTGGTCTCTAGCCTTTTTGTAAATCGCGGGGATGCTTCCCAGCACCAGTCCGATGAAACAGAAATTTAGCAGCATGGCATGAGAATTCAATAATGAGACGATCACATTGCTCAGAGCGAAAACGCCAGACACTGCGCCTAAGGCGAGAGGAATCAGAAATTGTAAATGCTGTTTCATGTTTTTCAGGCTCACTGCGTACAAGATCTTGTCGTAGATATTGAGAATAACGGCCATGGTGCCACCGCTGACTCCAGGAATCGCGTTGGCGATCCCTACAAGGGCACCATAAATAAAGTTTTTTACATATTCCATAGATACCATCCTGATTTGTAAGTTTTGAACTGTGAATTGATTTCTATTTTACATGGAAAAAGAAGACTTGTCTATAAGGAGAAAAAGTATTAAGGAAAAAGCAAGAATCTCACTTAATAGTCTTAAAAATAAGAAAAAAATATCATAATTGAGATAAAAATGGAGCCAAATCTATAAATTTATCTGATGAATGAGAAAATCTCTTAAATTTTTATAACCAGCAAAACCCTTGGAATGGTGGGATTTGTCAGAATATTGCCATAGTGCGTTCGGTTTTATTGGAAGCAGTTGGCACGGGTCTTGTATATATATTTAGGCAAGACGTTATACTTCTGCTGTCACCTTATTATAGGCAGCATTGAAAACAAGAAAAGGGAGGTCAATAATATGACTGAAAGAAATGAAAAATTGGCGTTAGAAGAAGCGAAAAGAGTCGTTGGTTACATCGAATCCGAAACTTTATCCGCTGCAGATAAAAAAGCGATTCACGATGATTCTATCGTAAACTTTAATGAAAACGTAAACCCTGGTTGGTTAGAATACAGAAAATCTGTATCTACTGACTCAGCGTTTGTTGAATGGGAAGATGACAACGAAGTATTCAGAGATCTGGATGGAACAGAATTTATCGACTGCCTGGGTGGATTCGGTATCTTTGCTTGCGGACACGGAAATCCTGAAATCAGAAAGACAGTACAGGCTCAGCTGAACAGATATTCCCTGCACTCTCAGGAATTGGTAGACCCGCTGAGAGGATATCTTGCTAAGATTCTGGCAATGATCACTCCTGGTGATCTGCAGTACTCCTTCTTCTGCAACGGTGGCGCAGAAGCGATCGAAATGGCTCTGAAGCTGGCTAGACTGGCTACAGGCGGAAGATGGTACATATCCACAGTTGGTGCGTTCCACGGAAAATCCATGGGTGCTATCTCCATGGGAGGCAAAGGCGCTTACAGAGAAGACTACGTTCCAATGATCCAGCAGGTACAGCACGTTGAATACGGTAATGCTGATGCTACTGAAGCAGCAGTTAAGAACCTGCAGGCTGTAGGCGAAAAGGTTGCGGCAATCATCGTTGAACCAATCCAGGGTGAAGGCGGAGTTATCATCCCACCAGATGGATACCTGAAGAGATTAAGAGAAATCGCTGACAACTATGGCGTAGCTCTGATCTTCGACGAAATCCAGACAGGGCTGGGACGTACTGGTACTATGTGGAGAGCTGACTATGAAGGCGTTACTCCTGATATCATGACATTTGGTAAGGCTTCCTCCGGCGGTCTAGTTCCGATCACTGGTATCATTGCGAGACCTTGGACTTATGAAAAGTCCGGCGTTGGCACAGGAACAGAAGGAAAAATGTTTGACAATCCATGGATCCTGGGATCCCCGACATTCGGCGGTAACCCACTGGCTTGCTCTGCGTTCATTTCCACAATCAGATACATGCTGGAAAACGATATTCCAGGACAGTCCAAAGCAAAGGGTGACTACTATCTGGAAGGACTGAAGAAGTTACAGGAAAAATATCCAACTGTCCTGACAGCTTTCAGAGGTGCTGGAATGCTAATCTGTATGGAATTCCCAGAAGCAGAAGTTGGTTACGAAGTAACGAAGAACCTGTTTGCTAGAAAGGTTATGACTGCTGGTACATTAGTAAATGCTAAGACAGTAAGAATCGAACCGCCTATCACTCAGTCTTATGAAACGATCGACAAAGTTCTGGCTGCTCTGGACGAATCTCTGGCTGTTGTTAAAGATGAGTTCAAACTGTAAGAACGTAATTTCATCATATTACCTTCGGGGGACCTGCAACGTGAGTTGCGGGTCCCTTTTCGTGTGTGCGGCTTAAAAATGGCTGTTTTTCAACGGATACAGCTTCATGATTCCGTTTCTATTTTTGAAATTAACACTATTTTAACACTATTGTTGAAAAGACAAGAGCGTTTCGACCGCGCTTCTCTTGCGTTCTGCGTCAATGTTAATGTAATATTTGGCGGTGGTTTCAATGCTGGAATGGCCCATTAGATGAGAAACCTCTTCTATGGGAACCCGTGCCCGGCTTAGGTTCGTTCCGAACGTGTGCCTAAAGGCGTGGAATTTGTGTTGTGGCAACCCTTCTCGTTCGCAAAGACGGTCAAGCGCTTTTTTGACGTTCCTGCGGCGGTACCAAGTTCCGACTGAAGTAGTGAAGAGGTGTTCTGTTCGATATCCTTTGGCCATCATTTCACGTCGCTGCCATGCCTGATGCGCTTCAATCTCATTTAACACCACGGCTGACAAAGGAATCACCCGGCGGCTGGAGCCTGTCTTAAGCTGAGTCAGATGAGGCTTGTATGAGCCGTCGTCTGTTTTCGCTTCCGATAGCTGCTTTGTTATATGGAGCAGATCCTCATTGATATCGCCATAGGTGAGCGCGAGCAGCTCTCCGATTCGACATCCAGTGTTTACGGCCATGACGACTAACAGTTTCAGGCGGTGTCCATCGAGCGATGAGAGCAGTTTTTTCAAATCGTCATCTTCCCATACCTCTATGCTGGAAACATCGGTCTCAGGCTCGATTTTCGGTGTCCTGGGCAAGGTCAAGCCTCCTGTTATGTCCTTGCAAATCCCTTGTAGCTCCGCGTGTCGGTAAAATTTGCGCAGCATGTAGTGAAGATTGCGGGCCATGGAAACCTTGTCGTCAGGCAAATGGTTATAAAATTCCTGCAAGTCCATGGCCGATACGTCATCAGGCGCACGGCCGGCGATTTCCGATGATCTAAAAAGTTTTTCATAAGCGGTGACGTATTGGTCCTTTGTGGAATCGGCCAATTCGGAAGGTTTGAACACGGTATTTATGTACTGGTCAATCAGCTGTCCAAGGCACCGATCGGAAACAGCGCCGGCCTTTTTCCGTTCCATGAACTCCTGGTATTTCTCTTCGGCTTCTTTCTTGCAGCTGCCATAGAAAGACCTGCGGTCATCCACCCAGATGCCCAGTTTGTTCACCTTCATGCCGACTTTGCGGTAAATCCTGTAGTACTCCTTTCCATTGATCGTGCAATTCGTCTTTTTTGCCATGTTGTATCATTCCTTTCTGCGTTCGGGTATAAAAACACCCTCAAAACTTTGACTTTTCAGGGCCGCAATGATACAATGTTAACTGCTACGTGGACATCGTATCATTACGTTGTTCGGGATCGGCCCTCATCGGTTTGGTGAGGGCCTTTCTATAGTTATGACTCAAGTGGACGGCTGCTAAAGTAGATTTCATCAGGACATAAATCTTGACCGTGAGGCCATTCCACCGTATAGCCATTCGCGAACACGGAGCTAAAATAAGCTTTGTCCGCTAATTCTTGGTACCATTGCCCTTTTATGAAGGGCTTTACGTCAAACACCTTTGTTTCTCCTGAATCAAATTCTATGACGATTTCATAATTTTCGATTGAATGAACATGCGTTGCGGTAGGCCTTAACACAATGAAACACCTCCCTTTCTATTTCGCTTGACAAAAGCTATTAAAAGTTATTATAATGTACTTAACAAGACAGCCGGTAGGTGAATGCAGCTCACCCGCTCCGGCGAAAGTAATAAACTAAAAAATAGTCGTCTACTCGGTCAAAGCAGGACGGCTATTTTTTATGGGCATATAGAACCAGCGTAGCAACTGCGCAAAGCATGATGACAAACTGGAACAAATCCGTATATGTAACCATAAGCGCCACCCCCTCTCAAGTAAACACTCGGAGCAGGCAGCAGCACGTCCTCCCGGCTGCCTTGTTAAGCATATTCAGTTGTGACGGGGCCAAATTTGGACGTACGTTTTTCGTACGCCTCAACATGCGAATCCTTCTGGTGTCCGTTGAACCATGGCAATGTGTTTAGCCATATCCAGAGACAGGGTATGGTTTTCCGCGGGTCTGCCACCTTGGGGTTTTACTCTTTTTTCAGTAAAACTTGAAAAATCAACATTTTCACGGAATCCCAAAGCGATCATGTCTGGAATCCAATCATTATATCGGCTTCCAATTTTTAATCTCTCATGCAGTTCTCTCCCAATTACCAGCTTCTTCCCTTCATCGGTGATATATAAAGGTATCGTTCTGAACGATAGCTGCCGAACGAAACGTTACCTACCTTTTAGCTCCCAGTGATGGGGCTTTTGTCTTGTTAGCTGGCGTTTTTTCTTAACATCACGGTTTCACGGTATTGTTCCGCTGGCGGTATTTTAATAAACTCCACAGTTTTGTCATAATTCTTTTTCACTACGTTTTCGATTTCCTCTAAAGTAACATGGAAAAACTCTTTGCGATTGTTCATCATATTCACTTTTTTGTCCTCGAACGCTTTGTGAAGTGCGTTTTCCAAAGCGGGCGCGTCATCCGAGAATATCATAGCGTGCACATCAAAACGGAAAGGGACAGACGCATCGCCCAACTCATCGACTCGATCTTGCGGTTCCAGGCGGCGAGTCATGCCTATTTTAAATATGTTTTCGCCAAACGAACCTATATTGGAGATAACATAAACATACCCTGCTCGTTGATTGGATTCTCTATAATCGATGCTTTTTATCTCATCGTCGATTTTAGCTAAATGCTGTTCTATTTCAGCCTTTTTCTGTAGAAGGGCCTCTTGCTCTTCACCATCGGCGATATCGATCTGTTTCAATAGCAGGGAAAGCGCGTTCTGATAATGAGATTGTTCCTTGTTGATCGCTTTGCGAGCGTCTTCTATTTCTTTTTTTAATTTTTGTTCTTCACGTTCTTGTTCTCTGATACGCCGCATTTCCTCTTTTTCTTCCTGCTTCTTTTGTTCATACTCGTAAGATAAATAGAGTTCCTCCAGTTTTAAATCAATATAGGACTGCCGGATAGATATTTTGTTCCGTGTGTTAAGTTTGTCGATCTTTGCTGCCGCTTTTTGAATTTTTTCTTCTATACGCTCAATGTTATTGAACTTCACTTTGTGGATGGCAGTGTCACACTCACCATTAAAGGCAAGCAGGACCATCTTCATGTTGTCATTGTTCATGGCGCGTCCCTTAGAGGCGCTTCCATCAAGCGTCCAACCATCGTAGTAATTAAGGGCTGTTTTATTTGAGATGAGCTGTTTTTGTCGGGTGCGGACCTGTTTGATCTTTTCTTTGTATTCCTCGCTGTCCATGCAGTTATATTTTGGTTCATAAAAGCCAAAACTCTGATAAAGTATTTCATCATCTAATTCGATGACTTCTACCCGCTTAGCTGCGATTTCATTGGAAAGTCTAAGGATTTCCGCTTTTTTCCGGCTTTCCTCATCTTTCAACCTGATAAGCTCGTTTTCCATGGACGTTACCTGTGCGGCCACGTCTGCCAACAGCCTTTTCTTTTCTTCTTCCCTGTTCTGCGTTAAATTTGCGATTTCTTTTTCAAGGGCGACTTTTTGTCTGGCGTAGTCCTGTTTTTCTTTATCGATCTGATCATGTACTTGCTCCAGGGAAGTCCAATCTAATTTCTGTTTCAGTTCTTCGATCTGTTTTTTCTCGGATTCAAAAGCCAGAAATGCTTTGTGGTTGCTCCTGATCTGTAGCACAAGAAGCACGATCCCTATAATTCCTGGAATGATAAAGAACCAGAAGGCGCATAAAATTACGATAAGCCAGGTTTGTAAATACCATTTCTGTTTCATGATTTTCTCCTAACACGTATGGCTGATATAATTGCTTTTTCTAATCTCTATGCCCCTGAATAACTATATAATATCACTTTGAAAAGCGATCGCTTTGCCCAATATGCGAATATGATCTAACTCTTCACCCTCATAAGCATACGGCCTGTACTTCGGGTTTTCCGCTTGTAGCATCAGCCGGTTTCTGTCCCTTTCATAATAAACTCTCTTCAATGTGGCTTCATCGTCAATTATCACGGCGGCGATTTCTCCGTTTTCCACGATATCCTGCTTTTTTATGAACACAATGTCCCCGTCATTGATTCTTGCGCCTATCATGCTGTCCCCTTTAGCTTTCAGGCAGAAATCCGCGTCTATGTCCGTTCCAGCGAGGACATAGCTTTCTCTGTCTTCGTTCGCATAGATCGGTTGTCCACACGCAATATCGCCCAAGAGCGGGATTCTTTTGGTTTCAATTGGGTAGATGTTATCAAAATCAGAGATGTCCAGATTCCTATTTGAGTTTATGGTATTGTCGGCATCTTCCCATCCCATTAAATAGGCGGGAGACACGTTGAGCGCCGTGGCAACTTTAGCAATTTTGTCCCTGCGCATGTTGGCTATTACTCCGTTTTCCCATTTTCTGACGGTGCTTTTGCCGACACCGACTTTATTACCAAGGTCTTCAAGTGTCATTCCCTGTTCGGTTCGTAATTTTTTTATAAGCATTCCCATGTTGTCCATAACCTTAACCTCCAATTTAATCATAGTATAACATAAATGTGTCCTTTTCGCAACATAATTAATGAATATCGTAAAAAAAGTGTCTCAAAAGACAAAAAAGGGTTGACAGTCCTATGCTGATGGTGTATAGTTGATGTGTCTTAAAAGACACAAAGAAAGGAGGGAGACGTATGGATAAATATAAGCTTGAGTATGAAATGAAAAAGCGTAGTATAAGTAAAGAACAGCTGTGCCAAGAGATTCATATGAGTAGATCGGCATTTTATCGGAAGTGCAACGGGATATCTGAGTTTACACAGAGCGAGATTCAAGCTATCATTGATTATTTGGGGATCGAATCTCCTGTAGGAATTTTTTTTGCGAACAATGTGTCTTAAAAGACACTGTAAACAAGCAAAAAATTCCTGTGGAACCACAGGTTAGAAAGAGAGGTAAAAATGCAGAATTTAGAAGTTATCGCAGGCGGGGCGAAAGAAAAGGCGGACTGCAGGCCAACCCGTACGCACTATGAAAAGGCCATAGAAAAAGCCTTGGAAGAGTACGTGAAACAATGTGGAAAAATGACGTTTGACGAGGCGGCAAATCAGTTCTCGGAAAGCTTCCGCAAGCTAGTTTACGCAGGTGTAAAAAGCGTTGGCAAAATAGAAAGCAAAGATCTTGACGCGAATGAAAATCTTGTCCATGCAACCTATGAATACATAGAATACTTATTCGACACGTTCGGCGCAATGACACCGAGGCAGGTCACGCAGTTGTTCCCGATCAGCAAGACCTATGACGGAGACCGCTGGGGAACAAAAGACTATTATTACGCGATGGAAGAGGTCCGCAAAATTGGACTCGATAACGTCATCGGAAGAGACAAGGCACCTGAATTCCTGATGGAATACCATAACGAGGACATTAAGGAATTCATGATCATGTTCATGATGGTCATTAGCCGGATGCGGGTTCTGCAAGGCGGGAGAGACCCGCTAGAGGAATTTCTTGAAGAAAATGGAGTTGCGACTTATTCCTATTACGAAAACGAGGGAATCATGGTCAACCGCCAGACAGGAGAAGTGACGAAGGTGGAGAAGCCTAGAACGAGAGTGCCGAAGTATATGAAAGTCATTGAAGGAGGATTGAACTAATGAATGAAATCATGAAAATTGGAAATCAGGAAATCAAAGTGAAAGAGTACAAAGGTCAGAGAGTGGTCACATTTAAAGACATTGACCTGTGTCATGAAAGGCCGGAGGGGACAGCAAGAAAACGGTTCAACGATAACAAGAAGCATTTCATAGAAAGCGAGGATTTCTTTAAAATAACGCCGTCCGAATTTCGGACAGCGATTGGAGAAATGGACTCTAGGCAGCAGAATGACATTACACTTATTACCCAACAAGGTTACACGATGCTGACAAAATCCCTCACGGACGATCTGGCCTGGGCGGTCCAGCGTGAGCTGGTGAACAATTATTTCAACAAACCGGACACGCCCGATATCTCTTCGCTGTCCCCGCAGACGCAAGCCATGCTTAGCCAGACCCAGGCCATGGTCAAGCTTGAACTGCGGCAGAACCAGCAAGCGGAGGAATTAGAGAGAGTCAACGCCGACTTGCAGGAATTCAAGCAGGACATCCCGCTTTTGGGCGTGGAAGAAATCAAAGTTTCCAACGCGGTGAAAAAGAAAGGCGTTGACTGCCTGGGCGGGAAGCAATCAGCCGCCTATGGCGACAATTCCATCAGAGGCAAAGTTTACGCCGACATTCACAGGCAACTCAAGCGAGAATTTGGAGTGACGACCTACAAGGCGATCAAACGGAGGGAATGCGATTTAGCCATCGGAGTGGTGGAAGCTTACGAACTTCCACGCGTCCTGCAAGAAGAAATCAACGCGGCGAACAGACAAATCATCATGTAAAATTGACGAGGTAATAAGTTACTGCAAAGACTTTGACATTGAATACGTTCCATCAGAGGAGATACGGAGAATAACGGAAATGTGGGTGGTAGAAAGGTGATTGGATTCACGGGTTAGTCATCATTATTCATTTGGTGTAATTTGAACTCAAAGTATAAAAAAGCATCTTCGATGAGGTTCAAAAAATCTACAGATTTAAATGTAAACATTTCGACACCATCTTTCAAAACAGAGATTTCCTTATCAATGTCAAAATGGCGAATATTTACATTATCTGCTTCACCAAACCATAATAATGAAAAAAGCCGTTCAGCTAGAAGAATTAACAATTGAAATCGGTTGCTTTGCTTTTCGAGAGTATTAACATGCTGTAAAATATTTTCATCTAACAAATATAATGCAGGTACTTGTAGTGCGTTTGCTATTTTTTCAAGGGTTGAAAATTTTATATTAGTTTTATCATTTTCAAACATAGCAATAGCAGATTGCGTCATACCTAATTTTTTACCAAGTTCTTTTTGTGTCATATTTGCAGCTTTACGAGCTTCTTTTATATTTGCACCTATAGTCATGTCAATCACCTCATAATAAATAGTACTATAATTTTGAAGAAATATCAATAAAAATTTATAAAAAACGTATTGACATAAATAAAAAATTATTATAAACTCAAAACATAAATAAAAATTTATGAAAACAGAGGGGAGGATGAAGATGAAATTGAATAGACAAGCCATTGATTTGCGTAGGGCGCAACAATGTATTTCTATTGCAATGCTCGCACGTAGAGCTGGCATTAGCGCTTCAAGTATCAATAATGGTTATAAAAAAGGAGTGACAGCTGTCGTAGCAGGAAAAATTGCAAGAGCCTTAGAAGTGGATCCGGAAGAGATTATTTTGAAAGAAGAATAAGAAAGAGAGGTTAAAGCAATGAACAACTTAACTATGATCGAAAATGGATTAGTTCCTGTGTATATTACCGACACAGGCGAAAGGGTCGTGTACGGGACAGAGTTACATAACGGGCTTGGAGTAAACAGCAATTACCGGGACTGGATTAAAAATCGTATCAATGATTGTGATGCGGTGGAACATGAAGACTATGAAGGCGATAAAATTTTAGCGCCTTCCGGGCAGAAGCGACAAGAACATGTCATCAAGTTAGCCATAGCAAAAGAAATGGCCATGTTGGAACGCAACGATCAAGGAAAACAGGTAAGACGATATTTCATCAACCTTGAAACGAAATGGAACAGTCCAGAAATGATCATGAAGAGGGCGCTCGAATTTGCTGACGCGAAGGTGAAAGAACTGGAAAGCCAAGTGGAAGAAAGCCGTCCGGCGGTCATATTCGCTAACGCAGTGTCAGCGTCACAGGATTGCATATTAGTGCGGGAATTGGCGAAATTCCTTAAGCAGAACGGCGTGGACATTGGACAAAACAAGCTTTTTGCGTGGCTTAGAGAAAACGGTTATCTGATTAAACAGAAAGGCGATGACTGGAACACGCCCACGCAGAAAAGCATGGACCTGGAACTTTTTGAAGTGGAAGAGGCTGTGTTTACCCGTGCCGATGGAACCACAAAGACAAAACCGACAACCAAGGTCACGGGAAAGGGGCAGCAGTATTTCATCAATAAGTTCTTGGAAAACCAAAATACGAAAGTCATAGAAGGATGCCACGCGAGGTATCAGTAAAGGGCCGATCCCAAAAAGGTAGCAAACCTATGAAAGGAGAAAATCATGCAGCGGATCAGGACGATAGACAAAGCCTACGACGAACTCAAAGCCAAAGACCCGGAAACGGCGATCAGCCGGCACCTGGTTCGTCAGATGGTGAAACAAGGCGTGGTCCCCAGCCTGCCGTCAGGAAACAAGCGGCTGGTCGACGTGGACGTGCTGGAAGAAAGAATCAGAAAAATAGTGACAGGAGGCACGATAGAATGAAAATCATTTGCACGAAAGAAGAATACACGAGGATGGTGGCGCAGTGCGCGAGAAACAACACAAATTTAGCGATTAGAGACGATCCACCCCAGTGTGAAACCTGTGTCCTTTTCGACATGTGCCGAACGGCGGATTGGCAGAGCGACCGAGTAGGCGTTGATTACGCGACAGGCGACGGTCACTTGTTCTTGTGTGACATAACGGAAATCCGTGAATGAAACGAAAGGCTCGGACGGCCATGAAATACGACAACGGGACGATCGCCCTATGGAGAAAATTTCTGGATTGGGAATGGTATGAAGACGTGAACACGAAAGCGGTGTTTCTTCACCTGCTGCTCACGGCCAACTGGAAAGACAAAAGATGGAAAGGGATCCTTATAAAGCGAGGGCAGAGATGGGCTTCCAGGAACACATTGGCACAGGAAACGGGGCTTTCAGAGCAAAAGATAAGGACCGCTTTGAGGCATCTGGAAGCGACCGGAGAAATAACCATCAAAGCAACCAGCCAAGGAACGCTCATAAACGTTGAAAAATACAGCGATTATCAGATTCAAAGCGGCGAAGCCGACCAACGGGCCAACCAGCGAAGCAACCAACGGCCAACCAGCGACCAACCACTACTGAATAAAGATAATAATAATAATAATATAAAGGGAACCAAAATCCCGCCTTCTAGGGAAGACGTTCAGCGGTACATATCGGAGAAAAGTTATCATGTGGACGCTGACGAATGGTTCGATTTCTATGAGTCGAAAGGATGGGTGGTCGGCAAGACGAAAATGAAAAATTGGAAAGCGTCAGTGAGGACTTGGGAAAAGACTTGGGAGCGCGAGAACCAGAAAAGCGAGCCCGCGGGCTTCAAAGAACTGCGATGAAAGGAGGAAAAAATGGCAAACGAAGAAAGCGAAAAAATCCTATTGGGTTCCTGGCTGCTTGGACACAATCGAGAACACATCAAAGACTTCTCGGCGGAGGACTTCAACCACCACAGAACAACGTTCCGAGCGATCCAACAATCCTGGGAAGAAAAACAAAAAATAGACCCAGTGGAAGTCTCGGGGAAAGCCGGCGTTTCCGTGGCGGAAACCATGGGAATGACCAGCCTGTACCAGCCCAGCTTTTACGACGGGGCCCACAGGCAGGTGAAACTGAACCGGCTCAAGCGTCTGCTCAAAGGAATCGGCCGAGAAAGCGACTTGGAGGCGGCCACCAGAAGGCTGATCGAGGAAGTGGACAAGCTGGACGTGGAAGGCGCGGAAGAGCCCCCGGACTTCATACAAAACTTCATCGAGGAACTTGACCGCAGGGCGAAACAAGAGCCCTTGAAGTTCGGCATGAGCGTCCTGGACAAAACCACAGGCGGCGTCAGACCGCAAGAACTGACCACGCTGGCGGCCCGCCCGGCGGTGGGGAAATCGGCCATGGCCCTGCAAATCGCCTTGAACGCCGCCAGACAGGGCAAAAGAACGTTGTTCTTTTCAGCGGAAATGAACGACACGCAGATCGCGGAAAGGCTGTTTTGCAGGGAAAGCGAAGTCAGCCAGCGGAGCCTCAAACGGGGCATGGTGAACGAAAACCGGAAAGTCCAGCGGGAAGAATGGGAAAAGTTCCAAGAAGGCCTGAACAAACTGGAAAAGATCAAGCCCAACCTGATCTTGCAAGTGCGGACCAGAAAACTGTCACAAGTGAAACGGTCCATCGTCCGCCACAAGCCGGATTTAGTCATCATCGACCAGCTCTCCCTGCTCACGGAAGACAAGGCGTTCAGAACCGTCAGGGAACGGTTTTCCCACATGACCGTGAACCTGAAAGCCATGGCCATGGATTTGAACGTGCCGATCGTCCTTCTGGCGCAGATCAACAGGGACGCGCAGGAAGAGATCCCCACGCTGGCCAACCTGAAAGAATCGGGGAGCATCGAAGAAGACAGCGACAACGTGATCATGCTGCACCGGCTGACCAAAAAGCAGGCGGACAAAAGCGAACGGTACTACGACTACGAGGAAATGACGGAAAGGGGGCTGTGGCCGGTGCTGGTGAAAGTGGAAAAACAGCGCAACGGGCAGACCGGCGGCATTTACGCCGTTTACAAAGGAGCCAAATTCACTTTTTACGAAACGGAAAGGAGAGAGACGGAATGAGACGAAAATATGATTTCAACGATTTGAAAAAATTCAAATACCCGAACCTGGTGGCGGAGTTCATGGAAACGGGATACAGCGTCTGCACGCTGTCGGACCACATGGGACTCGGGAGGCGGGAAGAGAACGATCCGCTGATGAAAGCGAAGCTGTTCGGAGAAGAGGACATCCTCACGACCGAGGCGCTCGGGCTGGCCGGACTTTTTGGATGCGGTTTGGATTATCTTTTTGACAATGAGCTGTGTGTGGCCGGTCCTTGTCCCTTGGCGTACGTCAGGCATTTGGAGAGCAACATGCGGCAGGAGAAGGAATTGAAAAAAATCCATATGAAAGAGCTGATCTGCGACACGCTGGACAGGTTGGAAGAGTCGGACGAAGGTTTCATCGAACGGCTGCATGCCATTCTGTCGAGGCGAGAGGAAAGAAAACACGGCAAGAGGCGGGAGGCACATAAATGAAAATCACGGAGCTTGATTCAAAGGGATTGAGAAAAGCGATAGGAAACGCTGAACCTGGCACGTATAGCGAGAATTACAAAAACATTGACGAGGTCATGTCTTATGATTTCGCCAAGGACGAGGTGATGAAAATAGTGAACGTGTTCAACCTCGGCGTGGCCATAGGCAAGAACCAGGAAAGAAACAGGAGGAAACGGAAATGAACGAAGCGTTAAGAAAGGAATTGGAACGGTATTATCTTCACGACTGTTACGGAGACCTGCGGGACAGCGAATCGGTCAAGGCGGCTCACAACGCTTGTTACGCCAGCATGGGGCCGTTGAAGCGATTGGACAAAGAACTGTTCGACAGCCTGGAAATGGCCATGTGCGATTCGGAGATCGCTCACGAACTGCAAGGCTTCCTGCGGGGATACGAACACTGCCTCACCATGCTGGGCCTGAACAATGAAAAACCCTCTCGCCAGTAGAATAACCACAAACCACACGCGAGAGGGCGGGCCGTGAGGCCACAATTTTAGATTAGCAACTAAATTGTAACCTCACGGCCGAAAGATTGCAAGCGGAAAATGTGAGAAAGGAAGAAGCGTAATGAAATACAGAAAAAAGCCGGTGGTGATCGAAGCGTTTAAATGGACGGGTGGACCCGATCAGACAGAAGGCCCGAAATGGATAATCGATGCGATCAAAAAAGGCGCGGTGAAGTTCTCTGGAAAAGGAGACGAGTGTCGCATGGAGATTGAAACACTGGAAGGAACGCACACGGCCAGCGTTGGCGATTACATCATTAAAGGCGTGGAAGGTGAGCTGTACCCTTGCAAACCTTGGATATTTGAACAAACGTATGAGAAAGTTGAGGTGGAAGAATGAAAAAGAAAATCATAATCATGTTGTTGGCGTTGAGCGTGACACTGTGCGCGCCCATGTTCTTCGCGGGATGCGCGGAAGCGGACAAAGTGAGCCATAACGTGTCGCGGGAAGCCGACAACTTCAACGTGCTGAGGCGGTTCGCCGTGATCAACACCAGGACGGACAAAGTGGAGTTCGAGTTGATCGGGGCCTTTTCTCTGAACGACGAAAGCGGCAACGAGGTGGCCAAGAAAGTGAGCGTCACCTGCGAAATGGAAGACGGGAGCTATAAAAAGCACATCATAGGCCTGAACAAAGACACGTTCTACGTGGTGGAAGACCTGGGCGGCGCAAAGGTGAACAAATACAAGTACCAAGTGAATTACATACCGGAATCCATCGTGCCGATCACGATCGTGAGCCATGATTAAGGAGACGGCGAAATGAAGAAAATGAATTTTTATTTAGACACGGGGTTCGGAAAACGCTGCGTCCATGAAGATTCCATGGAATTCGATGACGACGCGAGTGCCGAGGAGATCGAGGCGGAACTCACCGTATGGGCCAACGATCAGATCGACGCGTGGTGGGAGGAGGAGAAAGAATGAATAAATTGACCCTATATAAGGCCCTAGCGTCCGCTGTGGCGCTTCTGATTCTGGGATTGGTGGTTTTGGTTAGGCTGTGAAGATAGAAGGGAGGAAAAGCCAATGGGAGCGACGAAGATATCGGAGAAAGAATTAAGGGAAGAACTGGAAGCGGGAATGACCAAGGAGGAGATCATGGAAAAACACGGCGTGACGATCCATACCGTCAACCGAAAGATGAAGATTCTAGGCCTGCGAGAAGAAGCGGCGAAAATGGAAGGCGAATTAGCGGCGGACTGCTTCGCCCACGACCGGCTCAATGGGAACTGCTCTTGCTTGAGCGTCAAAACGTGCCCGGGGAAAAGCTGTCCGTTTTACAAAGAAGCCAGCGTGGCTTTGGAGGAAGCCAAGCGAAGTCTAGATTCGAGCGGCGTTTACCAAAAGAGCGTTTTGGAAGTGATCGCCATGATCGAGCGGAACCAGGGAATCAGCGCATGAAGCGATTAGAAGTTGTCATGGGGAAAGGAGAATCGAGAGTGAGGGATTACGTGCCGAAAAGCTGCGGGCTGCCGGACGCTTTGGCCAACCAGGTGATCTGGCTGGTCAAGGACTACGACAGAATGAAAACGGAATACGACAACGCCATCTGGGACAGTCCAGATCCTCCGGACGGGCAGCCGAGGGGAAAAGGTAACGGCGACCCCACTTCCAAAGAAGCCATGAAGCGGGCGGAACTCTTTCGAAAGCTTCAGGCGGTGGAACAGGCAAGGCTGGCGATCCCAGAAGTCTACCGGGACGGCGTGTGGAACAGCGTGTTGTACAAAACGCCTTATCCGAGGGACGCGAATCGCAAAACGTATTGGTCTCACAAGAGCGTTTTTCTGCGCAAGGTGGCCGAAAACATGAATTGGGTGTAGATTACGCGGAAAAAAGGCGCAAAAAGGTAACATGGGGGCAACGAAAGTAACCCCGGGGCAAAGATTTTATGATATTATGGTATCAGTGAAAAAGCGAAAAACGGGCATATGTTTTGACTCCTTTTTATTATACCAGACAAAAGCTCCCTGAAAACGGGGAGCTTTGTTTTGTCACAAATCAAGACAAAAAGTCTGAATTTGTGACATTTGTCGATTTTTGTCATGTTTTCGGGTATGATGGAGAAAAGAGGAAAAAGGAGGTCAATAATATGCCAACACCAACAGTAGCAGGCTTACAAGCGGAACTCGAATCATTAGAACGGCTTAGAGATGAGGCTGAAGCAGCAGGGGATTATGACTTAGCTCGAACTTACGAATACAAAATAGAAAGAGTAAAAATTGAGCTTCATAATCTAGGACATTAGAATAACTGATGCACATTAAGGAGACAGGAACCCAAGCCTGTCTCTTTTCTTATGCGAAAAAGAAAGAAGGTGAGCCGAATGGCGAAAGGAAAATACCAAGAGTGGAAAACGCCGGAAGGCTTGCTGAAAATCGAAGGCTGGGCCAGGGACGGCCTGACGGATGAGCGGATAGCCGAAAACATAGGAATCAACAGAGACACCCTTTATCGCTGGAAAAAGGAGCATTCCGACATTTCCGACGCCTTAAAAAGAGGAAAAGAGGTCATCGACCGCCAGGTTGAGAACGCTTTGCTGAAGCGGGCTCTGGGCTACCAGTACGAAGAAGTCAAAGAAAAGACGGAAGGCGGCTTGGTCACGGAGCGGACCGTCACGGTGAAAGAAGTCGTCCCGGACGTGACCGCCCAGATCTTCTGGCTCAAGAACCGCAAGCCGGAAGAATGGAGAGACAAACGGCAGATCGAGCACAGCGGGGAAGTCAGCGAAAAGCTGGCCGACGTCATGGACCAGCTGGGAGGCGAAGGCCTTGAAGAGTGAAACGTTCCCCCTGTCGGAAAAATACCTGGATTTCATCAACACCGTGGAAGGCGTGGACGCGGATTTCCTGGAAGGCACCACGGCTTCCGGGAAGACCACGGTGGGAGCGGGGGTGAAGTTCATGCGCATGGTCAGCCGCAGCGAGAAAAAGACGCACCTCATCGCTTCCAAGACCGTGGGGGTGGCGGAAAAGAACGTCATCCAGCAGGACAACGGCATCTTGGACCTGCACAAGACGGCCAAGTACCACGGCAACGGGGACAACGAGAACAAACTGCCCCACATCAAGTTCGAAGGGAAGATCATCTACGTCTTGGGCTACGACAGCCGGGACAAATGGCAGCTGGTTTTGGGATCGCAGTTCGGCTGCGTTTACATCGACGAGATCAACACGGCCAGCATCGACTTCGTAAGGGAAGTTTCCACCCGAAACGAATACTTGATGGCCACCCTCAACCCGGACGACCCGAGCCTGCCGGTCTACGACGAATTCATCAACCGGTCCAGGCCGTACAAGAAATACGCCGGCGACGTGCCGCCGGAGATCATGAAAGAATTGAACAAAAAACCAGTGCCCAGATGGAGGTATTGGTTTTTCACGTTTCGGGACAATTTGAGCCTGACCGAGGCGGACATCGAAAAAAAGAAGTCAGCGGCCCCGCTCGGGACCAAGCTGTACAAAAACAAGATCCAAGGGCTGCGGGGGAAAGCCACCGGCCTGGTGTTCCCCAACTTCGACCGGGTGAAACACGCGCGCAAAAAGTCGTGGCTCAAAAACCAGGTCAAGGCGGGCAACGTCCGATTCAGGCGGTTCACGTCTGGACTGGACACCTCATATTCCCAGCAAAGCCCGGACACCTTCGCCATGCTGTTCCAAGGAATCACGGACGAGGGAGTCCTGGTGTGTCTGGAAGAAGAAGTCCGTTCCAACAGGGACAGGGAGAACCCCCTGGCGCCCTCGGACATCGCGCGAAGATACGTGGCGTTCTTGGATCGATGCTGCCGGGAGTGGGGGATCGTCCGAGACGCGTTCATCGACAGCGCCGATCAAGCCACGATCACGGAACTGAAAAAATACAAACGGCAAAAAGGCTGCGCGTACAACTTCATCAATTCATACAAGAAGGTCTTGATCATCGACCGGATCAACCTGCAGCTGGGCTGGCTGCAAACCGGGCGCTACTTGGTTTCGGACGCTTGCCCGGAGCACGTCAGGGAACTGGAAACTTACAGCTGGCGGGAAGACAAAGACGAACCGGAAGACGCGAACGACCACACGATCAACGCGGGGCAGTACGGTTGGATCCCGTACAGGCGGATCATAGGAACAGGAGATTGACAAATGGGATGGGTGGACAAAATGAAACGTAAAATCAGGAGCTGGTTGAACGTCAGGGAAGCGGACCCGGCGTGCTTCGACATCACGGAAACTTTGGATTACGAGGGGAACGCCATCAAAAATCGCATCTGGTATCGAGGCGACAGCAACGAGCTGCAGCAGCTGTACGAGCAGATGAGCGCCGGCGTTGACCGGTACAAATTCTGGGCCTGCAAATCCAGCCCGGGCATGGAGATCAGGAAGATACACACGGGGCTGCCAGGCCTGGTCGTGGACATGATCGCGGCCGTGACGCTGGCGGACATCGGGGAATTCCAGATCAAAAACGCGGAAGACAGGGACATTTGGGAGAAAACCTGCGAGGAAAACAAATTCTTCAAACGACTGGAAAAGGCGGTCAAGGAAACGCTGTACATCGGGGACGGGGCTTTCAAAATCACCTACGACAGCGAGATATCGGATCACCCGATCTTGGAATTTTACCCGGGAGACCGCGTCGAGATCGAAAGCGAGCGAGGCAGGATCCGAGAGATCGTCTTCAAAACGATCCACGATCACGGCTCCAACCGATACGTCCTCCATGAACATTACGGTTACGGATACATCAAAAATAGGCTGTACAAGGGAAACGACGAGGTGCCCCTTGATTCCATTCCCCAGACGGAAAACCTCAGGGACGTGTTCTTTTCCGGGTACGAGGAAGGAACGGGCGGCGAGCCAGGGGAGCGTGGCCAATACATGCTGGCCGTCCCCATCCAGTTTTACGAATCCGGCAGATGGGACGAACGGGGGCAAAGCGTTTATGACAAGAAGGTGGACAACTTCGACTCGCTGGACGAGGCGTGGTCACAGTGGATGGACGCTCTTAGATCGGGTAGATCCAAGGAATACATACCGGAAAACCTGATCCCCAGGGATCCCGAAACCGGAAAACTGATCAGACCCAACCATTTCGACAACCGTTTCATCGCCATCGGAAGCGACCTGTCGGAAAACGGGCAAAACAAGATCGACCTGGAACAGCCGGCCATCCCCCACGACAGCTACTTGGCCACTTACGTCACGGCCTTGGATCAATGCCTGCAAGGGCTGATTTCCCCTTCCACTTTGGGAATCGACGTGAAAAAGCTGGACAACGCGGAGGCCCAGAGAGAAAAAGAGAGGGCCACGCTTTACACGAGAAACACCATCGTCGCCGCTCTGGAGAAAGACCTGCCGGAGGTGGTGAAGACCGTGGTCAGGGCCCACAAAGAACTGACGGGTGCGGGAAATCCGGCGGAAGAGATCGAGGTTTCCATTGATTTCGGCGAATACGCCAACCCGTCTTTTGAAAGCAAAGTGGAAACCGTGGGAAAAGGCAGGCAGCAGGGCGTCATGAGCATCGAAGCGGCGGTGGAAGAACTCTATGGGGACAGCAAAGACGAGGATTGGAAAAAAGAAGAAGTGGCCCGGCTGAAAACGGAGCAGGGCGTGGCGGAGCTGGAAGAACCGGCGGTCAATCAAGAGACAGAGGATTTCCGGCCAGGCTCGGAAGGAGGAGCGGATGAAGGTCAAAATAGCGAACCGGACTTGGACCATGGGACGGAAGGAGTACCAGGGACTGCTGCGGGTGGCCAGTGAGCAGGTGCCTTTCGGGATCTACGCGGTGGAGAAAAAAGACTACGCCGAACTGCTGAACATTCGCTGCCAAAGCGTCACCCAGTTGAAGCGGAGGATCCGAGAATTCAAAGGCCAAGGCTTCAAAGTCCATGAAAACGGGAAAGCGTGAGCCAAGATGCTGAAAAGCGATTACGACATCGGGGCGGCGTTCGCGGCCATTGAGGAAGAACTGATCGCTTCCATGATGCGCAACATGGAGCGACACGGAAAACAGGAGGCGGCCGAGGGCTTCCAGTGGGCCATGTGGCAGGCGGAGCAGCTGAAAGAACTGAACAAATACAAGAAAGCCAACCAAAAGAAATTCCGACGCCCGTTCCAAGAGATCAACGGCTCCATCAGACAGGTTATCGAGCAAGCCAGAAAGCAAGGGAACATGGAACAGGAATCGGAAATCCTGGAAGCGATCAAAAAAGGGTGGAAAGCTCCACGGAAAACGGACGAATCGGTCCGGTCTTCCGCGGAGTTTTTTAAATGGAACACCCGCAAGCTGGAAGCCCTGATCAAGGCGACCGAACACGATTTTCAGAAAGCGGAAATCGCGATGCTGCGCATGGCCGACGACCAGTACAGGCGGATCATATTCAACGCCCAAGTCTACGCCAACACGGGGGCGGGAACGTATGAAAAAGCCGTGGACATGGCGGCGCGGGACTTCCTGGCGGCGGGGATCAACTGCGTGGAATACAAAAATGGAGCCCGTCACACCATGCGGGATTACGCGGACATGGCGATCCAGACGGCCAGCAAGCGGGCGTATTTGACCGGAGCGGGAGAAAAGCGTCAGGAATGGGTAATCAGCACGGTGATCATGAACAAACGAGGCAACCCTTGCCCCAAATGTTTGCCTTTCGTGGGCAGAATCATGATCGACGACGTGTGGTCAGGCGGAAAAGCCTCTGACGGCCCGTATCCGCTTATGAGCGGCGCCATATCCGCGGGACTTTACCATCCAAGGTGCAAGGACAGCCACGCCACGTACTTTCCGGGGGTCAGCAGTGAACCTAAAAAGGCCACGCAGGAAGACAAAGCGGCGGTCAGAGCGCTTCATGCGAAAGAACAGCAGCGGAACCATTCTGAAAACATGGTGAAAAAGATGAGAAGGTTGGAAAAGCATTCTTTAGCGCCAGACAACAAAAAACAGTACGCTTTCAAAGCTGAACGCCTGGAACAAAAGCATGAAACGACACATAAGCCCGCTAAAAAAGAGTATCTTACGGCGAAGAAGCTCCAGCAAAAAATTGATGAAGCGACGGCTGAAATCGAAAACCTGAAAATGAGAATGCCGGAAAGCGGCGACATGGAAGCCATGACCGGTAAAATGAACAACCTGCAGGCCGAAATCAACGTATGGCAGGCAGAGCTGGATGAAAAGCTTGTAAAAAAAGAAATCAAGAAACTGCAAAAAGAACAGGAGCGCCTGCAACAGGAGATCGATGACTTTGAAATAAAAACCTATAGCGGGATTTGGAAAGACGATGTCACGACAAAGCAGTGGCTGGAAAAGTCCGGCTCCATCCAGGACAAGTTGGACTACTTCAACAACAAATTATCGTTTGGCGGTGGGGATGAACAGCAAAAGTTTATTGAGCTAAAAGATCAACTTGAAGAATTCAATCAACTTGGCTCTGAATATTTTGCGAAAGTTTCTAAACGTGATAAACTAAAGAAAGACCTGGACACGCTGAAAAAAGACGGAAAGCTGCCTGGCGCTGATCAATCAGGCGCGTTCTCACAGAATCGAAAGGACAACGCGAAATGGTTCGATAAAGCCGCGGGCGGATTTGCGGCAGCTGACCGGTACTTTGATCCTCCGGCAAAACTTGTGCACGCCAAGGCGACGAGCCGAGAAAAGAAAGGCTTTTACGCTTATACGCAAGCATCAGGAGGCCATAACCGGCCGCTCGCGGGTTTTGAGAAGCCTTACTATGAACCAGGCACAGGATGGGAGGAAAAGTACCATAAAGGCGAAAAAAAGGTATGGATCGATTTTGAGGGCAAAGGCGATGAGATTAGAGGGCTGACCACGCTCATTGAAAAATCAACGTATGACTCTGACATTTGGCTGCAATCCGGTCAGAATCATTCAACCATAGAAGGATTTCTAGGTCTCCCGCGCGGCTCATTATCGAACATGTCAGACACGGAATTGCAAGCCTTCGTGGGAACAAAAAACAAGATATATAATTTTGTGTCAACCGCTGTGAATGAGGGCGGCGGATCAATGTTCAACTCCAAGCCGCTAAAGATTAATTTTTATGCGCCAAAAGGTTCACAGATGTTATATGCGTCAAATGCGGGAGCCTTTGGAAAAAGCGAAAATGAAATGATTTTGCAAAGAGGCGGGACATATGAAATAATCAAGATGTATTGGGGAAAGGACGCCACGGACGGCGGAAAGCGTAAAATTTTCGTTGATATGGAAATCCATCCAGAAGAAGGGTATGATTTGTTCCAACAGGATCCAAGCGAATGGAAAGGGGAAAAGAAGAATTACCATGACAAATAAAGACGATCTCTTGAAAGAAAAGCTGAAGGACGCAGAAAACGCAACGTGGGGTTGTGACAAATTCAACCCTAAGTGGTGTGAGACCTGCTTATATAGAGGCGACAAGTCTCCAAAGGTCGCATATTGTTATATTTATCAGAAACCGGACGAAAAACCCCATGACGTAGTTTTTGAAGGCGCTGAATGCCTGCACTACTATCCTGAAAAAGGATGATTTGACTATTGGTTACCAATATGGTATACTGATACTATGAAAAGGAATTTAGGGGCAATGGAAGAGAGAAAAGCAAAAATTATTTTCACAAAGGCTGGCGGAAACGCTAGCAAGAACGCGTATAATTGCAAAATATCGCTTCCGAAGAAATGGATCGACGCAATGAAAGTCACCCCTGATAGGAGGGCCGTCAAGGTCACATTTGATGGCGTGGAAATTAGTATAACGAGGGATGGTGATCAAGATGAATGAAGTGTTGAGAGCAGCTATATATGGTTTCGCGGTCGGAGACGCGTTAGGTGTGCCCGTGGAGTTTCAGCCTCGAGGATCCTTCCATGTTACGGGCATGGAAGGTTACGGATCACATCATCAGCCGGCGGGCACATGGTCGGATGACACAAGCATGACGCTCGCGACATGTGATTCAATTCGAGAATTGGGCCATATTGATTGCGAGGACCTATATGAACGATTTTGTGATTGGCTTCATAACGCGAAATACACGGTCGATGGAATTGTTTTTGACGTAGGCGGCACAACAAGAGCGGCCCTTCAAAAAGGTGAAGGACTCGACGACTATTATTCAAATGGAAATGGGTCATTGATGCGAGTGTTGCCTCTTGCGTTCATTGACATGAACGCGGAAACCGTGGCGGCGGTCTCTGGGATCACGCATAGGCACAATGTTTCTGCCGATGCGTGTTGCGCATATGTTTCAATTGCAAAGCAGCTGCAAAAAGGCAAGAGCATAACAGAAGCGACAGAATATTGCGATGGCAGATTGCCAATCATTCATACGCTTGACAAAAATGAAATCAAGTCAACGGGCTTTGTTATTGACACGCTTGAAGCGGCTGTTTGGGCCTTGGCGACAACAGACAGTTACAGAGAAGCGGTGTTAAAGGCCGTTAATCTTGGAGACGACACAGACACGGTTGCGGCGGTCACTGGCGGGTTGGCCGGAATCGTATACGGATATGAATCGATCCCAAGGGAATGGATTGAAACGCTTAGAGGCAAAGACATCATTGAAAGCTGTCTGTTCTAACAACAATGATCAAGGAGTTGACAAGCGATGCTGACTGAAACAATCAAACGAGAATTCATGGAAATCAAAACAGGCGAAGAATGGAACGCTTTCAGAGAAAAGTACGCGCCATTCGATTTTAAATTCGACGCGGAAATGAATCGGCGTTTCAATGAATTGGCCAGATCGTGGGCACCCAAAAGGCAATTGGAGAACCCGCACATCCATTACGAAGCGTTTTAAACCAACATGAACCATCAACGAGACAGCCTGTCGGGGCTGTCTTTTTCGATACGGAGAAAGGAGGAAACAGTGAAGCTGGAAGTGATCGAGCGATACCGAGACTTGGAACTGGACCAGATCAAGGAACCGGGCGAAACCTTCGAGACCGGCGAGGCCCGAGGGAAGAAGCTGATCCGAAAAGGATTCGCCAGAGAAGTCAAAGAGACGAAAGCAAAAGAAGGACCCGAAAAACGGTAGGGTTCTTTTTTCATGTTCAAAACGGAAAGGAGAACATCATGATGTTGAACGGATTTTTACGCAGGCTCCGCCCGTCGCTGGAAAACGACGGAGGGGGCGGAACGGGAGGAAACGGCCAGGAGCCGCAGAACGCGCCGGCCGGAGATCAGCGGGCCCAGGCACCGGGCGTGGATTACGGCAAGATCCAGAAGATGCTGGAAGGGACGCTTTCGGCCAAAGAGGACACCGCCTTGAAAGCGTATTTCAAGGAGCAGGGCCTTAGCCAAGAGGAAATGAGCCAGGCCATCGCCGCGTACAAAGAAGAAAAAGCGAAAAACACGCCGGACGTGGCCGCCATTCAGCAAGAGGCGGAGAGAGCCAGGCAGGAGGCGCTGAACGCCCGAATGGAGAAAGAAGCGCTGCTTTTGGGCGCGGAACTGGGCGTGGACCTGAAGACCATGCCCTACGTCATCAAAATGGCGGACCTGAAAGCCGCGGCGGAAGACGGAAACATCAACGGCGAGAAGCTCAAAGAAGCGCTGGGCAAAGTTCTGGAAGACGTGCCGCAGCTGAAAGCCGCCCCGTCGAAAGAAGAGCAAAGCGGCGGGTTCCGGTTCGGGGCCCCTGGCGGAAGCAGCGCGGGAAAAGCCACCGACGACCAGCTGAAAGCGGCCTTTGGGCTGTAGAGAAAGAAAGAGAGGTAAAGAAACATGGCGGTATACGAATACGCTGACAAATTCACGAACCTGCTCCAGCAGAAATACGCGAAGGAGCTGTGTTCCGACGAATTGACCAAGAGCAACCCGGGCGTGACCTTCATCAACGCCCAGACCATCAAATTGCCGAGAATGGCGGTGTCCGGGTACAAGGACCACACCAGGACGCCGGGATTCAATTCCGGCACGCTTTCCAACGACTGGGAAGCGAAGAAACTGACCCACGACAGGGACATCGAATTTTTCGTGGATCCCATGGACATCGACGAAACCAACTTGACCTTGTCCGTGGCCAACATTCAAAACACCTTTGAAACGGAGCAGGCGATCCCGGAAAAGGACAGCTATCGCTTTTCCAAGCTCCACGCCGAGCTGACTGCGTACTCCGGGAGAATCGACCAGACAGGGATCACGGCGGCCAATTTCCTGGAGTGGTTCGATGAAGAAATGTCCCTCATGGACGAAGCGGGAGTGCCGGAAGAGGGCAGGCTGCTTTACGTGACCCCGACCATGAAGAAAATCATGAAGGAGGCCGAGGGCATCCAGCGGGTGATGTCCGTCACGACCCCGGCCACCATCAATCGCAACGTGCATTCCCTGGACGACGTGTCCATCAAGATGGCACCAGCGGCCAGGATGAAGACCAAGTACGACTTCACCGACGGATGCGCGGTCGCCGACGACGCGAAACAGATCAACTGCGTCCTGATCCACCCGACCTGCGTGGTGTGCAGGGACAAATACAGTTACATCAAACTCTTCACTCCGGGGACGGATTCCAGGACCGCGGACGGGTACCTGTACCAGAATCGCTGCTACGGAGACTTGTTCCTGCTGGAAAAGAAAGTCGAAGGCTGCTCCATGAACGTGGCGGCCGGCGCGTAAGGAGGCGGCCATGAAAGCGAACAAAGGAAACAAAGTCTACACGATCACGGAAGGGCAGCGCAAGTTCTACGTGGACGCTGGCTACGACATCATGGACGATGAAGGCCAGGTGATCGAATACGGAAAAGGGAAAACCGTGCCATACGCGAAGTACGCGGCCGTGAAAAAAGAGCTGGATGAGCTGAAAGCCGCCAAAGACACGGAGAAGCCGCCGGAAAAATCCGAAAAACAGTCCCAAAAGCGGGACAAAAAGGAGGACGGCGGGCGATGACGTACCAAGCTTACGCGGAGCCGGCGGATTACGCCAAATGGGGCGGCGGCTCCATCCCCGAAGATCAGCTGGAAAAGGCGCTGCGAACCGCCAGCAGGCACGTCGATTCCCTGACCCATAACCGGATCGTGGGTCGAGGCTTTTCTTCTTTGACGGAATTCCAGAAGGAGATCGTCAAAGAGGCGGTCTGCCTGCAAGCGGATTTCGAGCATGAAAACGCCGACGAGATCGACACCATCTTGTCCAGCTACAGCATCAACGGCGTGTCGGCACAGTTCGGAGAAAGTTGGAACGTGTTCATCGGGGCGGGCGTGGCCATGAAACGAGACACCTATGAGCTGCTCAAGCAGACGGGGCTCTGCTGCCGGCTTTTGAGGGCGGAGCCATGAAGTATCCATGCTTGGTCCCCAAAAGGCTGTGCCGCGCGCGGGTGACGGTGACGATCCATGGCGAGGGAATATCGGAGGACGGAGAGCCCATGGCGGCGTTTTCCCAGACCCTTTCGTGCAATTACCAGGACACGGCCAAGACCGTGCTCACGGATGAAAAGAAGCTGGTTCAGTTGTCAGGCGTGGCTTTGTTCCCCGGCGACATTTGCCCGGGGCTGGCCGCGCTTAGCGGCGGCACGGTCAAAGTCGAGGGCGAAGAGCGGGAAATCTTCCAGGGTAGGAAAGCTCGAAACCCGGATGGGACCGTGAATTACACGGAATTGAGGTTGATCTGATGATCAAGGCGAATTCAAAAGTGAAATTGAACCATTTCAAAATCAAACAGTTGAACCAGGCCGCCATCGTCGCTTTGGAGCAGACGGCCGAAGCCCTTCACACGGAAGTGATCCAGGCCCAAGTGACGCCCTTTGATCGAGGCACTCTGCAGGGCGAAGGCACCTTCATGGATGATTCGGAGGCCCAGAGCGGCAGGGTGAGCTTGGTGTCCAGCACGCCATACGCTCGGAGGCTGTACTACCACCCGGAATATGATTTCCAGACGGTGGAAAACGCCTTCGCCCGAGGCGAATGGTACGAAGACTGGCTGCCAGGCGGCAAACACGAGAAATTCACGCCGCGGGCGTTCAAAGAATTTTATCGAAAGGCGGGTGGTTTATAATGCTGCTGTCGGACGTCAGGGAATGGCTCAAAACCTTTGGCGTGGGAGAACATTTTCATGTTGGCAAGCTGGACGGCAAAAAAGAGAAGTCCATAGGGATATATCAGCGAAAATCAAGCGGGCCGCTGACCATGGCCATCGGCGGGCCGGAAAACAAAAAGTATGACGTGAAGCGGATTTCCATACTGATCCACTGGACGAAAAACGCCAGGGAAACGGAGATCGCTTCACTTTCGCTTTTTGAGAAAATCATGAATCTGAAAAACGTGACGATCGGCCAGACGCGTGTCAACTACATAGGGCTCATGGTGCCGGAACCGCAGGACGTGGGAACGGACGCCGCGGGCGTGTACGAGCGGGTGATCTGGCTTGATCTGTATTATGAAAGGTAGGTAGAAACATGTCATATTCAGGAGTGTTTCCATGTTCTGAAAACCAGTTCAAGGCGGGGGCGTCAAAAACGGACGCCACGCCGATCGCGGACATGGAGAATTTTTCGGTGAGCTTCGATGACGGGGTGGAAGAGTGGACCCCTTATGACGCGGAAGGATGGAGAAGGGCGTTGAAAACCGCGAAAGCCGTCACCATTTCCGCGTCGGGAAAAAGGAACATCGGAGACACTGGCAACGATTTCATCGCGGAGAAGGCGTTCAAAAATGGCAGGAACGCGGAGGCGTATTTTGAATGGACGTTCCCGGACGGCGCCAGCGTCGTGTTCGAAAACGCGGTGATCAACGTGACCGCTTTGGGAGCGGACGACGCCACGGCCGTGGGGCCATTGGAATTCGAAGTCATGAGCAACGGAAAGCCGACGTACACGCCGGCGGCGTAGGAGGAAAAGCATGAAGAAAGACATAACGGAAAAGCTGAATTTTGAAGAAAACCCGAAACTCGTCATCAAAGGCGCGGAGATCGAAGTGGACACGGACGCGACCACGGTGCTGAAGGTGATGGGGGCCATCGGAAACGAATCGGACCTCACGCCAAAAGACGTGGTGAAAGTGTATGAAACGATCTTCAAAGAGAAGGAGCGCCAAAAGATCGAGAAGTTACAGCTGAAAATGAGGGATTTTCAAGTGCTCGTGAGTGAAGCCATCTCTCTGATCACGGGAGATGAAGAGCCGGGAGAGTGAGGACCCGTGCTACGATCTGATCGATGACTTCGACTTGATCGTGTCGTCTTTTCAGACGCAGTACGGGATTCGATTGTCTCGGGAAATGCCTGGGATGAAATGGGACGAATTCAAGGATTTGCTTCATGGTCTGAATGAAAAAACGCCCCTTGGCAGGGTGGTGGCCATACGGTCGGAAACGGACAGGGAAATCCTGAAAACCTTCGGCAAGCGCGAGCATAAAATCAGGCGGGAATGGAGGGCGAAACAGGTGAAGACGGTGACGGCCAAGCAGCAAGAGCAGGCGCTGAAAGCCATCCAGAACGCGTTCAAAGAAATGGCGGGTGGCGGCGATTAGAAAGAAAATAAGGTGTCCTCACTGCGGTTACCTGATGCCCATCCAATATGAAGAAAAGGCCAAAGCCAAAGGCCTGTTCGTTCGCTGCAAGGGCAGGAACTGCAAGAAGGAATTCGAAATCAAAATCAATTGAGTCAAGTAGCGCCATGACGTGCCGATGACCGTGAAAGGCAGGTGTGCATCATGAGCGCTACGAGCGTGGGGCAGATCGGGCTTGACCTGGTCGTGAACAGCAATCAATTCAATAAACAGATGGCGGGGATCACCGGCATGGCGAAAAAAGCCGGCACCGCCCTGGCAGGGGCTTTCGCGGTGGGCAAACTGGTGGAATTCGGGAAGTCCTGCCTGGAGCTTGGCTCCGATTTGGCGGAGGTCCAAAACGTGGTGGACGTTTCCTTCCCGACCATGAGCGCGAAGGTGGACGAGTTCGCCAAGAGCGCCGCGGCCAGCTTCGGCCTGTCGGAGACCATGGCGAAACAGTTCACCGGGACTTTCGGGGCCATGGGCAAGGCCTTCGGCTTCTCGGAAAAAGAAGCTTACGCCATGGGAACGGCCCTGACCGGACTCGCCGGCGACGTGGCGTCCTTTTACAACATCAGCCAGGACGAGGCGTACACCAAACTGAAATCCGTGTTCACGGGGGAGACGGAAACCCTGAAGGATTTGGGCGTGGTCATGACCCAGAACGCTTTGGACGCTTACGCCATGGCCAATGGATTCGGACGGACCACCCAGCAAATGTCGGAAGCGGAAAAAGTGGCTTTGCGGTATCGGTTCGTCATGGATCAGCTTTCCTTGGCCCAAGGGGATTTCGCCCGGACTTCGGACAGCTGGGCGAACCAGACGCGGATATTGAAACTGCAATTCGATTCCATCAAAGCGACGCTGGGGCAGGGCCTCATCAATTTGTTCACGCCCGTCATAAAGGCCATCAACGCGCTGCTTGGCAAGCTGGCGACCCTGGCCAACGCGTTCAAGGCTTTCACGGAACTCATCACCGGAAAGAAGTCTTCGGCTGCTGCGGCTTCGGGCATGGGAGACGTGGCGGAGGCGGCGAGCGACGCGTCCTCAAGCGTGGGGAGCGTGGGCGACGCGGCCAAATCAACGGCCAAGAAAGCGAAGGAAGCGACAAGGGCTTTGATGGGCTTCGACTCCATCAACAAATTGAGCGAAGACGCGGATGGCGGTGGTTCCGGCGGCTCTGGCAGCGGAAGCGGCGGGGCCGCTGTCGATTATGGTTCCTTGGCGTCAGGGGACACGGTCCTGGACCAGACGGACAAGAAAATGTCCGCTCTCATGGAACGATTCAAGGAATTGGCCGGTTTGTTCACCAAGGGGTTCAAAGTGGGAGTCGGCGATCTTTCAGTGCTGGATTCCATCAAGAAGAACCTGGAGGGGATCAAAGCGGGACTGGCCGGTATTTTCACGGACAAAGACGTGACAAGTTCGGCTAACGCTTTCCTGAACAGTTTCGCGTACAATCTAGGGCGAGTGGCCGGCTCCTTCGTTTCCGTGGGCCTGACCATCGCCGACAACCTGACCGGCGGATTCGCCCGTTACTTGGAACAAAGCAAAGGATACATACAAGATCGGATCGTGGGCGTTTTCAACGCGTCGTCAAGAATCGCGGGGCTTGTTGGGGACTTCTGTGCGGCCTTCGCTGACGTGTTCGCGGTCTTTCGGTCCAAGGAAGCCAAGCAGATCACGGCCGACATCATATCGGTGTTTTCAGACGGTTTCCTGGGAGCGGTGGAACTGGCGGCGAGACTGGCGGGCGACGTGATCAACGTCATAACCTCGCCTTTCGTCAGCAACGCGGGGAAAATCAAGACCGCTCTAAGCAACACGCTAAGGCCGATCAGCGAGATCACCTCGTCCATGTCTGAATTCGTCAAAGACACTTTCGAGTCCATTTTTGACACCTATGACCAGTATGTCCGTCCGGCTTTTGACAAGATAGCCAAGGGATTTTCCACCGTGTTTGGAGGGGCCCTGGACGGGTACAACGCGTATCTGGCTCCGGTGCTTTCCAAAATCGCCAAAGAGTTCGGCGAAGTCAAAGACAAGTACATCCAGCCCTTTGTTGACAAGCTGATCGAAGTGTTCGGGAAACTCTTTGATCTGATCGCCACGGTGTGGGAACGGATCAGCCCTTTCGTGGCTTGGCTGGTCAAGCAGTTCTTCGCCGTCATCGCGGCGAAAGTGGAAGGTCTTTGGAGCGTGGTGAAAACCGCGGTCAGCATGATCCTCGGCGTTTTGGAAGGATTGCTCACCATGCTGGGCGGTCTCATCGACTTCGTGACGGGAGTTTTGACTGGAGACTGGCGCAGGGCTTGGGAAGGCGTACGAGACATTTTTGGCGGCGTCGTGCAGGCGATCAAGGGCATCTTTGAACCGATCGTCGAATGGTTCCGAGGAAAGGTCGAAGGGATCAAAAGCCATTTCGTCAACATCGGATCCTGGTTCGGCGAAAAGTTTCAGGCGGCGGCTAACGCTATAAGGGCCGCATTCTCGACCATTGGGACTTGGTTTGGAGAAAAGTGGACCGCTATCAAGAACGCGTTCGCCAGCGTGGGAACGTGGTTCGGTGAGAAGTTCCGAGGGGCTTACGCGGCGGTGAAAAACGCTTTCTCGTCCATCGGTTCCTGGTTCAGCGGCAAATGGACCGCTGTCAAAAATGTTTTCGCCAACGCGAAAGCCTGGTTCGGTGAAAAATTCAGGTCCGCCTGGGAAGCGATGAAATCCCCGTTCAAAAAAGTCGGGGAGTTCTTCGGCGGCATCTGGAACACCATCAAAAGCAAGTTCAAGACCATTGGCACCAAGGTGGGAACCGCCATCGGCGGGGCCTTCAAAAACGCGATCAACGCCGTGCTGCGGACCGTGGAGAACGGCATCAACTGGGTGCCGCGGTCCATCAACAGCGCCATCGGCCTCATCAACAAACTGCCGGGCGTGTCGATCCCCAAGATGTCCACCATTTCCCTGCCTCGTCTCGCGCAAGGCGGGTACGTGAAGGCGAACACCCCGCAGCTGGCCATGATCGGGGACAACCGGCACCAAGGCGAGGTCGTGGCGCCGGAGAGCAAATTGCGCCAAATGGCCATGGAAGCGGTCAGGGCGGCGGGCGGCGCCGGAGGCATAACGAAAGCGGATTTGAAAGAACTGCTGGACAACATGACCAGAATCCTGGTGGCCACCTTCGAGAGCGTCGGCATTTACGTGGATTCAGAAGAAGTCGCCAAATTGGTGGACAAAGGGCGGCAAAAGATCAACAGGCGGTATTCGCCGATAGGAGAATAACATGGGACAGCGTTTGGAAGCGGGCGGCGTGAAGCTGCCGTCCCCGACGACGATCACGGTGTCGGATGAATTGATTTGGACTTCCGACACCGGCAGGACCCAGTCAGGGAAAATGGCGGGCGGCGTGGTGGCCGAGAAGAAAACCGTGAGCGTGAAATGGAGCCACGTCACGGAAACCGAAATGAGAAAGATCAAAAAGAATCTTCCAAAGGGATTTTTTAAAATACGGTTCAACGATGACGGAGAAGATAAGACGCTGACTGTTTATCGGGGGACGATCAAGCGGGAGAGCTTGGGCGACGTTGGAGACGGCATTGAACGATACAAAGACGTGACAGTGGACCTGATCGAGAGGTGAGTCGATGATAGAAGCGAGCGAACGATACAAGAAAATACCGGAAGAGCTACGAATTTACCATGCCAACGTGAAAGCGAAACTGGCGGACGGGACCATCCTCACCATTGACGACGACGACGTCATGGCCGGCGGCCTGTCCATCGAGACCGCCACCAGTCAATCGGGCAGTTTCGACCTGGGCGGCATGGTCATCGGGAAACTGTCCATGCGGGTCACCAACGCCGAAGACCGGTTCACGCCTCACGATTTCACCGGGGCGGAGATGTCGCCCAAAATCGGGCTGGAACTGTCGGAAGACCACAAAGGCCACGACGGCGGGACCCTGGAAGACCGCGCCAGCGGGGACTGGCTGGACGGAGGCGCGCTTTCCGATTATGGAAGCGGCGATTCCTACGACGACGGGCTGTTCACGGACTGGGAGCTGACGAAAGTGGAATGGCTGGACAAAGGCGTCTTCACCGCCGAGCGGGCCGCCACATCTGGCAGCGTCTGGACGATCACCGCCTACGACGACATGGCGAAGCTGGACCAAGATCACGGAAAGAGCGAGCTGACTTACCCGGCGACATTCCGACAGATCGCCCAGGACGCTTGTAACGTGTGCGGCCTGGTTTTGTCGCCAGACCGTTTCGCCGGGGAAGACCGGGTTTTCGAAAAACGGCCGGAAGGGGAAAACCTGACCTTCCGGGCGGTCCTCTCTTACGCCGCCCAGATCACCGGCAATTACGGGTGTTGCGACGGCCAGGGGCGGCTTTCTTTCCGCTGGTACGACATCGACGCCTTGCGAAACCCGGGATTCGACGGGGGAACCTTCGACCGATATGACCCGAGCCTTTACACCACGGGGGACGACCTGGACGGCGGCGATTTTTTCAATTATTCAGGCGAGGACGTCCATGACGAAGGGTCTTTTTCGGAATGGCCGGAGGAGTGGCAGATCCACGATTTCGCATCCTTTGACGCCGACCTTTGGGACGTGCAGATCACCGGGGTGAAGGCGGAAGCCAAAGAAACGGTCGCGCTTTCCACCGTGAACGCCGAGGGTGAGACGGAGACCGTGGAAGAGGAACGTTCCGCCAGCCATCTTTTCGGTGAAGAAGGCTACGTTTTGACCATCGAAAACAACCCCCTCGTTTCCTGCGACGAGGTCAAAGAAGCGGCCGAGCTGGCGGGGAGCAGGATCGTGGGTTCCAGGTTCCGGCCATTGGACGTGACGGTCCGGTCCGATCCCAGAGTGGAAGCCGGGGACCTGGCCACGGTGACGGACCACAAGGGGCTCACCTACCGGACGGTCCTGACCAACGTGACCTACACGTTGGGAGGCAACGGCAAACATGGCTGCGGGGCCGTCAGCGCCACGGAACAAGCCGCTCCCAGGCCCAGCGTCACGGACCAGAAGATCGAACAGGCGAAGAAAGGGACGGAGGCCCAGATCAGGAACCAAAAGACGGAGGTCCAGCGAATGACCGGCTTGATCGCCAAATCCATGGGGATCTTTCAAACCGCCGTCAGGCAAGAAGACGGAAGCGCCGTGTTCTACATGCACGACAAACCGAAGCTGGAAGATTCCAGGACCCTTTGGCGGATGTCCGCCGGGGTGTTCTCCGTGTCCACGGACGGAGGAAAGACGTGGAACGCCGGGATCGATTCGGACGGGAACGCCGTGGTGAACATGCTGTCCGCCATCGGCATCAATTTCGATTGGGCCAGGGGCGGCACGTTGACGTTGGGCGGCAGGAGCAACGCCAACGGGACGTTTTCCCTCTTGGCCAACGACGACCGGGAAATGATCCGCATGGACCACGAGGGGATCAAACTGGCGAACGGCGCCTCTCTCATGTCATCGAGCGGCGTGTGCGGCAACTTGCAGTTCGTGTCCAACGGAGGCAGGCCGGAAATGCTGGGCGGGATATTGGGCAACACCGACATGGTCATGGAAAACCCTTTGGTGGTCTGCGCTTACGTCCCCGCCGCCTACGTGGTCCAAGAAGCCACCCTGCGGCTCATCAGCGCCCCGGGGCATTGGACCGCCGCCGTGGAACATGGTGAAGACTACGAGCTGGTGGAAGTGGTCGGCCATTCTCGAAAGATCAAGCTATGTTACTCCCTGTCCGACGCCACCATCGGCCTGGTGGGGAGGCCTTACGACTATTACCATCCGGGATCGCAAGGGGTTTGGAACCTGGTGAGCGGGGCGGCGGGCGGCGAATTTTCCTCCATGCCCGACGGGGCGGCCAGCGGCAGCAGGACCATCGTGTCGGGAAACTTGGCCCGGCTCCTGATCCCGGGACAAGTGAACCTGTTCAAAGTGGAATCCCAGGCTTACGCCGCGGATTACGACGAATCGAAAGCCTTCGCTCACGTGGGCACGGGGATCGCCGTGCTGGACGTGATCGGATACACCAAAAATTAGAAAGGAAACGAAAATGGCGATACAAAACAGACGAGGAGACTACGGGGATTTCGACCCGGACAAACTGAAAGCCGGGGAACGGGCCACGGTCATGAGCGGGGATCCCCACGCCGAAGACGGGCGGGCGGTCTACGAATGTTTCGAGCCCGGGGTGGTCAAAAGGATGGCCACCTACGAGGACATGTTGGAAAGCGTGGACCGGGCGACCGACTCGATTTCAAAGGAATATTTGAAAAACGTGACGGAAGCCACGGAAAAGGCGGAAGCGGGAGCGACGGCGGCGAACGCGGCCACGGAGCGAGCGAGCGCCGCCGCCGATGAGGTGCTGGAAAAACTGGAAAACGGGGAATTCGTCGGGCCGACCGGGCCACAAGGGGAGACCGGGCCCCAGGGGCCGCCGGGAGCGGTGGAGAACTTGTCCGGCCAGGCGGTGGAATTCATGGAAGCGGCGGAGAAACAGCCGCTTGTCTCAGGGGAATCCCTGGCCGTCTTGTTCGGGAAACTGGCGAAGTTCATGGGAGCGGCGGACGATGGGCTCGCCGGCCTGCGAGAGGACTTCGACAACCTGCTTGACGAAGAAACCATCCAGCTAGCCCAAGAGCTTGGATTTCTGTCCGGGGGGGGGG
>QXXF01000031.1 GCA_009911365.1 Clostridiales bacterium
GCAGCAGATGGGGCGACTGTGTAAAAACAACATTGAGGCTTCAATAAGTGGCCCTCCATAACCTGACACATATATCCACCAGATACGGAAACCCTAGAAATTCCAATGTATCTCAACAGGTACTTCCTTAGTTACAGGGTCTTTCCTGCCAACCAGTACATAATCAATCAGCGTTTCAACCATTACCCTGTCCAAGTGTTCAAGATTTGTGTACTGCTCAATTAACCGGCGTCTATCGTCGCCAATCAGCATTTTACGTTCAATAACATCAAGCCTTTTTTGTGCGTCGATTACCAGTTTGTCGAGCCTTTCTTTTTGTGTTACGAAGTCTTTCGATAAATCCAAGTAGTCAAGTTCAGAAAGGATACCTTTCACCTTATCCAAATACAACTCACGAATCCCCTTTGTGTATTCCGCGATCCTTTTTTCATAAGCAGAAATTTCCGCTTTTAAGGATTCTTTTTGCCCCTGTAGGTCATGATTAAACTGTACGTTCTGTCCCAATTCGTCTTTATCAAGATACTCCATAGACAGCTTGTTCAGTTCCTCAATTACGGCTTTCTCCAATCTTTCTACCGAAATAAACGCACCGATGCAGGCATCTTTTGATACATGACGGCAAGGACATTTTAAATAGTGTTTGCCATGACTTTTTGATGAGCACATGGCGTATCCGCAATTCATACAGCGGGCCTTTCGTGCGAACAAACCGATGGTTCCTACTATAAAAGGCTTTGCTTTTTGAGCTATCATAACCTGGACTCTATCCCATAACTCCCGGTCAATAATCGGTTCATGTGTACCCTCAACTCTGTACCATTGGTCTTTGGGACGGGGCTTGTTTTGTTTTGTCTTATAAGACACGCTTCCATATTTGCCCTGTACCATATTTCCAATGTACATTTCATTCACTAACATATCAGCGATGTTAGAGTATTTCCATAAGGTGCTGTTTTTCAATTTAGACTGTTTGTAGCGTAGTCCATGAAGCCGTTTGTATTCCGTAGGGTTTGGGAGTCCTCTGTCATTCAGCATACGGGCAATGGCTGTCTTGCCATACCCTTGTGAAAACAGTGTAAAAACTTCTCTGACAACTTCCGCGGCTTCTTCATCAATAATCAAATGGCCTTTTACGTCAGGGTCTTTCTTATAACCGTACAGAGCGAACGCACCGATATGGTGTCCATTTTTCCTTCTGTCAGTGAGAACGCTTTTAATGTTCTCCGACATGTCCTCCAAATACCATTCATTCACCAGACCGTTAATCTGTCTCGATTTCTTGTTGCCCTTATTGGCAGTGTCCGCATTATCAACGATACTGACAAAGCGAATGCCCCAGAGAGGGAAAAGACCGTGGATATATTTTTCCACTAACTCTAATTCTCTGGTAAATCTGGATTGTGTCTTACACAGGACAATATCAAATTTACGATTTTTCGCATCCTCCAATAACCTGTTAAATTCCGGTCGCCGTCTGTCGGAGCCAGTGTAATCATCGTCACTGTATATGTTGTAGATTTCCCAACCATGCTCTATCGAGTATTGAATTAGCATTGATTTTTGATTCTGAATACTGTTGCTGTCGTCTGTTTCTGATTGTTTGTTTCTATCTTCTTCTGATAAGCGGCAATAAATCGCGACTCTTGATTTTGCTTCCATCATGTTCCGTTCTCCTTTTCAGAGAAGACGAAACAAACTATCTCCGCACGGTATTATTATAACATCTTGCGGGATAGTATGTCTATCATCTGACAGGAGTTGCCTTTCTTTTATTTTTTTCATATTGATTTATCAACTCTGCCCATTTCAGAGTATATGCTTTTGTAAACGCCGCTTTATCATGATTTTTAAAAACATTCCTGCAAACCACCTTTGCGTTATTTGCCATTGAATCACCTCATTATGATATATTTACAAAGTATGCAAAAATGCTTGTACGTTATGAAATAATTTATGTATAAAGAGTAAGCAGTCAGATGGCTTTGGAAAGCTCCACTGGAATTTCACCATTCCCATTCTGATGGGCGAACCGTGTCATACGGGCGTATCATTATCCAGATATGCGGGTCTTGGCAAAGCGACTGTTCCAGAAGTCGCATTCAAATCATTGCGGGAATCGCTCGCCTGCTTGTCCAGGGTCATGGCGTGCAATATCTGTTGGCTCGCCGTATATCTAACGTATCTGATTGCTTTATTCGGTTATCAAGGAACACGTTTGAAAATATAGTGGGAATGAGGCAGTGTTGCTCTCCGCATCGATTTGTTCATTTCACTCTGACTTCAAATCCGAGAATCGCTTTGATAAGCGCGGTCCTGATTCTTCCTTTTAACTCCATATCAACCACAATGTACATGTTTCCCTGTTCATCATAAAATGGACGTAAACTTGCTTTTGATATGTAAGCGTCATAATGATTTAATATTTTCTCGATTGCCACGTTGTCGCCATTAGCAGCAGAACTGATTATAGAGAACGGAGGGCACTTATGTACAGACTTCATCATGTTATCATTCTCCCTCCCTATACATATCTCTAATGAGCTTTAATGTGCATAGTCTATTCCTGCATACTGAAAACCGTTCCATTTCCACGATTTCTGATATTTCAGCATCCGTCATTTCCAAAAAGTACGACATAAGCAAAATGTTACGTCGCTTTTCGCTTAATTTTTTAATGGCTTCACATAAGCGTTCATCAAAGACACGGACTTCCATTCCGAACACATCAAAGAAGGTGAAATCCGTTGAGTATTCATCAGCAAGCCCTATCTGGCTTAATTCCATTTCTGGAATCTCACAGAAAAAAGTTTCACGTTTTGATCGTCTGGCAAGCTCTTTGTTATAGTTCTTGACAGTTCGGCCAACCACCTTACGAGCTAGACAGTCAAATTGAAGTCTTATGGCGTTCCTGAATGAAGAAGGTTTCATAATCCACACCACCTTTCAAGTTGAAGTTGCTAAAACGAAAAGACTTTTTGCCTCTTTCCGCACTAACACACAACACGGAAGTGAAATTTGATACCCAAACTTTAAATTAATTTTAAAATATTTTGTGAACTCAACAAAGCACAGGAACATAAATGGATTGTTCCTGCTATGTGACATGAAAAACACATTTCATGGATATTGTCCCCTGTTGTAATAAAAGGAAATCTGTATGTTGTTGTTCCTGCAGGTGAAAAGAAAAATGGCAGCTTTGGATGACGTTCCGTATAGGGGGGTGTCCCAAAAACCGAAATATTCTGATATAGTATTTATGTAGACAGTGTAGCTCTACGGCTACGCCGTTTTGCTGTCTTGGCTGAATTTTCTTATTCCAAACAACCGTTCCATTTCTTCAGGCATCGGCTCTCTGACAATGCCAATGCTATTATAGTAAATATCGAATTTTAGTAACGCTAACCGTCAATATATTCTGGCTTGGACATGACAGCCCTTTGGATTACCGTTTTAGTTTTTTTTGACAAATCCACCCACACGTATGCAACATATTGCTTTTATTACTATTTTAGTATATAATGCTAATCTAGTAATACATCGACAACAGAGAATCATACGCCTAAACATAGTGCATAATTGACGTATAAATTCGGCTATTAAACATAAAAAATGAAATAAAATAGATTAAAAAATAAACTGAAATTGTCGAGAGGAGGATAATTAAGTGGAAGAGTTGACATCTGTAGTATTATCTGGAATAGCGTGGGATGCAATTAAAAAGGGGATAAAAATCTCTACAAATTATTTAAAGAAGAGATTATCTAATTGGATTTTGGATGATGATAAATTGGAAGAAATCAGTAAGTATATGGGCAATATTCCTGATGCATATTGTATGTCAGAGGGTATGATAAAAGAATATTTAAACTTAAATGAAAGATTATTAGATATTTTAAAAGAAGCAAAACCAACAGGCTCACATATTTCTCAAACAATTGAAAAAAATTATGGGCTTAATGTTGGATTAAGTACTGGAACCATTAATCAAACCAATTATTATAGTGAAGAAAAACCAAGAGATATTGCAGGAGAGAAATTTTCGTTAATTGAAGACCGAACAAAATTTAATTCTGTTCCGATTGTCAAATCATTTTGCAGTACAAGAGATCAATGTATCATGGAAAATGACGTGGAGCCTTCTGTATATGCCGATATAATGATTCCAATGGATGTGAAGAAAAGAGAGGGATGTCAGTTTTCTATGATTTTATTTTCCTATATTCCTTCTGAAAATTGGCTCAATTATTTTGATGCGGGTTATAGGATAAAATTTTTCATGGAAACCTCTGATAGCATACGACAAGTTCAATTTCAAATAAAAAATTCCAGTCAGCAACAGTTTGTTGATATACCATTAAAAGAAGGAGTTTTTGATTATACAATGAAGGATATTTCGAAAAGAGAATCATGGAAAGATATTCGGGAAATCTCTTTTGTAGTTTTTGCTGATGATGGATATATTATGGGAGAAAATGGATTTATTCGGATTAAAGGATTGCGATTGGAAAAGTAGTTTAAAATACATAGATTTATAAAAATAGAGCCATAAAGCTCTATTTTTTTATTATGGGCTTTAGCCTGTTGAGTGTATCGGAGTTTCTCCTAAAGGAGAAACGGAGATATGCGAAACAGAAAACCACCTGTTACTGATATGATATCTCTAAGGTAAATATAGTAAATAATCTCCTGCTCCACAAGTTCCATTGCACATGCTCTAAAATTGTTGGTTCTTCCTGTTCATTCTAAAGCGCTTTCTTCCCGTTATGCCCTGCGTTCTTGTTCCTGTCTGTTAATATCAGCAAGGTAAGTATTTAGTTTGTCGCTTGTGAGAAAGTTGGTATATGTAACTCATAGTACTGCTTCAGATAATTCAAATATCGTTTTCCCCATATTCCTACCAGTTGTTCTTCTTCAGCAGATACAATCAATTATGGAATTAAGTAATCGCCTTGCCTTTCATATTTGTCTCCCAGTCTCTCAAAAATTGTTTTTGACATTCATAATTCCTACAATTCCATCATTCTGGCTGATTACAACATCTCTTGGATTTAACTTTCTTATGGAACGTTACCTTTTCAACCGTCGTTTCGTTAAAATAATTTTTTACGTATGAAAAATATATTGCTGATAAGGAGGTCTTCATCTACCGATTGGTAGATTTGGGAGGCTCACGTTTTGGCGGTCAAAGTGAAAAAAATTTTCTTAATCATCAATTAAATCCCGTACCAAGTCGAAATAATCTCTCACTATCAATTCCCATCTTTTATATGAATAATGAGAATACTCAAAAATAAAATTTGACAAATCGTTCCCAGTCTGTTCTTTTATCCTGTCTAGGGCTTCCATCACTTTTCTATGGTAGTAATTCCTATACATATGACGGGCTTTCTCCCAAGTTATTTTTAATTCTTTTCCAATGTCCAAAAAGGTCCTGCCTTGACTTTCTCTTGCTTTTACTATTTTCTTTTCAAGATTGAATACCTGTCTGTCTGTCAGCTTTCTATAGGGAGGTAAACTTTTAATATTTTGAAGAAAAACAGGCGGTCTGCCCCCTCTGAATGAATTTAGTTCTTCACTGTATGTTTTTTCCAGATAGGAAACTGCGTGAACGGAATTTTCATAGAAATCTTCAATATCCATCGCATCTACTTCCAGCCCGATACTTTCCAGATATCGGAAATAGCAAAGATACAGACTCCAGCTGAACATTCTGTAATGTTCTCCTATCGTGTTTGTACTTTTATTAAGAGCAGTTGCTATTTCTCTGTGGCTTTTGCCCTGTTTGAATTTCATTTCCAAGATTTTATAATTCAAACTGTTCTCTTCAATAAATTTTTCATATGTCATATGTATGCCTTTTTATAGTTCATAGACTAAACCAGATAGAGATAAAATAAATATGTGCTGGTAGAAATAGGAAATATCCTGATTTTCTCATGTTTTTAGCAACATGGTGGCAAAGTTTTCAATATCTATTATATCGTCTTTCGGTGCCCTTTCTATTGAAACAAAATCTACGCCTACATTGTTCGCAACACGAACAATACTGTTTTATTTATTTTAATGCAATAATAAAAATAAATCAATAGGAAGGAGTGAAAAAATGATAGTGTATGACAGGCTATGGGAAACTTTAGAAAGAAAAGGTATTACACAATATTCCTTAATTCATGATTACAACATAAATGAAGCACAGTTAGACCGTTTCAGGAAAAACAGCGTTATAAAGACAGTGACAATTGACCGTCTATGCAAAATCTTGGACTGTAATGTGGAAGATATTTGTCAATATGTAAAAGACGAACCAGAAGAGTAAAGGTATCTATTTTTCAAAAAAGTACATACCTTTATTTTTTTACACATATATATTGTGCTTATACGTACAATATTGTATTTTTGAATCTCATGAAATAATAGTCATATACTCTCCTGAAAGGAACGACTATGATTGTATATGACCGTTTGTGGACCACCATGAAGAAAAAAGGAATTTCTCAATATTCCCTTATCAAAGATTACCATGTAAATGAGGCACAACTTCACCGCCTGAGAAAAAATATGGTGGTAAAGACTATTACCCTTGACCGTCTCTGTGAAATATTAGATTGCGAAGTTGAGGATATCTGCCAGCATATAAAAGGTAATCCTGATGAAGTGTAAGAGAAGGTGTATTCTATACCCGACCTGATTTCTACAAAAGGGAGCATCCTTCATGACTTATTCAGATGTTATTATTTTAAGGCTCACAAGGCTATGTGAGGAACAAAATATTACAATAAATAAGCTGGCTACTTTATCAGGCATTACCCCGTCTACAGTTGAAAACATCATGTCCGGCAAGACTAAAAAACCAAAATTAAAAACGCTTCATAAGTTGGCGATTGGATTAAATATGACAGTTTCTGAATTGCTGGATTTTCCTGAAATGAACGAAACAATATTTGAAGATGAATAGAAGAAATGTTTTTTGTATTCATATAACCAAAAAAGAGAGCGACACACTCTCTTTTTCTTTTCCGGTAATCTTATAAATTTTCCGTCTCTATGACGGAAATACCCTCAAAAAATTTCTCATAACTGACACCGTAGATTTCCTTTAGGGCGACAAGGTCCGAAACTTTGATATTCCCAATTCCCAATTCTATTTTGGAATAGGTTGACCGGGCCAAAGTGCTACCCAAAAGCTCCATCTCTCTTATTAATTCATTTTGAGATAATCCGCTTTCACCTCGCAGAAAAACCAGGTTGCTGGCAAATTTTTTATTCATCAGTATTTTCATGTCATACCCTCATTTGTTCCCGAATAGAGCCTTCATGTGTTTATTATAGCTATGGGTGAATCTTCTGATTGCTCTAGAAAAGAGCAGATAGAAATAAAACTTCTTACATGCGTATATGGAAAATAAAAGTGAACACATAGAAAAGAGAAGTTCCTTTATTTTATGTAATCAAAAAGAGAGTAACCGACTCTCCTTCATGCTATATTTCATCAGAGATTTATAAATTTTCTGTTTCTATGACGGAAATGCCCTCAAAGAACCTATCATAATTGACGTCGTAAATTTCTTTTAAGGCTACAAGGTCCGATACCTTTATGTTGCCAATCCCCAGTTCAATTTTAGAATAGGTTGACCGAGCAAGAGTGCTTCCTAAAAGTCCCGTTTCTCTTATCAACTCACTTTGGGACAATCCACTTTCACCCCGCAAAAGAACCAGATTACTGGCAAATTTTTTATTCATCAATATTTTCATGTCCAATCTCCAATTGCTCCTAGATGGAGCTTTTTGTATTGATTATATCCAGGGAATGATGCTATAATGGCTCTAGATGGGAGCAAATTGTGATAAAAAACACCATATGCCACGTAGAGAGGAGACACGTTATGGTACTACCTTATTGGAACGAAATAGATTTGAGTCAGACTCATTATAATGACGGTTGGACCTCCAAAAAGTTGGAAGCGGACCCGCGATACACTGAAAGATTAAAAATATTTGACCGTTGGTGCAGACGGTGGATAGAGTATTACAGGCGCAAAGAAATCAATGCTGTGATAGATGAAGCCAACGAACGGGAAAAACAGCGCAGAGAACAGACCCAACTGGAATTACGGGAACACTTGGACAAAACATTTGGAAACGAATTGCCGGACTCCGCTGAAAAATTGAGGAACGCCACATTCCGTGAAGTAAAAAAGCCTGCCTTCAATGCAGATTTTAACGCAGAATGGATAGATGATGAACTGAAAAGAGACGGACTTTATATGCCTGAACTGGAAATCGTAAAATCATGGTTACAATTAGTCGCTGTCGAATTGGCACAACCAAATTGCGAAAAAATCAGAGAAAGAATCAGGAAGGAAGAAGCGTTTTCACTTGCTGAAGCTACAGATGAGCAGATACTGTTATAAAAAATATATGCGGTAGTTAGAACGCCTTTACAATCGCTGCCACCCATTGTTTAACAGGTGACAGCGATTCTCTCCCTTAGATGGGATTCATTTTGAATATGAGTTTACAGTTCTTCAATTAGGCTGAAAGAATACTTGGAGTTGTTGATATAAGATTAGCCTACAATTTTCCAATTGTTGTCTTTTTCCAGTATCAGTTCAAACTGTGAAATTTGCGCAGCCTTTGTCCGTTGGTCGAGATACTTCACCGATACGAACACCCTGACCCTTTTCCCGTCTTTTGTGAAGACCGGATTTATCAACTCCGAAAACAGATAATCCACGTTGACGGGTTTCAGCGCATTTCCAGTCACATAATAGGTAAGTTCTTTCTCCGTCGCGGCGGGATAGAGCTTGAAAAACGTTTCCAGGAATTCCGTGACTTCTTTGATTGTAGCAGCATCCACGGTCCCATCTGATTCCACCGCCTTTGGTTCATAACCGGATTTTATCGGCAAACCGCTGACAGTCGGATTCTGTGTAATGACCATGTTCCCATTATCGTCCATATGAACCGTCACCATATAAGCAGAAGTACAGCCCACAGAGGTTTCACCCTCTGTCACGGTCTGGTCCACGGAATAAAGCACGGTGAAATTGTTCGTTCCAACCTGTTCAATATTCCATATCTTCACATCCGTAACCGTTGAACTTGTGGGTATGTCCTGTCTTACCACATCAACGTTCAAATCTTGCAGGTCCTTTGTCAAATATTGGCTGGCCTCCACGGTTCTCGTGTCAATGGATTCCTGCGTATTGCTCCAGGAGTAGTAAACGAAGGCGAACTCTCTCACAAAGTTTTCGATTTTATTCGTGTCAAAGAGGTGCCGTTCAATCACTTCCTTTTCATGCAGGGTGTGTCTGTCAATGGCGGTGAAATTTTTGTACACCCCGAAACTGACGCTCACAATCAGCACCAGCCATAAGGCGAACACTATTTTCCTATGGGTACCAATTTTTATCACCGGCACCTTCTTTTCCCTGTTACGGTTTGATTTTTTCTCTTTCTTCTTAACTGTCATAGTCCTTGTTCCTTTCTTATTTTGTTTTCACTCGTCCGGCGCCAATCAGATGTCGTTGCCAGTATGAGACTGTTAAATCCGCATATCCAATGGGGTCACCCGCATGGTACATTCTGTTGTTTCCCGCATAAATGCCAACATGCGTGACATACCTCCCGGCGTTATAGGTGGAATGGAAGAAAACCAAATCACCGGCCTTTGCCTGTGAAAGCGGGATATGCTGTGTCGCGTCATATTGCGCTTGCGCAGTTCTCGGTAGGGAAATGCCCGCCTTTGCGTAGCACCAGGAAGTCAGCCCCGAACAGTCAAAAGAAGTGTTGGGATTGCTGCCGCCAAAGACGTATTTCCACCCCTGATATTTTAATGCTTCGTTGAAAATTTTCTGCACCGTGGCATCGCTGAAGTGCGTCACCGTCAGATATTGTGACACTAAACGGACATAGAACATGTTTCCGTACTGGTAACGCCAGCCGCCGTTTTCCTTAATGGCAATCTCATTTTTATAGCTGATTTTTACGCCGCCCGATTTATCTCTGGCAAATCCGACAGCCAATTCAAAGGTGTACTTCTTTCCATGTTTCGCCACATAATCAATGAAGCCGCCACCGTAATTATAAGCCTGAACCACCGTGTCAATGTCACAGCCTTTCTCCTTTGCGGATTTTAAAAGCTCCGAGAAATATTCGCATCCTCGTTTGATGGATTCCTCCGTTGAGAGGGAATCAGGCGGTAAGCCAAGTGATTCTGACGATTGCATAACGTCCGTGGCCGTGCCGCCCGATTCCACCTGCATAATCGCAAGCAGATAATTCACATAATCGGAAACGCCATATTCCTTCGCATATTTCTCAACGACCGGCTGATGTTTCAGCACGTCCTCTGATAGATTCATTCCCGAAAAACCCATATGGGAAATGTCGCCTTTTTCATCATCCGCGATCACGATAAACAGGAATAGAAGTAAGCCTATAACCACTGTGAAGACCCCTGCGAATACCGCTAAATGTCTCAACTTCATTTCCTGCGTCCTTTTCTGTTGGCGGATTTGTCCACGATGGATTTTGCCGCGTTCTTTTGCCGCACGGTCTTCGTCTGTTTCTGGCGCTGTAAAACCTGACGGGTCACAGTTTCAGCGGCCATGGCCTTTGTGAGTCGCTTCATTTCTACTGGTGAAGCCTGTTCGGCATCCTGTGTTCGTACCTGTTCCTGCTGTTTGAAACCCGACACTTCCGTTTTGACAGACCGCGACTGTCCTCCTGGAGCGGCAATGGGGCGTTTCCTGACTGTTGACTGTTGTTTGGAAGCCATCTTTGCGGACGCAGCCGTTGTTACCGGCCGCCCCTGTACAGGGGTTCTTTCTTTCGCCGTGTCGGTTTTCATCACAGAGCCTGCGTTTTGTTTCGCTCTGTCCAGTTCCATACGCTTTTCTGCTATGGTCCGCCTGTGCCGGATTCGTCTGTCCAGGCTTCCTTGTTTTCTATTTGCTTTTTCTTCCAAAACGCTGTCTTTGAACCCTGACACACTTTCCTGTGTCCGACTTACGCCGCTACGTAACGCATACCGTGTCTGTATCGGCGTATCTTCTGCCCGTTGTTTTCGGGACCGCGCCTTATCCCTGACAGGGCCTTTATTGTCAGAAGCAACCCCAGTCTTCGCGCTGGCACATTTTTCTGGACTGGAAGCATCAGCGGTTTGTGTGTCATGGCTTGGCCTGCTGTGATTTCCCATCTTTGTCGTGTCAGCTTTTTGTCTGTTAGAAGCCCCTTTTGTGCCGGCAACACCGCCAGCGTTGCCAACTGCTACCGTCCTTCCAATTTTTCTTTCCAGTCGTCTTGCCCCACGGTTCAGGAACATATATGGTCTACGCATGATGCGCCTGCCGACCTGCTGTGTATCGTTTGCCTGTAAGCTGAACATGGACATTAAATCCCCCATCTTCATGTAAATGCCAGCAAACGTCACTATCTGCAAAAAGGCTACCATAAAGAACGGATAACCAGCAGAAATGGAATAAAACATCGTGGATACGCTGAAAGCTATAGTGATAACCAGCGTAATGCCCGCTCTTAACATAATCGTATTGAACAGCTTTGTCAGTGCTTTTTTTGCCATGCCCTCATAGGTCGGAATCATGGAGAGGATGAAGCTAATCGGCAGGAACATGGCGTAAATGATGAATAATACCTGTGAGAAAATCATCATGCCTGTAAGCAAAAACACAAAGATGGAGATTCCGATATTAAAGATAAACAGGAATACTACTGTACCCAATCGGCTCATGGTCTTTGTGACGCTTAAATTCGCATTATCCCTGTTCTCTATTTCATCAACCACAATCTTTTCCCGGTCATCCGTGTCTGGACTGGCAGCCAGCAGGCTTTTCGTACGGTCGGAGCCAAGTTTTTCCACGTCCGATTCCCCATACTGTAACAAAAGCCACGGTTGTTTCACCTGTATGGAAAACAGGCTGTCTCTTATCAAATCCACGCTGTCTTTTCCTTTGCTGTTGGAATCGGGCAGCACGATTTTTGTGCCGATTGACAACGCCGAGCCGCTTATATCAGCGGAAAAATCATTAATTTTGCTGATATAGTTTGGGGCGTAGGCGATAAAGGACGCTGACAGGATAAACACCACAAGAAAATTGATTACCGCATGAACCGCCTTTGTGGTTTCTCTCTTGATAAGTCCTGTGTAAGCTACATAGATACCCATTACCAGAATGAGGATAAGCAGGAATCCCACATAAAATCCCTCACTGGAAAAACCGCTGGAAGTCACGCCAGCCAATGTCTGAATGTTCTTTCCGATTGACGCCGCGGTATCAGAAATAAAATCCAGCTTGTAAGCTTCCTGTACCACATAGCCCGTCGCATTGGAGATATAAAGACTCACCGTCCAGACAAAGTTTGTAATAGCATACAAACCGTACTGAATACTTTTTCCGATACCGTCAAGCCAGTTCCACGGTAACCAATCCCAACTGGAATCAACGTAAAAGTCCAACTGGTAGTTTTCCAACGGATATTTTGAATAGGCGTTAGCGTTGCTCACTGTATTGTCAACTAGACCAGCGGCATGAGCCACTGCGTCTGTGACTGCCAGAAACACCAATACGCAGAAAATCACCCCAAGCGTGACAAGAAGATAATGAACTGTCTTTTTCTTACGCATAGGCTTCACCTCGATTCTTCCGTCTGCATGGGAGGTCTGGTATCAAAGGCATGGAACAGGTCAGAAAATACAGGGTGAATCTGGATAACGCCCACACGCCCATATAAATCTTGAAACAAGCATTGCCCGTTTTCCAAATCTCTAAGTCGCTTCTGGTTGCCCTCGTCCTCCTTATCCACGCCGAAAAATTCAAGGGTATTCTTGATTTCCTTGATGTCCGTGCTTCTAAACGCAAACTTCAGGCCAATATTGTTTTTCATCTTTTCGTCATCCACATCACCAGAATTTTGCGTGACAAAGTAAACAGCGGCGTTCATGGAACGTCCGGCACGAATCAGCTTGTTAGAGAGAGCTTTTCCCTGTGCCACCTGTAAAAACGTCCATGCTTCGTCCAAGTCCACCATCTTAAAAATGCCACGGTCAGAATGGATAAAGTCTAAGGCAAAGGTACTAATGACAATCAGCATAGCCACTGACAGCAATTCCATTGTGGTGTATTCTTCAAACTTTGTGTCCTTATCCGGCAGCACAAGGTCTGCCACCTGTATGATGTTTAACTGCCTGTCCAGACTAATGGACTGTTCCACGTCACCGTCCGAAAACAAAAGATGCGCGAAATCATAGTCCGTCATGCTTTCGATATGGTCTGCGATATTCTCTGCCACAGGTGAACCGTCTTTCCTCAATTCGTCAATGACACGGAGCAATCCTCTTTTTTTGCTTTGCGTCACCGAACGGATAGCACGCCTTAATACAGGAAATTTCTCACCGTCACGGGAGGAAATACCCGTAAGGAATGTGAGTATGTCGATTGCCAGACTTTCAGCGTCCTTTGTACGTTTCATAATCACATACGGGTCAAGAAGTCCTTTGTTCTTATCCGCACTGGTAAGATTGACAATCTTGATTTCGTGCGCAATGTCGGGTAATGTTTCCTGCCAGTTTCCACGTTCTGATTTCGGGTCCACAATGACCGCTTTTCCTCCAAACAGCACCGCATAATAGACGATAAGGTTATTACAGAATGATTTTCCACCTCCAAGAGAGCCGAGGAACGCTGCCGCTAACGCGTTGGTGACAGAACCTTTCACTCCCTGCGCCGCAAGGCTGGGTTTCAGATAGATGTTTTTCCCCGTGTCAAGGTTGTAACCGATATAGATACCGTCGCTCTCTCCTAATTGCTGTGTCGCACCAAATCCAAGTCCAGCCAGAAAGTCCGAAGTGACATACTGGATATAATCATTGATGTAACGCTTGCTTGATGGGATAAACTCACCATGAAGTCCCAGCATGTCCCCGAATGGGCGTACCAGCTTCACGTTCAAATCATCGTAGAAGTCCTTGACTTCATCACAGCGGCGTTTCAATTCTTCCAGACTGTCAGCGGCTACACGAATCACATAGGATAGCTTGTACATGGACTCTTTGGACTGGTCTAAACTGTTTTCCAACTCATTCACTGAATCCAGCGCATCCATGACATTGTTTCCCGTTTCATTGCCCGCTTCCCATGCGTGGTTGTCCAAATCTTTCAGTTCTTTCTTTTTATTGCGAACCGTTGTTAGAGCTTTTTTGTTGGTGACGATTTCCACGTTCATAGAAGTGGAGACAGGGAACGTGAATTGCTGCTGTTGGTAATAGAAGATTTCCGAAGATGGGAAATCCAGCTCACCTACGATGTTGTTAATCGTAAAGTAGGCGACATACGTTGTCTGTTCCTCACGCTCAATCTTTAGGTATCGCTGATTTTCGGTTATTTGACAGCGTGTCGGACGGATAAGGTCATACCGCTTCACCAGTGTTTCGCGCTTTAGCTTTTTCACAGGGAAGTCGTAACTGTAATCACTGTACGCAACTCCTGTGTTTCCGTAAATATGTTCAATGAGATAACCAAAATCGTTTTTATCCAGTCTGCGGAACTGAAAGCGGCGTGAAATTTTACTTTCCAGTAATTTTTCCATCTTCATAAAGCGGCTGATTTCGTCATTGCTCATGGAAAGGAAGTCGCCCATCAGCTTGTGATTGACTTCATAGAGAAAATCGGCAAAAGTCATAGCCACTGATTTTCGCATGGATTTTAGATTGATTTCTTCCTCATTCACCAGCAATTTGAATCCAAGAAAAAAACGGTAGTCAATCTGATTTTCTCCAATCATTTCAACCAGCGCCTCGGTCTGCTCGTCCACTTTTCGACAGGCGATTTCTTTCAGCCTTCCCGTGATTCCTTTTTTGGAGCGTTCTTGTACCGCACGTAAGCTGTCCTCTGTGGCAATCTGCAAAGCATGGATTTTTCCGTCCCGGTTCTGCGCGATAAGTTGGCGGAAGCTGTCATGCACCAGATATTTTTCCTCCGGTGACAGGAACGAATAATTGTAAGGTATCAACTCATAATAGGCGAAGCACTCGCCATCGTGGTTGAACACCAGATTGTTTTCAATATATTTAATCGGGAACATACATCACACTCCTGACTGTCGTAATAATGGGATTGAATTTTTCTTTTTTCAGCTTGACGGCTTTTCCCGCCCAAGTCACTTTTGGCCGCAGGCAAAACGAGATACAGGATTTCAAGAATCCAAAGGGCTTTTTTCCGTCAAAGGTCTTTTGCGACACGAACCAGGTGAAGGCCACGGGGATTCCGAAGTATTTGAGAAACGCACCGTCAATCATGTTGAACGGCGGCAGTTCTCCAAAGAGAATTACCACGAACAGCGACACCACGAACCAGGCCATCTGACTGAACGTGACGGGAAACGGAAGCTGAAAGTCATTGATAGCGTAAATGACTTTCTCCACGCTCCAAATGCTGGTGTAGCTTTTGATTTTCTTCATTTTTCCGTATCATTCCTTTCTATAATAATTTTCTAAAATGGAAACGGCAGCCTGTAAGATACAAGCCACCGCATAAAAAATACCAGTGTCATTTCACTGGCTGATGTTTTGATATTCAGTTGTAATTGTTAGTACGGACATTCAAACACGCCATGATTGGTGACGACAAAGCGCCCCTCTATGGCAAGGTCACGCCCATAGGCTTCATAGTCTATGTAGTTTCGGATTTGGTCCGGTATTTCCCCCAGACCGCCGCATTCGTCTATAAAATAGTAGGCAACGTCCGTCATATCGTCACAGCCGGGATAGTGGATAATCTCGTCTGCGTGTTCACACAATTCCTCCAGACTGCTGTAATAGCAGAGCAGCTCCGAAAGCTCATCCTGTATATCCTCTGGTAAGTCCTCCACCAGTTCACAAAGGCGGTTGACTTCCTCAAGGGGTGTGTACTCATCAATCTCAAAGGGCAGCTCATAATCATGGATGGCGTATTCTTCATAATAATCGTTCAAACCGATGCGTTCCGCCATTTCGTCATAATCAACGGGCGGCGTGAACCACGCGCCCACCAGTTCGCCTTCGTTGTATTTGCCGAGATTGGCGACATAGATTCTCATTTCTTCGATGCTTCGTCACTTCCTTTCCAATGTTCCCATTATGACAGCGTAATCCACACCGAACACGTAATGCGAGAATTTTTCCAGCTGTTCTCTGGGGTAGGGCAGTGGGGACTGTCGTCTGATTTCCTCCCGCACCTCACGTCCGCGGTAGGGTAGGTCAAAGGTGTCACAGCCAATCATACAGGCCATGTCCTCAAAAATATCTGTTTTCATAGCGTCCTCCATTTCCAGCTATCAGAGCCTTATGCTCCAATAATCTTGTTGAACAACTGTAGCAATACGCCTTTCACACCGGCGGCATTAAACACAAGGCCAACCGCAATCAAAGCAATCACCAGAAAGCCGATCAGTTTGGAAAACTCACGCTTGAAACCGAGATACACCCCGATAACGGCGATTGCCATGAGCACAAGGGACTGCGCATTGCTTAAAAACCAGTTATATAAATTCTGTCCGAAATTCATTGTTTCACCTCTCTTCCATGTTCTCAAATATACTGTCCGTCTTACTTCCTGTGGTAGCTGATATCAGAAAGCAATCAGATAAAAATATGTTTCGCATCGTGGTCATTCCTCCTGTCCTACAATGACTTCCTCCGTGGAAGCCGTCTGTTGCACGATTAGTTTTTTATGACGTTCCGTGAGCTTGGCATGGTCTAAAATCTCTTTAAGATAAGTCGTGCCATTGATACTGTCTATCTGTTGCAGGACTTTCCATGTGGGAGCCACCTGTCTGCTTATCCAGTTCAGCGTCCTTGTGAGCGTGTATGGTTCCGGCTCGGTGGTGAGTTTCAGACGTTCACGACCGGAACCAATAAAGTACGCCCATCTTTCATTGATTTTCCATTGACTGCGTCGCTTGTCCACCTCCCTGTCAACGAACCTTATATAACGGTTGATGATGCCAAAAGCGGTACGCTCCGCGTCATACCAGGTCAGCAGGTCACGGACCGCATGATAGGCCCGCTCATTTTTCAGTCGGATTTCAAAACGGTTCCTGATTCTGGTGTCCTCCATGGGAACGCCATGTCTGACGTACTGTTCATAGTCCTTTTCATAAACGCAGAAATAGACCTCCGATTTCAGCGAACCGATGTACAGAGTGTTTCCCATTCCATATTTATCCTGTTCGTGGCTTCGCACCAGTTCGCCGCTTCGGTAGCTTTTGAAACTGCGAAACACGGAAACACATTCTTCACGGCTGCATTTTTCGGTCAGTTCCGGAATGTCCAGAATCCCCGCCATGTCATTGATGGCGAGGTCAAGACGCTTCATCACGCCGCCCTCCGCCAGAGCTTCCATGAGAAAGTCATACCAGCTTCGGTGCTGCGCCAACAGATAACTTTCCATCTGTCGGCAGCCCCTCCCTTTGAGTTCCAGCAACACGCCTTTTTCCTCATCAGGTGAAGTCAGCACGAACACATCTCCCAGTACAAAATGTTCCGCATAGGAATAGAACCCGTAATCTTCGTGCAGGAACATGTCAAACCGTAATCCGAGCACCGCTTCAATCACATGCTTCACGTCCTGTGTGGGAAAGCGAATCCGCACATAGTCAAACAGCATGGTCAGCGGTGATTCGGGGTTGAACCGTTCCAGCGTCTGAAGCAGGTTGGCTTTTAAAGCGTGACTGGGAACAACAGCCCCCGTTTCTATCTGGTTCAGATATTGTCTGGAGATACCGACTGCGACCGCCAGCCTGTTCTGCGAAAGACCATAGGCAATGCGCCTTTCTCTGAAATCTTTTATCCATTCGGTTTCATTCAGTAAAAATCCCTCCCATCTAAAAAATATCAACCTGAAAGTCTCCCGGTTGACATGTCCTGTTGAATTCTTTAAACCCTGAATCCACAGGATTTTCCTGTGTTTTTTTGTCTGTTTCCTGTTGATTTGTGCCCCCCTGTTAGATAATGGGGGCTAAAAGTTGGCGCGGCCTGCCGCGCCAACACCGGCTAGTCCGTCCCTGCGGCTTTCGCTTCGCACGCCGCCTGTCCGTCCTGCCTGTTTTGTGATAATTTTCCTATCTCTTTCAGAAAATCGTGTCCTCTGGGCACAAGGGGAGTGTAGAATTCGGATATGACGCTGGTCCCTGTGTCCACATAGCCTCGTCCTTTTATCTGTTTCAGGAAAAAGTCTTTGTCTGTCTCACCGAACATCATGCCGTACCCAAGTTCCGACATGCGCCCAAGGGCGACACGGAAATTGAACTGGTCGCGGATTCCGTCACCGAGATATTTCGCGTCTGGCCGCTGGCAGGCGAGAATCAGAAAATATCCCGCTTGTCTGCCAAGCATGACAATCTGTTTCAATTTGTTTAAAACCGCCGCGTTCTCCTTTGTGGTGAGCATTTCCATGAAGGCCACGTATTCATCAAAAATGAGGAAGTGAGGCGGGAGCCCCAGATACGCATAATTTTCACCCGTCCGGTAATTCTCCATGCGCTTCATGCCCTCCGAACGCGCCATCATGCCTTCATAAAACCGGTCAACGCAGGATATGATATCTTCTTTTTTATAGTGGACTTCGGGCATGACGGCGGATAAATCCGCAAGGTCAGCGTTTTTCGGGTCCAGTACGTACATCACCGCATCGCACCGTAACAAGGCTTCAATGACAGTGAGGATAAAGTAGGTCTTTCCTCCGCCCGTTCCCCCCGCAATCAGCATGTGCGGCAGTTTGTCATATTCCCACCGGATATTTTTCATCAGGCGTAAATCACCGTTTTCCACCCGCACGTCTTCTATGGAAAGGCGGTTTGCGATTGTGTCGTACAGCAGGATATACTCCACATGGGAATCATGCAGCTCTTTTGACACCAGCTCACAGTACAGGCCCGTTTCCAGCTTCTTTTCCAAGTGCAGGAGCTGGTCTTGATATTTCCCCAGTGTGATTTCTGTACGGATACGTAGCAGACCGTCTTCCATGCGGTAGTGGATTTTTGGGAAATATGTGATTTTTTCTTGTTTCATTCCCGCCTGTAAATCCCTGAAAAATCCATTGTCCGATGTCGTTTCTGATTCATACCAGCCATTTTCAAGAATCATGCGCGCCAGCTTCTGACGGTGAAAGAGCTGTTTCACTTTGTCTGGTTGGAATCTCCGATAAAGAAGGGCAGCAATCACACATATCACCGCTGACAGGACAATCGTAACCGCCATGTAAGGCGTGACTGTCATATGGATACTGCCGCCCTGCATAAACTGAACTGATTTCCAGTCCGTTGAGACGATGGTCTTCAGATTCAGAAGCACCATCACCATAGCGAACAGCAGCGCCAACGAGCCGGCAGAAAAACGAAAAACCAGCGACTTGTCGCTGGCTCTGATGCGGTGGCTTTTCTTTTTTAGTAATTTCATGAATCCTCCTTTCAGACATAAAAAAACAGCAAACCTTGTAGATTCACTGTCTTTATGATACTGTACATTAAGTTGTAAAACCAGTGGTAAAATGGAAGCTTTAGTGCCTTTATTTAACGTAAAAGATAATATAGAAAACTTTTTATGGTATGTTTAGGTTGAACAAATTCACTATATACTCCATTTTTATTATTGTCTCTCCATTGTAAACAGATTTTCATATAATCAAATGAAGTATATTCAATCATTAAAGATGGAAACAAATCACCTGTTACCACATTAATAGCAATGGCTTGGTCAACGTTTAAAAAATCTTTCGTGTATACCTGTTCGCCTTTTTTTGTTAATAAGCCATTCTCAGCAGCTTTAACAGTATATACGGTAATATTACGCATACCTTCCCTCGAAAGCAATATTCCACTAGTTGTAGTTTTGAGATTTTATCAAAAACATATACTGTCAACAATCTCATATTGAGAGTAGTCCTGTTCTCCTATAATAACTTTATCTTTCCAAACTCTATTTACTGTCAGTATAGTAATGATTCGTCCGCTAAAATAGAATACGAATAAAATCAATGTTGCAACTGAAGCTATTAAACTAATCTGATTAACCATTTATATTACCTTTTTGAAACAATTATGAACTATTACTAACAAAAATCTCTTTAAAACATGAAATCTTCTCAATATATAAATCATGTATATAATAATCCTGTAGCTATACAAAATTAATGAGGAATTACCTTAATTTTAAAACATATTCAGATTTTCCCGAAGAACAATCAACTTTAATATCATTCCCATTGGCATTCAATACAAGCTGATATTCTTTATTAACTTCAAATTTAATTTGTTTATAATAATCAACACCATTTTCATTCATCCATGTTGACAGATATCCATTTTTATCGGATGTTACAGTTTCTACAGAATAGGAATTTAAACTTTCTCCATTTTTGCTTATCGCAAATGCCTCGAAATCTTTCTTAACTATGGGATTTCCTGACTGATCTACAACTTTAATCTTAAAAGGCGCATAGTATTTAGCGTCTTTTTTCCCCAAGGATACAAGCCAAGACAATTCATCTTTTTTATATTTCGAATCATAATCAAGCTTAAAGGGTTGTTCTGGTACATAAGTATAGTATCCCGGACTAGAAACCTTATAATAATAAGTTCCTGTTTTAAGATTATTGAATTTTACGGTATAATCATTCGACGAATCCGCATAACCTTCCCGAACAGTTTTTTTGCTGTTATAATCAATTAATTGCACTGTAGCCCTATCTAAATTAGATGTTATTATGTTTGAGTCAAAGTCTTTATCATCAGTTACAATGCCTATCGCTTTATCTCCGATAGATAATGTAAGTTCGTCACTGTTCAAACCATATCCATGTGAATCCGAAGATTTTAAATTATCATATAATTCCTCAATTGCTTCTTCCGAGCCACTGTCCAATTTTTGGGGCCTTATATAAATATCACTGGCTTTGATTAGCTGTAATCGTAAAACTGTTTCTTTTTTTTGTACACTACCTTCTGATGGAGTTACAGATTTTATACAATATTTTACATCTCCGTCATCATGGTATAAATCCTCATCACTATACTTTAAATCAGCTGCAGTTATTTTCGATTTTGCCAATTCAAGTTCCTCTTTTTCAATATTAGGTACTTTAGTATAATTATACTTTACAGTAAATATCGCAATCATAACAATTGCATCAATAGCAATCGTTATGATTGTTATAATAAGAACCTTTTTGTTCCACGTATTATCATCTTTTTTAGTGGAATGAAAAGCTATAATAGCAGAAATAATTGCGATAGTAGTACCAATTACAGTAGTAATCAGTGTATCGAATTCATAAAATAATGTTAACATTGCAAATGCTCCTTTCTACTTTCCTATACCATCATTTACAAATTTGTAAAAAAAAATATCACACTAAAACTTCCCAAATAATATTACCATAGGTTAAAAGTTTTTCAAAGAATTTATTTTGGTCATTTATGTAATCATTAAACGCCATCGGAGGTCACCGATAGGTAACAATTATGGATGCGAAATCATTCTCTCCGCTAACATAAGATATGCCTCATCAGGGTGTCCGTCCCATGGCGTTGAACCATTCCAACAACTAAGTATTGTTTTGATATAGGAATTTTTTTAGCTTTTCTATTTCTGTACTGTTTAAGTAATTTAGCGTAAACCAATTCCCTTTATTTCTTATTTTGCGGTTGAGAGTTATTCGGAGCAGTGCCGTTGCTATTCTGTTTATTCCTCAACACAATATCTTCCGCCTTGATATACCAGTCCACATCAGCGCCCTGAAAGGTGGCGGTCGCTACTGTGTCCGCCATGGGATTGATAATTTCCACCTCCGCATTGTAATCAAATTCCTTTAAAGGAACAGAAGCGGGAACGCTCACCTGTATCATGCGACCCTGTCCTCTGCACTTCAAATCGTAGGTACGCTCCTTGATTTCCGAAGAAACGCTCCCATCCTCGTTCTGAACGCGTACTTCACGACGTAACGCCGAGAATTTCAATGTTCCAAATGTTTTTTCCTTGTCAATGACAATTCCGTTCGCCAGTCTCATGTGATTGATACCTCCTTACGCTCTTACCATGTCGTCAGCCGACAGGATGTAGTTTGTGAATCCGCGGTTTCCAATTTTATAACCCTCTGCGGTGATTTTCGGATTGACGAGTTTCACCTTTTCCTCAACTTCAAAACTCTTTTCGCCAGCAGAAGCGGGCAGGACCACAATAATATCGTCGGCTCTCTGCACGTCTGAATACAGATTGTAACTACGGGAAACAGCCGCCATGCGTCCGTTGATTCTACGCTGCTCCACTTTGTTTTCACCTGCGAATTCCAAATTTCCGAACGTCTTTTCCATGTTCGGGACAACGTGTTTCAATTCCATAAATGTGTTTACCTCTTTTCTTTCTGATTTTGTTTTCATTATGATAGTTGCCTGTTCCTCATCAGCGGTCCGATATGGGCGGCGCTTTGATTCTGTGTCGTTTCATGTCCTATCCCTCCAGTGCTTCTTTGATTCCCGCCATGATGTGCTCCGCACAGGGCAGGGCGATGGCGTTTCCAAGCGCAGTGCGTCTCGCATGGTCGCTGGTCTGTTTTCCAAGACAGTCATATCTGGTCCAGTTGTCGGGAAGCCCCATTAAACGTTCACATTCCAGCGGCGTGAGAAAACGGATGAATCCGTCCTGTTCTTTTCCCTCATACCAGAAAGCGAAACTGTTCACCGCTCCCGCAAGAAGAGTTGGGAAAGGGTCACCTGCCCGTCCAAAGCTTCGCAGGAAGCCTGAAACGTCTTTTCTCTTCGCGCAGCTTCGCATACGTCTTTCCTCAAAGGGGCACACGACGGGTATTTTCCTCCCTGTTTCAACAGGATGCGTTCGATGGGTTCGGGCGGTGGACACCCCGCCCGCTGCGCCAGTGTCAGCAGGTGGGTGCAGTTCGCGGGGTTTAAGTAATATTTCCGCGGCACGCTGTCCTCCAAAATCCGCCACGACGAAGATGCGCTTTCTTCTCTGTACGAGGGTGGGTTCTCCCCAATACCGGGCATCCATGAGCCGCCAGCACACGTCAGAGCAATTCCCTCTGACCATTCCGGCTCTCGCCCATCTTCCAGAAGCAGGCATTGGAATTTCGGCGTCTGTGAAAGACTCCAGCACGGACTTAAAGTCCAGCCTGTGATTTGATGAAAACGCTCCTGCCACGTTCTCCCAAACAGCGATAACTGGAAACAGGCCATTGGTAGCACACCTCATTTCTCTTATGATTCTGATTGCGTGATAAAAAAGTCCCGACTTGCTTCCTGCCAGTCCCTCACGGGTGCCAATCATGGAAAGGTTCTGGCAGGGCGAGCCAAAAGTGACGATATGCACGGGCGGTATCTCCGAGCCTTTTAGCTTCGTGATGTCCCCCAGGTGAGCCATGTTGGGGAAGTGCCTTTTTGTAATGGAAATCGGCACTTTTTCAATCTCGCTGGCCCAAAGTGGCGTTATCCCATGACGGGAAGCGGCGAGTGGAAACACGCCGATGCCGTCAAACAGGCTTCCAAGTGTCAGGCTCATCAGTCGCGCGCTCTTCTGCCGCAAGTTCTTTTGTGTGCTGCGAACAGAAGAGCGGCAGCGGAAATCCCCATCACGGCCAGCAACGCCGCGACTGGCATGTTGTCACCCGTCTGTGGCGGAGTTTTAGCTTTTCCCGGCGTGTCAGGCTTTTCAGTTTTCGGCACACCCGGTGTTTCCGGCTTTTCCTGGACGGTCACGGTCTGCCCGCTATCCCGTATGTCCTTATGTTCTGCCACTTTGACCGGCTTTTCAGGGTCCGTCACGTCATACAGCTCTTCAAAAGCCACCAGTTCTTTTCCGGCAAGTTCCCTGGCATCGAATGAAAAGATAATCTGGACTTCCATTCTGGAATCTTCCGCGGTAAAGGCATGGTCGCTTTCCACCGGTTTCCCGCCCACAAGGAGCCGGGCATTTTCAGACTTCACCATTTCCCAGCCTTTGAGCCGGTATTTCACGCCTTTTTCCAGACCATCCAGGGTGACGGTATCAACAATCGTCACCTTCTTATCCGCTTCGACTGTTTTCCTTCCTGTATCTTTCTCTGTAGCAGTTGTACGCATAGTAATCACGCGTTCTGTGATAACCACCGTCTGACCCTCATCTTCAAGGTCCTTATGCTCCGCTACTTTGACCGGCTTTTCAGGGTCCGTCACGTCATATAGCTCCTCAAAAGCCACCAGTTCTTTTCCGGCGAGTTCCCTGGCGTCAAATGAAAAGGCAATCTGGATTTCCATTTTAGAATCTTCCGCAATAAAGGCATGGTCGCTTTCCACCGGTTTCCCGCCCACAAGGAGCCGGGCATTTTCAGACTTCATCATTTCCCAGCCTTTGAGCTGGTATTTCACGCCTTTTTCCAGACCGTCCAAGGTAACGGTATCAACTACCGTGACTTCTTTTCCTGCGACAATCCGCCTTTCCCCCGTGTCCCTGTCTGAAGCGCTGGTGCGCATCTGGATTTCACGTTCTTTGATTTCCACGGTCTGCCCATCGTCTTCAATGTCCTTATGCTCCGCCACCTTTACAGGCTCGTCTGATTTGGACAATTCATACAGTTCTTCAAACGTGACGAGTTCTTTACCACCTAACGCGCTGGCATCAAATGTGTAAGGAATGTCTATTTCCATTTTGGAATTTCCAGCAGTAAAGGAATAATCGTTTTCCACTGGTTTCCCGTCCATAAGGAGCGGGGTGTTTTCAGATTTCATCATCTGCCAGCCTTTGAGCTGATACTTCGCGCCTTTCTTCAAGCCGTCTAAAGCTACCGTGTCAACGACCGTGACGCTCTTTCCTGCAACGATGGATTTTTCACCGGTCGCTTTGTCCGAAGCCGAAGTATGGATGGAAATTTCAGGCTCGTATTCATCTGTGAGAGTACCTAAATCAATGACGACTTTATCTCTGGAAACGACCACGTCAAAAGAGGGAATCAGCGTCATTCCTCTGTTGGAATCGCAACGTAATTCTCTGACCGTGTACGTATCATACAGTAACGCGCCTTTGCTGTCGTCCGGCTCGGATGTCCCAAACCAGACACCGTCCTCGCTGGTGCTCCCGGCGTTGGTGTTCTGTTTATGTGAGACCCAGTCGGAAGAAGTGGAGAACTGGCCGTTCTTGTCCGTCACAATGACATGGCTTTCACCAGTGGTTTTGCTGGTGATTTCAAAGGGAACATTCATCAGTCTCTTGTGCGTGCCTGACCCGATTTTCACACCCTCAATGTCACCACGTTTAATCTGATTGCAGACGGAGTGGGCTTCATCTGTCAAATCCACGATTTTTCCGTTTTCCGCAATACTAAATACGACTGGCTTCGCACCCTCTGTCAGGTAGCCTTCCGGTGCCTTGTTTTCTTCTATACGGTATGTCCCGTAAGGCAGTGCGTCAGAGGAAGTAGAGGCAACACCGTCTGTATCTGTACGGATGGTCGCCACGGTTTCATTTTTGCTGTACGGTTCGCCATTGACCAGGACTGTGTTTTCATTCAGGGACATGATAGTGAACACAGTGTCTTTGAACATCGCGCCGCCCTGTGGTTTTGTTCCTTTTGTTTCCAAGTCCCGTTTCTGGATTTTCACGCCGCCCCGGATGACCTGATTGCAGATAGACTCGCTTTCACCTGTCAAATCTACGATTTGCCCGTCATTCACAATGTCGAACTCACGGGAAACCGCGCCTTCCGTCAGATATCCTTCTGGTGCTGCCACTTCATCAAGTCGGTAATGCCCATAAGGGAGCGTGTCTGCGGCAGTGGTCGCCGTTCCACCGTCAACAGTGCGGATGGTCTTCACCACCTGTCCGTCCGTGTAAAGGGTTCCATCAACCAGCACCGGGTTTTCATTCAGAGACGTAATGGTAAACGCGGTGTCTTTTAGCGTCGCGCCGCCCTGTGGTTTCGTTTTTTTCGTTTCCAAGTCTCGCTTCTGGATTTTCACGCCGCCGCGAATAATTTTGTCCGACACAGAAAACCGATTGCCGGATTGCAGGACGGCAAGCTCTCCGTCTTCTGTGATTTGTGCCACATACAGGCCCGTGTGTGTTTTTCCGCTTTCTTTTTCCTGCATGTACGCTCCCTCCAGCAGATAACCTTCCGGTGCTTTCTTTTCCTCTATGGTGAGCGTGCCAAGCGGCAGACATACGCGGTCATTCAACGTGTAGAAGCTGTCACCGGAAACCTTGCAAGCGTTTGACAGTCCGGTTATGTAGTGAGTTGCGCCGTCGCTGCCTTTTTCAGCGATGGTTCTCGTTGTCCATGTGCGGTCAGCCTTTGCCGGAAGATTGTTTTTAGTGTAGTAACCATCGTAGTGTTTCCAGACGAATTCCGCTCCCTCCAGAGAGGCCGTTCCCTGCGGAACGCTTTTTTCATACTCCATGTCGATTTTAGTGATTTCAACCAGAACCGTGTCCGCCTTTGGAACGTCGCTCACTTTTAAGGTGGCGGTCTTCCCGGATTTCACAGTGAGGGCGTGAACGTTCTTGTCCAGTTTGTATCCTTTTGGTGCTTTAGTTTCTTTCACGTAATAGGTCCCTGCAACGAGTTCCACGGTCCCAGTGTTCCCTTTGGCGTTTGTCGTGAGGGTGGCAACGGATTTCGTGCAGCTTTTATCTGAATAGACCGTGTAGGTCGCACCGGAAAGAGAGTAGCAGTCATTTTCCCCAGTGACCGCGACATTACCGGAGGATTTCTGAATCTTCGCTTTTCCTTTGTCTTCAACACCTCTGTAGACCGTGTACGTCGTATAAACTTTTCCATGTCCGCCATTGACGCCCCATACTTCATCGAAACGATTGTTGATGGTCCCGACACGCTCGTTCCACGCATGGTATATCGTCTGGTTCCTGCCAACGATTGCCGCATGGACGGTGTCTCCTGAACTATTGAAAAAGACGAGGATGTCTCCCGGCTGGATGAGTCCTGAACGGAAATCAC
>QXXF01000032.1 GCA_009911365.1 Clostridiales bacterium
TGCTAAATGATAAGTTTCGGAGCAAGCATAGGAAAAGGGTACCCTTTTCCGTAAATCTGCCCGCCCGCGCTATGGCTTGACGGACAGATTTTGCTTGTTGGGAAGAATCCCAAACCCTCTTGAAAGTCCTCTCACTACCTACAACACCGCACAGGGCGGTTTTGACGAAGTTTTGAAAAATTTCTTCAAAAAGTTTTCCTTGTTTCTTAATACGGGGAAGTTTGGGAAATGCCAATGCCATAGAAAAAGTTCAGCAAATTTTTTTGAGCATTGACAAATTCTCTGATTTGAAGTATCATATAACAGTGATATATAACAGTGTTACAGACGGGGTGAGATAATGAGCGAAGCAGAACAGACAACACTACACTTAATCCTTTCAGCCGCTATGCAGGAATTTCTTGAAAAAGGCTATAAGTCTGCTTCCTTGCGGAATATTGTCAAAACAGCGGGGGTAACAACAGGTGCATTTTATGGCTACTATAACAGCAAGGAAGATTTATTTGAAGCACTGGTAGGCGAACACTACAACTTCTTATTGAAACTCTTTTGCAAGGCACAGAAAGAATTTGCAGAAATCCCGCCAGAGGAACAGCCCGACAATCTTACTACTACTTCCGGCGTGTATATGTATGAAATGCTCTTGTACGCCTATGAACACTTGAACGAATTTAAGCTCATACTTTGCCGTTCAGAGGGAACACGTTTTTCAAAACTGATAGATGAAATGGTAGAAATAGAAACAAAAGGCACACATGATTATTTAGCGGTTCTTGAACAGTTAGGCAGACCTGCGCCGCCCATTGATGAACGGTTGGAGCATATCTTGATTACAGGAATGTTCAACACATTTTTTGAATTGATTATACATGAAATGCCGCTTGAAGAAGCAAAGCATTATCTTAAAGAAATGAGGGCTTTTTATACCGCCGGTTGGATGAAAATTATGGGGCAATAATAAATCGAACAATTTCGATTACGAATAAGTTCGCTAGGGCAATCTGCCCTATCATTCGTGATAATGGAAAGTGCAAACTTTCCATTATATTTGGCACAACGGTTAGTTGTTGCTAACTTTGTGAAGATGTTGCTAACCAAAATACGGATATTCGAGAGCAGATATTTCGTTCTCATATCATAAAAACATTTTTAAGGAGGTTTTATCAATGAAAAAACAGTCAAATCTATCAAGACTGATGGGCTATGCCGGAGGGCATAGGATATTGACCTATCTTTCTTGGGTACTGTCCGTAATGAGTGCGCTGTTAGCTCTTGTGCCTTTTTGGTATATATGGCGTATCATTCACGACATACTGGAAGTTTCCCCGGACTTCTCAAAAGCGGGGAATGTCACAGGCTACGGTTGGTCTGCGGTATTGTTTGCGGTTATTTCTATTGTTGTCTACATAGCCGCCTTGATGTGTTCGCATTTGAGCGCGTTCCGGGTTGCCGCCAATATCCGAAAAGAGCTTATGCGCCATATTACAGCCTTGCCGCTTGGAGTAACGGAACAGTATGGAAGCGGTAAGCTACGGAGAATAGTAAATAGTTCCAGTGCTACTACGGAAACGTATCTTGCACACAGGCTTCCCGACAAAGCGGGGGCGATTGCCACCCCCATAGGGCTGCTTTTCCTATTGCTTGCCTTTGACTGGCGGTTAGGGCTTTTAAGTCTTGTTCCCGTTGTGCTTGGTTTTCTGATTATGATGAAAATGACCGGGAAAGACATGGAAAAGCGTATGGAGCAATATCAAAATGCGCTTGCCGATATGTCAAATGAAGCCGTTGAATATGTGCGGGGCGTACCCGTAGTAAAGACTTTCGGACAGACAATCTTTTCTTTCAAACGCTTCAAAGACGCGATAGACAATTACGAAACATGGGTAATTGCATATACAAAGGGGCTGCGTCTGCCTATGATGTTCTATACAACCGCAATTAACGGCGTATTCGCGTTTCTGATTGCCGGGGGTATTCTCTTTACAAGGGGCGGCGTAACAAATGAACTTCTGTTAAACCTTATCTTCTATATTGTGATTACACCCGTCATTGGTACGACGCTTACAAAAATTATGTTTATGAGCGAGGACGCAATGATTGTAGGCGACGCAATCAACAGGATTGATGAAGTGCTGAACGAAAAACCATTATCTGAAAGCAGCGCGAATAATATTCCTAAAAATAACGGAATTACATTAGAACACGTTAGTTACAGCTATGACGGAGAGAAAAACGCGCTCAATGATATATCTCTTTCCATAAAGCCGGGGCAGACAGTCGCATTGGTAGGGGCGTCCGGCGGCGGTAAGACAACGCTTGCAAATATCGTCACAAGGTTTTTTGACCCGCAAAAAGGGCGCGTACTGATAGGCAATACCGACATACGCGACATTCCGAAAGAAACATTGATGAATAAGGTATCTTTTGTATTTCAGAACAGCCGCCTTATCAAAGCGTCCATATTGGAAAATGTTCGTATGGCAAAACCTAACGCTACACGCGAAGAAATTGCCCATGCTCTGGAAGCTGCACAGTGCTTGGATATTATTGAAAAATTACCGAATGGCATTGATACGGTTGTCGGCACAAAAGGCGTGTACCTGTCCGGCGGCGAACAGCAAAGAATAGCGATTGCCCGCGCAATTTTGAAAAATGCGCCTATCCTTATTCTTGATGAAGCGACCGCGTTTGCCGACCCCGATAATGAGGTGCGCGTACAGCAGGCTTTATCTGCTCTTTCAAGGGGAAAGACCGTCATTATGATTGCACACAGGCTGTCGTCAATCACAGACGCGGATTGCATTTATGTACTGCAAGACGGTGAAATTGTCGAAAGCGGCACACATAGCGGACTGATAGAGAGAAACGGCATATTTACAAAAATGTGGAAGAATTATTCCGAAGCGGCAGAATGGAAGATTGCAAAGGAGGTAAACGCATGATTAGGACATTGCAAAGACGTTTTGCATTATCAAGACAGGGGGCTGTCGATTTGATAAAGGGCTGTATTGCTTGTGTAGCACAGGATATATCCTTTATGCTCCCCGTCGGGCTGCTCTATTACTTTGTCATTGACACCATGAACGGGGGCATAAATGGAAGCCGCATTGCGTTCTATGTGGGTGGTGCTTTGGTTTGCTTATGCCTTATTTTTATTGTGACATGGTTTCAATATAACGCCACTTACTTAGCGACTTATGTGGAAAGCGGTGTAAGGCGTATATCCTTAGCAGAACAGCTCCGTAAAATCCCATTGTCCTTTTTTGGCAAAAAAGACCTTGCCGATTTGACAAATTCAATTATGGGCGATTGTGCTACTCTTGAACAGGCATTTTCCCACTATGTACCCGCATTGGCAGGCTCCCTCATTTCAACAACACTAATTGCAATCTGCCTTTTTGCTTACGACTGGCGAATGGCTCTTGCGGCGGTGTGGGTTTTACCGATTGCATTTACAATCACATTTTTTTCAGCCCGCATACAGGAATACTTCAACCGTAAATCCGTAGCGGCAAATGTCGCGCTTGAAAGCGGCGTACAGGAGTGTATCGAAAGTTTACAGGACTTGAAATCAAACAATGCGGAAGAAAGTTATCTGAAAGGGCTTGACAAAAAAATTGACTATGTAGAAAAACGGCACATTATAACAGAACTTGGGACAGCACTTTTTGTTGTTTCCTCAACACTGATATTAAAGTTTGGGATTGCTACGGTTGCGCTTGTAGGTTCTGCGCTACTTATTCGTGGGGAAATTGATATTCCGCTGTTCTTCATGTTTCTGCTTGTGGCTTCAAGGCTGTATGCCCCGCTTGAGGGTGCATTGCAAAATCTTGCTGCGGTAATCTCTACCAAAACGAACATAAACCGCATGAATGAAATTCTTGACCAGCCTATTCAGACAGGAACAGACAGGATAACAAATAAAGGCTATGATATTGTGTTCGACCATGTGGGATTTGCTTATAATACCGGGGAAACTGTATTGAAAGATGTGTCCTTTACGGCAAAACAGGGAGAAGTTACCGCCTTAGTCGGACCGTCCGGCGGCGGTAAAACTACGGTATCACGCCTTGCCGCGCGGTTCTGGGATATAAGCAAGGGGAAAATCACTGTCGGCGGTATGGATATATCGAAAATAGAGCCGGAAACCTTGCTGTCGCTGTACTCTATCGTATTTCAAGATGTGACACTGTTTAATAACACAATCATGGAGAATATCAGAATAGGCAGAAAGGACGCGGCCGACGAGGAAGTGATTGCAGCGGCAAGACTGGCAAATTGTGAAGAATTTGCAGCAAAACTCCCGGACGGTTATAACAGTATGATTGGTGAAAACGGCTGCGAACTGTCCGGCGGGGAAAGGCAACGAATTTCAATCGCCCGCGCTTTCCTCAAAAATTCCCCTATCATCTTACTTGATGAAGCAACGGCAAGCCTTGATGTGGAAAATGAAACATTGATACAGGCCGCTTTGTCAAGGCTTATAAAAGATAAGACTGTACTTGTTATCGCCCACCGTATGCGTACCGTAAGCGGCGCGGATAAAGTAGTTGTGCTTTCAGACGGTACGGTTGCTGAACAGGGAACGCCGGAAAAACTGATGAACACAGGCAAGATTTACCCGCATATGGTAAAGCTGCAAATGATTAGTCAAGATTGGGGCATTTAGTATGAATACTGAATGGATAATATGCCCCATATGCCAAAGCAAAACAAGGTTAAAAATGCGGAGTGATACCGAACTGAAAAACTTTCCCCTATATTGCCCTAAATGCAAGCACGAAACCATTATTAACGTACAACAAATGAATATATCAGTTATCAAAGAGCCAGACGCACAGACGCAGAGCCGATAACACGCAGATTAAAAATGCGGTTATCGGCTCCTTTATTTTTGGTAACGGTCATAAGCCGCCGTTTCTTCTAAACTGAATAACAGAGGACTTGCAAAGCAATTTTTATAATGCGGCGGTATCAGGAGGTACCGCCGTGTTATTTTTTATTCGTCAAAATCAGACAAACTATTTTCTGTCAAAAAAATTCAGTGTCCGTTTAGGGGATATACTACCCATAAATGTGAACTGTCAAATCATTTAGTATGTCTTGATAACTCGTGTTACTCAAATACCTATGCCGCTTTACGCTGTATAGGTATTTGTTGTAATAACCCCCTACTGGGAAGAAAGGGGGTGAGAGAAAATGAGATATTCTGAACAGTTCATGGAACATATCGAATATGCGTTTCATGCGTTCTGCAAGATTGTCCTGCGCCATGAAGCACTCAACGCATGGAGAGATTTGAAGCGGAAAGAGGGACGTGAAATATCTCTTGACTATTTAATGTCGGAAAAATATTTTGAACCGTCTGCTATGGACAGCTACTTTGAAAAGCAGGACAAACTGAGTGTATTTCTTGTGTTGGGAAAGGAAGTTATCGTTGATGATGAACGGTTAGCAACGGCATTATCAAGATTGCCGGAATTAAGACGGGAAGTTCTGTTGCTTTATTACTTTGTCGGCTATCGTGATGAAGCAATCGGCAGATTGTACGGACGTTGCAGAAGTTCGATAAACCGCAGAAGAAATGTTGCACTGAAACAGTTACGGAAAGAATGGGAGAGATTGGAACATGAGGAATAAAAAGCTGATACCTTTTGAGGTAATCCAAAAAGCTGTTGCCGGAGAGCCGGAAGCGGTAGACACAGTATTGCGGTATTACAGCGCACATATTAAAACCTGTCTATGTATAAGGGGCATATCAATGACGATACACAGGACAGGCTAAAGGCGAAACTGGTTGAAGCCATATTGAAATTCCGCTTCGACAGGTAGGAAGTAGCAAAGACAGGAAAAGCTGTCAAGGGTAAACTTCGCGCTATGCGCCCTTGACAGCTTTTCCCGCCTTTGCTTGTGGGTAGTCAAGAGGGCGAAATCAGTAGACTGCTTTCGCCCTCAATCCAGTATGGAATGTTTGTTACACGATAGAGGGCATTTCTCGCTTGATTTAAGCGCATTACAGCGGCGATAAGGACAAGGGTAAAGGTTTTATACTCCTACCCTCAAAAACAGTGTTCTATTGCGTAACATGGTAAACAATATTTCTTTGTACTGCCGTTTCCATTCCATTCTTTTCCATTCCTGCGGCTCCGTCGCTATATTGTGCTTCAAAAGAGAGGGGTTAGGGGAAAGGAATAGATATTTGATTAAATCCGTATTTGGTTTTTCTTTAGTTAGTTATATCTTTATTTAATTGCGTCGGATTTTCCGATGTCGGATAACCCGGTGTCGGAAAATCCAATATCGGATAATCCAACACCGGGAGAGTTGTTACGGTGTTCAAAATCCGTCTAATTCAATCGCTTTATAAAACTACTGCTTTCTTAGGTAGGTATGTTACGCAGTAGAGGTTAAAAAGTCCTTGATTTATGCGGCTTTCAGAGTACGAAAAACACTTAAACGATATTTTATATTCCACCCCTCGAAAATGGCGTTCTACTGCGTAACAAAAAGCAGAGAACCGACCACTAATGAAAGTGATGTGTTCTCTGCTTTTACTTGCACCCTGTTTGTCAGCGTTAATGATAAGTTATTGTGAATACTTCCTTATCAACGTAAAACTAAGGTTTTCCGGGGTTTCCAAGAGATGATTCGACATATGTTTTGGAAAGTTTCTTGACATCTTATGCCGCTTTGCTATAATCAAACCGTTCCACACATGCTATGAATATAAAGAAGGGAGACCAAAGGGATGGTTGAAATAGAAACATTGAAAGGCGCAATCTTTGACATGGATGGCACGCTGACGGATTCCATGTATATCTGGGACACTGCAGGAGAAACGTATTTGCGGAATCAGGGAAAGGTGCCGGCCCCAGATCTGCGGGAACAGCTGCGCCCTCTTAGCCTAACACAGGCAGCGGAATTGTTTCAGGTACAATATGGGATCACGGCTCCTGTGGATGAAATTCTAAAGGGATTCGATGGAGTGGTGGAAAACGAGTATCGACACCATGTGACGTTAAAGCCGGGAGCCTTGGAGCTGCTGGAATATTTGAAAAACAAAGGCTTGGAGATGACAGTAGCCACATCCTCTCCTCGCACCATCGTCCTGATGGTCTTAAAGCGGCTGGGAATCCTGCCTTATTTTTCTCATGTGATCACCTGCGGTGACGTGGGCTTTGGAAAAGATCATCCCGCGGTCTACCACCGGGCAGCGGAGCTCATGGAGTCGGACCCGTCTCACACGCTTGTCTTTGAAGACGCGCTCCATGCGGTGACCACCGCCTCAAAGGCCGGCTATTTCGTGGTTGGAGTCTATGATAAAAGCGAAGGGATCAATGAGGATCAGATTATGCCTTTATGCGATCTTTATCTGAAATCTCTAACCGAATTTCCCAGGGATTGAACCATAAGCTCATAACCGATAAAATGTTAACGTTTTTCCAATCATCATGAATCCAATTTCCCCCCATAGCCTTTCGTTCCAATAGAAAAGGGCCTGTGCGTTTCCTGCTCCACGCCGCGGCCCTTTCCCTACGTTTTTTCCTATATCGTTATACTTCCTTTTTATTCTGCAATGCTGTTCCCGTACCTGTGATCACCATCTTGGTACCCATATACGTCTTTTCACCGTTTTCCGCTGTCTGAACCAAGATATCCGATGGCTTTTCTTCGATCTTCCAGCTGTGGTATCCAGCCTCTATCAGCTGATGCTGGATGTGCTTGCGTCCTTCATGGACAGCATAGAACATAGCCTCGCCCTTGGTGCCGTATACCTTTCTCTCCCAAGGCGCGTTTAAGATAAATTTGTCACCGTCCACGCTGATGAGCAACTCTACGGTTTCGATCACCTGTCCCACAGCCGCGCCATAGGCATTTGCCACATCTGCGTTTTCCGGTACCATGACCCTGGCATCCAGCAGTTTCCCCGCTTCTTCTACCCAGGCTCTGGCCGGCGCGCCGATAGCCACCACCGGCTTGTTCAAATGCAGCTGGGGCTTTAACAGGGACTTGCCACTGCCTCGGAAGGCCAGTTCTATCAGGTACATGGCTTCTTCGCTTTCCCCAATGGAGAACTTCTTGTCGTCAAAATCAGCCCCACTCTCAACACAGCACATTGCCATTTTCTCATGGATCATGGTTTCTGCCATGTCTAGGAGCTTGGAAACGGTGATTTCCTTTCGTTTCGCCAAGATCTCCACTCCAGCCTGCGCGATGTCTCTGTCCCACTCCAGATACTTGCTCCTGACATGGAGAATATCCGTAGGCGTCACAGATATTCTCGCCAGGATGCCGGATTCAACCAAAGGTGTTAAATCTATGGTTTCAGGAGCCTTCCCAACCGCCCTCGCCAAATACGTCAAGCTATGGGGGCCACCCTGAAGCTTTTCAACGATGATCCGCTCCTCCGCGGAAGCGTCTTTTGGAAGCTGACCGCCTATGTACGAGTAACAGTCCGCCTCTTGCTCAAAGTAAACCTTATATTCCCCGACTCTGCGGAAACTTTTCAATTCGTGCGCCAAATAAGGATACCGATGCCCCATGACGCACAGGGGCCATACTTTTTGCGGCCCAATCTGAAGGTTGCCCTTCCTATCCAGGCAGATCCTGCTGTCACCGCCTAAACCAAAGGTGGAAATTTCCACTGCCTGGACCCGAGTGAACCAGCCGCCTACTCTGGCGCCCTTTTTTCTAATGTTCACTGTACCGTCCGAAACATTGGCGATATCCGTAGTTGTCCCACCCATGTCCAGAACAATACCGTCTTTTTCTCCTGTAAGCGCCAGCCCTCCGATCACACTCGCCGCTGGTCCGGACAAAATGGTCTCAATCGGCCGTTCTTTTGCCATGGCCTCTGTCATCAGAGTGCCATCGCCCTTAACGATCATTACTGGCGCATGAATGGCCTTTTCCTGCAACACGGTCTTTGTTGTCTTGAGGAGTTCGTCAATGATCGGGATCAACCGTCCGTTGAGGACCGCTGTCACTGTCCGATAATGAAATCCCAGAGCCGAAGTCAGCTGGTGGGCGCACACTACCGGAATATCCAGAATCTGGTCTGCCAAGCGGCGGATTTCCTGCTCCTGCTTTGGATTTCGCACGCTGGCATACGCAGAAATGGCAAGAGCGTCCACTTTGCCTTTCATACTTTCCAGGACCTGGCGCAACTCTTCACGATCCAGATCCTCGGCCAGCCTTCCCATAATGTCACATCCGCCCTTGATCTTTACGGTCATTTCCGCTGGGACTTCATCATCCAGGTCCATCCCCATATAAATCAATCCTACTTTTGCTCCCCTTCCTTCCACAATGGCATTGGTCGCCAGCGTGGTAGAAAGGGACACAAGGGAAATCTTTTCTGTGTTTTGAAAATTCAAATTTTCGATACAATTTTTGATTCCAATAGTCAAGTCTTCTTTTGTAGTCAGTGCCTTAGCCTTACAAACAATAGCGTGCGTTGAAGCGTCAACGATGACACCATCTGTATAAGTGCCGCCTGTGTCCATGCCTAAAATAAAAGACATACGCAAGCCCTTCCTTTCTCATTTTCCTGGGTTCATGTTAAACCTCTCACCGCTCTTTTTCAAGACACTGTGCGATTTCTTTAACCAAACTTATGGTTTTGTTCGCTACTCTCTGACTTCCGGCACCACGACTGTGTTCTTTTTGCTGATGACCATGCCGCAGATCACCATGCACACACACAGCAGTTCCATGACAACGAAAACCGTCATGAAGTCTTGGAAAAAACGCATGGCAGCCGGAAATAAAACGCCCTCCGCACATGCCCCCAGATAGGCAAAGCTATTGAGGATCCCCGCCGCAGTCCCTGCGAACACCCTGCACCCCTGATCGATGGCGTGGAGCCACAGGATGCCGTTGATTCCATAAAGAGCGAATCCTGTAAAAAAGATCCCTACCAATACGGTCTGAGAGTCGGTGATCATGGGAAAAATAATGACCAGCGCACCGCACAGCGCAGCCATGCCCGTGACGATGAGCCCCTTGTTGTCTAAAAGCTTTGTTCCCGCTCCCCAAGTGATGATCAGGGTCCCAAAGGCCATGCCCACAGGCAGTGTCAGGTTAGAAAACGTTTCACTGAGGATGGCGCTTTCATTCTGTTCCGCATAATACAGCGGGATCCAGTTGAGCAGGCCGTATCTGCAAGTGCTGGAAAGCATAGCTACTGCGCACCACCAAAGGAATTTTTTCTGCGTCAAAATGTGTTTCCAGGGCATTTTTCCAGAATCCGCAATCTGCTTCAATTCCGCTTCCCTCTCTATATGATGAGGCTTTTTCATTTGATATGGCAGCAGACCTTTGTCCTCTGGCCGTTCTACTGCCAATAGCTGGAGCACACAGACGAACACTAGCAGCAAGGCCATAGGGATGACAAAATTCATGCGCCAGTTCAGGGCAGGCCACAGCAAAGCAATCATGGAAGGGAGCACGTACGCAGTAGTATGGGACATGCCGGAAAAAAAGTTAGCGATGCCCACGCCTTTGCCTCGCTCCCCTTCTTTCCACCAGTTGGCCAGGAGGCTGATGCCCCCCACCCAGATCATGCTCTGAAAATATCCGTTTGCCAGCCAAAGGCACAAGATAGGCTGCCACTGAGTCTGTAGGGAAATGAACATGTTCAGAAAGCTGGATGCGCCACCGCCAATCACCAAGGCGCTCTTTGCGCCAAATCGATCTGCCAGGTAGCCATTGATAAAGCTTCCCGCCGCATAGGCAATGAAGACGCTGATGCTGATCAGATCCTGCTGATGCACGGTAAACGCAAGCTCCTGGGCCATTTGGTCCATCATATGATTCACATTGAACCTGCCTAAATAGACCAGATTGTACATCATGGCAAATGCCATCAGGCTGATCCATTTGTATTTTTGAAACTTTTTTTCCATTGAAAAGCTCCCTTCTCTCCAATAAAACTGTCGGCAGGGTCCTTTATATGGGGCTATTTTCCAAGCCCCGCCAATACCTTGGCCCTCTATTCCTGCGTTAGAAAAAGCGCCGGGCTTTCCCGACGCTTTTTGTTTGCTCGTTTGACTCGTTTCGTCAATTGTCCCTGCACCAGGCCTACTGTCCTGTTTTTAATACGCAGTTTCCAAAAGTCCGTAGTCCTTGTCGTTTCTCTTGTACACAACGCCTACGCTGTCTGTTTCCATATTGAGGAACACAAAGAAATTATGTTCCAGCAGTTCCATCTGCACCACCGCTTCGTCCACGGTCATAGGCACCAGGTCAAACTTTTTCCTCTTCACAACCTGAATCTCTTCCTGCTCTTCTTCGATTTCAGGCAGTTCGGTGAACGCAAAATCCTTATGGTCTTTGTACTTTCTCTGGAGCTTTGTCTTGAATTTGGACATCTGTCTAGACAACTTTTCCACTACCCGGTCAACTCCATCATAAGGGTCGTTTGTCAAAACCTCGGCGCGGAAAATCGTTCCCTTCGTGTTGATGGTGGCCTCGACCTTATATTTTCCCTTCTCCTTCATGGTCATAACATTCGCTGTGATTTCATTGGAAAAGTATTTATCCAGCTTCGTGAATTTCTTTTCGATGGTTTCCTTCAGTTTTTCACTGGCATTATAGTTCCTGCTATTAATAACAATTTTCATACCCGTAACCTCCTTGCTGTAATCCGGCGGTGCCGTTATCTTGTTTTGGTATTGCTTCATTATACCATGGATTTCCTATAAAGTACAATGATATCTACGATTCAATCTATTTCTTTCATTTTCCTATGATCAGGGAAATTCGCTTTGCGCCCTGCTGTTATCTGCAGTATCCCTCACCACCTATGTTTCAGCAGTCTTTGCCAGCAGCTCGGCTGACCTGGTCTTTGCCCCCACACCTGCCTTTACCTGATTTTATCAGAGGACTTACTTCTAAACTACGCCATGATCACTGCCGCCTCGCGGATCAGCTTACGTGGGACCTTTTGCCCGTAGCTGGCCTGGCCTTTCAACCACAGACCCGAGCAACTGGCAAAGACTGCTCTATGCTTTTTTCTTGTGATTCACTGCTCCTTTGGCGGCACGTTGGCTCCGCAGGCGAAGGTCAGGCAGCAAATTCTCGCGGAGCCCGCCTGCCTCAATGGAACACAGCAAGCGTCCATGGTGCTTCCTGTCGTATAAATATCATCTACCAGCAGCAGACGCTTTCCCCGCAGTTGGTATTGATTTTTTCGAGAAACCGCGAACGAGTCTCTCAAGTTTTCGTATCGCTCAAAGGCTCCCAGGCCTTTCATGGGCCGGGTCTCCCGTGTTCGCTCCAGCACGTTTGATCCACAGGGAACGCCCCAGCGAGAGGCCAACTGCCGGGCCATGATCTCCGCCTGATTGTAACCTCGCCGCACCAGCTTTTTTCGGTGCAGGGGCACTGGGACAATCAGATCAAACGTCTCATTGGTCAGGGCCATCCGGTCGCAGAGGATGTCCCCCAGTTTCCTGCCGATATAGGACCGGCCTTTATATTTATAATCCATCAGCACGCCTCTTTCATAAAGGCTGTACTGGACACAGGTGTATCCTTTGTCAAACTGGTGATCGTGCCGCATGCAGTCATAGCAAAGAGAATGACGGTGATCCTCCTGGAGCAGTTTTCCACATTTCTCGCAGGTCTTGCGCCCCAGCCAATGAAATTTTTCCATGCATGCGTCGCACAAAGCGTAATCCCTGGTGTGGTCAATGATGCTTCCGCAGGAAACGCAATAAATATTAGACGGGAATAATGCTTCCAACCCTTTTTCCAAAATACCCATGGGCTCCCCCTTTCTCTTGCAATCAGATGTTCAGCAGCTTACTCAGGCGGGGCCGCAGTCCGGAATACCGCTCGGTGATCCGATTGTTATCCACCATGCCATGCATTTTGTTTTCCGACCCTACCAGAACCACGGCCTCTTTTCCCCTAGTCACCCCTGTATAGAGCAAATTCCTAGTGGCCAGCACTGGCGGAAACCAAGTCATGGGCATGATGACAATAGGAAATTCACTACCCTGACTCTTGTGGACCGTAATGGCATAAGCATGCTCCAATTCATCCATCTGGTTAAAATCATAAGTCACATATTTGCATTCATCGAAAATAACGGTGACTTCGTTGAATTCTCGGTCTATCCGATGGATGAAGCCTACGTCCCCATTGAAGATTCCTTCTCCTTCTGTGAAATCCTCTTGATTGCGCCATTTCAATTCGTAGTTGTTGCGGATCTGCATTACTTTGTCGTGTTCTCGAAAGATTCGGTCACCAAACTGCCGCTCTTCCAGCTCCGAGCCAGCAGGATTCAACGCTTCCTGGAGTTCTCGGTTCAAGTTGATGCTTCCCAGCAGCCCTTTGCGCACTGGAGTCAGCACCTGGATATCCCGCATTGGCACCACATCCGTGTAATAAGCCGGCAGCCTGCGCACGCAGAGGTCCTGGATCAATACCAGCATTTCCTTTTCCGTCTTCTGACGCATCATGAAAAAATCCTTGCCCTTTTCATTGCACTCCGGATATTCTCCCTGGTTGATTCTGTGGGCATTGACCACGATCAGGCTTTCTTTGGCCTGCCGAAAAATTTCCGTCAGCTTTACGCAGTAGGCGTATTCACTGTTGATAATGTCCCGCAGCACGTTTCCCGCACCAACAGAAGGCAGCTGATCCGCATCACCCACTAAGATCAGCCTCGTCCCTGGACGAATGGCGCTCACCAAGCCATCCATCAGTAGCAGATCGATCATAGAGGCCTCGTCAATGATGACTGCGTCCTGATCCAGCGGATCTTCCGCAGTCTTTCCAAAGCGCATCGCATCATCGCCTTCAGAATAATAATATTCCAACAAACGATGGATGGTAGAAGCCTCGTAGCCAGAAGTCTCTGTGATTCGCTTGGCCGCTCTGCCCGTAGGCGCAGCGATGGCTGTCTTGAGGCCGCTATGGCGCAAAATGCCGATGATCGCATTGATAATGGTGGTTTTTCCGGTTCCCGGCCCACCGGTAATCACGGAGATCCCTTCTTTTAGGGAAGCCTTTACCGCATATTTCTGATTGTCTGAAAGCGCGATGCCGCTTTCCTGCTCTGCTACGGAAATCAGGCTGTCCACATCAGAACCAATGGGTCTCAGCGCCGCATTGTTAATGGCTGCCAGACATTTACACACGTTTTGCTCCGCCATGTAATAAGGCATGAGAAACACCACGCTGCGGTTTTCCAGGTTTTCAATATGTACGTCTCCTTGGAACGCCATTTCCACCAAACAGTCATTTAGTTTCTCTTGTTCTACTTCCAACAAAGCCCCGGCTTTTTCACACAAAACCTTTTGAGGCAGGAAGGTATTGCCCTCGCCTGCGAAATACCACAAAGTGAATTTTAGGCCGCTTTTCAGCCGATGTTCATCATCCTTGGCAATGCCTATTTTTTGCGCGATTTTGTCAGCTTTTTTAAAACCGATCCCGTAGACATCCTCTGCCAAGCGATAAGGGTTTTCTTCCACTGCCCCGATGGTATCTCTGCCGTAAACCTTGTATAGTTTCATAGCATAATCCGCATTGATGCCGAACTGTTGAAGATACAGTGTGATTTCTGCGAATTCTCTGTGACTGCGGAAGGCCTCTGACACAGCCTCGGCTTTTTTTGCGCCAATCCCGGAAATTTCCGTCAGCCGCTGCGGCTCTTTTTCAATGATATCAAATGTCTCACTGCCGAATTTGGCAACAATCGCAGCTGCTGTTTTTCTTCCAATGCCCTTTAACACCCCGGAAGCCAGAAATTCTTCGATCCCTGCTTCAGAGGAAGGCATGATCTCTTCAAAACTGCTGAAAGCGAACTGTTCCCCATAAGTAGGATGATTTTTCCATTGCCCTTGGATGATATATGCGCTGCCCTTTCTGCATGCTGGCAGGTTCCCTACCGCAGTGAACTGCTCTTCTTCGGTTTCAAAGACAGCGATGGTGTATGCGTTTTCCTGATTGTGAAAGATGATTTCTGCGATTGTGCCCTGTTTTTCCTCCATCATCTGAGCCACTTCACTCCCCGAAACGCCGCACTCAGTTTGCTCTTGTTGAACCTGCGGGCATACTTAAGCAGCTCCTTTTTTTTGTTGAGCTGTGGCTTTTGATGGACCACGGCAGGCAGCAGTTCCAGCAAATACGCCGCCCGCTCCTGGCTGTCAGTGATCCCTTCGTCCAAAATGTCCTGTGCGTCAACAGCCAGGTCTTCTATGAAAATAGGCTCTTTTCCAGCTATGATCTCTTCCATCAAATAATGCCTGTTTTCCACTTTCACGTTGCCTGCGGGATAAACGATCCTTTGGGCTTTCGCCAGGTTGTGGACATAGTTGTACCGTTCCATCCCGATTTTATAAATGTAGGCTTTCAACTCCTCTTTGTCTCGGATAAAGAAAATCTTTGTCAGTTCTGTCATTGCATCCATCAGATGCTGACGAGTCTTGTCATCATAGTCCAAAAACTCGATGGCCTGGGGTCCCTTCTTTTCAAAACAAAGGTATAACAGCCCCAGCCTTCGTTCGGCCACCAACTTCAATTGGTCAATGCCCTCTGCAAGCTCACCAAACAGCTCCCGCTGGCGGCGAGTCATGTCCAAAGCCGCATCGCCCACCAGCCCTGGCATCAAATTCGAAGCTGCCAGCATCCGCAGCCCCTTTCCCGCATGTTCCGCAGTGATGATGTCTGAAAGCAGTTCCCGGCGCTGAGATACGGGTATGTTCTCCAGCAGGCCGGCTTTTTCCATCATGGCCTCATGGGCTGTTTTCGGCAAGTCGAAATCCAGCTCTGCGGCCAAAAGAATGGCCTTCAGCATTAACGCAGGTTCCTTCTCAAAGGCTTCCTTTGGGTCGGAAATGGTCCGCACCATCTTTTTCTTGATGTCTTCCCGGCCTTGCCATGGGTCTTTCAGGGATACAGAAGGATGATCCGCGATAGCGTTGATGGTGAAATCCCGTCCCCCCAGGTCTTCTTCCACGGATCCGCAGAATTGAGCCTTCCCATCGGGTCCTGGCTTTCTATAGGAGGAAATATCTAAAATGATCCCTTCTTCATCTCCATCCTTTGTCTTGTCGATCCGAAGAACGCTTCCCGTTTTGCTGAAGATATCAGCCTTTGGAAAAATTTCTTTCAAGGATTCCAGCGGAGCAGGTGTGATAATGTCCCAATCTAAAGGCTCATTTCCCATGAGGCATTCCCGGACGCAGGCTCCGGCGGCATATCCTTCGAACCCTGCGGTTTCCAAGGCCTTCAGTGCCTGACTCACTTCCTTTGGCAGTTTAATCATGCTTCCCCTCCGTCTTCTTCCTGGTTCGTATGATTCGCTTCCTTGTCCTCTGCGTCTTTTCCCTTTGGCTTGTAGAGCCTGCGGTTATCCAGGGTCCAGATCCGGTCGCTGTAGCCGCCTGGCTCTGTTTTTTCCAATGCGTCTTCCATGTCAAACATCCTAGCGTCGATGATGTCCAGATAATGGAGAATCTCTGCTTCCGGAAATAAGGGCTTTTTAGGGCTTCCGAATTCCGGTTCGTAATGATGGGACAGAATCATGTGCTCCAGCATGATGGCCTTTTCCTTGGGAAATCCCAACTCTTCCGCAAGGCGGTCCACCATTTTGATCCCTTGGATCAGATGTCCCAGCATCTGCCCTTCAAAGGAATATCCTGATGAGATCCCCTGCTGGTTGGATTCGATTTCATTGATTTTTTCCATGTCATGAAGGATCACGCCAGCAAGAACCAGGTCTTTGTTCAGATTGGTATAAATCTGGCACATTTGCTCTCCGTTCATCAGCATCCGTTTGATGTGGTACAGCAGGCCGGCTAGCTCCGCATGATGATTTTTTTGCGCAGCCGGATAATACATCAACTTTTCCTTTTGCTCTGTCAGGACCCGGACGCACAATTTCCGCAGATCTTCGTCCGCGAGGCTCTCCGCTTTTTCTAGGATATAGACATACATGTCTTCCGGTTTTTCTGGAGCCGCTTTGATAAAATCTCCAATTTCCACCGGATCATTTCCCGACTGCCTGCGCACCCGCATGACGCGGAACTGCTTCATGCCGTTCCATTCTGTCACCAAGGCCTTGATTTTCAGGATGTCTCCCTCCCCGATCTTCGAATAGCCTGGCAGCTCTTCGTCCGCCACGTCCCACTTTTTCGCAGTGATTTCGCCGGTCTTATCCCCTAACAGCAGATCCAGGTACTGCCTTTTATTGGATCCCATCTTTACGGCAATGGATTTTACCATGAAAAAATCGATCACTTCCTGGCCTGTTTTAAGGCCTGATATATAAAACTCTTTCATAAAACCGTGATTCCTTCCTAGTTTTCAATTCAATGTATGTTTCATCTTAACACGAAACCATGATCGAGTCAATTCGCCTGAAGGGTCAGACAGTTTTATCGATTTCCCGCATCGGCCGCAATTCCCGCTTTTGCTCTGCGGCCGTAAACTGGCTCTTTTTAATTTTTTCAAAATAGTATATAATGAAATACGAATCAAGAATCATGCCATTTGGCCATTTATATTTGGTCGCCTATATCATTGAAGGAGATACTTACTGATGAAAAATTTAGGATTAGTCCGGGTCGGCGCAGCAGTGCCTGACCTGAAAGTCGCGAATACACAATATAATACAGAACGGATCATCCGTCTCATCCATGATGCGGAGCAGCAGCAGGCAGGCTTTCTCTTGTTTCCGGAGCTCGCCATCACAGGTTATACTTGCGGCGATTTGTTTTACCAGGAGCATTTGTACCATAGCCAGCTTGCGGGTCTTTCCAGGATTGTTGCGGAAACCGCGAAGCTTCGGGTGGTCGTGATCCTAGGATGCTACCTGCGCATAGAAAACAGTCTGTACAACTGCGCTGTTTTCATACAATCCGGGGAAATCAAAGGCATCGTGCCAAAGCTGTTTTTGCCTAGTTCCCGGGAACACTGTGAATCTCGCTGGTTCGCCAGTGGCCTGGAGCTCTCCCACAGCCGGAAAAGTGTTTGTCTCTTTGAACGAGAGATTCCTTTCGGACATTTGATTTTTACAGATGAAACAGCCGAGCTTTCTGTGGGCGCAGAGGTCTGTGAAGATCTGTGGATGCCGATTTCTTCCGGCTCTCAATTGGCTCTCAATGGTGCTCAGATCATCTTTAATCCTTCGGCCAGCAATGATACGGTGGGAAAGGCTGATTACCGCAGGAGCCTGGTGACTGTAGAAAGCGCCAAATGCCGAGGCGGTTATGTCTACACGTCTTCGGGAGTTTCCGAATCCACTACGGATGTGGTGTTCAGCGGCCACAGCGTGATCGCTGAGAATGGCGTCACGCTAAAAGAAAGCCAGCGATTTACTCGGGAAAGCACCGTGTATTACAGTGAAATCGATATTCAGCGCATCCGTTTTGATCGGTCGCAGAGTCCGGATTTCAGTCAGTGCGCTTCTGTTTTTTCAAAGCGCGATCAAATTCAAACCGTCCGGCTGGAGAGAGTCAGACTGGTGACTGCTGACCAGCGGCTTTATCGTCATTATGGGAAAAATCCTTTTGTTCCTGAAAAGGAAGACCAGATCAACGCTCGGTGTGGAGAAATCTTTAACCTGCAATCCGCAGGGCTCGCCAAGCGGATCCAGCATTCTCATTCTAAAAAGTCGGTGGTCGGTATCTCCGGCGGCTTGGATTCCACGCTGGCTCTGTTAGTGACAGCTCAGACCCACCAGCTGCTGGGACTACCGGCCAGCGATATTGTGGCGATTACCATGCCTGGCTTTGGAACTACAGGAAAAACATACAACAATGCTCTGACCATCATGAGGCTGCTAGGTGCGGATGTGCGAGAAATTTCCATCAAAGACGCAGTTAATCAGCATTTTGCGGATATTGGTCACAATGCCTCTGTCCATGACGTGACTTATGAAAATTCTCAGGCCCGGGAGCGGACACAGATCCTAATGGACGCTGCCAATCAGGAAGGCGGCCTTGTGGTGGGCACCGGTGACTTGTCAGAAATGGCCTTGGGTTGGTGCACGTATAACGGCGATCATATGTCTATGTACGGCGTGAACGCTAGCGTGCCGAAAACGCTGGTGCGCTATGTGGTGAAGTGGGTCATGGAGCACAAGCTGAGCGGCCCTGACGCAGATCCCGCATTTAGCTCTGATAACGCTTTGCTGAAAAAGACTCTGCAGGATATTTTAGATACGCCGATTTCACCGGAACTGCTGCCGCCTGATCCAAATGGGGATATCGCACAGAAAACGGAAGAAAGCGTAGGGCCTTATATTCTGCACGATTTCTTTATCTATCATACGGTCCGCAGCGGCGTGGCACCGGAGAAACTGCTATTTTTAGCAGAGCAGGCATTTGCTGGAGAGTACGATCAGGACTTTATCAAAAAGTGGATGAATGTCTTTTACCGCCGCTTCTTCGCCCAGCAATTTAAACGTAGCTGTGTGCCTGACGGTCCAAAGGTCGGTTCTGTCAGCTTGTCGCCCCGCGGTGACTGGCGGATGCCAAGCGACGCAGATTCCGCCATTTGGCTGGCAGCTTGCAAAGAACAGTAAACACTGCGTCCGCTCCTGTTATTAGGCATTTGGGGTGCTATCCGCAAATGCTGGAAAAAACACTTGCGAAATCAACCTCATAGTTGAAAAGGGGGGGCGTCGCAAAATAGATGAGTGATCATCTATGGAGCAACGCTCCATTTTTCTGCTCAAAACAGAAAAGCAGGTT
>QXXF01000033.1 GCA_009911365.1 Clostridiales bacterium
TGCGACATGGTGGACGACGAGGAACTGCTGGACCTGGTGGAAATGGAAGTCAGGGAACTGCTGGACGAATACGAATTCCCAGGAGACGACACGCCGATCATCAGAGGATCCGCGCTGGGCGCGTTAGAAGATCCTTCCAGTGAATGGGGCGACAAGATCGTGGAACTGTTCGAAGCGGTTGACAGCTACATTCCGGAACCGGAAAGAGACAACGACAAACCGTTCATCATGCCAGTGGAAGACGTGTTCTCCATCACGGGGCGGGGAACCGTGGCCACGGGAAGAGTGGAAAGAGGAACGCTGAAGACAGGCGAAGAAGTGGAAATCATCGGTCTGACGGAAGAAAGAAGAAAAGTGGTCGTGACTGGAATCGAAATGTTCAGGAAGCTGCTGGACGAAGCGCAGACCGGAGACAACATCGGAGCGCTGCTGAGAGGCGTGCAGAGAACGGAAATCGAAAGAGGACAGGTGCTGGCGGCTCCTGGAACCATCAACCCGCACACGAAGTTCAAGGGCGAAGTGTACGTGCTGAAAAAGGAAGAAGGCGGAAGACACACGCCGTTCTTCAACGGATACAGACCGCAGTTCTATTTCAGAACGACTGACGTGACGGGCGACCTGCAGCTGCCGGAAGGCACTGAAATGTGCATGCCTGGGGACAACATCACCATGAGCATCGAACTGATCACGCCGATCGCCATCGAAGAAGGACTGAGATTCGCCATCAGAGAAGGCGGCAGGACGGTTGGGTCCGGAGTCGTTTCCGAGATTCTCGGCTAATTTCAATCGAATGTTTTAAGGGCAGGCCAATTGGTCTGCCCTTTTTGTACAAGAATATCCCGTCTTTAATGCGAAGGCAATTTGTTGCGTTATTACAACAAATTGTCTCCGCGTCTATTTTTTTATGGCAGATTCTGTTATAATAGGAGCATGAAAAACATTACACGAGAATTGATTTTTATCATTATCCTCACATTTTTAGCAACCGTCATGTTTTTGGGAGCCACGACCCTTTATCAGAGTTCCGCTTTGCTGGAAGAGGAGAGCAGAAACCATATCCTTGCGGCAACAGAAGACCAGGCAGGGGAGCTGAGTACGCGTTTTAGCCATATCCAGGGGTTGGTGGACTCTCTGACTGGCACGGTGCGTGCGACATTTGATACCCATGATATGGACCGCGAGAAGGGTTATGTAGAGGATTACAATCAAGGATTAAAAGATATCATCAGAAACAACCTTTCTGCGAATCAGCTGGCATATGGCCTTTATGTGACCTATAATCCCGATTACACGGGCCAAAACGATGAAGTGTGGTATGCCCGCACAGAGCGGAAAATCACGCCTGTAAGAGCTGATTTTGGGGCAAATGGGAGGGATTTCACTTTGCCCTATGATGAAGACATGGCCTATTTCTTCAAACCGCGGGAAGTGGGGGCAGGAGCCTGGACAGGGCCTTACCATGATAGAGACGTGAAGGTCGATGTAATCACCTATTCCAAATCCATCAATATCGACGGGAATTTTGTAGGCGTAGCCGGAGCTGACATTACCACAGAAACGACACTGGATCTGGTAAAATCCTTAAAGCTTTATCCCCGCGGTTACGCTTTTTTGCTGGATGAAAACATGAATCCCATCATAGCGCCCGCTGACAAAGAAGCGTTAAAGCATGTTTCCGCAAAAGGAGGCGTAGCGGAATTCTTAGGAAATGAGGAGCGGATGATCATAGCATTTACGTCTTTATCCAACGGATGGATCCTGGGAACGGTTCAGCCAAGGGATATCGTGTTCAAAACCATCAGCAAATTGAGGACCGTGTTTTTCATTCTCTTCCTCATTGCCTTGGTGGTGATCATCCTCTTGGCCAATTGGTTTTCCCGGGTGTTTTCCAAACCCATTGAGGAACGCCAGGCGCGATTGGAACAGGAAAATTCGGAAAAGGACGTGCTGCTGATCTATCAGGCCAGGCAGGCGAAAGTGGGGGAGATGATGGCTAACATCACCCATCAGTGGAAACAGCCCCTTAACAGCATCCATCTGATCATCGGAAACCTGCTGGACGCATACGACTACCAAGCCCTTGACAAGGAGGCCCTGACCGCGGCCGCGGATAAGATCGAAACCATCACCAGGACCATGGCGAGAACGATCACGGATTTTACTGAATTTTTAAAGCCGCCCGCGGAGGAATCTGCCTTTGAAGTGAAACGGTGCGTCAAAACAGCCCTTTCCCTCATGGAGGAGAGCCTCAGCAGCAATGCGATCACTGTGAAATTAGACCTGACGGAACCTTGCCATGCATATGGAAACGCCAATGAGTTTTCCCATGTGTTGTTTAATATTTTCAACAATGCCAGAGACGCGATACTGGACAGTCCGTCCGCGGAGCGGAACATCGCTGTTTCGGCTTGTATCAGAGAAAAAGGCGACCGCAAAATGACCTGCCTGGAAGTATCCAATGAAGGAAGGCAGCTGGAAGAAAGTCAGCTGCGGCAGGCTTTTGATCGGTATTACACCACAAAACCGCCGGGCGAAGGGACAGGGCTGGGGCTTTATATCTCCAGACTCATTGTAGAGCAGCGTATGCGCGGTTTCATTTATTTGGATAACTGGGAGAAAGGCGTGCGCTGTGTGATAGAAATACCATCGGAGGAAAACGATCATGAATGAAGTGAAACCCCTCAGCACCATAAAAGTCCTTTATGTGGAAGACGATGACAATGCCAGGGACGCGCTGGCAGCTATCCTAAAGCGGCGGGTAGGCCGGCTCTTTACTGCCAGGGATGGCAGAGAGGGGCTGGAACTTTATGAAGCGCACAAGCCCCATATCATTGTAGCGGATCTATTTATGCCTAATATGGGAGGCGTGGAAATGATCCGAAGCATCCGGCAGAGGGGAGGCAGACCTCAAGTGATCGTCACTACGGCTGTCAGTGATACTTCTGTCATTCTCAACGCAGTGGATGCTGGGATCGCGAAATACGTAGTAAAGCCCATTGAGATTCCGTCTTTATTGGAAGCTCTAACGCAGCTTGCGGAAGAGATCGTGAAAAACGATATCCACAAAGCCGCCGCGCTGCCAGAGGATATCCTTTCCCGCAAAAAAGAATTGGAAGCTGGGATCAAAAAAGATTTTTCGGCTTTCATGAAAGCATCCACTGGAAAAGGCCCGCTGGATGTAAAAGTCTTGATTTCAGGCACTGGTCTCGAGGTGACTGCCATCGGAATTTTAACGCAATTAGAAAAAGTTTTACTTGACAGTTATCAGAATATTGTTATAATAGAACAAAACAGACAATTATTTTTCTCCATCAAAAATGGGGAAATAGAGCGACTGATCGCAGACCGCTTAAACATTCATGTAGAAGTGGCTGAAATCGTCATTGACATCAAGAGAGATTTGAATAAACTGATATTCCGTTGGAAAGGTTGATAAAAAAACAGATTTTTGTTCGTTTATTAAAACCAATGCAAAGTTTTTTGTGTTGGTTTTTTTATTTTAATTATTTTATATTTTCTTAAGGAGGAAGAAAAGGTATGACACAAGAACTCAAAGACAAAAAAGATGCCGGCAATGAAAACAATGAACTCCAACGTGGGATCAAAAGCTGGCAGGTGACATTCATCGGTCTCGGCGGCGTTATCGGCTCCTGTTACTTCCTGGGCCTGGGCTTGACCATTCAAACCATGGGACCCGCGGTATTATTTGCGTTTGCCATCGTAGGCGTTATTATTTACGCAGTTATGGTATCTTATGCGGAACTGCTGGTAAATGTGCCGAGAAAAGGCTCATTTGTCTCGTATACCAAAGAATTCTTGGGGCCTCAGTGGTCCATTGGAATGGGCTGGGCGTTCTGGTGCAACTGGGTGGCTTATGTTCCATCCGAAGCTGTAGCCATGGCCACGGTGCTGATGTATATCACAGGTTCCACTAGTACCACCTTCTACATAGCCACAGCCATCGGAGCGATGGCAGCCATCACGGTCATCAATCTGAGCGCAGTCAATGTGTTCGCTAAGATCGAATCAGGGCTGGCTATCACAAAAGTAATTGTTATCATTTTATTTGCGATCCTGGCCTTTGGAATCTGGGTCGGCCTGTGGGGAAGCGATCACTTCCTGGGCGGTTCCATCAACTTTGGCGGCGACAACTTGATGAATTCTCTGTTCCCGAAAGGCGCACTCATCGTATTTACACAGATGACGCTTGTTCTGGTAACTTGCCAGGGTACTGAGATCGTTGGCTTGGCAGCGGCAGAATCCCAGGATCCAGAACACTCTGTTCCAAAGGCATGCAAGAGCGTGACCTGGAGACTGATCGGTCTATACATGATCCCGATCCTGCTGGTTGTGCTGATTTACCCTTGGGATCTGGCAAATGATGAAAATCCAGTATTCGCAGATATCATGGGACGCTATGACATGGGCTTCTTTGGAACTGTTATGTCAGCGGTGGTAATCGTAGCGGCGTTCTCTTGTGCGAACACCGGCTTCTACGGAACGGTTCGGGCAATGTATGGTCTGGCGTGTGAAGGTCTGGCACCAAAGTTCCTGACAAAGATCACTGCCAACGGAAATCCAAGAAACTGCGTATGGTTCACACTAGCCTGCATGTGGGTGGTTCTCATGCTAGGTCTCATATCTGAGCTGACAGGCGCGCTGGAAACGCTGTACGGAAGCCTGCTTTCCATTTCTGGGTTCACAGGGACCTTGGCCTGGATCGGTATCTGTCTGTCACAGGTAGTGATGAGAAAGAAGCTTAAAGAAAGAGGATACAATCCAAAAAACTGTCTGAAGGCAAAAGTCAGCGACAAGCTGGGCTGGCTACCGCTGGCAGGCGCATGCGTGCAGATCATAGCACTGGTGATGTTGGTTATTGAAGATCAGCTGGTATTCTGCATTGCCTTGGCGGCAGTCGTGGTTCCGATGATCGTAAGGTGGATCAATGTGAAGAGAGGAACCGCAAGAGATGTTGTCATGGTCAGCGATGGGGAAAAATCCTTTGATGAACTCTTCCCTCGTCTGAAATAAAGGAAAATCTGAGAGCAAGAAACTGATATGTTTTCAAAAACCGGCGCAGATGGCTTTTCTGCGTCGGTTTTAGTATGTTATCTTGACGAACCTTGAAAATTATACTAAACTAAGGAATGATGAAGCTTTGAATGAGAAAACGAGGAAACACTATGAAAACACTCACAATAGGAGATTTGACATTAGGAGAAGGATTGCCAAAGATCTGTGTTCCCCTGACAGGAGAAAGCCAGGAAGATTTGTTGGAAGAAGCCCGACAGGTAAAGAAGCTGCCCTGCCAGCTGGTGGAGTGGCGGGCGGATTACATGCTGGCAGCGCAGGACAAGACAGCTGTTGCCGGGGAAAAGGCAGAAAGCCTGAAACAGACGTTAAGCCGTCTGCGGACAGAACTGGACATGCCCATCATTTTCACTGTGAGGACCGCAGCAGAAGGGGGACAGGTCCAGCTCACAAGGAACGATTACTATCAGCTGAATCAAGAGATCGCCCAGAGCAAAATCGCAGATTTCATCGACCTCCAGGCGTTTGAACGGCCAGGTGCGGTAAACGAGCAGCAGGTGCGGAATTTCATAAAAATCGCTCATGAAAATGGGACAAGAGTCCTGCTGTCTAATCACGATTTTCAAGGAACGCCAGAGCTGGAAGAACTGCTGACCAGGTTTTTCGTCATGCAGGAGCTAGGGCCAGATTTAATGAAGCTGGCAGTTATGCCAAAGACAGAGGACGATGTGTTTAATCTTTTGGAGGTGGCGGGCCTGATGCGGAATCAATATGGAGAGATCCCTTTTATCGCTATTTCTATGGGAGCGTTAGGTGCGGGGACCAGGATCTGCGGCGGAGAATTCGGATCAGTTATCACCTTTGCGGCAGGAAGCAGGGAATCGGCCCCAGGACAGCTTTCCGCAGAAGCTTTGAGCAAATATTTGATCCAATATTATGAAAAAGGCAAGACAGAAAGAGAGTAAAAAATTCATGGCAGAAATGATCGATATTCAGGATCTCGTCTTTGAATATACAAGGGATGAAAACCAAGAGCCAGTGAGTGCGATCAAGGGAGTTTCCTTGAAAGTGGAGAAAGGCAGCTTTACGGCTGTCATCGGTAGGAACGGTTCTGGAAAATCCACGCTGGCAAAAAATATCAATGCGCTGCTTCTTCCCAGCAGGGGAGCCGTTTACGTGAACGGCTATGACACTCGTCAGGAAGAAAATGTGTGGGACGTGCGGCAAAGCGCGGCCATGGTGTTTCAGAACCCGGACAATCAGATCGTGTCTTCCATTGTAGAAGACGATGTGGCCTTTGGACCGGAAAACCTAGGCGTGGAGTCAAAGGAGATCCGGACGAGAGTAGACAGCTCTTTAAAAGCGGTCAACATGTGGCAGTACCGAAAAAAAGCGCCGCACCTTCTTTCCGGCGGACAAAAGCAGCGAATCGCCATCGCAGGAGCCATTGCCATGCGGCCGGAATGCATTGTCTTTGACGAGCCCACCGCCATGCTGGATCCCAAAGGGCGATCAGAGGTGATGGGGATCATCAAAGAACTTCACGAAGATGGCATCACAGTTCTCCTGATCACCCACTTTATGGAAGAAGCGGCCCAGGCGGACCGGATCGTGATCATGGATCAGGGAGAGATCGCTCTGGATGGAACGCCGCAGGAAGTGTTTCGGCAGGCAGAAGCAATTCGGGATATGAATCTGGATGTGCCGTTGACCGTGGAATTAGGATACAGGCTGAGGGATCGGGGACTCTCGGTTCCAGATACCATCATGAATATGGAAGAAATGGTTGAATTTTTATGTCAATACAAGTAAACAACTTAACGCATATTTATAGCGAAGGCATGCCGCATCAGTCTTTGGCTTTGGAAAACGTGACGTTTACAGCGAGAGACGGTCAGTTTGTAGGGATTATTGGCCATACGGGTTCGGGCAAGTCTACTCTGGTTCAGCATCTCAACGGCCTTTTGAAGCCAAAGTCTGGCAGCATTGTAGTGGGCGGCGTGGACATTACCCAGCCGGGGGTGGTGATGCGGGACATCCGGCGCAGGATCGGGCTGGTGTTTCAATATCCTGAATACCAGCTTTTTGAGGAAACTGTGGAAAAGGACGTGGCCTTTGGTCCAGCCAATTTAGAGCTGGATGAATCAGAGATCCAAAACCGGGTTAAAGAAGCCATCCAGTTGGTTGGCCTGGATTATGAAGAGATCCGGGGTCATTCGCCATTTGAATTGTCTGGCGGGCAAAAGCGGAGAGTGGCGATTGCTGGAGTCATTGCCATGAAACCAGAGGTGCTGATCCTAGACGAGCCTACGGCAGGGCTGGATCCAAAAGCGCATCAGGATGTGCTAGACATGATCCGCAAGGTCCATGTGCACGAAAAAAACATCACCTTCCTGGTCTCTCACAACATGGATGATATCGCACGGTTGGCTGACTGGGTGCTGGTCATGGATAGCGGGAGATTGGTCATGCAGGGAAGGCCAGAGGAGATCTTTTCTCAGGAAGAAGCCTTGGATTCCATAGGTCTAGCATTGCCGGAGCCTGCCAGGCTGATGAACATGGCAAAGAAGCAGGGGCTGCCCTTCCAAGGGAGTTTTTTGACCGTGGAGGACGCTGAGGAAGCATTATATGGATTTTTAAAGAGGGATAGGGATTTGCGGATATGATACGAGACATTACACTGGGGCAATATTTTCCAGGTGAATCTTGGATTCACAGATTGGATCCCCGGATAAAAATAGTGGGAACATTGGCGTACATTGTTGCCCTTTTTATTGTAGGGGATTTTTGGGGATTTTTGATTGCTGTGGCAGCGCTATTTGGGGTGATCGGGATTTCCCGGGTGCCTCTCAAATTTATTCTCAAAGGATTGAAGCCGATTTTTATTATCATCCTGTTCACCTTTGTGCTAAATCTGTTTATGATACCAGGAAAGGTCATTTGGAGTTTTTGGATTTTGACCATAACGGAGGAGGGACTGTACACGGCCTTTTTCATGGCAGCCAGGCTGATTTTGTTGCTGCTAGGTTCTTCTCTTTTGACTCTGACCACCAGGCCCATTAGACTGACGGACGGCATTGAATCGCTGCTTTCGCCTCTGCGGAAGGTAGGGGTGCCGGCTCATGAGCTGGCTATGATGATGACCATCGCCCTGCGGTTCATCCCCACGCTGCTGGAAGAGACGGATAAGATCATGAAAGCCCAGCAGGCCAGGGGCGCGGATTTTGAGAGTGGCAATATCCTGCGACGGGCAAAGAGCCTGATCCCGATTTTAGTGCCGTTATTCATCAGTGCCTTTCGTATTGCGCAGGAGCTAGCCATGGCTATGGAGGCCAGGTGCTACCGAGGCGGGCGGCATAGAACCAGGATGAACGCCATGAAGCTGGAAAAGCGGGATTTCGCAGCAGGGCTGTTATTGGTTGCATTTGTGGCAGCGATCATTGCGGAGCGGATCTTATTATGAGTTGGAGCAAGGATGTGAATCGTTGTTAGACGATGCTTGTGAGGACGCAAGACATCGCGCCAGGTGTTTTGGAGAGGAATTGAGGCAAACGATTGTGAGACAGAGGAAAGCAAAAAACATGGAAGAACGGATTGCGGCCCTCAGCCATTTGATGGTCGATGATCCTTTTGCCCAGAAGGGAAGCTGGAAGGAGCTTTTTTCGGAGCAAGGGGAATTATACCTGGAGCTGGGCTGCGGTAAGGGGAAATTCCTGACTGGATGCGCACTGGCAAAAGGCGATGCTGGATACATTGGGATCGAGGGGCAGGACAGTGTGCTGCTGCGAGCCCTGGAAAAAACAGAACAAGCGCAGATTGGCAATATACGATTCGTATGCGTGTTTGTCAAGGACATCCGAGATCTGTTCCAGGACAGAGAACTAGCGGGGATCTATCTGAATTTTAGCGATCCCTGGCCAAAGGCACGCCACGCCAAACGTAGGCTCACTTATGGAGAGCGGCTGGTTCAATACAAACAGGTGCTGAAGACTGATGGCTTCATCGCCATCAAGACAGACAACGATGCGCTCTTTGATTTCACCTTAGAAGAGATCGAGAGAAAAGGCCTAGAGATCAAGGAAATGACCAGGGATCTCCATGCCAGCGGCTATGAGGCCAAGGAAATCACCACAGAATATGAAGAGCGATTCCGGGAAGCTGGTAAGAACATCAATTATGTCCTGCTGTGAAGGCAGGACTTTTTAGTTGAATGGGGGGATGTGCCTTATTTGTATGGGGCAAGGCTAACTTGTCCATGAAAAAGTTGAAAGCGTTTTGCTTGGAGGGCATTCATAATAACTATACAGAATTATTAAAAGGTGGTATGATATGTGTAAGAAAACAGGAAAAAGTAAAGTAGGGGGAGAAGGAGGAGCAAATAATGAGTGTAGCTGCGAATCTGGAAAGACCGTGTACAATTTCAGAATCTATTATGCAGTCATGTAAGGAAGTAGAGAATATGCGTGAAGGCAAAACTCCCAAGCGTTCGTTAAATGATTTATTTGCGAATATTGAAAAATGGAGCAAAGTAGAAACTTATTGTATTTAAGGTAGAATAGAGCTGTTTCATAAAATACAAAAAGGAAGCAGATCCGTCCTAGGCGTGGATTTGCTTCCTTTGGGTTCTAGAAAGCGGCCGTTGCGGGGCTTTCTTGCGGGAACCTTCTGTTTTGCGGGGCTTGCTGCTGCCTCGGGCATTCATGCTTTAGAGACTACAGGCCTTTGATATATTCCGTGGGATCTACATAAGCGCCGTCCCTGGTCATTTCCAGATGCAGATGGGATTCTTCCAGGGTTTCAAAGAGCGCGGTTTCGCCTATGGCTCCAATGACTTCCCCCTGCTTTACCACGTCACCTGTTTCAGCGGTTCCTTGCTCCGCTAGGTTAGAATAGATGGACACGATCCCATTGCCGTGGGTGACTTCCACAGTCGTGCCATATCGGTCGTCCTCTGACACTTTGGTGACTGTGCCCCCTGCGATGGCCTTTACTTTTCTGCTGAGGGGCGCGGCGATATCGATGCCCGAGTGGGTCATATACTGATCCAAGGTCTTGGAATAAATAGGCATGTCCATGGAATATCGCATTTGGATCTTGCCCTTTACAGGCGCGATGTAATCAGCTGCGGCAGTCTGTGGCTTTGCCTGTTTCTTTTCTTTGGGCTGGGCTTTTTTCTCCGTGTCCTTGCTATCGATCACCGGCGTTTTCACAGCGGTTTCCGTACCCTCGGTTTCCGTTTTTGCGCTCTTTGATATTTCCAGATCCTTTTCCGCCGTATTGATTTTATCCAAATTGGCTTTTACTGCGAATACTGAGGTAAGCGCTACGACACAAAAGCACAGGACAAGTGCCAGAGCTGTCCGGTCTTTCTTCTTTTTTGCTTCTCGCATAAGTTTCACCTCCAATATTTCTTATTATCGCCAGTCCTGAAAATTTTCATACTGTCAATTGCTTGTAATTCAAGGAACTTCGTATTATAATGGATGCGTTCAAAATTTTGAGAGGTGGGAAAAAATGTCTGATTATATTTTAGCGAAACAAAATGGCAGAAACATTCCTTTGGAGGATAAAATATTTGGGATCAGCAACAGGGCAAAGGCTATGATCGCTGAGAAAGGCCCAGACAAGGTGATCAACGCCACAATTGGCAGCCTTTTGGATGATGATGGGAAGCTGATCGTCCTGTCTTCCGTGGTGGAAGCGGTGCGGAATTTGTCGCCTGCTGATTTTGCGGATTATGCGCCAATCGGCGGAACGTCTCCATTTCGGGAGGCTGTGAAAAAAGCGGCTTTCGGTAGCTTTGAGCCAAAGTCCCTTGCGGAAGCGGTGGCTACGCCTGGCGGGACTGGTGCCATTCGCAATACGATTTCCAATTATTCACGACCTGGGGACAAGATCCTCACATCAGATTGGCATTGGGCTCCATACAATACCATAGCCGGGGAAATGGGACGGAGCATTGACACCTACCGCATGTTTGATGAAAACGGCGGGTTTTGCGGTGCTGATTTTGAATGCAAGGTGAAAGCACTGGCAACGGCTCAAAAAAGCCTGGTGATCATCCTCAACACGCCGGCCCATAACCCTACTGGATATTCTCTAACAGACAAGGACTGGGATCAGGTCATCAATGCGCTTTCCGCAGCAGCGGCTTTGGCGGAAAGCATCGTACTGATGGTGGATGCGGCATACATCGATTTTGCGGGGGATGAAGAGACTTACCGGTCATTCCTTCCAAAACTGGAGACCATGCCGGAAAACGTGCTGCCTGTCATTGCTTATAGTTTGTCCAAAACTTACACGCTTTATGGCACTCGGTGCGGAGCTATGATTTGTATGGCTAAGACAGCTGAAATCGCAGCGGAGTTCAAGCGGGTCTGTGAATTTTCCGCAAGAGGTTCTTGGTCCAACAGTGCAAAACTGGCACAAGTGGTGCTTTCCAGGGTCTACAGCGATGAGGCTTTGCTGAAAAAGGTTTCTGATGAGCGGGCTGGTTATAGAGAAATGCTGCTCCGCAGGGGTAGGGCCTTTGAGGAAGAAGCGAAAAAAGTGGGTTTGAACATGGTTCCCTTTGATGCGGGATTTTTCATTTCCATTCCATGTGAGAATCCGGATGAAATCAGCCGAAGGCTGGAAAAAGAGGGTCTGTTCATTGTGCCTTTGGCAAAAGGCCTGCGGGTTTCGGCAGCGTCCGTTTCCGAAGCAGCGTGCAGAAAGATCCCAGCCATGATCAAAAAGGCCATGGGCTAGAAGCGGGGCTTTGATGATTTATGAAAGAGAGCGGGGTGTCAATACTCTGCTTTTTTCAATTTTTGGATCATTTTTTGTCACAAGAGCAGAGGGACGTTGTCTAATAAAATAGGAGGTGAATTTTATGGATCAAAAAACAAATGAAGAAATGTTGATGTTCGTTGAGAAAGCTACAGCAGGAGACAAGGAGGCTTTAGAAACGGTCCTGCTCAGTGCGCAGGATCTAGTGTTCAATCTTTCTTTGCGGATGCTAGGGACGTTTGCAGATGCGGAAGATGCAGCCCAGGACATCTTGCTAAAGATCATGACCCATCTGTCATCGTTTCAGAAGCAGAGCGCGTTTTCCACATGGGTGTTCCGTATTGCGGTGAATCATCTGAAAAATTACAAAAAGCATATGTTCGCCCAACGCCCGTTAAGCTTTGAGTTTTATGGCACTGACATTGAAAACGGGAAGTCTGGAGAGGTGCCGGATCTGACTCAAGATGTAGAAAAATCTCTTTTGGCAGAAGAGTTAAAGCTATCTTGTACCAATGTGATGCTCCAATGCCTGGATGCAGAAAGCAGGTGCGTGTTTGTGCTGGGAACCATGTTCAAGCTGGACAGCCGCATCGCAGGAGAAATTCTGGATATGACACCGGAGGCTTACCGCCAGCGGCTTTCTCGTGTTCGCAAAAAGATGGCGGACTTTCTGAAAATCTATTGCGGGGAATATGGCGGGGGCAAGTGCAGATGCGAAGACCGGGTCAATTATGCGATCCAAAGCCACCGGCTGAACCCAAAGCAGCTGGATTACACGGAGGCTGGGGAGATCCCGCTTCAAACCATGTTAGAGGTGAAAAAAGCAATGGAGGAGACAGATGATTTCGCTCAAAACTTTGCTTTTTGTAAGCCATATGAAGCACCGGAACGCACAAAGCGCTTTGTGCGGGAATTTCTAGATTCCCCTCAGCTTTCTGTGATCCGAAACGCGGAAGGGAGGGGATGAGCCATGGATCTGAGGTTCATGATCGAATATTTATCGGACTTAAAGGAACATAACGATCGGGAGTGGTATCACGCCCACAAAGAAGCATATAAAAATGCAAAGCTTTCTTTTGAAGAACTGCTGCAGGATCTGATCTTGGAAATTGGAAAATTTGATAGCAGCGTTCTGCCATGTGCGCCAAAGAATCTTACCTTCAAGCTTGTGCGGGATACCAGGTTCAGTCACGACAAATCGCCTTACAATCCAGCTTTTCGCGCTCACATTTCCGCAAAAGGCAAGCTGCCTGTGCCAGTTGGCTATTATTTGATGATAAAGCCAGGCGGCCAGTCTTTTTTAGGCGGCGGCTTGTTTGCGGACATGTTCAAAGAGGCCACGGCCATGGTGCGAGATCATATTTCAGCGGCACCTGATGAATGGGATAGCATTATACATGCGCTGGAATTTCAGGAGCTGTTCACTGTCAAAGGGACTTCTTTGAAAAATGTGCCAAAAGGTTATGACAAGGAACATCCACAGGCTGAATTTTTGAAGTTCAAAAGCTGGTACGTAGAGTATTTCATAAAGGATGAGGAACTATATGACGCAGAGGCTTTTATCGTCCAGGCTGCGGGGATCTTTAAAAGGATGAAGCCTTTCAATGATTATTTGAACCGGGCGCTGGTAGGGTTTGAGATGCCAAAGCGATAAAGAACCCTCACTAGCCAGGCAGATTAAGAGCCTGCCACCTGCATGGCTTTGAAACGCAGCGGCTTAACAATCTATTGATGCGCTATTTTGCCAGAATTCAGATGTTCGGGCTTGAAAGCTGATTTTAGCTTTTAGGCTCGGACATTTTTTGCGCTATGGACGAGTATATGACATTAAAGATAAAAAGGTCCGCCAAAGTACACTTTGACGGACTCTCTTGGAAATAGGCGGGACGCAAAGCAAGGGAGCTAAGGCGTAAAAAGTGCTAAGCCAGCCCGGCCGCCGGATCCTTTGCATCCGAATATAAAAGCAAAGAAAGGAAAGATAGCAATGAAAACAAAGAAACGTTTGGGCAAGAGCGGGTTCGCTCTGATTCTGGCTCTGCTTTTGGCGTTTAGTCCTGCGGCTGCGTTCGCAGCGGAAGTGGAAGGAAACGTGCCTGAGTCAAAAACAGCGGAGGAAAAGACCGTTGTCCAAGAGACAAAGGCAACGGAACCAACTGCGGAAGCAGCGACAGAACCGGATGCGGAAACAAAGCCGGAAGCACCGTCAACTGAGGAAACGAAGCAGATGGAAGCAGCGGAGCAAACAAAGAAAGTAGCAGCAGAGCAACCTTCCAAGCAGGACAATCAAAAACAAAAACGCAGTCAAAGAATCTGAAACAGTACCTATAAAAAGCCAAGCAAAAGCATATGCGTCAAGAGCAAGTTACAAAGGTACAGTGAAGTGACTTTGTATGGAACACCAGAAGCAGCAATAAAAACAGGCCCTACTTATGGAAGCAAGGTTAAGATCGACCTTGGCACGAAGATGGGTCAAAGCTGGAACAACGTATCTTATAGGATTCCTCAAGTTAATGAGTATTTCACGCTTAATGACGGATGGACGATCGATTATGTTTCAGTAGCGGGCAACAGCAGTGGAAAACGCCAGCCAGGAACTTCATTCTTGCTGGGGATGAGTGGCGGTTCAATGGTCTATTATTTTAAGAAAACCGCACCGTCTACAGTCACATACACCCTGAGTTATGATGCAAGCAGTGGCTACAATGCGCCTACTGCGCAGATAGGGAAGAGCGCAACGGGTTCTTACAAGTTCACGATTTCCACTCAGCGGCCTATGCGAGACGGGTATGTTTTCAAAGGATGGTCCACAAGTTCAGATGCTAACAGGGTCGATTACGAACCTGATGACACCATCATCATGGACGGAAGCAAAACACTCTATGCGGTTTGGGAACGAACTCCAGTTACGGCGAATTACACCGTGAAGTGGATCGATGAAAACAGCAAACCAATCAAAGCAGACGAGACAAGGTCTGGAAATATTGGAAAAACTGTATCCGCTAATGACCATGACAAGCGAGTGCTAGACTATACCTATGAGCGGAGCAAGAGCATAGAATCCGCAGTATTGAAAAACGGTGGAACCGTGCTCATATTATGTTTCACAAAGAACAAACCGAATTTGAACATCATGAAAACGCAGATCAGGCGACCGCTAAAGTAGGCGATATCATCACCTACACCATTCAGATGACCAACACTGGCAATGCCGCTGCGAAGAACGTGGTGATCACTGACCAACTGCCAAAAGGGCTGGAAATTCAGGCTGCGGTGTTAGATGGTATTTCCGTGTCACCTTACAATGGCTTCGTGACAGTGGCTTCATTAGAGGTTGGTAAAACGGCCACGCTAGGTCATTACCGCCAAGGCGTTGGAAAAAAGAACCAGGATCGAACCTGCTGATCCAGAACAAAAGACCGTTACAATTAAGATAGAGTACGTGGACCAAGACAGGAATGTGCTGAAGACCGAAGAGAAAGATATGGAAAAGGATGGCCCTTACGATGTGAGCGGCGATATCCCATCTGCAGGTGAAATCAATGGACAGAAGTACACTACGGAAATTTCCGGTGATGGAGACCCGGTAAGAGGAACGGCTGATGCGGACAAGACCATCGAAGTTATCTGTGTGCCGGAAGATACGGACCCAACCGAGCCAGGAACAGACCCAAAGGACCCGACCACTCCAGGAACGGATCCGGCTGACCCGACAGGTCCCGTGGGATCAACAATTCCAAATAGTCCAACGACACCGACTGTTCCAGGTGGTACGACCGATGGGGTAGCAACTACACAAAACCTGCCGGCGGCCACACCAGTGGCAGTGCCAGCGGCAGCACCTGTGATGACCGCTGTGGCAGACGATAAAGTGCCTCTAGCTGTGCCGGAAGAGAACGATCAGGGGCTGGAAAGCTTGGAAGATGATCAAGTGCCTTTGGCTAACAAATTGTCTGCTCAATGGGCACTTCTGAATTTGATTCTTGCGATCCTCACCGTGCTCATCAGCGTGGTTTTACTGATTGGCTATTTCACGAGAAAGAAGCATGAGGAAGATGACAACAGCGAGGAAGTCGAGATCAAGAAAAAGGGCTTCGCTAGAGTGCTGATCCTGCTCCCTGCCCTTGCGGGAGTCATCCTGTTCATCTTGACAGAAGACATGACGAACCCGATGGTCTTCACTGATCAGTGGACCATTTGGATGGCGGTCATCGCATTGCTCAACGTGATCGTGGCGTTCTTCTCCAAAAAGAAAGAACAAGACGAGGATGAAGACAACGGACAGAACTACGGGATGGCGTAAAAAATAATATTCATTTCTGCCAGCGGATTTTATCTGCTGGCAGTTTTATCATAGAAAAAGACAATCAATTTCTTATTTGAAATCAACTACCCTTTTATGTCTGATTCAATTTTTCAAAGTGATAATGGCACACGCTATGTAAAATGCGGTTTTACCTTGTAAATACAGCGTTTTCCGCTTATATTGATACCTCTTGATAAGGCAACCTATAAAAACTGGGAATTATCGCATACAAGCGTTGACAAATTTCATAGGCACGTCCATGCGTTCTGCTACCTGTTCTGGTGTCATTCCGCTATTTAAGAAACGTTCGCACACTATTTTCATGTTCTCCCCAACTTCAATAATATGTTTATCCGGGTCATAGAAGCGAACAACACGCTGTCCCCATGAATGTTCTACAATAGGGTGGACATATTCAATATCACATTCTTTCAATTTATTTGCGAATTCATCAAAATTGTCTTCTTCAAAGTAAATTTCAAAGTTATTGCCGCCAAAAGAAACATCACTTCTACCGATAAAGTCTTTATATGTCGCAACTGTCTGCAAAGCCAAGCCACCTGTTAAAGTTTTATTTGCTCCAAAATCCATAATCACATGAAGCCCTAAAACATTTTTATAAAACTCAACTGATTTGTCTATATCTGCTACTATCAGCATAGGATTTTTCAATTTCATTTTTGGTATCTCCACAAAACTTGAATTCGATCAAGATATGTATCGCTTATGCGATGTTTTTACGTTATTCTGGTTTACCATCGCATATTGCATGGTGGTGTCTATTTGCTGGTGCCCTAATAGTTTCTGTACCTGCTCAATTGGCATCCCCTTGTCGATCGCTCTCGTCGCCATGGTTCTTCTAAATTTATGAGGATGTATCCGATCTAGATTTAATTTCCTTCCGAGCTTTCGCAGTCTGATTTCCACGCCGCTGATCTGCAATCGCTCGTATGGGCTGTTCAGCGTGACAAATAAAGCTTGATTCTTGTCTTGCCGTGAATCTATGTACTGCTGCAAGTGTAGCTTGGTTCGTGCGTCAAAGTATACCTTTCGTTCTTTGTCGCCTTTTCCATAGACAACGCATTCCCGCTCTTCAAAATTAAGGTCATTGATATCCAAATTGACCAGCTCTCCTACCCGCATTCCTGTAGAAAAAAGCAAATCTATAATCGCCAGATCCCTTAACGTGCCACAATTGTCTCTCAAGATTTCGATGTTTTCATCAGATATCACTTCTTTTACGATGCTCTTTGTTCTGATTTTATGAATTCTGCGTATCGGGCTTTTTAAAATATGGTCCTCTTCTTCGGGCCAGGAGAAAAAACTGGAAAGATTTCTTCGCACATTGTCCACTGTGACTCTGCTACAATTGTTTTTCAATTGATATTCCGATAAGTATTCCCTTAGCAACTCCGTTGACATTTTTCGTATTGGCACATCAGTTTTTTCCAAAAGGTTCTCAATGGTCACTCTGTAATATTGAATCGTTCTTTCCGAACAGCCTTCAATTTGCTTCGCTGTTAAAAACATGTTCATGTAGGTTTCATTCGTTGCGAATTCAATCTCTTTATTTGGCTCGTCCAATCGTTTTATCAATACTTCCTGCAATTTTTTCATCTGTTGTACATTGAGATGCTCTGCCATGTCATTTAAGATGTTATACAATTCATTACTCATGCCGCCCATTCTCCTTTTTACTAGGAGTATACCAACGAATCGCCAATAAGGGAAGTCTCTTAATCCATGGAGCCATGGAGAAACCGCAGGCCATAATCATGCGATTCGCAAAAGCAGTTCGGCTGGCGCAAGGGTGGAAATGTCAAATCCCTCGAAATCTTTTTTGTTTCGTGTGACAATATAATCGCATTTGACAATCTCTAAAAGTTTTCCCACTGCTTTATAAGCAAGTTCTGTGCTATGCGTATGTTTTCTGATCTAGCAACACATCAAGGATCACATTGGTGTCACACATGATTTTCATATTTTGACAATCGCTCCTCTCGCAAAGAATCCGTATCAATATCAGAAGGAACATCTTTTAGCATTCCACGCAGGGAATCCACTGCAGAAACTTGAAGATTCACGACCTTTGCGATCATCTTTCCATTACAAGTGATAAAGATGTCTTCCTTGGCAATCATCTCAAGGCATTTTCCAAACTTGGTTTTGAATTCCGTTGCTGTGGCAACCATAATAAATTCCACCTTTCTTCTTATCTTATTTTTATTGTATGCGACTTTAATAGTAAAATCAATAAAATCGTTCGATATGAAATTGGAATGCATGCTATCATTCTTCTTGCAATCGCTCTCCATACAAACGTTCTAAATCATGCTTCAGGGCCTCAAAAGCGGGAATGTATTCCTCTAAAATATTGTTGACGATTTGCTTTGCGGCCTGACCATCGTATATGTGCGTCATGTCATTTCTCGCATTAAGCATAGTGAGCCAAACTTCCTCATCAATAAAGTCATATATGGAGTATGCCGCTTTTATGATCGCCCTTGGCGAACCTGCCGCGGCCTGTGCGTTCCCCTCATATTGCAGCAACTGCTTTAAAAGTTTCCAGCCCAGCTCAAATTGGATAAAGAATTTATCAATGATGCCGCTTATGATAAATTCATTTGACAAATCTTCGTTCCGAGCGGAAGAAAGCACTGTTAAATTCGAAACGTAATTTTCATATTTTTTCATATAGAACAATCCCTTCTTTTTCAATGGAATTTAGCAGCGCATTGGAAACGCCTCTATCCAAATTCACAACATCATATTCTAATAGCGTCCAGGTTTTTTCATCCACATCCAAGGCAAAACGAATGAAGTCACCACCGCTGACCGCTAGATCAATGTCGCTGGCCCTGCTAAAATCGCCTCGCGCTCTGGATCCAAACAGAATCACTTTGTTGAGTTCATGTTTTTGCGCTAGACTTTTGATTTCATCCATCACTCTAGATTTTATTCCTGTTTCCATCAATCAACACCTCACTAAGATTCTATCCAAAGTATTTCTGCATGAGACTGTCGAATAACAACTGCGTTTCATCGAGGGATTTTTGGATGACAGCTTTCGATTTGTCGGTCGCCAGGACGAAGGCGGCGAATTTATCTTGTTCGGCTTTAGAAGGGATGAAATACTCAAAAT
>QXXF01000002.1 GCA_009911365.1 Clostridiales bacterium
GCGGACATCCGCTCATGGTAGGCGGTCTGCCATTCGGATAGGGATTTCTGGTTGCCTAAAATAGACTTTGCTGACAGTTTGTTATCTGGCGTAAGCGGCACAAAGCACAGGTGCATATGGGGCGTTCTTTCGTCCATATGGACGACTGCGGAGAGGATATTCTGCTTTCCCACACGCTCAGAAATGAAGTCAAGAGACATAGAAAAATACTCTTTCTGTTCTTCTGGCAGTAGACTGTTCATAAATTCGGGCGAAGCTGTAATGAGCGTTTCCACCATCATCACGCTGTCTTTCCTCGTCCTACACCCTGCTTCAGCCACCATTCGGTTTATCTCTTTCTTATAGGTGTAACGGGGCGGCTTCACAAGATGGTAGTTATCTTTGGAGCGTCCCACGTCAATGTCTGGGTTGCTTTTATAGGCTTCCTTCTTCCGCTTGTTGTGGCGTTCACAAGCCGCAACGCCGCCTGCTTTGCGTTTCTGGAAACGCAGGATTGCATAGGGCATAGTTCATCATCTTCCTTTCTTCGGCGGGTAATCTCCCAAAGGGTGACGGTTGGTGACGGTGGTGACGGTGTTTTTGGGATACCCCCACGGGAGCCGCCGACTGTCACCGCACATTCTTCCATCCGAAGCCGCAAGGCAGAGGATGGGCAGGGCGTAAGCCCTGCTTTAAGGGAGTCCAGAGGGAACGTCTGGCACACGACTTTGCAGGACAAAGTGTAGTGTGTTACACCCTGTAAACGCAGTCGGAAAAATCGGGGGATTTTTCTGACCGCAGGGGTGGCTTTACGAGCCGAAAAGGGCGAGTAATGCCCACGCCTGCATCTTGCGTTTACGGGGTGTTCTCCCGCAGGGATGACAGCGGCGGGGTATCCCAAAAACACCGTCATCATCGTCATGACCGTCACGCATGGGGCAAAGCCGCCGATGTCACATAGGTTTAAATGTCGGTGGCAACGGCAAGGGAAATCATCCGCCCACTGCTCCTGCGGCTGAAATCATAACGGATATGGTTTTCAAGCAAAAAGTCAAGGCGGTACTCGTTCATCCACTTTGTCAAGACATTCGCCGCTGTCTCTGTTTCCCCCAGAGCGTCTAATAACTCTGTGGCTGTGCCAGTCCATTCCTCTTTGTCCTGCATAAAATTTACAATCCGAAAAAGGACGTCTGGTATCGCTTCTTTGGCAAGCTGTTCCTGCTCTTTCCTCTCCACCAGTTCCCAACTGCAATCACGGAAACGGAGCGTAAACTCCTGATAGGGCGTGTCCCTGCCCGTCACATACAGCTTTGCGGCATTGGACGCACGGCTTTCCTGTTCCAGAACAAAGGTTGCGTCCGCACTCCCCGTCAATCCCGTCGTGCCAGACACTTTGTTGAACACGTCGCTGTCATTCTGCTTTCGGATGTGGTGTACGACAATGACCGCCAATGAGTGCCTGTCGGCAAAGTCTTTGATAAGGGAGATGTCCCCGTAATCGCTTGCATAGGCGTTGTCTTTGGATGCGGTGCGGACTTTCTGCAAGGTGTCAATGACAATGAGCCTGCTGTCGGGGTATTCTTTCAGATAATCCTCCAACTGCACGATAAGACCGTCTGACAGCTTATCGCTCGCCACGGCAAAGTGGAGCCGCCCGCTCGCTTCGTCCGTCAAGCGGAACAGCCTGTCTTGGATGCGGCAGAACGTGTCCTCCAAACAGAGGTAAAGCACGTCGCCCTCCTGTGTCGGCATATCCCACAAGGGGATTCCCTGCGACACGCATAGGCAAAGCTTTAGCATAAGCCAGCTCTTGCCAATTTTCTGTGAGCCGCAGAACAGGGTTAAGCCCGTGGGTATCAGACCGTCCACCACAAAGGACGGTTTTTCAAGCGGCTCATAGAGGAGCGTGTCTGCATTGACTGTCTGAAGCTTCTGCATGGGATTCCTCCTTTCGGGCGGTATCTTTGGTTTTGTTACGCATAGGCGTTGACCTCCTTAAATAGATTTACTCCCACGGAAAAAGTGAGAGTATGTAATGCTGCCAGTCCCACGCAAAACGGATTTCTTTTTTCGGATGGTAGCGGTCACGGTTGGAGATACTTCCTCATTTCCGCCTTGACTTTCTCCCTTGCAACCGAAACAGACTTCTGGACAGCGGAAGCGGTGCAATGCTCCATCCCGCCAATCTGGTAGAAATTAAAATCATACTCGTAATAGAGCAGGAAACGCCGCCTTTGTATCTCTGGCAGTCGGGCAACCGCTTTGTAAAACAGTTCATTCCGTTCTTTCTCAATCATGCTTTCATCAAGCGTTTTAGGCACTCTCAACGCACGTCTGTAAAGCGTTTCGTCCCATACCTCGTTAAACTCCCTGTGCCGCTGGTTCCATTGCTGAAGATTCCTGTTCCTCCTTTCCATCTGCCGAAATTCAAGAAAGAGTTTCTCGGACACTTCTATCTCGTGGTGTTCCCCCTGCCCGTCCTTAAAACTGATAAAATACCTTGTGCCGCTTTCCGTGGATTCCTCCCGAAGCGTATATGTCTTTGCCCCGTATGCCATTTCCTTTCCTCCCGAAAAAAATTGAGCGGGAGGATTGCCCTCCCACCCAATAGCCCGTGGAAATGGTTAAATTTCCCCGAAAGGATAAAAAATAGGCTTCAATTTTTTACGGAGCCGTTCAAGGCGTTTGTAGACCGCCCTCTCGGTAAGCCCTGCCACCGCCGCAATCTCCTTTGTGGAATATCCCTGCATTTTCAGCAGGAGAATGAGCAGGGTATGCTTGTCCACCGTAAGAAGTGACTGATACAGTTTCTCGTCCTCAATCTCGTCCAGCAAGTCCGCAACGCTATTCGGCTCTGCCTGCTGTTCAGCGTCCGCCACTCCCTCAAGGTATTCGCCGAAGTCGCTCGTCCATCGGTAAAACCGCCTGTTGGAATTAAAGTCCGCCCTGTCATCCATGCGGATTTGCTCAATGACCGCTTCATCAACGCCATGCTCACGCAGCACTTTTTCCTCGGCTTCTTTCCAGATACGCCATTTCCTGTCCTCACGTCCGTGGTTATATGCCATTCCTTATTTCCTCCAATCTGAATTTTTGAAAATGTAAAAAATCCAGATTGGGAAGGCGGCGAACGACAGCCAACAGCGGAAACAGCCCTGTGGCATAATCTGATAAAAAACGACAAAAGAAAAACCGCAAAGGCTCTGTGACCTCTACGGTTATAGGAGATACATATTCTGTTAAGTGGAGATTCTACTTCTGGTTTCATGGTGAGAAGTAGCGTTGCATAAGCAGGGATTTTTTTAACTGGCTTCCTGCCAATCCCCGATATGCTATGTATGTATAAATTCTGCATTGCATGAGCAGATGGATTACTGCCCGAAAAAAGAACATAAAAAACCCTCCAAACTTCAAAAACAGGTCTGGAGAGTGTCTGTTAAGTCTTTTCGGGCATAGCATAACCGCCCACCAATACACCGTTTTTTTATATGGTGGGCGTTCGCCTTAAAACCTTATGAAATAAAACAAAGCCGACAAACTGTGATTTTATTTCACAAATTCATCGGCTCTGCGTCTGTGCGTCTGGCTCTTTCATAACAACTACTTTTAATGATTTTACATTGATTAAACTTTCTTGCCTGCATTTCGGGCAATACAGAGGGAAGTTCTTTATTTCTGTATCTTCCCTTATTTTCATGCGTGTCTTATTATCGCATATAGGGCAAAATATCCAATGATACTGTTCCATATCTTTCTACACTCCAAAACTATTTTACAATTACTGTTCCGCTGTTGCTCATGATAGATAAACTGTTTTCTCCCTTTCCGATGCTCCCATCCTTGCATCCGTCCGTATCGGTACTGAATTCCGCATTTTTAAGCTGTACGATTACATCGTCCGAACCACTGGATATATGGCAGGATAAATTATCTGGCATCGCTTCATGGGTCAATGATATATCTCCCGAACCTGTTTCTACAGACAGGGAATCATAGCCGTTTATGTTGCTTATATTCACTTCGCCAGAATCTGTCGAAACAGCGGTCTTTCCAATAACTGTATTTTTCATGGTAACATATGCGGATTCTGTATTGATATTAGAGTCCGTGCATGAAGCGTCTGTTATTTTAATATCGCCTGAAAGAGATTTTATTTTTGCGCTTTCAGCTATGAAATCAGACATCGTTATATAGCCAGACTGGTTGTTCAAGGACAAAGTGGAAATGCTGACCGCTTCCAACTCCATCTCTCCCGAACCATTGTTAATGGCTAAGGAAAAAGCATTATCTTTAGGAATATACAATATTATCTTCCCTGCTTCGCCAAATGAGAATTGCTCCGCCAGATTTTTGTCCGTATCATCATCCTGCTGTACCATTAGTTTTCCATCTTTCTGCACAACCTGCATATCACGGTCATCTTCGACTTTTCCCTCGCAGGCTATGTGTACTTTGTCATCGCTGGAAGCCATCACTTTTAAATTCCAAGAGGAAATATCCAATACAATTTCTGAAATACCTTCCGCCGAAAATTCCTCGTTAGAATCTATTTTTTCTTTATTCCCGCATCCGCATATGCCAAAAGCTATCACTAAAATTCCCACTAACAGTATTCTTTTCATATTCATAACCCCGCCCCCTACATTAAATCTTTGCTTTCCACATTTACGATTGACAAAGCGGCAAAAAGCAAAGAAATAGCCGTCAAAATAATGGAAAATACTGCGTTGCCTGCCATTGTGAAATCGCCAATGTTCGCCTGCGTGAGAAAAATCAACAAAAATGAAGTGACAATCGTTGCTTTTGAAGATTTTAAAGCCATCCCGACAAACAGGGCAATAAAGCTCATGCTGACGATTACCACTGATTTTAGTATCAGTTGTATATAAAATGACAGGCTGCCTATTGAAAAATCAACAGCAAAGGATGACTGCATAAATTTTGCCCCAAAGAACACGCACATATAAATTGCCAGTTTTGTTAAAATGAGTGCGACAAAATTAAAAGTCCAGGCCGCAATCATTTGGGAAGCTAAGATTTTCTGCCGCTTAATAGGGTAGGAAAACATCAGATTCATGGTCTTGTTTTTGTATGCGCTTACAATAAAGGATGCCAACATTACACTGGTGTAAATAAGAAAAGCCATACTGGTAAATAATTCGATAGGAGCGGAGATTACATCTGTCCCAGGCGCAGCATCCAGTGTCCCGTCTGGGTCGTTGGCAATGCCCAAAAACGCTAACGCAAAGACAAATAAGCCAAGCAGAGCCGCCATAATGATTACGCCTTTGATATATTTCCCGATATTATTCTTTTTCCATTCAAGTCTGACAAGCTTTAACATGATTTTCCCACCTCCGATGTGACTTTTAAGAAATAGTCCTCCAAGTTTTCTGTATGTTGGCTGATGGAAGCAATCTCTACATCATTTGCCATCAATTCCCTTGAAATCTTTTGTGTGGTGACACCCTGCTCATAAATACGAATCCCCGAATCGTTTACGATTTTAAAATTACTTAACTGCATTTTTTCAGCTAAAACATATGCCGCTTTCTTTGTATCCTCTACGGCAAGTTCAATATACGCCGTATTTGTTTCTGCAATTTCTTTCATGGATATTTCTTTCATCATCTTTCCATGATGGATAACGCCAACTGTATCGGCAATACTTTCTATCTCTGGGAGAAGATGACTGGATATCATAAGCGTCATGCCATACTCGGTACATAGCATCCGAAACAAATCTCTGATTTGCTTCATTCCTGCGGGGTCTAAACCGTTTGTCGGCTCATCAAGGATAACTAACTCTGGCTTGCACAATATGGCACGGGCAATCCCCAGACGCTGCTTCATTCCTAAAGAATAACTGCCCGCAGGCCTATCCGCCGCATCAGAAAGCCCAAGCATCTGAAGAGCTTCCTCCACGCTGCCCTTGTTGTAATACCCCATATACTCACAATGAAGCTGTAAGTTGTCCTTTCCGCTCATATGGTCATAAAATGTAGGAAATTCAATGATACTTCCCATACGCTTCAGCACCTCGTAAGAAGTTTTTTCCAATGCTTTCCCAAACAGCGCAACCGTGCCGCTTGTCGGTTTCCAAAGGTTGGTAAGCATCTTCATCACCGTGGTTTTTCCTGCCCCGTTCGGTCCTAAAAATCCATATACCTCACCTTTCTTTACATGGATATTCACATCTGTGACTAACTGTTTCCCATCTATCGTTTTGCTTAGATGGCTTGTTTGCAAAATATAAGACATTTTTTGCCTCCTTTCCTTAATGTTGCCAGTTTTCTGGCATAAAGGGATACCCATGGGGTGTTTCCTTAGTAACGCCTTTCTCGGACGTAGCAATACGCCCAAAGGTGTTTTATGAATATCATTATAGCGATATAGATTTTCAAAACTCTTGACTAATTCTTACGAATTTCTTTCATTATTCCTGCCCATGCTTTTTGGGCATAAAGGGATACCCGCAGGGTGTTTCGCAGGGAATTTAATAAGTTATTTTTTTCAACTTTACTGTAAAAGTTGTTTTGACATTCGGTATGCTGTTTAAAAACAAATCGCCCTCTAACTGCTTTGTAAGGTTCTTCGCAATCGTTAAGCCTAATCCGTTCCCTTGTATTTCCCTATTTCTGGAATCTTCCATTGTATAGAGCCTGTCAAACACATTCGATGCAAATTCCTGTTCAATCCCTTTCCCTTTATCAACCACATCAATATATACATTGCTCTTGTCTTGACGCAAAAAAACTCCTAAATATTTTCCGTCGTAGCCGTAGCGTATTACATTTGACAATAAATTGTATAAAATCCTTTGCAGGGCTTCTTTCTCCCCCTGCACAAAAATAGCTGTTTCTGGAATAAACAAATCAACATCAAAATCTTTCTGCAATAAAATATCATAAAACTCCAAAACATTCTCCCTGCATATCTCGTTGATATTGACTTTGCCAAGATTTATATTTGTATCGCCAGATTCCAGTTTTGCTAATGTAAAAAACTGATTGATAAGATTCATAACCTGATTCGCTTTTGTTTCTACTTTTTTCAACATCTCATTATCTGCATGGTTCAAACGCATAATTTCCAGATAACCCAATATGACCGTTAGAGGTGTTTTTATGTCATGGGAGATATTCGCCAACATCTTTTTAGATGAAATTTCTTCCCTTTTAAAATCTGCCCTTATTTTTTGGCGGTCTATCAGCAGGCGATTGATTTGTCCCCCTAATTCCATCAAAACAGGGTTGTCCGTAAATATCATTACTTTCTCGTCGCTTCCAGTTTCTAAAATTTCCTCCAATTTTTTGTTTATCCGTCTTATCTTTGCCTGTATTCCCCTGCCAAAAATAAAACGCTGGTATAAAACCACAAGGAATAATATGCAGACAACGACTGCCAAAAAGAATATGATTGTTTTATCGCTCATCTTTTCACTCCCCCAATTTGTATCCAATTCCCCATACCGTAATCACATACTGCGGTTCACGGGGATTATCCTCTATTTTATTCCTCAATCTGCTGATATGGACATTGACAGCATTTTCATCACCATAATAGGTATCCTTCCAGACAAGGGAGTAAATCTGTTCTTTCGTATATACTTTCTTTGGATTCTGCAATAACAGCTTTAAAATTTCAAATTCTTTTGATGTAAGCTCTATTTTACAGCCATTTTTTGTTACAGAATACTCATTCAGATTCATAACAAGGTTTCCCGTTTGAAGTATTGGCTGCTGTTCTGTTGCACTTGCAGCATACTGTGTAGTTCTTCGGATATTTGCTTTTATCCTTGCCAATACTTCTGTGACAGAAAACGGTTTCGTTATATAATCATCTGCTCCCAGACCCAAACCAAGCGTTTTATCAGAATCGGTATCTTTTGCCGATATAATAATAATCGGAACAGTGCTGTTTTCCCTGATTTTTTCCATGACTTCGATTCCGCTTATCTGAGGAATCATCAAATCAAGCAAAACCAGACTGAAACTATCCGAAAAGAACCTGTCAAGGGCACTTTTGCCATCATACGCTGTAATTACCTCAAATTTCTCTGTGGTCAAAAAATTCTTTAGCATGGTACTGATTTCCATATCATCTTCAACCAATAAAATCTTACTCATTGTCCGATTCCTCCTTATCTCTTTTCTTAAAACGCCCGTCTATAGGCTTTGATGCAGTCTTTGGAATCAGCCACACATTGCTGATTCGCATTACATCGGGGATTCGGTCTGTAGCACATAATACCTGTATTCTCCGTTCGGACAATCCCCATTTTTCAGCCGCTTCTTTTACATTCATGTAATCAAACATTGAAATAACCTCCTTCATAACTGATATTATAATGCGTCAAAACGAATAATACAATCAAGAAAATGATTCCATGAACAAGAATCGTTCCTCATTAAAAAACGGCAGGATTTTTGATATTGATATCCTACCGTTTCTTCACTAATTATAAATAATTTCCTTGTTCACAGTCTCCCTTGCACAAGCCCTTATGTTATTTAAGTGTTGTACCCATTCTAAGGCGTTTTCTTCCTTTAGGCGTTCCGTTATGCCCTGTGCCTGTTTCATGCCCTCTATGAGCCTTTCAAAGCGTTCCTGCGCCTGCCTGTCGATGTCGGCAAGGTATGTATTCAGTCTGCCGCTTGTGAGAAGATTGGTGTATGTAACCTTGCGGTACTGCTTCAGATAGTCCAGATGCCGTTGCCCCCATGTGCCTATCGGCTGTTCTTCTTCGGCTGGTAAAGCTATGCACGGTATTAGATAATCTCCCTGTCGTTCGTATTTTCCACCCAGTTCCTCAAAAATCGTCTTTGCCATTGTCTGTTACCTCCACTTTCTTTTTTATTTTGAATGTCCGCAAAATCCGTCCTACATCGCTTGACAGCCTGTGGTCGATAACTGCACACATAACACCCGTAATATAGTCGATAGCCACAAATGCAATGAGCGCATACAGCAGGCCGTCACAGCCGCCAAGAAACCAGCCGAGCCACCCTCCGATAGCAGTAAAGATAAGTTGGATCGTGTTCCAGAATTCTTTCATGATGAATCCCTCCTTAAAAAGATTTTTGTGTATGAAAAAAGCGGGTGCCCGAAATGGACATCCGCCAGTTTCCATGAAAATATTAAATTGTTTTTGTCACTGCGTCCGTTTCCACATATAGCAGGTGATATATGGCTGTAAGTTGCTGTGGGCATTCCCGCTTCCTGCGGCGGCAGTAGAGCCGGATATGGTATGCTCATGTGCGCCTGCACTGGCAGTCGCCTTATTTGTAAGAGCCGTATATGTTGTGCTGTCAACAATTACTTTGTTGCTGGCATTATCCACGCCCATCCTGATTTTGTCAGGTTCAGGTTATGCTTATGGGAGCCGCCGCTGTCTGCCGCAAGCGTCCCTTTTGCATGGCTGTGGCTCGGCATCTGCGCCGTGGTCAGCGTGACCGTGGATGCGCCGCCTGTCTTTTCCACCGTGCTGAAATTGGTATCCGAGGCGTTGACTCCCACAGGCACACGCCCCGAACCCCACACTACCCATGTGCCGCCAAAATATGCGGAAGGATTGGTATTTGTAACGCTCATATAAATGCTACCCACAGGATACACGCTGCCCGCTATGGAGCTGATATAATCCCTCAGCAGCTTCCCATATACCTTTACATCCCAGTCCTCCGAGACCTCAAAGCAGTTATCCGTTTCCGACACTTTTCCGATCGCAAGACCTTTCCCGCCGCATTTGAAGTCCATTACCACAGCGGCCGTTGAAACAATGTCCTGCACGGAGACCGTGTTGAACTGGTCTGTGATGGTGTAGCGTATGTCATAGGAGTATTCCGTGGATATCTGCCCCCTGCCAAAAACAATAGGGTCGCCGGATGAGAAGATCACGCCTGCATTTGTCCACTCGCTGTCTGCGGACCTTTTGTAATAGATCGTCCTCGTGACACGGTTGTTGTTCCCGCAGGGCGCACGGTTGTACAGGGCATTTCCGAGGATATATGTCCCGTCATCCTGTAAGTTCCCGCCGCTGTCACAACGCTGTGAGGTGTAGGTTTCAAAGTACGGCACAAAATACCGCTCCACCGTAATGGTGACTTTTGCAGCCGCTGAGACCCTGCCCCTGGAATCGGTCACGGTCGCCGTAAAAGTGATGTCGCCGTAACTATTCAGGAAACCCGTGGTAAGGCTTGAGGCAGCACCGGCAAAGCCGCCTCCTGAAATGGAATAAGAAGCTATCGTAGAGCCATAGCTTCCTACAGCACCGTTTATTGTCAGCTTTGCCTTTGATTTTGACTGTACATAAATCTCCCATGTTGTTGGGACAGTCCCGTCAATACGCTCCGCTGTAAGGCTGCCGATTGTAGGCTTTACGCTTGCGGGGACGGTCAGCGTCATGGTGCAGGTCTTTGAACCGATACTCGTGCTGCCATTGTAGGTGGTGCAGGTGCCTGTGGTGGATTTCGGTATCTGGTCTGCCAAGGTAAGCGGCGGGGTCCAGGAAACAGAGGTGCTTGTGGTCTTTGTAGCAATCGTTCCCTTTGCACTTCCCAAAGTATACGACAGCGTATGGGTAAAGGATGATGACGCCCTCGTTACCGTGATGGTGCTTGCCGTTCCGAGATTCACCGACTTCGCCGAAACAGAGGAAGCCCTCGGAATGGTGTTCAGAGTCACCGTGGCACTTGCCGCTATCTGCTCATAATAAGTGCCGCTGATAGTCGCCTGTATCTTAAACACAGCAGAGATTGTAATGCTCTTCGTGCCGTCGCTGTTATGGGAAACGCTCTGCGACACCGTCCCAAGCGTGTGTGTACCTGTCCCTGATATGGAAGATGAAGTAAACGATTTTGCAGTGCCGCCTATGGTGCAGCTATTTGTCCTGCTGCCAATCCCAAGGCTCCAGTCATTGATAAGGTACAGCTTGCAGGTAATGGTTGATGTGTTTGCGGACACATTCTGCGCCTGGCTCCAGTCCACCTTCAGCTTGTAATGCCCGCTCACGATTGAATTTGAAAAACTTCCGCTTGAAGCCATACGTTACCTCCTCCCGTTACACAGGTCCCCGCCATTTGATGGACAGGTTCCCGTTTGCCCTGGGGATAAAATCGAACCACCCGCGGCTTTCATTCCCCAGGGACAGCTTATTCCTTATCTCCGCATTGGTGATGACAAGACTCTGGTTGGAAATGTATGCAATTTTCTGTCCATTTTCCTTAAAGGCAAGGGACTCGCCCGAAAGCTCTGCCGTGAAAGCATTGCCCACCCTGCCAAGCTCGATCAGTGCGCCCTTGAAACGGATATATTCTTCCAAAAGCGACTGGTTATCCGCAACTGTGCCTTTTATCTCATCCGTGACCTGTGTGAAATCAAAACGGATTTCCGTGCTGTTCTGCGTGATGCTCGTTTCAAAGTCCTGCTGTATGGTTTCCAGCTCCGACCGTGAGATGTATTCCTCACGCACAGACAGGTTGATATCCTCCGCCGTTTTTGAGATTTCGGAATAGCATTCATGGATATTTTCTTTCAGCGAGTGCGTGGCATCCAGGGCGGTGGATGCGTCTTTCACCGCCATGCTGATCTTTGATTCCTGTCCTAAGATATCTTCTTCCAAAGCAGAAATATTCTGCCCCTGCTTCACCGAAGCGGAAGTCAGCGTCACGCCGCTTGCGCCGATGGTTATGGTATTGCCCGATGGATTGAGGTAATCCTTCGTCTTGGAAAGCACCAGGTATCTGCCGTCAATGCCGTGCGGTGCAGATTTACACTCCACATACTGCCGTGCATGGATATCGGGGATATCCGCACCGGTATCCGATTCATCAACAATGGTCGGCTCCATGCTTGTAATGCCTTTTGTAAGTTCCGACAGCCGCTGGTTCGCTTTCCGAAGAAGATTTGACGGCAGGTTTACATCTTCCCAGATCTCCGTTTTCCATATCCAGCCGATTTCTTTTACCGCTGCCTCATCAAATATATAATTCTTGCCGTCATTCACAGAAGCAATGTCAATCCGCCTGTCAGTTTCCGTTTCATTGCCTTCATCGTCTGTTTCCCTGATTTTTACCCCAAGAGGGATGAGAGCCGTGGCATGTTCTGTATGGTCGGTGTTTATCTTCACATCGGTGAGGTTCTTCCCAAACTCCACTGTCTGGAGCGAAGTCTCACTGAAATCCGCAAGGTAATCAAGCACTCTGCCATCCGCGGTGTATCTCAAACGAAGATATCCTCCATGAGTACCCAGGAGCTTCTGCCGGATTGCATCCATCGTCACGGAATAATCCGAACTGCTGTAATGCACATAATCGTTATCATCGGTGACTGTTACATTCCCGACCGTGAATTTCTTCTTATCCTCCACGGCTTTGTTATGCTCTGAAATGAAATATTCCAGCAGCCCTTTGAGCGTACCGCTGTAATCATAAGGCGGCTGGATGGTGTCTTTCAGATAGGCAAGGGCTGACTCGCACGTCCAGGTGTGGGTGTTGTAAAAATCCGTGCCGTTATCCAGAGCCCTGCCTTCAAACACCGTATAATCGCCACGTTTACAGACAATCACTGAGGACATCGGCCTGATGTCGGCAAGGTACGGGTGGTTAAATGGTGCGGAAAGGGTCAGGCTGTCAATGCTTTCTGCGTCCTCCTGCACCTGTGCTTTTGTGACGGCAAGGGAAGATAACTGCGGGTGGTAAAACAGATTCCCATCCACATAAATCCGGAATAACCTCATAGCCGTCCCTCCCTGTATCTAAACGTGACCGTGCCAGCAGTGGTAATTTCTATCTCATTTTCCCCCTGCACAAGCTCCAGTTCGGGAAACGTCCATGTGCCTGCACTTACGGTTTTTATGAACCTGTCAGTCCCGACCTGCCATTTCAGAGTGGTTTCCTCTGTCACCGTTACCGTTGGAACTGCAGGCATAAAATCATTTAATAGGATTACATTTCCTCCACCCGTTACAGCAGCCACTGTTTCCTCTGTATGGTAGCGGTAGGCATCTGCATCAGAAGAACTTATTGTAAGCTGTCCCTTATGTGCAAGGGGATCATATCCCGGTGTGATCTCCAAAGTGCCGACATAATAAAGAGCCGGCTTCTCACTCAAAATCACATCCACAAGCCGCCCCGCAAAACGGTTGACAATCTGCTCCGACATCTGATTGAACTTTTCCCTTGTGCCAAGCATGGAAAGAGTGATATCAAAAGACCTCGGCTGATAGGATACCCTGCCAAACGCCTCTGTGTATCTGATCGGGGAATTTCTCCCTGGTACCACAATCGTATTGCTCTGTGACTGCGGTGCCGGGAAGTTGATACTCTCACGAAGCCAGCCAAGATTTAACATTGAAATATTATTCAGTTTTATATCAGGAATCATAGGCTGAGCCTCCTCTGCAGTTTCTGTGATTTTCCAAGCCCTCCGTCAATATCGGGGAGCAGATGCCCGACAAGCGTCCCATCCTCAAGGTAGATGCCCTTGCTGCTGTTGTCTGCAATGATGGCGAGGTATTTCTCCATAGCCGTCATGTTAAGACGTGCAGACAGGATATTTTCAAGCTGGTCATAAAAGCCTTTCAGCGGCAGGATTGCCTCTTTTCCCGCTTCGCCGCCTGCCATAAGGCTTGAGCCATTCATGCCGAACACAGTCGGCTTTGCCATGATGCCGCCCTCTTTGTACCAGTCGATGAACAGGTGGGGGACGCTCGGTGGTGAAATGGACAGCTTGCCGCTCACCCGAAAGTGCGGCAGCTTTATATGCGGAAGATTTAACTTCATGCCGCTGAAAAATCCCTTGATAGCGTCAACAATGGACTTCACTTTGTTCTTTGCCGCTTCAACCGGCGATATGATCGCATTCTTTATTCCATTCCACACACTTGCTGTTGTGGACTTAATACCATTAAAAACAGAAGATACTGTACTTTTTACGGCATTGAATACACTTGAAACCTTGCTTTTTATTCCGTCAACCACACTGCCAATCGTGGACCTGATGCCATTCCAGACAGAGGAAGCAACGGATTTTATTGCATTAAATACAGTTGTCACTACGGTCTTGATTGAATTTACAACCGTTGAAACCTTCGTGCTTATTGCATTCCATACGGTGCTGAACACAGTTTTAATGGCATTCATCACCGTGGATATCACAGAAGATACAGCATTGATAACCGTGGTCACCACACTCTTGATTTTATTCCAGACACTGATGACGGTTTCCCTGCAGTTTTCCCAGATAAAGCGGAACGGCAGGGTGATGATGTCAAATGCTGCTTCCAGAATCGAACCGATAAACATCACTGCCGTCTGTACTGTATTTTTGATCCCCTCCCAGACGCCTGTGAAGAATGAAACAATACCGTTCCAGATACCCTCGAAAAAGGTCTTGATATTCGTCCACACTTCCGTCCAGCTTGTGCCGAACCAGCCGAGGACAACATCCGCCACGCCTTTCAGCACATTCAGGATATTGTTAAAGAAAGACACAATGCCGTTCCAGACGGACGAGAATATCTCCTTGATGCCGTTCCACATCTGCGACCAGTTGCCTGTGAACAGGCCGATAAATACATCAAGGATGCCTGTAATCACTCCAGTTACCGTAGAGAGAATATCTGCGATATGGTTAAACACACCCTCAAAAACGGGGGCGAGGAACTGGCACAGGCCGTCCCACACGGTTTTTATTACATCCGTGATGTCCTTAAAGCTGAAACCCAGGGCATTTAATCGGTCAACAATGCCCTGGCAGAACCCTGATATGGTCTCCTTTATCCGGTTCCATGTGCCGATAATGGCTTCACGGAATCCCTTGTTTGTGTTCCACAGATGCACAAAGGCAGCGGCCAGCGTACCGACCACTGCCACCACCGCCACAACGGGAGCGGATATGCTGCCGATAGCCGCTCCCAGCTTACCCATCAGTCCGCTCATGCCGCCGACCTTTGCCGACAGCGTCATAATGCCCTGGGCGAGTGATGAGAACGCTTTCATTGCCGTGCCGACCTTTGAAATAGTCGTGCCGATAATAATAAGCAAAGGTCCTATGGCGGCGACAAGCAGGGCTATTTTTACAATCGTCTGCTTTATACCCTCATCCATGCCGTTGAGCTTGTCAATAAATGCCTGGACATGGGATACGATGCTCCGGATTGCAGGCATCAGGATCTCACCAAAAACAATGGCTAATTCCTGTAACTGCGATTTAAGGATGGTAAGCTGCCTCGCAAGGTTATCCTGCATGGTGTCAGCCATTCTTGCAGAAGCCCCGTCACAGCTGTCTATCGCCCCGGTCAGCTTTGCGATATCGGCAGAGGCGGCATTCATAAGGGCAAGGAAACCGCTCATGGCATTCTTGCCGACAAGTGACTCTGCGGCATTCGCTTTCTCGGACTCTGATAATTTGCTAAATGCCCCACGGCAGTCTGCAAGGATATCCGACAGGCCACGCATGGAACCGTCCGCATTGGTGGTGGCAATCGTCACATCACCAAGAGACGCACCGCTGAGTTTGATATCGCCTGTCAGATTGTTCATAATGGAACGCAAAGAAGTACCTGCCTGTGAAGACTTGATCCCTGCGTTTGCCATCAGGCCGATAGCCTCTGCGGTATCTTCTGCAGAGAAGCCAAGCGCACCCGCAATCGGCGCACAGTATTTGAAGGTCTCTCCCATCATACCGACGTTTGTGTTAGCATTCGAACTTGCCGCCGCAAGGATATCCGCAAAATGCCCGCTGTCCTTTGCGGTCAAGCCAAAAGCTGTGAGAGCATCCGTTACGATATCGGAAGTGGTCGCCAAATCCTCACCCGATGCCGCCGCAAGGTTCATGATACCGTCAATGCCCGAAAGCATATCCTCGGTTTTCCATCCAGCCATAGCCATGTAATTCATGGCTTCAGCGGCTTCGGATGCGGAATATTTCGTCTTAGCGCCCATCTCACGGGCTTTGTCACGGAGTGCTTCCAAATCCTTTCCGGTTGCTCCGCTGACAGCCGCCACCTTGCTCATGGAGGTGTCAAAATCTGCGGCAGTCTTCACAGCGGCAGTCCCAAGGCCGCCAATGACGGTGGTAACACCCATCATCTTCCTGCCGGCTCCCGCTATGGTGTTGCCTGCGTTTTCTAACTTTCCGCCGGCCTCGCTGATTTTTGCAAGGGTGGTATTTGTTCTTGCCGCTTCTTCCTGCAGACGGCGCAGTTCCTGTTCGGTTTCCACGATCTCCCGCTGCAGGGCATCATATTTGTCCTGTCCGAGAGTGCCGTTTTCAAGCTGCTGCTTTGCCTGTATCTGTGCCGTTTTCAACGTTTCCAGCTTATCCTTTGTCGCACCGATAGCGTCCTTTAAAAGCCTCTGCTTCTGCGACAGAAGTTCCGTATTGCTTGGATCGAGTTTCAGCAGCTTGTTTACATCACGGAGGGAGGTCTGTGTGGTTCTCAAAGTGGACTGCACGCCTTTCAAGGCTTTATCCAAACCTGTGGTATCGCCACCGATTTCTACTGTGATTCCTTTGATTCTGTTAGCCACTCAGATTCCTCCTCTCCTAAAAATGGGCATGAAAAAAGAGCCGATTTCTCAACCCTTAATAATTATTTTATTTAGTTTATTGTCCTACAAATTTGAATTTATCTATACAAGGAAATACAATACCTCTCTTATATCTTTCCCACCGATATTATCATCCCGAAATACTTCTGAATAAATAAATCCGTTTTTTTCATAAAATTTTCTTGCTCTATGATTATCCTCCAAAACCCATAAAAGCACTTTACTAAATCCGCATTGTTTTAATTCTTTAATACACTTGTTAAGCAATAACCTACCGTATCCTTTTCCAATGTAATCAGGCAAAAAATATATGGAAACGATTTCTCCATATTCGCTGTATTTTTCCCATCTTGATTTACAGAAACTTGCAGTACCTATAAGACTCCCATGTTCTATCAGAACAAGGTTATTCATACCAATTTTATTGATACTATTAGCCCATTGCCCCGTTGGAATACTATTAAGATAGTTTTGAGGAATAATGTTTTTATATGCGTATTTCCAACTACTTTCATATATTTTGCTTATTTCAAGAGGATTATCATCTTTGGTGATGTATCTAATCTCCATTTCAACAACTCCTTAAATTTCGATTTATAGTATTCGTTCCTATTTCTCAAAAACAACAAAACCACATTCGTAAGGATGGTCGCAATACGCACTTTCTTGTTTATCAGTGCGGTATAGCATACTTTTCAGTATAATTAGAAAATCTCCACCACCCGATAGAATCATGTATTCTGCCAGAATAAATAGAAGTAATTGATTTGTCATTACAGAAACCACTGCTGCTCCACCGCCTAAAACTAATGTAGGCATAGCAGTTCCCAGCAAATATTGCCACTTTTCCAACGGTTCAGAGCAAGTACAGTATGGAGAAAAACTACTCCAAATAAATCCAAAATCAATCGAATGAAAATGATTCTTTGCAAAAAACCCCCAAGTGACGCCATGTATTAATTCATGCAAAATAGTTAGAAGAATAAAAAGAAACGCCGCTACGACAAATCCCAAAGAAATCTCCCCTAAATCAAAACCATTCACATTATAGTAAAACAAAAATGTTAAAGCTATAAATGGCAGCATACTCAAAGGTCCTAAAAAATTCGCTTGTCGAATATTGATAGTCATATTCTTAATTTTATATCCTTTTTGCTGCATTTCATAACTTATTTTTTCAAAGTCATTTTTACGTTTCGATTCTTTTTCTGTTAATTTTCTTTTATCGTTATCCATAGATAATTCCTCCAAATTTTATACGCTTATTCCATCGCCCGCATTTGTTCAATCAGGGATTGTTTTTTCTGTCTGCGGATTGTCCATACAGACAAGATCAGTTCCATTCCGAACAATACCAGAATGAACAGGCCCATTTCCAAAACCGGGAATTTGTAAGGCACTACCTTTCCGGCAAAAATGGCAATGCTCATTTTTCTGCAAGCAAATATGGAAGCCGGAAGCCCAACGATCAGCGTCGCCAATGTTGCAAAGAGCGCATAGCACAATCCCTCGTAGATGTTCATTTTACATAGCTGTTTTTGTGTTAGGCCGATGGAACGCAAAACACTGTTTTCCTGTTTTCTGGACATCTGGTTAGAGAGTGTCGTATTGATAAGGTTGATAACACCAAAAAGGAATACCAGCCATGAAAACACCTCCATACTCCCGAATGCCACCTGATCTTCCGACTTCATATATTCAATCCGTATATTTATTTCATCTAAAGCAAGGTTACTATGGCTGGCAACAATATTTTTTAGGCCAGCTTTTACGGTTTCCGCTTTTTTCGGATTGCTTACAATACTCCACGAAAAGTCAAATGAAGTAATTTCCGGGTGCAGTTCATGGAACAATACTTCTGGTGCAAATGCAACAGCCCCATTGATACCTAATTTCCCCTCCCCTGTATATATGTCCGGGCCAAATAGCCCTGATATAGTAACAGGAACGGATAGCTGCCCCTCTCCGAAAGAGATTTCAACCGTCGAACCAACTCCCATATCTTCATAATAATCTACAATCGAGCGTGAAATTACGATACTATGAGAATCTGTCGGCATCGTTCCCTCCGTCAATGCAGCCTCAACCTTAGTATAATTCTGTTCGGTCAGCATATCACAGTTTCCAGTGTTCTGATTGATGTCCCCCTTAAAAGTTGTATGAAGCGTTTGTCTGTTTACAATTACATCTGTGACACCATCAATAGATAAAATTTCCTGCTTTAATTCCTCGTTCAGTGGATTTCCCGCTGCCATAAGTTCTTCTTTTGGCACTTCTGATTGTAGATAAATTTTATAATCGCCATCTGGAAAATAAAGCCTTGCCCGCGCTTCCGGGGATCGCGTTAATACAATGGAAGATACCACGAGCAGGATAATTCCGCCCAAACTCAAAGACGCTATAATAGAGATTGTCTTTTTGCGGTCACGCTTAAAATTCGCAATTCCCATTGAAACAGGATTGAGCTTAATATTCTTTTTCCGACTGCGGATGTCCTTTTGCGCCGGGGTAAAACGGACGGCTTCAATCGGGGAAATCCCTGCTGCAATCTTTACTGGCTTACGGATGGAAACAGATACCATGATCCAACTGCTTATGAGTGTCAAAATAACCGTTGCCACATAGGAAACAGCGTTAAATCCCTTGGAAAACAGGAGAAAACCGCCGCATACGCCCAGCACTGTACCAATCAGAATCCCGATACTGCCGAGTTTGTGTCCCTCCTGTTTTACAATCCGCTTGATTTGCTTTGGCGTCGCGCCAATCGTCCGAAACTGCCCGTAGCTCTGGATTTTGTCATTGATGGAGATACGGAAGATACTCTGGATCACAATATAGCCGCCGATCAGAACAATAGCAATCACACCAACAATCGGTAAAAAATCAAAGGATTTAGAAGCATAAGCAAAATATTTGCTGTTCATTTTGGGCATAGAAAGCTGATATTCCTCCGCAACCTCCCTGCAATAAGAGGTCATCAGTTCTTCGTCCAACTGAACGCTGTTTTTGAAATGGGCATAGGCGCGATACCCAGCGGGGTTAAACCCATCCCATTCTTTCAGGGCAGCTTTGGAAAGAATGATGGCACAGGTATTCGCTTCTTTTTCATTTACGCTGTCCAGAATGCCGGTAACGACATAATCGCCATGAAAACTCTCTGTATCTAAGGTCACAGTGTCCCCGATCTTGGCATTGTGTCCATAGGTGGAAAGAAAGTATTCGCTTACGACAACTTCATTTGCTTTTTCAGGAACCCGGCCCTCTAATAACTCCATCTGTGCCTTGGTAATCTCCATCATTTGCGCATCACAATACACATAGGACGCATGATAGCCCTGTTCCGAAAGTTCCTCACCGAGCACATAGTAGCCGCCTACGCGCTCAAACTCCGGCAGTCCTTTCAGGGTTTCAATATCATTTTCCTCTACGCCCATCCAAACCGCCTCATAAGTATCGACAACCTGATTGCGCTGCATTTGTATCAGAGAAGTAGAAACAATTCCTGTAAAACAGATTAGGAACGCCGCCAGCGCAACGGCGATCACCACCATCAGATTCCGGCGCTTCTCGCTTATCAAACTTTTCTTTGCCAGCTTCTTTGTAATGGCACTGGTATCATTTTCAAAAGGCCATGTCATAGCCTGCCACCTCCTTATTCCACAATCTTTCCGTCCTCAATTCCATACAGTTACTATTCCGTTCTCAACCGTTCCACCAAAGTATCTTTCTCAATGGATCGGCTGACTTCATAGCTAATGCAAATCTGCAATCCGACAAGCACAATGGAGAATAAAAGGATTGGGAATATATTAAACTCAAAAAGGATAAATTTCAGGGCCAATACCTTATTTGCCAAATAGCATAACAGGCCACCTCCCGCAACACCCAAAAAGGTTGCCAATATTGCAGACTTTACGCTAATGCTCATACCCTCTCGGTAAAGCATTTTTCTTAGTTGTTGATTTGTCATTCCGACAGCCTGCAAAAGAGCAAATTCCCGTTTACGGACAATAGCGCTGCTGATTAGCATATTCACCATATTTAATAGACCGAAAAGAATTACAAATGCAGAAATACCGTACAGACTGCTTGTGGTTGCCTTTATGAATCCTCTAATTGTAGAAAATTCTTCATCGTAAATTTTGAGCCTCAAGTTTGGATTTCCACTTATAAGAGCCATTATCCCATCTTGAACAGATTCCTTATAATCCGGGTCACAAAAAACGGATAAATGTGATGTATTATTATAAGGGGAAAGTTCTGCTATTGCTTTGCTGGTACAATAGAACAACCCTGTTGATGGAAAGTAGGCAATTCCGGCAACGGTAAAAGTTTTTTCAATGGTTTGTCCGGCAACATCAAAATGGAATAACAGTGTATCTCCAATTTTCAAATCGCCATAGTTTGTATCACTTCGATCTGTACGATATTTATTGACAACTATGCCATCCAGACCGATTTCATCATAACTGATTGTACCGTCCACAAGTTCACTTGCATTCGCAACAAGTTCTGGTGATAGACTGTTTACAGTTTCTAAATTGTCCTCTGGCGAATCATAGACAACTTTTGATTCTACTAAGCGTCCCACGACACATCCATCCAATACAATCTTTTCTACGCCGGGGATTTTATATATTTGTGTCTGCAAATCCTCTGATAGAGGATTGTCTTGAATGATAGTCGGAAAACGCTCATAAAAGTTATCCATCTGTATGCCAATCTGGAAATTCTCGTCCAATGGATAGCTTTGCCGCAACATAGCTGGAAGATTGATGGAAGAAATGAGGATAGCTAATGCAATCATCAAGGTTCCACTAATGCTCAATGAAATAATTGACATACGGTTTTTCTTCTGATTCGTTTTCAGATTGCTTTGCGCCAAAGTGTTTGGTGTAATCCGCTTCAATGTTTTGTGTCCTTGTCCGGCCTTTTCACCTTGAAATTTCATCGCTTCAATGGGGGAAGTTTTGGCAAGAAGTTTCGCCGGCTTTCTCAAAGCGAACTTGATAACAGCAAAAATCAAGAAACCAGACAATAAAATAATCGCCATGTCATATAAAAGCCATCGTACCCCGGAGAGAATAATTACAATCACAATAGAAATCAATGCTCCCAAAGGAATAAACCGCAATGCCAGTAAATTCCCCTGCATTTTCAAAAAGTAACGCAACTGTTTTTTCGTCGTTCCTAATGAAATAAACTGGGCATACATAGGCATCGAATTGACAATGGAAATATAAAATATGCTGTAAATTACAAAGCTGCTGGCGAACATAATGAATATCGCAAAAAAGATAATACCGACCGCCACAGCACCATCAATGTAGATTCCATCAATATATCTGTCATTTAGTATGATGTCAAAATCTTCAATACTTCCGGCTTCACCCTTACTTTTCAAAAAATCTTTTTGAGTGTCAGGGCTCATATCGGCATTTTCCGAATTGAGTGAAACTAATACATCAACAGTCGTGGCGGTTTGCGTGCTGTAAGTTAAAGAAAGAGTGCTGTACTGTTGTGCGTATTCTGTGCGGAAACGATCAGAGGTCAGAATGTAAAACTGTTTTCCTTTTTCCTGCGTTTTGTTTCGGATAATACCGCAAACAGTAAAGGTGTTTTCTTTCAATTCGTTTGTCAATGTGTCTACATATTCAAAGAAAAATGTGTCACCTAACGCCAATTTGTGAATAGACAGATAAGTTTCAGATACAAGTACCTCTGTGTTACTTTGCGGTAGGTTTCCATCCATCAGTTCAAAGCCCAAAAAGGACATTGCCGGATCATCCATGTATGCCAGATCAGTGCGTCCATCACTGTTCACAATATTACCAAAGGTCTTATAAACACCAACTGCTTCAAAATCATTATCAGTCTGCAACTTGTTTTTCGTATCTTCGCTCACAGCGCGAAACATAGCATGATAAGGTGCTTGTGTGGATTGTTTCAATGCGTCATTTACTAAAATCGAAAAGACGGTTGCCATTAGGCAAGTCGCAATTACAATAATAATTGCAGTGATTAAAGTCTTGAGCTTATGTTCCTTTAGGTCAGCTTTCGCCAGTTTCTTTATAATAGTGCTGGTGTCATTTTCAAAAGTCCATGTCATAGCCTGCCACCTCCTTACTCCACAATCTTTCCGTCCTCAATGCGGACAATCCGATCTGCAAGGCGGGCAATGTCATTGTTGTGGGTAATCATCACGACAGTTTGCCGGAACTCCGCGCTGGTGCGTTTGATAAGCCCCAGCACCTCGGCGCTGGTCTTGCTGTCAAGGTTGCCGGTCGGCTCGTCGGCCAGCACGATAGCCGGTTTGGTAATCAGGGCGCGGGCAATCGCCACACGCTGCTGCTGGCCGCCGGAAAGATTGGTCGGCATATTTTTCAATTTATCTTCCAGCCCCAGCAGGTGAACGATCTCGTCCAAAAACTTCTGATCCACCGTGTCCCCGTCCAGCTCCACCGGCAGGACAATGTTCTCATACACATTCAGGATGGGAACAAGGTTATAGTTCTGGAAGATAAAACCGATGTTGCGGCGGCGGAAGATGGTGAGCTGTTCGTCGTTCTTCTTTGCCAGTTCTTCGCCCCGGACAATCACGGTTCCGCTGGTGGGAGTGTCCAGCCCGCCCATCATGTGAAGCAGGGTAGACTTGCCGCTGCCGGAGATTCCCACAACGGCCACAAATTCGCCCTCGTCTACGGAGAAGTTCACGCCGTCAAGGGCGCGGGTAATGTTCGGCTCTGCACCGTAATGCTTTTTTAGGTCAATCGTCTGTAAAATGCTCATATTCAAAACTCCTTTCAAGGCTTTCTGCCTGTTGATAAGGGTATTGTAAAACCCAAATGTCCGCGAAATGTTACAGCGGCCCAAAAAATTCATTGAAAATCGGGGTGAAATGTTACAACGCTCGGACATTTCAAAAATTTCTATGATAATTCCCGTATTTGATCTACCAGAGATTGTTTTTTTATCTGCCGGATTGCCAAATACGAGAAAAGCATTTGGACGGCAAGCATCAGCATAAAATAACTGAACATTTCAACTGTTGGAAAATGATAGCTTACTTTTCCAAAAATACTCATTGCACTAAAGACGGTGCAGAGAAGATACCCGATAAGAGTTCCGCATGATATGGAAAGAAGCAGCACCCCTAATGTATAGAACAAGCCCTCTATCAATAACATTTTTGAAAGCTGCTTACTGCTCAAACCAACCGCTTGCAAAACACCCAATTCCCGCTTCCGTGTCAAGATGTTTGTTATCAGTGTGTTTAACAGGTTGATAATGCCAAAAACCCCGATAAACATAACAAAAATGTAAACTGGCATACGATAATTCAATAGTTTTTCGTTGTATGCCTCTGCCCAATCATTCAAGGTACTGACATAGACGCTGGAAGTCGGTGGAATTATCTTTTGGATTTCATCTTTTGCAGCTGCCCATTTACTGTCATCTGTATCTACAATAAATTGATAATTGAGGTTTTCAATAGGAACGATCTTTGACAGCATTTCTAAAGGAATAAATAGCGTATCATATCCGCCATACGGGATATTAGCGTCCACAACTCCCATTACTTTTACTTCCAATGTTTGTCCGCCAACTTCAATCAGAAGTTCGTCCCCAATCGCTGCATCCCACCCAAAAGTTTCTTTCCACTGTGGGCCATTTTCAATAATAATGCCATTATTATTAAGTAGTTCCTGCAAATCTGCTGTACCATCAATCAAATATTCTTCAAGCAATTTTTGAGAGCTTGGCATATATGCGTCTGAAACAACCGGTTCAATATCTCCCGTTGGCATACGGACATTCAAAACGGTGCCCTGGTATTCTTTTATTTCTTCCACACCATCTATGTCCAAAATGGATTCTCTAAAATCTTCTGTGAGCAGATTTGATTTTTGGAGTTCTGAATATTGTTCGCTGTTATGTGCCTGCGGCCCGTAATCGCCTAATTCAAGGCGAATTTCTCCGTAAGGAAAACTCCTACGCGCCATCGCTAAAGGATCAATGGAATTAAAATATGCAGAGCTTGCCATCAGCAAAATTCCACATACCCCTAACGACAGGAGCGTTAAAGCGGTTTTCTTTCTGTTCCTTGCAAAATTAAGGAAAGCTAAATTTTTCGCGGATAGAGAACGATGTAACACTTTTGTACTGTTGGACATTACATCATTATTGCCCGCCATATAACGGACTGCTTCAATAGGCGTAACGTGAGCAGCAATTTTGGCTGGCTTAATTACAGCAATCATAACGCATAGATACACAAACAGAGCTGTGACAGCGGCAATTACAAATACCATTAAAGTGTTCCAGCCTTGTGGGACAAGGACATATCCCGCTATTGCACCGGCTAATATTCCAATCGGAATACCAATTCTGGAAAGATGGAATCCCTCTCTAAAAACGATTTTTTTCATCTGTTTTCCAGTTGCCCCTATTGTCCGCAGTTTCCCATATTCTTTTGTTTTTCTGGCTATGGACACATAGAACAGACTGTAAATAACAAGGGTACAAGACAAAGCGATAATAATACTGATAAATGCTATTACAGCGATATATTGACTGCTTCTCTGTTCAATGAGAGAAAAATAATATGTTGAAAACTGCATTTGCTCCAGCTGTATTTCCAATTCTCTGCACAATGTTGATAATTCGGCTTGTATAGCGGCCTTAGACCAACCATCAGATTCATTCAAACGGATATAAGCGGAGTATGCCGGTTCGCTGATCTTGTTTTCAATATAGGACTGCGACACGAATACGGAATAATTTGAATTTTCGACAGGCAAAATACCACATAAGGTATAATCTTTTTCTCCATCTCCCAGATTTAACGATATAGTATCGCCTATGGATTTGGACAATCCAGCTCTATCAAGAAACGCCTTTGTGATAGCAATTTCATTTGTAGATTTGGGCAATTCTCCCTCTAAATCAGGATATTTTGCTAATTTCATCAACGTTTCGTCCATTGAACGAACGGTTAATTTGTAGTCCCCATAAGATACTAAACCCAACAAATGACTTACACCCACTTGAACCCTATCGTCATTTACTAATTTCGTAATGGTATCATTATCGACTTCATTGATGATTGCTTGATAACGCCCAGCCGCATCATTTAATGATTTTCGCTGCGAAGCAAAAAAATACAAGGTCGTTGTCATTATCAAACAGGTAGCTAAGGCAATCGTAATGATAATGAGAATGTTTCTGCTTTTATCTGCTTTTAAGTTTCGTTTTGCCAACTTTTTTACAATGGCGCTTGTATCGTTCTCAAAAGGCCATGTCATAGTTGTATCACCTCCATATTTGATAAGACTATTGTAAAACCCAAATGTCCGCGAAATGTTACAGCGGCCAAAAAATTTCATTGAAAATCGGGGTGAAATGTTACAACGCTCGGACATTTCAAAAAAATTTGCGGCGGGCAGCCGGAAATAGCCGTCCGCCACATTCTATTTTGTAGGCAGCATAATGGAAAATTCCGAACCCCTGCCCGGCTCCGAAACTACTCTGATATAGCCGCCCTGCCGCGTTATGATCTCGCGGGCCAGATACAGGCCAATGCCCACGCCCTGCTGTTCGTGTACCTCTTCCTCACGATAGAAGCGCCGGAAGATGGCGGCCTGCTTGCTTTCGGAAATGCCCTTGCCGGTGTCAGCCACTTTGATCTCCACATACATTTCCCACAGCACCACTGACACAGCGATTTTCCCGCCTGCCGGGGTGTACTTCACCGCATTGTCCAACAGGTTAAAAAGGGCTTCGGATGTCCATTTGCTGTCATGGGAAACGGCCAAATCCTCCGGGCAGTCCACAGACACGGCGATTTCTTTTTTCTCCGCTGCATATACAATCCCACTCATAGCCTGCGCTACGGTATCAAAAAGGTGGCCAGGTTTCTTATCCAACTGGATCACGCCCGTTTCCAGCCGGGAGGTTTTCACAAGGGCCTGAAAGAGAAAGTCCAGCTTATCCGTCTGGCTACGGATTCCCAAGATAAAGTCAGTGCGCTCCGCCTCGGTCATGGGCTTTTCCAGCAGGGTGTCCGCCGCCATTTTCAGATTGCTTACCGGCGTTTTCACCTGATGGGAAATATCCGATACAAGGGTCTGTAACTCCTGCCGTTCCTCGTCCACAAGACGGCGGTTCTCCTGCATGATCTGGTAAAGCCTTGCCAGCCGGTGTCCGATTCTGGCAAGCTGGGTTTCGCTGTCCTCCGGGCGCTGGGGCGCTTCATTTCCGGCGATCATGTGGTCTAAGGTCTGGCATAGGTCAGCGGTAAACTGCGACAGCCGCTTTCCAAACACCTGCGTCAGTACAAAAATCCCCACAAGGGCGCACAGCAGCAGCGCCCCGCCAGTCAGCAGCGCCGCCGTTTGTTTTGTCACAAAAAACAGGGCTATGGTAATCCCGGACATAGAGAGGACAAGCCCTATTGCCACCCGGCCAAACAGCCGCTTTACAGATAGGTTTTGAAACTTCATTTCGCCTCGCCTCCCGTCCACTGATAGCCCATGCCGTAAACGGTCTTGATGTAGGGCGTGCCGCCGTCGGATTCGATCTTGCTGCGAATCCGGCTGATGGAGGTTGTCAGGGTGTGTTCATCCACAAACTTCTCGTCTATATCCCACAGCTTTTCCAGAAGCTGCCCACGGGTCAGCACTTGCCGGGGATTTTTACGGAACAGGTTCAGCATTTTGTACTCCATCGGGGATAAGGTCAGGGGCTTGCCGTTTAGGGAAGCCGCCTGCTCCGAGAAGTCCAGAAACAGCCGCCCGTCGTCGTAAATGTCCCTGGCCGGTTTGTGGTGTTCCAGCATGGCGAACATGGCTTTGATTTTCCGCTGCAAGGTCCCGATCACAAAGGGCTTTGTGATGTAGTCCACCGCGCCCACCTCATAGCCCCGTATCTGGTCGCTTTCCTGATCGTTGGCGGTCAGGAAGATTACAATGGTGTCCGGGTGCTGGGGCTTTATCAGCTTGCACAGTTCAAAACCGTTCCCATCCGGCAGGTTGATGTCCAGCAGTACTAAATCAAATTCCCGCTGGCGTAGGACATCGGCTGCGGTCCTGGCATTTAGGGCAGAAGTCAAGCCGTACCCGTCTGCGGTCAGGTTATAGGCCAACATCTTATTCAAAAAACTGTCGTCCTCGACAATTAAAATCTGTTTCATATCCTCACTTCCTTTGCTTTTTGCAGATAGTATAACAGGCAAATGTCCGCGAAATGTTACAGCGGACGGATTTTTGAAAATCTATCAGCAAAACATGGCTCTATTAAAAAGCAGCACCGAAGAAGATATTTTCATATTCTTCTCGGCGCTGTTTATAAATTATTTCAGTTTATCCTTATTATCTTCTTGTTTCTTTTTATCCCGATATTTCCGTATGAGTTTATTACGGATAGGAACACCAACACCGATCAAAAGCACAACTGCTAAAATTGTGAAATCCATACAATCACCTCACATTTCTTTCTTCTTCATAATCCGAATGGACAAGATGATGGAAACCGCATACATCACGACAATAGCAAAAACTGCAAGGAAAACGAGAAGTATCAGGGAAGATTCAACGACTGAAATAATTAAGTTTCCGATAGCTGGCATTTTAGAGAGAAGAAGTAAAGTCACCAAAAAACCGGCCACTGGGATATACATAAATACCCGTCCTTTGATTGAACCGTACTTGTAATATCCCGGAATCTGGAACACCGTATAGAGTGCAAATAAGAATATTCCTGCAATAGCGGCAGTCACAATGTCAAATACACCAACTGTTTCCCCCAGCACTTTCAAGACAAGCGGCTGTACAATCAAAGAAATAATCAGGGAAAGAAGCCCCATTGCAAGGACGAAAACATATCGTCCGATTACAAGCTCGCTTTTACGAACAGGTAAAATACCAAACAGACGATCCATGCTGTTTTTTTCTGTGATGGAAAAGGTATATCCCGTTGTCATGGCAATAAAGCACATAGCGAATGATACCCCCGTCAGCAAAGAACGGTTGATTGCAGCAAACACAATCGGCAGGAGCAGGGTAAAGCAAATTGTCTTAAAATATGGTTTTACCAATGCAATATCAAACTTTGTGGATTTCAAAATATTACTCATAATCGTCACCTTTCTTGCTTGTAAATACTACAATTTCATCAATAGTGGCAGGCTCAACGGTCAGGTTTGAAAAACCGCTAATATCTTCAGTTTTCATCAGAGCTTCAAATCCCGTAGGGAATGTACGAATACCAGCCGCCTTATTTTTCAGATCATCGGACAATTCTTCAATTCCACCTTTTACAATGCGGAATATATCTACAAAATCATCTTTGCTGCCAGTAAAGAACAGCTCGCCATAACTGATGTAGGTAATATAATCGGCTGCACGCTCCAAATCACCTGTGATATGGGTGGAGAACAAAACACTATGCTCGCCATCTTCAATATACTCTGAAAGAATTTTCAAAAGTTCATCTCTGGAAACCGGATCAAGTCCACTGGTCGGCTCGTCGAGAATCAGCAGTTTAGCGTCGTATGAAAATGCACAGGCAAGCATTAACTTCATCTGCATACCTTTGGAAAGTTCTTTTACCTTTTTGGTAGGTGCAATGTGAAATTTCTGCAACATATCCGCAAATTTCTGCCTGTTCCAATTTGGATAAAATACCGAAATGGATTTTTCAACCTGCGACACTTTCCAATCATCACTGAAATAATTTGTATCGAAAACAACGCCCAGCTCTGATTTTACTTTTTGTTCTTCTGTGATATTATCCAGCCCCATCACTTTGACTGTGCCGCCGGTGCGCCCCAGCATGTTCAAAATCAGTTTGATTGTCGTCGTTTTGCCAGAACCATTCGGACCGATCAAGCCCATAATATAGCCCTTTGGCAAAGTAAAGCTGATATTGTGAAGCTGAAAGGAATCAAAAGATTTTGAAAGGTTCATTACCTCTAAATAATTAGTCATCTGTTTTTACCTCCGTTAAAATGTCCAAAAGCCGATGTAATTCCTCTGTGGATAGATTTGCCATTTTTGCTGCTTTTATTGCTTCGGTAAGATTGTTTTCTACTTTGCAAATAAGCTGCTCCTTAATCAGTTCTGAACCAGACCCCATTACGAAACATCCGCGTCCCTGCACATTTTTAACAAAGCCCTCTTGTTCTAATTCTGTGTATGCCTTTGTCACTGTTAGGACGCTGATTTTCAAGTCTTTAGCAAGTGTTCTAAGAGAGGGCAAAGTTTCTTCGGCTTGAAGTTCGCCAGATAAAATAGCTGATTTGATCTGTTGTTTAATCTGTTCGTATATGGGGACGCCAGATACATTTGAAATAATCAGTTTCATTGCTGTATCCTCCGTGTGTTTTAACTGTTATGCTGTTGTACATAACACTATAACACAAAGAAAAAATAATGTCAATGAATGAATGGATGTTTGTATTGTCAAGGTTCAAGAAAATATAACGGAAATAAAATACCACTTTACATCAAATTTCATTACATTCTCATAATCTAATATGAAATGTACAATGTCTGTTTTTTTGCGCCATTTTAGGGGCTGCCGCTAAGTGGTTATACCGAAAGTCAGATTATCCCGAATACATCAAAGAAAGCCAGTAACAGCGGCATTTCTTTGATGTATTCGGGATAACTTTTTAGTCATTTACACGGTCAGTTTTCCCAAATCTCCTGCGTAGGGAAAATAATTCGGGATAATTTTTTCTTGCATCACAAGCCATAAAGCCGCTTTAATGTTTCCCACCAATCTGCCTACCGGACTCAGATATATCCAGAACAACTAATTTCCCATGTTATCACCTCCATATATTTCAGTTGATTCTTTTTGAAAACCAGTTTGGAAAGAGGCAGGAAAATCAAAACCAGCATGGCATAGCAAACCATCCGCATGGAGAATAAACCAAGAATCAGACCACAAATAGTAATTCCATACGATGTCCCCTTTTCGTTCAATTTGTTTTCGGCTCTTTCCGCATGAAGATCATCAAAATAATATATACCATCAGTCCGCTTGAAAAAGCAAAAAACATTAGGACGAAAAGCCAACGCACCACTTTAGGACTTACATCAAAATACTTTGCCAGACCGCCACAGACACCGGCGAGAATTTTTCCCTGTCTGACTTTATATAGTTTCTTCATCATGTATTTTTCCTTTCTGGCTACTATTTAGCCGAATTAACAGAATAATTGCGAGGCAGGCACACAATAGCAAAACACCTGCGCTGCAAATTCGATTTTGTATAGATGCCTCATAATATCCTGATACACCGAATACTGCCGTAATAGGGTAAAAGGTTTTCAGCGTATTAGACATACTCATAAACAGTCCTGCAAAAGAGTATATTTCAGCCAGCAACATCGCCAGCCAATAACTTTTCTTCATATATGGCACAATGGCAATAATAGGTGATACTGCTAAGAATACACCAGCTCCTTCCAGCAAGTACATTTTCAAAGAACGAAGAACCATCTTGACAGACAGCCCTGAAAAGTGCAAAACAGCTTCTGCTGAAAACGTAGTAATAAAGAGCAGTAAATAAATCAAAATGCTGAAAACGAAAGTGACAATCATTTTTGCCGCCGTTAGCTTTGCTTTACTCACCGGAATAAGGTGGAGGGACTTGGCTGTATCGTCCTGATCTTCCCGACAAATCATATAGCTGCCCAATAAAGCAATCATGGCAGGAAGAACAAACATTGTAGCCCATGTTAAGGTGGTAGCCATATACCAACCACTGCTTTCAGAAAAGTCTACACCGTTAACCGTAGTTTTCCCACCTATAAGGACAATAACGGCAATGAAAATAATAGCAAATGCGTTCAACATAAGAATATTTGAGCGGCGAAGTTTTTGACATTCCGCCCATAGTAGTATTTGCATTGTTTCACCTCACTTTCTTCTGCTCAATATCACCATTGCAAATAGCGTAGCAGCAAAGCTCCATAGAAAAATACAAAGAAGTGCCATAGGAATATGAACAGTCTGCGGAAGCGTAAGACCCGGAATGTCCCCGTTTCTCGCAATAATGACAGACACACAAGAAAGAGGGTGTATATACATATTGATAGGGGTCATAAAAAATCCCGCAAAAGCGTATATCAGAGTGACGCATACCGACATGATATAACTTTTTTGTACTGCTGCGATTGCCAACACCGGCAGCATAGCGAAAGCGGTAAACAAAGCAATCTCCAAACATTTTTTCAGTAAAAAGAATATACTATCCCATTCAAATACCACATATCCAGGCAGTACGCTGAACAAAACAGAGGCAATGGCAGTAATCAGCATAAAGCAAACGGAATAAATCAACACCACAAAGAACTTGCTGAAAAAATATCCCAATCTGCTGACTGGCACAATCCAAAGTTGTTTGAGCATATCAAACCGTTGTTCGTTATACATAAGTATCGTACACAACATTCCCAACACGAAAGGCAGGATAATAAACATTGTAAATCCAAAGGCAGACCATTTGTAAAATGCCACTGGTTCAATCCCGGTTTCTCCAAAATAGCAGAAATACAGAAAAGCAAAAAACGGCATAATAAAAGCAGACAGCAGCATAAGCCATAACAGCTTTTTTCGGCGCAATTTTGTAAATTCAATTCGTACTAATTTAAGCAATGCCCTCACCTCCCGTAATCTTCTTAAAGTAATCTTCTAATGTATCATTACAAAGTCCAGAACTGGTAACGGTTATATTCTGCATAACAAGAAATTTGTTGATTTCTCCCATGTTTAAGGAAGTATCATAAATTCGCAAAGTGTGTTCGTCTTGAACGGAATAATCCTTTGTGTGAAATTCACGCTCTAAAATCAAGGACGTTTTGGGAACGTCTGAAACCTGTAAAAGGATATATTTACTGTTTCTTTTTTTCAATTCATTCATACTGCTTTCTTCCAAAAGAACGCCGCAGTCGATTATTCCAATATCATCAGCTAACAATGCAATTTCAGAAAGAATATGACTGGAAATCAGTATTGTTTTCCCCTGTTCAGAACTTAATCTTTTAATGAAATCCCTCACCTCTGCAATGCCGATAGGGTCTAACCCGTTTGTAGGTTCGTCCAAAATCAGCAGCTCCGGGTCGTGTAGAATGGCATTTGCAATACCAAGACGTTGCTTCATACCAAGGGAATACTTACCAAACAGCTTCTTGTCTTTACAGGGCAGACCGACGATTTCCAATGCGTTTTTTACCGCACCCGGCGCAGCGGTTCCACGCAGTTTTGCGAAAATCTCCAGGTTTTCTGTCCCGGTCAGGTTGGGATAGAACCCAGGTGTTTCAATGATCGCCCCGATGCGGGGAAACACACGCTTTTCTCGCCCTCTGATATTCTGGCCAAACACGGCCACTTCGCCGGAAGTGACGGAAGTTAGTCCTAAAATCAATTTCATTATAGTGGTTTTACCAGCTCCGTTACGACCAAGTAGACCATAGACCCGCCCTTTTCGTACATGGAGATTAACACAGTTTACGGCTTTCTGTTTCCCGTAAATTTTTGTTAATTGTTTTGCTTCAATCACAAAATCGTTCATAAAAATTCCTCACTTTCTTTATGTGGCAAACCAACCGGGTGTGGCTAAAATTATCACTATCCAAAGTATAATGTACGAACCTTGCCAAAACCTTGCCGGAATCTTGCTTTTATCTTGTTTTGAAAATGAGAAAGCCCTGTGTTGTCACAGAGCTTTCGGCAAGAGAACCGTAAATGATGTTTCAGTACCGGGAGTGCTGGCCGCTGTAATCTTTCCTTTGTGGGCACTGACAAGCTCCCTTGCGATAGAAAGTCCAAGTCCACTTCCTTTTGCGAACCGGGAATGGTCGCACTGATACATTCTTTCAAAAATATGCGGAAGATCATCGGGAGAAATACCCTTACCATTGTCTGATACTGTTATTTTTGCCCGCTGTGCATCTTCGGCAATACAAAGGGTCATATGGTCGGCTTCACTATGAATTATGATATTTTGCAGCAAGTTATTGATGATTCGAGTATAGGCATTTGGATCAATGCGAACAGCACATTCCTGTTCGGGTATTTCAATCTCATAATGCAATCCAGCACTTTCTAATAACGGAATCCATTCTGCAATAATATTTCGGGATAACTCGTTAATGTCAAAAATTTCAAAATGAAAAATCTGCTCTCCGGCATCCAGCTTGACCCACTCAAATAAGGCAGTCACAAAATCTTTCAGACGATTTGCTTTATCAGCGGCAACATGAATGTACTCATCCCGTTCCGTTCCAGTAACTAACCCATTTTCGATGGCTTCCAGATAGCCCACCAAAGAGGCCAACGGTGTTTTTACATCGTGAGAAAGGCTCGTCATAAGACGCTTATATGCCTGTTCGGCCTGTCTTTGCTGAATAAGCCGTAACTGATTGCTGATAGCGATGTCGTTGATGTCATAGCAGATTTGCTTTGTCAGATCATTTTCTCCAGCCAGAACACGCCGGTTCAAATTACCATTTTTCAAATCTTCCAAGGCTTCTTTGATAAAGGAAAGCTGTTGTCTGACATGGATCAGCCGCAGGGTCAGATGTAGGATTATCAGCACCGCAAGAATAAGCCCTGCCAGAAGATAGATGTTTATGTCCATTCTCACGCCTCCTTGTTAAAGCGATAGCCCACGCCCCGCACAGTCTGAATATAAAACGGATGCTCCGGGTCAGGCTCAATTTTCTTACGCAATTTGCTGATAAAAGACATGATGTTACTATCGTCAAAGGCGTAATCTTCTTCCCATACCTGGGTGTAAATCTGCTTTTTGGTGAATACCCTCCCTTTGCTGGTCGCCAAAAATAGAAGCAGGTCAAACTCTTTCCCGGTGAGTTCCACCGGGATATTACGGACAGATACCGTCCGATTGATTTTGTCAATCACCATTTCTTTCAATGCCATACATTCACTTTCGGTTCCCGCCATTTGATTTAAGGTGGTGTAACGGCGAATAAGGGAATTAACGCGGGCCATCAGCTCGTTAATGCTGAATGGCTTTGTCAAATAATCATCTGCCCCTAAACGCAGCCCAGAAACCTTGTCCTGTTCGTCACTTTTAGCTGTCAGCATCAACACCGGCACATTGCTTGTTTCACGAATTTTCCGTAATACCTGAAACCCATCCAAATCTGGCATCATTACATCCAAAATAATAAGGGAAAGATTATCCTTGTTTTCGTCAGCCAGTCGCAGACCGGTAATCCCTCTCGGTGCAATCAACGCAGAAAGGTTTTCTTGTTCTACACATTTTTTCATAAGAGCGCAAAGCTCGTTATCGTCATCTATAATCAAAACCTTATTCATGTTTGGTTTTTCCTCCCTTGCTCGTTCTGCCATCTATCGGCTTTTCCGCAGCTTTAGGAATAAGCCACATGTTTCCTATTTTTATTGCACCTTCAATCCGATCAGCATTACAATACTGTAAAACTCGTCTATCCGATATGCCCCAATTAGCAGCAGCTTCTTTTGTTGTGATATAATCCATAGTCGCACCTCCAACAAACATTATACTTCGTTTCTCCGAAGAAAGCAAGTTCGCAAGCAATGCAATCTTCCGTAAGATTGCGTATTTAGCAGAAATCCCGTACCCGGAATTTCTGCTAAATGCTTGTTGGTGACATGTCCCCAAACCCCTGAGATCATCACCTGCGGTGATGGCTGCGCGTTCCGTTGGAACGCTGAAAAACAAAAGCGGAGAGAAACCTATTGCCGCGACTTCTGCGTTTCCCTCTGCGGTTCCCGCCCGGTGGGAATGTCCAGCAAATGCTCCACATTCGCCCGGACATTATGGAGCTCCTTCATGTCAGCCCTGGCCTGCTTGTAAGAAGAATAGGCTTTCCGTTTCTGCTCCAGGAGCCCGGCGTATTCCTCCCGCAGAGATTTGACAGAGGGCAGCTTTGTGATTCCCAGCCCGTCAAAATGTTTCTTCGCCGCCTGGTGCAGCAGGATTTCCGTCTCATGCGCCGCCCGGAATTTTTTGCTGTACCCGGCTTTCCGGTACTCCACATAGACCGCCCGCGTCTTGGCATAATTTACGATCTGTTTCTGCAGCTCCCCGTTGGCGGTCATCTGCGATTCCAGCTCCTTGATCTGTACCGACAGCGCATTAAAATTAGCAGTAGCAATATCTGATTTTTTCTGCAAATCCTCATAGTTCATATCGCCATGCTCTTTGAGCCAGATCACCGCCTGGGAAAGCTGTTTTAAGTTGAACACTTTCGCCCAGCGTTCATATCCCGGACCTTTGCCGGAACGGATTGCCGCCTCAATATCCACCAGCAGCCCGACTTTGGAAACCGGCTTTTGGGGAGAAATACGGCGCGGCTTTGCCGTCCGTGTGCCGGCAATCCGTTCTTTGATGGCCTGCTCGGTATAGTCGCCTTTCAGTGTGTCACACCGGGTATATCTATCATCAGGTGACAGGCGAAAACGAAGGTGCTTTCGCTCCCGGTTGACTTCAATCCCAGCCGCCTCCAGCTTTTTCAAAAGTTCTTCAAAGTCCTTCGGCTTTTCTTCCAGGGCAGCGTCGATAGCCCAGCGCAGCCGTTCCTGGCGGGAAGGCTGTTTCTGATTTCCCATCCACGTGCCGTAATGCTCCCTGCTGGGTTTCGGATTCTCCACAATGGAAAGCCCATGCTCCAGGCACAGCTTGTCGTTCATGCGCCGGATCGCCCAAGTAGAGCCCCAGAAGTTGCGGAATTTTTTCTGGCAGTCCAGCGTGGTAGAATTTATGATGATGTGGTTATGGACATGGTGTTTATCCACATGGGTGCAGACAACAAAAGCATGGTTTCCTTTGGTGAGCTTCAATGCCAGCTCCCGCCCGATCCGGTTCGCTTCTTCCGGCGTGACCTCGCCAGGCTTAAATGCCTGCCGGAGATGGTAGGCGATCACATCATCCGCGCCCCGGTCACGTCCGGTCAGGTTCGCATACTGGCACTTGGATAAAAGGAACTCCGCATCAGCAGTCCGGGTGTCGCACTCATAACCATAAATGAATTTCCCAAAATCGGTTTTCTGCGGATTCTTTACATAGTCAATGATGTCCGCTATGGCCGTGGAAACATCCCGGCCTTTCCCGACATGTAGCGGCATGAGCCGTGTGGTTGCCATCCCTTCACCCCCTTAATGAGAAATTTTCCCTGTTACCGTGCCGGCTCTTTATTCACTTTTGATTTATCACTGTGCGCCGTCTGCTGCTTGGCATTTTTATTCAGGCTGTCACGCACGGACGGTTTCTGTTCCTGGGCCGGTGCACACTCCCGTCTGGCTTGGGAGAGAAACAGGTCGGTAAGTCCGGGATTGCAGCGGTCCACGGCAAAATAAACATTCCGGTCATATCCGAAACCGTCCTTATCCTCACAGACCGGGACCGTCTGCGCCCATGCTTTATTGTCCCGTGAAATACGCCCGTCGTAATCTTTCTGCCGGACCGTGTTGGCAAGGACATAAAAAATCCGGCCAGGATCAAACTGCTGTAAGACCTGCCGCACACATGCCATGCCTAAACGGTTGTCCCGGTAGTTGTCCGCTATGGCCTGTTCGATTGCCTCCCTGCACGCAATGTTTGCTTTGTGGGAAGCGTGGTACTGGTCCAGCTCCCCATGCTCATGCGCATAGGCGGCAGAGTGAAAATAAATTGGCGTTGTGTCTTTCAATGAAATCCCTCCAATCAAAAAGCTGCCCTGACAGACAGCCATAATTATAGAAAAATGGCGGGGCTGCCAATGCGCCCCGCCGAAACTGTTTAACCAAATATAAAATCTTTCAGGGCGCCATTTACGCCGCCGATCATGCCGACCAGCCAGGCCGCCGCCATCGGCAGACCGTATGGGCTGATAAGGAACGCGATCACCAGCCAGGACATTCCCGGCCAGAACCCGGCTGCGAAGAACAGCGCCAGCGCCGCCAGAAAGACGATCCCTGACAGAATCCCCAGCACGGCGCCGGAAACCACAACAAGAAATTTGCAGAACAGATAAAGAATCCCTGTAACCATTACAAAGGGAAGTGCCAGCAGATTACCAATCAGACGCATACGTCCGCCTCCTTTCCTGATTCTATGTCCTTTTTTTCAGGATATTTAGGTATGCCCGAAGGGTATTTCAAAGAGAAGCATATTTACCCCTCTATTAGAATCTTACCGTGCCGGCCTGAGGAAATCAACGGCGTTCCTGCCTGTTTACGAAATGTTCGCAAATCCCCGCAGCAGCTTATCCATGCCATCCCACAGACTGTCCAGACGGGTGCGAAGGTCGTCCACGTCGGCAGCGTAAATACTCCCGGTCTCATTGGCACGTCTGGCATACTGGTTTAAGTTATTGGAGCAGATACGAAGGAGCCGTATCATTTCCTGGATGTCGCTCATATCCAGATGAATGATATAACCGTCAACCGCCATCTTGCGCAGATATGCGGACAGGTTGGTAATGCCGAGCTCCGCCATGCGCCCCTTTACCAGTTCCGCATCCTGCTCGGACATGACGAATTCCACCCGGACGGATTTTTTGTTATGCCCGGCTTTCATCGTTCCGGCTCCTTTTTCGGGAAAGGCGGTTTATGGGTGGGCGGCGGCGGCTGTCCTGGACTCTTTGAGTTTTCCGCGTAAGGTATAAAATATCGCACGCAATCGCTTGGACGATGTTCTCCACGAACTTGGGGCCGTAGCTTTCCAGGCGCTCCCATTTCTTCGTGCCGCCCACGCCCATATAGGTCACGGACTCGCCGCCGAACATGTTCTCCCCGATTTGCGGCTTTACATAGGCAAGCTGCCGCTTTGACGGGAGCGTGATGAATAGCATACCGCTCTGGAAGTTGAAGCGGATGCCGTGTGTCTCTATGGGCAGCCTCTTTTTCACGCACTCTTTCACGGCGCGGTCAACATCCCACCAGAGCATAGTGATATTGGGGTTGGAATCCCTCCATGCCGATACAAGCGGCTGCAGTTCCTCCTCGGAAAGCCCCATCTCCAGCGCACCCATAGATTTCAACGCGCCTACCGAACCGCCGTATCCCAAGGCCAGCTCCGCTATCTTGCCCTTCTGCCGGAGATGCCCATTCTCTCCGTTCTTCACGACAGGCACACGGAACATCTGGCTTGCCGAAGCGCAGTAAATATCGCCACCTTCCTCAAACACCTTCATGCGCCACCGCTCCCTGGCAAGCCAAGCAATCACCCTCGCTTCAATAGCGGAAAAGTCCGCCACAATGAATTTCCTGCCGTCCTGCGGCACAAAGGCTGTGCGGATCAGTTCCGACAGCACCTCCGGCACGGAATCATAGAGCGTGGACAGCGCATCAAAATCCCCACCCTTTACAAGCTCACGTGCCTCCGCCAAGTCCGGCATATGGTTCTGGGGCAGGTTTTGTAATTGCACAAGACGACCGCTGAACCGCCCGGTCCTATTGGCTCCGTAAAACTGGAACATTCCGTGGGCGCGGCCGTCTGAGCAGACTGCATTTTTCATAGCCGTGTATTTCTTCACAGAGGACTTGGCGAGCTGTTGCCGCAGCTCCAGCACTTTCGCCAAAGGCTCTGGTGCAGTTTTTAGGAGCGCCGTCACCGCCTTTTTATCCAAAGAATCCGTCTCCATGCCGTTTTCCGCAAGCCAATGCTTCATCTGTTGTACGGAATTGGGGTTGTCAAGCTCAGTCAGTTCCTTCATGGCGTCCGACAGTCTCTCATGGGAAAAGGCATCCATCCGGATCGCCTGTTCCACCATTTCCATGTCCACGCCAATGCCCCGGTCATTGATCTCCTGATCCTGGTGGTACTGCTCCCACATCTCATCTGATACAGGGAACTTATAGAGCCTCTGCTGTATCTGTATCTCCGCCTCCACATCACGGAGATTATAGGCTTTGAACCGTCTCCATTTCTCCATGTCGTGTTCCGGCAGATTCCGCATCCTGCCGCCGTTTATTTTAGTGGGCTTGCACGGGACGCAGAAATATCGTATCAGGTCTTTGCCTTCCGTCAGCTTCTGTTTTTCCAGCCCCAGCACTGTACCCGCATTCTCCAGCGAAAGCGGAAGCCCCAGCGTGGCAGACCACACCATCGTACAGTACCATCCCTCCGGCTCCAGCCATTCCCCAAGATAATGCGACAGGCACACCCGCTCGAACATGGCGTTGAATGCCCATTTCGTGACTGACTCATCAGAGAGCGCCGCCAGAACATCCGCAGGGATGTTCTCTCCACAGGCCAAGTCCACTACCTTCACTTTACCACCGTCCACCGAATAGCCGAACAGCAGGACTTCAAAAGTGGGAGAAGAGGCATATTTATAAACTCCGCATTTGGATAAATCCACATCAGAAAATGTCTCAATATCAATCGACAAGGTTTTCATTCTTTCACCATCCTTTCACTGACCTTTGGGCGATAGGGAAACGCACACAATGGAACGTATCCCCACCGCCCTCTGTAGTCACTACTTATTCAGATCAGGACAGGAAATCCTCGTCATCCTCATCCGCAAAGTCATCCTCCGCACGGGACTTGCCGCCCAAGGGCTCGCCGTCACGGATTTTCTGCAGGTTGTTCAGCCCACAGGCGATGCCTTTGTTGCCGTTGCTGTTGAAAGCATAGAAATTGATGCTTGCCCTTCCATACACGCCGCTGTAGACCTCGGAGCGTTCCAGAATCGGCTGTCTGTCCGCATCCACGATTCCCGGTGCTGTGGTGCTGTTGCATTGACGAAATAAGCGTTTGCGTATGCCTCATCGTCCGGGCGCTCCGTGTCACCGTCACGTAACGGCGTCTTCAGAACAGAGAGGGCAGGGACGCTCCTGCCGTTACCCTTCAGTTTTGCCTCGCCCTCGCGGTATGCAGCCTCAATCGCCGCCTTAATCTTTGCGATTGTCTTTTTGTCCGACTTGGGGATGATGAGCGAAACAGAATACTTCGGCTCACCGCCGTTGATTGCTTTCGGTTCCCATGCGTTGCAATAACTCCACCGGGTGTCCGGACCGGTGATTACCTTTGTCGGATTATTTACATTGTTTGCCATATGATTTGCCTCCTTAATTTTCCTTGAAATCTTCTTGTGCGGTGTGCATCGGTGGGCGCTTGTCCGACTCCGGCACAAGTGCCGGCTTGCCCTGGGGTTTCTCGGTCAGTCCCGCTTTCTCGATGATGTCCGCAAACCTCTTCTTACCGAGCGCCGCCGTCATGGCAGTAATACCCAGCAGCTTCTCCTCGTAGGGATTGAAGCCCGCTTTTTTGACTGCATCCGCTACGGCGGCCTCATCGGTATATCTGCGGTTGGAACGGCCTTCCACCACCTTGTACCCGTCGTACTTTATGCCGCTTAGCGCCTGCTGCAATGCAAATTCCTTCACGTCCGCTGCCCAGACAGACAGTTCATCCGTCCTGGCAAGGATGGCGACGATTTCCGCATCCTCCAGCGTGGCGGGCATGGCAAAATCATATTTCGCCATCTCCAGGTTGTACTCGGCGCGCTTCCTGCAGGCGGCTTTCGCCTTGCAGAACCGGCACCAGTCGCCGCAGGCAAATTTGCCTTCGCCGTCATAGGCCAGCTTTGCTTTCTCTGCCAGCTCACCATTCGCCCACGAAAGGAGGTCATCCTTTGCCATGACGCACACGCTGACATTGTCCCTTCGCGGCTGGAAGATTGCCATCTGCACAGTGTCGATGTCATAGATGCCGTCAAAAAGTTCCAACGCGCCCAGGGCATACAGCATCATCTGCGGATTGTCCACAGCGGAGACTTCCACGCCCTTGCCGTGCTTATAATCCACAATGTACAATGTCCCGTCCGCAATGATCACGCAGTCTCCGGTGCCGAAGCCTTCCTGCACAAACCGGGAGAAGTCCAGCCGCTGCTCGATCAGCACGACCGGGTCTTTGCATATCTTCTTTGCCTCCGCCACAAGCTCCATCACATAGGCGGCATAGTCGCAGGCGCACTGCTCCATCTCTTCACTGTAGAAAGACAGCCCCTCGGTCGGGTTGGCGGATTCCATCCCAAGCATCGATTTTAATTTGTGTTCACACAGGCTGTGTGCGTCTGTGCCTTCCTGGGCATACTCGCTGCTCTTGTCCTCATAATTCTCGCACAGCCTTGCGGACGGCGGGCAGTTCAGCCATCGGCGGCTGGAAGATGCCGACAATAAAGCGTGTCCAGCCATCACAGCACCTCCACTTCTGCAAGGAGTGCCGGATACTCCGCCGGATCAATGCCGGACAGCTTCGGCGCACCGTGCTTCTCAAGCAACTCCTTGACCTTTGCCGTATGCCCGGCACGGGATTTCTCCGCCAGCACCGCACGGATTTCCTCCAGCGTTGGCACTTTCACCTCCGGCTCTGCTTTTGTCGTGTCCTTCGCGGCCTTTTTCTCTGTTTCCTTTTTTGCAGACGTTCTGTCCACAGTTTTCTTCTCTTCCGGCTCGCCGCTGAATAGATCCGCCAGCGAATCTGAAATGCCGATGAGGATTTCGCCGCAGCGTTTCAATTCAGACAACTGTGCTGCCAGCTCGCTCATTTTTCCCATGCCCTGTACCTCCTTCCTCTATTTCATGGATTTCCACGGATTCCACCGACTGCCCAGGGGAGAGGAGGTAGACCTGCGTAAAGCCCCCGAAAAGAAATCTCAAAAGCTTGGACGGAAGTCTACGCTCCGCACCGGCTATGATGTTCTTGCCCTGTCCGCCTGCACCGGTGATGTTGATGCTGACTCTGTGTTTCAATGCCATTGTTCTCGCCTCTTTTCCGGGAGGCGGTATTTTCGCCTTCCATATCTACGGAGATTTCAAAGGTGTTTTGATGAGGTGATTTTCAAAAATATTTCAGAAATTTTTTCCTGGCCGCAGCGATGGAATCATATACCGCTCTATAATTAACACCTTCCTTTTCCGCTATCTGGTGCATGGACATCCCGGCGGCAAGCATCAACATCCGCCTCTGTTGCACCTCCGACAGCTTCCCAAACGCATTCCACAGATGCTTGTCTGCCTCCCTGCGTTCCTCCGCCATGTCCGGTGTTTCATCCGTGGCCGGGGCAAATTTGTCCTTATCGCCATACTGCAAGGCGTCGAAAGAATAGCAATGGTACCGTTCCTTGCGGTCGCCATTGGATTCGAGCCTCCTGGATTCCAGGATGATTTCCCCGATGGAATCCTCCACTTCGATTTCAGTTACACCGCCTGTTGCAAATTCATACTTGATTTTCATTTTGCCGTTCTCCTTTCGGAGCCCGGCAAGTGGCACTAATCATGCCGCCGGAAACAAAAAAAAGAGCCTGGCAAGCAGCACAAAAAGTGCCGCTTGCCAGGCTCAATGTCATCTCCGCCATATTTCAGGCGGTATCATGGAGGCTTGACCGTTTCTTGGAATGAAATCTCCCCTCCGTGCATCATGCTCAGACAAACGAGTGATCCTTGTCCCGGTTTAGCCATCCGTTTCCCCAGCCCATATACATTCCTTATGAGCGTGTCGTATTACCGTGGCGGAATCTCCGGTCAGCCCCTATAGAAAAACAGAGGGCGGATCGCTGTCCTTATTCAGTTTTCTTCACCCCAATTTCAGCACCGCAGTGCCCGCACTTGATAAAATAATCGGGATACCGACCCTTTGTTGGGATAACGAGCTGTGTCTTTACAGCCGAGGCTGCGTCCATCAGTCTCCACCCGCACTTGGGACAGAAGACTGTTTTTCTCTTTTCTTTTAAGTCATGGTTCGATTCCTCCTTTTTCCTGCGCACCATCATATACACTCCTCCTGATACTGCCGCCTATCCGGCATGGGAGTGTGGGTGTTCCTGTCACGCCACGGTTACTCAACAATGGCCGTAAGCCACGGGGCTGCCGGCCTGCCCAAAAGACGTGCGTTCAGGTACGCCATCTCCAGGGTGAGGCATGTGTTCCCCAAATAGTAGCCGTCCATAATAGTGAGTGTCATGGCAAGGTCAGGCTTCTCCATATCAGTCAGACAGATCGGCAGAAGATACTGCACCCGTCCCTGGTAGCCCTGTGGAACCACAATGCCGGGTTCCACTACCGCCCTCCGTCGCGCCAGCTCTACTGCCGTTTCCAAAAGCAACGGCAGGTTCCGTGCATCGCAGATTTCAGCGGGCAACCGGAAATAATTTTCCTCATCTCCTAGGATGTGGTCTACATTGACTCGGATCGGCCATTCCGGGTTGTAGTTGACGCCATTCTGCGTCATATAATAGCGGGGCTTCTTCGGAAGCGGCGATATGTACCGGAGCTGGTGAGACAACTCGTCCGCAAACCCCCTGAAATACCATTCCAGCATAGAATCTTTCTTCTTGTTCCGTCCAAAGCAGGCGTAAATTGCTTTGTAACGCGGCGTGTAAAGGCCCGTATGGAAGCAGGCATGTTCGTTTTCAATATGGAACATCTCCGCCGCCTTGCTGGGATTTCTTTCATCTTTGTAGTCAATTAGCTGTTTTTTAAAGATTGCATGGATATAACGCTCTAAAATCGGCGTATCCGGATTTTTAGTTAAATAGATCGGATTCCGAAAGCGCCACGGCTCCGGCAGTGCCATCTCAGCCAGTGCGTCAAGCTGGATGTACCAGTCCGGGACGTAGGCAAAGGAAAACAGATCTGGCTGCAATATCATATCAATTCCCTCCATTTTTTCTGGATTGCATCCACCAGCTTCATCTGCACCTGGACTTTCATGTCTTCATCAATATGCTGGAATATCTCACCGTTCCTGCCGGTCGTCTCATAGGTCACCAGCGAATTGATGTAAGCATCATAGTACAGCAGTATTTCATCCAATGCCGCTGCATCTCCGTGGACCGCCCTTTTAATTAGGTCATAGTTCAATTCATGTCTCTGAGCTTCCCCGCTCATAAAATATTCTGATTGCCTGAAAGGCGCGCTGCCTATAATTATAGACAGTGCGTACCGTCACCTCCATTCTTTTTGCAATTTCCTCATCCGTCAAATCATACCAGAAGTCAAGCAACAATACCTTCTGCTGTTTTTCCGGTAGGGAAAGGAGTGCTTTATATAAAGTTTCACTGTAGACCACGCAGGATAACCCATCTGCAAAAAGCACAAAATAGTCGGACGGATACCTGTCCGCGTGGCTTAAAAGTTCAAGAATATAGTCTATCGGTTCTTCTGAAAAGTGTTTGTCCCGGTTTTCCTTCGCCCTTTTTAAGTTTCTGCTGAAATTGCGAGCCACCGTCTTGCTGAACGAGTCAAACATGGCGACCATACGCTTTTCACGGTTATCAGAGGGAACTCCCATGACACATCCCTCCTTTTTGCAGAATTGAGCTGGTTGGTTTTTTTCGCCTCCTCACATAACCAGAACACATCTCAGGGTGCAAAACCGGAAAGTTTTTTGAAAATATTTTTATTTTATTTTTTAAGGCAGGCAAGTGGGTTCGCAAAGCTATAAAAGAATTCGCATGTACGGACACCTCCTTTATGCACAAAATGGGCCAATCTACACGAGGCAGACTGACCCATTCCGGCAGGCAACAGACCTACCCTGCAATATTTTCAAGTACATCAATTCAGGAAACAGGCAGTATCCATAGCGGTAACTACGGTAATTCATAGAAGCTGCAAGTCTAATATTTTCACCTCGTTTCACTCTCACCATATCCATTATAGAGAAATAGGACAGTTACCACTGGATTTCTATCGGGCGCACAAAGTATATGAAAATTAGTGAGCTTTGATTTTATCATAAATTGTGATGCTATCAGTAAATCTGTCATCCACAGTGGAACCCATCATTACACAAATATAAGTTTTCCCGTTAATTACTGCTGCAGAAACTAAGCAGTTACCCGCCAAAGTGCTGGCACCTGTCTTTAGGCCAATGGCTTCGGGATAATAATATTGGCTGTTGGGATTGAGAAGTTCATTAGAGTTGTTGTATGTAACCTCTCTGCCGCTAACCCATTTTTGGTATGACTTATAGTTTGCTACAATCTCTGAAATGTAGGGATCATCCAAACACGCCTGCGCTATGATGGCAAGGTCATAAGCAGTAGTGTATTCCCCTTCAGCATCATATCCCTCTGGAGCCACAAAGTTTGAGTTTTCAGCACCAAGCATGTGTGCTTTTTCATTTACCTTATCCATGAACACATTAATGGCTTGCTCATTTGTCAGTCTGCTATCGCCGGCAATTTTCTTTCCGGTATTGACCGCAAGCGTATAAGCTGCGTCATTACCGGAGGGGAGCAAGAGGGCTACCAGAAGTTGTCTTACTGTCAGAACATCGCCCTGATTAAGCCACGCCCTGGACGAATCCTCGTGCATCAGTTCTATCTCAGTACCTACCGTCATTTCATCTTCTGAGTCGCAGTAATCAAGTACCGTCAACGCTGTAATCATCTTGGCTGTACTGGCTGGCGCAATTTTGTCTGTACTGCTTTTCTGATACAGCAGGGTATTGGTGTCGGCATTCATTACAACTACATTCTTTGCTGCGACGTCCACAGAAATTGAACCAACAGAATCAACCGCCCCAGGTACAGGAGCAACTGCTTCGTTCTGCTTGTGATTCTCTTGGAAATAACTCTCGTTACTACTTGTAATTCCATTGTCGGGAGAGGGAGGACTTTTACTGCCTTTTAGCAGATTTACGGCACCAAAGGTGGCACCTGCTATAAGTAAGCAGAGCGCAATACACACGAAACCATAGCAAATCCTTTTCCTCGTCCTTGATCTCTACCGGTTCCTTATATTATTGTTTTGATGTTCCATTTTTTCTCCTTGTCAATTTAGGGCTTGCCAGTTATAAATCAACGCTCATCAAGCGTATGATTTTTCTTTTGCCGTCGTTCAGCAGATTGGGGCTATATGGATTTAGTTCTTTCGGAAAAAGCGTTCAAAGTGCTCGTAAGGGGGTAGCCCCCTTATCGGTGATTTCAATATAATCAGCTTTAGTCATACCGTACAAATAGTAATCGCAGTATGTGTTTACCATTTTACCCTCACGGATAAGTCCCTCACGCTTGAAGCCTGCTTTTTCCAAAGTTTTATACGATGCAATATTTTGTACATGAACATCAGCCCAAAGACGCTGCAATTCTGTTTCTTCAAAGCAGAAGATAGCTACTCTCGCCAGCGCTTCTGTCATAAGTCGGTTGCCTTGATAGGCAGGAGAAAGGCGAAATGCTACTTTTGCCATGCGGTCATTTTCAATGAGATACACCCACATATCCCCAATGACTTTATAATCTTGTTTGTGAACAATACCCCAATGAAAACTTTTTGTGGGTTTCTCCGGCTTTTGAAAAAGCAATTCCGGGTTTAAGTCACTTTTCCCGGGGCGTTTTCCCCAATACTGATAAATGGAACTGTCACCCAACCATTCTTTCAAATCTGAAACATCTTCTTTTCGCAGAGGGCGTAGGATAAGTTGTTCCGTTTCAAGAACAGGCTTATTCTGCGCATAATCCTGTAATTTCATAAGCCACCCCCTTCTTAAAATTTGAACACCTGTACCCAATTAAAATAACCGGACTCTTCTGTGCTTTTCGGCCATTCGCTGCACCATGCGGGAACACCGGGTGTTTCAACCCTGTCAAAACTCGGAGTGTACGGCTTGATGTCAAGCACGGGCGTATTGTCATTTGCGTCAATGAATGTAACACGAATCATGCCGTTGGTGAAATCAATGTTGATAATTTCGGACGCTGTTAATGCAATAGGGTTCGGACGCGCAGGAGATCGTGTCGCAAATACACCCATGACTTCGGGCGCACCTTTATAGGGCTGTTCTGTCTGTAATTCATTCCGGTCTGCGTCGTTGTCGCAATCGCTGAACCACCAAAGGACATTGATGTGGCTGAAGCCCTCTAAGGCTTGCAGTCCGGGAATGTACCCCGGCTCTAACTGAATAAATGTGCCGAATTCATCATTTTTTACTCTGCCAATGGCTTTTAATTGATAGGTCATATTTTTCCTCCTTGCTTTTGTTGGTAAAACCAGTATAAGACCTCACATCATGTGAGATGCAATAGGGAAAAATAAAAAATGCCCTGCATTTTTAGCAGGATATTTCAAAGTCTATACAATCATGCGTGTTCCAGCGGTATTTGAAGCTCAATCAAATATTTTTCAGAGTTATTCTCATTCCACGGACCTCTATGCACGATTTGGCGCATCGGGTTAGACATTTTGTATTCGCTGTTTTTCTGCAACCATTGGGCAAAGGCAAGGTAGGCACCTTTTATATTTGCAAAATCACCATAAACCATTGCATAGGCCATATATGGGACTGGTTCTGTCATGTGGAAACAAAATGGCTCTTTTGCCATTCCCATTTTCTTTACCGGGGCGCATAGCTCAATATCAACATCTGTCTCTCGAAATTCTATATCGTGATAAATGGAAAATGTATTGCCCGTTATTTCGATTTTTTGCGCTTCTGTGAAAGTAGAAAGTTCCTTCCATAAGTCACCCTCGGAATAGTAGTTTGGTACAATTTTCCGCAAGGATAGCACCTGATACGAAGGGATTGACTTAACGGAGATGTTATAGTGCAGTTCTCCTTTATTACCCTGTATTTCACTTTTTGCCAGTTCGATCTTCCGCAGTTTTTTTCGTTCAGCCTGTATTGCGTTTTCTATCTCTATGCGCTTCTTGTCAAGTTGCACAAGAAGTGATTGCTCGTCCATCGTCAGGGCAAGCGCAATTTCCGAAACATTCAGCCCACTATCCCGCAAATACAAAATCTTATTTAGACGCGGTATTTGCTTTACTGAATACAGTCGGTGTCCCGTCCACTTGTCAACCTCTGCCGGTGTCAGAAGTCCTACCTCGTCATAGTAGCGAAGCATACGAATAGATACCTGCACCAGCTTTGAAAATTCACCTATTCTAAACATTCTATCACCACCTATCTATCATTATATCCATAGTTTTTGATACTTCAAACAGAAATTCGCTTTAAGTAATATAGATTTATTTTGGCTAACTGATAATGATGTGGCGCTTTTTCAAATACATTATCTCTTTTTCTTGTGTAGCTTTAAGTCAATATTTTTCGTTGCCGCTGCATCCTGCAGTAATCCAGCGACAAAGGCGCTTTTTTCTTTGAGCGTCAGTGTCTCCATATCAGGTTTACGATCCATTTCCCTAAGTACCGTTTGCAATTCTTGCAGTTCCAACAGGTTGACGGCTACACAAAAGAGTGTCTTTTTGCGGCCATCATTATAGTTGGACAAGAAAACCTCCAGCATTTTTGCTTTTTCCGCCTGCTCTGCATTATAAACATCTATCCCGAATCGTTTGGCCTTTTCCATATCGGATCTTCGGCTTCGGTGTGTTATAAAGGAATCAAAGTCGTCAATATGATCGTATTTTCCGCAAGGGTATTCACTGCATTGGAAGCAGTATTCAACACTGTCATGTTTCATGCTGCACCTTGCGATTTTGCACGACTGATTTCCTTCACCGCCGCCGCAGCCAGGACAGTTTTTATTCAAGAACATGGGGCAAAGCCCGCAATTCAAACCGCAGAGGGAAAATAATTGATTTGGTCGGTTAAATCCTTTCATGGCATCTCCTAATGTAAGATAAATCCTAATCTTTGCTAAACGTGACTCTCAGCAGACAGTAATCAAATCCCTGTCGTATGCTTTGCAATATTTCCACATCCACGGGAGTCTCAAAAACAAGTTCAAAAAGTTTCTTATTATATCCTGCAGTACAGTGGCACCAAGTTAGGGATTGTGAAAGAGCCGCCTCCTCTAACATCGGACACTCACAAGTAAACATTTTCGTATATAACTGATTTTCTTCTATATACCAGCCGGCACCATTTTTATTTAATGCAGATACAAAGCGGTGCAAATCTTTATTAAGGGATTTATATAACCGTTTCAGTTCCTTAGCCGTATCTTCCAATCTTCCATTTTCATTACAATAACAATTCTGACGAATTTCTTTGACGATATTTCCATCAAACCTGTTTTCCAGAAGAGACGATAGCTTTTCCACCCATTCCGCGCGTTCTGCAGGTGTTGAATTTGGTGTTAACGGCAATTCAAACATTACACTATCTGATGACTCTTTTGAAACTGTCGTTTCCAAACTGCGTTTCAGTCTCATAAGTTCATCCAATTCTAAAGTCGGTGATATGTGCTCCGGCATAGAAAAATTTCTCATATTTGGCACCTCCCTCGGCTCAAAATTTGTATTCCAGATCAAAGAATTTTTTTATTCCAAGTCCAGCATACTGATTGATTCACATTTTCCCTTCTCAATCACAATAGCAGGCATAGCTTTTGCAGGCCGCAATCAGTTACCAAAGAAGTCTATATCATACCTTGTCCCATGTGAGAAAAGAATTCCTTCTGTTAATTGAATACATAATATAATCGTATTTTCATCGTCAAAATCAGTATGGCCGTTATCGATCCATTCAGCAAAGACCTTTTTCAATTTGTCAGCAATCAGACAATTTTCCGTTTTCCCGAAATATCCTAAGCTAACGCCTTTCCCATGGGCTGTAAACCACTCACCGGCGATTGCAACAACAGGGTTATCCTTTATGTGTTGCATTTTATTTGAAAGCGCATGGGTAATGATATAAAATGCTCCATTTTCGTAATAAGCATTTACATATCGTACATAAGGCATCCCGTTTTCTGTTGTTGCCAAGGCGATAATTGTGTCTTTCCCGAAACGCTCAATCATGACCAGTTCTGCTTCTTGACTAAATTCTTTCATTAAATCTTTCTCCCTTCAAATTATATTTTTCGGATCTGTTCAAAGTCTCGACAAGCTGGAATTTATCTTGCTTCCTTTAACAATTCTTCAGCTTCTACACCAAAGAGTTTTGCCAGTGCTATTAGATTCGTAGTGCTTGGATCAGATGCACCACTTTCCCATTTAGAGACAGCCTGACGGCTGACACCTAATGTTTCTGCAACAAACTCCTGAGTCATTTTACAATCTAACCTATGCTGCTTTAGCACTTCTCCAAGAGTCTTCGCATTTTTCGCTTTTTCTTTCCTAACCGGTGATGATTTTGTGTACTTCCGCAGTGCTTTAACGATTAGGCTAACAATATAGATGGTAACCGTTACTCCAACAAGCCACAAGGCAATCATTAAATACTGATTTAGACCAAATTTCATTTTTGGGTTCTCCTTTCTATTTGATAGCCTCATAATAGCAATTTTTCTATGGTTGCACCACCAACTATCACGCAACTTTTCAGTTGCGAAGCATTTATGATATTAAATTCAAGTTTTTCAAGATTCATAGTCCGTATCTCCTTTCGTTTTTTATTTTATTCCATAGTATTGTTACCTCCTTATGTATCAAAACTGTTGAATTGGAATTTGTCATAATAAATTAAGGATATTATAGGTTTAAGTAGTAGCAAGACTTTAATAAAGTAGAAAAGCCTCAATTGAATTTCTATACCAGATTAGTTACTGCGTATAACCTCCATATAAACGTCCTCTTCCATCATTTGTTCTTTTGATTTTTTATCCAGATATAGCAGATAACCACTCCGATTAAGGCTATCCCTCCTGTGGTTATATATGGTAATTCAATATTGCTTTCATACAGATACCCAGTTAATAAAGGAGCAATAACTTTGCTAAGATTTCCGGCGGTACTGGCAAATCCCATCAGTGTTCCTTTATGCTGATTGTCAGTTTTTGAAAGGGTTGCGTTTAATGTGGGTACTGTAATAGCAGAAGATACCGCAAATAAGCCAAAAACCACCAACACACTAACAAACCCAGTTGTCAATACCATGGCAAACGCTACTAAGGCTTTGCAAAACACACCTATCAGTATTAGTGGCTTCTCACCAATTTTTTTTGCTAAAGGACCAGTCAAAAAGCCTTGTACTACAATCAAAATACCTGCTAGAGCCATCCAAATAACACCAACTTGCTTAGTGGAAAATCCAAACTTATCTACGACATACAGCCCCGTAATTCCTTGCAAGCCTGTTTGACAGAAATGCACAACGAAAATAAGTATCAAAACCATTCCTGCTGAGCCCAAAATTATACTTTTCAGGTCTGAAAAATCAAAGGGTTTTCTTTTTTCCGTCTGTCCTGAACGCTCAATTGACTCTGGCAAAAGTGTTAGAATTAGTAGAAAGGCAATAAATGAAATGCCAGCGCCTGTAAAAAATGGGAGCGCAAGCGAATAGCCTGCAAGAATGCCTCCCAATAATGGTCCCATCATTACGCCAATGCTCATTGAAGCTCCAAGTTGACTCATATTCTTGCTTCTTTCTTCCTCCGAGCTGGAATCTCCAACATATGCCAAAGATGCAACGGACGTAGCAGATGACAAAATACCCGATAAACTGCGAGCTATAAATAGTGTCCAAAAGGATGAAGCCAAACCGAACAGGAACAAACTGATGGAATATCCTATAATACCAATGCTGATAATCGGCTTTCTACCAATTCGGTCGGACAGTGCACCCCAAAAAGGTGCGCATACTGTTTGTGCCAGAGCATATACGGCAGTGAGCCATCCAAGCTCACGACCGCCAGCACCTAGATTTTCCATGTAAAATGGCATGACCGGAAGAACTAAGCTATATCCTAACGCAATCACCAAAGTAGCAAGATTTAAAGCGAAAATTGGCTTTTTATTCATCAATCGTCACCGTCCCCTCTGAGCCGTCCACCGTTATCATTTGTCCATTTTTAATACTTCTCGTGGCTGTGTGTGTCGCCATAACGGCAGGGATACCACATTCCCGCGCAACAATACTTGAATGACTGAGAGGACCTCCAATATCCGTTACAATTCCACTTGCAGAGGCAAATAAGGGTGTCCAAGCCGGAGTTGTAGTAACGGCAACCAAAACACTTCCTGGCTGGAAATTTTTAAAATCTGCCGGACTATTTAGTATGCAGGCACGAGCTGTCACAACACCAGAACTGGTTCCTATACCCCTCAACACGGTTTTTCCATCTTTTTGTTTCTGTGGTGCATGTGATATGCTTTTTACTTTCTTCTCAGGTAACTGAGCTGGTGACACATAGCCCTGATACTTTTTGAGTTCCGCTTTTCGCTCAAGTATCGAATTTTTTCTATCGGATAAAGGTATATTTTTGTCTAACTGTACTATGAGTTTTTCCAATTCCAATTTTGTGAGCCAATATATATCATCTATATGCGAAGTAGCTCCGCCACGTATAAGACGTGCTGAAATTTCATGAAACATCTGGCGAATCAGAGGATGCCCCATTCCCATGCAATAAATAGCATTTTCACGCATAGGAGCAGTTTCCTGCGCCCAATGGAGCAACTTCAAAAACAGTTTTTTGCGTGAGCCACCTATATGTTGTAAAATTTCTTCTTCTGCCTGTTTCCTATGCTTTTCAAATTTGGATTGACGTAAAAAAGGACTTTCACCTTTGCCTTCTACAAAGGTTTTTATGGATTCAAAGGTTGGTGTAAGTGTTTCCTGCGGTGTGGAATATGCAAAATCAAATTCATAAGCGGTACGACCAAACTCTTTAAAATACTGATTGATTCGATTTTTCCATTCTATCCATACTTCCAGCGAAACTTCGTCAGGCGGAACTGAGGACATAAAATTTTCCGCTATCTTTGCTGTTGGATTACTTTGCAGATAAAGGTTGAGAGTATTATTTTGCTTTACCCATTCCGAGAGACTCCACAGGTTCTTTTCGGCTTGCAGAGCAATCGTATCAAATCCAAGCAGGAAAACAGAAGTATCTGTCATACCAGCGCGACGAGCCGCTCCCTGAAAAAATTTTGTAAATAATGTTTCGCTGATAGAGGCGGCTGGCAATGTAAGCTGAATTCTTGTAAAATAAATACAAGCGGCATAAAATACAGTCTGAATCCCCTTCATTATTTGATGGGCATTCAGCGTATGCAGGGGCTTTTCTTCCCATTGTTTAATCACATCCTCAAATTCTTTTCGTGCTGTTTCCCAGCGTGCAACACTGTTCGTGAGCGCACGGCGTAAAGATCGGGGTGAAAGGGATTTGACAACAATCAAAAGAGGCTTTGAATTAGCGGAAAGATAAACATATCCGTTAATAATCGTATATGCTCCGTTTTCTGGCAGTAGCTTTTTCGCACTTTTACCAAACATATCTATCCATAAAAGCGCCGACGCACGGTTGACTATTTCAAGCCCAAGTGTGGCGAATAAGGGCGTAACAGGATTTGGCAAGTGTTCCGCTAGACTGCCTTTTGTATATATAACATCCTTTTCCGGTAACGTCCATTCCGGCGGTAGGACAGTAATGGGGCGAGCCTGAACAATATACAACTTATCTTTTTCCAGTGCCCACTCTACATCCATAGGCATTTCATAATACTTCTCAATTTTTTTTCCAAGTTGTGTTAATCGCATAACTTGATTGCGAGTAAGAGCATGTTTTTTCCTCAACTGTTCAGGAGTTGGGATTTCTTCTGTTCCATCTGAGTTGCGGACTGTCATAATTTCTTTGTTTGCTACTTCATATGATACAATTCGTTCAGCATTTTTATCTACAACAATTGTATCAGGGGTGACTAAGCTAGAAACAACCGATTCGCCAAGTCCCCACGCGGCGTTAACAATCATTTCGCTACGTCTGCCATTGATAGGGTTTAGCGTAAACATAACGCCGGACGCATCGGAAAACGCAAGCTTTTGTACTACAACAGCAAGTGCGACAATTTCCTGCTTTATATCATTCTTCATGCGATAAGCAATAGCGCGAGCTGTCCATAGGGAAGCCCAGCACCTCTTTACAGCGTCAAGAACTTCATTCTCACCTTGTATGTTAAGATAGGTTTCCTGCTGGCCTGCAAAAGAAGCGTCGGGCAAATCCTCGGCGGTTGCGGAGGAACGGACAGCCACTGCTATATTTCCCAATCCGGCATATGCGGTTTTAATTGCATCGGATACTTCCTGCGGCATTTCTCCATCATGGAAAAGCATCCCTATCTGCGTAGATACATTTTCAAGCTGACTGGTATTGTTAGAGTCAATACCGTCCAGCAACTTATTAATGTGAGGTTGAATATGGTTCTTTTCAACAAAAATCTTGTATGAGGTAGTCGTAACATGAAAGCCCTCCGGCACAGGGATGCCCGCTGTCAAAAGTTTTGATAAAGACATACCTTTTCCGCCGACCATTTCAAGGGTTGCCTGTTTATGCAGCAAGGGTAGGGTATAATAAATCATAATTATTCACCTTCATCATTCATAATTCCGTGTAGAAATATATCCATTGTTTCATCAAGCATTTTCTCCGGACTGGCTGATGGTCGGGATGTGTAAATGATTGATATAATGGAGTTAATTAACAAACGCGTCATTAAATCGGCATTTGTCTTACGGAAGACGCCTGATTTCACTCCATTTTCAATTACAGATTTTATAATATCCTGATATGCGTAACGCGCAGTTTTCAGCCGCTTTCGATAATCTTCTTCTAAATAGTCAGATTCTGTATTTAACCACATCAGCACCGTTCGATACTGCTTTGGTACTCCAAGATGATTCAGCATGATTTTTCTAAGACACTGTTCCGGCGAGGATTCATCGGCAATAATCCTATGAACCTTTTTAATTATTTCTTCTATTTCTTTCTCAACTGCATATACAACAATCTCGTCTTTCGTTTTGAAAAAATCATACAGACTGGACTTTCCCATGTTTGCTAAAATCGCAATTTCCCTCATTGATGTTTTTTGGAATCCATTTTTCTCTATGAGCTGCAAAGCAACACTGATTATTTCTTCTCGACGCTCTTCTTGTTGTTCTGGTGTAAGCATAATTCCTTTTGGCATATTATGATACCTCCTTATAACGACCATCGGTCGCTTCTTGTTTTGCTATCATTATATAGCGACCGATGGTCGCTTGTCAAGGCTAATTTTTTTCCTCTTTTGGCATTCGGATTGCTTACAGAGAATTTTGACCATGAGTATATTCCTATATATTCTGCACATAGTCAAGTTGAATATCATCCCAAGCGCATCCGCATAAAAGCTACAAGATTACCCTCCCTCTAGTTGCTTGTAAATGCACACAATTACAGATTCGGATACCAACGTAACAAATCAGACAGCCCTTCGGATTCCAGTTTCCTGATCACATAACTCAACCACTCCTCCGGCGTGGGCATGTCACCTGCTATTATAGTGGCATACGTTTCCGAAGATTGATAAGGCTAAAAACATCCTCCATGATCCTTTCGTTCTTGACATCCAGCATTACCCATTTCTGTCCATTTCCAGCTTTAGTAGCTTTGAATACCGTTTGTACATAGTTCGAGCATAGCGGCATGAGAAGCTCTGCCTCTGCAAGTTCATGACTTCCTATGACCACGAGGGCGATAAAATAGCCTTTCATTAGATAGAGCGTACAAAGGGATCTTCCGCTCTTTTTGTACTTAATATTCCAGCCAGCCTGCATGGAACAACGGCTGTGTTCCATGCAAGGCTTGATCTGGTAGGCGGACTGGATACGCTCATTGAAGTCCGCCCATAACGGGCTACAAATATATTCTGTGACCTGCTCCCACGTTGGCGGCGTTACATTTGAATAGAGCATATTCCAATCCATCCTAATTTCCCTCCTTAGGCCCGACTATCCAGCGGCAAAGGCTTGACCCAAATTTCCATGTATGCCATGTCCTCTGCATCCCGGTAATACTTTTCCGCAGAGAAGGGTTCCGTGGCCAGGTTATGGTGCGACAGCCATGTGCCAAAAAGATACTTGCTGGCCTGATCCAAAGCAACCGTCACCAAATCCTCAAATTTTTCTGCTTCAATTTTGCAAACGATGTATTCGCCTGCGGGAAGTTCTTTCTTTATGAAACCGTCCTGCAACTGGCCCGGTACATTTTTAGCAAAGCCACCTGCAAAATAGGCGAAAAGGCCTTGCGTAGCATCTTCCGTATGGGACATTCCCATTTCTACGCTGGTATCGAGGGCGGACAAAATTGAGGCTTTCTCCGTGTGATACCGTTTCCAAAGCTGACCCGGCGCATCCACGCCGGTGCTTTCGCCAGCCGGAACCTGCTCAGAAATACGAACTTCGGTCTCCAGACCAAGGTAGGTCTCCGGGGTCGCCAGCGATTTTCTCTGAATTTCCAAAACGATATCTCCCGCTACCAGCGGAACCCCTTCGTCAACCAGAACGTAGTTCATGGAAATCTCCGGCTTTTCAAATGTGTTAAGCATTGGTGAATTCCTCCTATAGTCTTCGGGAGTGATCCCATACGTTTCCTTGAAAGCCCGTGTAAAGTTTGCGTGGCTGGAAAAGCCGTAGTCTAAGGCGACGTCAAGGATTCTCTGCTCGGAGTCCCCCAGATTCTCGATCACCTTTGCCAAACGGCGGAGCTTCACATATTCCTGCACCGATTTATTCACCAGTCGCTTGAACAAGCGCTGGAAATAAAAAGGGGACAGGCCAACGGTGTTTGCCAATTCCTCCGTCGAAATTTCTTCAGCCAGGTGTTCCTCGATAAAAGTCAAGGATTGTTCGATTGTTTCCCATGCGTGCATTACAGCACCTCCTATGATTAATGTTCATAGCTATGAGCAAAATGTCGTTTAGCTCATCCCTATGATGTTCACATCATACCACGTTATTTCCGGTTGGGCTTTTCACACAATGCCCTTTTGATGTGCGGCGTTGTTTGAGATGCCCCTCGACCATGAGTATATTGCCGTACATTGCACACACAGTCAAGTTGAATATCGTTCCACCTTTTTCATTGCAGAAAGAGAGAAAATTTGCTCGACTTTTGATTTTCATGTAAATACACAAAGTCAAAGATTGGGACACCAGCGGAGCAGCTCAGACAGTCCCTCGGATTCCAGCTTTCTGACCACATAACTTAACCACTCTTCCGGTGTAGGCATATCCCCTGTGTGGAGAATTTTCTCCCATTGTGCCCGTCGTATTGGGTCTGGGTCATTCATCCCCGATTTTATGTGGGCTGAAATAATCGCCCTCATCTCTTCCACTGTAATATTCCTGTCTCTCGCCAGCTTCTCAAAAAACGTTCTATACTCCGGCATATGCCTGCCTCCTTTCGTTCCATACGAGTAGTATGCCATATCTGAGGCATAATATAAACGGTTTTATGCCCGTGAAAGGATATAGTTTATCTACCAATCAAGACTATTATAGCACCACTCAAGGGCTTAAAATAGACATAAGGAAAGGCGGACTACAAAATGGATGTACAGAAACGAATCAAAGACCTGATGGAATTGAGAGGCTGGACAGACTACCGGCTGGCGAAGGAAGCCGGTCTTTCCCATTCCACAGTTACAAATATGTTCAACCGCAGCAATGCTCCAACTTTACCGACCCTTGAAGCTGTATGCAGAGCATTTGGCATTACGCTGTCTCAGTTCTTTGAGGATTTTGAAGACAATGAGACGCTACAGGAACAGAGGCTGCTATTTTCAAAATGGAGTACCTTTACCCCAGAGCAGAGAAAAATCTTGCTTGACCTTATGGATATCATAAAATGATGGAAATCGCAGTCGCCCCATAGAATGGAGTCTGCGGTTTTCGATTTTATAGTAATGTCTTACAATGTCCATCTTGTCAACTCAACCATCCTATAACAATCCTATCTCCACAACCTACCCAATATCCAACCTATCAACTCAACCCCACGCGATTTTTTGCCGTAGACCAGTTTCCATAGAACTACTAAACGCAAAAAATCCGGGAGTCGGAACTACCCGTCGGCAATTCCCAACTCCCGGAAACCCCTTGTTTACTACACTTTTTTGTACTTCTATTTCTCAACCCTTGACATCAATACTACCGTCTCAACTGTTGTTCGATTGGGTAGGGAATGGGGGTTTCCCCCTCATCCCTTTCTTCATCTTCTTTTTCCATGCTTTCAATAATATCTCTATACCCCAACGCCTGAATGTTTTCGCCATTCTGTTTCAGGTTCATTTTGAATTTCACAGACTTTATCCATCTTCCATATTTCTGCCTGTCGGGAAAAATCTCAATGCCCTCAATCGCTATGTTCATCAGATATTTCAGTTCCCTGTCATGCGCCTGTTCAAGATTTTCAATTATTATCTCCAGCAATCTATAATACTGCTCCACTGAAAATGTTTCTTCCCTTGCATTTTCCATAGCAAGGTGATTCCGTACAAGGTCTGTATCTATCTTTGTTATCTGTTCCGTTAATTCCCTTACAATGCCCATGAAATCTTCACAGAGGGAATCATACAAATCGTCATCCACGTCCAGATTTCCAATCTTTGCCAGAAGCTTTTTCTTTTTATTTTCTGCCTTTTCCCGCCCTGACTGCAACCGTTTTTCTTCCTTCCGAAGTTCATCCAATGAGCCTGTTTCACTATCGCCAGTCGCTGTTGCGACCCGTTTCTTAAATTCCGGGTCATCAAGAACCCATTTCACCATTGCAATCACTTCTGAATTGAGCTGGTCCTGGCGTATATTGGTTTTGTATGAACAGGGTTTCCCCTCCACTTTTATCCGGTTCTTACATTTATAATACCACATATCCGTGTAATATTCATCAGAACCTTTTTTCTTTTTGCGGTTGACAACCCCGTACATCTTTGCTCCGCACTCTGGACACCTGACCAGCCCTGATAAAATATGAAAATGCTCCATACTGTGTGTTTTTTCATGCTTTACGCCAGTTATTTTACGCTTTTCATGCGCCTTATGCCACATTTCTTCTGAAATGATTTCTTCATGTATGCCATTATAAAACACATACGAATCCTCGTCCTGCTTTACAACATGGAACTCATTCCTTGTACCGTCAATCTTTTCCGTCTTACGCCGCCCATAAGCGATTTTCCCCATATACACGGGGTTATCCAACACTAATTTAACAAAATGCGAGCTGAACGCCGACAGCGTGCCATTTTGCCGGACAATCTTTTTATATCCGTGTTCATTCAGCCATTTTGCAACTGCATTCGCCCCCATATGCGTGTTTGTGTATTTGTCATAAATCAGCCGGATATGTTCAGCCTCTTTTTCTTCCGGCACAAGCACTTTTGTTTTCTCCCCCTCCTTATGTATGAGTTTGTAGCCATAAGGGGCAAAGCCGCCATTCCACTTGCCGTCACGGGCTTTTTGCTGCCGCCCCGCCATCGTCTGCTCCTTAATGTTCTCACGTTCAATCTCTGCGACCGCCGCCAATACGGAAATCATCAGCTTGCCGGACGCGCCGGCAGAATCTATGCTATCTTCGACGCATAAAAGGTTCACGCCGAAATCTTCCATATATTGCAGACTGTTAAGCGTGTCGGCGGCGTTTCGCCCAAATCTCGACAATTTGAACACAAGGACATAATCCACTTTGTCTTTTCCGTCTTTAATATCATCCAGCATTTTTTGGAACTCCGGTCTGCCCGTTATGTTTTTGCCGGATTTCCCCTCGTCGCTATATTCGCCAGCCACTTTCATCCCACGATGTTCCGCCTCGCTCCTTAACCGTTCCTTTTGGGCGTTCAGGGAATACCCGTCAACCTGTATTTCCGTGGAAACCCTTGTGTATAGGTAACATCTTAGTTTTTTCACCATAAATATTTTCCTTTCTTTTCTTCGTTTATTTTATGCGGCTTTTCCAGTCTGTATAAAACCGCTCCCGTTCCTATTATCATTTCTTAAACAGGCAATGAGCCTGTATGCCCGCTTTCTTTGGCTTGTGTGCCCTCAATCCTGCGTTCGGATTCCAGTCAAGATCTGTTAAAAACACGTTCTTGACTGGAATCCGAACGCAGGATATGATTGGGCAGACCAAAAAAGCAGACGTTTTTTTGATTATGGTTTTTATTCTTGTGGATATCTACGTTTAAGGCCAGTGATGACATTACGCCCCTCAAAAGCCTTGTCAAGCAGGTCTTTATTTAAGGCATAGGCGAACAGCCATTCATCATTTTGTGCAATATCTTTTCTTTCGATTTCGCCTTTTAAGATTCCCATCTTCAAAAAATTGATAAGCTCCTTTGCACTCTTTACACTGATTTCAGCCCTGCCCTTTGTCCATGATTCATACTTTTCACGGTAATATTCAATATACTTTTTCCCGGTAATCGTGTAGACTGCGTTGACATCATATTGATACTTTTTCTCATATTTAATATGGATTAAATACGAAAGCATATTGTCATAACTGTGACTTCCGCTTTTTGGCTTTTCAATATAATTTTCTTCAATGCCGATTTCTCTGGCAAGCTCCGGCAATGTTTTTCCTTTTCCTTTTTCAAACTTGATGACAAAATGGGCGTGATTGGATTTGAACTGTACCTCGTAATCTTTTTTGTACTCATTCCACCACCGCTTTTCGTCTTTATCGTGTTTGACAGCGTACATTTCCTGTATTTCGCACCCGGCATTCTCCAAACGGGACTTGATGATTTTTCCCATTTCCTCCACATCTCCGAGCTTTTTCTTCTCCTCGTCTGTCCAGTTCCAGTGTCCGGACTGAAAATCCTGTGCAAATGTTAATATTGTCAGTTTTGCTTGTTTAGTAGCCATTTTATCCTACCATCCTTTCTTTTTTATTCGTTGTGTTCTGGAAGATATTCTTCAGATTTTTAATCGTTTTCTATTTGAAATTGATTGACCGGAACAAGTTGCAAACTTCTCCTGACTGCTTACGAGGTATCCACATCATCACCGCCCTTTCCTGCTCCATTGGAAAAGCCAAATAAAAAAAGCGGTGTAACATATACAAACCCTGATTAGCGAAATTCACTAATCAGAATCCATATTTGTTACACCGCCTGCCATACGTGGCTCTACCAGAAATTTCCTCTGGTCTTGGTTATTCCAATGCGATATATTTCCCCCACGTCCGTCTTATCAGCACTCATATATTTGGAAATTAAATATACTGGTTATCTCCGTCTGACGGAACTTCCTGTGAGGAAAGCACAATAATATTTTATTTTTGTAGATTATTATATCAGCTATTTTTCGATTTGTCAATCTTTTTCCAAATTTAAAATACTGCACAAAAAACAATGTCAATAAGCCTAAATTTTTGTTTATCCATTCCAAATCCATGCAGGATTAATAAAGAATAGTCTTTTGTGTATATTGCACAATAGATAAACAGCAATAAGGTCTCAGAAGTTCAAATCCACAGGTTTGTATGCAGGATATTGTCTTTATCTCCCATCCGTAACGCATTCTGTATACAAACAGGTTTCCAAAATGTAGACGCTCAAAGCCTTGCCAGTACTGGATAATCTCTTTCTGTATACATTTTGTCTACATTTCTGTCTACAAAAAAAGACACCTTGTAGACGCTGGAAGCCTTGCCAGCGCTGGATAATCCCTGTTTGTCTACAATGTCTACACTTTTCTGACATCCTTTTTATGTCGAAATACATTTTTTAATTATACCCACTAAAGCCTTTATTTTTCAGGGTATTATTGGATTCTTCCATTTATCCTCCCCCCTCTTTGTACCACGCACATATATGCCCGTGCAGTAGGGCTTGTCGATACTGCACGGGCATTTCGGCGACGGTTTTGCCCCCGGACAGCCATTGCCAGCAGGAATAGTTAAAGGAATAATTACAAGAAAATCTACCTAATTATTCCATTTAAAGCAATTTGTGAAATTTTACCAAAGAAAAAGTCTAAGAACGATTTCAGACAAAAACAACGCCCCTAAATTTTGTTGCGATAAAGTGAAACGATAGATCGCAACGAAATTTAGGGGGCATTATCCCGGTCATACATACCCAAATAACATAGAGGTAAGTCACTGCCGAATACGAACTGTGCACTTCCTATGGCTTTCATCACCATTCCAAGAATTTTCCAAGAAGTGCTTGTTCCATTCCTCATAGTTTTTGAATTCCTTTTTACAACCTGAACAAATTACCGCTTCTACAGGATGTGAATATTCATCATCCCAGTCCTTAAAGCCGCATATATCGCAATAGTAATACCAAATCCAACTTTTATAAACGGTTTTAACGCCAGAAAAGCCATTATGTACCGCCCACTCCGGCGCAGGACGACCATTCAATGTTGCTTCTAATAATATATCATCATATTCAAAAGCGTGCGGTTCCCATTCTTCCACAGATGCAAAAACTTTTCCACAGTAGCAAACTACACCAAATATATTTTCAGGTTGAGGGTCATCATACGCTGCCCAATGATGTTTGTGAGTATCGTTCACAACAACCTTACATTTTAGCGTCCTGTCATTTATTTTTGCAGTAATCACAGCAGAGCCTTTCCTCCTAGCGGTCACTTTGCCAGTTTTAGAAACAGTGGCAACTTTTGTATTAGAAGTCGTCCATTTAACTTTTTTTCTCGTGCCTGTGACTTTTAACTGAATGGTAGGATTTCCCTTTTGATTCGTCATAGTCAAAGTAACCTTAGTCTTATTCAGCTTTGGTGTCGTTTCTGCCTTAACTGTCACCTTGCATTTATAAGTCTTTTTATTTACTTTTGCAGTAATTACAGCAGAGCCTTTCTTCTTTCCAGTCACTTTACCGTTCTTTGATACAGTAGCGACTTTCTTATTACTGCTTTTCCACGTCGCTTTTTTAGATGAGCCTACGACCTTTAACTGATAGGATTTCTTCATGCTTACCGTGACTTTTGTCTTGTTCAGCTTTGGCTTTGCTTTCGCCTGTGCAGTAACAGGCATAGCCAGTGTCAAAGCTAAAGCCATGATGATTACAGTTGTGATTGATTTTTTGATGATTTGTTTCATAATGATTCCCCTTTCTTTGGTATATTCAAAAATATCATTCTTGTGAAAATCTTCTCGTTTTCGACAGGATTCTCCTTAACCAGAATTATACTTCATACTTTAGGCATAGTCAACACATTGAGCATGGTATGATTTTTACAAAATTGAGAGGAGATTTCCATATGATTTCGTACCAGCCATTCTATGACACCCTTTTGAGAAAAGGCATTACAGAGTATGCCTTGATTTTTAAGCATGGCGTTCCGGCGAACACGTTACACAGAATGAAACATGGAAAAGATATTACAACAAAAACTCTGAACCTACTTTGTGAAATATTAGAATGTCAGGTATCGGACATATTAGAATACAGAATAGAAGATAATTAAAGGCAGGGCGATTGATTCTTGATATAGTCAGCATATCCTGTCTTTTTTTGTGAGATTTTCCATTCAAAGAATGTCAAAACATCCCCATTTTCCACATTTACAAATTCATCCGTCCATTCTTTTATCATACTGACAAACTTTTCATTGTCAAGATTCGTCCACGGATTGAGCGTTTCAGCAATTCCATACAGACGTGCGAAAAGCATTGCAGATTCCAAATATTTTTCATTCATAGTATCAGTTCCTTTCTTTTTACTCCTGCACCCGATTCCTTAATTATAACTTATCACCATAGATACCGAACAGGAAAAAAGAGATACAGTGCCGGGGCAACAAAAGCAAGGGGTTCAAAGGGGATGTGCAGCATTCCCCTTGCAAAATTATCCATACTCTTTAGGTATGGATGTATTTTGCTACACCGGGAGGAAAGAGATACCTTTTCGAGAAAGCAAAAGCCTACCGCCATAGACAGCGCAACCTAGCAAAAGCCAGAAACTAACCGGAGAAAAAAATACAGAAAAAAATTTTAAAAAATACTTGACAAGGGTTGCATTCTGAAAATTCTGATTTATCATTGAGGTATAACATATAGAAATGAGGTGATTAAAATTGGTTACTTATCTTTTGACGCCAGTATAAAAATCCATTATTCCGGCAAATACACAAGTACAAAAAACAGCACAACAGGGCATGGCGGCATTGCTGGATATATCAGACATATTGACAGAGGTACAGATAAAATGAATGTATGTGAGGTACAGCATAGCAACCCTGACATTGATTCTGACCTTACTTTATTGAACGAATCATTTTATAAAAATTCTAACGGACAGTGGGAGAAAACAAGCCACTCTAAAGATATGGTTGACGCAATTAACAAACATATTGAATACGCAAAAGAACATGGAGCGAGAATCACTGCAAAAGGAAAAAATGATACAGTGATTGTCCGTCCATTAGTAGTCCAACTTGACAGTGATTCTATTGCAGAACACAAAATTACATGGATGTGGGATGTAATCGAGATTTTAGAAAAACAGTTCGGGAAAAATAATATCACTGGTTTTTCAGTCCACAAAGACGAAACAAATCCTCACTTACATATTTCATTCATCCCGTGCTTTGAAACCGAAAAAGATGGTGAAATTAAATGCACGATTTCACAAACCAAATTTTTCAAAAGCCCAAAACAGCTTGCCGGATTACATAGAAAAATCCGAAAGTCATTGATTGATAAAGGATATGACATTGAATTAGAAAACAAGCCGATTGAGGAACACCTTGCCGGATATTATGACAAAAATGGTGAGTGGCACCAACAAGGCTTAACCCCAGACCAACTCAAAGAGTTGTCTGATAGAAAAATAAATTTAAGATTGGAGGCACTCAAAATGAGCATTAAGAGAAATGAATTAGATAAACTGGAAATGGCTGTTGCCGATATGATGAAATCGTCAAAAGCAGAAAAGGAAGAACTTGAAAAAGAGCGTATCTCTGTTGAGAATGACAAAGCTACCGTTCAAGCACAATTACAAGCAGTCGCTATCAAAGAAATGGAAGTACAGAAAAGGGAAACAGAAGTAGCAGAAATTCTTGAAATCTGCAATCAGATTGTTTCAGACGAAAAAAATCTGAACGCTAAATTTCTCGAATTTCTTGACCGGGAAAGCAAGCGAACCGGAAAAAGAATCCGTGAAAACGTGGAAAAACTCTACAAGAGATTTCAGAATGAACGCAAGAAGAATGTTTCAGATTGGCAGTTGGAATTATTGCGCTTGAGAAATGAGCGTTTGAAACATGGAGATACAACTACCGATTACTGCCCGGATATTATTGACATTGCTGATATTGGCTACAATGATTTATCAGCGTAGGTCGTTAAACAGGATAAAATCAATCCTTTTGCCGCTTTTATTTTCCCCTCATATACGAGAACAAAAAATGATTTTGGATAAAATGTCCTCATATATGAGAAGAATGACCCAATTTTAAATCGAGTAAAAATCCTCGTTTTCCTGTCTAACCGATTGCATATTGTTTGGACTTACTGCTGACTTTCCTACTTCCGTATTTATGCCGGATTTCATCAAGCGTAATTTCTTTATCGTGATACCGCACATAATCGCCATAATGCCAACACCAGCACTTCTTTTTCGGCGCAAATTTAAAACCAGTAGATTTAAGCAATTCCCTGTACTCATACCCACTGTGTACCCATATCCATGAGCCAATGATTTCCACATCTGAATTGATGTGGATAATCTTGTTTAAAATCTCTTTAAAAGCGTCATTTTCCGCTTGATAGTCATACTTAGGGGTTTCTTCGTTTGCGCTCTTTTCTTCGCTTAAAATGGCAAATAAGCCATCATACTCGGTGTTTATCTCTTGCGTGATTTCCACACTGCCGCCCTCATTATCGGGATGGTATTTTTTCAACAATTCTCTGTACTTTTGGCGCAATTCCTCAACCGTCTTTACTCCTGCAAAATATGTATACATATGCCTGTACTCCTTTTTACAAAAGCACCCGACCATTGATTTCATAGTTTGAAAAGAGCAAAAAAAGTAAGCCTTTCGGCTCACTTTTCCACGCTGAAAACTCATATCATATTAAAATGCCTGAAAGCCGCCATAATCGCTTTTTCTTTCTCCTGTGGACATTTCGGCACATGGCTTTTATTATCGCCTACATTGTAATTCAGACGCTTTTCAAACCCGCATTTGTCTTTTATCTGTGCCACATACAAGGATGATACTTTTAAATCATACTCTGATTTTATCCATTCTTTGATTTCCGTATAAGTTGCACACCATTTTATGTCTTTCAGATATTCGTTGTCTTTCGGCTCAAAATCAACATACGCATAGACAGTATCAGCGGTGTAACTATTTCCTACCCAAAAGGACGCACGTCTCAACGTGCTTCGTCCCCGCAAAATTATCAAAGGCTTTCAGCGTCCTGACCCCATACCCATAATACTGCAAATAATACAAATTCTCCGCCAGCGTCTTGGGATTACAGGAAATATACAAGATCTGTTCCACCCCATAGCTGATGATTTTATCCAGGGCTTTTGGCGAAATCCCCACCCGAGGCGGATCCACCACGATCACATCCGGTTTTTCCGTCACATTCTCCAACACCTCAAAGACATCACCCGCAAGAAACTCACAGTTATCCAGTCCATTGAGCGCAGCATTGGCCCTAGCAGCCTCCACCGCTTCTTCCACGATTTCCACGCCTACCGCTTTTTTTGCTTTCTTAGCCATGGTCTGGGTGATGGTCCCTGTCCCGCAGAACAAATCAAACACTGTTTTCCCGCTAAAATCATCAATCAGCCCGATGGCATAAGAATACAGCCGTTCCACGGCTTCCACATTAGTCTGGAAAAAGGAAAACGCGCTCACCTTGAAATTCAGCCCCATGATTGTTTCCATATAATAATCCCGGCCATAGAGCACTTTCAGTTCTTCACAATAAACCGCATCAGCCAGTCGATCGTTGAAGGTCCGCAGGATGCCCACCAGCTCGTGGTCCAACTCCAGCTCCCGCAAAGCCGCAGCAAAACCAGCTTCATCGAATCCCTGCTCCGTGGAAGTCACCAAGTTCACCAGCAATTCACCAGTATGAACGCCCCGCCGGATGATCAAATGCCGCAGCAAGCCTTTATGAGATTTTTTATGATAAAAAGCATAGCCCTTCTCATGACAGAAATCCAAAGTCGCCCGCAGGATCTGATTGAAATCCTCATGGACCAGTTGGCATTCATCCACTGTGACAATAGACATGAAATGCTTTTTCCGGTGCATGCCCAGCGTCATCTCACCGCCCTTTTCCATGTCGCCAAAAGTATATTCCATCTTATTGCGATAACCATACTGACCAGGGCTGGGCTCAATAGACAGTATTTCATCGCAGAGGATCCCCTTTTTCTCCAAAAGCCGGAGGACCTCATTTTCTTTTATTTTCAACTGCTCCTCATAGGGCACGCCCTGATACAGGCATCCCCCGCAAAACTCGTTATGTTTACAGATTTCCATCAAATTTTCCTCACTTCATCAAAATTCTCACCAAACCACCAGGCCGAGGGATGTCCTGCGGCCACCAACTAAAACCTGCCATATGCGGCGTAAAATTCCCGCTTGTATTCCGAGAAACGATCCTCTTCGATAGCCTTCCTGATGTTTTTCATCAGACTCACCAAAAAATGCAGGTTATGATTGGACAGCAACATGGCAGACAAGATCTCATCGCACTTGAACAAATGCCGCAGATAAGCCCTGGAATAATTGCGGCATGTATAGCAGTCGCACTCTGGGTCCAGAGGCGTGAAATCACGCTCGTATTTGGCGTTCTTGATATTCACTCTGCCCGCGGAAGTCATGACCATGCCATGACGGGCGATTCTGGTGGGCAGCACGCAGTCGAACATGTCCACGCCCCGCTCCACGCCTTCAAACAAATAATCCGGTGTCCCCACGCCCATCAAATAACGCGGCTTGTCCGCTGGAAGATGGTCTACGCAGTCATCCAAGATCTCACACATCAGTTCCTTTGGCTCTCCCACGCTAAGACCGCCGATAGCGTAGCCCGGCAAATCCAGTTCTGCGATTTCTTCTGCTGACTGCTTGCGCAAATCCTTGTACATGCCTCCCTGCATGATGCCGAACAGAGCCTGCCTTTCTGTGTCTTTCTGCGCTGCTTTGCAGCGTTTCAGCCAGCGGGTCGTCCGCTCCATGGACTGCTTCACGTAATCTCGATCAGCAGGATAAGGCGCGCATTCATCAAAAGCCATCATAATGTCCGATCCCAGAGCGGTCTGTACCTCTATGGATTTTTCCGGAGAAAGCATATGCTTGGAACCATCAATGTGGGAACGAAACTCCACACCCTCCTCTGTGATCTTCCGCAAGTCTCCCAGGCTGAACACCTGAAAACCGCCGCTGTCTGTGAGGATGGGCCTATCCCAGTTCATGAACTTGTGGAGTCCCCCCGCTTCCCGCACCACGTCATGTCCGGGTCTAAGATATAGGTGATACGTATTGGAAAGGATGATCTCCGCTCCTAGTACTTTCACTTCCTCTGGCCTCATGGCTTTTACTGTGGCCGCTGTCCCTACCGGCATGAACACCGGAGTCTCGATCACGCCGTGGGGTGCCCTTACACGGCCTCTTCTGGCTTTTGTGGTTTTATCTCTTTTTATTAATTCATATGTTACTGCTGCCATTGTCTCTCCTTTATATTTCAAGGCCTAAGGCCTTTTCATTTTTTACGTTCAAATTTTTTTGTAGTCTTATCATCATACCATACCCTGTTTACTTTTTAAACAGGCAGGAGTATAATAATGCCGAAAGAAAATTGATGTTCTACACACAAAAAAGGAGTGATGGAAAATGGCTTATTTCACAACCAAAGATAACTGCAGCATCTATTACGAAGAACATGGAAGCGGCGAGCCGCTGATTTTCATTCATGGCTGGTCCTGCAACCACAAGTTTTTCAAGTATCAGGTAGACGAGTTCGCAAAAAAATACCGGGTCATTCTGTATGATTTCCGGGGACACGGACAGTCGGACCGCTCTGCGGTAACGGAACGGGGCATGAGCCTGAATCGATTCGCCGCTGACCTGCACGAGTTGATCGAACATCTGGGTCTTGACCAAGTCTACGCAGTCGGTTGGTCCATGGGTACTAGCACCCTCTTGGCTTATGCCAGAGAATTCAAATGCCAGTACATCAAAAAAATGTGTTTCATTGATATGACTCCGAAGCTTTTGAATGACAATGAGTGGAAACTGGGTCAAAGCTGCAGCTTTGACATGGAACAGAACCTTCAGTTCATGGCAGCTCTGGCTGTCAGCTGGGAGTTCGCGGCAAAGCTGTTCATTCCAAATGTGTTTGCCAAAGACTATGACCAGGAAGCCGAAGAATTCAAATGGGTATTCCATGAAGCTTTGGACAACACGCCGCACTGCATGCTCAATATGTGGATTGCAATGGCTATCGAAGATCTCCGTGAAGTTCTGCCGACCATCCAGATTCCAGTGCTTTTGACCTACAGCGGCGATGGTCTGATCTACGGCCCGTCCCACGGCGAATACATGAAAGAGCACTTGGGCGGTAAAAGCAAGCTAGTGATTTTCCCAGGCTGCGGCCACGGCCTCTTCTTGGAAGATCCAAAGAAATTCAACAAAGAATTAAGCGAATTTTTGTCCGAAGACCTGTAAAGAACGCTCTCTGTTTCGCTTTTAGAGGCCGACTTTGTTGATATTCTGGAAATATCACAGACGATATTTCCTACATAATAAAAAAGCTGCTCATGAGTTTTCTTACGGATATCGCTCATGGGCAGCTTTTTTGCTCTTGATTTCTTGATGATGAAACTGTGTTCCATCAGACTATTCCATTTTTTCTTCTTCAGCGTCCTCCCATTCTTCACTTGCAGAAGGCCATTCTTCCTTAGGAATATCCGTGTTTCTCAAGCTATTTGCTTTCCTCTTTTTTCTCCAAAGGACCAGGAACGTTCCTGCTACCGCTGCCACAAGCACTAGTACAGCGACACGCACCCAAAAATGAAAGCCACCCTTCTTCTGGTTTTCCACTGCTTGAGTCTCTTGGTCATCCTCAGTCTTGCCGCCTTTACCAGAGCGCACGGAACCCTTTCCACCAGCCGTATCATCAGCCATGCTTTCTATCAACTGTGAACGCTTTGGAACGTTCGGCGTATTCGGCTCATTGGCCCCATTTGGTCCATTTGGCGCATTAGGATCGTTTGGCGCGTTCGCCGTATTAGCCTGATTGGGAGAATTGGGAGAATTCGCTCGATTCACGCCGCGGGAAGGATCCAGTTCATTGGGACTATTTGGCTGGTTCGGCTCATTGGCCCCATTGGGGGAATTAGGATCATTGGGATCATTCCCTTGATTGGGCACATTAGGGTTATTAGGCTGATTCGTGCTGCCGCTGTAAGGCTCCTGGACATTGGGCTTGTTGGGCGCATTGGGGCTGTTGGTTTTTTTAGAAACAGCTACGGAGCCACTCCCCGCCTGCTCATCCTGTCCTGCCTCGCCGTATGCGCTGGCCGCTGAAACCATTATCAACAGAGCAGCCATCCATAAGATAAACATCCGTTTCCGCAACATCAGCTTAATACCCCTGTTCCATACTCAAAATCAAGTCCACGTTCCGCAGCTCGTACTCGTTCAGTTCTCCTGTATGTTCCTCGTCAAAAATCTCTCCATCAATCGTCCCTTCGTACCAATCCTTGCTTTCAAAATAAGCAGATAACTCAGGGTCACCGAACTTCCTTCCATGTCTAGCCATGATCTCGTTTCTTGCCAGCCGCAGTTCTTTTGGAGAAAGACCCTCCAGGTCTTCCATTGTCAAATATTCCTCTGCGCTGTTTGGAAGGATATAGTCATCATCCTCCTTTTCTTCCGAAGCTTTGGAGGATTCTTCCGCAGGCTTCGTAGCCTCTTTTATCCGTGAGGGCTCTTCTTGATCAGAATCAGCGCCTTTCACCCGCTGCACATCGTAATAAGCTTCTTTTTCATTATTGAGCACGCTTTTCCATTCGATCTTGCGGCCTTTGAACGTGAGCACGCCATTGCCGCTGTTCCCATGCCCATCATCAGAAAAAGCATAGTATGCCTGCCCATCTCGGGTGACCGCCCCCACATCCTTGATCACAATCCTGTCATGAGACGGGTCCCTATCATAATACTCTAAGGAAATCAGCAACGTACCTCCGCTGACAGAATGGATCCTCAGCTTCACCCCGCCCTGCTCCTGGATATCTTTTGACGCGTCTTCTTGCCAAACACCGATATAATCGCTGTAATTCATGGAATCCGCTGATTGGAACACTGTACTGTTAATCACTGCCACTGTCCCCAGCACCGCCAAGACCACCACGATAATCAGGGCAATATATTTGGGCTGAATGGGAAACTCTCTTTCCCGCTCTGACCTTAATTTGAATTTGTAACTCTGTCCCTGCTTGGCATCTGACCCGCTTTGAGGGTCAGATGACGACCTTTCTATTTGTTCGGACTCTACCTGCTGAGATCCCTGTTTCTTTTCATCTGACATTTGTTCTTTCTATCCTTTTCTAATTTGTCTAGGCAATGCCGGAAAATCCAGCTTTGGTCCTAAAATCCGGTCTCTTGAAAACCAGATCCGCCACTAAGTGATCTCCCTTGACCGCATGCCTTTCTCTATCATAGCCCAATCGCTGCCGCAAGTCAAATTCTGCCCAAGTTCCCTTTGCAGCGCAGGGACCATCCTCTACAAAATCAACATAGCGTCACCATAGCTAAAAAACCGATACTGCTCTTCCACTGCCGTATGGTAAACTTCCAAGATTTTCTCCCGGTCATAGAGGGCGGAAATCAACATCAATAGCGTAGATTTAGGCAAATGGAAATTGGTGATCAAGGCATCGATCATTTTAAATTCGTAGCCTGGATAAATAAAGATCCCTGTGTTTCCTTCTCCTTCCTCTACCATATAGCGACCCTCCTTTAAAATCGCGGCACTTTCCACCGTCCTGGTAGAAGTGGTCCCTACGGAAACGATCCTTCCGCCCGTTGCTTTTATTCGATTGATCGTTTCTGCGTTTTCACGGGTGATATGATATTCTTCAAAATGCATCTGGTGGTCTTCGATGTTTTTGCATTTCACGGGCCGAAAGGTGCCAATCCCCACATGGAGCGTTACATAAGCGATCTCAATGCCCTTTTCTCTTGCTCGTTTCAGCAGGTCTTCTGTAAAGTGCAGGCCAGCTGTGGGCGCTGCCACGGAGCCATCTTCTCGGCAGTAGACCGTCTGGTAGCGAGCCTTATCTTCCTGCTGGCATTCTCGCTGGATGTAAGGCGGCAGCGGCATACTGCCAAGCTCCTCCAATCGTTCCATGAAAATCCCCTGATAATGGAACTTTACCAGACGCGTCCCGTCTGATCCATAATCAGAGACTTCAGCCCGAAAGTCAGGGGAAAATTCTACCCAGTCACCTGGTTTCAGCCGCTTTCCCGGCTTTACTATGGTTTCCCAAAGATCTCCCTCTATCCTTTTGATCAGCAAAAACTCAATCTTCGCGCCTGTTTCTGCCTTTGTTCCAAACAAGCGTGCCGGCAGCACCCTAGAGTCATTCAAAACCAAACAATCGCCAGGTGCGAGGTATTCTAGGATATCATAGAAATGCCGATGTTCCAGTGCTCCGGTATCCCTGTGAACCACCAACAATCTTGAATCGTCCCGCTTGTCCGCAGGCTTTTGCGCAATCAAATTTTGCGGAAGATGATAATCAAAGTCCTGTATATTCATGTGTTTATTCCTCTATGCTTATTTTCATCTGCTGATCATCAAAGGCGATTCCCAAATGCCGGTAAGCCTGCTCGGATACGACCCGGCCCTTTTGCGTCCTGTGGAGAAACCCCGCCTGGATCAGATAAGGCTCGTAAACATCCTCAATGGTCACCCGTTCTTCTCCAATAGAAGCAGCAATCGTATCGATTCCCACTGGCCCGCCTTTGAACCGCTCGATGATGGTCCGCAGGATCTCTCGGTCCAGACTTTCCAGCCCCATGGGATCCACGCCCAATGCCTGGAGCGCCTGTTCTGTAATGGGAAGATCAATGGTCCCGTCTCCCTTTACTTGGGAAAAATCTCGAACCCGCTTTAAGATCCGATTAGCCACCCTGGGCGTTCCCCGAGAACGTTTCGCCATCTCTCTGAGAGAAACGTCCTCCACCTCCACGTTCAAAAGCCCGGCTGACCGCTTGATGATCTTCATCAGTTCTTCTGTGGTATACATTTCAAACTTGCAGCTGACGCCAAAGCGATCTCTCAATGGCGCGGAAAGGCTCCCCGCCCTGGTCGTAGCGCCAATAAGGGTGAACTTAGCGATATCCAGCCGGATGGATCTTGCGGAGGGTCCTTTCCCAATGACAATATCCAGGGCAAAATCCTCCATAGCTGAATACAGCACTTCCTCCACCTGCCGATTCAGCCTGTGGATCTCATCAATGAACAGCACATCGTTTTCATTCAGGTTGGTAAGAATGGCCGCCAAGTCACCTGCCCGCTCGATGGCTGGTCCTGACGTGATCCGCAGATCCACGCCCAGTTCGTTGGCGATGATTCCTGCCAGCGTGGTTTTCCCCAGTCCAGGAGGCCCATAAAAAAGCACATGATCCAGCGGTTCTCCCCGCATCCTGGCCGCTTCTATAAATATTTTCAAGTTTTCCGTGGCCTTCTTTTGACCAATGTAATCTGCCAGGCTTTGGGGACGCAGGGTAAACTCCGCGAGTTCTTCCTGTTCTCCCGCGCTGGCAGCCGTGATTCTTTCTTCAAGTTCCATAATCTATCCTTGCTAAGCTCTGTTTTTAATGTTTAACATTACGAATGAAACGCTTTTTAAAACAGCTTTTTCAATGCCTGTTTCACATACTCTTCCACTGTAAGATCCTGTTCTTTCACTGCCGCCAAAGCATTAATGGCTTCGCCTCTGGTATATCCCAAGGCGATCAGCGCATTGGCCGCCTCTGTCCTGTTGTCACCTGGGCTATCCGCAGCTCCCGCTGATGCGGAAAAGCCTTCTGGCACAGAAGCGTCTTCCAAGGTCCCAAATTTATCCTTTAACTCCAGCACGATCCGCTCGGCGGTCTTCTTGCCGATCCCATTGGCCCGGGTCAGTGATTTGGCATCCTCCAACGTAATGGCCTGGCGCACCTCATGCAGCGGCATGGCTGATAAAATGGACAATGCGGCTTTGGCCCCAACGCCGCTGACTGTGATCAACTTGCGGAAGGTATCCAGCGCAGCTTTTTCACCAAACCCGTAAAGACTGATATCATCCTCGCGAACCATCATGGCTGTGTAAACCGTGATCTCCTCCCCTTCCTTTGCCAGATAGACGCTGGAATTTGCGGGAACAGAGATTTCATACCCCAGTCCGCCTGCTTCCACCACGATCCCGGTTTCCGATTTGATAGCCAACGTTCCCTTTATATAATGAAGCATTTCCTTCCTCCCTATATGCTCAAGTCGCCTTCCGGGCCATCAGCCCTTTGAGCCTGCTTCTGCTTCCCGCTGAATGCCCGTGGCACACTGCCGCGGCGAGAGCGTCCGCTGTATCGTCCGGTTTTGGCACTTCCTTCAAATTGAGAATGGTCTTTACCATTTGCTGTACTTGTTTTTTCTCCGCCCGTCCATACCCTACCAAAGCCTGCTTAATCTGCAGCGGCGTGTATTCCTGGATCTCCAACCCTGAATTCGCGCAGGCCAGCACGGCCACGCCTCGGGCCTGTCCCACCAAAATGGCGGTCTTGGCGTTGGTATTGAAAAACAATTCTTCCACAGAAGCCACCTCTGGTTCATGACGCACGATCAGCTCCATCAAAGAATTGTACAAAATCTTCAGTCGATCCGGCATTTCCATCCCCGCCTCTGTGGTGACCGCCCCATAATCCACTACTTTGAACCGATTTCCAATCATATCGACCACGCCGTATCCTAAAATCGCATACCCCGGATCGATCCCCAATATCCGCATAACCCCTCCTGATTTTTTGTAGATACTACAGTATATCATACAAACGTACGTTCCGCAATTCCAAATTCAATATTTTTCCGGTAAATTTCACTGCTAAACTGTCCTAGAAATTTTCGTTTGAAAAGTTACACAGAGGATTTTCCGCCTACGGATCTCCTGTGAAATTTCCTTGTGCCCAGCACTTATTTTTTGTGTAGCTTTTTCAAAAAACTATGGTATAATTATAAATGTATAATCTTAACCAAAAATGCATACTAAAGGAGCATATGATGCGTTATTCAAGACAAAATAAGATTTTAGAGCTCATTGAGCAATATGAGGTTGAAACTCAGGACAAACTGGCCGCTCTTTTAAAAGACTATGGTTTTACCGTAACGCAGGCCACGATTTCCAGGGACATCAAGGAGCTGCATCTGATTAAAACCTTATCTTCCAACGGAAAATATAAATATGCAGCTTCCAGCCACGTAGAAGGACCGGTTTCTGACCGATTTGTAAGTATATTCAGAGAAACCATTAAAACCGTGGATTCTTCCGGAAACATCGTAGTGGTAAAAACCCTTTCCGGCTGCGCCAATGCCGCTGGAGAGGCTATCGACTCCCTTGGTTTCCCCCATGTGATCGGCTCGGTAGCCGGCGACAACACGCTGATGATCATTATCGATGATGTCGCCAACACGCCAAAAGTTTTAAAAGAATTTAACGAAATGCTTGGATAAGAGGTAGGAACACACATGCTTTCTCACATCAGTATTAAAAACTTTGCAATCATTGAAAACGTAGAAATCGATTTTCACCAAGGCCTAAACATTATCACCGGTGAAACAGGCGCTGGAAAATCCATTGTCATCGAGGCTGTGAGCTTGGCTCTAGGAAGCCGCGCAGACACTGCCTTTGTTCGTTCTGGCACAGATAAAGCCATCGTGCAGCTGGCTGGGACCCACAAGGGTGAAGAATATGTCATTACACGGGAGGTTTCCGCTGCTGGAAAGAATTTATGCAAAATCAACGGCGAGATCGTCACCCTTAATCACCTGAACATGCTTTGTAAAAAGCTGGCTGACATCCATGGACAGTACGATCATCAGTCCCTGCTCAACCCGGATTATCATATCAAGCTGATCGACATGTATAAAAAGGATGTGATTTTCCCCGCAAAGCAGAAAGTCGCCGCTGTTTTCACCCAGTACCGGGATATTTCTTCCAAACTGAAACGTCTGGTGGCCGATGCCGCCGAAAACCAAAGGCAGCGGGATTTCATGGCTTTTGAGCTGGATGAGATCCAAAAAGCCCAGCTGGTCCCTGGTGAGGACGAAACTCTGGAGGAAGAGATCGCTCTCCTTCAAAACAGCGAACACATCTATGAAAATCTGGCAGGTGCTTATGAGCTGACACGGGGCGATGAATTCGCCGCTCTTGATGGCGTAAAAAAAGCACTGGACATGATCGAAAACATCAGTGAATATTCCAAAGAGCTGACTGACGTTTATCAGCAAATGTCGGATTCTTATTATATCCTGGAAGAACTGTCCAGCCAGATCCGGGACATGCGGGATCGTACCGTCTTTTCACCGGAAGATCTGAACCGCTGCATTTCCCGCATGGAGCTGCTGAGCGGCCTAAAGCGAAAACATAACGCTTCCCTGGAAGACATCATTGCTTATGGGCAAGAATTGGAGGAAAAGCTGGATCAAGTAGAAAACATCGACTCCATGAAAGCCGAACTGACCGCGCTCCAGAACAAATGCGAAGTTGACTTAAAAACCGCTTGCCAGGAGCTTTCCACACTGCGAAAAGAGGCGGCCAGAGAACTAGAAGAAAAGATCCTGGCTGAACTTGGAGAATTGAACTTTAAAGACGCGCAGCTCTCTATCTCATTCAAAGAAACTCCCGAATTCACGGAAAGCGGTACAGATCTGGTAGAGTTCATGATCAGTACCAACAAGGGGGAAAAGCAAAAGCCCCTTTCCAAGATCGCCTCTGGCGGGGAAATGTCCAGGATCATGCTGGCCTTTAAGAAAATCGTTGGCGATTACGACGAGATCCCTACCATGATTTTCGATGAAATTGACACAGGGATCAGCGGCGTCACTGCCAGCATCGTAGGGAAAAAGCTGAAACAGATCGCAGGAAACCATCAAATCATCTGTATCACGCATCTTCCGCAGATCGCAGCTTTTGGCAGCCATAATTATAAAATCGCCAAGGAATCTGATGACAGCAGCACTTACACCACTGTCCTTCAGCTGCGCCCGGATGAAAAGGTCCAGGAAATCGCCAGGCTGCTGGGGGGAATCAATATTACGGATACCACTCTAGAGTCGGCAAAAGAACTGATTGAAGCATCGGAATAACGGCTCGTTCCCTTTGACTGATCCGGCCTTGTCACATTGTCTCATGATTGCTTTTGACCCAAGGCCTGCCTTTGCTTCATCCATATAGACAGATCATCGCAAAGAGCAGGTTCACTCTTTGCAGACAAGAAAAAGCGAGGCTAAACCTCGCTTTTTACTTGTTTTATTGCCATTCTCAAAATTGTCGTGTTTAAAATTCAATTATGCTTCCGCAGCCGCCTCTTCTTCCACTTCCTCTACGGGTTCTTCGGCAATCGGCGCAACTTTCAATGGTTCATCTGATTCGTCTAACGTTTCCTTGATGCTCAGGCTGATTCTTCTTCTTTCCTGATCGATTTCTAAGATCTTGGCGGAAACTTCCTGTCCAACAGTCAGTTCATCTGCGATGTTGCCGACTCTCTTGTGGGCAACTTCGGAAATATGTACCAGTCCATCCAATCCTGGTTCCAGCTCTACGAAAGCACCGTACTCTTTAATCTGGACCACTTTACCGCCGACAACCTGTCCAATCTGATATTTTTCGTTGATCACGCTCCAAGGTTCAGGCTGATTCTGTTTCAGTCCCAGAGAAATCTTGCCTTTTTCAGCGTTCATGGACAGAACCTTTACGCGGATCTTGTCACCGATACTCAGAACTTCCTGTGGGTGCTTTAATTTGCCCCAGGAAATTTCGGAGATGTGCAGCAGTCCATCAATGCCGCCGATGTCTACAAAAGCACCGTAATCTGTGAAACGCATCACAGTACCTTCGACTACATCGTCTACATTCAGGCCTTCCCAAATTTCTGCGATCCTCTTGTTCTTCTCTTCATTCAGATGCATTTTATGAGAAAAAACGGCCTTCCCTCTCCTTTGGTCAACTCTGGAAACCTTGACAGGAAGAGTTTGTCCCACAAATTCTTCTGCGTTTTCCACGTATCTGTCGGAAAGCTGTGACAGAGGAATAAAACCGGAGACTTCTTTATAAGCCGCAATCACTCCCCCGTTAACAGGTCTAACTACTTTAATTTCAATATCTGATTTATCTTCAAGCGCCTGGTTGATTTCATCCCAGTGTTCGCTAACTTCCAGCTTTTTCTTGGACAGCAGTATGCTGCCATCGCCGTCATCTGTCTTTACAACTTTGGCCTGAATTTCATCGCCTTCTTGATATAAGTCAGTTAACTTCTGATCTCCTTCCACCGTAATTTCGTCAGATGGAATGATTCCATCTTTTTTGCAGCCGAGATTGACGATAATTTCTTTATCCGTAACCTGGTGTACTTTTCCTGTTACGATTTCTCCACCGCGGGGCAGCCTTAAGGATTTTTCGATTTCATCCATTAAAGCATCCATTGAATTCATTTCATTGTTTTCAAGTGTGATTTCACTCATGTTGGCAATAACCTCCTTAATTAAGCATTCAGGCGTCGAAGCACCTGCCGCTATTCCTATTCTATTACATTTTTCAACTTCTTTCAATGGTAAATCCTCTATATTTTCAATAAAATGCGTATTTACGCAATATTTTTTTGAAATATCATATAGTTTTTTGGTATTCGAGCTTTTAGAATCACCAAGCACAAGCATCAAATCCGCTTTTTTGGCAGTTTCCATGCAGCTATTCTGACGGCTTTCCGTGGCATTGCAGATGGTATTGTTTACAGAAAACCGTTTCTTCTGCTCCCGAAAAGCTTCCAGCGTTTCTTCAAAAAGATGTTTTTGGATGGTGGTCTGAGCCACTACAAACAAGTCGTCTTCCTGAACAGCCTCTGCTTCTTTCCTGGAATTTATGATGATGGCGGAGTCCTCGCACCAGCCGTTGGTGCCACAGACTTCTGGGTGGTTCCGATCGCCTACGATGACTACATTTTGTCCTTTTTCTCGAGCGATCCGCACCAAATCATGGATCCTAGCCACAAAAGGGCAAGTGGCGTCTATCAGCTTCAATCCTCTCTGCTCCGCAATTTCGTAAAACCCTTTGCTTTCACCATGGGAACGCACGATCACAGTTGCGCCTGTTTTCACGTCTTCCAGCGCGTCGATCACCCGCACCCCCTTTTTTTCCAAGCGCTCTGTCACCAGCTTGTTGTGAATCAGCGGCCCGCGGGAATAGATGATGGTCTCACTTTGTTCCGCAGCCTTCTCTGCCTTTTCGATGGCCTGCTTGACTCCAAAACAAAATCCAGAATGTTCAGCCCTTATGATTTCTTTCATCAATCCGTTTTAATTCCTCCAAGTATTTTTTAAAAGAAGATTCGCTTCCGTTTTCCGTTGGCTGGTAATAGCTTGTCCCTTCCCTGTACAAGTTGTCCGGCAAATACTGCTGGGGCACATAGCCGCCAAAGGCATGGGGGTATTTGTAACCGATCCCGTGTCCTCGGTCTTCAGCGCCTTTGTAATGGGAATCCTTTAAATGAAGCGGTACGTCGTCAATCTTTCTGGTCCTTAGATCCGCGATCGCTCTGTCCAGTGCCACGCAAGAAGCATTGGATTTTGGACAGGAAGCCATCAGCACCACAGCCTGAGCCAGATTGATCTGCGCCTCTGGCAGGCCCACCATGAGCGCTGCCTGTACGCACGCTGTCACAATCGTAATGGCACTGGGGTAAGCCATGCCTACGTCTTCGCTAGCCATGACTAAGAGACGCCTTCCAATCATCTGAATATCGCCGCCGCCTTCTAAGAGCCTGGCTAAATAGTGAACCGCGGCGTCCGGATCGCTGCCCCTTACAGATTTTTGCAGCGCAGAAAGCAGGTTATACTTGTCCTCTCCTCTGTCATAAAAGGTGGTCTGCCGCTGCATGGCTTCCCCTACGATCTTCCGATCCAGGGTTTTACCTTCACTCAAGTTGTCCACGATGAACCCTAGGGTGTCCAATGCCACCCGAGCGTCTCCGCCGCTCATTTCAGCCAAAACCCGCAGCGCTTCACGATCGTAAGGGATACCTAGACCGCCAAAGCCTTTCACATTGTCTGTTAGCGTCCGCTCCAGTAACCCTAGCAGTTCATCCCCGGTTAGTCTATGGAATTCGTAAATATTCCTCACTCTGCTGATAACCGCATTGTTGACCGCAAAATATGGGTTTTCCGTCGTGCTTCCGATAAAGCGGATGACCCCTTCTTCCAAAGCTTTTAGCAGCGAATCCTGCTGCAGCTTGTTCCACCTATGAAACTCGTCCACATACACATATGTGGTTTCCTTCTGAAGGCCAAAAAAGCGGGTTTTGGCGTTTTCGATCATGGTCTTCAGTTCCTTTGTTCCAGTGGTAGAAGCGTTGATTTCAATAAAATCAGCGTCCATTTCCTTGGCAACGATCCGGGCAAGGGTGGTCTTTCCTGTTCCTGAAGGTCCAAAGAAAATAGCGGAGTCAAAGGTCTTGTTTTTGATTGCGTTGTACAAAAGCGAACCCTTGTACATAAAATGGGATTGCCCTGTGAATTCGTCCAGGTGATCTGGCCGCATCCTAGTTGATAAAGGTATCATCTTTGTTTCTCCAAATTTACTTTTCTATTGTAGCTACGAACGCTCCAACTGCTTCGTCCATTTTGCTCAGCTCCGCCTTTGCTTCTTCTTTTGTGGAAAATAGCTGCCCGATCACCTTGTAAGCCCCATCCTTTTTCATGATCTTAGCACTGATGCCGGATGCTTTTAATTGCTCGATGCTTTTTTCAGCAGCGGGTTTCGAGGAATAACTGCCAAATTGGAGCGCATATCCCGCAACTTGCTTTACATCCGCCTGATCTTCGATCACCGTAGCAGGCATGGCCGTTGTCTCTGCCGTTGGCGGAGCCGTGGTTGGAGCAGTTGTAACCGCTTGGACAGTCGCGGCCTGTGTGCTGACCGCCGTTTCGCCAGCTGACGGCTGTGACTGGACTTTGCTTTTTTCTGTTGTCTCACTTTGTTTCAAGATGCTCAGGCCAGCGGGTTCATATCCCAATATCGGATATACCACATATTTTGCTGTCAGATATCCTGCGCAGACAGATAAACATATTATAACAAGAATGGGCACAAAATTCATCTCTATTTTTTGCCCTCTACAAACTGCCGGTCGCCTTCTGAAATTTCTCCTTCGGTTCATTTTCTTTCCCCTTTTCTTTGTAAAGCTTTGTACATATTATTAATGCAACGGGACAAATAGACCAAAGGATTTTGTGATTCATCAATCTCAAATCATGATATTTCCATGTTATGAAAAGGAACAAGCCCTCCGCACAAACGAAATGTCTGGACGAGCTTGCTCCTTTATGAATGCTTTTTATCAGGCGATTAGGAATGTTTCTGTTTTACCATCCGGATCCGCCTCTACTGTGCTCCTTGTCTGAAGGACCTAGCACCTTTGTTCTATGGCTTAGGAGTTTCCCTTGTTTCCTTCATTCTCTACCTTTTTACCAATGAATACTAGGATCAGACCGATCACAATGGCAGCCAGACCGCCCCATTTCAGGACTTCCAGTGCCTGCGGGATGCAATCGGAGAACATATCATAATCTTCCGGCTCCCATTCGCCGTAATCGATTTCATACCAACGCAGCCAGAACTGACCTAAGAACGCGAAGATGCCCGCAATAATAACGTAAACACCCAATCTGATCACATCTCCGAAAGCCAGCTTCGTCTTTTTGTTCAACGGATATTTGACCGGATCGTTTTTTGCCATGCCGCCGTAAAGCCGCTTGAAGATAATATAAGCGATCGGGCCAGTACTAATGGCAATCAGCCCCATACACAGATAATCCGTTCCATTCACAAACATCGCCACAATCGCGATCACGATCGGGAATCCCGCATAAAACACAAGACCTGCTTTTCCTCCCGGCATCACGTACAGCCCTTTGGTTTTTCGTTCTTCTATTGGAAGATCCTTACGCAGTTTGATGACTGCCAGTGGCAAAATAATATACAGTGCCAGCATGAACACTACTTCCGCGCTGACCAACGTAGTAAAGTCAGACTGGGCTAAAATCAAAGTAACGACTGCCAGAGACAGGATACCTACATATGGCACGCCTCTCTTTTTACTTACTTTTACTAAGAATTTCGGACAGAGATTATCATCTGCCAACACAAAGAATCCTCTTGATCCTGATGCGAGATATGTATTGAAAATCGCACACTGAGAAACAATCGCAATCACGAGGAAGATGTATCCCCATACCTGGCCCAGGTTCGCTGTCAGAACAGTGGCGTATCCCATGCTTTCTCCTGCGAATCCACCATCTGTGGCCCAGTTTTCCCAGCTTCCTTCTGGCAGGGAAGCAAGGCCGCCCAGAGTAGGCAGTACATATGTAAGCGCTACCAAAGGCATAGCGATCATCAAGCCTTTTGGAATGACTTGTGGATTTTTCACCTCACCAGCCATGTTGGAAATACATTCATATCCGCAGTACATCCATACGCAGATGCAAATTCCTCCGCCGATTCCATCGATCAGAGAATAATCCTCTGGCATAAATGGCTCAACAGGATTGGTGTTCCAGTTGATGAGCCCTACAATGGCTACTAGGGCAAACGCCAGGACGATCAGAATCGACAAAATCGTACTGACCATGCCAACTTCTTTTAATCCCATCAGATTGATAATAGTAAAAATTAAAATCATTCCGATTTTCAATGCGTGGATCGCAACCTCTGACATTGGGATCATCTGGCTCACATAACCTGCTACCAGCGCAACGTACACACCGTTTGTGATGTAGGTGGAAACAGTTCCCCACCATCCTGCCTGAAAGCCCCAAAATTCTCCAAAGGCTTCCTTTACCCAAACGTACACACCACCTTCCGATGGTAGGACAGAACCCATTTCAGCAACTAGATTACTGATTGGGTAAGCCCATATGATCGGAAAAATAATCAACAGAGCAAGGGTCATCCCCGGCCCTGCCTCCGGTATCATTTCTTCGATACCGAACGCTCCTGCCGCAACTAGACAGTATAACATGAATACAATACCTGATACTTTGATATCATGCTTTTTCAATCCAGCTACACCATGTGTTTGCGTCTGATTCTGACTCATATCAGCACCTCCTTGAAAAACTAGCAACAAAACCAGGGTCGCTGATCCTCTCTCAGCGATAGGCTTCGTTGATACTTGGAAAATACCGAAAACGATATTTCCTACATAGATAAAAAGCTAAAATCCCGGCTTCCATGGCTCATCCGCAAAGGGCGGTTTGCCCAAGATCCCTTTTTCAAAACTCTTAAAGCAGGGCACAAAGGTACGGCCAGAGCGAAAAAAAGAGAAACACGCAATCGCCAAAAACGACGATGCATCTTTCTCTGTCCCTTTGCCAGTTGGTTATCTCCTCGTAGGCGCCACGCTCAAGTGGTCTCTCCAAAGTTTCGTCCAACGACCTTCCTTTTGCCTGTCAGTTTCCACAGAATCACTGCTACTGTTCCGCTTTGCTTCTTCGGCCCCCTGAATAAAAAATGGGTGTCTAGGGTCGTCTTCATCCGACATATTCACTTTCAGCTTTTGCTATAGTCTAACATTTATTTTCAGAACATTCAACCGTTTTTAACAATTTTCACGAAAAAATTTTCAGGTATCTTAAGAAATTTTTCTTTTTAATTCCTCGATCAAATGAATAATATCGTTAATATAATAGTTGTTTTCTTTGATCTTCTTTTTTACGTTTTCTAGGTATTCCCGCTTTTTTCCTGACATCTGCTGTCCTACTTCCCCGATAAAGGTCACCATGTTTTCCTGCAGGTTCATCCTGTTTTGCGGCATTGGCACATAAGCGATCCTCACCCGCTTCGTCCTTCTATCGTAAAAAATCGTGTCTAACGTGAGCATGATCCTGCTGGGCGTAATAAGATACTCCCCTGCTTTGCTCACCAGCAGAAATGTTTTTTCTAAGATTTCCAAAGCCTGCCTCATGTCCTTCAGGCCGCATTGCCTCAGTGGTGTATATCCACTGCAATTATAAGAGACTAGCTCTCCATCTTCACAGCTGACGAATCCCATGGGCATGAATAATTCGCACAGCCCGGATGAAAGAACGATTTTTTCGAATTCTTTCACGCTTCCTTCTTTTAATCGCAATCTAAAATCATTGTTCAGAATCTCCATTTTTTATCCCCCTCCACATTTGCCGCAGGCCCGATAGCCTTTGGCCTCCGCGTCTTCTTTTTCAATCTCTATGGTATATTTTTCGATCATTTTGCAGCTTTCTCTATGATACGCCTCTCCCGCGTTTGGAAAACAGTAGACATAAACGCCCATAGGCAGGTTGTTCGGCTCACAAAGCTCACACGCCTTGTATCTGCTTTTTACTTGGCTGGCAAGCACAATCTGCTTGGCATGCGTCTTTACATAGACACAGGTTTCGCTGTGGAACCGTTTTCCCCAAGAAGGAAAAATCCGCACCAGTTTTCCTTCCCCGTTTTTCTCCATTTCGTCAAATCCCATGGGGTTCCGCTGACCTCGTTTTCCTATGAATCCTCTGCATCTGACTCTGCTCTCCATTTCAAACCCATAGTGCGTATCAAGGGGCAGAGACAATCTGATCCGGTACTCACACCCTGCGGAAATTAACCCTGTCCGCTCTCCTTCCTGATACAGATATCGAAATCCTGTGGCTTTCACCTGATCCACATTTTTGTTTTCCTGTTCTAGCCGCTGCTCCAATTTCCCACAAAAGAAGGGGGCCGCTTTGGTACCATAAGCCTCAGCGGCTAAATGTCCTGTTTCATCTAAAAGAGCAAAGGCCGCATGGTCCGCTGTGCTGTAAAGCTTGACGCAATATCCCAGCGTCAACACGCCTATGATGAAGATCGGCAGAAAAATCGCCGCTTCAAGGGTGAAATACCCCTTTTTAGTATTTGAAACCATAACTTCGCTCCTTGCCATTTACTTTTGATTTCATCTGAAATCCTCCATTGTGGGTCTTGATCAAAAAATCCCGCTCATATGTTCCTTTCAGGTTGATTTGAATCAGGTCCATCACCCTAGCCAGCTTGATGGTTTCGTTTTGAAAATGAAGAAATACCATCAGATAATCCTCATAACGCAACCCCTTATCGCTGCCAGTGTCAACGCAGCCGTTATTGAGGTTGTTTAAAACAGCGTCCAGATCCGTGGCCCAATTGGTCTTGTCCTTAAAAAGCGTCACAGGCCGCCCCTTTTCTAATAACCTGACATCGTTTTCAGCCTCTGCCAAGGCCCAGGTCCCACTGATAGCCGCCTGGGTCAAAACCGCGGCAGGGCCTGGCGTGAGGACTTCTGCCGCGGCTAAGGTTTCTGCTCGCTTTTCCCTGTCTAGATAAAGGTGCGCCGCATTAAGTCCGCTGCGAAAAAGGAGGATTCCCTTACGTACTTGCCTGTAATTTTCTTGATTGCTGTAATCGCCCTCTAGGATATATTCCACCTCATTGCTGAAAAAGGTATCGTAAGAAATCCCCGCGCCCTGGGCATTCTTAAAATTTTCCAGAATGTACCGATCTACTAGATAGGTATCTTTTGTCTTGTCAAAGATCGATCCCAGGTCGCTTAGCCGAGATCTCACCTGCTCGATCCATTCCGCAAAGCCAAGGCTACTATCTATCAATGGAAAGGACGGAAGTGAGCGAATGATTTTGCGATTCCTTAGTGTCCTATCCTTTTCATGGGTTTCTTCCTCCTTTTCGCCGCCTTCTTCCTGTTGGTTTCGGCCACCGAGCACATGGTCAAGCGCATCCTTTCGCAAAGCGAACTTCATATGTGCTAAGATCTGTTCCTTCAGCACCGCACTGTTCCCCAATTGATGGCTAGCAAAGTTCACCTGGATCTCCTGCGGTCTGACCCTATCGTCAGGCTGAAGGGCATATCCCAAATCATCAGTCACCATCTGAGCCACCTCTTGACCAGTACGTTCAAAGGCGAACAATCCGTACCGCTCCTTCAGCTCCCAATCAAATTCAGACAGCATCGATTTTCCCGCTAAATGAAGAAGGCCATCGCAATAGCTGGTGAAAGCAACCTCCCTAGCAGCGTAGGAGAAGGCTGCTGCCAACATCACCATAGCCGCCAGGATCAAAAGGAGAAAGATCGATGCGCTTCCCTTTTTATTCATCTTGCTCATCAGCCTGCTCCTTTTTCTTCAAAAGATCCATGTTCCTTACAAACTCAGCTTCATGATCCACATATTTTCTTGCTGACAACGGTTTCTCCAGTCTGCTTAAAATCCCTTGTTCCATAAAGGTCTTATTTCCCAGGCAATAAATTTCTTTTGCCCTTTTGTAAATGGGAAAAGCCGTCTCTGTGTAGGGCCTGCATTCCACTGTATTTGATATGCGTCCGCTTTCTGCCCGCAAGGCCATGTGCATGTTGGCCCCAGTCTCCGTGATCTGGTAAAAAAACACCAGCATATGGATGATCGCTACTACCGCTAAAATCACCAGCGGGAAAACTAGAGCCGCTTCTACCATGGTCGTTCCTCGTTTATTCATATCAAAATCCTGTGTTCAGACTTTCAAAGGTTTTATTGACAAAGGCAGTGATCTCATTTTTGAAAATCAGCCCTAGGATAACGGCAATGGCAACCAAAATCGCTACCTGCACCATCTCCATGCCCTTCTTATTGTTTTGAATCAACCTTCTTTTTCTCATCTCTATTCCCCCTTATAGTTTCATCATGGCCGGTGCTATAGTAATCAAGATCAAAACCATGAGCAGGATTACCAAAGGCATGGTCATCTTTGTTTCTGCCAGCCTGCCTTTTTCCTCCGCGTTCTGCTTTCGTGAAAACCATAGCATCTCGTTTTCCTTTTTTAACTTGTCCGATAAATCTGCGCCTTTGCTGATATTATCGCTGATCATGTTGGTGATCCGCATCAGTTCTTTGACGCCGCTTCGCTTTGCGAATGACCGCAGTTCGTCATGAAGCGAGCCGTTGGCCTCCGCAACAGAGCGGCTGATCTGTTCCATCTGCTGATAGAAATAGCTTTGCTTCCTGCCGCTTTTTCCATGGTCCTCCATGATTTTCGTAAATGCGGTGTTCAGCACGCTTCCCGCATTCAGCAGCAGTGCGATTTTATTGATGAACTCGGGCAGTTCCCGAATGATAGACTCTCTTGCTTGCCGCTCTGCTCTTTCCACCCTGTAAAATCGAGTCTTGTACAGTAATAGCCCTGTCGCTAAGGCTGCCGCACTGTACAGTACCAGGCCAGATTCCTCTGCCTGTTTCCATGTCAGCTTTTGACCCTTGCCTAGCTCTTTAGGAAGGAAGATTTTTGACTTGGAAGTATCCGCATTCATTTTAGAAATCAGTCCCCTTAACTGATTTTCTATGGTTTCCTTCTCCCTTTGCGCAGGAAGGATCTGCGCTTGCTGAGACTGTCCATTCCCTTTCGGTTGTATGATTATGTCATACTGCTTGGTAATGGTTCCATTTTCTGTATCCACTTCCACTTCTGTACGAAAGGAAAACGCGCCTTGTTCCTGTGACGGACGGATGATCCTTGTGATCTCCCCTTTTTTGTTTGTGTCTAGTCCATTGTATCCCCCCGCGCTCGGCAGCAGGCTCATGAATATCGCCATCAGCAGCACACCTGCCGCAGCCGCGCATTTCATCAAAAACCTGTTTTTGTCTTTTCTTACCCATTCCTGGCAGCCCCTGCTGCCATAAAGCCTGCGATACCGCTCGGTCAGCTTGTTATGAAATTTTTTCATTTCCTTTCGATATTTATCACGCATTGATGTCCGTCAACCTTTCCATCATGTAAAAGGCGGCGGCGATGCCTGTCAGCGCCATTGTCATAATCAGTCTCCCCGCCGCAGTAGTATACAGAGGCATTAAATAATCAGGAGAAAACACATTTAGGAACAGAACCACGATCAAGGGGATGGCGCTGATGATCTTGCCCTCAAATTTTTTCTGTGCGGTAAGGGTCTTTATTTCCCTGTCAATAGTCATTTTATCCACAAGAATATCAGTCGTGCTTTTTAGCACCTTTTCCAAATCTCCACCCATTGTCCTGCATGTCATATAGACCTGGACAAAGTTATCAATGTCTTCACAGCCGCTCCGCTCCGCAAAATCAAGAAGAAGACGGATATCACTTTCTCTGTTTTCCGATATACCTTTGACCATGTGCTTTAGCTCCACTACCATAGGCGCGTCATCACCGTACATGATCCTCAGATGTTCCATCCCATCTTCTAGAGCTTCGGAGATCCGCAGGTTCGCAGCGATGGACGCAGATAGGGAGTACAGCAGGTCTTTAAATTGTGTTGTAAGCAAAGCACGCCTCCTCGCAGCCAGGAGCCAGCTGTACTTCTGAAGGAACAAATAAGGAAGCAGCCCTCCTGCCATGGAAAAAACAATGCTGTGATAAAACAGATAGAGCACTGTAAAAACACTGATGTATCCAACCGCTAAAAAGTTGATTTTTTCTTTTGTGGACAATTGATATTGTCTGTAATCCGTTTTCATTGAAATATCCCCCTTAATTCCAGTTTTTCTCTATGAATCAAGCCTTTTCCGCATGGCATCAACCCATGATTTGGCTTGTAGCGAAAGAGAAGGTTCGTCTTAATTTCTCCTTGGATCAGCCCCTCGATCTCAGCGATTTCTAAAACTTTGCGACTTCCGTCTGAAAGCCTTCCCAAGTGTATGATCACATCGATCCCCTCTGCGATCTGGGAACGAATCGCATCTACTGGAAAATCCGCTGCCTGCAAAAACATGGATTCCAGTCTCCTCAGCATCCCAGAAATCGAATTGCCGTGTCCAGAGGATAGACTTCCGTTGTGGCCCGTATTCATAGCCTGGATCATATCCATCACCTCCTTTCCTCGTACTTCTCCCACGATGATCCGGTCAGGCCGCATTCGCAGGCTGGTTTTGATCAGGTCTTCCATGGTGATCTGCCCTTTTTTCTGCGCGTTTGCCTGCTTGCATTCCAAACGAACCAAGTTTTCGATGTGCCGGATCTGCAGCTCTGCCGAATCTTCAATGAGAATCACCCTTTCTGAGGGTGGTATGAAATTGGACAAGACGTTCAGAAACGTGGTTTTTCCCGAGGACGTGCCGCCGCTGACAAAACAGTTATACCCAGCTCTCACCAGGTTTTCCAGAAAATCCGCCGCTTCATGGGTAATACTGCCCATACGAATCAAGTCCGGCATTTCAATGGCCTGCTGCGGAAATTTCCTAATGGTGAGGATGGGGCCATTCAGCGCAATGTTTTTGTAGACCGCATTGACCCTAGAGCCATCCGGCAGCCTTGCGTCCACAATGGGGTTTAGCTCGTTGATCTCCCGATGCACGCCAGCCGCCAGGCGGCGGATCAGTTCCTCGAGCGTTTCTACTGTGTCGAATTGCAGATCCACCCGCTCCAGCCGTCCTCCGATTTCAATAAAAATGTCATCTTTCCCATTGACCATGATCTCTGAAACCCGTTCGTCTTCTATGTAAGGCTGCAGGATATCCAGATCCCGCCTCAGCGAATAAAAAATTCGGCGTATCAGTTTTTGGCTTTCTTGATAGGGCAGCATGGCCATCTTTTTGTCCCGCAGGATGGTGTCTTCTATGATGGCAAGGGCCGCTTCATCTGTCAGCTCTTCCTCCCTGAAGGTAAGGGTGTTTCTGATCTCCTTGATCACTTGCTGTGCGTCTACTTGTAAATTACCCATAGAATTTTAACCCATTTCTTACTTTATCTTCCTTGTGATTCCATTATAAAAGACTTGTAAATATTTTACAAGTCTTTTCGTTCGACAAATTCTGACAAAAGATTTCTAGGATTTCAAACTTCTGTTTTTCAATGTGCCTCTTCTTTATTTCTTCCCAGCCAAAAATTCATCCACGTTTTTCTTCCAGTCTTCCACATCCAAAGACGCGGAAGCTCTATGACCGATAGAGTTTTCCACGATTTCTGCCACGTTTTTCTCATATTCATCTGCGTTTCTCGGCCCGACCCCCAGCTTTTCATAGAGCGGTGCCTTTGTGAAATCATCACCGTAAGGCATCGGGAAATTGTACTCAAACAAATGCTTCATATAATGGTCCATGAAAATCGTCCCATATTTTCTGCAGCGATCCACCAGATCCAAGTCCAAGGTCACAGTGCAAATGGTTTCTTCCTGCTCCGCCTCCCACACACAGTTGCCTTCTGGCGTGATGACTTGGGAATGTCCATAAAGATGGGTGCTGCCAAAGAATCCCGTCCCATTAGTGCAAACCAGGTATGCCTGGTTTTCCAACGCCCTCGCATAATGGATGTGTTCATTGAGCTTGAACAATTCCTGAGGGTCCATGGTCAGCTTTACCAGGACTTCCGCGCCCATCAAAGTCTCATTTCTTGAAATTTCCGGAAAATTCAGATCGTAACAAATCTGCACGCCGACTTTCGTCTCTTTTTCTGGAATATCGAATACTAGATATTCTCTCCCTGGCACAGCAGCATCTTCCCCAGGTCTCCAAGGTGCCATTTTCCGGTACTTTCCGATCAGCTTTCCTTCCGGATCGTACACAGGAGCCGTATTGTAGAACCGTCCTTGAGGCAGGCTTTTATCGATTTCATACATGCTGCCTGGAATAAAATAAATATGATGTTTTTTTGCGATGGCCGCAAAGAAATCCGATATTGGGCCTGGTATCGTTTCTGGCGTGAATACTTCCATACATTCTACGCCTACGACCAAATCCGGCTTGTGGTGACTCTGCATGAGACGCTCTGTCTTTTCTTCTATGTACGCAAGGTTAGCGGCGGTTTCGCCACCGCAAGGCATTTGAATGATTCCAACATTTAAAAATCTCCCCATTGTTTACAAACCTCTCTTTCAAAATTCATCCTAAATCATAATAATTTTTCAAATCCGTCAGTTGTATATGGTTTGCCCTCTCGTTTTGCTTTGAGTGCGGCCATGAGAGCATCAAATCTTTTTGCTGTGATTGGATAAGTCAAGGCCAGCAGCGCCGCAAGAATCCCGATCACCGCTGGGATCGCTGTCACAATATAGTGAATCATATTCAGGGCAGATTCAGATTGAACCGCAGCAGATCCATCATACCCGCCTGTACTGAGCAGCAGTCCCATGACCCATGTGGCAAGAGCCGCACCAAGTTTCTGGAAAAAGGACATTAATGCGGAGATGATGCCTTCCCTTCTGTTTCCGGTCTTAAACTCATCTAATTCACTGATATCATACATCATCGAGTAGTAGACCGTCCAAAATACGGAATTTCCAAAAGCAAAGATGGACACATATACCAGCCATATCGGGAAGCTTCCAAATCCAATGAAGGTGAAGCACAGCATGATCACCGCAGAAATCCCCATGCCTGCCCAGTAGATAAATTTTTTATCAATGCGATTCGCCAGCATATTGATCAGAGGGAGCCATACGATCCCCATCACGCACTGTACGACAAAGGCCGTTGACTGCTGCCCCGCGGAAGCACGCAGCAAGCCAGTCAGCGCATAAACGGCTCCGCTGCTCATGAAAACTGTAGTGATATTCCAAAGAAACACAGATATCGCTAGCAATAATGCTGGTTTTAACTTTAAAATCTGTAAAAAATTCTTGAACAGATTGGCTTTTTCCTGTGCCTTGACCTGTTTCTTTTCTTCCTGATTTCTATCAATGATTTCCCCACCTCTGGTGCAGGCCCAGCATATAAAAGATGAAATCAAGATAATCAGTCCAAAGCTGACACCTACGGCGTTCCACCCCCTTGCGCCTTGGAGTCCGGCCTTTCCAGCCATTTCCAAAATCATTGGAGGCGCCGCTGAGGCTAACATGACCGCTAACTGCAGGAACACGCTTGCCCAAGAGCGCAGTGTCGTTCTCTCATTAAAATCATCCGTAAGCTCCGCACCTAACGCAAAGAATGGGATCACATACGTTTTATAGCATGACCAGAACAAAATCGCCAATACCACGAAATACGCAAATTTCACATTTGTTCCAAAACTTACATTGTTAAAAAGCAGAAAAACGCATATGGCGTAAGGGATCGTCGCGCCAATCATTAATGGGCGCCGTCTGCCGTAAGGTGATTTCAGGTTATCTGAAATATTTCCCACAATAGGATCAGTCACCGCGTCCCACATAATCGCGATTAATGAAATCGTCCCTGCGATCCCCGCTGGGATTCCCGCGAAATCCGTAAGAAAGTAAAGGAAAAAGAAATAATATACATTATAGCCAGTCGAGTCGGTCATTTGTCCAATGGCGTAGCCAATTTTGGTTTTGAAGCTTAGCTTCTTTGCATTATTTTCACCACTCATTTTAAGCCTCCTTCTACATCGATCAAAATCATCTTTTACTGAAAGTCTGGACTTATATAGCCCATAAATTTTTAGAATTTAGTTTTGCGCGCTACTAAAAACTATGCACATAAATAGCAATTTGCGTGCCATTCCATAAGATGTTTTTGTATCGAAACCTTGGAAGCTCTCTCTCAATATGGTTAAAATAGCGAAATTTTCAACTTTTCTCTCACGCTTATTTTATTTTTTCTGTGTATTCACATTCATCAAAAATCTTAAAAATATTTTATCTCAAATCGTATTTTCCCAATCTCTTCTTAAACTCGTCTCCAATCTGTAACCTTTTGTTTACGCTCATGATCTTTCTCTCTTAACTTTCTATGAAGCATTTGCCTTGAAATCCCCAATTCTTCCGCTGCTTTTGTCACATTACCATTATACTTGTCTAATGCTGCCTGAATCGCGCAGGCTTCTGCTTCATCTTTGATTTCCTTAAGGCTTTTACCCAAACTTATAGCTGCGCTGTTTTGAGCCTGTCCTTGATCTTGTCTAAAATAGGCGAAATGCTCTGGTTTCAACTCACGTTCATAACATCGATTGACAGCACGCTCTAGCACATTGCTCAATTCCCGTATATTCCCAGGCCATTGATGCTGCATCAGCATATCATAAACTTTGGGATTTATTGTCTCGATCGTTTTCACGCCGCGTTCGGGCGTATCGCTGAGATTCTTGACCAGGTTCCTAGCGATCTCTGGGATGTCATCCAGCCGCTCTCTTAAAGGCGGCACTTTTATTTCAATCACATTTAATCGGTAATACAGATCTTTTCGCATTTTATTTTCATGTACCAGCAATTCCGGATCCTGATTGGTAGCCGCAATGACTCTGGTGTTCACTGGAATTGCGAAATCTCCACCCACTCGATAAATCTCCTTTTCCTGCAAGAATCTGAGGATCTTGGCCTGCATGCCCAAAGTAAGATTGTCGATCTCATCCAAAAAAAGTGTACCATTGCTGGCAATCTCAACTTTCCCAAACTTACCGCCTTTTCTTGCTCCTGTAAAGCTGCCTTCCTCGTATCCAAAGAGTTCTGATTCAAAGAGTTCATTGGGGATCGCCGCACAATTGAGACTTACAAAATGAAACAGACTCCTCTGGCTCAGCTTATGGATAGCATGCGCGACCAACTCTTTGCCAGACCCTGTCTCGCCTGTGATCAAAACAGTGGATCCGCTCTTTGCCGCAATCTTGATGTCTTCCTTCAACCTTTTGATCGCTGGGCTTGAGCCTTTTATGTCATCTATGGAGTACTTTGTCATGATATGCTCGTTGCTGCGCCTTTTTATTGAAGCAGTCTCATTCTTTCTCATATTCTCCACTTGTTCCAAAAATCCTTCTACAAAGCCGATATTACTAAAGGCATCATATTCAAAAGCACCTGCTAGTTTTCCATCTTTGTAGATCGGATATCCGTTGCTCACGATTGTATACCCTTCCACAAAATACATCTGGCCGATCTGTTTCTTGCCAGTCCTTAAAATTCGATATGCCTTGTTGGTAGGAATCACGTCTCGAATGTTTTTTCCAATCACCTCATCCATGGTTTTTATACTTAATTGCTTTAACAGATTATCTGCCATATAAACGATTTTTTCATTTGTGTCAATAACAAGAAAGCCATCGATGCTGTTCAATATGTCCCTATAGTTTTTGCAAATATCCATTCTGTAAATTCCTCTTCTGTCTATTGATCAATTCGAAAATTTTTGTTTACATTCATTATATTTAAAGTAAACTTTTATTTCCACTATTTTTTCGTTTTTCCTGCAAAAGCTCTCATTTCCGATGCTTTCTCCATGCATTCCCCTTATTGCCAGTGGCATGGGTTTTGCTTTTATTATGAGTACGACAACATCAAATCATAGGATCAGGAGGTTATTTCAATGAACGATCGAAAACCATCTCAAAAGAAAGCATGGTACATTGTGCTCGTCAGCGCACTGATGGGCTGCGGCATATCCTCTGCTTTCCCGCAATTTTCAATGACAGTCACAGACATGGCCCAAAGGACCGGATTGAACGAAGGCTTTCTCCTGACAGGGGATACGGTAAAATCCGCAGCCATTGTCGCCGGAATGCTATGCTCTGGGTTCATGTACAAGAAACTAGGCGCAAAAAGGAATCTTGCCCTTTCCTTAGTCTTCACGGGTTTGCCTCAATTCGTACTGCCATTTGTCTCATCTCCTGCTTTATTCATGCTACTGAAAATCATGCAGGGCTTTGCCGCATTGGTATTCCCTGTCTTCCTTCTTATTATTATGGACGTGATCGCAGAGCACCACGCAGGACTCGCCACTGCTGTTTTCAACGGCATGTTTTACAGTGGTGGAGGCGTAGGCGGTACTGTGGCAGGCTTTTTTATTTCTAAATATGGTTGGATGTCCTCTTACTTTGCCATTGGCGCCATCCAATTGATCATTGGTATCATCTGGCTCCTCACAGTTAAAGACACGACCGAGAAACAGCCAGCAGAAACAAACCCAGTATCTCTGGATACTCAAAATCAAGCTTCATCTCTCATCTTGCTGAAAACGCCTGTGGTATGGCTTCTGATCATAGGATTCATTTCCACCACCTTTGTCATACAGGCCATCACCGTGGACATGCCGCTGTTCAGTGCTTTTCTGGGATACGATGACTCCGAAACAGCCACCATCAATACCGCTGTCACGATTGGGCTTTTGGCTGCCTGCCTTGTATCTGGAAAAATCTCTGACATCGTGGCCCTTCGTATGTCTAACAAAGCCAAGGCCCGTATCCTTGTGATGGCCATAGGGCCCGTCATTATCATCCTCTCCTCCTTGATGCTCATCCTGCTGGATCTGACATCCATTGGATTGTTTTATGCCGCGGCCCTGCTGTTTTCCTTCGGCGGTTCTTGGGGCATGGGCGCATTTTACGCAATCCTTCCGGAATTGTTTGATGAAGATCAGCTGCCTATTGTCACAGGACTAGCGGGAGGCGCAGGTGATATGGGCATGCCCGCGGCACCGCTCCTTGTCGGCGTTATATTTGGCGCAAGAGGTATGTGGCATCTAGGCTGGTTCGTGTGTGTCATCATCGCAGCGCTCAGCCTGGTCGCCTGCATCCTGCTCTTAGGAAACAAACGGGTCAAAGCCGTTTAATTCTGTCACATAAAACGCCGTCTCCATCCCTAGGATTTAGTCCTACTGTAGGAATGAGACGGCGTTTTCTTTTATTTTTTACCAGCAAATGGCGATTCTATCCTTTATTCTTCCTCGTCTAAGAAATCCGCTTTCAGCAGATTGTTAGCCATCTTCTGACTGCCGATAACCCAGAGCAGATCTCCTGCTTCAATAACCATATTGATATCCGGGTTCACAATAGGAAGCTTGCCCCGCTCGATGCCAATGATGTGCCCTTTGTATTTTAGCCGAAATCCGGAATTTTTGATGGACTTGCGAATCAAGCTGGAATCTGACTCCACCTGAATCGGACAGCAAATGATCTGTTTTTCCGGTTCGATCTCATGAAAAATCTGCCCATAAATATACTCTCTAAGCGTTACCATCGGTTCCTCTGGTTCCTGGATGTGTTCCGCCTTTTCCAGCATCAAGACACAAGCCTCAATTTCATTCTTCGTGCCAATGGCGTGGACAATATCGCCTTTCATGACCCGATACGCACCATTGGGCATGTTGACATGCTTGCCATCTCGGATCACCTTGATGATAGTCACATGAAAAAAGCGGCTCTGGCAGAATTGAATAATGGTATTCTCCTTAAGCGTTTCTGTAACCTTGAATTCCACCACGAAAAAAGCTTCATCCAGCCAATGGTATTCTCCTTTGATGCTTCGCTCTTTTTTCTGCCTCTCCAATGTGGTTTCGTAAAAGTTCTCGATAAAGCGCATCTCCATTTTCAGCGTTTTGCCCTTGATATAGTCTGACCGGATAATGAAAATGATCGTCGCCAGGCTGAGCACCACTAACAGGAGATAAGGAAGCTCCAACAGCCGGCGCAGAGCCATTACCATGAACCCACATGAAATGAGGATCTTGATCCCTGTCAGCGTGAGCAGCGGCATCCGATTGGCCTGGCTCTTCAGCCACAGCTTGGTATATAGAACGCTCCGGGTAGAACACAAGATGTTGACTAGCGGCATCATGAACCCACAGGTAATGACAGCCGCCGCAATATCTCCTACGATCCCCGGCACATATTGCTGCGCAAAAGGTTCGAGGAACCGAGTTCCGCCTAAGTAGATCAGAAAAATGCCGCCGCCGCAAATAGCGGTCCGTACAAAAAATCTCGTGATATAACGGCGCCAATCCCAATCTTTGTCTGCGGTGCTCTGCTGCTCAGATGTATGTCTGTTGAGAAATTTATATAGCTTTGGTGAAAGGTGCCCTTTTGTGAAGCCGTAAACTTTCTCTGAATTTTTGATAAAAATCGGGGTGGTGAAGGTAGTGATAACTGATACGCATACAACGATGGGATAAAGGAAATCGCTAATTACCCCTAGGGACATGCCCAGTGTAGCCACGATAAAAGAAAATTCTCCGATCTGTACCATGCTGAACCCACCTCGGATGGCGATATGAAGAGACTGCCCTGAAAAAAGGATCCCCAGCGTAGCAAACGTCATCTGCCCTACGATGGTGACAATGGTGATGATCACAATCGGCCCAATGTATTCCACCAGCAGATCCGGCTTGATTAGCATGCCTACGGACACGAAAAATACTGCGCCAAATAAATCTTTGATAGGGTTCACCATGTTTTCGATCCGTTTCGCCTGCGTGGTCCCGGCAAGGATCGAGCCTGCCAAGAAAGCGCCCAAAGCAGAAGAAAATCCGATCAGATTCGCAATGACCACCATTCCCAAACACAGGCCAATGGAAATAATGAGCAAAAGCTCGTCATTTACCAGGCTGTCGATTTTTTTCAAGAACGTAGGGATCAAATAGATTCCTAGCACCAGCCAGATCACCAGGCACAGGATCAGCATTCCAATCTTGCTGAACACACCCAGCCCTGCCGCAGTTTGACTGACCGCCACAGTAGAAAGGATGATCATCATAAAGATGCCGCCAATATCTTCGATGACTAGGGTCCCCAGTACCAGCTGGGCGAATTTTTCTTTTTTCAGTTTGTATTCTTCATACGCCTTCAAAATGATCATGGTGGAAGACATGGAAAGCATCCCGCCCAGGAAAACGCTGTCCATTTTCGACCAGCCAATGATCTGACCCACTGCGTACCCGATAATGATCATGGCCAACATCACGGTCATGGCCGTGATAAACGCGCTGCCGCCTACAGTAGCGATTTTCTTAAAGCTGAATTCCAACCCCAAGCCGAACATGAGAAACACAATGCCGATATTGGCCCAAACGTGGATGTCTTCCACGTCTACCACAGTTGGAAGATAGCTGAAGTTAGGACTGATTAAAAAACCGGCGATAATATACGCCAAGACCACCGGCTGTTTGATCTTTTTAAAAATCAAAGTAACGATCCCTGCCACTACGAGGATCAATGCTAAGTCGCTGATCAAGAAATCAAGTTGTTCCATATACTGCCCTACCTTTCAAATGTCACATAGAAAATTGTCCCTTCCCCAACTTTGCTTTCTACTTTTAACTCAGCGTTGAACAGTGCCGCAATGTGCTTTACGATAGAAAGACCCAGCCCTGTGCCCCCAGCCTTAGCGGCTCTGGATTTATCCACACGATAAAAACGCTCAAAGAGCCTGTCTAAATGCTCTTCCGCGATGCCAATGCCTTCGTCCCGCACGCTCACTTGGATCCGGTTTCCTTCCTTCTTCGTCCGAATCCAGACGCTTCCTCCTGTGTCAGAATATTTGACCGCATTTTCAATGAGATTGACCATCATCTGGCGAAAGCGGTCAGGACTACCAAAGATAGTCGCTTGCGTCTCAAGGTCAGTGAGCAGCTTCACGTCTTTGCTCGCCGCAATAGGTTCCAGTGTCTGCACGGTCTTTACAATGGCCTCCTTTATATCAAACGCTCTCACGTCTGCTGATTCTTTTCTGTTTTCAATATCAGACAGCACCAGCAGGTCCTGGATCAATCGTTTTAGCCGGGAAGTTTCAATTGCGATAATGTCGATGAACCTTGTTCTGATTTCAGGATCTTCCGCCGCACCTTGCTGCAGAGTTTCGATAAAACCGGAAATGGAAGTAAGCGGAGTCTTCAGTTCATGGCTCACATTGGCCACGAATTCTTTGCGTATGGATTCTGCTTTTTTGCTTTCTTCCGCTGCTTTTTCTAATTCTGACTGAGCCTTTATGATGGGTTTTACCATATTGACATAAATATGAAGACCAAGAAGCATGGTTCCCGCCCCGTAAACAATGGCAAAAATCCAGATCCTGCTCTCATCAAAAAATGTCCTGGCCTCCCCGGGGTCAAGAAATAGTTTGTAACCAAGATAAAGACATAAAAGATGAAAAACAACAGTCTCAACGGCAGCTATGATGAATTTGTTTTTCATTTTACTTTGTATCCTTTGCCCCTGATGGTTTGGATGTACGTTTCTTCATCTCCGTCTTGCTCCAGTTTTTTTCTCAAATGACGGATATGTACGTCCACGGTCCGGGTCTCCCCAGCGTACTCAATGCCCCACACTTTATCTAGCAGTTGATCCCGCGTCAAAACACGGCCTCTATTTTCAGCCAAATAAGCAAGAAGCTCAAACTCCTTCAGGGTCAGTGCCACAAGTCGTTCACCGACTTTGACCTGATGCCGCTCAATGTTGATTTCCAGATCATCGATCCTTAACACATGTTCATCTGGATGGAGACTTTCATGGGTATTGTCGTAACGCCTCAATACGGCTTTGATCCTGGCCATCAGTTCTCTGATACCAAAAGGCTTTGAGATATAATCATCTGCGCCAAGCTCTAGACCCAGGACTTTGTCGATTTCCTCTGTCTTGGCCGTCAGCATGATGATTGGGGTTTGATTGCCTTCTTCTCTCAATTCCTTGCAAATATCATATCCATTTTTTCCTGGAAGCATAATGTCCAAAAGGATCAGGTCAGGCTTTTCTTTATGTACCATGGAAACGCCCAGGTATCCATCTTCAGCCTCAATCCCCTCATATCCGTTGGATTTCAGATTGTACCGAACCAGCTCACGGATATTCGGTTCATCTTCAATGATTAAAATCTTCTTCATGATCATCTCCCGTCCGTTTTCATTTTATCACAATTTTTTGTAAATTACAATTACTTCCTTCTTCCAATTTCGCATCTGGTGGCTTTTCAGTAAAATTTAGATGATCGTTTTATTCCGCAGCTTCGCCCTCCATTTGGAAATTCACGTTTTCCAGCACTGCGTTGGCGATATTGTCACAACTGTCTCCGATCCGCTCAATGTTATGCACCACATCTGTATAAATCACCGTGAATTCTGGAGAGCATGTTTTTTCGTAGATTCGTTTCATGTGCTGTTTTCGCAAAAATGCTTCCGTGCGATTCATTTCTTGTTCTTGGCTCTTGACGTTCAGTGCCACTTTGTGGTTCCCTGTTTCCAAAGCCGCGATGCTGTCACGTACCATGCGGCTGGCATGGTCAAAGCATTCGTAAATCTCAGCGCACGCGGAATCTGAAAACTCATATTTATTTTTGATCTTTTCTCGTGCGAAAACCGCAATATTATCACAGTAATCCCCAATATGTTCAATGTCCGCGGCAACATGCATCAAGCCAGAAACTTCTGCCGCCTGGTGTTCTGTGATTGTTTCGGCCAAGGCAATGGATGCCAAATAGCTGACTGTTTCCTGCTGGAGTTCGTTCACAACGTTTTCCATTTCCAGAACCTGTTTTACTTCGTTCATATCGTTGCCTAGAAAGGCTTTTTTCGCAGAAACGATCATGCTGGCCGCGAAGCCTGCCAGTCTGGACAATTCCTTTTTCGCTAAGTGGATGGCCGCAAATGGCTGTTCCATCACATTGCGATCCAGATAAAGAGGCTCTGACGGCAGCTTGTCCGTATCTTTGCCTGATACGATTTTAGTGACGATCTTTACCAGTACTCCGATGAACGGCAGCCATAGCAGGGTGCTGATGATGTTAAAGCACATGTGCGCATTGGCGATCTGTCTGGCGATCACATGGGTCTCCAGTCCGCTTGGAGAAATGAGCCGGACGAATTCACAATACCAAGGAATGAACCAGATGAAAAGCAGTGTCCCGCTCAGATTGAAAATCACATGGGCCGCTGCCGTCCGTTTGGCGTTCAGCGTGCCTCCAATGGAAGCTAACAGCGCAGTAATGGTGGTTCCAATGTTGCTGCCGAACAAAACAGGCAGCGCACCCTGCAGTCCAATGATGCTGCTGACGCCATCAGGTCCCGCTGTCATAGCCAGGTTCTGCAAAACAGCGATGACCGCCGAGCTGCTTTGTATCAATACGGTCATTCCTGTTCCTAACAACACCCCCAAAACCGGAATATCCTGCACCTGCATCATCAGATCCACGAAAACAGGAGAACCCGCCAAAGGCTTCATGGTTTCACCCATGATATTGATCCCAACAAAGAGCATGCCAAAGGCGAAAATCGTCTGCCCGATATTGACGATCTGCTCTTTTTTGAGAAAGAAATACAAGATAAAACCAACAACCACAAAGATCCATGCGTAATCACCGATCTCAAAAGCGATCAGCTGCGCCGTGATGGTGGTTCCGATATTGGCTCCTAAAATGATACTGATAGCCTGAGGCAACTTCATTAGACCTGCGCTGACAAACCCCAAAACCATGACCGTGGTCGCGCTGCTGCTTTGGAGCACCGCTGTACAGAGCGCGCCTGCTACGACTCCTAAGAATGGGTTTCTGGTGAGCAGAGCCAAGATTTTTTCCATCCTCTCTCCTGCTGTCTTCTGTAAACCATCGCTCATTAGGTTCATACCATAGATGAACAGAGCCAACCCGCCTAACAAAGTGGTGCCCATTTGAAAGATTTCCGCATTCATGCTGATTCTCCTTTTCTCATTTTATGTCCTTATTATAGCCTGACCGCGGAACATAGAAAAAGGAGCCGTGGGTTAACGGATTGTTAAGTTTATGTAAATTATCGCCTTTAACTAAAACAAGGCGATGAGACGTATCCTCATCGCCATTGCTCGATCAGCTTTTATATGCTATTTATTTTTTTCTTCTATACGTTGAACAAGAAGTGCATCACATCTCCATCCTGAACCACATAGTCTTTTCCTTCTGCCCGCACCAGACCTTTTTCCTTTGCCGTAGCCAGATTGCCGCCGCACTCAATGAGCTTGTCATAGGCAATGGTTTCCGCCCGGATAAATCCTCGCTCAAAATCCGTGTGGATCTTTCCGGCGGCTCCTGGCGCTTTTGTGCCCCGCTTGATGGTCCAAGCCCGCACTTCTGGCTCGCCCGCAGTGAGGAAGGAAATCAGGTCCAAAAGATGGTAAGAAGCTTTCACCAGTTTATCCAGTCCTGATTCTTCGATGCCCAATTCCTCTAGGAACATGGCCTTTTCATCTTCTTCCAGCTCCGACATTTCCGCTTCGATTTTAGCGCAAACCACGACCACGTCAGAGCCTTCTGTTTCCGCGAATTTCCGAACGGATTCCACATATTCGTTCCCAGATGAATCTCCTGCTTCCTCTTCTGAAACGTTTGCTGCGTAGATGACCGGTTTGTAGGACAGCAGGTCCAGACTCTTCACGAATTCCGCTTCGTCATCAGTCAGTTCCATGGCTCTGGCAGACTTGCCGCTTTCCAGAAAAGCTTCGATTTTTTTCAGCAAATCCAGTTCCTTTTGCAGGCTCTTGTCCCCCTTCAGATTCTTGGTGGTCTTTTGGATCCTGCGCTCCAGCACTTCCATGTCTGACAAAATCAGCTCCATGTTGATGGTTTCAATATCAGAAAGTGGATTGATCTTTCCATCCACATGCACCACGTTAGGGTCTTCAAAACAGCGGACAACGTGGACAATGGCCGCGACTTCCCGGATATGGCCCAGAAACTTGTTGCCCAGGCCTTCACCTTTGGACGCGCCCTTTACCAGGCCAGCGATATCGTAAAACTCGATAGTCGTATGAATGGTTTTTTTGGAATTGTACATTTCGTGGAGGACTTTAAGGCGTTCGTCCGGGACCATCACCACGCCTACGTTGGGTTCAATGGTACAGAAGGGATAATTGGCCGCCTCCGCGCCTGCTTTGGTGATGGCATTGAACAAGGTGCTTTTTCCTACATTTGGTAAACCTACGATTCCTAGTTTCATATATTTTCACTTCTCCTTTGTTTTCAATGATTGTACGGGTTTTGTAAAAGGTCTTTACGCCATTTTTCTATTGATTCGATTGGCTTTTTCAAATTGTCGCACAGCTTGTGTCATGGATATGCACTATACCATGAATTTCCTCTAAACATACAATTGTAATTCATGATTCAATGAGCGCATCCTTACAGCAACGCTGTATCAATTCATTGCGTTCATTATACCATAAATATCTAGCTCTCTCAATAATAGAGTGATAGCGGTGTTCTCACCCTCTGTAAATAACCCCTTCCAAAATCCTCCTACAGCACTTAGCAGAAAAATCTAACTCATCCACCTCAAAGGCGATGTCAATCTAGAACGGCTCATGCTGCGTCTACCTTTCCTTTGTGTTTTCTCGTTTGTCGGCAGTATTAACACCAATCGCTCCATTTTCAACGCCATTGGCACTATTCTGATCAGTCTTTAGCTGTCTTCATCCAAGTCAGCATATTCCTTCTTTTGCAAATAATAGAACCGCTTCTGAGTTTCGATTTCCTCTCGAAGCTGTTCTTCCGATGGAAGACACGTTTTGTACTTGGACGCAAACAGCTGTTCATGTCCATGCAAAACGGAATATTTAGCAATATCTTCATCTGTGTCGGAGCATAAAATAATTCCCAGTGTAGGATTGTCACCATCATTCCGCTTCATCTCATCATACATACGGATATACATATCCATTTGTCCGACATCCTGATGCGTGATTTTTGTCGTTTTCAAATCAATCAGGACAAAGCATTTCAGAATGTAATTATAAAAAACAAGGTCAATATAATAATCCTCTTTTTCAGTGCGAATATGCTGTTGCCTTGCAACAAAGGCATATCCTTTTCCCATCTCCATGAGGAAATTCTGAATATGCGTAATAATTCGTTGCTCCAGCTCGCCTTCTGTAAAGTCTATGTTGGAAGCCAGACCGAGAAATTCCGCTATGACTGGGTTCTTGATAAATTCCAGCTTGTCCGCCTGATAGGAATCAGTCAGTTCTCTCATCACTTCTTCAACAGGTTCCGTGTTTTGAGACATCAACATTCAGTAATAATATTGCGAAGAAACATTCCGTTGCAAAGTACGAACTGACCATGCCTGTTCCTGGGCTTCTTTTGCATACCAAGCCCGTGCTTCCGGTGATGTTTCCTGAAGCAAAATTCTATAATGCGTCCATGACAGTGGACGACCAGACTTTGGACTCAGTGAGTCCAAAATTTGAGGAAACTCCTGATGAAATTTCACATATTTGTACAGACTGCTAAAATCGAATCCCTTTCCATATTTTTCTTTCAATTCAGCAGATAGCTTTTTCATGGTTTTTTCCCGTAGTCAGCTTTTCCACTTTCATTCAAGCACGCCATAGCAATCCGCAATCAACCAGTTTCTTTGTACCAGAATCGTATCGACAGCCGCATAAGCACTCCTCTGTGCGCTTTCTACGATTTCGCAGGTGTCAGCAAATAAATCCCCCGTTTCGCAATAAGCAATCATACTCCTATTGGCTTTTGGACTCACTGAATCCAAAAGCGCTTTTTCTCCTCCTGTACAAGTTTTTTTCGTTTTCTGATCCATTGCTTACCTACCTTTTTTCCTTTATTTTAGCCAAAACATCCTGGAAAATCGCATAGTTCTTCTGCACGCCATCGTCCAGGTCGATGGCGATCATCTTACTTGCCAGATGATGTATCTTTTCCTCGTAGGTATGGAGCTCCGTATCCTGTGCTTGTAAGGTTGTCAGTTACTTGTTCAGCTTCACACGCTCCTCATATGTTATTTACTATTTTTACTTTGGGCACACCTTAAAACTTTGTCTATTCCAAACTATTTCTTTTACACTCGTGTCCACAGCAGCATATTGTCCTCAAACTTGGCTTCCACTTTGCCCATATCTTTCAGCCACGCAAGATAGGAACGAACCGTGCTTCCTACCAGCGCGTACTGCTCAAAGGTCATAATCAGGCCACAGCTGGAAAACAGTTTTCGCAAAAGCTCTTCAAAACAGATGGGCTCCGCGCAAAGCTCTAGAATCAAGTCTGCGGCTTCCCACACTTTGTCGATGTTGTACTGGGCCAAAGGGGCGATATGTTCTGTTGCCGCCGCATGAGCAGGAACAAACATCTGCGCTTTTAAGGATTTGACAGCTTCCAAAGTTTGCAAATATGATGTAGCGCCTCCTTTTGTTAAAAAATAGATGGAGCCGGGAAAACAGAACGCTCCCCGGCTGATCTCGATTCTTTCACGCCCTTATGCTAAAAGGCTTTCCACAGTTCTCCGATCTCTTTGATGGTTTCCCCGGAGTTCGCGAGGTCATCAACTGCCGCTGCCGTGTACGTCTTGGAGAACGCCATTTCCCATCCCAAATAATCACAGATGCATGCAAATTGCTTTGGAATGAGCTCATATTGCGGATCGTCCTGTCCCGCTTCACCGATCACCAAAACGCCCACCTTTTTCTTCAAATCTTTCAGCCGTTTGCTCCGGGAATAGAATTTGTCAATGATCACTTTCAGCTGTGCGGTCATGCCCCACCAGTACACAGGTGTCGCAAACACGATAATGTCCGCTGCTAAAACCGCGTCCACCACATCATTGGTGTCATCCTCAAACACGCAGTGACCATCGCTGTCACAAAGATCGCAGGCCATGCATGGACTAACGCTCACATCCGCTGCCATCACCTCTTGAATCTCAAGATCCCCTATGTTTTCCATGCCTTTTTTTAATGCGTCCAGCGCCGCACAAGTGTTGCCTTTTCTTGGACTTCCGTTGAATAATAATGCTTTCATAAAACCGCCTCCCTGTTCTCAATAATGTTTGTCAGCTTGTACATACAATCGTCCTTTATGTTTATCGATCCGCAAGTTTTGCGAAAACTTCATAGATCACCTTTACGGCTGCCCAAGAAGTGATTTGGTTTTCTGTATCAAGGGGCGGAGCCACTTCCACAATATCCATGGCCCGAACCGGTGTCCGTTCCATCAATGCATTGATAATGTACATCAGCTCTCGGGTGGATATTCCGCCTCCTTCCGGTGTTCCAGTGCCTGGTGCGAAGGCTGGATCCAACACATCGATATCAAGAGTGATATACACCATGTCATATCCCTGAAATTTCTCAACTAACCGATTTGCCGCCGCTTCATAGCCTTCCCGAAAAATATCATAAGCCTTGATGACAGTCAATTCTGGGTGATCCGCATAATACTGGATCTCTTCTTTTTCATAAGAACGGATGCCCACCTGCGCTAAATCGGCAGGCGCAATGACATCCTCCACCACTCTTCTCAATGGACACGCATGGGACCATTTGCTCCCTTCGTATTCATCGCACAAATCAGGATGAGAATCAAAATGCGCCACACCGATCTTTTTTCCTTTATAATATCTGCCGATCGCTCTGCTGAGCGGGATCGTGACTGAATGGTCGCCGCCTAAAAATACGCAAAAGCTGCCTGTTTTCAGCAGATCGTACGCCGCCTGCTCCACTTGCCTGTAATAGGCTTCCCAATCCAGACTAAAAGGGACGTCCCCTGCGTCGAATACTCGCAAGGTGTCAAAAAAATCACCGGTTATATTCACCGGCGGCAGCACCTCTGAACATTTCCGAATCTGTTCAGGCCCTTGCGCCGCACCCTTGCCAACGCTTGCCGCACCATCAAATCCGACCCCCATCACACATACGTCTGCTTTGCTTTTGTCGCTTACCGCAATTTCTCTCCATGGTTCCATTGTCTCTCTATGTAGGAAGTAATCTTCCTTTCTCCTTTCCATTGATTTGCTGTCATTGCCATCTGGTGCCTGCGGCACCTAATTTAAAAAACTTCACTGCCAAAGCCAGCACCTGCTCTGGCATCCCTGGCCGGGACAATTGATGATCGCCGCCTTCTAGTATGGTGAATCCCGCGCCTTTCAGATCCGCGAAACGCCGGGCGGCTTCAAAGGACGCAGCTTCATCCTCGGTCCCATGGACCATATGAAGCTCCGCGGTCCCCGGCTGATACGCTTCAAACACATTGTTCGCGTCCAGGCCGTCAAAGAGCCGCTGGGTCAGCTTTAAAGGCTGCGTGCCATCCTCTTCTTCCATAATGTAGCCCTGCTGCTCCAAGAGTTTTTTCCCTGCCGCTGTTCGATTGGCCAGAAGTTCAGGCATTTCTACCGCAGCACTGCGCAGGAAGGCTTTTTTTCCACCTGCCTTTCCAGATGCTAAATAAAGAAGCGTCATATAGGCTCCAAAACTCGAGCCAAAATAGCCAATTTTCCCTTTTGGTACCAGGCGCTTCAAGGCTTCTTCCGCAGAAGCCATATCAGCGAGGCAGTTTTCCAGGGTGAAAAAGTCACCGTCCACAGGACTTTTTCCGTGGGCCGGAAAATCAAAAGCAAGCGCGGCGATCCCTTTCTTAGGAAGCTCTTCTGTGAGCATAGCCGCAGTAAAGCCATCCTTGCTGCTGCCAAACCCATGCATGATCAAGACTGCTCTTTCCTCCCTGCCCGTGGCTCCATATCCGCAAGGGATCTTGTAGCCGTTTTTTCCTGGGATCATGATGTTTTCCATAAATTTGTTCCTCCTTTTTCAGTCAGGCGTTCTGTTCTCACGTTTCGCGAATAGGATAAACGTTCTGTTTTGATTGCCGGTGACCGTGAAAACTTTAAAACGATTTCTTCATGATGCTTGGAAAACAAGTGATGCCAAAATCCTCGCAGCTTTGACATCTGGAAATGTCCGGAGCCGTTTCACGCTGAACTTCTGTCCAATCGAATTTTTTGTAAAACTCTGGCACCTTTCCTACCAGCCACATCTCCTTCGCGCCCAGCGATTTGGCCTCGTCTTCCACGATCCGCAAAAGTGCTTTGCCCATCCCGGTCCCTCGAAACGCTTCTGTCACTGCCAGGTCCCCCAAGACATAGCAGCCGTCCCGCTTCTGCAAAGTCGCTGCCGCCAAAAGCTCTTTTGTGCCCTCGTCTTCACATTTCCAGTTTTTCAGCGTGCCTTCCGGGGCTGTTTCACTTACTTCTATCTCTAGCCCGTTTTCCTGATAAAATGCTGAAAGCCGCCTGTAATCATTTGTTTCTTTGATTTTTTTCATTGCGATTCCTGCTCCCTCCTGGTTTTGGCTGTGGCTCTTTTTTCCATAATATGATAGCAGAGGAAGTCTCCGTTTTCCGTCTCGATCCGCTCGTAGGACACAAATGAATAGCCTCGCTTCAAGTACATGGCCTCTGCTGGAAAGGACGCATCCACATGGACCGTTTCATGGTTTTCAAAAATTTTTTCTTCCAGCAGATCCATCAGCTGGCTTCCATAACCTTTGTTTTGATGCTCTGGCAAAACAAACAACCGACAGATTTCATTCCTGCGAACGCTTCCTGTTGCCACTGTAACCCCCTGCGCCACGGCCAGATAGATTTCTTCTTTTAAAAGTGCTTCTTTGATTTGTTTTTCAGCGTGTAGATCCAGAAAAAATTCCACTGCGCCAGCTGGGTAATAATGAGGATATATTGCTTTTATGGTTTCTTTTACAATTGTCTCTACCAAAGCGGCACTGGCTGCTGGCTCCAATTTGATCGTCTTTTGTGAACCTTCACTGATCGCCATATTTTGATCTCCTTCTCAAAATACCTCTTGACTTGGACCATGGTCTAAGGCTTCAGGTCTTAATGGCAGCAGCTGACGCTCCTGTCAGACGTTAACCACTAATATCTTTATTTTATCAAACATGAAGGAAAAAGAAAATGGAAAAAACAAGATTCGCATGTGGAATGGAATATTTACGGGAAATTGATGGAAACGGCGGTGAAACAGCCTTCCTTTGCGGGTTTAAATCCACCTTTTTGGAATTTAGTACCGCTTTGTTAGAGAAGGAAGCGGGTTCAAATGCCCTCTTTCTTTGTTTAGTACCGCCGCCACAAACAAAAAGGCGAGTTCATATTCAGTTTTTCTCGATTTAAGCCCGCCGTCTCGAACTCGCCAAGTGGGTTCAATAAAAGAAAAGCACAGTTTTAAACCCGCAAGGAATTCCAGTGCCACATTTTCTGCGAATACTGATTATAATGGCAATAGTAGGTTGGGAGCCTACAAGCCTTTGCTTGCCAGGATTTTCTCAAATTTCTTTTCTGATAATATTTCATGTGTCACCCATTCCCCATTGTAAAAAAGAGAAAAAGTGGTAAATGGAGTAGGCGCGTTCTGTGCGTCCTCTCTTGACTGAATATGTGTCACATGAAAATCAATGCCTCGTGCATGTGCCATGTTTTCAAGCAATGGCACATACTTGGCCGTAAAGGGGCATTGGCTCGTATAATATAAGGCAAACCCTTTAGGCATATTTTCATGTTCACGCACCGCATCTTTAAAGCAGGGCGTCTCCGCATTTTCAGCAAAAGGCAGGTACATCAACTCAAAATAAGGATCTGCCGCATCCACTGTTTCAAATCCTTTGTATTTCATATATTTTGGATCAGAGAGAAATCCCATTTTCTTTTTTGAAGATAAAACAACGAGCCCTTTTTTCCCTTTTTCTTTGCTGTCTTCCACGCACTGATCAAGTAGCAGGTTCGAGTACCCATGGCCTTTAAACTTTCCAGATACCCAAAGGCAGTCAATATACATATAGTCTTTTGCCTCAATAGGAATCCAAGCGTATTCAGCAGGGATGTACTCAATAAAGAATTTCCCTCTCACATCACCTTTTAAGAACACGAGTCCTTCATACAATCGTTCTTTTAGCCAATTCTTTTTCGACATAACCTGAACATCTTCACGATTGGATATCGCACAGCAAATATGTTCTTGGTCAAGATTGTCGTGTGTTAATTTCACAAGTTCCACGATCCAGCACCTCCGTGAATTTCCAATTTTCAATGTGTCCATTTTATCAAAAACCTTAGAAAAAAGAAATAGGCACAGGAAACAATTTTAACCATGCGCGAGGCTCGCTCCTCGCTTCTCCTAATCTTCTTTATGCGAATCAACAGGCCCATCCAAAGGCAAAACACAAAAGGCCGCCACAGTCGGAACATTGATCCCAAACACGGCAGCCTCTTCTAACGCTCCCCCCCTTACGCCATCACAATTCCTGTGACTAAAAACCCCAAAGCCGCCAGCACGCCGCCGATCAGTCCATAAGGCACTTGCGTGAAGGCATGCTCAATATTGTCGATCTTCGCCATAGCGGACGCGAACACCGTGTAATCGCAGTAAAAGCAGACATGCGCACCAAAAGCTTCGCCCGATAAAATCGCAGCCAGCACGACTACCGGATCCGCGCCAATGGAAACAGAAAGAGGCACTGCCACCAACGCATAGACCACGGTCACGCCCCATGTGCTCCCAGAGCAGAACGTCAGCAAAGCGCAGGCGATAAACGTTACCAGCGGAAAAAATGCTGGAGACAAGAAATCTTCGCAAATGGAGATCACATACTCCGGTACTTTCAAGGTAGTGACAATATCCTTGAACATATAGACAAAGAATGAGATCAGCGGCATCTGTATGATTCTAGCCTCCCCCTCAATGGCCGCAGTCATGATCTCCTTCCAAGTACAGAGTCTAGTTACGAACAGCAGCCCCACCATGGAAAAGATTCCGATAAAGAACCCAGATAGCACATCACCTGTTACCATGATGGAAACCGTCAAGATCACGATTCCCGCAATGAACACCCCTAGGCGAACTGGAGCCTTTGAATCCTTTTCCGCGGGGTCCGCTTTCGTCTCCGGATTCAAAGGAACACTTTCTTTACCATAAAGCTCCCCAGTGACCTGGACTCGCTCATAGGCTTTCTTCATGCCGCCCAGTTTCGGTACCCAGCCCATAGTGAACCCAAAGCACACCAGCAGCGCGGCGATGGCGTAAAAATTGAACGGTATGGCCTTTATATAAATATTAAAGCCGCTTCCCAGATATTCCAGCTCCACGAACCCTGCGAACACGCCCTGGAAAAAAACGGCCCAGTTTGTCAGAGGCACTAGGGAAGTGACAGTGGTGCTGGTAGAGTCAATATAATAGGCCACTGATGCCCTCGGCACTTTGAACCTGTCAAAGAGCGGAGTCATTTGCCCGATGACAGAAGAACGCATCATGTCATCGATGAACAGCAAAGCTGACAGCAGCCAAGACCACAAGTATAAATTCCTTTCACTCCTTACTTTTTTCTCTACGATCTTGACTAACACATGAGAACCGCCAGATACCTGAAACAGTGCCACCAGCACGCCCACCGCACACATGAGGCAGACGATCCACACTGTGTCCTCATTGCACCCTGTGGTGTAAACTTGGTCAATGAAAGTCGTGAACCAACCTGTGCCTCCAATGATGACGCAACCCACTAAGATCGCGATTACCATGGATGAAACGCACTTTCTGGTTACGACCGCTACCGCCAACATCACTGCTACAGGCAGCAAGCATAAGATTCCATAATCCATTTTTTCACCTCCTCACAATCCGTTTCAACTCCTATGAATAATCTTGCCTCCCAGCATGGTCATGACCACTGTCGTTTTTAGAATCTCCTCAGGGTCCGTTTCAAACAGGTTTCGATCCAACACAGCGATATCCGCGAACTTGCCCTTCTCCAATGTCCCTGTCACCTTTTCGTTCCACATTTGGTAAGCAGAACCGATGGTATAGGCTTTCAGGGAATCAGCAAGGCTTAGCTTCTCACCGGGGCACCAGCCGCCTTCCGGAAGCCTGTCTTCTGACAGACGAGTGACCGCCCGATAAATGCCTCGCATGGGATTTAGCTCCGCAATCGGATGATCACTGCCAAAGGCGAGGACAGCACCTTTGGCCGCCAGGCTCTTGAACGGGTACACGTACTGACAGCGCCTCTGCCCCAGAATCTTGTGGAACGGATGCTCCGCAAAGATCGGTGCCCACATATGATCCGGCTGCACAGAAGCCACCACGCCCAGCGCGCCTGCCCTGCCCATGTCATCAGGATGCACCACTTCAAAATGCTCAATGGTATGGCGCAAAGGCTCTTTGCCGCCAGCCGCACGGCATTCTTCAAAGATGTCTAAAGCCTCACGTACAGCCCCGTCCCCACAGGCGTGAAGCCGCATCCGAATTCCCTTCTCTTCCAATCGTCTCGCCTGGTCCCTAAAAGTTTCCACGGATAAATACTTTTCTCCGAAAAAGCCCGGACAATCGCTGTATTCTTCAATCAAAGCCCCGGTATATCCCATAGGCGTCCCGTCCACAAAGCCTTTGACCCCGCCAAACTTGAGCATGTGACTTTGGTACTTTTCTTTCATGGCTAGCAGCTTTTCCATAGGCGTGTTCACAGAAGCCAGCAGGGACATGCGGACTTTCAGTCTTCCTTCCCGTTCCATCTGTTCAAAGGCCTCTTCCATGAGGATCTCGTGGATCTGCAGATTGCTGAGAGACGTGATCCCCAGACTGGCGGTGGTTTTAAAATATGCTTCCAGCAAGTGGCTCTTTTCCTCTTGAGGCATGGCAAAAGCCTGATCCAAAACCAGCTTCATAGCGTGAGTCTCCAGCAAATATCCGGTAGGCTGACCGTCCGCGTCCTTTTGAATCATCCCCATGCCCTTCGGGATAGTCGTGTTCTGATTGATTCCGCACAGTTTCAAAGCCTTTGTGTTGACCCATGCGCCGTGAAGTTCTTCGTTGATCACCACTACTGGCTGGTGGGGAAACAGCCTGTCCAAAGAAGTTTTTGTGGGCAGGTGTTTCTTTTGCCAATACTCGTGGTTCCAGCCAAAGGCGATCACCCAGTCATTGTCTTTGTCCTTCTCATGATCAAAGATCATCTGCGCGGCCTCTTCTTCTGAACGGGATTCCGCCACATTCGCTCCAGCTAGCTCTAAGGCCCCGTAAAAAACATGGGCATGGCTTTCCCCGATCCCTGGCATCACCAGCTGATCGTCATAACGCAGGATCTGGGTATTCTCGCCTTGATAGACCATCATGTCTTCGTTGTTTCTTCCTACATCAAGGATCTTGTCTCCCGCCACAGCGACAAACCCGGGAAAGGGCTTGTCACCGCAGGAATCAAAGACGCAATTTGATGTGATGATATAATCCGCGAACATATCAGAACTCCTTGACCATCAGTTTTCTTGTGGTCTTGCCTAAAACAACAGCTTCTTCTTCCTTGAACATCAGCGTGTCGATGCATCCGAACCCGGTTTCAAAATTCACCACTGTACCTGGCACGAACCGCCGCTCTTGATCTTCACAGTCAAAATAGATGTCGTAAACCGTGGAGCCGCCGCACCAGTCAGGCGGGAAGGCGATGCCCAGCTCGTAACCGCCGATCCAGTACTGCTCTCCCCAAAGTCCTTCTTCTTGATAGAACGTTTTCAGTTCCCGCAGTAACTGGGACATGAGCATGTTAGGCTTGATAGCGTTTTTCACCATGTCGATGATCTTTTCGTTGACTGCGTATTTGGTGGTGAATTCCTTTGGCGGCTCCCCGATGGAAAAATATCTGCACTGGTTGGAGTGATACCGATTGAACACGCCCGCCAGATCCACTCCCACTGGATCGCCCAGCATGATCTTTCTCCTTGACGCAGGGATATGGAAGCACCAAGAGCGATATGGGCCGGAGCGAACCATGTTGGCGATAGCTTGACTTTCGCCTCCTGCCTTTAACTGAGCGTTGGTGTAAGCTGCCACGATTTCCAGTTCCGTGATGCCTGGCTCTAAAGCTTCGTAAATGGCCTCCATGCCGATGTTGCAAATCTGGGTGGCTGTTTCCATATACTGCATTTCCAAAAAGGACTTGACCGCTCTAGCCCGCCGTATGACTTCCGTCGCGTCCACCACTTTACAGCCAGCGGTCTCGAACAAGGTTTTCCACTGATCAAAGATCAAATAGCTGGGACGATAGCTCCCAAACTCCAGACCCACGGTCATCCCTGGTTTGATCCAGCCTTCTTCTTTTAAATTTTTCAGTACGATCTCTTTGTATCCCTCGTCTGGCGTGGTGCATATGTAGGATTTTCCGTACATGTCAGCCGGGATGTCGTAGATCAGTCTAGTATCTGTGGAAATGCTGGTAAGTTTCAGCACTCCCTCTTCATCTGGCAAGTCAAAGTGGATGAATTTGTCGTGATCAACATGAATCGCGGTCCCCGCACCCATGGAATCATACCAAGCTTCAGGTGAGTTAACCCGGTGCCATACTACGTCATAACCGCTGACATAATACATGCTCTCCGGGGCCGTGGCATAGATAAAGTCAATCTTTTCTTTGTCCATGATCTGCCTGATCCTAGTGAGCCTGTTTTTGTATTCCTCAATGGGAAAAGCCACTTTCATCTCTCCGCCGCAGCTTTCTACGCCGGGGATCCATTCAAATTTTCTGTCTGACATTTTCGTTTCCTCCATTCCTTTTCTTGAATCAATCCTGTATTCAGCATAGCATCCGCAGCAACCCTTTTTAAGCCACTATCTTGTTCTTCCCATAGGTGAATTTGCTTTTTGCGACTATGAAAAAACGCTCCCCAGTTCTTGTCTGAGAAGCATCTTTGTTTTTATCATATAGAAGCCAACGTTTTCTGCCTGCGGTTTTATAGCTTGATCAACAGAGTCAGCAACATGGTGGTGGCGGCCAGGGGCAGATCCAGTTCAAAGTCCTGCCCTTGCTCTCGCTGGATATAATCTACGGAAACCGTGGGCACAGAAGCTCTGTTGATCATCTCATATTCCCGGTCGCTCAAATGTGCGATCACCTTGGGATTCTTGATAAAGGTCGAGATGTCGTCCCGTTCCGAGGCCCACATGTAATGCGCCAACTTGTAGCTGCCAGACAAATTCTTGAACACCAGCTTGTACTGTATCTCCCTTGGATACTGAAACTTGGTGCCGCCGCTGTGGAATAAGATCTGCACATTGTCCTCCTTTCTAGTGATAATGTAGTTCTCACCCTTGGCGATGACCGCTTCCCCCAGCTGAGAAAGAAAGGAATAAAAGTAGTACAAATTATTTTTGAATCCGATCTTAGAATAGAGCCAGTCGATCCTGATTTCGCCATCCACCATATTGGTGATGTAATCCGTCTGAAAGTTGCCCCGCTTGTCCACTGGCCTTTTGTACTGCTCGTACTGTTTGTGCCGGACATTTAAAGAATCCAGCAGCGAAGTAAAAGCGTCTATCCTTTCCTGCGTCTCCGGTTCATTGTCAGCCATGTGGATTTTGAATTCCATCTGGGCCGCCCGGCCTTTTGGATAAAATCTGAAAAAGCTCCGCAGAGATTCTTCCGCTGTGTCGATTTCATATTGATCCTTTTTCCCGCACCCTACGATCAAATAGACCTTGGCGAACGCACCCAGCAGGAAATGCAAAATCCCATGAAGCTCCCGCATAGATGCGTCATCTGTCTGCTGGACTTCCGCACTGAACAGTTCGTCCGCAATCATGGCTTTAAACCCTATGTCGTTCTGTGCTTCTTCGATCTGTTTCAGTTTTCTGTGTTTCATCAAGTTCGCGCTCCCACACCACAGCTGTTCCTTCCAGGAAGGATCCAGGCGTTCTATAACAGCCGCCCCTTCTAAATCCACTAGAATTTCCTTTTTCGTGTCCTGATTATCTTTTACCTTAGGGACAATGGATTCAATCCTGTGGATGATCTCTGACATGGAAACCTGTTCTTCGAAACGTCCTGCGTTATCGTTGGTTTCATAGGATTCTCGAAAGAGTTTGCGATATTTGTTAGGGCTGATCTTGTACCATTTGGTAAAATGTTTGTTAAAATACCGCACATCGGAAAACCCGCACTGATAGGCGATCTCCGTAATGGGCAGCGATGTGTCCAGCAGCAGCTTTTCCGCCTTTTCCACACGAACGAAATTCAGCCAGTCCCGAAAGCTGTAACCCGTGATGTCTTTGAATTTGTGAGAAAGGTAAAAGAGACTCAAATACTCCTGCTCGGAAATTTCCTGCAGATTCACTTTGTGGTCGTAATTAGAGTATAAATATTTGATGGTACGGTAGATCACGTCCATTTTTTCATCCGTGACTTGGAAAGCCGCCCCGTTGAGGTCCGTGATGTCCAGGCGGTAACAGTAGATCAAGCTTTTCAGAAATGCGTCGAACTGGCCCATGATCCGTTCTTTATCTGCGTTTTGTTCCATGAGCACCGCAAGGACGTTCACATGTTCTAGAATCCCTTGCTTTCGCTGGTTCAGTTTGTGAAAAGCCTCGGAATAAGGCCAGAAAGCTACGATCTCATAAAAATCAGGATATTTTTCATAAGATGCGTTGCAGTCGATATACACGCACACAATGGTGTTTTTTTCCTCCGTTTCTTTCATGCTGTGGATCTCATCGCTGTTGATGAGCATGATGTCGCCTGCTTTCAGACTGAACCATTCGTATCCAACCTTCAAGTCCAGGCTGCCCTCCACCACGATCAAAAGCTCCAGTTCATCGTGCCAGTGGAAGGTTTGCCCGATGATGCTGTTCTGATTCAGATATATCATCCCGTTTTCCTCAAAACCCATGCCACCACCTCCCGCTTTCATGATACCATAGATTTTAGAAACAGCCTCATCAGGACATGAGATTCGACAAGAAAATCGGAGAAAGGGCAAAAAAGCCTGGTGGAAAGGGGGATGCTAGGAGAAAATGATTTTACAACATGGGAAACCTATACCACATTCATGCCCTTTTTCCCATAAGATTATAAAGATGTCGTTATTTTTCATCCATTGATCGCTTCTGTTTTCTCTTTGAATCAGTAACAGCAAAAATCCCCAGACCGATCTGTCCCTGGTCTGGGGCTTCTGCTTTCAGCGGCATTTTATCACAACTTATCTTCTTCCATGAACTGAGCGTTGGTGCCATGAATTTCAAAAAATTCTTTAGATGCGCGATTGCCGATCAGCTCTGGATACTGCTGGATCCTCTTTAATGAAACATCTTCATCTATGGTCAAGATTTTCTGATCTCGCATGATCACTTTTCCATTGACAGCGGATAGCGCGACCTCCTGCCCTCTGGCACTGTACACCAGATTTGGCACGATATTGCGCATTGGATACGTATACACAGGCAGCATAGAAGGAAAGTTCAGATCCACAGCGATAAAATCCGCTTGCTTGCCCACCTCCAGTGAGCCTACCGCATCATCTACGCCAATGGCTTTCGCCCCCTCAATAGTCGCCATGCGCAGCGCCTTCCACGCTGGCATTTTTTCCGGATCATGATACTTTAGCTTGTTGAACATGCAGATGTTCTTCATCTCGTGTATGATGTTATGACAATTGTTGCCCGGTGCTTGATCCGAACCCAGGGCCACGCTGCCGCCAGCTTCCTGAAATACGGTGCTTGGGCACACCAGGCCATCAATGATGCCGATGGAAGCCGGGTTGACCACCATAGAAGCGCCGCTTTTGGCGATCAGACGAGTTTCTTCATCATCGCACTCTGTCAAATGCACGGTGATCAAAGAACTGTCCAGATACCCTAGATCATCTAAAAATTTCGTGGTTCTCTTTCCATAACGTTTTTCGATCTGGTAAGTTTCCCTGTCTCCCTGCTGCACATGCATATGGATTTTCGTGCCGCGTTCTTTGGCGATTTTCTGTACTTTCAGCAACAACTGGGGACTGACAAAATCAATGCCTTGCGGACCGAACAGGATACGGATCCTGCCATCGCCTTTGCGGTGCCACCGATCAAACAGTTCCACATTGCGCGCCAGCTCCTGCTCTCCCTGCGCATCATCCAGTTCATACAGCTCTCCAGGCTTGTATACTCTTCTTTTAGCGGCGCGGATGGTCTGTGCGATGTTTCCTCTGGCACCGATCTTTTGGATAAAACGGCAGACATTGTTCATTTCCGCGTCATAGTCGCCCAGTGTGGTGGTTCCCGCTTTAATCGCTTCTATGATCGCCACTTCGCTTCCTGCGTCCCGTTCCGCGTTGGTCACTGCGTTGTCAAAGGGCTGCAGGCCGTACATCATCCAGTTATTGGTGTCCTGTGCCAACCCGCGCATCACATTACAAGCCGTATGCATGTGTCCGTCAATAAAGCCCGGCAATATGACGTGATGAGACAGACGCAGCGCTTCCTCTGCCTGATAGAGTTCCTCGCATGTTTCCCAATCTAAGAAATCAATGATCTTTCCGCCGTCCACAACCATCGCCGTTTCCGCTTTATATCCCACGCCTTCTCCTTCCATGGTATAGAAGTGCGGCGCTTTTACAGTCATGTCTACTTTTTTCATGTTCTCCTCTTGTCAGCTGCCGTCAACAGGCAGCGTTTACTTTTTAGAAACGTCCAAGAACTTTGGTTCTCCTTCCATGATCGTTGGATGCGCCGTGTAGCCTTGCACCGTGCTGTTGAGCACGGACCAGCCATTTTTGTTGTAGATTGGCACCCAAAGCGCTTCTTCTGCGGCGACTTTCTGGATTTCTTCATAGCATTCCATTCTTTTCGCCTCATCTGTAATGCTTCTTGCTTCTAACAGCAGCTTGTCGATTTCTGGGCTGCTCCACCGGGAACGGTTCGGCGCCGGCATGTTCTTGCTGTACATGTATTCCTGTAGCATGTCTTCTGCGGAGTTGATGTAAGTGCCCATGATCAGCACGTCAAAATCATTGTTTCCTTCAGCACCCACTCTTTCCCAGAAGTCAGCGGAAGAGCTGTTCACGACCACGTCAATGCCGATCTTTTTCATCTGCGCTTGGAACAATTCTGCTGTCTTAGCATCTTCGTCAGAAGAACAGTATGAGATCTCCATGGAAAGCTTTTTGCCATCTTTATAGCGGTATCCATCGCTTTCCAGCTTGTAGCCGTTATCCTCTAGCAGCTTAGCTGCGGCTTCCACATCATGCTTGTAGAAATCTTTGCCTTCGGCCCAATTCCATTTGTAGCCTTCTGGAAGGCCAGAATACATAGCCTCCGCATGGCCGCTCATAACCGTATTGATAATCTCATCTCTGTCAATTGCCATGTTGCATGCTTTTCTTACAGCCTTGTCAGGCACTCTCTCTGTCTGGAACATCAAAAATACAGGATAAGGCGGCTTGTACTCGGCCAGTGTGTAGTCGCCTTTTTCCAACAAAGCGTCCAGCTCGTTGGCGAACACGCAGCCGTTGCCTAAAATATCCACGTTGCCAGCTTCAAATTCCATCTGCCTGGTTCCTGGTTCTGGCAGAAATCTCACCTTGACCCCTGAAACATGGGCTGGTCCCTGGTTTTCAAAGATGGAGGAACCCCACGTGTAGTCATCGTTTCTAACCATTTTGATATAATCACTAGCCACATATTCTTCAAATTTGAACGGGCCTGTTCCATCCACCACTTCTGTGCCGTATACCTTGTCATCAGCTTTTGCCTGTTCCACGGCTTCCTTGTTCATGATGGAAGCCACAGGGACTGTCATGTTGACCAGGAAATTGTTGTCTGGCTGCGTCATGTTGACCACGACCGTCTTTTCGTCTGGTGCTTCGATGGTGTCAACGAAGTCCAGATAATAAGAGTAGCAAGTACCGGTCTCTGTCTTCCAGCGTTCCCAAGTCCATTTTACGTCTTCAGCGGTCAGTGCTTTTCCACTGTGGAATTTAACGCCATCTTTCAGATGGAAAGTATAAGTTTTTCCGTCATCAGACACTTTCCACGTTTCTGCCAGCGCATCTTTGATGGTCTCGCCGTCGAAGTCCGTGGTGACAATGGTGTCGTACATCTGATTGACATACTGCCAGTCGCCATAGTTGGATGTCATCTGCGGATCCAATATGCAGCTGGCACCTATGGAATACGTGCCCACCACCAGTTCATCAGAAGCTTTGCCGCTGTCACTGTCACCGCCGCCACAGGAGGCTAAGGTGAAGGCCATGACAAAGATCAGTAACGCTATGCCGATGGTTCTCAATTTCTGTTTTAACATCTTTCTTTCCTCGTTTCTTTCATATTTTGAAAAGCGGGCGGATAAAGCCCTGCTTTTTCAACAAAGTTCATTAACCCTCGTACTTGGGGCACGCCAGCGGAGACAGTTCGTCCACGCTGCGATGGAACCGATCGTGCTGGGCTGTTCTGCTCCAAGAGCCTTCGGAAACCTCCTGCAGCTCCAGGGCCAGTTCTCTTTCATCCACCCCTGGGATCCGGCCATCCTTCACCACTTGCCTCCCGCCTACATAGACCTGACTGATGGAGTGCCTGGTGGCGCTGTAGACGATGTTCTTCACTACGTCCCGCACCGGACTCATTTCAATGGAATCCAGACCGAACACCACAAAGTCCGCCTTAGCGCCCTTTTCCAGTTTCCCCAGGTCTCTGCGGCCCAGGGCTTTCGCACCGTTGATGGTTCCTGCGTTGAAAATGTCTTTCGCGTTCACGGCAAAGGTGGTCCTGTCCACGATCTTGCCCATGACCGTTGCCATGCGCATTTCCTGGATAAAATCAGAAGGGAAGGTGTCCGTTCCGATGGTCATGTTCACGCCGTACTCCTGATACTTGGCAAAGGACTGCAGCGTGTTTCCGCCTCTGGAAATGGCGATGGGACAATGGGCCACCGTGGTCTTGCTGTCGCCCAGTAGCTTCAAATCGCTGTCTCCAGCCATGTTAATGGCGCTGTGGCCTGTGATGTACAGACAGTGGGCCACAATGGAATCTTCGCCCAGCATGCCTGTGTCTGCCATGAGCCGCACCGGCGTTTTGCCGTACATGCGGATGCAGGTCTCGAATTCCAGAGGGCCTTCCGCACCGTGGATGGTAATCCGCTTGTCCATCTTGTCCGCTCTTTTTCTGACTTCCTTCAGCATATCCGGCGTGCAGTACATGGTCTGGGTCGGTGCCCAGATGCCTCTGATCCTGCCGTCATAGGTGCCATCGATGTCACGGATCAGTTGCTCCGCCTCATCAATACGGTCAAATCCTTCCTTTTCGTCAAATTCACAGACTGCCGAATGTCCGTCAGGCGAATACCAGATGCTTTGCTCTTCATAACGGTCTCCCGCTCTCACTGGCGCACCCACATAGGCCCGCATGCCCATTTCTCCAGCCAGCTCCGCCTCTGTTCTGGAGTAGCCGCCGCCATAGATCAAAGAAGTGGTGCACCCGCTCTTGAGGATCTCCGCCAGGTTCAGCTTAGCCTGCAAATATGCGCCTCTTTCGCCCAGGGACATCACCAATGCGTAATCGTATAACGTGCCCTCGTAAAAATAGGGATTTCCCACGTCTTCTCTGTAACTCTTCAGGCTGTAGACTTCACAAGGATGGGTATGCAGATTGACAAATCCCGGCGTGATCGCAGCGTTTCCTAAATCCTCATAAGGTGCTCCCTCAGGGATCCGCGCATAGAACCCGGCCACCGTGTCTCCTTCTACGCCTAAATAACCGTTTTCCAGAGTCTTGTGCTGGCCCGCATCCCAAACGATGATGTATTTTGCTTTGTAATATTTGATCTTGCTCATTGCTTCACCTCTTGTTCATATTCTTGGAAAACTCATGGGATAAAACGCGTCCATGGTCTTTCCATCCTGAGTCTTCAACTTCTTCCAGGCTTCCTCGCCAATGGCCTGCAGCTCTTCACAAAGACTCTTTTCGTCCAGGCCGCAGACTTTTCCATCTTCGACCACCTGCTTGCCTCCCACGTAAACTTGTGAAATGGAATGCCTGGTGCCGCTATAGATCAAGCTCTTCACCACATCCCTGGATGGAGTCATCTCAATGGTGCGCAGATCCACGATGGAAAAGTCCGCCATGGCCCCTTTGCAGAGCCGCCCCAGATCTTGCCTTCCCAGGGCCTTCGCACCATTGATGGTGGCTGCGTTGAAAATGTCCTGGGCCCTGGTCTTGTAGGTGGTACGCTCTTGAGATTTGGCCATGAACGCCGCTAGTCTCATCTCCTGTACCATGTCTGATGGGAAGGTGTCTGTCCCCATGCCTACGTTGACTCCGGCGTCAGCGTACTTCCCAAAGGACTCCAGATTGGTGCCTACTCTGATAAATGGCGTGGGGCTATGAGCCACGTTGCTCTTTGTGCTTCCCAAAAGTTTCAGATCCTTGTTGCTCCTGATAAATACTTGACTGTGCCCTGACACGAACACGCAGTGGGCCAGAACCACGTCTTCGCCCAAAAGACCAGTATCATATAAAAGTTCCACCGGCGTTTTCCCGTAAAGCCTGACGCAGCCTTCAAACTCCGCCAGGTCCTCTGCCACATGAATGGTGATGCCCACACCCAGTTTATCCGCCGCTTTTCTGGTTTCCTTCAGCATGGCAGGCGTACATGTCATGGACTGGGTGGGCCCCATCATGATATGGACCCGTCCGTCAAAAGTCCCGTCATAATCCCGGGCCAATTCTTCCGCTTCCCGGATCCGCTGAAATCCGCTTTCTTCGTCAAAGTCGTAGGTCACGGAATGTCCGTCAGGCGAATGCCAAACGCTGTCTGCCTCCATCCTGTCTCCGGCCCTAATGCCCGCGCCTACATAGGCCCGCAGTCCCATGTGACCTGCGGTTTCCGCTTCCAACCTGGAATAAGGCCCGCCGTAGATCAGGGACGTGGTGCAGCCGCTTTTCACCAGCTCCACCAGGTTTAATTGGGTCTGCAGCTCTGCGCCCCGCTTTCCCAAAGCCGGAAAGGGATAATCCATGAGCGTGGATTCAAAGAAATTGGGATTTCCACAGTCTTCGATATAGCTTTTGATGCTGAACACTTCTGATGGATGGGTGTGCAGATTGACAAATCCCGGTATGATGGCCGCATTTCCCAGATCTTCGCACCGTGCGCCTTCCGGCAAATGGTTCCTGTAACCGGCGATCTTCTTGCCCTCTACGGCTAAATAGCCGTTTTCCAGAATACGATGACTTCCCTCTTCCCAAACCACGATATACTTGGCTTTGAAAAATTTTATGTTGTTGCTCACGTTCCTCCTCCTCTTGTTATGATCTGACTGTTCCTTATATTTTCGGACAGGACAGCGGCGACAAAGCATCGATCTCCTTGCGCTGCCATCCCTTTTCCTTGGCTTTCTTCCATCCTGCCTCAAAAAGCTCCTGCAGCTGTCCGCTCAGGTCCGCTTCATCGATGCCCTTGACTTTTCCATCTCTGACAATGCAGCGGCCGTCTACGTAGACCCTGTCCACAGAATGCCTGGTCGCGCTGTAAATGAGACTTTTCACTACGTCCCGTACCGGTGTCATCTCCATATTATCCAGCTTAATCACAGAAAAATCTGCTTTGCATCCTGGTGCTAATTTGCCTAGATCGTTTCGGCCCAAGGCATGGGCTCCGTTAACAGTGGCCGCATAGAAAATGTCTCTGGCACTTGTGGCAAAGGTGCTGCGACCGGTGATTTTTCCCATGATCGCCGCCATGCGGGCTTCCTGAATAAAATCCGAAGGAAATGTGTCTGTGCCGATCCCCATGTTGATTCCCACCTGCGAGTATCTCTCAAAAGTTTCCAGCGTGTCGCCTTCTCTGGCAAGGACCATGGGACAATGGGCAACCGTAACACCTGCCTGTCCCAGCAACAGCAGATCACGGCCTCTCATATTGATCTGTGAATGACCAGTGACGCAGCAGCAATGGGCAATGATCAGATCTTCGCCCAAAAGGCCGGATTCGTGCATCACTTCCACCGGTGTCTTGCCTCGCTGGCGAATGGAAGTCTCAAATTCAATGAAATCCTCGCTGCCGTGAATGGTGATGCCGATGCCGTGCTTGTCCGCTGCTTTCCGCGTTTGCCGCAGCATTTCCTCTGTGCAGGTCATGGTCTGGGTAGGCGCCAGCAGACCTTTGACCCTGCCGCCAGGCGACCCTTCCAGATTTTTGGCGAAGGCCACGGCTTCTTCAAGTCTCTCCATGCCGCTTTTTTCATCAAACGAGAAAGTGAGGCTATGCCCATCCTGGGAATCCCAGATGCTGATCTCCTCTTTTGCGTCGCCTGCCCGGATTCCCCAGCCAACATAGGCTCTGATGCCTATTTCTTCTGCGGTTTGAGCCTCTAGTTCCGACTCAGGGCCGCCGAAGATCAGCACCGTGGCGCAGCCGCTTTTGAGAATCTCCGCCAAATTCAGCTTTGCCTGGATCAGCGCGCTTTCTTTCCCTGCTGAAACAAGCCCCGCGTAGTCATACATGGTGGAATCGTAAAAATTTGGATTTCCCTGATCTTCCTTATAGCTTCTGCCTCCATATACTTCTGACGGATGGCAGTGCAGATTGATGAACCCGGGTAAAATGGCGGCATTGCCCAGATCCTCATAAGGCGCGCCTTTAGGGACGTTTTGATGAAAGGCCACAATTTGCGTATCCTGTACTTCCAGATACCCGTTTTCCAACTGACAATGCTTTTCTCCGTCCCATACAATGATATATTTTGCCTTTAAAAAGTAATGTTCCTTTTCCAATGAATCCACCTCCTTATAGGTTTGTCATGCCAGATGGCAGGCCACTATATGGCCCTCTTCGATGTCCCTCAGTTCCGGTGCTGTGGTCCTGCAAATTTCCTGTGCCTTGGCGCATCTGGTGCAAAACCTGCACCCCGCAGGAGGATCCACTGGGCTGGGCGTATCGCCTTCCAAGAGGATCCTTTCTTTTTTCAAGGAGGGATCTGGAATCGGAATGGCTGACAACAGAGCCTGAGTGTATGGATGGGAGGGATTTCTGTACAAATCATCTCTCTTGGCGATCTCCATCACCTTGCCCAAATACATGACGATGATTCTGTCACAGATGTATTCCACAACCGACAGGTCATGAGAAATGAACAGCATGGTCAGCCCGAAATCCTCTTTGAGTTCTATGAGCAAGTTCAAGATCTGTGATCTTACGGAAACGTCCAGTGCGGAAACCGGCTCATCGCAGATCATGAACTTGGGATCTGCGGCCAGGACTCTAGCAATGCCGATACGCTGCCGCTGTCCACCTGAAAACTCGTGCGGGTAGCGATCCGCGAAGCTTTTTTCCAGGCCAACGATCTCTAGCAATTCTTCGACCCTCTGCCGCCGCTCTTTGCGAGTCCCTTTTTTCTGAATCTCCATGGGTTCCGCAATCGTGTCCGCGATGCGCATCCTTGGACTCAGGGAAGAATAAGGGTCCTGAAACACGATCTGCAGTTCGCTGCGCATCTTGCGAAGCTCTCTTTTCTTCATGCCCATTAATTCTTTGCCTTCAAAGACGATACTGCCTGATGTGGGTTCTGTCAAACCCAGGATGGAGCGGCTGATCGTTGTCTTCCCGCAACCGCTTTCTCCCACTAGCCCCAGCACTTCGCCTTTGTAGACATCGAAAGAAACTCCATCAACTGCTTTTACGAAAGAAGTGGGTTTTCCGATCAGCTTTTCATCTACAGAAAACCATTTTTTGATATCGTTTATGGACAATAATATTTCCTTTTCCACTATGCCTCACCTGCCTCTTTCTCCTTGGTACGCAACCAGCATCTGACCTTTCTGCCACCGCCGATTTCTTCCAGTTCAGGTTCTTTTTCTTGACAAATATCCATGGCATGTTCACACCTTGGACAGAATCTGCATCCCTTCCTGATTTGATTAGCGCCGCTCTTAAAGGGGATCATGTACAGCTTTTCATGATTGCCGATCTTTGGAATGGACTTCATGAGTCCTTCCGTGTAAGGATGCAGCGGTTTTTCAAACAAGTTTTCCACCGTGGCTTCTTCCACCACCCTGCCAGCGTACATCACTACCACGTATTTCGCCACTTCTGCGATCACGCCCAGGTCATGGGTGATCATCATAATGGACATTTCCCGTTCCGACTGCAGCTTGCGAATCAGGTCCAAGATCTGCGCCTGGATAGTCACGTCCAGCGCTGTGGTCGGTTCGTCCGCAATCAGCAGCTGCGGATCACAAGACAGAGCCATGGCGATCATGGCCCGCTGCAGCATGCCGCCTGACATTTGGTGCGGATATTCTTTGACTCTCTTTTCTGGAAACGAAATGCCCACCTCTCGAAGCAAATCAATGGCCATTTGTTCCGCTTCCTTCTTGTTCTTCTTTTGATGCAGCACAATGGCTTCTTCAATCTGCGAGCCTATGGTGTACAGCGGATTAAATGAGGTCATGGGCTCCTGAAAGATCACGGAGATCCGGTTTCCTCTGATCTTCATCATTTCTTCCTCTGTCTTCCCCAGCAAATTTTCCCCTTGAAAGATAATCTCACCGCCAGTGATCTTTCCCGGAGGATAGGGAATCAGCCGCATGATGGACATGGCTGACACGCTCTTTCCGCTGCCCGATTCTCCGACAATACCCAGCACTTCCCCTTTCTTTATCTTAAAAGTCACGTCCTGCACCGCAGGATTTTCTTCTTTTCCGTTATAAAAAGTGACGGAAAGATGATTGACTTCGATCAAATTTTCTTTTTTATTCATCTCTGCCTCCTTTTGGCTTTCCTACATGCGAGGGTCCAGGACATCACGAAGTCCATCGCCCAGCAGGTTGAATCCGGTCACTGTAACGAAGATGAAGATTACTGGAAATCCTGAGATGTGCGGTGAAGAGCTGATGTAGTCCTTCCCTGCGCTGATGAGCGCACCCCACTCTGGAATCGGCGGCGTGGCCCCGATACCTAGGAAGCTCAATGTTGAAATGGACATGATGATCCAGGCCATTTCCAGCATGGAGTAGACCACGATAGTAGGAACGCAGTTAGGCAAAATATGTTTTGTCAGGATCCTCAAATCTGATCCACCCGCAGCAATGGACGCTTCGATATATGGCATTTCTTTCAACGATAGCACCAAGCCCCTGATCAACCTGGCGTAGGCTGGCATGGAGCCAAGCCCCACGGCAATGGTCACGTTACCCAGGCCTTGTCCTAAAGTAGCGACAATGGCAATGGCAAGGAGCATGCCTGGAAAGGCCATGAGGATATCCATAAAGCGCATCAATGGGTTGTCCAGATGCTTGTAAAAGCCAGAGAGCAGGCCAGTAGGCACTCCGATCACCACGGCCACGGCCAGAGACAAAAGGCTATAAGGAATGGTGATCCTAGCGCCATACACCATCCTGCTAAGGACGCACCTGCCCAACTCATCAGTCCCCAAGGGATAGCCTTCCATGGGTCCTTTCAAAGCCATGGTTCCATCAGTCAGATATGGGTCATGAGGCGCTAACGCTGGCGCGAATATGGCGATCAATATCATGATGAATAGGATCACGGAGCCTACAACCACGCTTTTATTGTAAAAACATTTTCGCAGCATCATCATTGCTGAACTGTTGTTCAAAGTTTCCAATTTCTTCACCACCTTAATACTTGATTCTCGGATCAACCGCGCTGTAGGTCAGATCCACGATCAGATTCACCACCAGGAACATGACCGCGAACAGCAGGATGCTGGCCTGAATGACCGGATAGTCGTTTCCCAAGATCGCTGTAATGGAATATCTGCCAAGTCCCGGCCAAGCGAAAATGTTTTCAATGACCACCGAACCGCTGAGCATGTAGCCCGTCTGCGTTCCGATCACTGTGATCAGCGGCAGAGAAGCGTTTTTCAGCGCATGTTTGATAACGATCACTTTATATCGCAGGCCTTTTGCCTTTGCGGTCCTGATATAATCCTGCCGCATGACTTCCAGCATTTCCGAGCGAGTCAACCTGGAAATGGAAGCCATCTGAGGAAGGCCCAGCATCAACGCTGGCAAGAACGCATGCAGCACGCCGTCTAGGCTGAAAAACGATTCTCCCATACCAGAAATCGGAAATAGGCCGAGCTGCAGGCAAAGGAACTTCATCAACATCAAGCCCAGCCAGAACTGGGGAATGGATACGCCCACCAAGGTCAATCCCATGCAAGCCTTGTCAATCCAGGTGTTCTGTTTAAGGGCCGCGAGGATCCCCAGTGGGATGGCCGCCAGCACGGACCAGATTCTGGCGAATACGATCAGATAAACGGTGTTGACCAAAGCTGTCATCAGGTCTGTACTGATTTCTGTCTTTCTGACAAAAGATCTCCCGAAATCGCCGTGAAGCACATTGACTAAATAGTCTACGAACTGTTCCCATATGGGTTTGTTCAATCCTAATTGCGTCCGAATCGCTTCAATATCTTCTACGCGGGCGGAGCTTCCTGCCAATTTCACTGCAGGATCGCCTGGTGTGAACTGCACGATCAAAAAGGTTATGGCGATCACGCCTAGTAAGATGATCGGCAGCTGGATCAGACGTTTCAGTAAATATTTCTTCATCCTTTCTCCTTCTTTCTATCCTCATTTTGATTCACGGCATCAGGACCGTTTTGTATGATATTAAATGCAACAATTATGCCAAGTCCCTACGTTTCGTATTTTCAACCATCGCGGCAATTGGCCGAATATTTTTTCTATATTTTTTTACTTTTTTAGACAAAAAATTTTTACTTTTTACCAAAAACCACAGGGACATCATTTGTAAAAGCCGCCTTTCTCCAAAGTTTCGAGCATTCTTGTCAAAAACATCGCCTTTTCTGATTTGTTTTTACAGATGGGTTTTGCTAATGTTTCCTATGTGAAAAGCCGCCCCTGCCTGCCTTTTTGGCAAACAGGAACGGCTTTTCTAAAACCAGCATAGGATCAGACCTCAGCAAAGCGTCCCTTACCGCTTTCTCTCCTTTAATCCATACTTTAACAATTTGTAATTCAGCGCCTGCTTGGAAATCTTTAGCTTGGCCGCTGCCAGAGAACTGTTTTTCGTTGAATCAATGGCCCTGATGATCAGTCGTTTCTCATATTCCTCCACCTTTTCCGTAAGGCTCAGATTATCGTCATAATTGACCATCATGGACTGTTCCTCTTCATAATGGGCTGTCAGATAGCGGGGCAGGTTTTCTTTGCTGATTTCATGAGAGCTGATCACATTGAACGCGCCTTCGATCACGTTCTTCAATTCTCTTACGTTTCCCGGCCATGAGTACTGATAAAACAGATCCAGCACTTCATCCGTGACACCGATCACATCTTTGTTCATCCGCCGGTTGTTTTGATCGATAAAATAATTGGTCATAATGGGAATGTCCGCCAGACGGCTGCGCAGGGAAGGGATCTCGATAAGCACTGTGCTGAGACGGTAAAACAAGTCTTCCCTGAGGAAACCCTCCTTGATGCAGTCCATGGGATTTTTGTTGATAGCACTGATCACTTTCACGTCAAAGGAGATGGACCGGTCCCCACCAATGCGCCGCACTCGCTTTTCCTCGATCACTTTCAGGATCTTTGCCTGCATGCCGATCTCCATGGAATTGACTTCATCCAAAAACAAGGTGCCGCCGTCCGCAATTTCAAAGAGGCCGGCTTTGTCCTCCGCTCCGGTAAAGCTGCCTTTCACTGTGCCGAACAAAATGCTTTCTAATAGATTGGAAGGGATCGCCGCGCAGTTTTGGGAAACGAACCGATGCCCGCAGCGCACGCCCGAGGTATGAATACTCTGGGCGATCATCTCTTTACCAGTGCCCGTCTCTCCGTAAATCATCACTGCGGAATCCGTATTGGCGATCATAGGGATCTGCCTTTTGATCTCATTTACCTTCTTGGAGGATGAGACGATATCTTCCAGCCGGTATAACGACTCTGTCTCGCTTTTCAGCTTTGGCAGATCGATATACCGGCGCTGCACGTCCCGATTCCGATCATCATCAATGCTGCGTGAAAAGTCAATGGCTCCTGCGATCTTTCCATTCTGCATGATGGGGATCGTGCTGCAGATATTGGTCACCCGATCTCCATGGCTGGTGGTCAGATGCTCTACCCGATCATAGATAGGTTGACCTGTCTTCAAGACCTGCATGATGGTGCTGTCTTCTTCCCGAAGCTCCGGATGGATCTCCAAAATGGTCTTTCCCACGATCTGGTCCAGCTGCAAACTGTACAGATCAGTCCTAAAGTTGGTGTAATACCTGATGATCCCTTTTTCATCGGTAATGATGATCCCATCGAAATAGTTATATATGTTCAGTATTTTTTCGATATTCAAGTCAGCCATGTGAGGACACCTCTCATCCAGATTTTATTATGCAAGAAACATCAACAAAGTCTGCTGCTGAAAGAGGATCGGCAAAGCAGGCTTTGTTCTTTTCATTTTAACACAAAAGCCCCATATGGGAAATCTCATTTGACAATCAGCGCCCCTTTCAGCCAGCCTTTCCTCGCCAGACGGATCAAGCACAATCCCCCTCTGACGCAAAGTTCAACGCACATGGCTACCCACACGCCCCGCAGACCAAGACGGGGCGCCAAAAGCGCCGCAAGAGGCAAACGGACCACCCACATACTGAAAAAGTTCATGCAGCTGGGAACCAGCGTGTCTCCCGCGCCCCGGAACACCCCGGAAGCCGCCAATGACGCGCCATACAACGGTTCGGCGAAGGCTGCGACTCGCAGGGCCATAGCGCCCAAGGCAATGATCTCAGGATCAGGACTCAAAATGCCGATCATCCACGGCGCCGCCAGGTACATCAAAAATCCCGCTACCGTCAGCACAGCCATGCCCAGCAGAGTAGACATCCAGGCTAACCGCAGAGCCAGATCTCGGCGCCCTGCGCCAATGCTCTGCCCGATCAGCGTGGTGGCCGCCGTGCCGATGCCGTGACCGGGCATATAGCATAGCCCCTCCGCTGTCACAGCAAAAGCGTTCGCTGCGATGGCCACAGTCCCCAGAGGCGAGACGACTCGGATAGTCCCGATGATGGCTCCGCACATGACCGCCTCTTCAAATCCTATGGGCAGCGCGATCCGCAAGGCAGTCTTGATCCGCTCCATAGAGAATGTCATTTTTTCTTCTTTTCTAAGACGCAGGATCGGAGAGCGCATTAAAAGAAAATAGGACAGCAGAAGAACGGTCACGACCTGTGCCAACGCCGTTCCCAGAGCCGCGCCAGCAACGCCCAGACCTGCGCCCGGCAGAACGAAGGAACCCATCTTTCTGGAGGGGAAGATCAAAAGGAGGTTAAACGCCACGTCCAGCCCGCACATGATCACCTGCAATATGCTGGGAATCCGCATGTTGCCGCTGGCTTGAAGCATGCCTACGGAGACATGCAGCATCTGTGTCACAGGCACGAAAAGGACATAGATCAGGAAATAGCGGGAAGCGCCGCCACAGATCTCCTGCGCGCCGCCTAACCAATGGGGCAGATAGCCGCTGACAGCAACACCCACAAGTACTAGAGGAACACAGAAGATCAATGTCACGCAGAAGGCTTGTTTCATAGTGTTCCTAGCCTCGCAAAACGCTCCAGCTCCGATGCTCTGGGCCACCTGCACATTAAAGCCGATGGCAGCGGCCATGCATACGCCTCCAAAAAGCCAGGTGCTGGAAGACACTAAACCAATGGAAGCGGAAGCATCGGCTCCCAGCCTGCCTAACATGGAAGCATCGATATATTGCATGATGATGCTGGAAATCTGCGCCAGAATGGCAGGCACGCTCAACTGAACGATCAGCAAAAGCTGCTCTTTAAAGGACAGCTCCCCGCCTGCCCGCAGTTTTTCTAAAAGACCTGATCTTCCCATATATGTTTATATCCCACTATAGCATCCCGCATACATCTTTGCTGGAACAAATCTGCCCATGCCATGGTTTCCTACGAATTTCCCACCTTCCACGGCCACGTTTCCACGGAGCAGCACGGTCTCCACCTTCCCTGTCTGCTTTCTGCCCTCATAGATATTGTAGTCCACGCCGTTTGGGTTGTCGGCAAGGCGCACCGTGCCCTCCCAGGATGGGTCAAAGATGACGATGTCAGCGTCAGAACCCACTTCCAGCGCTCCTTTTTGAGGGAAGATGCCGTTGATCTTCGCTGGCTTTGTGGAGATCAGTTCCACGAATTTCTGCCTGGATATCCTGCCTCCTTCCACGCCGTAAGTCCAGATCATGGAGAAACGGTCCCCGGCTCCCGGAGCGCCGTTAGGGATCTGGGTGAAATCGTCTCTGCCAGCCTGCTTCAATTCCGCCACGTCAATGCCGCAGTGATCGGAAGAAATGCCAGTGAGCAGTCCGTTGTTCAGAGCTTCCCAAAGCGCTTCGATATCCTCTTGATCCCGCAGCGCCGGCGAGCAGACGAACTTTGCCGCCTCATTGAAGTCCGGATGGTCTAAGACTTCTTTCGTGGTGGTCAGATAATGGGTGCAGGTTTCCCCGTTGACATTGATACCTTTTCCTCTGGCTTCCTTGATCTCGTCCAGGGCCTCCCTGCAGGTCACATGGGCCACATAAAGGGGCGTTCCTACCTTGCCAGCCAGATAAGCGGCCCGGCGCACGCCCTCAGCCTCTGTGAAAGGCGGCCGGGAAACGTAGTGGTACTTTGGCGTCAGCTGTCCTTTTTTGACGCATTCTCTGCGCAAAAAGTCCAGGATCTCCCCGTTCTCCGCATGAACAAAGACTGTCGCTCCCACCTTTTTGGCATTTTCTAGGATCCGGTAATAAGAGCCGTCATCCACATGGAGCGGCGAACCATTATATGCCATGAAGATTTTGATATTGGAAATGCCCTTTTCCGGAAAAAGGTCGATCTCATCAAAGATGCTGTCCATCAGATCCGTGACCATAGCGTGCAGGGAAAAATCCACGCAAGCCTTATCCTTTGCCCGCACGTTGATCCGGTAGTCGATAGAATCCAGCAGGCCCCTGCCCGGGTCCTGCGGCGCGAAATCCACGATGGTGGTGGTGCCGCCGACAATGGCCGAATCCGTTGTCTCATAGCCAGCCGTGTCCTTATCTCCCACATTGCAGAGAGCGGAAAAATGGGTATGCTGGTCCACGCCGCCAGGCATTACCAGCTTGCCGCCCGCATCTATGACACGGTCCCCCTCTTTTTCGTCACAAATGCTCCTGCCAATGGCAGCGATCTTTTCACCCTCAATGAGGATGTCTCCTTGAAATTCATTGCGATCTGTGATGATCGTTCCGTTTTTAATCAAAGTTTTCATAAGTGTCTCTCCCCTTCCTCATAAATCCACGATGCCGTCAAAACCTTTGAACGCCTTGGGTTCAGGCACTTTCCAGGTGTTCGCTTTGCTGGTCTTCGCGCCCATCTTCACCAGAGCTTCGGCAAACTTTACCGCAGGCATGACCCCGTCTAACACGGGCACGCCTAATTCTTGTTTTAACGCATCCACAAAGTCCACAAAACCAGCGCACCCTAGTAGGATGCATTCAGCTCCATCCTCTGCCACAGCCTTTCTGCCCTCCTGGGCCAAAGCCGCCAGCCCTTTCTCCGGATCCCGGCCAAAATCCAGCACCGACAGCCCTGTGGTGCGTATGGAGCGGCAAAAGCTTTCCGCACCATACGCTTTGACCACGTCCTCGGTCACTTTTCTCGATCTGTCCAGCACCGAGACCACGCTGAAATAAGGGGCGATGAACTTGGCGGCGGCAATGGCTGCCTCACAGATGCCCAGAACCGGTTTGTCCGTCACCTCCCGGGCTGCGGACAGACCCGGGTCGCCAAAGCAGGCGATAATGAAAGCATCCATATCTTCAAGCCGGTCCCCCTTGATCACCTCTTGGATCACGCCGGGAACGGCTAAATACTCGTCCACGTAACACTCGATGCTGTCGGGCCCGGTCTTGGGGCTGACAGCGGTGATGTCTGTTCCCGGATCTGCGTATCTGACTGCCATGCGGCAGATGCTGTCTGTCATGGACTGGGTGGTGTTGGGGTTAATGAGTTTAATCTTCATGTTTGAACCTACCTTTATCGATTTTTTTTAGGAGTTCCAAGAGCACATGAGCACCGGCCCTGATATCCTCCGGCGAGGAATACTCGTCCATATGGTGGCTGATGCCGCTGCGGCTTGGAATAAACAGCAGCAGGGCTGGCATGAGAAAGCTGGCGTTGATCAGATCGTGTCCCGCACCGCTGTACATCTTCATGTAGGGCAGCTTTAGCGCCTGGGCCGTTTCCTGGGCCAAAGCGCAAAGCTGGCTGTCGCAGAGTGTCTCTGGCTGCGTGATGTACGGCTCCAAAGACAGGCCCTTTTCTTCCCACTGCGCACACAGCTCCTCTATGACCTGATACATGCCGGGCATGGTCTTGTCCCGCAGTTCGATGATAAATTCCGTCTGTCCTGGGATCACATTGACTGCGCCTGGCTGCAGTGCCATGGTTCCCACAGTACAGACCATAGTGTCGCCGGATGCTCTGACCCGGTCCATCAAGTCCGTGATCACGCAGCAGGTCTTTTCCAGGGCATCGTCTCTAAGGCTCATAGGCGTGCTGCCCGCATGATTGGCCATGCCTGTGACCCTTGCCCGGTAACGCAGGATGCCAAAGATGCCTTGGACGATACCGATCGTCTTTTGACTGGCCTCCAGGATGCCGCCCTGTTCGATGTGGTATTCCAGATACGCCAGATAATCCTCCGCGGGCCGCTTGCAGCTGGCAAAATCGGCTTCTGAGATATTCTGCCTGCCCATGGGCTGGATCATAGACCCTTCCAGCGGGGCTCCGGCAAAGGCTTTGCTGCCAAAGGTGCCGCCGATCACATTGCCTTCTTCTTCATTAAAAGCGATGACTTCTATAGGGTGATCGTTCGCGTATCCATTTTCCCGCAGGACCCGGATCACTTCGATGGCGGCCAAGACACCCAGTGCGCCGTCATAAATGCCGCCCTTGGGCACCGTGTCGATATGAGAGCCTATTGCGATCTTTTTTTTGCTTTTTCCTGTGGCCGAAGGCAGCAGGCCTGTCAGGTTGCCCACAGCGTCTATGGCTGTTGACAGCCCTGCTGCCTCCATTCTGGCCTTCACCAAATCTCTGCCCTGGAAAAAAGCCTGACTGTAGGCCATACGGCTCGCGCCCTCGCCCTCTATGTAGCCTATGGCTCCCAGGTCCTTCAGATCGTTCATGAGCCGTTCCCTGTTGATGTCCATTACTGCTCTCCTTTCTCCGAAAGCGCACGCAGGAAATCCTCCATGGCATCCATGCCCTTTTGAATCTGTTCCATGGACGTGGCGAAAGAAACGCGGATATAGCCTTCTCCCCCATCTCCAAACGCATCGCCCGGCACTACCACCACCTGCTTTTCCGCAAGCAGCTTCATGGCGAATTCTTCGCTGGATAGACCGGTGGCTCTGATATCTATGAACCCATAGAAGGTCCCTTGTGACGGCTCGTACCGGATCAAAGGCATTGCTGCCAGACGCTTTGCCAGATAATCTCTTCTCTTTCCATAGCTTTCCACCATGTGGCGCACATGCTCTCTGCTGCCAGTAAGGGCTTCCACAGCCGCATATTGACAAGGCATGGCCGCGCAGGCGCTGATGTTTTCCTGCAGCTTGGTGATATTGGCGACCCACTGTGCGGGCCCCGCTCCATAGCCCACCCGAAAGCCGGTCATGGCAAAGGTTTTGGAAAAGCTGTCCACGACTAGAGTCCTGCTCTTCATGCCTGGCAGGGAGGCGATGCTGATAAAGGAGCGGTCATCAAAGAGAATGTGCTTGTAGACCTCATCGCTGATGATCAGCAGGCCGCGCTCTGTCACCAGAGCCGCCAGCTGTTCCAGGACAGGCCTATCCAGCACAGCGCCTGTGGGGTTGCAGGGAGAGTTGATGATCAGTGCTTTGGTCCGTTCTGTGACCGCCGCTTCAATGGCTGCCATGTCCAGAGAAAATCTATTTTCCGCATCCGCGGGGACACTGACCGGCACGCCGCCGCACATGCGGATCTGCTGCATATAGTTGGTCCAGCAGGGTTCCATGACGATAACCTCATCCCCTGGATCCAGGATCACTTTCAGGCCCTGATAAAGCGCCGCCATGGCACCGGGCGTGATGACGATCTCACTGTTCGGATCGTAGTCCACCTGGATCTCTGTTCGCAGATCATCGCTGACCGCCTGGCGCAGCGGCAGGATCCCCGCGTTTTCCGAGTACTTGCTCTTTCCTTGCCTCATGGCCTCACAGCCTGCCCGGACCACGTTTTCAGCGGCGTTAAAATCCGGTTCTCCAATCGTGAAACTGATGGGATCCTCATATTCCAGCGCTTTGTTGAACATCTTGCGGATCTTGGAATATTCAATGGCTTTTGTGTTTTTGGAAATCATTTCCATGAGTCACGCCTCCCTTCTCTTTCTCATCTCTGCACCCTCCCAGAGCCGTCCCCGCCTGCCAGCGCTTCCACTTCTTTGACTGATACCAGATTGAAATCTCCTTCTATAGTGTGTTTCAGACAGGAAGCTGCGACTGCGAATTCCAGAGCCTCTCTGTCGCTTTTTCCCGTGTGCAGTCCGTAGATCAGTCCGCCGCCAAAGCTATCGCCTCCGCCGACCCTGTCCACAATATGCACCGAATATTCTTTAGAAAACAAGGCTTCCCCTCTATGATAAAGCATGGCGGACCATTTGTTGTCACTGGCCGAAAGGCTGGTCCGCAAAGTGATAGCTACGTACTGGCAGCCGAATCTATCTGCCAGCTGCTTTGCCACATCCCGGTAGCCATCATGGTCCAGTCTGCCGCCCATCACATCTGTGGCCGCCGCCTTGATGCCAAAGACCTTCTCCGCATCTTCCTCATTGGCAACGCACATATCCACATATTTCATCAATCGTCCCATGGTCTCACCTGCCTGTTCTCTGGTCCACAAGTTCTTTCTGAAATTCAAGTCACAGCTGACAGTCAGTCCCCTCTCTTTTGCCGTCTTCACAGCATCCAGGCAAATCTCCGCGACATTCTGTCCCAAAGCCGGTGTGATGCCTGTAAAGTGGAACCATTCAGCATCCCGAAAAATTTCCTTCCAGTCAAAATCTGCCCTGTCAGCCTCCGCAATGGCAGAACCCGCCCTGTCGTAAACCACTTTGGATGGTCTTTGAGAAGCGCCCTTTTCCAGATAGTAGATGCCAACTCTGCCGCCGCCTCTGGCAATCATCGCCGTGTCCACCCGGTGACGACGCAATTCGCCTATCGCTGCCTCAGTAATGGGATTGTCCGGCAGCTTGGTGACGAAAGCCGTGTCTAAGCCATAGTGAGCTAGTGACACAGCCACGTTGGCTTCTCCACCGCCAAAGGTGGCCTGAAATTCCGGCTCCTGCATGAATCTGAGATAGCCCTTCGGTGCCAGTCTTAGCATGATTTCTCCAAAAGTGATGATTTTTGCCATGATCCTTTTCCTCCTTACTGGTCTGTTTCCACTGTTTTATGCTCTGACTCTGCCTACGATCTCCATGGCCTGACGGCTCAGCTGGGTGATCTCGTCCCAGCGTTCTTCTTTCAGCAGCTGTTCTTTTACCATAAAGGAGCCGCCGCAGGCAATGATATTTTTCACCTTCAAGTACTCTTCCAGGTTTTCCAGGGAAACGCCCCCTGTGGGCATGAACATCAAATTGCTGAAAGGCCCTGCCAACGCTTTGATGGCCGCCGCCCCGCCAAACTGAACGGCTGGGAAAAATTTGACCATATCCAGGCCTTTTTTCAGGGCCATCTGGATCTCCGTGGGTGTCACGCAGCCTGGCAGGGGCAAAATATCGTTAGCCAAAGCAAAGTCCACGATTTCCCCGTCAAATCCAGGGCTGACCATAAATCGGGCCCCTGCCTGAACAGCCTTCTCCGCTTCTTCTATGGTCAGCACGGTCCCCGCTCCCACCAACATGTCTGGACAGGAATCCAGCATGGCCTCTATGACCTGCTCTGCTCCCTTGGCCCGAAAGGTCACTTCCCCGCAGCTAATGCCGCCTTTTTTCAGTGCCTTGGCCAGAGCCGCCGCTTTTTCTGTTTCTTCCAGTTTGATCACTGGCACGATGCCGCTTTTTCTCAATGCTTCTTTCATCCTATGGTCCCACCTTTCCGTCTGTGTTGATCCGCTTGTTTTCTTTACTATATCAAGTTTGCGGCTGTGGAAACATCGCGCATGCGTTTGATTTATTTGGGTACTTTTTTTCTTTTTCTGATACTTTTGTATATAAAAGCTATCCTTGGGGGTAGTGTCCTGTTTTCGCGCACAAAAAAACTCCGCATCTATCTTGAGATACGGAGTCTCTATGTATTGCTTTTATTTTTTATAACTCATCAAAATTGATCTTGTCCGTGGACAGAGGCAGACTCTGGAGCAGCTGCACCCGGTTTTTCACATGCATTTTTTCATAAAGGCTGTGAAAGTGCTTTTTCACGGTGTTAACGCTGATATGCATCAGAGCTGCGATCTTCTCATTGCTGTATCCTTTCACTGCGTAATCCAGCAGTTCCGACTCCCTGGCCGTGAGACTGAATTCCCGGCAGATCCGTTCATGGTAACCCTTGGCGTAGAAATATCTGGTATCGCCTTTTTTTGCCTCATAGTACAGCCGGTAGGCCAGATGCTTTTGCAGTTGGTCTATGATGAACAGCTCCCGCTTGGTAAAATCGCCGTTTTCCCGCCGGCGATAAAAGGTGAGCAGCCCTACCACGTCTTCCCGAAAGACGATGTTCATGCCCATGGCGTAATGGTACTGCCTGGGCCGATAAAACTTTTGATAAAACCTGGATTCCTCCATGGCCTCGTCAGTAAGCAGTTCGCTCTGCAGCCAGGCCGCACCCCGTCCGCTGATCATCAGCCAAAGAAGGGGATTGTCTTCTCCATAGGTTTCCTGGAAAACCGCAGTGCTATTGTCCTCCATGCCACAGACCACACTGCCTGTGACCTGTTCGCCTTCCACCAGGGAAAACACCGCTCCGTCAAAACGCATCAGCATGCGCAGCCACTGGAGCGTCTTGCGGCGCATCTCGTCAAAAGAGTAAATAAAAGAGATGTTGTATGCGATTTCATTTAAAAACATCCATTCGCTTTCTTGTAAAAATGCCATGATTTCACACCACTCGTTCCCGCAAAAATCGTTTCAACAAAAACGTAAGAAAATATGGGAACGTATAAAATCTTCCATTGAATCCTATATTCTTGTTCCCTAATTTAATGCCATACGAAACATTTGCGTATTTGCCTTTTTCGATCAAATGATTCAGCGATATAGTTGCACCATCGTTTGCCTTCACCTCAACTGAGATCAGCGTTTTGCGGTCTCTGACAAAAAAGTCCATTTCCAAGCGTGCCGCTGTAGTTCTTATTTTTTACAAACAAATTCACAATAGCGGGCATGCCGCCGATCACCATGTATTCTTTAAAAGCTTCCGAAAACACGTTCCATTCCAACTCTGAAAACGGAGATATCTGGAGCATATGCTGGTAAAAGAACAAAGTCTCTCCTGGTAAAAATCCAAGACTTGGATCAATCAAGGAGATGCTTTTTAGAATCGTGTCCACCTCAAATCCATTATCAAAAATACTTTTGAACTGTTTCCGCAAAACAAAATCGATCTCTATTACATTGTGATAATTCTTTCGTGCGAAATGCCTGATGGACTCTGTTTTTCCTATCTGACGCATGCGCTTTACGATCAATGGCAAGTGCTCCGGGTTTGTTTCCATTGGTATAACGCATCATCAGGCTATCACATTTTTCCTGCTGATTCAACCTGTAAAATCACATTTTTCCGGTCATTTTCGCTTTTATTTTCATATTTTTTCCAAATCAGTCGTATTTTTCGCAAATTTTCTGAAAATAGCACTGGTGTGCTATTTCATTTCCCTGCCCCAAACCGTATAATGGGCAACAAGTTGCAGTCCATCTAAGAAAAATCAGGAGGAAGAAACATGAAACGAAAACTGATCAAAACATTGGCGGTCTTCACGACCCTGGCTCTGACCTTATCCCTCAGCGCCTGCGGAGGCGGAGAAGGTGGAGCAAAAAAATCCGAAGAAGCCTCCAATATCATTATCAAAAATGCTTCTGTTTACACAGTAGATGACAAAAGCTCCACAGCAGAAGCCGTGGTGGTCAAGGATGGCTTGATTGAATATGTTGGCACAGAGAAAGAAGCCATGGGTTATGAAGATGAAAACAGCAAAATCATTGACGCCCAAGGCAGCACGGTTCTCCCTGGAAACATCGACAGCCATATGCACCCAGCGGAAAGCGCGGTCCAATACTGCTTTGAAATCGGCCTCCAGGACTTTTTTTCCCATGAAGAATACTTAAAGGAAATCCAAAGGTTCGTAAAAGAAAATCCTGATCTGGAAGTTTATGCTGGCGCAGGGTTCATGCGGTCTTTTTATGACTCCGTGGGTCCAAGAAAAGAAGATCTGGACAAAATCGTTTCTGACAAGCCGGTGATCCTCATGTCCGCAGATGGGCATTCCAAATGGGTCAATTCCAAGGCCATGGAACTGGCAGGGATCACAAAAGACACGAAAGATCCGGAAGGCGGCGTGATTCAGCGGGATCCCAAGACAGGCGAACCAGCCGGGCTGCTCCAGGAGTCCGCTGCCAACCTTGTAAGCGACCTATTGCCTGAATACAGCCTCGAGCAGTACAAGGAAGCCATTGCCTGGCTTCAAGGCTGGCTCAATGAACGAGGCATCACCACGGTGTACGATGGCATGATCCCCGTGGATAATGAAAACTACTACATGGCCTATCAGGAAATGGCTGAAGCCGGAGAGCTAACCATCCGAGTTTGCGGCGCATGGCACATGGCCCCGGAAATGGGAAATGAAAAAGAGCTGAGAGAGCGGATCGACAAAGGCATAGAACTATCAAAAGGCTTTACCACTGACTATTTCCAAGTGATCGGATTCAAGTTCTTCGCAGATCAGGTACTGGAAGAAGGAACTGCGTACCTGGATGGAGAATACACGAAAGAACTGGGCGGTGGACATGGCATCAAGGTTTGGGACAATGACCTGTTGGCAGCCCTGTTTACGAAGATCGACAAGGCGGGCTATCAGATCCATGTGCATCAGATTGGAAACGCAGCTGCCACATATGCCTTGGATGCACTGGAAAAGGCAAGAGAAACCAATGGGGCGAACGACAACAGACACACCTTCATTCACGTTCAATATTTGAGCAAGGAAAACATGGGAAGAATGGCCAAGCTGGGCATGAACGCCATGATTGCTCCATATTGGTCTGTCAGGGACGACTATTACTATGACATCTATATCCCGTATGTGGGTCAAGAAATGGCTGACAGCATGTATCCTGCGCAAAGCCTTGTGGACGCAGGTCTCAACGTGGCCACGCACAGTGACTTTTTGGTAACAGAACCTGATATGGGCTGGCTGTACTATAGCGCTGTGACCAGAACCCTGCCGCAGAAGATCTTTGATTTCTGGTACGATGGCATGGACGAATACGTCAGATCCCCGGACACCAAGGCCACTGCGGAAAAAGGCAAATACCTTATAGGGCCACTGAAACCATATGACGAACGCATGAAATTAGAAGATATTGTAAAAGCCTCTACTTATGGCGGCGCATACGCCAATTACATGGAAACCGAAATCGGCAGCATTGAAAAAGGCAAGAAAGCTGACCTGCTGATTTTGGATCAGGACATCTTCAAATCTGACATTGAGACTGTCTCCAATTTGAAAATCAAAACCACAGTCTTTGATGGAAAAATTGTGTATGATGGTAATAAGAAATAATCATCGTCAGGCCGAAAATTGACGAATCGCAAAAATAAAGCTATAATAAACCGGTGTGGATGACACGTCCCCTGTCGAATGGACAAGGACACCCATCGGTTTATTATTATGGAGAAAAGCATGACACCTGTTTTATTGATCGCCACTATATTCATCATTATGAGCATGACTGCTGTCACCTTGATCGCAATGATCCTTTCCATGAAAAATAAAAGCGATATGAAAAGCAGCCTGCGGAACTTGAGCCTTTTTTTGCTGCTGCACCTGGTCTTCGCTTTTCTTTGCTATTATTTCGAGTATAGTTTTTGCAGTGCCTCTCTATTGAAATGCCTTAACATTCTTTCAGATGCTTTTTATTTTGGCTTCATTGCTGCATGGCTCCACGCCCTTGCGGCTTTTGCCCCATTTTCTTCCCACAAACCGATCATGAATGTAAAATGGACCACGCTTTCAATCATCTGTTATGGGATCCTTTCCGAAGGCATCATACTGTTTGCCGGCCGCTATCGCAGCACTGACGGCAGCCTGTGTTTTGATCAGGAAATCATCAAAGACTGTGTGATCGCACTGAACGCTATATTCGCCTTAGCTGTCATCTCCATTGGCGCAGCTTCTCTCTTTTTTGCCCTCCGCTCACAGGATAAAGGGTTCTACCGCAATGGGGAGCTGGTGTTAAGCGGATTGCTGATCCTTTACATGCTGTGGATCCTCCTCTTTGATTTCATTTCTGTCAATGAAATCAAAGGGACTTTTTTCGATCGTATGGTGATGGATCCCATCTTTGTTATCTGCTTTTTTTTGGATATAGCGATTCTGTTTTTTCTTTTCAAAAAATCTCCCTTTGAAATCGTCTTGGATGGCCCTGCTCCTGACCGGCAAACGCTTATCAAAGCCTTTGCCAGTGAATTTCACCTGACTAAACGGGAAACAGAAGTTCTGGCGTGCGTCTGCCAAGGCCTGAACAATCCTGAGATCGCAGAAGCTCTGTTTATTTCCGATAATACTGTAAAGCGGCATATGAACCATATTTTCCAGAAAACAGAAGTCCGCAGCCGCTATGAATTGATGGCAAAAGTACTGGACTGAACGGGTATTACCTGCTACAGCTTGCCTTCAGAAAACTCCTGGGATGTTTTTCTCTATTTCTCGTGCTATAGCGTTCTGAACCTGTTGTCTTAACAACACCATCCCACATCAAATGCGTTTTTTTCTTTCTACAATAAAGGCCAATCACTGCCCCTGGCCGCCAAAGGTCCTATCATAGGAAACAAAGGCAACTTCTCGCTGATTTCCCGCTTCCTGGTTCAGCTGATAGATACCGGCCTCTTTTGTGATGTTCTCCTCTTTCTCATAAACATCCACATTGCCCTTTTCCGCCCGCAGCTCTTGTGAAAGCTCTTCCAGTCGTTTTTCCATGGCCTTTTCTTCCTCCACCGGCATGCCCCCGGTTTCTGCGCTCATGGCTTTCCTGAGTAGCATCTCGTTTTGCAGCTGCTGCCGCTTGTTTTGCAGTTCCTGGGCTTTATCCTGTTTGTTTCCCAGCATGGACAAAGGATTAACATAGCCGATTTTTTCCTGTATTGACATCATACGTCCTCCATTCCGAAAAATCATCCCAAAAGTTCTCACCTTTTATATCGGACACATTCTTTCAGAAAAAAGAAGGCTTGCGCAACTGGCCCTTCCTTCCTCGTGAACGGCATTGGCCGCCTCTGGTTTCTCTCTGCGATGCCAAGTCAGGGCCCCTCTCAAATGGTCACCCAGAGCACAACAGCACACTGATGCGAAACATACCCTCGTTTGTTTCCAGCTCCATGGTTCCCTGATATTTCTCTGCGATAGCCCGGACGTTGCGCAAACCTGTCCCCGGCTTTATCTCCTGTCCCTTGCGTATATCAGCGTGATTGCGCCCTTCGATCACTAAAAAACTCCCTCTGGCTTTTGTAGTGATCCACAAAACGGGCTCCTGGCAGAGGGCCTTGGCGCAGGCACAGATAGCGTTATCCAGGATGTTGGCGAACACCGCACACAGATTCAGCGCCTCGCCTTTGAAGCCTTCGGGGATGTCCACGTCCCAGAAAACCTTGATGCCGCTTCGCTGGGCGTGGCCGATCTTTTCCTGCAGCAGCACGTCCAGGGCCGGTGCTCCTGTTGAGATAGAAAGGGACAGGGGCAGGCGGCTTTCATGAAGCTTTTCCGCAAACTTGGCCGCCTCTTCATAGCACTGCTTTCGCAGCAGGCCGGACAGCACCAGCAGATGATTGTCCAGGTCATGCTGAAAAGACGCATAAGTTTGGTTCCGCTTTCTGGCTTCTTCCAGATAGGTCTTCTGCCCTTCCAGCTGCTCTTCCAGCAAGGCCGCTTCCCTCTCATGGCCGCTCAGGGAGATCAGCTGGCAAAAGACTTTGATCATCAGGAGGCAAAGTCCCATGGCTCCAGTCATGACCAGCACCGCAGTAAGGCTGGCATTCAGTCCAAAGGAGGAAAGATGCGCTGCGAAAGCCGGGCTGTCCAGTCTCAGCCCATAACGGACCGCCAGCAGGAACGCTGCGCATGGAAGGAGCAAAACATAGAGATACGATGATATGGGCTGGCGCAGAGCCTTCGCATATGTTTTCCAGACCCAGGACAGCAACAGAAAAAACAGAACCGCAGATGCCAGTGACAGGAGCATCTGCGCAAGGCCGCCGTAAGCACCCAATTCCACATTGGCGGAAAGGAAGGCCAGGATCACCGCCATCTCTCCTTCCAGAAACGTATGGAGCGTGAAAACAATGGCCCCTGGGGCCGACAGACGCACCCAGGGGATTTTCAAAAGCAACCGCCCAAAGGCAGTCAGGCATAAGATATAGAGAAAGAACATGCCTGGGATCTGAAGGCAAAGGGCGCATAGCGTCATGCTGCCGCAGATCACCAGCCACAAAGGAAGGTATCGCCTGCCCTTGGCTCCATTGACTCGCAGCAAAAAGTCAAAAGCCAGGTAATACATGGCCCCATTGACCAGAAGCCACCAGATAAAAAGAAACCATGGTTCCTCTAAAAAAGCCGTCATCAGTCCTCTCCTTTCCTGCAGGCCTGTAAGAGCCTGGCCATGAATTCCTGCTGCTTTCGCCGTGAGATCAGCACCTTTCTGCCTCCAGCCACCACAGCCTGCCCTTCCCGCTTTTCCCTGACAGCGTTCATGTTAACAAGATAGCTCCTGTGACAGCGGAAAAACCGGCTGTCCAGCCTTTTTTCAAACGCCTCCAGGGTGCCGGAAATTTGAAAGCTCTCTGTCCTGGTGTGGATAAAAACCTGATGATCGAAGACCTCGCAGTAGAGGATGTCCCGCAGCCTGACCGGAAAAGCCGCATCGCCTTTTGTGATCAAAATGCGCTTCTCGCCGCCTCCCATACGCATTACCGCCTTGTCCATCGCCAGGTATAGCTTTTCCTTCTTCACCGGTTTCATCAGATAATGGACTGCGTCCAGGTCAAAGGCATGAAACACGTATTCCTTGTAGGAGGTAATAAAGATCACTTGGCTGCCATATCCTGCGTTTCGCAAACGCTCCGCAGTCTCCATACCGTTTTTTCCTGGAAGCCGGATGTCCATAAGGACAATATCCGGCGCTCTCTTTGCCTCCAGCAATTCCTCACCGCTGGAAAACATCTCTATTTCTGCCTCAAGGGCTCGCTCCCGCAAATAGCCTTCTGCCATGGCTTTCAGTTCCTGGGCAAAATAAGGCTCGTCTTCACAAATAGCACAAAACAGCATCCCCCACCTCCTGATTTCCCGCAAGTGTCCCTTTACTGGCTCACTTCATGCCTTTATTGTAACAGGCTGACGGACCAATGGCTACTGGCTCTGGAGGTTTCTTGCGCCAATGGCCGGATTTGTTTCGTCAATGGCAAACTTTTTTATCAAAGACTCCTGTCCCGCAAATACTCTTCCAGACAAACACCCTGCCTCAATATCTCTTTTGCCGCCTTTTTTCCCACATACCGGTAGTGCCACGGCTCGTAATTGATCCCTGTGATATCTTTTTTCTCCTTTGGGTAACGCAGGATGAATCCATATTCGTGACAATGAACCATTAACCACTTTTGCTCTGGTGTTCGCGCTTGCTTCTCGTCCAAACTCTGATACTTTGACGAAACGATATCCAGAGCAAGGCCGCTCTGATGCTCACTGGTGCCTGGGGCAGCTACCCACCTGCCGGCTTCCTGCTTTGCCTGTTTTTTAGAATATCCCCTTGCCAGGTATTTATCTACCAGATTCTGATACAAGGTTCGCTGTTTTTCTTCCGTGCGATAGGATGAACAGATGATGGGAGACAATCCTTCGGCCCGAGCCGCATCCATCATAGCCTGAAGATCCGCATATGCCCGCCGATCAATAGCGTGCCCACCCGGCAGCTTCGCCAAATCCACCGAAAAATCTTCGGGCAGTTTGTTCCACGGATTGACAAGCAGCAAATTCCAATTTGACTCTTTCGTCTGCGCTTCGGTAAACTTTGAGGAAGCACTGGCTGACTTCTTTTTTTCAGATTGATTGGCCTGTTCCGTTGTCTTCTCCTCCAGCCTCTTGATTTTGAGTTCTTGATTTTTTACAGAAGCTTGCTGCGCCACCCCTTTGGTATTATCGCCCGCCGCTGCTTGCGCACAGCATCCCCCTGCGATCAAAGCGCATGCCAATATGAGTACCGCCGCATTTGTTCTTTTCCTTGATTTTTCTTTCATAATATACTCCTTTCATTCTTTTGTTAGGATCATATCAAGGATATGTTTCCATCCGCACACGGAATTGTATCATTTTCGCATCATGTTAACCGTGCTTCTAATCTGCCTCCACTACCTCTACACTTCTGTCAACCGCATCGCTTTTATACTCTATCTGTTTCTTATCATCAAAAACAAGCGCAAGATGGATCCGTTTCTTTGTGTACTCGCCTTTTACTGTGACATTGTTTTTTTGCATAGAATCCCCTTTGGAAAAAGCGTTCAAATACTGAAGAAATCCCTTCTCGTTTATGTCTGAGGAAAAGATGAGGCTCGCTTTCTTAGAAACATCGAACAAGATCGTCACTTCATACAGCGCTGATGTCTCTGCGTCCATATGGGCATATACACTGAAATTTGGATATTCCACACAAAGATACCAGGTGCTGACGCCTGATTCCAGTTGGGCGTTGTCTTGCCAATAAATGATCTTGCTGCTTTCTGCTCGCCGCATGGCGGTAAAATCAAGAGAAGGCAGCGCATGATGCTTTTTTATCGCAGTTAACTGCTCTTCCATGGTTCGAATCAGCTCTTCCTTTGCCTGCTTGGAGAAAAAGGCGGAGTCTGTCTCTGTCATTACCTTGACATAGGAAAACTGCCGGATGCATCTGATCCTATCCCACATGGACTCCTGAGAAGCGCTGATCTTTCCAGCTGGCTGATCATCCGCTTCATTAGGCGAAAGCACCACCTTGTTCATCAGGCTGCTGCTCTGCTCATCAGCCAAAATCAGAGGAGTCGCCGCAATTAAGATCAAAACCATGAATAGCAGTAAGATCTCGACCCATTGCTTTTGTTTCCGCATATCATCGCACTTCATATTCTTCCCCTTTTATAGTGATCATGGCTGTCGTTCCCGCATTTAATCGACTATCGAACGCAAACCCAAAGCCATGGAGCCGCAGGATCTCATCACAAATAGCCAGTCCTAGCCCCACGCTTCCCTGTTTTCCCACTCTCGATCCATCCACCATGTAAAACGCATCTTTGATCTTATCCAGCTCTTTCTGCTCCATCCCTACCCCTGAATCCTCGATACGTACTAAATAGCCGTCTTCCTGCTTGGTTCCCGTGATTTTGATGGTGCCTCCCGGCTCCAAAGCTTTCCTGGCATTGTCCATCAAGTTGATAAACACGGTTTTCATCAGACCCGCTTCCATCAAAAACACCCTGTCTTCCACCTGGCATTCCCAGGAAACCCCTGCTTCTGACCACTGAGGTTTCACAATGACCGCTACTTCTTCAAACATCCGCTTCATGGAAACAGGTTGAAACTGAATTTTTTTCTTTTTCAATACGATCAGATCCAGAAGGCGCATTGAAATATTTTCCAGTCTTTTGCCTTCTGAAAAAATATAATTCGCACAGCAAATCCTTTGATCCATGGGTAAGTCTTTTTGCCTCAGCAGATCCGCATATCCAATGACAGAGGTGAGTGGTGTCTTTAATTCATGGGAAAAGGAAGCGACAAATCTCTCCTTTCGCTCTGCCGCTTCCTCCAGCTGATCGATCTTTCCTTGTAATTGTTCTGCCATTTTATTGAAATTTTCAGAAAGGATGTCGATCTCATCTCTACCTTTTGATAAAGCCCGCTTCTCCAAATCTCCTCCTGCGATGGCTTTAGCCACTTTTGTCAGATCCACGATCTTACGCACTAACAGTTTTGATAGGAAAAAAGTGAGAATGCCAGTGACAACCATCATGATCATCACGCTCTTTACTAGGGTTTCATATTGCTTTTTTCTGCTGTGAAAAACCCGGGTCACATCCCGCATGGTTTCCACATAAAACACATGCTCCAAATACGACACTGGTCGTATGGCCTGGATATACACACCTTGATCCGTGTCTTTCAGGGACCACCCCCGCTTTACTTCCTTTAGCTGAGAGATCATGCTCTTTTCCAGGTTTTCCGGCAGAGAAGAAAAAAGCGGTTCTCCTGTTTCATCCATAACGCCAAAAGCGATCTTCTGATTCATGTTGTGGATGCTGGTGAACTGAGCCAGTCTGGCAATAGAGCCTTCTAAGGATCCGTTTTCTGTTTCTCCAAACGTCCATCGGACCTCTTTGAGCTCCGATGCCAAGGAATAGTGGACTAAGTCGCCATAATCCTGCGCTGTTTTTACTTCGCTTTTCAGCTGAGCACGAAAATCCGCATTGATCAAAAAATAGCCGCTCACTGTCACACAGATGGTACTGATGAACATGGCAGAAAAAAAGATTTTCCAAAACAGCTTCAATCCTGTACCTCCAGTCGATATCCCACTTTATAGACGGAGATCAGTTGTTTGTCTAAATCCAGCTTTCTCCTCAAACGTTGCACATGAAGGTCCACTGTTCGGCTATCGCCTAAATAGTCGCTTTTCCAAACCTTTGTATAAATCTGGCTCCGATATAAGGCCTTGTTTTTATTCTGCATGAAATAAAGAAGCAGGTCAAATTCTTTTGCCGTCAAGTCCACTGGCCGATCATTTTTTGTGACGATCCTGGCCTCCACATCAAGATGTATGGAATCAAAATCTAAGTTTTTTTGTCCGTTCTGAAAGCGGCGCAGAACCGTCTCCACCCTTGCCACAAGTTCTAGGATTTCAAAGGGCTTAGCAATATAATCCTCAGCTCCGGCTTTCAGCCCCTTTACTTTATCTGCCACATCTGATTTTGCGGTCAGGAAAATAACGGGGATCTCACAGCATCTCATGTACTCTAACAGTTCGTAGCCATTGATCTTAGGCAGCATGATATCCAGAATCGCTAGGTCAAAATTCTCCTGCTCTACCAAGTCTGCCGCCTCCTTGCCGTCCCCAGCGCAAACGCACTGATAGCCTTCGCTCATCAAGCTCATTTTTATCAAGTCAGAAATCGGTCTTTCATCTTCTGCGATCAGTATCTTTGTCATTTGTCTCCTCCTATCATCGCTTGCATATGGCGGATCCACCTGACGGATCATGGCCATGCCTCATGCGAAAAGTTTACAAAATCATTGTATCATAGTTGTATCCTTTGCTGGTGAAGGGACGGAAAAAACGCACCTGGGCATGTTCATCAATGCCGCAAGTGCATTTTTCATTTGTTATACGTATCTCATCTTTACATTTTCGTCTCTTTTTTCTTTTACAAGAAATTGATCTAATCATCTATTTGGATGATCTAAAAAGCCACCCTAGCCTGTTCTAATGGAGCAATCTGATCAACTCACCTCTGCTGCCATGGCTTTGAGTGTGGATATGGACATGAACACGGCTCGCAGAATCTTCCCTATTCCCTAGTCAACTAACAGAAAATTTCAGTTGCGAAGGGGTCTGTTGTTGGATATAATTGAAAGTGATTTGTGTGAGGTGAAAGCGTTGTTAAATGGAATCATCAGTGTTTTAGTCGTGTTCGTCATCCTGGGAGTAGGATTTTATTTCACAAAAAAAGAAAAGTGGCCGGAAAACACCAATAAAGTATTTTCCACCACTGTGGTAAAAATCGCCGCACCTGCCTTGGCTATCGTCAGCATCGAAAACCGCTTCACCCCTGAGATGCTCAGGGCAGCTTTTTGGAATCTGCTGGCAATCGCCGCCAGCTTATTTTTCATGTATTTCCTGGGAAAACTGCTGGCCAGTCTCCTGAAGCTTTCGCCGAAAAAGCGGGCTGTCTTTGAAACCACGTTTACCTTCAACAATTCTATGTTCATCGGCCTTCCCATCAATCGGATCGTTTTCGGAGCCGAAGGTTTGCCCTATCTTTTTACCTTTTATCTGGTGACCATCGTCATGTTTTGGAGTTTAGGGGCCTACACGCTGAGCAAAGCCTCTGATATGGCTGAAAAGTCTTTCTCCGTGAAAAAGATTTTCAGCCCTGGCCTTGTGGGGGTGCTGATCGGCTGCGCTCTGGCAGAGCTGCGGTGGCATCTGCCCCTGGTTTTGGAAACTTCCCTGACTTATCTGGGCGAGCTTTGCGTGCCCCTTTCTCTGCTGGTGATCGGGTCTAATCTGGCCCGGTCCTTTTCCATGGGAAAGCCGAAGATCACTTTCGATCAAGTGCTGATCATGGCCGGAAAGTTTGTGATTCACCCCTTACTGGTCTGGGGCGTTTTTTCTCTGCTGGGAGTTCAAGGTCTGCCTCTCAAAGTCTTCATCCTCACCGCTTCTCTGCCCTGTCACGCTCAGACAGCGATCATGGCGGAGTATTATGATTTGGAAGGGCAGTATGCTTCTAATCTGGTGAGTCTGTCCACCCTGATCAGCTTGGTGACAATCCCCATCTATGCAGGGGTATTGCTCTGAAAGCAAGGACAGGGAAGAGTCGAGCCAATTGTATGGCCTCGTTATTAGCTCGAAAGCTTATTGATGGAAAAGAGCGGTGGCAAGCCCGCTCTCGTTTTCCCCTGGACTAATTCTAATGTCCGCTAAGTCCATTACTTCCACCGCTTTATACTCCTTTAACATTCACTAAAACCTTACTTTTCCATAAGCCATCTGCCTATCATTAATCAGCAGGCTTTTCTTTTCTAGCCATTGCTCTAACCTCTTTGATTGCTTGCTGAACTTCGTCCATATTTTTACAAGCTGCGAACTTATCTGCTATCAAGTTCAATATAACATCCATCTGTTTATCTGTCATTTTTTCCTCCATGATTCTTCTTTCTCCTTTATTGTTCTGCCAATCCCTTGTCCTGTAATAACAGCAACTGCTGTTCTTTTATTATAACTTATCACCCTTGCAATCTCAATCTTGATTTGGCTTGTTAGCAAAAATCACTTGATGTCAGTACGTTTCTGCTCACTACTGTTTAATTCTCCCCCATGTCAGAAATCATTGCATAGCATCTCAGCAGGTTCTTTAGACATTGCTCTCCCAATTTTCAAATTTCTTTTATAACATCCACAAATTTATCTAGCGTATATGCACCATCCATTCCAAGTTCTTTTTCCTTAAAAACCATGAAATATCGGTATAATTGTCCCGCCTGTTCCTGCCACTTCCGCCCAAGTTCTAGTTTGGACTTGCTATCATCGTCATCCAGATAATCACCCTTGGCTTCAATCAGAACGAGTTTTCCTGACTTTGTCATAACCATGAAGTCAGGATAATGATTAATATACCCATTCAATCTAAAATCCTTACGATCAATAATCCTATGCCACCAGCGAATACGATCCGTGCCAACCACAACATCAATGACCTGACGTTCAAAATTGTTCATATCATCTTTCTCTGCCTCATACAGAGAACACGGAATAGAATCTATGGTGCTGGCTGGTGTAATAACCTGCGCTGGAACATAAGATTCTTTACAGATAATCTTTCCGCTGTCAAGCCACTTCTTAAACTGCTCCACACGATACGTTTGCTCCAGTGAATCAATCTTTTTCTGTATTTTATTCGCATAGACTGGTATTGTCATCTCCATCATAGACAACTCATCATCAGACATTTTTGCCACACATCTTCTCACATAATCCTCTACCTCTGAGGTGGCATAACGGTTATTCTTGTTTATTTGAACCGCTATCATGTTCGTACATTGCCTGATCCGGCTCTCCTGCGGCAGGCTTTCCAGGTATCGCTGGATATACTCACTCTCAGACTTTGAAACTCTCTTATACTTCGGCACAGCTTCCCCTTCTGGTTGTATATCAATGCGGTACATTTCCCCAGTCGCAAGTTCAAAGCTAACCTGCGCATCCTGCCCAGTCAATGAAAACCCCTCTGACAAGTTTTCTGGTTCGAGCAGTTCCAACTCATTGCCGAACAAATCAGGTGAACTTTTTTTATAGAACTGCGGAATACGCAGAGTCTTTATCTCATCTCTATATTGCCGCTGAATCACATTCTGTTTTAACATTTCACCAAGTTCACCTCCCACAAATTCGGAATCAGATGCGCCCTGTGCTTCCTGGGTATAAGTAGCCATCTGCAATGTTGCTGATTCTATCATCGCCGCAAGTTCATGATTTTCTTCTCCTACATCAGCCGCATTGATATCTCTGTTTGAGGAAACGATAACCTGGTGGATTTCTTCCGGCTTGATATCTGAAAAAGAGTCATCTTCCATATCAGCAGTCGCCTGTGATTCCGGCGCAAAGGCCATCTGCGCCGATTCTGGCTGAGCAGGCATCCCCTGTTGTGTTGGGGAGCCTTCTGCAACACGGTAATCCTTATGGCTGAAACCAGACTTATTCAAAGCAACCACGATTTCCTCCAGCGTAGAATGAAAAGCATTTGAAGAGGTCAGCACATAGGAAGTGTTCAACAGCGGAGCCTTATGTCGCTTTGTATATGGCTGGCGCAGAATCCTTCCAAGAATCTGCTCCACATCAACTTTGGATGTCTTATTAGCCAGAGATGCAAGAATGTACGCAAATGGGCAATCCCAGCCTTCCTTTAGCGCATTGACCGTAATGATATATCGGATCTCGCAAGACTCGCTCATCAGATCAGTATTTCCAATATCATCCACTTTAGATGTCTTTACCGCAATCTGTTCTGCTGGAACACCCATGGCAATCAACAGATTTTTTATCTTATCAAAAGTCTCACTATCTTCGTTGATCTTCGGTTGTGCTTGAAAAAGCACGATAGGTCGAATATATTCACCACCCGATTCCCTTTCGGCAACTCCTTGTTTCTCAATGTTTCCTCGTAGCTGAATGGCATCCTGAATCACAGTCTGTCGGCTGTTCCTATTAAAAACAATCACCGGTAATTTGACCATGTTCGCCTTTTTCAGTTCCCTTGCATCCACATAGGAAATAATATTACTTGTGGAACGGGGCGTTGCCGTTAACTCCAAGATGAACGATGGGTTCAGGTTGTTCAACATCTCTATGGAAAGAGATGACCCTGCGTTATGACTCTCATCCACGATAACGATAGGAGACAAATGCCTCAGTATCTGAATTAATGCTGTATCAGGTGTGTTAGCAAGTAGAACGGATTCATTGTCCCCAAAGAATTCCGCAAATCGGAATAGATTGCCATTTTCCTGAAAAACCTTACGAACATCTTTTTTCTTGTTGTTAATTCGTAATGAAGCATAGCTTAAAACGCAAACCGTCAAGGTCTCACCGATGGTATCAGGAGAAAAATTTTGACCATTCAGTAGCATCTCTTTTGTGCAAACCTCGACTTTTCCAGAAAAGTCCATATCCAGTCGCTGTCGATAAGGATGCGTTGCATCAGACAATGTCCGTATGGTCTGTGAAAGAATAGAATCTGAAGGAACAAGCCATATAACTAATTTGGGCTTATCCTTAGCCATATGATCAAATATTCTCTTCACAGAGGCACACGCCATGAAAGTCTTTCCTCCACCGGTAGGGACCTTCATGCATATATAAGGCACACCATGAATCTTATTTTTATATGTCGGAACTCCATTAAGCCCGACCATGATATCCTTCTGTGCCCAATAACTCGTCCATGCTTGTATCATGTCACCATTCTCATCAAGGGCATCCATAAATAAGGACAGATCACTCATGACAGATTTCTGATAGTTCTTTAATTCCATAACCAATCCCTCCTTTACAATCTGCCAATATCACGGGGTATCTTTTTAAATGTGATATGCCATTTTTCCAATTCCCGTTCGCTCAGTGTACATAGATCAGCATATATCACATATGCCGTAGCTTTTGTTTTGACCGTATGCAAGAAGTTGCGATTCAATGTGGTTATGCCGTCTTTTTCATAATCAAAGTAATAGGCAACATCCATATGTGTCCCCATGTAGCATGGCTCATCCGCTCTCTGAGAACTGATCAGTTTCTTAGTCTCGGCGAAATAAACATATTTTCTGATTTCTTCCTCACCAATGTCCTCATTTAGATTGTCGCCATTGAAGATTGGCTCACCAAGTTCATAATAGCTGAAACTGCCTCCTGTTCCAGGAACTTTCTTTTTGTCTTCTCCATAACCATCAATAACACGCTTTATACGTTCCGCTGTAATCGCATCGGCATAGTCCTCCATTTCGATGAGAATGAACTTTCGATGCCCTCTATCTAACTTGTTCAGATTCAAAACAGCTTGCGCTGTTGTTCCCGATCCTGTGAAACAGTCTAATACAATTGAATTCTCATGGGAGGCTATCTGTATAATTCTTTGAATAAGACGAACTGGCTTCGGATAATCAAATACTGTAGGCGTACCAAAAATTTTTCCTATTTCTTTCGTTGCTTCCTGAGTGTGTCCAACGCCTTTGTTATCCCACCATGTCCAAACATTCTTCCCATCTCGTTCAAACAGATAAGTCTTCCTGCGAGGAATGCCTTTTTCATCTACCCCAAACCACATACGCCCTTCTTCTTTCTGACGAAGGAATTCACTTTCAATATTCTTCCAACATCTTCCTTCTGGAGGGGTATATTTAATCCCTCCAGGTGTAGTTATTTCATACATCTGATTTGGGCGAAATCCTTGTGCGGTAAAATCACTTGATGTCCAAGGCCCTCGAGGATCATCATCTGGATTTTTATAGCTCTTTACATCTTCTTCTGACAAAGCAACCCTATTGATTGCACAGTTCAAAAAAGAAATATCCTTACAATAAGTACAGACATACTCATGTGCGGTACTTACAAGTTTTCGCATATCTGGTGATGTTCGTTTCTGCCAAATAAATTGTGCCAAAAAATTTGATTCTCCAAATATTTCATTGCAAATCATACGAAGAGAAACTTGTTCTCTATCATCTATGCTAATAAAAATCACACCATCTTGGGATAAAAGTCTATGCAACAAACGTAACCTAGGATACATCATACACAACCATTTATCATGGCGAGACAAATCTTCTCCTTCTTTTCCAACCACCTCACCAAGCCATTTCTTGATACGTGGATCGTTTACATTATCATTATAGACCCAGTTTTCGTTTCCCGTGTTATAGGGGGGATCAATATATATATACATTTAATACGTCCTTCGTACTGAGGCAACAACGACTTTAAAGCAGTGAGATTATCTCCATGAATGATCATGTTCTCACTACCGTTATCATTTGCATGCTGGCCATTCTCATCGTAACTGTATTTACGCTCTAAAACGCAATAAGGCACATCCAAATGATGATTTACAATCTTACTTTTTCCTATCCAATCTAAAGTTGGCATAATGCACTTCCTTTATTTGTTTTTTATCAAGCTTCTGACCTATTAATATATTATATTTCCTATCAGGAGCAATAGCAAGGGCTTTTGCAATATCACCAATAAGCGGCCCTTTTTCATACGCAGGACATGGACTCGATCCAGGCTTCTATGGTTTGGATCAGCGCATGCTGCTGCCGCAGCACGGCCATGCCAGTGGCCGGAATACCTGCAGCGGATTCCTTGCGATCAAGGTTTTCTTCCAAGCGAGCTTTCATATCGGCCGCATTTTTTTTGATGTTTTCCAAGCACTGCCACTGCTTGTCCTCTGGCAAGCTTTGGAGGTTGACGATCACTGCGTTGAAATCCAAAAAAATATTGATCGGCTAGCTGGCGATTTCCAGCATGAGCCGCTGAAATTCTCTTTCGCCGGCTTCCGTCAAGGCATAAATGGCTTTTTTGAGCATTTTCCCTTCCTTTTTCGGGCGGCTCATCATCAAACCTTTTCCTTCCAATTATATCACTATAAATTATAGTAGTATCTTTTACGCTATCAAAGGAGGACATCATTCAATGAAAACACATCACAACAAAACAGAACTGTTGAGAAACGCGCCGATCCCCCAAGCGCTGCTCGCCATGGGATTCTCTCATCAATACGCAGGCAAAAGTCTACAGCGATTCGGTCATCGCTGGAATGGGCGTAGTCACAAGGCTGATGGCTATAGGAAGTTTGTCTGTCTTCGGTTTTATTAAAGGCTTTCAGCCCATCGCCGGTTATTGCTTTGGAGCCAGAGATCATGCCCGGCTGAAAGCGGTGCTCAAAATGTCTATTCTCTGGACAACTATCTTTTGCGTTCTTTTAGGGCTGGCCCTCTCACTTTTCTCTGAAGCTGTCATCTCACAATTTACACAGGACGACCCTTTAATGATCCAGGTGGGTGCCGCCTCTCTACGGCTCAATGGTTTATCCTTCATGTACTTTGGTTTCTACACCGTGTATTCTTGCCCGCTTCTTGCTCTGGGAAAGGATGCCTCCGGGCTCCTATTAGGTGCATGCCGCCAAGGGCTCTGCCCGATTCCTGTGATCATCCTGCTGCCCAAGCGCAGTCGGTCATTTTTTGCGGACAGTTCAATACATACCATCCTTTTCTGTTCCCTGCTCCTGCGTTTACTCTCGTTCGACTTCTCCCTCTGTATCTTCTTAGCGCAAACAGGGCAATACTTGGATATGCCAGAGCCGGGGACATATTCAACGCCACACACCGTACAGTGTTTAGCGGGCAACGCTGTCCACCGCTTCGTGGGTGTGATATGTAATTCACCGACAAAGCCGATGAATTTATAGTAAATCTTGATTTCCTGCCTAACTGTTCCGTCCGCCATCTTCTCACGCTCCGAAGCGACTTCTCGTAGCTTTCGTTGAGCGTTTCCGTTACCTCTTTTAAGCGTGCTTCGATTTCAAGCTGTTCTTTCTGATATTTTCCCGACATCATCTCAAAATTCCGCTCGGTGATACGCTCCATGACCTTATCCTCATAGAGAGAGGAAAACAGCCTGTCAAGCTCCGCAAGGCGTTTGTTCAGCTTCTTCCGTTCTTTCTCCATAGCCTTTGCCTTGTTCTGGTCTGTTTCCGTGAGCCGCTTTTCAATCGCCCTCACCGCCCGCTCGTCATTCACCGCCATATCCGCAAAACGGTTGATGTCGGCAAGGACAGCATTGAATAAATCCCTCGCTTCGATGGCGTGTGCGGTACACATGACGTTGCCGTACCTGCCATAATTATTACAGGTATATTGTACGCAGTCGATGATGTCGGGGCGTTTCCTCCTGTTTGCGCTCATAGCCCGCAGAGCATAGCCGCAGTCCGCACACTTGATAACGCCTGCAAAGATATTCTCAAAACCGCCCTTGTTCTCTGGCAGTCTGCGGCTTGTGATAAGCTGTTGGACGGTGTCAAATTCCTCCTGCGTGACTATCCCCTCATGGGTGTCGGGTATCACTTCCCATTCTTCGGGCAGCTTAGAGGGGCGTTTCCTGCTTTTCATGTTGGCGGCAATCCGCTTGTAGCCTGCAAGGTTTCCCGCATAGATAGGGCTTCTTAAAATGCCCCTCACGCTATTCTCGCTCCAAATATAGCGGTTTTCCTCGTTACCCTCAAAGTGCCGCTCATAACCCGCCGCCCCCTGCTCCGCCGCATAAGCGGCAGGTCGTAAGACGTGCTGTTTATTGATGTGCTTTCGGATTTTGGAGATTCCGTTTCCCGCAAGCGCAAGGTCGAATATCTCCCTTACAACGTGCGCCACCTTATCATCAATCAGCAGATGGTTGTGGTCGGCGGGGTCTTTGACATACCCATAGGGTGCATACGTCCCCATGAATTTCCCCTGCTGAAACCTCGCACGGTACGCCGATTTTATCTTGACCGACACATCGGCAGAATACATTTCGTTTAGGATATTGCGGAATGGGGTAATGTCCATCGCCGATTTATTGAGCGTGTCCACGCCGTCATTGACCGCTATATACCTCACATTATGCTCTGGGAAAAAGACTTCTGTATAATTCCATTAGAGAGCATATAGAGAGATACCATATATAAAGAATGAGTGAGAAGCCTTTGACCTCTCACCCAACATCTCATAAAAACCAGACTACAATTTCCCGCAGCTTCTTACGCAAATGAGCCAATCTCGCATAGACAGCACCCGTCGTCAAATGCACAAGCGGGGCAATCTCCTTTGTGGAATCCCCCTGCATTTTCAGCACGATGATTTGTAACGTGCGCCTGTTCACTGTGACTAACGCAAAATACAGAGTTTCGTTCTCAATCTCATCCAGTGAATCCATTACCGACCTTATCTCTGCCTATTTCTCCCTGCCCGCTATTTCCTCAAGGCATTCTCCGAAGTCTCTTGTCCATCGGTAAAACCGCCTGTTGGAATTAAAATCTGCCCTGTCGTCTGTGCGGATTTGCTCAATGACCGTTTCGTCAACGCCGCACTCACGCAGAACCTTTTCCTCGGCTTCTTTCCAGATGCGCCATTTCCTGTCCTCCCGTCCGTGGTTGTATGCCATCCTTATTTCCTCCAATCAGAATTGATTGAGAGGGCAGACAAAAGCCCCCTCCTTTTCCCAAAGGAAAAAATAAGGGGACTGAACGCCTTAAATTTTGTTTTCGATTATTTTCTCAGCTTCGCAAGGATTTTGGCTTTGCGTTTGTTGACAACTCTCTGCGTTATGCCTAACCTTAAACCGACTTCCCCCTCGGAAAGTTCTTCAAAGAAGAGGGCTTGTATCAACGCCTGTTCACTGCCCGACAATAAAGGCAGGGCGGCTTTCAGCCTGTCCACCATCACCGCATGTACAGCAGTTTCCGCACGACTTCAAGCAAACAACCCTGTACGGGGATAAACAGCTTGTCCATGTAACTCTGGTCGGCTTGTCTGCGGCGGCAGAAATCCTGATAGGACAATTCCGCATAGCCGCCATCCTTTTTGATATATACCTTTCTTGGTACATACTTCACCGTAAGTACCTCCCATCTGAATTTTTGAAATTCTAAAATCCAGATGGAGAGGGCGGGGAGTGGCAACGAATATCAAATACAGCCCTACGGCACATTCCGATAAAAAACGACAAAAGAAAAAACGCAAAGGCACTGTGACCTTTACGGTTATAGGAGATATGTATTCTGATAAGTAGAGATTCTACTTCTTGTTTCATGATGAGAAGTAGCGTTGCATAAGCAGGGATTTTTTTAACTGGCTTCCTGCCTTTCCCTGACATGCTATGTATAGATAATATCTGCGTTGCATGAGCAGATAGGTTACTGCCCGAAAAAAGGACATAAAAAATCCCTCCAAACTTTAAAACAGGTTTGGAGAGTGTCTGTTAAGTCTTTCAGGCATAGCAAAACCACCCACCATACACCGTTTTTTTATTTGGTGAACGTTTGCCTTAAAACCTTATGAAATGAAACAGAACCGATAAACTGTGATTTTTATTCCACATGTTTATCGGCTCTGCATCTATGTATATGGCTCTCTGATGATATATTTACTTGCCCAATAGATAGGAATTTGGCTTTTTCTTTGCAAAAAAGTTCAAATATATCAGTTAGTAACTTATTTCAATTTAATTTCTACTTTGTAATATTTCAAAAAATATGGTACAAACAAAAGAGCCCCTATTATCAAAATCACCCAACCAATATATGTTCCTTGATTTTCAGGATAAAAATAATTTATAGCTAAATGAACTGGACATAGAATAATTGCAATCACTCCCCATAATATTTCCAATTTTCTTTTCATCTTGTTTGCTTGCTCTTTTTGTTTCTGTAATTCCACCAAATTTTGTTCTGCCTTTTTTTGATAATTTTCCATTATAATCCTTTCGCCTGATAACAATTCGTTTACATTTATTCCAAGAATGTCACATAACTCCATCATTATCGATACATCTGGACAGCTTTTTCCTGTTTCCCATTTTGAAACCGCCCTATTACTAATGTTAAGCTTTTCTGCCAGCTGTAACTGAGTAAGATTTTTTTCTTTACGGCATTCGGCAATAAATTTTCCAATTTTTTCTTGATTCATTTCTTACCTCCTAGTTTTATCATACATAATAAGCATTTTTTTGGAAGGAACTATTGGTTGATTCTCTAATTCAACCATCAGTTGACTACTAGAACATCGAATAATTAATGCCGGCTATTCTTTATCTTTTTTTGCCTGTAGTTTTTTGTCAAACATTTCAATGTGATATTTTAACCACATAATTTCATCATCTATCTGTCGGCAATTAATAACCACCTGTAACTTTTCCTTTATATGTTCAATAATCTGAATATCCATTTAACACCTCCAACACAATTATAAACACCTATACTGCCTTTCTCAAGATTCTAATGTGAAAGGTACGAATACAGACACTAAGATTCCAGAAAAAAGCGACAGAGATTTAACCCTCTGCCGCTGTATTGCCTATGTGTAAATAATTTCCTCGTTCACAACCTTCCTCGCACAAGCCCTTATATTATTCACTCTTCCTGTCCATTCTAACGCATTTTCAGCCTTTAGCTGTTCCGTTATGCCTTGTGCCTGTTTCATGTCCTCTATAAGTCTTTCAAGACGTTCCTGTGCCTGCCTGTCTACATCGGCAAGGTAGGCGTTGAGCCTGCCGCTTGTGAGAAGATTGGTGTATGTAACCCTGCGGTGCTGCTTCAGATAATCCAAGTGCCGTTGTCCCCAAATGCCTATCGTCTGTTCTTCTTTGGCAGGTACAGTTAAGCACGGTATTAAGTAATCGCCGCTTTACATGAGTTAAAGACAGTGTTTCGGGGAAGTGCCACAATCGGCACATTCCCCATGCCTATTTAATCAATTTTCCCTACAAAACGATAGTAAATCTCAATCTCCCTCACTGTCTTGCCGTTCCCGTCTTTCCATGACTGGTGGACAACGATTTTCTCGATCAGTTCGTTCAAGAGTGGGGCGGTAAGCTCGTTAATGGCACTGTATTTCTGGATTAAATCAATCCAGCGTTTTGCATCGTCCGTTTCCTCTTTTGTTTCTTCAAGCCTTGCGGAGATGGTCTTAACTGTTTCATCAAGCTGTTGCTGCTCCGTGCGGTATTGACGGAGAGCATGGAATAATTTTCTTCGTCAAGCAGCCCTTTTACCCTGTCCTCGTACATCTTCGCAAAAAGGCTGTTCAGCTCTCCTGCCTGCGTTTTTTTGCTTTTTTTAGCTCTTTTTCGGCACGGGCATTCTCTGACCGCCGCTGTTTCTCGCTGCCCTGCAGCAGCCGTTCCAGAATGGCGTCCTCATTCTCTTTTACCGCTATCAGCCAGTGCTGTAACCTTCCGAGGACAAACCGCATACAAAATCTTGTAAGGCGTATAATGGAGCGTGCAGAAGTTCCTGCCATACGCTGCATACTGGGTACAGCGGTAAAAACGCCCCTTGTCCTTTGTGTTTGCCGAGCCGAGCGTCCATCCGCATTCCCCACACCTTATAAGCCCTGCGAATATCTGCGGCTTATCGTTTTTACGGCTCCGTCGCCGTGAATTTACATGCGTCTGCACCAAATCCCACAAATCCTGCGTGACAATCGGCTCATGCGTATTTTCCACCACGAACCACTCATCTTCACTGTGCTTGATATTCTTTTTGGATTTATAGGACATCTTTGTCAGCTTGTAATGGACGGTATGCCCAAGGTATATCTGATTGGCGAGGATATTGCTGACAGTCTGTATGCACCAGCGGTATTTTACTTCTTCTGGCTTCCCCTCAAACATGGACGCCTTATACCCGTTCCGTTTATAAAGCCACCATGTGGGGACTGGCACTTTATCTTTGGCAAGGGCGTGGCAGATTTTCTTTGCCCCATACCCATGTGCCGCAAGTTCAAAAATCCGTTCCACAATCCACTTCGTTTCCTTAGCCTGCCATTCGTTGACGATGTTTTTGAATAGGGCGATGTCGTTGTCCTCCCTTATCGTGTCAACGCCGTCATGGATTGCGATGTACCTTACGCCCTTGCTCGGAAATAAAGCTCCGTGTACTGCTCTGGCATATGCGGGGAGTAGAAAATCCTTGCTTTGTAATTCCCATATCGGGAAGCCCCGCCTAAACATGACCGTATGAAATCAGGCGTCAACCGCTCGTCAAGGGTTCCTAACCTCGTGAAATGCTTGTATTGCGGCAGCTTCATCTTCCAATGGCTGCCTGAAAAATCAACCTCATATCCTTTGTCGGTAAGGTATTTCATCATGTGCCGCAAATCCCTGCTCCGATTTTTAGTAATTATATTTGCTCCCATCCAGATAAGAAACAGAGTTGAAGCAGAAATGGTTATGCAGTTGCCCTTTGTCAAGGTGGGTGGCAACGATTATCTGGTACTTGCCTCCCCCACATTTCCCTTGCCAGTTTCAATCCGATTTCATGGCACTGTTCGGGCGTTACCTCGTCTGGCTTGAAGCTCTGGTAGCCGTGCCATGCGATATATCCGCCTGTCTTTTGGTACTGTTTCTTCGTCAAAATCATCTGCTGTAAGGCGGTTTCTTTCAGACAGTTGACTGCGGAAACGTACCCGCCTTCATTTGTTTTTAACGGATTTTTCACATAGGAAAACACGTCAAATAGATGAATTTCAACTTACAATACAGTAAGCTAAAAAGGGCGGGCAATTCCTAATTCAAGAATTGCCCGCCCCTATGATAAATTGAAATTATTATTTACGATGCACTGATTGTATTGACAATGGATATTTCTTTCATTTTCTTGATTGGATTTCTTACTGCCAAAATTACTGCAATGACTACAACAACAATAATGATACCAAGTTCAACTAAGGGAACACTCCATGCATCGCCCCAGTGATAGGTTATAAGTTTGCTAAATAAAATCTTGTTACAAACGATTCCCAAAATGCTGCCGCAGATAATACCTGTGATTGCGTAAGCAGATGCTTCGGCAACAATCATTTTAGCCAGTTGCCTGTTACTTAATCCGATAGCTCGAAAAGCTCCGTATTGCTTCATTTTTGCAGCTACACTCATGGCTATACTATTTATAATATTGCATAGCGTAATCAATGCAATCAGTACCAAAAATCCATAGATGAAAAGACCAAAACAATAGTAAGCTCCACGGGTATTGCTATTACCCATTCGCTCATCAGAAAAAGTGTACTGTGAGCCTACCAAACTGTGAATATCCCTAACATCATTTTCTGTTGCATTTTTGGATAATTGTATGTCAATAATAGTATAATCTGTTTCTCCCGTTAATTTCCGAAAGGTATCTTCGGAACAAATTAGTTTTCCAACCCCTGGGCTATTATTAAACGGACATTGCGATACCACACCGACAATCTCCAAATCTGCTTGGCTTCCATTCAGATTTAAGGTAATGATATTGCCTGTCTCAATGTCGTTTTGTGAATCAAAGACGATAAGTCCTGTATTAGTTTCACTTTGTGCTTTTTCCAAGCTGCCAGACAAGAGATAATCCTTAGCCCAATCAAATTGCGTATCTTCATAGGAAATAAGGTCAACAACTTTTTCCTCACCATTTACGATCACGGGAACATTGTAAGCGAACATTCGTCCATAAGTATTTTTTACAGCGGAATTTTGCCGCAATTCCTCAATATATTCAGCTTTTACCGAGCAGGTGTTTTCTGGGCTGATAACAGATATATCGGCAGTCCACGGCTGTAAAGGCGTCAATGTATGATTCATAAAATCAATTGTTACCGAAAATGCAAGAAAGAGAATAATACTTACCGAAAAAGAGCCAATCATTAAAATAAAATTCTTTTTGCTTGCTTTCGCATGATGAATGCCAAGAGAGGTTTCTATCTTGAAAAATTTGGTATTCGCCGCTTTTTTTACAGGCTGTAGGTCATTTGCGTTTCCAGATACCGCTGCCAAAGGAGAAACTTTGGATGCTTTCTTGGCAGGCGAACGGGCAGCAAGGAGAACGGTCAGCAGACCGACAACAATACCCGCTATAACACTTGGATAGCTTATGCTAAAAGCAGGCATACCGCCAAAAAATTCTGGACTAAGATGCCGCAAAATAGCACACAATACCCAAACCAATACAATACCACCGGCAACACCAAGCGGAATCGCAAAGCGACACCAATTCAAAGCCTCTTTGCGTACTAACCGCATCACTTGTTTCGGTGTTGTCCCGATGCAGCGCACCATTCCAAAAAACTCTGTTCTTTGTGCCACATTGCTGTTCATACTGCTTGTAATCATCAATACGCCTGCAATCAGAACAAGGATACATAATATGGCAGCAACGGCATACACCTGTAACATAAAAGAATTACTGCTCTGTCCTAATAGTCCAAGCAAATTTGTGTTTTCGAGCACCTGCTCATCGGACAATCCAAACTGTTGCTTAATATCTGTTATGTTACTCTGGATATTTCTGGCACTCTTAAATTGCACATAACGCATTGTGTAGTCAGCAGGATTACTTCCCGTACCATCTGGGTAAATGGCACGAAAACTTTCCGTTGTCAAAAATACGCCGTAAGAGTCTTCGCCCATAAGTTTCGCAGCGTTATTCATAAACCCCGATATTGTGTATGTTCTTTCGCTCCCATCAGGCATAGTGATAACAATTTGTTCTCCGATTTCTAAATGCAGCATATTTTTTGCATTATTTGTTACCAGTGCTTCGTTTTCATTTGAGGGAAATGCACCCTTATCCAATGTTGCAAAAATTTCAGTAACAGCACTTTCATTGCTTCCACATATCGCTACATTTTTCCCCGATAAAGTATAGCCTTGCCCACCCCGATAATTTAAAACTCCGTAATCGGCTGCGGCAGCTACTTCTGGGCGGGATGCTATTAGATTTGCATCTTCATCACTTATGCTTTTTATTCCAATATGCCAATTTCCGCTTTCCTGTTGTGCCTGCAAAATCTGTCCTTTGATAAACATATCTGCCATACCGAAAATAGCCGTTACCAAAAAGACCGCCAATACAATACAAATAATTGACATACGATTTTGCTTTCGGTGTACTTTTGCAGAAATAGGAACAAGGTCAAGATAACTTTTCATTCGCATTACCTCCCAAGTCTGTCAGTACGCCGTCTATGACACGCAATACACGGTCAACCATAGAAGTAAGACTGTTGTTGTGCGTAATCATAAGAATTGTCTGTTGGTAATGTCTGGATGCTTTTGTCAGCAAATCAATAACATCTTGGCTATTTTTGCTATCCAGATTGCCTGTCGGCTCGTCCGCAAGAATCAACTTCGGTTTTGTAATCAATGCCCTGCCAATAGCGACACGCTGCTGCTGACCGCCTGAAAGCTGACTTGGCAAATGGTTTCTTCGGTCTGTTAAGCCAAGCAATTCCAATATTTCTTCTACATCAGAGGCTTTCGGTTTGCGATAATCCAAAAGAAGCGGAAATACTATATTTTGCTCAACCGTCAATTCAGATACAAGCTGAAAAGACTGAAAAATAAATCCGATATTTCTCCTTCTGAAAATCGTGCGTTCTTCTTCTTTCATCGTAAAAAGATTGCTTCCGTCTATGGTAATCAAGCCAGAAGTAGGAACATCCAATGCACCAAGGCAATTTAACAGCGTGCTTTTTCCAGAGCCAGATTCACCGACAACAGCAACAAATTCTCCTTTTTCCAGAGAAAAGGACACATCTTTTAAGGCATCAACCTTTACCGCACCCGTTCCGTATGTTTTGCATAATTTTTGTACTTTCAATATTTCCATATATTTAAGTACCTCCTTTCCCGATAAAGGATAACATCTCGACATTACAAACAGATGAATTTGACCTTACGATTCTGTAAGGAAAGACAATGTAAAGGTTGTTCCTTGTAATCGCTCGCTCTGAACAGAGAGAATACCGCCTTGTCCCTCAACAATAGCCTTTGCTAATGGCAGTCCAAGTCCAATCCCTTGACTGTCTGAAGTGTTTTTACTTCGGTAAAACCTCTTAAATATATGGTGTATATCCTCTTGGACAATACCGTGTCCGTTATCTGTAATGAATATCCGAATCATAGCGGGAGTCCGTTCCCACGATATAGTGATTTTCCCTCCCGCATCTGTATGGTCAAGTGCATTTTTTACAATGTTGCCAATGGCTTCGCCCGTCCACTCAATATCACAATAAAGCATTTGTTCCAAATCGCCATCTATCACAATTTCTTTTTTTTCATTGTTTGCCCGTGTTGTCAATTCGCTGATTGCGTGATTGAGAATGTTGGAGATACTATAATTGGATTTTTCAAAATAGATGCTGCCTGCATCTATTCTTGTGATTTTCAGCATTGATTGAATAAGCTGCTCAATCCTTTTTAATGCAGTTCCTATCTTAAAGGAAAATTCTTTGACCGTTTCGGGGTTATCTGGCTCATTCTCAATAATTTCCTGATACATCATGAGTGCCGACAGGGGCGTTTTTAATTGATGGGATATATCAGAAATTGTATTTTTAAGAAACTCCTTTGTCTTTTGTTCCGTATCATTTTTTGCTTGAAGCATAGTAGCCAGTTGGTCAACAGAAGCTAAGAGCTGATAAATATTTCCCTCATTGGACTGAGGCAGGTGAACAGTATAGTTTCCATCTATATAGTTCTTAATGATGTTTTCTGATTTCCTATACAGTCTTTCCCTGCGGTACAAAAACAGCATAGTACCCAAAAACAGAAGCAGCGTCCATAGAAACAACATCACAAACAGGGATGTCAGTGTTGAATTTTTAACAGCAGAAACATAAGGCAAATTTTCTATATCTGTGTTGTTTGAAAGACCAATTTCGGCTAAAAACTTATTTCCTGTAGCGCCTGCATCCGTATTCATTAAGGCTGTTGCAATTACTTCCTTTGAAACTCCTTCTTCCAGTAAAGAAGCTGCAATCGCATTATCGTGTGTTAGAAACATTTCTTTTGCAGCCGCCGTTTGCGTGTATATCACTGTTAAGCCTATCAGAAAAAGCAGAGGAATAAGGACAACAATGAAAATGCAATACTGACGGTTATGCTTATCATGTAATAGGCTCATTCGTCCACCTCTTTCCATTGATAGCCAAATCCTCGGACTGTCAATAAATGCTCTGGATGTGATGGGTCTGTTTCTACTTTTTCACGCAGCCGCCGCACATAGACGGAAAGGGTGTTGTTGTCTACATAATCTCCTGTGCTGTCCCATAGCTCGTCTAAAATAATATCTCTTGTTATGATACGGTTTGCGTTCTTTACCAACAGGCATATTAAACGGTATTCTGCGGCTGTAAGTTCTAATGTCTTTCCCTTTAACAAGACACGGCTGCCTAAAAGGTCTATCTTAATATCGCCACATTCCATAACGGTTCCTGTCCCCTGATTTGACAATCCTGCCCTCCGCAGCAACGCTCGGATGCGTGAACATAGCTCACCCAGCTTAAACGGCTTTGTTATATAGTCATCACCGCCGCAATCCAGACCACGGATAATGCTGACTTCTTCATCGGAAGCTGTCAGAAAAATAATCGGTATCTGGCTTCCGTTCTTTCGTACCTTTTCACATATCTCAAAACCCGTCCCGTCTGGCAATGTGACATCAAGAATGAGCATATCGTATTTTTCTATCTCTGGTAAATAAGTCAGGGTTTCCTGCACAGAACGGACAAAATCGACCTCGAAGCTGTTTTTCTTTAGCGAATATTGCAGTCCGTCTATCAAACTTACATCATCTTCTAATAATAAAATTCTATTCTCCATAATTCGTTACCTTTCTTCGTTTATCAACGGGCTTTTTTGCCGCTTTGGGAATAAGCCATACACGGTTGATATTCATCGCGCCATCAATACGGTTTTCCTTACATAACCGTTGTACCCACCGAAGTGACACATTCCATTTTTCTGCGGTTTCCTGTGCAGTCATATATTCAAACATTTTTTACCTCCTGCTGTGTACTGTATATACATTATAGCCGTTTAAACGAATTATATCAATCACTCAAATATGAACTTTCCGAAAAGAAAAGCGACAGAGCTTTTAGTCTCTGCCGCTGACTGCCTATGCGAAAATGATTTCTTCGTTCACAATCTCCCTCGCACAAGCCCTTATGTTGTTGAGCCGTCCTGTCCATTCTAAGGTATTTTCTTCCTTTAGCTGTTCCGTTATGCCCTGTTCCTGTTTCATTCCCTCTATGAGCCTGTGGGAGCATTCCTGCGCCTGCCTGTCAATGTCAGCAAGGTAAGCGTTCAACCTGCCGCTTGTGAGAAAATTAGTGTATGTAACCCTGCGGTATTGCTTCAGATAGTCCAGATGCCGTTGTCCCCAAATTCCTATCGGCTTTTCTTCTTCGTCTGGCAATCTTAAATCTGGAATAAGATACCCATTTTCTTCTTGGTATATGCCACCCAACTGTTCAAATATTGATTTCATATGCAAAAACTCCTTTTCTGTATGGTTTGGTTTCTGCGGGGTATCTGCAAGCAGTATATCAGCAGGCTGTATGTATATACTGTCTTTAAGTTAAGTAATCCCCTTGTCTTTTGTATCTGCCGCCCAGTTCTTCAAAAATTGTCTTTGCCATTGTCTGTTACCTCCACATTCTTTTTATTTTGAATGTCCGCAAAATCCGTCCTACATCTGAGGCCTGCTAGGAATCCTGTATGCGCAGCCTCTTGCTGATGCGGCTTCTTTTATTATCGCCCTATTTATGGCAGCAAGACTGCATCGGGAGCTGATGGATTTGGATACCGCTACGCCCCTATAGAAGCCTGCCGCTCTAAAATGAAATATACCTCGGCTTTTGAAAGGCCAAGGTATATTTTTTTCAGTGATATGAGTGATATATTTTCCCCACAGCGCGGTTTAATAGTACAGATACGCTGTTTTTTCAATGATGGTTTTGTTCTTTTTGTAAATGCCATTAAAGGCACTGTGCTTTAATGGGCAGTTTTTGCTTCCCGTCTCGATGCAGACATATGGCAGCTTTTTTTTGGAAATCAAGTACCGCTCCAGATCGCCGCCCGCACCGTAATCCTTGGTTTCGTCCACCAGGCGATAGCCGGTCGTTTTGTGTACCATGCTGGCCAGTTCGTAAGCGTCGCTGCGCTTTTGACCTTTCCCCTTCGCACCCCAGTAGATCAGTTCGCCCATGGAATGGTAATTGACGCAGGCCTTCAGGTTCGGCATCCGGTTCATCAGCTTGATGATCGCCTTTGTCTCCGCTTCGGTGGCAGCTTTCTTTCCTGCGTAGCCTTCGCTGGCTGGCTTTTTCTCTGTCCGCTTTTTCGCCCAGCTGGCAGGGAAACTGCGGTTCAGGTCCACGCCCCTGGCGTTGGATTTCCAGCGTTTGTAGGATCCGGCTTTCTTCATCTTTTTCAGCTTTTTACGCAAAGCTTTGTTCTTGATTTTACTGATGCCATATTGACTGATGGTCACGCCATCCGGATTGACCATAGGAACGATATAGACAACTACTTCATCAAACAATTCTTGGTAAGTGACACCATCATATGCCCCGGTTTCATAATTGGCCAGATACCGCTCTGTCATTTTCATCAGCACCTGACAGTTGAGCCACTCCCGAGCGTGAATACAGGCCTGGACGATGATCTGCTTCTTTGCCTCTGGGTTTCCCATGCGCAGGCAGTAAAGCTCTCGCTTGTCCGCTGTTTTTCCCAGGCTTTCCAGTCCGGTCATTTCCGGGTACGTTTTGGCAAGCTTTTTTAAATCTCGTTCCATGTCCTGATAGCTGTATTTTGTGTCTTTTGTGCTGACGATGCGCCCTGCCTTTTTCCCGGCAAAGGCCTCCAGCGGAAGCAGGCACAGAGCTAGGGCTAAAACAAGGATCATGATGCGTTTTTGTTTCATGTGGTTCTCCTTTTTCATGATGGTTGATTTATTGATTTTTAGCCGTATAGAATGGCTGTATTTCAATAATAATTTTGTGCGTTTATAGAGACCGTGAAATAGGCTATGCTTTAACAAGCGCTTTTACTTTCCCGTTTCAATGCAGACATATGTGAGCCGCTTTTGGGAAAGTTTTTCCAAACTCTCCAGGAAAGCAATGGCCCCGTTATCGCTATTTTACCTTGAAACCAACTGAGAAATCAATACGATTAGTAAACTACTTTTTTGATTTTCGCTGCATTTCCGATTTTATAGTAGACAGCCTTCTTTCCCATGTGCACGATCTCCGCATTTTCCAACTTTTTAATAGTCTTGACTTTTTTGCCGGAAAGATGTTCTAACGGCATCGTCCCCATTATTTAATTTTAATTACCACTACTTTTTTCTTATTGCTATTCTCCAAACTCCGGCAAGTGATTTTCACCTTCTTACCCTTCCCTGCTTTGAAGGTCTTGACTATCCCCTTTGCGGAAACTTTGGCATATTTCGGGTTGCTGCTGCTCCAAATAACTTGCTTATTTGCACCTTTAGTTGCGGAAACTTTGGCTTTCAGCTTTATCCGCTTTCCTGCCTTAACCGTTTTCTTACCGGAAACGGTAATTTTCTTCACCATTCCCTTCATGGAGGTTAACTGACAGGTCGCTTTTTTACCGCTCCCGTCCATGGCGGTGACAGTGATAATTACTTTTTTACCGCCTGATTTTTTCTGCATGGTCACGTTCCCGTTCTGATCCACTCTGGCGACCTTTGGGTCACTGGATGTCCAGGAGAGTTTTTTGTTTGCGGCATTAGCCGGAAGAACTTGCGCTGTCAGCTTTACCTTCTTGCCTGCAGCGATTTTATTGGATGAGGCAGAAAGCTTGATGGCAGTGACTTTAATGGCTTGAGGGGGTTGGCTTGGTTTTGCCACACTGGAATTTTCCCCAGTGCTTGCTCCTTGCTTTTGATTTACCGTGAGTCGTACAACTGTTTCCGCATCTATGTAATTATCCGTCTCAGTTGCTTGTATCACGATGTTTGCGGTCCCTATACCCTTTAACGTCACTAGGCCATCGTCAGATACGGTCGCTACCTTTTCATTGCTACTGCCATAGGATAGCCACCCATCCCCCACAGCCAGCTCCGCATCCAAAGAGAATGGGCTGTCACCCATGATTTTTGTAATCGTGGTTGTCGGCACCGTGATGGTTTGGGTATGATACCATTGTGGTTTGAATGCAAAGCCCTCATAATTCAATTGTAAATGACCGACATCGATATCCTTCAACCAATTCTTAGTACAATATAAGTCTCTCAATTCCCTGTTCTTGCTCAAATCTAAGTTGCTTAATTCATTTCTATCACAGTATAAGCTTTTTAGCACCGTATTGCCACTTAGATCTAAATGAGTTAGTTGATTATCCTGACAAGATAGTTCGCTTAACGCTTTGTTGCCGTTCACAATCAAGGTTCTTAATTTGTTTTTACCACAGTCTAAACTTTCTAGTACCACATTGTCGCTTAGATCTAAATGAGTTAGTTGATTGTCTCAACAAGATAGTTCGCTTAACGCTTTGTTATCGCTTACATCCAGATCTTTCAGTTGGTTGCCATCGCAATCCAAATTTCTCAACGCTTTGTTGCTTAGATCTAAATGGGTTAGTTGATTGTCCCAACAAGATAGTTCGCTTAATGCTTTGTTATTGCTTACATCCAGATTTTTTAACTGATTTTCACCACAAAGTAAAGATTCCAAAGCCGTACAGCTGCTCACGTTCAAATTGCTTAATTTATTCCGTCGGCAGTCTAAATCTGTCAATGTGACGCAACCGTTCACGTTCAAGCTGAACAGTTGATTTTCCCGGCAATCCAAAGTAGTTAATTCTGTATGATTGCTCACATCCAAGCCATTTAACTCATTAGACTCACATTCTAGATTGTCCAGTGACAGGTTCTTGCTAAGATTCAAATTTTCCAACAGGTTTTGACCACAGTTTAAACTTGTCAACTTCTTATTTTTCCCCACATCCAAGTTCGTTAGTTCATTTGTAGCGCAACTTAAGCTCACCAGCTCCGCATTGCTGCCCACATTCAAAACAGATAACTTGTTACCGGAACAATTTAAATTGACCAGCGCATGGTTATTGCTTATGTCCAGCTGGCTTAACTGGGTGCATTCACAATTTAAATCTGTCAAACTACTATTTTGACTGACATTTAAATTTCGTAGCTTGTTATAACCACAATATAACTGCTGAAGCTTTCTGTTGTTGCTCACATTCAGGTTGGACAGCTCATTATAATGGCAATCTAAATAACTCAAGTTGCCGTTGTCACTCACGTCTAATTGGGCGATATGAGTGCATACGCACTTTAAAACAGCTAAATTCTTATTTTGCCTTACATCCAAATTATCCAGCTTGTTATAGTTGCAATTCAATGCCTCCAAAGCTTTAAAATATTCAATTCCTGCCAGATTGCTTATGCCGCTGCCTTCTCCTTCATTCTCAACATCAATCTCTCTTACCAACTGCAACTCTGTCTCTGATAACTGGTTATCATTATTTTGGTCGAAGCTTGCGACATAATTCCGAAATGTCACATCCGGAAAATGTTCTGCGTTAAGTTCTACTCCGGTTGTGACCGCATGAGTCTGTTCGCTCTGTATGCCTATCAGCACCAGTAAGGCCAAATAGATCCCTAAAGATACCCCTATACCATGCCTTCTTGTTCTTTGCACGCTCTTCTCTCCTTTCTCTTCTGTCCTCGTAGCTGAAACTATTTAAATTCTTACCTTTTTCACCTTACTGTATGCGCCATGTAGCTTCGCATTCCCCACTTTTTTATAAGCTCTGACTTTCACGTAGTACGTTTTCTTCGGCTTTAACTTTTTAACTACATGCTTCGTAGTTTTATTCTTCTTGACCATGACGTTCTTCTTGCCTTTGGTGAACTTGCTGTTTTTGGCATAAGTCAACTGATAGCCGCTGGCTTTCACATCCTGCTTCCAAGTGACGCTCATCTTCTTGTTCCCAGCCTTTGCTTTTAGGCCAACAACCCGCTTTGGATTCACAGTAAGGGAAATTCTTTTTACCGCCATATTATAATTTTTTGTCGCTTTCGCTGTTACGGTGATAATGGTTTTTCCCGAACCCTTCAATGTCACTTTGCCAGCATTGTCAACTGCCGCAATTTTTTGGTTACTGGATTTGTAGGATAGTTTGCCGTCCCCCGTTGTTTTTATTCGCAGATAGAACGGCTTGCTGCCGTATGCTTTAACGAAAGCGTTTGCTCCTTGAAGCGCCTGGTTCTTTTTAGATGCCGCTTGCGCTTTCTTGATGGTGAAACTCAATGCTTTTTGTCCTGTATAACCACCCTTTCCTGTAATCGTTATGACGGCCCTGCCTGGATTCACGTTGTTTTGATATGTCAAGTCATAATCCGTTCCCTGTTTTAAGACATAATCACCGTCACGAATCGTGACAGTTGGCCTGATCTCCTTGCCCGTAAAGCTCATTTCCCGTTGATAATCAACTACCAGATCCTCAATCTTTTTCACAGCAGATGTCACGTTATACACATCGTCCAGCATTTTTGCGGAAACTTTTCGCGGTGTGGCGATTCGGTTCCGCTCGGCCGTCATCTCGCAGGGTCCGCAAAGATCAAACAGCCAAACGGTGCCATCTTTACGCCCCATGATCAAGGTATTACCGCCTGGCAATGTTCCTGCGTCTACCACGTTTGTCAACAATTTATAATCACGTTCTCGCATTCCCTGCCTCGCACCTTGAGAATAACTCAAATATACCGTCTCTTCTTTTCCTAATTTCCAGTCCCATCCATCTCCCAAGTAGCCCTTAGCGTCTCCTTTTACGAGTCTTTCTTTCTCTCCGCTCGTGGTTTTATATCCATAATTAGAAAATTTTTCAAAGTCTGACGCTACAAGCATCATGTCACCGCCTGTATCTAAATACAAGTTTCCTTGGTTATCTGCTACATATTGGCTGTCATCGTACATGATTTGACAATCGACAATCTCAGTATCCAAAGCTTTGTCACATAATGCTTGTGCGTTTTGATCCGTTCCCTCCATCTCCAGTTCTGTATCCTCGTCCTCATATGAATCAATTGTGCGTTTCATCCGATAGGACGCTCCATCTGTCCCAATGGCAAAGCCACCAAGTATTCGCTCAGCATTTTCCATTATCACCTGGATTCGTGGTGATTCCGAGGAGTCCTGATATTCCCAGTATTTCACTGTCCCGTTTTCTGTCAAATAGTACACACTATCATCACCTGTCGGGACAATCTGAATGATGTCCTGTTCCTCATCTATAGCGATCTTTTCAATGTCGCTTTTCTCATAGATGTGATTGTGGCGGTATAATTTTCCTGTTTTGTCCAACACATAATGTATTTTTTCAATATATCCATCGAATCCCCCGCCATCCACAGAGACGCATTGCTCAATATTTGTCCCAGCAATTACTGGTTTCCACTTTAGCCTATTATGCGTCTCTTTCCAGACATAATAAGTCTGCAAATATTTTAGCGTGCCGTCCTTTTGCAGCACATAATCCGCTCCAAAATCTTTTACATTGTCAAAGGTTTCATAAACCGCTCCATCTATCATGCTCTCTACGGACAGTGAATGATTCTGGTCAAGATAGATGCTGTGATAGGCCTCTTCCGCAATACCCTGAATGTTGCTCTTTTGTGCATAACGGATGCTTTGTGATGGAGCTTTCCACAGTTCGCCATTTGAGAATAAAATTTCATTTCCCCAGTTAGATACCTGGCTTTCCAAATCTTGATTATTTTCCAGGTCAGGGTTATATCCGGTAAACGCAATTCCCTTTACATCAAAAGACTCTTCCAGGGTTTGCATTTCGATCTTTTCCCCCTGATAATACCGACTTTCCTCGTATTTTACCGTTATCCGATTATTTCCTTCTATCAGTTCATAGCTGCCATCCTGATTCGTGCTGCATCCAATCGTCGTATAGGCACTGACGTTTCTTTTTCCATCGACCTCAAGATAATCCGAAACGCCCATAATCTGCTCACTGCCATCGCAAAAGATCACTTTCACTCTTAGCTGCTCTGCCAGATCCGCCTCATCCAAACCCACATAAAATTCCCGCTTCTCTGGCAGATTCACCAGTTCTATGCGTGCCGCCTGACGTATAGCCGCCGCATGTGTAATGCCTCTGCCCTGGATTAACGGCACAACGGTAACAGCCATCAGAAAAGCGATCGCTAACCATAAAATCCGATGCTTTTTTCTCGTTCTCTGCATATCCTTCTCCTTTTATCTTGGAATTTTGACTTTTTTCGCCTTGCTATATGCGCCATACAGCTTCGCTTTCCCTACTTTTTTATAAGCCCGTACTTTTACGTAATATGTCTTCTTTGGTTTCACTTTCTTGATGACTTGCTTTATGATCTTGTTCTTGCGGATCAGAATGTTTTTCTTTCCTTTTTTGAACTTGCTGTTCTGGGCGTAGGTCAACTGATAGCCATCCGCTTTCGGGTCACGCTTCCAGCGCACAGTCATTTTCTTTTTGGCGGCTTTGACTTTCAGGCCAGTGGCTTTCTTTGGCTTCACGGTGATGAGCACTTGCTTCGTGGCCGCATTGTAATTTGCCGTGGCAGCCGCTGTCACGGTGATGATCGCTCTTCCTGGGCCTTTAATTGTTGCTTTTCCTGCCTGATTTATCTGTATCACACTTCGATTATTGGATTTATAGGTCAGCTTACCCTTGCCAGTCGTTTTTGCCCCTAGGTAGAATGGTTTGCTGCCGTATACCTTTGTGAATTTGCTTGCTCCATGAATTGCCTGATTCTTTTTATTTGGGGAAACCGGCGTGTTCTGCGTTATGTTCATCTTTTTGATGGTGAAGAGTAAATCCCGTTTGCCAATATAGTCACCTTTTCCCACGACTGTCATGGTCGCGGTACCTTCATTGATGTTATTTTTATAGGTCACGTCATAGTCTGTTCCTGGTCGCAGCACATAATCATAGTCTTCGATGGTAATGGCTGGCTTCACTTCTTTTCCAGTGTAGGCTACTTCTCTTTCATAGGAATAGGCTAATTCATTGACATCTCTCTTTTCTTGCTTCACGTTGAAGGTTTCATCCAGTAATTTCTGAGACAGTTTCTGAGGAATAGCAATGCGGTTCCGTTCTTCACCAAAATATGAACTTTTATCGAACAGCCAAACGGTCCCATCCTTGCGTGCCATGATCAAACAGCCAGAATTGCCTGATATATTAACCACATTTGTCAGCAGTTCACAAGAAAAATTGTAGGATGTCAAATATACGGTTCCATCGGCTCGTAGTTCAACCCCTCCTAAATCAATTAACACATTGTTCTCCACTACTACTTTTTTCTCATCATTCCAGTAAGGCAACCCTTTTTGCGTTCCATCATTAGCAATATATCCAAAAGTCGAAAATTCCTTGAAATCTGTTGCGACTAAATGTGTGACCTGTACTGTCTCATCTCCACTATAGTCATAACCACAACTATATAATCTCCCCCTGCCATCTGCCGCATACCAATCATCAGAATAGTAGCCGCCTTGTTTTTCAGCAACAATCTCTGTATCTAGGATTTTTGCGCCATTTTCTATGCTGTAGGAATTTCCATCCGTTCCTATGGCAAATCGTCCTGAAATTCTCTCCACGCCATCCATGATCTTCTCACTCTTATTTTCCTCTGAATCAAACCACTTCAATTGGTTGCTTGCCGTCAAATAATATACGCCTCTCCAGTCCAGCCAAACAAGATCAGTAACTCTCTCCATTTCTTCTATTGAGCTTTTTTCGATTGCTTTACCAACACCACGATATTGATAACGATATACGTTTCCCGTGTTGTCGATGGCATAATAAACACCCCCGTTGCCATAGCCGCCTGCGGGAACACATCTCTGTATATTCTTTGCGATAAGGCTTGTCTTTGGCTCACTGTCACCGCTGTCAACTTCCCAATCATTATCCCAATATGGTACATATTGGAGCGTTCCATCTTTTTGCAATGCATAACCTTTTCCAAAATCCCGAACATCATTAAGCGTCCCGCAGACTTTTCCTTCCTTGTTTTCCACAGTCAAAACATCCTGCGAATCAATACGTATGCTGTTATAAACATCTGCCACGATCCCCTGAATATCAGATTTTCTCTCATAACGGACACTATTCATCGGGGCCTTCCATAACTCCCCATTTTCAAACAAGATTTGATTTCCCCATTCTGAGATTTGAGCTGTTAGGTTCTTATCATTTTCTAAAGATGGGTCGTAATCTTTAAATCTAACACCCGTCAAGGTAAAAGATGCTTTTAGCCTTTGCAAATCTCTATCCTCATTGTCTGACCATTCTCGATACGTTATGACAACCTGGTTTTTACCTTCTTTCCAACGGCTCTCGCTTTCTTCATCCGCATTATACGCAACACTTGTACTAGCATAGATATTTTGATTTTGATTTACATCTATAAAACTATCTGCGCCTATCACGTCCTCACTGCCATCCCGAAAAATGATTCTCACTTTGAGTTTGTCATAAAGCATATCAAGTAGTGCATCCTCATCCAACCCCAAATAAAACTCCTGCCCCTCCGGTGCGTTCACCAGCTCGATCCGCACTGCCTGCGGCTGCGCCGCAGCGGCATGTGCCTTTCCCGTGCCTTGGGTCATCGGCACCACGGTCATCGCCATCAGAAAAACGACCACCATAGATAAAATCCTGCTCGTTCTTTTCATCACTGACATGTTTCCTCTCCTCACTTTCTTTCCATGCTCTGTGCTTTGATTTGTTTCATCTGCTCAATATATCGCAAATAAGAATCCTCTAACTCCACTTTTGGCTTGTCCCTGATCTTCAGTGCCAAAGGAGAGCTTTCCCGTTCCCTTTCTTTGATCTGTTGCTCCATGTCGATCACCTGATCCATATAACGCCGGGTCAAGGCCTCGTCCTTTGCCAGCACCGCCTTCTGCAGCGCCAGAGACAGCCCCCGGATATAGACTTCATAGTTTTCAGCGTTATAAGGCTCGTATTCCATGGCTTTCTGCGCATTTTCTTCCATTTCTCCAAAATCGCCTTCACTGGCGGCCCAGCCGGTTTTCAGCCGGTAAATCGCCGAGCAGCAGGAATTGCGCCGTAAAATATCCTCCGCCAGCCGCATCTTTTCTCCAGGATCCGTTGAAGCGTTGATCTGTTCGATCTGGGAAAAAGTCAGAACAGGATAAAGCTTCAAAGCCACAGCGTGCCGGTCACCCAGAGCCAAACCTAAGGCCAGGGAGAAATAAAGAGATAGGGCAAGCACTGCGCAAGCTGCGGCCTTTACCGGAAACTTGACGGAAAAGCTCTTCGCAGCTCCAAAATCCATCAGCAAGCTGGTGAAAAACGCCATTGCGATAAACTGCATGTCAAAGTCAAACAAGCTATGCAAAACCACCACAGCCAAAAGCAGCTTTTGCCGAGTTCCAATGATTTTGCTGCAAAAGGAGATCACCACCATGATCACCAGCAGGATCCCCGCAGCGATACCAAAGTCCAAAATAGATTGCAGCAGCTCGTTATGGACGAACATCGTCACATAATTTCCAGTGGCATACCGTCCTTGCGCAAAGTAATACCCTTTGTATCCGAGCCCGAAAGGATGCTCCCTCACCATCCGCAGCGCATCCTGCCAGTAAAGAAGCCTCCCCCAGAAGGTAGAATTCTGTGAAACCATTGTGGCCACTCTGCCAAAGCCCCACACATTTCCCAGCAGCATGCCTAACAGCCCCATAGCTGCCATGGCCGCTGCCAAGCAAGCCGCCTGTTTCCGATGCTGTTTCTGAAAAGCAAAGAGGAAAATCAAGCAGCCAAGGAACAGGACAAAGACGCTGCGGCTTCCAGAAAGCAGCAGGCCCGCACCGCAGATCAGGCCCATCAGGATTTCTTTGCGGCCCCATTCCTTTTTGCCCAGCAGGATCAAAATCGACAGCAGCGCAGTCAGAGCAAACACGTTGGGATAGCTGAAAAAGCCTCCCATTCTTCCAGCCACGAAAAAATACCCTCTCCATGGAGTCACATAAAAAACACCGCACAGCACGGTCATCACCGTACAGATAGCTGGCAGTAACTGGACACAGCACTCCCGCACTCGCTGGTCCATCTGATAGACCGTGATCACAAAAAGGGGCACTGGCAGAAATTTCACAAACCCCAGCAAGGCCAATCCCCAGTCCACCCCACAAAAAACAGATGTCACCGACAGCAGCAGAATCCCCAGAAGACAATAAAACCCGCTCCCCACCGGGACCTTCACACTGCCGCTGGCTCTCATTCTGACACAGAGAAAGCCTGCGCAGATCAGAGAAAAAATGGCCGAAGCCGCCTCGTAAACGCCGCCCCAGAGAAAAAAAGACATGACAAAAAAACCGCAAAACAGCTTCTCATCCACTGCGAGTCCTGGCGCAAGAACCGGGTTCCCGCTTTTCTTCTTCCCATGTGTTTTCTTTCCTCTCATTCCTCCATATCATCCTTTTCTATCATCACGTAATCCTGAGGGCCTTCATCCTGGCAACCCAGATAAGACAAATAAGCCTGCCGAATTTCCCTGTAATAAGTCTGGCTGATGGGGACGACCATGCCATTGGCAAAGAAAAACTTTCTCCCGATCAGCTTTCGCATCTGGGCGATATTGACAACATAGCTGTTATGACAGCGCATGAAGCAGGGGCTTGTCCGGCTGATCACATCACTGAATTTTCCGTAAAATGTGCATCGCTGGGTAGGCGTGTACAGGTGAACTTTTCGTTTTTCTTTTTCAAAATAAAGGATCTGATCCATGGGGATTCGCTCGATTCCCTTTTTAGTGACAACTGCGAATTCCGTGACACGCTTGTCCCGCAGATGTTTGGCAGCTCGCTCCACGGCTCGTCTCAAATGGTCTTTTCCCACAGGCTTTCGCAATGCATAAAGGTGTTCTACATCGTAAAATTCCCAGCAGCGTTTATCCTCCGCAGAAAGGAACACTAGCTGCGCATCTAGAATCTGCTTTCCTAGCAGCAGGCTCTTTCTTTGGTCCTGGGTCAGATCTAGGAAAACAAGGTTTGTCTCGCCGCAATGTTCTCTGATCTGGCGTTCCAGTTCATCTGCTTCACAAAAAGACACGATGCCTGGCATCCATGTTTGCTCCGCTTTCATGATGTCTTGGACTTGTTGTTTCAATTCCCCTTGAAAGGCGATATCGTCATCACATACCCATATATTCCACATAGCACCTCCCCAGCAAGCATACCCGTCTGTTCCCTTCCTGCCCGCAGCAACAGCGGCTCGCAGGCGGTGTCCACATAACAAATAGCCTTCTTATAAATTTTGAATCTATAATTTACTTCATTATACATATTATTAATACTTATTGTCAATCAATATTGATACTGGCAATACATAGAATCTCTGCCTTAATGTATTAAAATGTTGTACGTATGGGGGATATAATCAATGTATGAGGATTACTTTTGTAGAAGATTGACAGAATTGAGATTAGAGAAAGGTGTATCTGCCAGGGACATGAGTTTGTCCTTAGGACAGAGCGATTCTTACATTAACCGTATTGAAAACAAAAAAATGCTGCCATCTTTGACCGTATTTTTTTATATTTGTGATTTCTTTGGGATCACGCCAGCAGAGTTTTTTTGTGAAGACGAGAAGCTTTCTCTCCAAACAATACAGTTGATCCATGATTTAAAAAAGTTAGAACCGCAGAAACGAGAACATGTCGCTGCTATTGTAAAAGACTTGAGCTGCTAAGCAATAAAAGCTTCTGTCTGAAATGAGAGTTCGCAGATGATATAGATGGAATGATCCGCTGGAAATATGGCGGGCATGATTTTCTATGAAAAAACGGCAAATAGAAAATCCGTTCCTATTTGCCGCTCGGGTTTTAGTTTCCGTATGAACAGGGCCCTTTGTATCAGCCCTAGTCTATGCCTGCTGCTTCCTACTGGATGATTTCTGCAATCGTGTTCGGGCCACAGCCAGCTGCGTTGCCTTCATCTGTATCCAGGTGGATCTCTTTTTCGTGTTTTTCACCTGCCCGAACCAACACATTATCAAACACCAGGCCTCTCTCACCTTCGATCTTGATGCTTACCACGTCTTTGTCCTTCAAACCTGCTTCTTTTGCCTGCTCAGGGTTCAGATGAACGTGTCTCAAAGCGATCATCACACCATGATCCAGTTCGATTTCACCGCATGGCCCAATCAGCTTGCAACCAGGTGTTCCATCCAGCTTTCCGGATTCTCTCACTGGTGCTTTGATGCCAATGGCTCTTGCGTCTGTGGCAGCCAGTTCCACCTGTGTTTCCGGTCTTGCCGGTCCTAACACCCGGATGCCTTTGAGTGTGGCCTTTGGTCCTACGATGTCCACCTTTTCTTCACAGGCGAACTGCCCCGGCTGAACCAGATCCTTGGTCGGAGTCAGTTTGTGACCTTTTCCGAACAGGATTTCAATATCCTCTTCCTTCAGATGAAGGTGCTTGTTTGATAAACCGATTTGTACTTTGTAACCCATTTTTATGTATCTCCTTTTTTTATTATGCAGGAAATATCCGTTATGGCGTTTTCGAAATTATCAACAAATCCCGCTTTTACAAAAAATGATCAAGAAGCGGCTGTGTCGTATATCGAAAGCAGCTCTTTAGATATTCCCATGATAGCGATATCAACGCACCATTTGGTTGGCGTGCGTAACTAGTCTTTCAGGAAACTGATATACGGCAGGTTCCTGTATTTCTGATCAAAGTCCAGGCCATATCCCACAATGAACTTATCCTCCACTTCAAATCCTATGTAATCCACCTTCACATCCGTTTTCCGTCCCGCTGGCTTGTCCAGTAAGGTGCAGATGCGGACGCTCTTTGTGTTCTTGCTTTCCAGATACTCTTTTAGCTTGCTCAATGTGATTCCGGAATCCACGATGTCCTCTACAATGATCACATGCTTTCCTTCCACATCAGTGTCCAAATCCTTGTTGATCTTCACCACGCCAGACGTTTTCGTGGAAGCTCCGTAGCTGCTGGCAGCCATGAAGTCAATGATCATGTCCAGATCTGTGTTCCTCATGATGTCACCCATCCACAGGACCGCGCCTCTGAGTATGCCTACCAGCACGATCTGCTCACCCTGATAATCTTCTGCGATCTGCAGGCCGATCTCCTTGGCTCTCTGCTGGATCTGCTCTCCGGTGATCATGATTGTTCCAACTGCGTCTTTTGCCATGTTCCTTACTCCTTGTTCTTATCTTTGTCCTTTACTTCATATTCTACATCATTTATCACTGTTTTTCCACGATATTTTTTGGAAAGATCCACCTTCTTATCCCCCAGCCAGTATTTGTCCAGCTCTTCCCGCAAATGCCACAAGATCCACAGCCACAAGATCAGGTCATCGATCCAGGCAATGGGAAACAGAATGGGCGGGATCAAATCAAATGGCAGAAACAAATAAATGATCCCTGCAATGATCAGCGCCTTTTTCCGCTTAGGTACAGATTTATCCTTCATCATAAAACGAATGGCTTTTATTCGTTTAAAGATCACCTGAAAACCAAGAAATTGCATTTAATCCTCCAACAGTGTTTCCATTTCTTCCAAAAGCTGTTCGTGCCCTGTTTTTTTCAGAGCGGACACAGGGAGCACTTTGTCATCTTCGGACAGCCGCAGAGACGTACGGATCTGGCGGATGGACTTTTGCATCTCGTTTCGGGACACTTTGTCCGCCTTTGTAGCCACTACAACGCCATCCAGTCCAAAATAGCGCAAGTAATCATACATTTCTATATCCTTCTTTGACGGTGCGTGACGGATATCCACCAACTGAATGACCTTGATCAGTCCCTGGCGTTTTTCTAAATAAGTTTCCATCATGGGTCCCCAGGCAGCGGAAATGGACTTGGAAACCTTTGCGTACCCATATCCAGGCAGGTCAACGATGCGAAAAGCATCGTTGATCCGATAAAAATTAATGGTCCTGGTCTTTCCCGGGCTGCCGCTGACTTTAGCCAGCTTCTTCCGATTGGTCAAAAGGTTCAGCAGTGAGGACTTTCCTACGTTCGATCTGCCTGCGAAGGCGATTTCCTTGAGGTTATCCTCCGGATATTGATGCTCCTTTGCTGTGACAGCTTCCAGTTCTGCTTTTTTTATAATCATTTTTCATCCTTTACAAGGGCTTGCGCCAAAGCATCGTCCACTGTGTGGAGCAGAACGAATTCCATTTGCCTGCGTACGTTCTTTGGAATATCTTCGATATCTTTTTCATTGTCAGCTGGCAACAAGACTTTTTCGATGCCAGCTCGGTGAGCTGCTAGGACTTTTTCCCGAATACCGCCTACTGGCAGCACTTTGCCCCGAAGGGTGATCTCTCCAGTCATGGCAATGTCTTTTCTCACCGACGTTCCTGTCAGGGTGGATATAATAGCTGTACACATGGTCACGCCCGCAGATGGGCCGTCCTTTGGCACCGCACCTTCTGGGATATGGATATGCAGATCCTGCTCTTTATAAAAGTCCGGATCAATTTTCAGCCTGTCCGCAATAGATCGGATATAGCTGATGCCTGCTTTGGCACTTTCCTGCATGACTTCTCCCAGCTGCCCTGTGAGAACCAACTTGCCGCTTCCCGGCACTACAGTGGTTTCAATGAACAAGGTGTCGCCGCCTACAATGGTCCAGGCCAGCCCTGTGGTCACGCCGATCTCCGCTTCGCCGCTGATAATATCATAGCGATAACGTTTTTTGCCTAAATAATTTTCCAGATTTTTTTCTGTGATGCGGAATTCGCTTTTTTTGCCGCCCACGATGTTCCTGGCTACTTTCCGGCACACATTAGCGATCTCCCGCTCCAGGTTGCGGACACCTGACTCTCTGGTATAGTAATTGATTAAATCACGCAAAGATTTCTCTGAAAAACGGATATTTGGCTCTTTCAGCCCATGTTCCTTCACCTTCTTTGGGATCAGGTAATCCTGTGCGATCTTTATTTTATCTTCTTCTGTGTAGCCACTGACATTGATGACTTCCATCCTATCTAGCAGCGGCCTTGGAATGGTATCCGTAGTGTTTGCCGTGGTGATGAACATGACTTTTGACAAGTCGAATGGAACCTCCAGATAGTGATCCGTGAACTCTTTATTCTGTTCAGGATCCAGCACTTCCAATAGCGCTGAGGCTGGGTCGCCTTTAAAGTCAGCTCCGATCTTATCCACCTCATCAAAGAGGAACACTGGATTTTTCGTGCCGCATTCTTTGATGGAAGTGATAATGCGTCCTGGGATGGCTCCAATATAAGTCCGTCTGTGACCTCTGATCTCCGCTTCGTCCCGAACGCCGCCAAGGGACATTCTCACAAAGTCTCTGTTAACGGCTCTGGCCACGGATTTGGCGATAGAAGTTTTGCCCACTCCCGGAGGCCCTACCAGGCACAGGATCGGTCCTTTCATGCTCTTGGAAAGGTGAATGACAGCCAAATATTCCAGCACTCGCTCTTTTACCTTTTCCAATCCATGATGATCTTCGTTCAGTATTTTTTCCGCTTTGGTAAGGTCGATATTACCCTTTTTCTCTTTGCGCCACGGCAGTCCGACAATGGTTTCAATATAGGTCCTGCTTACGGAGGCTTCCGCGCTAGAAGGCTGCATCCTGCCAAAGCGCTTGATTTCCTTTTCCACCTTGTCTCGGATCTTTTTGTCCAATTTTAATTTTTCCAGCTGCTGCATCCAGTCTTCGATCTCGTCTTCCACGTCTTCACTGATCCCCAGCTCTTCTTGGATGGCCCGCATCTGCTCCCGCAGATAATATTCACGCTGGTTTTTGTTCAGCTGGGTCTTAACTTTTGTGGTGATATCCTGCTCAATATTGAGGATCTCGATCTCTCGGACAAGAAATTCATTTACTTTTTCCAATCGCTGATCAATGTTAATGGTTTCAAGCAGCGTTTGCTTGTCCTCCAGCTTGATATCCAGATGAGAACCGATCAGATCCGCGAACCTGCCCGGTTCTTCGATCCCAGCCACAGTAGGCAGAATCTCAGGCGCCAACTTTTGATTGACGGACAGATATTCGTCGAAACTATTGAGCGTAGTCCGCATCAGAGCCTCTGTCTTAGGCGACAGTTCTTCCGGCACTTCATCCTCGATCTTTGTGACTGCGCACTTGAAATAAGGCACTTCGGAAATGACCTCATCAATGTGACCCCTGCATACGCCTTCTACCAGCACGCGAATAGAATCCCCCGGCAGCTTGAGCATTTGTTTGATCTTGCCGACGGTCCCGATATGGTAAAAATCTTCCGACGTAGGAAGATCCGTGTTTTCGTCTTTCTGAGCAGAGAGAAAAATGTACTGGTTCTGCACCATGGCCTTTTCCAAGGCATTGATGGATTTCTCCCTCCCAATATCAAAATGAAGCACCATGTTGGGAAAAACCGTCAGACCCCGCAGAGGGATCATGGGCAGAGACAATACGGTTTCGACTTCGATCTCAGTTTCTGCCTGTTCTTCCTGGTCTACTTCAGTCCTATTGTTTTCGTCTGTCATACTTATTCCTCCATACAGTTAAGGTTGCGTTCATAGATTCAATAACAGGGCGACTTGTCACAAGCCGCCCCTGCCGTTATGCCGTTTCATCGTGCGCCTTTGCTTTGCTCTGATCTACCAGCAACAGTTCCGGCTCGATTTCCTTATCTATTGTTTCCCTGGTGATGATGCATTTTTGCACGTCTTCCCTGGATGGGATCTCGTACATGATATCTGTCATGGCAGATTCCAGGATGCCTCGCAGGCCTCTTGCTCCTGTCTTTCTTTCCAGAGCTTTTTCCGCAATGCGGGCAATGGCGTCTTCCTGGATTTCCAGTTCCACGTCATCCATGGCAAACAGCTTTTTATACTGTTTGAGCAGTGCGTTCTTTGGCTCTGTGATGATCTGGATCAATGCATCCTTTGAAAGTTCTTCCAGAGTCACGATCACCGGCAGCCGCCCGATAAATTCCGGGATCAATCCGTATTTCAAAAGGTCTTCCGGCTGGATGTGCTTTAAGATTTCCGACGCCTCGACTTTTGTGTCTCGGATCTCTGAATTAAAGCCAATGGTTTTTTCTCCCATTCTGCGCTGGATCACTTTGTCCAGCCCATCAAAAGCTCCACCGCAGATAAACAGCACATTGCTGGTGTCAAACTGTAGGAACTCCTGATGCGGATGTTTTCTTCCTCCCTGAGGCGGTACGCTGGCGATGGTGCCTTCCAAAATCTTCAAAAGAGCCTGCTGCACGCCTTCTCCGCTTACGTCTCTTGTGATCGAAGGGTTATCGGATTTTCTGGCGATCTTGTCGATCTCATCCACATAGATGATTCCCTTCTGCGCTTTTTCTATGTCATAATCTGCTGCCTGTATCAGCTTTAGCAGAATGTTTTCCACGTCTTCTCCCACATAGCCAGCCTCTGTCAGTGCTGTTGCGTCCGCGATAGCAAAAGGCACGTTGAGGATCCTTGCCAGTGTCTGGGCCAAAAGCGTTTTGCCTGAACCTGTCGGCCCAATCATAACGATATTGCTCTTCTGCAGCTCCACATCGTCACTCGCCAGGTTTGTGTTGTTGATTCGTTTATAGTGGTTGTAAACCGCCACTGCCAGGGCTTTTTTAGCCGGGTCCTGTCCGATCACGTAATCGCTCAGGATCTCTGAGATCTCCTTTGGCTTTGGCAGCCTGTAACTGCCGCCCTGAGGCCCGCGCCGTTCGCTGGCCCGCTCTTCATCCGCAATGATGTCCTGGCAAAGACCCACGCATTCATTGCAGATGTATACTCCTGATCCGCTGATGAGCCTTTTGACCTGGCTCTGCGGCTTCCCACAAAAGGAGCATTTCAGTTCTCTGTTCTCATCATATTTTGCCATGAATAACCCCCTGTTGTTATCTGAACGCCGATACTTTGTCTACCAGGCCGTAAGCCACGGCTTCGTCTGCGCTCATAAAATTGTCTCGATCCGTATCCTGTTCAATGCGGTCAAGCGGCTGACCCGTGTTTTCACTGAGGATACGATTTAGTTTTTCCCTCGTCTTCAAGATCCATTCCGCATGGATCTTGATATCCTCAGCCTGACCTTGCACCCCACCCAGCGGTTGGTGGATCATGATCTCCGCGTTTGGCAACGCGTACCGTTTTCCCTTTTTGCCTGCTGAAAGCAGGAACGCACCCATACTGGCAGCCAAGCCAATGCATGTAGTGGAAACGTCCGGTTTGATATACTGCATGGTGTCATAAATAGCCATGCCTGCGGTAACCGACCCTCCTGGGCTGTTGATATAGATGCAGATGTCTTTTTCTGGATCTTCCGCCTCGAGGAATAAAAGCTGAGCCACTACCAGGCTGGCAAGATGCTCATCAATCTGCTCTCCTATGAATATGATCCGATCCTTCAGCAATCTGGAATAAATGTCATAGGAACGTTCTCCCCTGCTCGTCTGTTCAATCACATAAGGAACTAATGCCATTGCGTAAAATCCTCTCTTTCTTCCTAATCATAATGGGCGGAACGATCCGCGCCCGGACGTTCCCTCTCCCATTATGAGTATTCACTGTTTTTCTGTGATTCAAACGTTGATTATTTGATCACAGCCTGCTCAAACATAAAGTCAACAGCTTTTCTGACCCGAATGTCGTTTTGAATAAAGCCGATGCTTTCTGTGCCCAGCATTTCTCTGATCTTATCAGCGTCCATTTTGTACTGAATGGCCATGAGCTCAAACTCTTTGTCCAGATCTTCATCAGAAGCTTTGATGTCTTCCTGATCAGCTACTGCGCTGACGATCATTCTTGTCTTTACTTTCTTGTGAGCTTCTTCTCTCAGTTCTTCTCTGAATTCTTCCGGCTTTCTGTTCAGATACTGGAAGTACTGTTCCAGGTTCATGCCCTGTCTTTGCAGCTGCTGGTCGAATTCGTTCATCATGTTTGTCACTTCATCGTTGACCATCACCTCTGGAACGTCAATGTCATTGGCGTTAAACACGCTTTCCAGCACAGCGTTCTTCATCTGGTTTTCCGCCTTGGCAGCCGCGGCTTTTTTCAGGTTTTCTTCTGTATCCTTCTTCAACTCTTCCAAGGTGTCGTACTCACTGACATCCTTCGCAAACTCATCGTTCAGCTCAGGCAGTTCTTCTTCCTTGATCTCATGTACCTTACACTTGAACACAGCTTCTTTGCCTGCCAGATCCTCGGAATGGTATTCTTCTGGGAAGGTGACTGTCACGTCTTTTTCGCCGCCTGGTTCCACGCCGATGAGTTGTTCCTCAAATCCAGGGATGAATGTTCCAGAACCCAGCTTCAAAGGCTGACGTTCCGCTGTGCCTCCTTCAAACCGCACGCCATCTGACCATCCTTCGTAATCCAGCAGCACGGTATCGCCATCCTGAGCCGGCCGTTCCACCAGAACCATCCGGGAATTCCGCTTTTGCAGATTTTCCATTTCCTGGTCCAAATCTTCTGGTGTCACCTCCGCGCTGATCCGCTCTATTTCCACGCCTTTATAATCCTTGACTTCTACGTCAGGATAAACAGCTACCGTCAATGTCACTGTAAATCCTTCGCCTTTTTTCAGATCACCGAACTCTGCCCTTGGACGGTCGATGACATCCAGCTCCAGTTCTTCCAGAGCCTTTGGATACGCGTCCGCAAACAAGTCGTTGACTGCGTCTTCAAAAAAGATCCCTTCTCCATAATGCTTTTCAATCAGGCTGCGAGGCGCTTTGCCCTTTCTGAACCCGTCGATAGAAAACTTGTCTTTGGAAGCTTTGTAAGCTTTGATCTGTGCCTGCTCAAACTCTTCTGACGTAAATTCGATGGTGAACTTTACATCGTTTTGTTCTTTTGAGATAAATGTTGCCTTCATTAATTTATATCCTCCTAAAATAATCAACACATAGTGCATATTATTATACAGCTTTCCCTTTAAAAAGTAAAGGAAAATCAAAAAAGGAACGTCTTATTGCCCAAAATCGCGCTCAAACCATCCCTTTTTTACGTCATGATTGTCAAAATTTCATTCTCGCTGTCCTAAAAGCACCAGCCCTCGATAGAATTTGCTTCTTTTTTCCGACACAACGCCGTACTTGTCCACTAGCTGCTGCCCTGTTTCTAGCAGATCCTCCTGCTCTCCGGAAAACAATTCGATTTCCACTTCGCAGATAGGGCTGCTGCCCTTTTCCGTGACGATCTCGCCGCTGTCCACGGAAACTTCTAACAAGCTGCTCTGGGTGTCCATGCGGAACCTACGCCGCTCGATGTGCATTTCAATGATTGGGCGCAACGGTTTTCCGCCAATGATCCGTATCAAGTCTTTACCTATATCGCTTTCTTCAAATGTCACTGGATTGGGGTGGGTGTCGATCACAGGGATGTTGATCTCCTCCCTAGTATGAAGGGCTCCCTCATTTTTGCCGCCCCATTTTAACGATGCGATGAGTCTGTCGTCCTCTCTGCGGACTCTGTAAGCCATATCGTTTCCGCACAGGTCATAGTCCTCTGTATCGAAATAAGTAGCTTTCATAAAAACAGTTTCTCTGGTTTCCGGTTCTTCTAATTTTTTTAGACCTTCGTCTTCCCAGATCCGCATCGCTGTTTCGTTGTCGTTGATTGCGTATTTCAATTCAATTTCCATAACGATTCCTTTTTTCAATTCTTTAAACGATCTGACCACTGAAAAGTAGTTACAGACAGCATGATATCACCTTATGGGAAAAATAGCAAGCAATAATTTTTCCAATGGCGATTTGTGGAAAGTTCCGGTGTCTTCCGCCTTCTAAACTCGCTATACAGAGAAATCCCAGCCTGGAGACCGGGATTTCTTTTGGATTGTTCTTGGTTTAGTTAAAAGTCAATACTGTTCCTGTCTTCCCTTCCAGGGCTTCTACCGCTTTGTCCAGTGAAGTGATGATCGCCCTTTTCTGCGGGAAGGCTCTGACGAACCGCATGGCGGCCTCTACCTTCGGGAGCATGCTTCCTGGGGCAAAATGGCCTTCTTCCATATACTGAGCTGCTTCTGCCAGAGAAATCTGTTCCAGATCCTGCTGGTTCGGCTTGTTAAAGTTGATAGCCACCCTTTCAACCTCAGTGAGGATCATCAGGATATCCGCGTCCACTTGTTCTGCCAAAAGCTCTGCGGCAAAATCTTTGTCAATGACAGCCGCCGTTCCTTCCAGGCTTCCATCTGGACGTTCCAGCACTGGGATGCCGCCGCCGCCGCAGGTGATCACGATCGCATGATCCCACAACTCTTTTACCGCATCGATTTCCACGATCTTTCTCGGCAGCGGAGAAGCTACGACTCTTCTCCAGCCTCTGCCCGCATCTTCCTTCATGGTGTAACCCTTTTCCTCCTGCAGCACCTTGGCTTCGGCTTCAGAATAGAACGGGCCGATGGGCTTTGTTGGGTTTTGGAAAGCTGGATCGTTTTCTTCTACGATCATCTGGGTAGCCACAGTCACTACCGGAATGTTTCTGTTCGTCTTGTTAAGCGCGTATTTCAAACACTGCTGGATATGGTAGCCGATATAACCCTGGGACATCGCGCCGCACACGTCAAATGGCATGGCTGGGGTCACATCCTTTGCAGCTTCGGAAGCCATGACAATACGACCTACCTGAGGGCCGTTTCCATGAACGACTGCGATTTCATACCCATTTTCACTGATTTCCGCGATATGCTTACAGGTTTTGCGTACGACAGCAAGCTGCGCTTCGGCGGTAGGCTCGTCTTTTCCAGACTGGAGCGCGTTGCCGCCCAGAGCGATTACAAGTTTTTCCTTCATTTTTTCCTCCTGATCGATTTCATGGTTTACAGATCATCTCTGTTGACCGGGCAGCTCATGCATCTTGGGCCGCCTCTTCCTCTGGAAAGCTCCGAGCTAGGCATCGTAATCACCTTGATACCTTTCGTTTCCAAGAGTTCATTAGTCACATAGTTTCTTTCATAAGTGATAACAGTCGCAGGGGCAATGGCTAGTGTATTGGAACCATCGTTCCACTGTTCTCTCTGCGCTGCCATGGCATCATCGCCTCCACAGCGGATCAGTTCAACAGCCGGAAGGTTCAGCTCCGCGCTGAGGATCTTTTCCAGTTCGCCCTGCATACTTTCAAAGTGGGCTTTTCCATCAGGACTCAGTGTGATTTCATAAATCTGAAGCGGTCCTTCGATTTCCGGATGAATGGTGAACTTGTCAAAGTCAACCATGGTAAATACGGTGTCCAGGTGCATGAAAGCCCTGCTCTTCGGGATATCAAACACCAAAATTTTTTTGAAGCTGGATTCCTTGAGGATGTTTTCCGCAAAGCGTTCGATCCCGCCCGCAGTGGTCCTCTGGCTCAGTCCAATGGCTACGATATCTTTTGACAGCACCAGGACGTCTCCGCCTTCGATAGAGTATTCCTGATCATAGTCGTACCACAGATGCGTGCCTTCTGGTGCGAATTCCTTGTTATAACGATACATATAGCGCAGCAGCAGAGCTTCTCTTCTTCTCGCTGTGGTGCTCATATGATGCACGTTTAGGCCGTTTCCGACACAAGCACCTGGATCCCTTGTAAAGTACAGGTTTGGCATTGGATCCGTGTAATACGGATAGCCGGACGCGATATAGCTTGCCAGGGAGCTTCTGTTCTTCACTTCGATTTCGCTCTTCTTGATCCCTGCGATCACCTTTTCCACCAGCTGTTTTGCTTCCATTCCCAGGAGATATTCTCTCACTACTTCCTGCGCTTCTTCTGAGTAAATACCGCTGTCCGCGATAAATTCATCCACAAAGTTCCGTTTGATTTCGTCTGTTTTCAACGCCTTGGCTGTTTCATCCACATAATAAACAACTTCTACGCCGTTCTCTCTAAGGATTTCCGCAAACCGGTCGTGTTCCTTCTGGGCAATTTTCAAATACGGGATGTCATCAAACAGCAAACGTTCAAAATTGTCGGGAACCAAGCCTTCGATCTCGCCTCCCAGTCTGTGGAGCAGCACTTTGTTTAACTTTCCGATTTCAGAGTAATTGTTAATTCCGGGTTTCATGATGGACCCTCCTCTCATTTTCCTCTTATCCTAGTCTAACCGATCGTAGCCACAATAACGGATTTGATGGTATGCATTCTGTTTTCCGCTTCATCGAACACTTTAGAATGCTTGCTGCGGAACACTTCGTCCGTGACTTCGCGGATGTCGTATCCCGCGTCTTTCTGTGTCTTGGCCATGGTTGTTTCAAAGTCATGGAAGGATGGCAGGCAGTGGAGGAAGATCACGTCCGGATTTTCCGTCGCCTTGATCATATCCATGTCAATCCTGAACGGTGTCAGCAGTTTTACCCGTTCTGGGATTTCAGCTTCTTCACCCATGGAAGCCCATACATCAGCGTACAGCACGTCCGCACCCTTCAGGCATGCCGGATCACTGGAAATTTCAATAGTTGCGCCTGTTTCCTTCGCCACTTCCTGAACCTTCGCGATCACGTTCTGATCCAGTTCCTTAGCCAGCACGTCAGGGCCGTATGCCACGTAATGCATGCCCATCTTCGCACATCCGTACATCCAGGCATAGCTCATGTTGTTTCTTACGTCTCCGCTGAATACCACCTTCACTTTGCTGAGCGGTTTTGCCACATGTTCTTCGATGGTCAAAATGTCAGCCAGGATCTGAGTCGGATGATCCACGTCTGTCAGTCCGTTCCATACTGGAACTCCCGCATGTTTTGCCAGGTCTTCTACTACTGACTGTTTGTAGCCTCTATATTCGATCCCGTCATAGAATCTTCCCAGTACCTTCGCCGTGTCTTCCAGGGACTCTTTCTTGCCCATCTGGGAGCTGCCAGAATCCAGGAATGTCACATGAGCACCTTCATCCAGGCACGCCACTTCAAATGCGCATCTTGTTCTTGTGGAAGTCTTTTCAAAGAGCAGAACCACGTTCTTTCCTTTCAGTACTTCATTGTGGATGCCTGCTCTCTTCTTTGCTTTCAGATCATGAGCCAGATCCAGCATATAACGGATCTCTTCCGGCGTGAAATCCATAAGTGTTAAAAAACTTCTGCCTTTTAAATTTACTGCCATTTTTCAATTCTCCTTTTCATTCATTTAAGTTCGTCAGAGTTATTTTGCCTGTCTTTAACAAAATAATACTATATTTATCCTAAAACAAAAAGTACCAGTTATCGTGTTTATACGTGTACCAGTACTTTGATTTTAAAGGGTTGCGGGCTGAAAGCCTTTATTTTTCTGAATTTTCTGCGCCGCTTCAATCAAAATTTTCATCCCTTTTTTGATCTGTTCCTCTGTTGGGTAAGAGTAATTGAGCCTGATATAATTTCCCCCTGGGTTTTTTTCTGGAAAGAAAATGTCTCCAGGGATAAAAGACAGGCCTTGTTTTTCCGTTTCTCTCATTAACTTGGAAACACTCAGCTCCCCTGGCAGCTTCACCCACAAATAAACGCCGCCCTTTGGCTTGCGGTAAGACAGACCCAGCTCCTGTGCGGCTTCATCCAGGTAGCCACACATCAAGTCTCGCTTTTTTTGATAGGCGGCTCGAAAATCCTCCAGTTTGCTGAGGAACGTCCCATCCTTGAGGTATTGGCACGTCAGCTCCTGGGGCATCCAGTCCAAGGTCACTAGTCTCACAGAAACCATTTCGCTCAGGCTTTTGACCACTTCCCTCGGCGCCAACATAAAGGAGATCCCCACTCCTGGCACCAAGGTCAGGGAAAAGGAATACATGTAGATCACATTCTGCCCCGGGTCCATGGCTTTCAAAGAAGGAATCTTGTGCCCTTCAAAAAACAACTCCGAAGCTTCGTCATCTTCCACGATTGGCAGTCGGTACTGATAAGAAAGATCCAATAGTTTTTTCCTCCGTTCCAAAGAGAGGACGGTCCCTGTAGGATTATGGTAGCTGCAGTTGACGTAGATGAACCTTGGTTTGTGCGTCTCGATAAGCGGTTCCAGATTGTCACAAATCATGCCGTCTTCGTCCATAGGCACGGTGATAACCTCCGCGCCTGCCAGTTCAATGGCCCGATAAACGTCAGGGGACGTGCTTTCTTCTGTAAGGATCTTGTCGCCTGGAGAAAGGAGCAGGGTCACCAGAAAGTCCAGTGCCTGATTATTTTCCGAAAAGATCTGGACTTGTCCTGGATTTGTCAGCACCCCTTTTGTCCGCATAAAAGCGGCGATTTCTGTCCGCAGTTCCAAATCGCCCTGATAAGGCGTATAGAAATAAGAAGGCCTGTTTCCAGAGGATAGGATCTGGGCCAGGCAATCCGCCACTTCCTGCTGGCTGTACACGTCCCGGGCCGCTATGCCTGCTGCGAAGGAGATTTTGCTTTCTGCTTGGGATTTGAGGAACATTTCATCAAAGGCGCTGCCGATCTCCATATATTTCTGTTTCATGATGCCCTGCCAGTTGACGGCCTTTCGCTTTTTCTGCTCCGTCTGTTTGTAATCCACCTGATAACCTACCCCCTGGTAGGATGTGATCAGTCCGTCAGCCTTTAGTTCGTTATAGGCCCGGACAATAGTGTTTCTGTGAAGTCCTAAGTTTTTCGCCAAAACTCGTTCCGAAGGCAGCACGTAGCTGTCCACCAGCTCTCCTTTGAGGATCTTCTCTTTGATCTGGGCCGAAATCTGGAGATAGACAGGAGTTTTCAGCCGCTTATCGATGGATAGACGCATCTTTCTTTTCCTTTTTTCCATGGAACTGGTAATAGCATACTTCCAGCCTGCCGTTGTAAAGCTTTCTCCTCCGGTCCGCTGGCCGCCCCATGATGGCCGCCTCCGCCTCTTTATCCGTAGTCACTAAGAACAGGGACCAGCCTGGGTTGTTCCGCATGTAACCGTTCAGACTCTGATAAATATGATGAATGACTTTTTCATCACCGATCCGTTCCCCATAGGGTGGGTTGGCAATGAGAATGCCGTTTTTCTCTGCTCCAGGTTCTAGTTTGCTGATATCCATGATATGAAAATCAATACAATCGTCCACCCCTGCTTCAATGGCGTTTTCCCTAGCCGCCCTGATGGCCTTTTTACTGATATCCGAGCCTTGTATCCGCAGATCCGCTTCATAATCCACGGCCTGATAGGCTGCCTGCCGTTCTTCTTTCCACATGGATCCAGGGATCATGTCCCAGCCTTCCGCGGCGAACTGGCGGTTCAGCCCTGGGGCGATGTTCCTGCCGATCATCGCTGCCTCGATAGGGATGGTCCCTGATCCGCAGCAAGGATCCACCAAGAGTCTTCCGGCTTTCCAAAAGGAGAGCTGGACCATAGCCGCTGCCAGAGTTTCTTTAATAGGCGCAGCCACGTCCGCTGTCCGATATCCCCGCTTATGTAATCCCGCGCCGCTGGTATCTACAGTAATGGTGGCCCTATCCTTTAGCAGCGTGACCTTGACCGTGTATTCCGCGCCTGTTTCTTGGAATCGGTCGATTCCATAATAGTCCCTAAGCCGCTCCACGATAGCTTTTTTCGTAATGCTCTGGCAGCTGGGCACGCTGTGGAGCTGAGATTTCACGGAAGTCCCCGTGACCGTGAACTTGCCGTCAGGTGGGACCAGTTCTTCCCAACTGATCCCTTTTACCTGCTGGAACAAGTCCTCAAAGGTCAGGGCCATGAATTCTCCCATTTTCAGCAATACCCGGTCCGCGGAGCGAAACCACAAATTGCTTTTCACAATGGCCCGCTCGTCTCCCAGATAAGTGACCTTCCCATCTTCTGTTTTGAGTATTTTATAGCCCAAACTTTGTATTTCTCTTTTTACTACGGCTTCCAGCCCAAATGTGGCTGTCGCAATTAATTCCAGCTTCAAATATAAGTCTCCCTTCTGTTCATTTGACTTCGTTTGATGACATCTATATTGTTCAGAGCTTCTCCTGTACCAATAGCCACGCAGGATTTCGCGTCCTCCGCGACCTGGGTCTTGATACCGGTCCGTTCCTGGATCCGCCTATCGATGCCCCACAAATAAGCGCCTCCTCCTGTTAGGACGATGCCGGAACCGCTGATGTCCGCTGCGAGTTCAGGCGGCGTGCGTTCCAGCACATTGTGGACAGATTCGCATATGATCGTAAGGGGCTCGTCCAGGGCTTCCATGATTTCTTCGGAAGTAACGTACATGGTCTTGGGAAGTCCAGTCACTAGATCCCTTCCTTTGCATTCCACAGAAACGCTTTCTTCCCTTGGATAAGCGGTACCGATGCGGATCTTTAGGTCCTCCGCGGTCCGTTCCCCTACATAAAGGCTGTGGTTTTTGCGCATGAATTTGATAATAGCTTCGTCAAAGCGATCTCCTGCCACTTTTTCCGATACGCTGGTGACAATACCGCCCATGGAAATCACAGCGATATCCGTGGTGCCGCCTCCGATGTCGATGATCATCACCCCATCCGGTCTGGAAATGTCAAGGCCCGCGCCAATGGCCGCCGCTACTGGCTCTTCCATGAGAAAGACGGATTTCCCCCCTGCCTGGGAGGCCGCCTCCCTGACCGCTCTCTTTTCCACCTCCGTCACTCCGCTAGGCACGCACACCATCAGCTTTGGACGGAAAAACCGGCTGCTGCCGCAGGCCTTTCTGATGAAATATTTCAGCATCCGTTCTGTCATGTCATAGTCTGAAATGACCCCATCCCGAAGGGGCCTGACGGCTACGATCCTGGCAGGCGTTCTCCCCAGCATTTCCCTGGCCTCTTCTCCTACAGCCAGGATCTCGTTGGAGTCCTTGTCTATGGCTACGACCGAAGGTTCGTTGAGCACGATCCCCTGTCCTTTGATGTACACTAACACATTGGCCGTTCCCAGGTCAATGCCTACTTCCTCTGTGAATCCCAATTTGGTACCTCCTCTATTCTAGCAGTTTGAGCTTAGTTTTACCATAAAATCAGGAAAATATGATATTTTTTTCATGAAAAAGCGGTCCCAAAGCTCTTTTTTCTCCTGTTGCTTGAAAATACGCATAACCTTGTTTCCTGACACATATATTGTGAATATCAAAATGGTTAATTTTAGCTGTTAAATCTTACAAGAGGTGGTGAAGGGGCTAAATATGAAGGATTACATAGAAGAGAGAGTGCTGGAACTGGCTGATTATATTTTGGAAACAGGCGCAACAGTTCGGCAGGCAGCAAAAAAATTCCGCGTTTCCAAATCCACAGTACATAAGGACATCACGGAACGACTCCTTGAGATAAATCCCGGTCTGGCTGCTCAAGTCAAGGCGGTTTTAGATAACAACAAGGCGGAACGCCATATACGGGGCGGCCTTGCCACAAAAGAAAAATACCAACACACAGAAGGGTGAAACCTGTTGAAATCATTGAAAAACCGCTGCGCTGACGCATTGAACATCGACGCGGCGGTTTTTGACGAGGAGGAAGCCCTCCGCTATTTGCTCCATGTTTCCTGATACCATTTCTTGAATTCATCTTTTTTGCTTCCGGTTTGCTCAATTGCCTGTTCTAACGAAAGGAGCCCTTTTTGTACCAATGCGCCCGATGTCTCAAAGGCGGCTTTGTCTGTCCTTGTTAATTATCTGACAAAATTTGTCCAAATCATGCTTTCCTGATGAGGGAGTCCATATTTTTCTTTTCCCAGCTGGATGCTCCTCATCAAAAATGTCATGTTCTCCGCCAGCGTCCGCATCATCTGTAAGCCCTCGCCGTCCCGGGAGGCTTCCTCTGCGACACAGCCGTGCAGCCCGTTCCAGTACTGCCCGGAAGCTACTGGCATCCCGCAGATGGTGAAATATTTATTCAGCTCATCAAAAGTGGCCGTGATCCCGCCTCTCCTGGCCGTTGCCAGAGCAGCTCCCACCTTCATCCTTTTGTCAAAATGAGTACTGTAAAACAAGCGGTCGAGCAAAGCGACCATGGTTCCATTGGCAGACGCATAGTAAACAGGGCTGGAAATCACTAGTCCATCCGCTGCTTCAAACTTTGGCGCAATTTCATTGACCATATCTTGAAACACGCATTTTCCCGTATCCGCACAGGAACCGCATGCGACGCATCCTCGGATTGCTGCCGTTCCTATTGAAACGATTTCTGTCTCTATCCCATTTTTCTTGAAAATTTGCCCCATTTCCCGCAGTGCTACGTTTCCCACGCCGTTTTCATGGGGACTTCCATTGATCATAAGCACTTTCATAACTAATCTGCCTCCTTATATTTTTTAATATTGATTTCTCAGGTTTCCAGCCTATTAAAGCCACCAAAAATCCGGTCCGGCGACTATCCCTTCCCTTATACGTTCATTATCTCCAATTATACTGATGATTCCCCTCCGTGTCCAATGCTTATCATTCATATTCAGCATTGGCAAAACGCATATCATAGATTGAGGTCCAGCACTGATAAAAAAACTCTGCGGTTTTTCTGCGAATCGCCCTACTTGCGATCCATCCAATTTTCTTCGTCGATCACTTTATAATGATTCGCCATACTTTCGTTCCTTTCCAGTCAGGTCATATGGATCTTCGTAATCCGGACAAAGGTACGCTTCGCTCCAGGACATCATCGCCAGAAGCACAGGGATAAAACTTTTACCTAGATCAGTCAAGGAATACTCAACCTTTGGTGGAATCTCCTTGTAAATTTCTCTGTGAAGGAACCCATCGCTTTCCAGTTCCCGCAGCTGCTTTGTCAGCGTGGACTGAGTGATCCCCTCTAGGCGGCGCTTCAGCTCTCCGAACCGCTGGACTTCATAAAAAGACACGTACCACAGAATCAGAATCTTCCATTTACCGCCGATCACTGACTGCAGCCTGCCCATAGGAACGCAGCGAGCCAAGACTTCTTTATCATTGAATTTATTGTTAGCCATGCTATTTTCCCTTCTTTCCCCATCAGTATATCCCTGCGGCAGAAAAAAATCAAGATACTGTCAAATCAAGCACTTAGTATAAAAAATCGTACTGTCACTAAAAAAAGACAGTACTTGATGAAAAAGAATTTTAGCGGTATGTTGTCTTCAGAAACAGATATTCGAGAACAAGGAGGAACATATCATGCATTATACAGGAACCATCTGGAGACCGCCTTACGAAGCAGCCTCCCTGCTTTTAGAGGTAACGGCAGGCTGCTCCCACCACAAATGTAAATTCTGTACACTTTACGCGGACCTTCCCTTTCCCTTTCAGATGTCACCGCTAGAAGACATCAAAGCGGATCTGAAAGAAGCCCGGGCCATGTACCGCCTGATGGGTCGCAAAGCGTCTCGAGTTTTCTTAACAGGCGCCAATCCCTTTGTCTTAAGTGCCCGACACCTGATAGAAATCGCAGAAGCGATTCACGAATTTTTTCCAGAGGTAAAGACCATCGGCTGTTTTGCCAGAGTCACGGACGCTGCTCTGAAATCTGATGATGAGCTTGCCGCCTTGCGCAAAGCGGGTTACGATGAGCTGACCATTGGCATCGAGACAGCGGATGACCGAGCACTGCGATTCATGGACAAAGGCTATCGATCAACTGATATCTTGGAGCAATGCCAGCGGCTGGACCAGGCAGGCATCCATTACAGCTTTTTTTATCTGACAGGCGTTTCAGGCGCGGAACACGGAGAGGAAGGAGCAAGAGTCACTGCCGCTGTCTGCAACCAGCTCCATCCTATGCGGATTGGCGCAAACATGATGACTATCTATCCGGACTCCAGGCTATATGCGGAGATCCAGCAAGGTCATTGGCAGGAGGAAAGCGAAACAGAAAAGTACCGGGAGATTCGGACTCTGGTGGAACATCTAAAGATTCCTACTATCTTCGCCGCCCTAGGCGCATCCAATGCGTTTCAATTCCAATGCGCATTACCAGAAGACCAGGAAAAGCTGATCACTTTTCTCGATGAGATCATAGACAAGGTCAGCGAGGATGAGCTAAGGCGCTACCGCGAAAGCGTTCACCACCTGTAGAGAAACAACCGCGAAAGCCAACGAGCAGGATGACGCCAACGGATTTGCTTTCTCCCGTTTTTCATAGGTTTAGGAATATGGAAATAATTTCAAAGGAAAATATGGAAAACAGGTTGATCCAACGACCACCGTATGGTAAAATAAAACAGTTAAATAATTACAAATATAATGCCTGTTGAAAAGGGAACGACAACATCGTATAATCAAAGGAGGGATTGGATTGAACAAGGGGAAAGAGCTAAAAGACTTAAATTTATTGGATCGGTTTTTGTTCGATGAAGCCATGGAAGACAAGGAATTTTTAGAAAAAGTCTTGGGAATCATCCTTGAGAAGGACATTGACTTGAGACACACGCCGCAGACGGAAAAGGAAATTCGGCGGTCCACCTGGAACCGGCAAATCAAATTGGACGTTTGGGCCATGGACACGGAAGGAAGCGTCCATGACGCGGAAGTGCAAAAGAAAAACACGGGGAACCTGCCCAAGCGGTCCAGAAATTACCAAAGCCTGATCGACAGCCGGTTGCTGATGCCAGGAGAAGTGGACTTCAACGAAATGAACGATGTTTTCATCATCCTGATCATGCCCTTCGACCTGTTTGGAAAAGGGCTGTACCAGTACACCTTCCGCATGAAGCGCGAAGAAGCCGCAGGCCTAAGCCTGATGGACGGCGCAACCCGAATTTTCCTCAACACCAGGGGAACGAACCGAGAAGGCGTGAGCCAGGAACTAGTTGAAATGCTCCGCTATTTCGAGGAGACCACGGACGAACGGGCAGAAGCCTCGGGCAGCGAAACCATCCGCTGGATGCACGACAAGATCCGATCCATAAAATCAAGCGAGGAAGTGGGGATCAAATTCATGAACGCATGGGAAGAGAAAATATTGGAACGGCAAGAAGCCCGAGCCGAAGGACTACGAGAAGGCATTCTTGCAGGCCAGACAGAAGAGCGGGAGCAAGGCATACGAAAAATGATCGAACTCTGCCGAGAACTAGCCCTGCCACCAGAAGACACAGCACACAAAGTGGCCGAAAAGTACCGACTGGAACAAGAGGCTATCAACCGTTACATAAAACAATATTGGAACGACTAAATCAATCAAGAGAAGGGCCATCACATCAATATGCGGCCCTTCTTTCATACGTCAAAATCCACTTTTCTAGAAAAGTGGCTGGAGCCAAAAAGGGCTAAGTCACACACCCTCACAATACTCCCCTCCAACAAGCCCGTTCCCCATCTGCAACCACAACCCCGCTTCCTCACCTACAAAGCCCCAGGGCCTGGTTTCGCGCAAACCACCTCCGCAGCGTAGCGAGGGCCAGTGGCTGGAGTCAAACCAGGCCCGTACACCTTCACCTGCTCCACCATATGCCCAATGTTCCCTTCCCCAGCAAACCGCTCCAAATCAAAAAAATCCTCATCCAGGCCAAGCCACAGCAAGGGATGCGTCTCTGCCCGAAGTTCTCGCTCCGCAAGGAGCGTCCCCACATAAATCTCCACCCAGCAGTCTTGGTTATAGTAAGTAAAATCCATCATATGGCTCAAGGTGATATCTGCCTTGGTGATTCCAGTCTCTTCCTCCAGTTCCCGATAGGCTGCCGCGAAGCCATCCTCTCCGGGCTCGATCTTTCCACCTACTAAATTATATTTTCCTTTATAAGGATCCTTCATCCTTTTACAAAACAGCAGGCTCTGCCTGCTGCTGTCATATACCATGATGCAATTGTATCCCTGCATGTTCCTTCTCCTGAAACGCTATCCTCTATACCTTACGATGTTCTGAACGCCTACTTTGCATACCTGGATACCCGCTATGCTGCGGATATACTTTTTGAACTGGGAAAACCCATAATCCTGCACATTGAAGTTTTCATATTTCTGATGCAGTTCCTGTCCCAAAGTACCCAGATCCACACCATCCTTGCCGCCGGACCGGACCGTTTTGATAATGAACTCTTCTACATTGGTGCTTTCCGCTAGTTTGACGGAAACATAATTTCCCTTCTTTAGCAAACGGATCTTAGAAAATTCTTCTAACAGCTTTGAAAGCAAACTGTAGCCGTAGCTGCGCACATCAAAATCCGGGTACAATTTCAGCAAACGGTTTCCCAACTCCGCCAAGCCAGTCTCCCGCCCATTGTTGGTGTTTTCTGTGATGATCTTGACAATGGCCTCTTCAATCACGGACTTGTCCACATCTCTGACTCCAGCCTCTTCCTTGCCGCTGTCCTCACCCTCCAACAGTTCCAGTCTAGTGAAAATATCGCAGGCCTTTCGGAAAGCCATAGGCGTCTTCTGTTCTCCCATGCCGATCACCGTCAGCCCGGATTCTCGGATGCGGCTGGCTAGTTTTGTAAAGTCGCTGTCGCTGGAAACAATGCAAAAACCTTCTACAGTATTAGTGTACAAAATGTCCATAGCATCGATAATTAACGCTGAATCCGTAGCGTTCTTGCCTGTTGTATAACTAAACTGCTGGATCGGCGTGATGGAACTAGACAAAAGCTCCTCTTTCCAGCTGGAATTCTGCCTGCTGGTCCAGTCTCCGTAGATCCTCTTGTATGTCACATTCCCATGCTTGGACAGTTCGTCCAAAATAGGGTCGATATATTTCGCTGAAACATTGTCAGCATCAATAAGCAGCGCAATTCTTTTTTCCAAATTTTTCTCCTTAAGTTCAGGACACATGTCCTGTATCCTAGTGATTTCCAGTATTTTTAACCGTTTAATCGTACCACTTTTTACCGGCAAAGTCAAAAGAAAAATATCGACACTCTAGGGCCTGAGAACACGCATGGACGCAGGCAGTCAAGGCCCGCGGCTGCTTTCTCAGGACGTTCCGCCAGGCTGTTTCACAATTTTCCCGCTATGCGCTGTCTTTTTTCCACTATTTTTCACGCACTGGGAACCGAAGCACGGTCTTTAACTTCTCTGGGGCCGTCCGTCTTGGGTCCGACAGATAGATCTCATGATGCCTTCGTTCCTTGGAAAAATCCGTGACAAAGTCAGAAGTCTCCAGAAACTTGTGGATCTTCTCAATGGTCGCGGGTTCTTCATCATATGAGCCTTTGTGCATAGCCTGGACGCAAAGCCCTTCTTCCCAAACCGCGAATCTCGCTGCGGAAACGTCCAACTCTGGTTTTTTCGCCGCCAGCTGCTCCTTGGCTTGAAGGAACACTTGCTCTGTGACAAACTCCGGCTGACGGATCATGGAAGTCCACACAAGCTGATCTTTGTCTCCAATTCCTGTTTCCTGAAACACTTCCCCATCCTGAGCACCAGCTCCTGTTTCCCACAGGCCTTCCAGCGGTGGTACCACGTATTCAAAATAGCCCGCTGGCGGATTTTCTCCCATTTTACTCATTTTTATGGAGTAAGAAAGGCCATACAGCAACTCCAGCGCGGTTTTATAAGCTTGACTCGTGTTGGGATCCCCTTTCCCATCCACCATAATAAAAGTCATCTCTGGCACCTGTACCAGTGCTGGCTTTGTCTTTGGCGCATATAGATCCTTGTACTCTTTTTTATAGTCCAGCTTTCCTGGTTTGATGCCGCTGCAAGTCCTGCGGGCAAGCTCTGCCAGAAAAGTCCGATCCTCCAATTCTTCTATGAGAAACATCTGGGTTCCTTCATGTGGCTCGGCCACGATCGGATCCTCCAAAAACGCCTGTCCCTCCTCAGTGGTTTTCACATACAGCTGATCGTTTTCCACAGTGGCGAAAAACTTTCTGTCACAGTAAAGTCCGTATTCACCGAACATTTTTTTAGATGTGATGTCTCCTGCGCCGGAAAGCTGATCGCAGACATATTCTACGAATTCTTTGCTAGAAGCCATAGTTTCTTCCTCCCTTGTCTCTTGTTTTTTATATAAACCAGTATATACAAAAGACATGACATCTGTATGTCATGTTTGATAAATTTCTCCAATGCGAAGCGCCATGTCCCGTAGCTCTGTCCGCAGGGACGCAGGCTTTAGCAGCTCTGCTTGTTCACCGAATGTGAGCAGCCAGCTAAAGAGGTGTTCTTTGTCCGCGAACCCAAAGGAAAAAAGCAACCGTCCATCCTCCTGCTCTTCAAAGCTCTCTGCGCCGTATTCCTCGATGAGCCGCCATCTGGCCGAAGGCTGAAACAGCACCTTTGCTTCAATTCGGAGCACAAAGGCCCGTTCCGGCCGGATCTCGTAAGGCGGTAGGTCCCTAGGCGCGAAATGACATTCCAAGGTTTCCAGTCCTAGCATCCGGTTCAGCTTGAACAACCGGTAATCATGCCGCTTCCGGCAATATCCCCACACATACCAAGAGGACCACTGAAACACCAAAAGATACGGTTCGATTTGCCTGCGCCCCTCCCCTCTGCTGGAATAATAGCGAAACGCGATCTCCTGACATTGATCAATGGCCTGGCTGATGGTCTCCAGTTTTGGTGCCAAAGACTGCTTGTAATAGGAAGACAGATCGATCAAAATATGCTGCCTCTCGTCCATCACCGCCTTGCTCCCAGAAGACAGCTTTTCCATCAGCTGCCGATAACGATTCGTTCCAGAAACGCTGTCCAGACCCCGAAGCCCTGTAAGGATGGATTCCATTTCCCTAGCAGTCAGTACGGTCCGGTCCATGCGGTAGCCTTCCATGATAGAAATGCCACCGTTTTTTCCTTGGACAGTCACCAGAGGAATCCCCGCTTTACACAAAACTTCTATGTCTCGACTGATCGTCCTACGGGACACTTCAAATTTTTCCGCCAAATAAGGGGCCGTGACTCGCTCTTGCTGCGATAGAACCGAAAGGATCCCAAGCAAACGGTCGATTTTCATTGAAAACATCTCCTTTTCAAGCTTTACGGCAGCCCCACTTTCCGCCGCTTTGCTGTCAGATGATTGACCCGCAGCCGCAGCACTGCCACTTTTGGCACGACTTCATGGTGAAAATGATAGTCCGCCTTTCCCTCTTCCACGCCGTATTGCTCCAGCAGCGTACGCAGAGCCGCCTCCTTTTCTTCTTCAGCCACATAGTCCATCTCTCCAGTCCCCATGACGCACTCAAATTCCATGGTGCACTCGCAGGCCCCCACCCGCGGCCCAGTAACGATCTCATGAGCATCCTCCATGACAAAGCTTACCTTGTCGTTTTCACGAAGCAAATCATGCTTTCGTCCCCGGTCCGCTCCATGGAAACAAAGGGTTACTTGCCCATTTTCCTCAGAAACACCAAAATTCATAGGCACGACATAGGGGTACTCGTCGTTACTGTGAAAGGCCACATGGCATACCCGGCAGCGTTTCATGATTTCCAAGATCTCGTTAAACTCGCGGATCTCCCGGTCTCTTCTTCTCATTTTTCAAGCTCCTTCACCAGTTTCCCTGCGAATTCCACGGCCCGCGCTGCCTTTTTCTCATCCATGAATGCTGCTTTGTAATTTTTGTGCCGTTCTACCAGCATGCCAAGATAGTCCATCTGAGAATGCTTGCAATAACGCTTCACCCCTTCTTCCCAGAGGTCCGCGCCCTTTTCCGGCGCATATCCGCAAGTGGTGACCAGTGCCAGCTTTTTCCCAGCCCAGAGAGCTGGTCCCGTTTCATCACCGTAATATTTGTTCATGGCGTATACCATCCTGTCCAAAGCCGCTTTTACAGGAGGCGTGCAATACCAAGAATAAATTGGGGTCGCCAGTATGAGAAGCTCGCTTTCCAGCACTTCCTGGAATATGGCCTCCATATCATCTTTTTGGACGCATCCAGGCTGAGACCAATCCTTTTGACAGCCCCGGCAGGCCTTGCACCCGCGGATCTCTTTATCATAAAGCCAGGTCAGACCGCATTCCATTCCCCGCTGCTTTAATTCTTTCATCACCACTTCTGTCAACGCTATGGTATTTCCCTGTTTTCTAGGGCTTCCCATCAAAATGCGACATTTCATGCTATCATCACTCCTATCCATTGTTTCATCAACTTTTCGCTTTTCAATTCGTCTTTCCCCGTGTCCATCGCATGTCAGGCTAATTTTCATCTCAGCCAGCTTTTTAATCGCGCTAGTTTCCAGTTTACCCTCTCGCATGGTTTCTGTCAATCATTGACGCGGCATTGACAAGACAGCTTTTCCCAAGTACAATATTACATATGTAATCTTAAGGAGGAAGCCATGCCAAATCTCCCACAGATCTCCGAAGCGGAACACGAAGTGATGAAGATCATCTGGAAACATGCCCCCATCAACACGAATCAGGTAGTAGAACATTTAGCTGACAGCGGCTGGAGCCCGAAAACCATTCAGACTATGCTGCTGCGCTTGGTAAAAAAAGGCGCTCTGGGAAAGGAAAAACAAGGCCGTGTCTTTGTCTACGCTCCTCTTGTCCAAGAAAACGAATACCGAACCAATGCCAGCCGCAATTTCTTGAATCGTTTTTATGATGGGGCGTTAGGCTCCATGGTGCTGAATTTTATCAAGCAGAATCAGCTTTCTGATGATGAGATGCGGGAACTGCGGCAAATCTTAAATGGAAATCGCAGCGAGGATCCGGACAGAAAGGGGCCAGGCCATGACTGATCTTCTCTTTTATGGCCTGAGATATTCTGTTGCTCTAGCACTGCTGATCCTTGCTGTTTTAACTATCAAAAGGATCGCTGGAAAAAAGCTGACGGCTCAGGCTCATTATTACATATGGTTCATCCTACCGGCCAGTGGGGCGATCACATGGCTATCCCCATGGCTGACGGACTTGGCGCATCTGCTGGAAACGATCCTCCACGATTCCTTTGGATTGCCTGCTTTATCCTCAAAAAGCTCCGAGAGCAGCCTTCTTGCCCAAGCCGCGGCTCCTAATGGAGTCCGGGATTTTGCTGTGGACACGGGGCCGGCCTGGCATCCTTTTTCTGAAACCATTGCCGCCTTGGCACTGGCGGTCTGGGCGACAGGCGCGCTATTGATGCTTTCCCGAGTCCTTTGGGGCCTGTTGAAAGCCCATAGTCTTTCTAAAGCATCCTTGCCACCCTGTCGGCCGTCTTTTGACCAGCAGTTTTTCCAATGCCGCGGCCTGATCAGGCTGCGCGGTTCCCTTGCGGACCGAATTTCCCTCCGGATTTCCTCTTGCGTGTCCAGCCCGATCACCTTAGGCTTTTTACGTCCCCATATCCTGTTGCCTCCGACCGCGGCTCCTAATTCAGAACTGCGCTATATCCTGCTCCATGAGCTAACCCACTGCAAACAGCATGACATGGCACTCAATCTATTGATGCGTCTTTTCCTGGCAGTCAACTGGTTCAACCCTTTGCTTCATTATGCTGTGAGAAGAATGGAGCAAGACCGGGAAATCTGCTGCGATGATTTTGTGCTGAACCTTTTGGATCCGCAGGAGCGCTCCTGCTATGGACAGGCTGTTTTAAACTGGGCTGCCCAGCCTTCTTCCGTGCCAACGCCCTTCATGGCCGCGGTAGGTATGGGCGGCAGAAAGCAAGAGTTGTACCAGCGGATTAAGAATATCGCCGCTTATGAACCTTCTTCCCCTTCTGTCCGTTGGTTCAGCGTAGCGATCTTGACATGGATGGTCTTCTGTGCCCTGATCCTAGTTCCTTCCGCTGACGGGCTTTCCGTCCAAAGTCTCCGCCCTCAACCATCGTTGGACATGCGAGAAGTGGATCTGCGCCGCTGTTTTGGCAGCCATGAGGGCAGCTTTGTTCTCTATGACGCGCAGCAGGATGAATATATGGTCTATCAAGAAGCCGCTGCCAGGCGCAGAGTCTCTCCCAATTCCACCTACAAAATCTACGGCGGCCTCGCATCCCTTGAGGCTGGCAACGTCACTGCCAAGTCATCGCTGCGCGGGTGGGATGGGACCTCCTACCCTTTCCCAGAGTGGAACCAGGCTCAGGATCTGAACACAGCGATGCGGCATTCTGTGAATTGGTATTTTCAAAGCTTAGATCAGTCTCTTGGAACGCAGAAATTACAGGATTTCTACGATCTGATCAATTACGGGAATCGTGACCTGACAGGCGGCATATCCAAGTATTGGATGGAGTCTTCCTTGAAAATCTCTCCTCTTGAGCAGGTCATGCTGCTGAAAGATCTTCATGAAAACAAGTGGGGCTTTCAAGAGCAGAACATCCAGGCCATAAAGACTTCCCTGCGTATCGCAGAAAAGTCCGGTGCCGTCTTATCAGGAAAAACAGGAACAGGCATGGTCGAGGGACGAAAAACCAACGGCTGGTTCATCGGTTCTGTGGAATCTGGCACTGACTTATATATCTTTGCTCTGAACCTGCAAGGCAAGGACGGGGCTTCTGGCAGGAAGGCCATGGAAATCACACAAGAGATCTTGGCGGATCAGGGGATCTGGTAACACCTAAGAGCCCTTCTTTGAAGCTCGCCTTTTGCTTCCGCTGGATCCTGCTTTGAAAATCACGCACCTTTCTGCCTTCATATCACCGCGCTGCCCATCAGGACATCCGCTAGCTGTTTGATCCGTTTCCCATACGCGCCGTCAGAACGGATAGTTTTCAACCCGCCTTGCAGGAAAAAGCTAGCTGGGTCTTCTGGCAGCCGGCATATGACCCGCATCAGTTCTTCATGTTCTCTAGCTCCTATTTTCTCTTTTGCCTCAACCTCCTGGTCCATTTTTTGAAACCGGTTCACAATCTTCACGATCCGCTCTGTCAGCTTTTCTCCTTTCAAAAATGTCAAGTATTCTATAAATCGTCCTTCTTTAGACATGCTGGCCTCCTGGTTTGCCACCATACAGATGTGATTTGCCATTTCATAGCAGCTCAGCGCATTTTTGTCCAAGCTGGATCCAAGGTCTAGCAACAGCGCATCGTATCGTCCCGTGTCCATCACCGCGCTGATAAAACGCTGTGTCTCTTCAGGACTAAGGCTTTTCAGCACATTGCGCCCAGGCGAAGGTAGAAAAGCCTCCACCCCATGATCGTCAAAGACCAGGAAGCTCTCAATAAAGGGCAGCCGTGCTGTGTCATCCTCATTAAATAAATGATACAAATACTCACTAATGCTCTTTCCCTCGGGAAAGCCTTCTATGTAGTCAAGGGTGGACTCCAGCTCTTCCAGGCTCACATACATTACTCTCTGATCATGAAAACGGCTCAATTCCCGTGCCAAAGCCATAGCTGCGGCAGTGCATCCGGTCCCACCCTCTATAGAACAAAAGGCAATCAGTTTCATATCTTGTTTTTTGATGGGCAAGGCCTTCCTGCCTGTCAGCTGGCTATAAATGAATAATAGCTCCCCTGCCAAATGCCGTACGTTTCCGTATTTGTACAGCTTGAAATCCCGCGCTTCATCGTTCCGTTCCACCATGGAAGGCTTTTCAACCAAAAAGATCACGTTTCCCCGCTTTTCTATTGGGATATCTGTCAGTACTAGGTCAAAAGCTTCCAGCTGATTATGTATCGGTTCGCTTTGATATAAAGTGACCGTAAAATTTTTGTAAGCATTGATCAAGGCGAATCCTAACGCCCTGCCATACTCCCGGTCCTTTGTGATGATCGCTAGTTTCATATTCTCCATTCCAATCTTCCTTTCTTACTTGTGTAGGAAATACCCTTTGAGATATTTCCTACATATCAACACAATCCATTGCTGAAAAAGAATCCGCAACGCCAGCTTTATTGTATTTATTACCATTTTTATTATAATAAGTTAATTTCTATTTTTTGTCAACCCCATTTTCAATTTCACCGCGAAGTTTTTTCAGAGCATGACTCAAGCCACCCACCTCGTCTATGATGCCGATCTCCACTGCTTCATGACCAAAGAGAATCGTCCCCACATCGTTTGGCATATTGTCCGTCCGATTCATTAGACTTATGATCGTTTCCCTATTTGCTTTGGAATGTTTTTCAATGAAATCTATCACCCGCTCCTGTGTTTTCCGAAGATAGTCAAAAGTGGTTTCCGCTGTGATCACCTGCCCATTTGTACGGATTGGATGCAGGGTCATGGTAGCTGTTTCCGCGATAAAGGAATAGTCGGTAGAAGTCGCTAGGGGAATACCGATGCTGTGCCCGCCGCCTAGGACCAAGGAAACAGTTGGCTTTGATAAGGTCGAGATCATTTCTGACAGAGCAAGCCCAGCTTCTACATCTCCGCCGACCGTGTTGAGGATGATCAGAAGTCCTTTTAACTTTGGATTTTCCTCTACTGCTATCAGCTGCGGGATCAAATGCTCGTACTTTGTGGTTTTGTTTTCAGCAGGCAGCACCATGTGCCCCTCTATGCTTCCAATAATGTTGATATACTGCACATCGCTGTCAAAATCCGTGCCAGTTGTCAAGATCCCCAGCTCTGTGATAATGTCTTTTGTCTTCTCTTCTTCTGAAGGAAGCGCCTTTTCTTCCTTCTTTTCCTTGTCTTTACTCATAATTCGCTCCTTTTTTTAATAGTATTTGGTAATAGTATTTACCCATTAGGAGGTCATTATGCGACTGAGTGAAATTGGAAGCAAGGAAATCGTAGATCTATCAAAAGGCAGCAGCCATGGACAATTGTGGGACACTGAGCTGCTGTTTGAAAAAAAAGATGGAGCCATAAGAGCGGTCCTCATCCCCAGCTATCATAGCAAAGGACCTTTTAAACACGCTTCGGAAGAATGGATCAAACTGCCTTGGAGCAATATTGTAAAGATCGGGGAAGATATGATCATCTTTCAATCAGCTGACCTTGATTGAACGCAGATGCTTTTATCCCCTGGGAATCATTACCGTAGGGTGCTCATAAAGTTTCCATCATATCGATTCTGATGAAAAAAACAGGTAATCGACTTTGTCCCAAAAAAGAGACTGCCGCCCAGCTAATCAGATTTTATCAGCTGAGAGACAGTCTCCATGTGTTTCTATACTTTACCCCAGTATCGGGCGCACGATTCAATGTTCACGATTTCTGCTATTCTCATTCTTCATAATAAGAGTATGTGGCTTTTCCCTTTCGTTTACTCTCATAAAGAGCCGCGTCCGCCTGTTTCAGGCTTTCTTCATAAGAAAAATGTCTGCCATCCACAAACGTGATCCCTATGCTGCAGCTAAAGGGCAGTCCATCTGGCTCATACGTTGAATCTCGCAAAGTCTCCAGCAGATGCTCGATCCGCCTGCCAATTAGCCGCTTGCTGTTGATGCCCTTGAGGAATACCACGAATTCATCACCACCCAGTCTGCCAATGACATCCCGTTTCCTAAATGTGGACTCCAAAACTCTTGCCAAACGTTTTAACACCGCGTCGCCTTTCAAATGACCATATTTGTCATTGACAGATTTAAAATCGTCTAGATCTAGCATGAGTAGCGCGCCATGAGGCGGTTTGATATCCAAATTCTGCGTTACATCCACGCTCTGCATATAACGTGTCACATGATAGGCAAAGAACTTTCGGTTGTAAAGATTCGTCAGAGGATCCCGGCTGGCCGCTACTGCCTGAGCCAGTTCCCGCTTTTTCTCGGAATCAATGTCCCGTAGCAGGATTAAAGCATACATATTCTCCAAAACCTGCTCCTGAAATACATGGATGATCAGCTCCACCCAGCGCATCTCTCCATCGATCAGATAACGCAGGCTAAACTTTTTCGCGGCAATCCCTTCGTGGTACATGGACTGGATCGCATCCAGCGTACATTGTTCTCTGTAAACCTCATAATCTTCTGCCAACACCCGGTCTTTGTGAAAATCCATGATTTGATCAAAGACTGCTCCTCGCTCAATGCACTTTTCCAGATCTGATTTCCAGATTCCTCCCGCGCTTTTCAGCTGCCGGCTTTCCACATCCAACTCCGTATAAGCCACCGTATCGGAAAGGATCGCCTTGTAAAAGCTTTCTCTTCTCATATATTCCAGTTCTAAAGCACGCTGCCGATTCGCAGGTTCCAACAAAACCAAGACAGTATGGATTTTGTGTTTCTCTTTTCTCAAGTATCGAGTCTTGAGTCTGAACCATTCATAGGTGCCCTGCTTTGACTTGAGGAGCATTTCCTCGCCATTGACTTCTTTTTTATCCTCAATATCCTGAAACATTGAACAAAAATCTTCTACATAGTGAGGATGCACCATTTCTTGTTCCATCCAGCATTCTGGAAAATTGTTCTCTTTGTTTGCGTCTCCATACAAAGATTCACGTCCAGTATGAAAATAAATAGACTGTTTTTTTCTGTTATATTCAAAGATTTCGCTCTCTGATCCTACAGGCAAAAAACGTGGCTTGTGCATGTTGCTGATGATCCGATGATCGCCTTTCAGGCAAATCTTCCCATCCCCATTTTCTGTCCGTATGCCTAAACAGCGCACCATGATATCCCCTTCATCAGGGTGCGTCCATGTATACTCCAATTGGGTTAGACGGCCTGACCGGATCATATTTTCCAACCCCAGATTCACATAATGATAGTAACCCTCATTAATCGCCTCATACCAGCATTTGAAGCATTCTTGGGGCGAAATCGCCTCTTTCAGTCCCAAACTCGCTCTCATCTGCCGGCTCATGAACATTTCATATTGTTCAGCCTTTCTATCTATGAGGAGAATCCAAAGCCCTAGATCGATCGTCTCTAAAATATCCCGTCCCCACTCGCCCAGCTGCTTGTCAATGCCGCCCTGGATTTCATAAGGGTCAACGCAGTATCCTTCTTTCGCCTTCATGCTCAGCCTCCTTCAGCCATGATCTGAACTATTTCAAGTACTGCTCTAAAATCTGCATCAAACGTTCGATGTCGATTGGCTTGGCAATATGCTCGTTCATGCCACTTTCCAGGCTATGCTGAATGTCTTCAGAAAATGCGTCTGCGGTCATGGCGATGATCGGCAGATTCGAATCCTTGCGTTCTCCCGCCCGAATCTTCTCCGCAGCTTCGTATCCGTTCATGATCGGCATACGGATATCCATCAAAATCACATCATAAAATCCGCTTTCGGAAGCATTGAATTTTTCTACGCATTCTCTTCCATTTTCTGCTCGTTCCAGCTCAAATCCTACGTCCGACAAAATTTCTCTGGCGATTTCCCAATTCAGATCATTGTCTTCTGCCAGGAGAATACGTTTTCCCATAAAAAATTGTTTGTCCTCCGCTAGTTCCTGCTCTGATTCATCCTCCTGCAGGATGTAGGAGCTAAGGCCTAGATACAAGTTAGATTTGAACAGCGGCTTGGAAATAAAGCCCTGCACCCCGACAGACTTTGCCTCATCCTCGATATCGCTCCAGTCATATGCGGAAATAATCAAAATCGGAACATCTTCGCCCAAGTGCTTTCGCAGCCCCTGTGCTGTGTCCATACCGTCCATGTCTGGCATCTTCCAGTCTAAAAGAACGATCTGATAATCATCGCCGCTGCTATGATGCTGTGCTGCCATATCAATCGCGTCTTGCCCGCTGGAAGCCCAGTCCGCACTGATCCCAATGTCTCCCAGAGAAGAAACCGCACTGCGGCACAAATCTTCGTCATCATCTACTACCAACAGCTTCCATGGCGGCAGAACCATATCCGTATCCTTCTCTTCTGCCTTTTCAAAGTCAAGCGTAATATGGAATTCTGACCCCTGTCCCGGCTGACTCTGTAACTGGATGGTACCTCCCATCATGTCTACGATAGCCTTTGTGATTGCCATTCCAAGGCCTGTGCCCTCTGTTTTATCCACCTGGTGTTTTTGCTCTCTGACGAATTTATCAAAAATAGTTTTCTGAAATTCAGGGCTCATCCCAATTCCATTATCCTTTACTCTAAAATGGCACCGTACATAATCCTCACCCTTTGGAGAATCTTCCTGCTCCAAGTATACATTAATAATTCCCTTTTCTGGCGTAAACTTGATAGCGTTCGATAAAAGGTTGAGCAGCACCTGGTTCAGCCGTATACTGTCGCAATGAACGTCTTCCGTCTGAATATTCTGGATGAAAATATCAAAGTTCTGATTTTTCGCCTTGACCTGCGGCTGCACAATGTTCACGATGCTGTTCATAGTTTCACGAAGGGAAACCATGTGTACATTCAAGGACAGCTTTCCGCTTTCAATTTTTGACATGTCCAATACGTCGTTGATCAACCCTAGCAAATGCTTGCTGGACAATGCGATCTTAGCTAGGCAGTTGGTCACTCTTGCGGTATCTTGAATATTTGCCTGGGCAATGGCAGTCATGCCAACGATCCCATTCATCGGAGTCCGAATGTCATGGCTCATGCTGGATAGGAATTCACTCTTTGCTTTATTCGCTCTAGCGGCTTCTCGTTCTGCTTGATACAGATCGCTCAACTGCCGCTGTGAGATCCGATAATACCAAATAAACACAATAAGAATTCCCACCAGCATAATTCCACCCGCCAGTACCATATTTTGCTGACGTTTGTCGTTCAGGAAGCTGACCGCGTCATCTAAAGTTCCAGATGACATGACAGAAAGCAGGTACCAGTTGCTGGAGTTGATCCTGGAACAAAAAATATGTTTGTGCTCACCGTTAATTATGACACAGGCACTGTAGGATTCATCCGCATCCATGGCAGCCTTTAATTCCTGCGCATATTGTTCCGGTGTTTTTCCGTTATGTTTTGAAAAAATTGCCTGGATACGTTCAAAATAAGTATCACGGAACGCCTCTCCGCTACGGATGATAAACGCGCCGTCATTGCTAATGATATGGGATGTCAAAGCAGAGTTTTCTTCATCCAACCGCAATGTCTGCTCCAAAAAATCAACAGGCATCCCTACTACTAACACATCGCTGGTAGCACCGTCTTCCATTGGATACTCTGCCCTAATGGCAAGCAGAATCAATTTCTGACCATTATTATCTACACCGCTGCTTACCTTCAAATTATCGTTCCGCAGCATCGCCAAAAATTCAGCTTCATGCGCTAGAGTGACTTCACTGCCATAAATCACCTCTGTCATCCCCTCTTCATTACAGAGGGCCATATAAGAAAATTCTCTGACTTTTCCAGCTAGCGTCAACTCTGACCACAGTTCGTCTCTACTGGTCAGATTCTCTTCCTGGATCCGAGTCGCGACTCCCTCTGCCTGTAGTAACCGCATGTCAATGATGGCTTCGAATTTTTTTTGCAGCTGATCGTTCATTCCTTCCATGTACGTTTCGCTTACCTTATTCAAAGTCGCTTCACTCTGATGTTTCATCGTGTTCGTTAACCATGAGAAAACAATGAATCCTAGAAGAATCATGCCAATCGCACTGAGCAGTAGAAATCGTTTTGTTGTTCTTGCCATTATGTAGTTCTCCTTCTTCGTATCCAGGTTTTGTCGCTTTTGCCTCATCCCTGCGATTCCAATGCCATATGATCAATATTATCATGTGGCATTAGGCAGTTCAGTGCTTTTTGAAAACATAACTTGATTATACCTAAAAATCCAGAGGGAGTCAAACGATTTGAACGAAGCCATCGATCAATTCTGCCCATAAACCTATCTGAGTGGCATCTAAAAGAACTCATCGCTAGTTCTTTTCAAAATGCTGATAGTCTTTGATCCGTTTCCAGTCACCGCCCCATTCAAAGCCGTGTTCTATGAATAGCTGATAAATAAAATCATTTTTATGGATCATCCACTTTTTGTGCGCGCCCCTGCACTTTTTCACATCTCGCTGTGCGTAAACGCTGCCGTTTTTCGGATCAATGAAGTTTCCTGCCACATAAGGATTGATTCTTGGGTTGATATCAATGGCCATACCGTAAGCGTGGCGGGAAAGAGTCTTTGTGCCAGCGATTTTTCTATAGTTGAAAGCTGATGTGTTATTGGCTTTCATGGAGCGGCCATCGTCCGCGCCATACTCGTCGATGAGGGAAACCTCTTGCAGCGGATATTTGTTTTGGTAAAGTTCGTAAAAAATTTCTACCATATCCTGTGCGATCTTTCGATTGACGATCAGTTCCCCTGCTTTGATGGTTCCATCAAAGTCATAATGCTTTACTCTTACGTACCGCAGCTGATCCAGGTTGATGTGTTTGTTCTTTTTATAGGATTTGCCCTCAATGCGCTTCTTCACAGCGCTAGTAATTTTATGATACGAAAACCCATCTCGATATTCTACCTGAGCAGGATAAACCTTCAGCGTCTTTTTCTTGACTCGCTGTTTTCCCTTGTACAAATTCACCTGTACCTTTGTTCCTGCCTTTTGTCTGGGAATCTTCACGGTAAATCCGCCGCCGCGCCTTGTTTTTGCCTGATACTGAACGCTTCCCAACTTTACCTTGACCACGGTTCCTCTGGTAGCGGTCCCTTTCACTGCCGCGGAATCTGTATACAGACCTTGGACAGATAACTTGTAACTTTTTGCCACCGTCTGGGCAGGGACGCAGCAGGTCACGGCCACAGCTGCGCAGATCAAGGCTGTAAATAATTTTTTGAATGTCGCGTGCTTCATGATTCCATATTTCTCCTTTTTTCACAGCTCATTGCTCTTTGGGATTGAGCTGCGTTTTCTTTTCATGCCTGCGTTGTTTCGAGCAATGTAAACATGACCATTATATCCCAATTTATATGGTTCGGCAATCATGGATATCACAAAAGTTTATTTTTGCTATGGTTCGGCATCTGAGAAACAGACAAATCCGCCCCAGCACCGCGGCGAGGGACGGATTGATTGACCATGATAGAACTTCCTATTTATTTTGCTTCTGGAATCTTTACATCGAACATTGGCCGCAGATAGTTCCGGCCTTCCGGCATTGGATCGTTCACCACCTTCCACAGGGAATCATCGATCACCATGGTGTCGCGATTCTTTTGATCGAACTTCGGCCATTCAGCTTCTCCTTCTATCGTAGGATCTCCCTTCGCGGCGAACGCTGCCCAAGCAGCTTGTACCTTTAAGGACAATTCTCTTGGCAACTGATCGCCAGCCGTTCGTTTTGCTGTCACGCTATCAAAGGTGCCAAACACAAATGGCAGTTCCACCGCATGAGCCGCGCCTAATCCTTCTATTTGGGATTTCCACGCCCACTGGTACATGTACACGTCATTATAAGCGGATTGCATTTCCGCGAATATGAGGGATGGCTGTCTGATTTCGTATTCACTACAAAAATCCGTGTATTTTTGTGGATCATCTTTCTTTGCTTCAATGTACGAGTCCGCACATTTCTTATTCTTGCTGAAATCCCGACCCAATGTGGTGCCTTCCTGATATTCTTCTTCCAGGCTTTTTTCCAGATCTGGATCATACAGATTGAAGTAATTGATTTCGTCCGCGTTGGTTCCAATCAAAATCGAAACATCCTTCCCGCTGCCTTTACTAATATTTCCATATACGTCATATGGTACCGCATAGCCATCAGGAACGCATCCCCATGTCGTTAAATCCAAATCATCTCCAAGCTGATCAGCCAATTGATCCGCATAGCTTTGAACCTCTTCTCCGGAAAGCTCCAACAGCCCTTGAAGATCCTTTTTTCCTGTGGTTTCAAGGAATTTTTCTGCCACATACTGGCTTTGTTTGATTCGATCGACCTTTTTGTCACCTACATGTTTGATACTTGCGTTACCGCCGCTTTCTATAATCGCTTTCTGGAACAATCCGTTAGACAAATCAGAAGACATCAGCCTCATAATGGATGAAGCACCCGCGGATTCGCCAAACACCGTAACATTGTCAGGATCGCCGCCAAAACTTGAAATGTTCTCCTTCACCCATTTTAGCCCTGCGATTTGATCCAGCAAGCCCAGGTTCCTGCTGTGTTCATACTCTGTTCCACCAATTTTCGATAAATCCAAAAATCCAAAGGGTCCTAACCGATAGTTGATGGACACCATTACGACATCGTTGTTTTCAACGAAATTCTCCCCATGATATAAAGGGTCCGCTGTTCCGCCGCTTACGTATCCGCCGCCATAGATGTATACCATCGTAGGCTTTTTACCGCTGATATCCCTTGTCCAGATATTGGCGGTCAAACAATCCTCACCTTGCTTGGTAGTTGAGGCCTGCTCAAATTCATCGCTCACTTGGATCGGCGTGTTTCCGTATTCGTGGCATTTCAGCAATTCATCGCTTTTTTCCAGAGGCTCCGCTTCTTTCCATCTCAAGTCTCCAACTGGCTGTTTCGCATATGGCACGCCTAAAAATGATAGAACGCCGTTTTCTTTGGCCTTTCCTTCATATTGCCCATAGGGCGTAGTCGCCACATTTGCCGGCTCTGTTTCTTCTTTTGCCTTTTCTCCGCAGCTGCTCAAACCTACCATCATGATCACTGATAAAAGCAGCACCGCGATGCCTGTCAGTTTACGTTTTGATTGTTTCCGCATATTCTTACCTCCCGTTTCATGCATTTGTTCGCAACGTTTCAACGACTTACTCACAAATCCATTTTACGGTGATCGGAAAAAGAAGCAATAGCACTTTCAGCACCAAACCACAAAATGGTTCCAGGTGCTATCTTCCTGTCTTTCTCGCTATGAACAGGGTTAAATCTGTTCTGCTTTTGATTGTTGTTTTTTTGAAAATGTTATTGATATGACGTTTGACTGTATAGATGGAAATGACCAAAATCTCAGCGATTTGCGCATTGTTCTTTCCGTTTATCATCAACTGAAGCACTTCTTTTTCTCGTTTTGTCAAGGTTTCATGGATATTGATTTCTTCCAAAATCAGTTGTTCCATGTCACGAGCAGCTTGTTGTCGGTCATTGACTCCCGGTTCACGCCACATTGCCGAATAATGGCACAGAATCATCAGTATGTTAAAAACAAAATAGATCAAAATCACTGCGTCAAAAGGGTAGATTTTCCATGCTTTTGGCCCAATGAAACGGAACACGCAATCCATGTCATAAAGAAAGAACCACAAGAAATAGACAGACATAGAAAAGCAGATCAAGAAACGCAAAACATGCTTGTTTTTGAATGTCATGAAGGAGCACCATGTGAATCCCATCGCCGCTGCGAACATCAGAATTTCCGCTACGGCTGCCAGCGCTTTTCCCCAGTTACTGTCAATTTGCTGGTTATCGTTGTTCAAAGAAACGAGATCTAAAACAAGCCATATGATCGCATAAACCATGACTGCCAATAAAAACAGGATTTTTACTATTTGTTTTGGCTTTTTTGAACGCAATTCTATCAAATAGCCACCCCAAAACCACACTAAAATCGCATAAGATAAATCAAAAGCGACTAGCAGCATATTGTGGACAACCTGCCGCAACACAAAAAGTCGATTGAAAAACAGGATGAAATTCATGAGGATAAATATAAAAAACGAACCATTGAGCCATGCCATCCTGATCTGAAGTTTAGTCTTTAGTCTAGCCGCTGATATGGTATTAAGCGTGATATGAACCACGCCAGAAAAAAATGACAAGATATAAAAAAACAACATAGAATTCACAAATATATCAGTCATATCCGAATTATTTCTCTGCCCAGAACTCATATCTGGGCAGAGATTCTCCTTTATCTCGCTGTGTTAAGTCGTTTCTATTATACTCTCATTTTCCACAAAGGACAATGCTTTCTCTTTTTAACTGGGCACAAGCTAACCGATGCATCTGATCCGCGCTGTGAAAAAAGATCCCGTTCAAAAGCAAAAGAAAAAAAGGCGGCCATGCGGCCGCCTCTTCTACGTGATCATGTGCCCTAATCCTATTTCCTCTCGATCCCTTTCAGTTCATAGCCTGCGTCTTCGATAGTCGCCTTGAAGGTATCATCCGCGATTTCCTGCTCAGAACGGACGATCGCCGTCCCCGCGTCCAGATCCACCTCCGCCTGCGCGCCTTGTAGCCCGTTCAGGGTTTTTTCCACATGAGCCTTGCAGTGCTGGCACATCATGCCTTCAATCTTCAGTTCTGTTTCATGTTTTGCCATTGTTTTCTCTTCCTTTCTATTTTTCATTCCCCCAATTTGGGAAGAATCATCGTAATCCAATTCTCTAGTTTTGATTTCCTCCTTGTGGGCAGAAGGCTCCGCTTCTTTCTGCAAGGCTTCTTCATCGGATCCCCTGGCCCCATGCTCTGGCCTGAAGAATTTCAGCCTGAGCGCGTTGCTGACCACGCAGATGCTGGAAAGGCTCATGGCCGCTGCCGCGAACATGGGATTCAGCTGCCAGCCCAGGGCCATATAAAACGCGCCTGCTGCTAGAGGGATCCCGATACAATTGTAGAAAAACGCCCAGAACAAATTTTGCTTGATATTGCGGATCACGGCCTTGCTCAGCCTGATAGCCGTCACTGCGTCCAGCAGATCATTTTTGATCAGCACCGCGTCCGCGCTTTCGATGGCTACTTCCGTCCCTGCTCCAATGGCGATGCCCACGTCCGCTCTAGCCAATGCCGGAGCGTCGTTGATCCCATCCCCAATCATAGCCACCGTATGGCCCTGTTCCTGCAGCTTCTTGATGTGCCGCTCTTTATCCTCTGGCAGGACCTCCGCGATCACACTTGGGATATCCAGCCGCTTTTGTATGGCCGCTGCCACCCGCTTGTTATCCCCGGTGAGCATGACCACGTTGATCTTCATCTGGCGGAACAGGTCGATGGCTTTACGACTGGTCGCTTTTTCCATGTCAGAAACCGCTATGATCCCCAGAACCCTTTCTTCATCTGCGAAAATCAGCGGCGTTTTTCCCTGGTCCGACAGGGCATCAAGGGTTGCTCTGATCTGCCCGCTGGAGATCTTATGATGTTCCAAAAGCCTCTCATTTCCCGCGAAAAACAGCTTCCCGCTGATCCGGGCCGCTATGCCCTGACCGTGTATGGCTTCAAAATCCGCAATTTCCTGTGGGGAAAGGCCCTGTTCCTGGGCCTGCCGCAGGATGGCTTCCGCAAGGGGATGCTCGCTGGGCTTTTCCAGAGAAGCCGCCAATTGGAGCAGCTGTGCTTCTTCTGTGTCATATGTCAGGATATCTGTCACTTTTGGCTTTCCTTCGGTGATGGTTCCAGTTTTATCCATGACTACTGTATCCACCCTGTGGGCGATCTCCAGGGCTTCGCCTGATTTGATCAAGATGCCGTTTTCCGCGCCTTTTCCTGTCCCCACCATAATAGCCACCGGCGTGGCAAGGCCCAGAGCGCAAGGGCAAGAGATGACTAAAACCGCAATTCCTGTGGAGAGGGCGAATTCAAAAGAGGCTCCGGCCACTAGCCAGATGATGGTTGCCAAGACAGCGATTCCAATGACCGTAGGCACAAACACGCCGGCGATTTTATCCGCCAGCTTGGCGATCGGCGCTTTACTGGAACTGGCCTCGTCCACCAGCCGTATGATCTGATTGATGGTCGTGTCCTCGCCTACTTTGGAAGCCTTCATCTTCAAAAACCCGCTTTTGTTCACTGTAGCAGAAACAGCCTTGTCTCCCGGCTTTTTTTCCACAGGGATACTCTCGCCAGTAATGACTGATTCATCTACGCTGGACGCACCATCTATAATCACCCCGTCCACTGGGATGGATGCGCCCGGCTTGATCAGCACAATCTCTCCGGTCCGCACCTGATCCACTGGGATGATGGTTTCTTTTCCTTCTCGCTCCACAATAGCTGTTCGCGGAGAAAGATCCATCAGCTTTTCAATGGCCTCGCTAGTCTTTCCTTTGGAACGAGTCTCCAGGAATTTCCCCACTGTGATCAGGGTCAGGATGGTCCCCGCAGATTCAAAATAAATGTCCATGCTGTATTGATGAACCAGCTCCAGATCCCCATGTCCTAAACCATAGCCAATGCGAAACAGGGCAAAGCAGCCATATGCCGTAGCCGCAGCAGCTCCAATGGCGATCAGGGTATCCATGTTGGGCCCGCCGTGGAGCAGGCTTCTAAATCCCACGGAGAAATATTTCCGGTTGGCGTAAAGGATCGGTAGCAACAGCAAAAACTGTCCGAATACCATGGCCACCGCATTTTCCGTACCATAAAAAATAGACTCGATCACCTGGGGAACTGGCATCCCAAAGTCCATCCGCATCATATGCCCCATGGAAAGATACATGAGCGGGATGAGGAACGCAATGGAAAGGATCAACCGTCCTTTCATTTTCTTGATCTCTTCCTGGGCGACGTTTTTCTTTTCGCCCGCGGGTTTCCCTGATTCTTCACCAGCCGCCATCTGTGCTGCGCTGGCACCATATCCGGCCTTTTCCACAGCCTGGATAATGTCCCCCATGGAAATCTTTTGCTCATCATATGCTACCTTCATGCTGTTTGTCAGCAAATTGACGCTGACCGCTTCCATGCCCTCTAATTTGCTAGTGGCCTTTTCCACTCTGGCAGAGCAGGCAGAACAGGTCATACCTGTTATATTGAATTTTTCTTCTTTCATGTCTGATCACTCTCTATTTCATCAGTTTCTGCAGTGTGGCGCAAAGCTCATCCACCACATCTTCGTTCCCATTTTTAATGTCTTCCAGCACGCAGCTTTTGATATGATTGGTCAAAAGCACTTTGTTGAAGGAGTTGAGGGCAGACTGGATAGCACTGACCTGGGCCAAAATGTCCACACAGTACCGCTTTTCCTCCACCATTTTCTTCACGCCTCTCACTTGGCCTTCGATGCGACTGAGACGATTTGTCAAATCCTTATATTCTTTTTCTTCTCTGTGTTTATGTTTTACCATTTCTTCCATCTTTATGACCCACCCCCTTTATACATATACCCGGTATATGTATATTAAACCCAAAAATTTCTATTGTCAAGAAAAATTCCACTCTGCCTATTGATCCATTCTGATTCAAGCAAGCATTTTTCTTATTTGAGAACAGGCTTTCAAACGCAAATCCGCATTTTCATCACAAAAATGTCCGCTTGCTTTTTGAGTGGTTCCAATTATAATAGAAACAAATGATCGTTCAATAGAAAAGGAGGTTCTTATGGATATTCAAGCCACTATCAAAGCTCTTGAAAAAAACCGTTACACTGTCAGCTTTTTCTCGTCCTCTAAGGAGGCAACGGATTATTTGAATGAACATCTAGATCAGCGCATCATTGGGTTCGGTGATTCTGACACCATGGCTCATATGAAGTTCTATGAAACTTTGTCTGCCCATAATACCGTCTATGACCCCCAGCAGAGCAAGGATAATGATGAATTTCTGGAAATCGCGGCAAAATGCCTGACAACGGAAATTTATCTCACTTCTGTGAACGCGATCGCGCAGACAGGCGAGATGGTAAATATCGATGGCACTGGAAACCGTATCGCAGGTTCTCTCTTTGGGCATCAAAAAGTCTATTTTATTTTAGGTACCAACAAGATCGAACCGGATCTGGAAAGAGCCGTCTGGCGCGCACGCAACATCGCCGCGCCAAAAAACGCCAAGCGCTTTCAGTTAGCGACTCCTTGTGCCATAAAAGGGGACCACTGCTATGATTGCTCCAGTCCGGACCGGATCTGCAACGCCCTGACGATCCATCTCAAAAAGATGAACGATGTGGATGACGTGGAAATCATATTGATCGATGAAGAACTAGGGTTTTGATGGTTCATGGAAAATAAGGCAAAAGGAGCAGATCGCACTGACAAGATCCAGCCTGCTCCTTTTAATTGTTTCGAGTTTTCTTTTATAAAAACTGGCCTTTGTATTCCTGTAAAGGCTGATACAGTTTATAAAGGCTGAAAGCCTCTTTTCCACTAGATGCCGCCTTGCTCACCCAATTGACCTGGACAGCCTCTGCCTGGACTTTCACGCTTCCCGCATTCATGCCATCCGCACCTGTGTCCGTGCGAATGGATTCAAACAGGGATCTAGAATGTTCCCCTGGCTCGACAGGCAGGCTGTAATAATAGTATCCGTCCGGTTCCGGGACCCACACGCCTTTCTTGGCCTCTGCCTCGGACGGATCGGCCATGATGGTATCTGACACCAGCTGACAGCCCAACTCCGGCCAGCTAGTCCCCTCTCCACGGCCAGCAACATTGACCTTTGCCCGGATCCACATATTCTGGCTGCCTCCATTGATCACCTGGGCGTCCTCATTCATGGCAATGTTGGCCAGATCAATCTCTTCCTGGATCTGTGGCAAAGTATCAGCGGAAAAGCTTTCCCCACCATGGGAAAACCATACCTTATACACCACTGCTGCGCTGACGCACAGCAAAAAACAGATCGCACTCAGCAGCACTGCGTTTAGCTTGTCCATACTTTTATCCCCCTATGCGTAAAATTCTCCATAAGAAAATTTTAACATATAGTCTGCGGGACAAGAGATGGAATCATTCCCTAAAAAACCGCGGAATTCCGCAAAAATCGTCTGGAAATCAAATTTTAAGGTTATACATATTTTCGGATATAGCGGATCAAAGTCTTCGTGTCCGCCCATCTGGCGTTCTGATTTTTTGACCCCAGCACGACTGTGATATAAGTCTTTCCTTTATAGCTATACGCTCCCACAAAACAGTGCCCAGCCCTTCCTGTGGTCCCTGTTTTAATGCCTGACAAGCCTTTGACCTGCCCCAGCAGTTTATTAGTGGTCTTCACTGTGTATTTTTTATGCTTTCTCAAAGTCCTGAAGGTATATTTCTTCTTTTTGACGATACCGCAGAAAGTCTTCTTTTTCAATGCGCATTGGCTGATAACAGCAAGGTCTCTAGCCGTAGAATAATGCCGCTTGTTGTCCAGCCCATGGGGATTGACAAAATTGGTATTCTGACAGCCTAAGGCTTTGGCCTTCTTGTTCATCTTTGCCGCAAAGGCTTTTTTGCTCCCAGAAACATGCTCTGCCAGAGCGGTGGCGGAACCATTGTCCGACAGAATCAGAGCAGCATGGAGCAGGTCCCGCATCCTAGCCCTATCGTTCACCCTGTATTTTATATCCCGAAAGGGTGTTTTTACCGCTTGCTTGCTGATTTTGACCGTACTGTTCCACTTTTTGTTCTCCAAAGCTAAAATAGCGGTCATGATCTTTGTGGTGCTGGCATTGGCCCTTTTGGTATCCATGGTTTTTCCATAAAAGATCTGCCCTGAATTTTTTTCCATAATAATGGCGCTCTTGCAGGTCAGCTTTAGGGTATGCCGGTTCCTGGTCAAGATCTTGATATTCGGACTGGTATATGCTGCTGCGTTTTCACCCGCAGCAATCACGACTCTCCAGGTCGAAGCGTTTGTTTTCTTCCATTTGTTTGGATACGCCAAAACCACCTTTCCCTGTTCTTTTTTCGGGGACCCGAATTCCTTTTGCGTGATCCACTCGCCTTGTTTCTGATCGTACATCTGCAAAGATACGGTCCTGCCTCTAGCAGGTATCACTGTGATGGTATCCTTCAAATCAGAAGACGCTGGCTTTGTGATTTCTGTCATCAGCCCTTCTACACTGGTGGGCGCAGTAGGTTCCAATGGAGTCACTTCTGGTGAAGTAACCTCGGCTGCCGTGACAGTCCCCGACTCTGCTGCTAGGACTCCTGTCGGGCACATAGAAAAGGCCACTGCGAAAACTATAATTACTGCTAATACTCGTTTCATGATCTCTGATTCTCCTTCTTATGGTAATAAGGCTCTGTCTTCGCTCTATTGTACATTAATTTTCCTCTGTTTGCAATATTTGGTTGATTATTTTTAGGATTTTCTATTTACGCATGATTTGATATAATAAAAGATACTTTGCGTCATCTAGGGTTTCCAGGAATTTTTGATCCATATCTGAAAACCTCTTGATCATTTGTTAGAGAAAAGGAGCATGTTGTGCAGGTCGATTTGTTACAAGGAAATATCACAAGATCCATTTTGTTTTTTTCTGCCCCCATGATGGCAGGCAACCTTTTGCAGCAGCTTTACAATATTGCGGATACTCTGATCGTCGGACGTTTTTTAGGATCTGGAGCCTTAGCCGCGGTCGGTTCTTCCTTTACGCTGATCATATTTCTCACTTCCGTGATTTTAGGCCTATGCATGGGCAGCGGCACTTTGCTTTCCATGCATTGGGGCGCAAAGGACTCCGAATCCTTTCAGTGCGCACAGGCCTTTTCCCTGCTTTTCATCGGCAGCCTCACTCTGCTGATGACAGCTGGGATCTTAATGTTCACAGACCCCATCATGGGCCTGCTGCGAATCCCTGAGGAAATCTTTACAGAAACCAAAACCTACCTGCGGATCATTTTCTGCGGCATTTTGTTCACCTTCTTGTTCAATTATTTTGCCGCAGCTCTCCGTTCCATTGGAAATTCCGCTGTTCCCCTTGTTTTTCTCAGCATTGCTTCGGTCTTGAACATTGTCTTGGACTTTCTCTTTATTTTATCCTTTGACATGGGAATTTCCGGTGCCGCTTGGGCCACAGTGACCGCCCAAGCCGTGTCAGCCATTGGATTGTCCATCTATTGTCTCAGCGGGCAGCCTTGTCTGCGCTTGGAAAAACGCCACTTTTCGTTTCACCCCTTGGTTTGGAAAAATGTGATCCATTTTTCCCTGCTGACTTCCATGCAGCAATCCATCATGAATTTTGGCATTCTTCTCATCCAAGGGCTGGTCAACAGTTTTGGCGTGGCAGTCATGGCCGCCTTTGCCGCGGCAGTGAAGATCGACGCATTCGCTTATATGCCTGTCCAGGATTTTGGCAACGCTTTTTCTACATTTATCGCCCAAAATTTTGGCGCAGGAAACCATAGACGGGTCCGAAAGAGCATCCGTTCAGCACTTTGGGTCTCCATGGCCTTTTGCCTGATCATTTCTCTGTTGGTTTGGCTGTTCGCAAAGCCTCTTATGGGATGTTTCATCCAGCCTGAAGAAACGGAGATCATCTCTATTGGCGTAACCTACCTTCACGTTGAAGGTGCGTTTTACTGCGGCATTGGCTGTTTATTTTTGCTGTACGGCTTTTACCGCGGGATCGGCCAGCCTGGAATCTCGATCCTTCTGACCATCATTTCCCTGGGCACTAGGGTGGTTTTGGCTTACTGCCTCGCTCCCACCACTATCGGGCTTTTAGGGATCTGGTGGGCCATTCCCATCGGATGGATCCTAGCGGACTTGGTCGGACTCCTATACTATCGGAAAGTTTGTGGAAAGTCTCTACTCCCATCTGCATAAATTAACAGATGGGGGATTGAATATGAGCATGAAAAAATGGCATTTGGCGGGAATCACTTTTACGATCATTGCTGGAACACTGGATCACTTTATCTATCAATGGTCTAGCGAAAGCGTCTTCTTGGCGCCGTTTTCCGCTGTCAACGAAAGCACATGGGAACACTTGAAGCTTTTGGCTGTTCCTCTGCTGCTATTTTCTTTCGCAGAGCATTTTGCCTATGGCAAAGTTTTCTCTAATTTTCTCGCTGTGCGGACTTGCTGCGTCCTGGCTGGCATGGCATCTATCATCGTGATGTTTTATGGATGTGTGGCCCTCACAGGACAACACTGGCTATGGGCTGACATTGGAATTTTTGTCTTATCCGTGATATGCGCCTATGGACTCAGCTTTGTTCTGCTAAACTACAGGTCGCTCTCTGGAATGACCTGGGAAATCATAGCCCGGGTTTTACTGGTGCTGTTAGTAGTGTCTTTTATTTTCTTTACGAAACAACCGCCTCATCTATTCTTGTTTCAGGATCCAGTCACAGGGCAATACGGGATGTGACAGTTTTCAACATGCCGCATCCCTTGTTTTTTGGGAACTTCGGGCATTATCCACAGAAATTTTAAAATCGTATACAATTTTATCCATAGGCAAATGTGGATAAACATATTTTTACAAACGTTGAGATTTCAATCTTTTCTCTGGTTGACAAAAATAAGTTATCCACAGTTTTTCACAGTCACTTCCAAAAATTTTCAAATTTCGCTAAAAACCTTGATTTTTCACTGTTTTCTGTGGATTGGAGCATTGATTTCTTTAGAAACTCAAGGAAAAATCCGCTGTGATTTCCTCTCTTTCCATCATAATCATAGTATACTTGTCCGTAAAATTATGATAAGCTAGAAACATCAAATCAAACATAAACATGGAGGGATCCTTTCATGATCAGAAAAATCATTGAAATTAACGAAGAAGCCTGCAATGGCTGCGGATTATGCGCACAAGCCTGTCACGAAGGCGCAATTGGCATGGTAAACGGAAAAGCGAAATTGCTACGGGACGATTACTGCGATGGTCTGGGAGATTGTCTGCCGACCTGTCCTGCTGGAGCTATTTCCTTTATTGAACGAGAAGCTGCTCCTTATGATGAAGCAGCGGTCATTGCCAATAAAAAAGAACAGGGAACCGATCCGGCCCCTGTAGGCTGCCCGGGAAGCAGTGCTCAATCCCTAACCCCTGAGCCTAAAGCCTCGGCCCCCGCGGCTCCTGTTTCCACTCAGCTGCGTCAGTGGCCAGTACAGATCAAACTGGCTCCCCTCAAAGCGCCTTACTTTGATAACGCAAAGCTTTTGATCGCCGCAGATTGCACGGCCTATGCTTATGGAAATTTTCACCATGAATTTATGAAGGGGAAAATCACGCTCATTGGCTGTCCTAAGCTAGATGACATCGATTATGGAGAAAAGCTGACTGAAATCATCAAGCAAAACCAGATCCAAAGTGTAACGGTCATCCGCATGGAGGTACCTTGCTGCGGCGGCATTGAAATGGCTGTCAAAAATGCGCTGCAGGCTAGCGGAAAGTTCCTGCCATGGCAAGTGGTGACGATTTCCACAGATGGACAGATCTTAGATTAAATTTCGCACTAAACTGCTTTTGAAGTAAAAGGATATTGAAAATCAGGGTGAAAGGAGGATCAGAACTCCTTTCGCTCCATGATTTTTACACTGCACAGGAAGGAAACGCTCAAACATGCCGCCACCAGTATGAAGCTGCCAGCCCCAAGCTGTGCGTTCGTGGCTTCTGACAAGATTTCTGCCAGTTCCTCCATACCCGGGACTTTTCTTAGGATCACCGTGATCCCGCAACCAGCCGCTATGATAGCAAACATTGCGATTTTGCCTTTTTGTCCGCCGAACTTCAGCTGGATCGGGATCATCACCGCCTGCACTACAAGAAACGCCGCAAATGTCCCGCCATATAGCGTCCACCAAATATCGTGGAAACTCCAGCTTTTTTCAGCCCCGAATCCACTTGCCACGACTGCTCCTAGAATCATGGTCAGAAGCCATCCACAAAAGCCGATGGCAAAGCTGAATAAATACTTTTCCAGCACATACTGTTTTCTGGAAAATGGCAGCGTCAACAGAAAAGCGTATCCGTTGTCCATTTCATCGTAATTCATGGCATTCACCGCTACCACGGCGCACAAAACCATCACATAGCTGACAATAAAACTGACGCCTTCTTGCCCGCCCCAAATCGCCATGAGCACCGTTACCCCGATGATCACGATCAGCAGCGCCTTGGACGCTTTCAGCGTATGAACATCCTTCAAAAATAAAGCTTTCATTTTCTCTTCCCTCCTGCCAACATAATTTGCGCTTGGTCGATTCCACACTGTTCCACAATTATGGATGGTGCGTTTTCCTGATAAAATCGCCGCTCCTTTGTTAGGCAACTATATCCGTAGGATTCTTTCTTTACACACAATACATACTCTTTGTCGAGAGCCGCATATTCTTCTTCTGACATCTTTAGAATACCGTAGTTGCTTAAAATCACATCCGTGTCTTCATGAAGGATGATTCTTCCCTCATGGATCATGTAAATATCATCGCACAGCCCCTCTAGATCGCTGGAAATATGAGAGCTGATCAGGATCCCCCGTCCTTCTGTCTGCATATAGCCCCGCAGCAGATCAAGGATCTCGTCCCTAGCCATCACATCCAGCCCTGCCGTAGGCTCGTCTAAAATCAACAGATCCGCATTGTGAGAAAGAGCCAGCAGTACCTTTAATTTTGCTTTCATCCCTGTTGAAAACTCCTTGGTTTTCTTGTCAAGGGGCAGCTGAAATTCCTGGCACTGGCTTAGGAATCCTGGTTCATCAAAGTTCTCATACGCAGCGGCCATGACAGACGCAATCTGTTTCACTGTCATATAAACGCTGAATTCACTGTCAGAAAGCACTGCTCCAATCCTGTTTTTTTCCTGTGCCGTCATGCTCTCTGGGTGACTTCCCAGCACCTGGACTTCTCCGCTGTCCAGCCTGACCAGCCCTAGCAAGGCTTTGAACATAGTGCTTTTTCCTGCTCCGTTCTGTCCTACTAAACCTGTGATTCGGTCTTCTTGCAGACTAAGAGAACAGCTAAGCGTAAAAGGACCATATGACTTTTTCGCGTTTTCAAGTGTTACCAGCATGTTTTCATTCCTCCATGATCAAGTCCACGAGGTCTTTGATTTCCTCGTCCTTCATACCGTATCTTCGTCCTTTTAGAATGGCCACTTCTAAATCAGATTCCACCTCTTTTCGGTGTTCCTCCATCAAAAGCTCCGGACTGGTCCCGGCAATGAAACTGCCTTTTCCATGGACTGTTTTCACAAAGCCTTCCTGGTCCAGCGCATCATACGCTTTCTTGACTGTAAGCGCGCTGATTTTCAGTTCTTTTGACAGAGCGCGAACAGAGGGAAGCAGCTCTCCTTCCTTTGCCTGACCACTTACGATAGCACCTTTGATTTGTTCTGCGATTTGGTCATAAATGGGCTGCTGGGAAGAATGATTGATCATTAAGTTCATTCTTTGCCTCCTTTGTTCGTAAACAGTATATAACAGCATATAACACATGTCAAGTGTTATATGCTGTTTATCAAAAATATTTATGTTTCCCGCTCTTTGACAGTTACATGCACCATGTCTCCCTGTTGTTTGCCGAGCACAGCCCTGATATCCTTTCGGAGTCCGATGATATGGCAAGGCGTTCCCATCCGTACCATGCTGCCATCGTAGGCCACGTTGTCAAAAGTCGCATGTACCTTGACCCTGCCCTTTCCAAATTCCTTTTTTACGTCAAAAGGAATCTCTACATATGCGCCGTCTATATCTGGTACTTTCTTGATTTCCGCATCAAACTCATAAATGTTCTCGTTCATCGACCTTCCTTTCCCGGCATGTTGATATGCCTAAAATTTCGTATACTTCCTTCAAGGATGAAATGTCGTAATCGATTCGCAGGCCTTCAAGGGCGTCTTTTTTCTGAGGATTATACCAGCAGCATAGAAGCCCCGCATTGTTTCCTCCTGCCATATCGCTGGTCAGGGAATCACCGATGATCATCGTGGTTTTTGGATCATACTCTGGGATCTCCCTGCTGCACAAATCGAAAAATTCTTTGTTGGGCTTTTCGGTTCCCATCTGCTCAGAGATGAAAATACCATCCATTAGATTTTCCAATCCGCTTTTTTTCAGCTTTCCCGTCTGCGCCACAGCGCTTCCATTGGTGACCACATACTGCCTGAACATCCCGTTTAACGTAGCGCAAAGTTCTAACGCATGTTCCCGCGGGAGGGCACTGTTTCCCAAAGCTTCTTGATATTCCCGGTTGAATATATCCGGATCAATATGCTTGATGCCCAGATGGGAAAAAAAGTCTTCAAATCTGCCCAGATATACGCACTCTTTAGAGATCTCTCCCTGTTCAAAGCTCTTCCAATAAAAGGCGTTGCGCCTTGAATACCAGTCCATCTGTTCTTCGTTGATCTCTGCCCCATATTTTTTTAGACACAGGCGTACGCAGGCCTCTTCCGAGGCTTCAAAATCTAAAAGCGTGCCGTCTACGTCCCATAAAATTGTTTTGATCTGTCTCATTTGTGCCTCCTGCCTTTTTCCCAGCACCAATCTGGCTGTGGAACCTAAGATTCTGCTACAAACTCTTGTCATTTCAGCATCCGTATACTTAATAAAAGGACCTCTACCTGTCCAGCAACCTCTTTAATTCATCAGCCTCCGCTTCTGTGAGCGTGACGCCTTTTCCCATTTTTTCGTGCTCAGGCGCCCAATCCCGGATATCGTATTTGGGAGCCGCATCGTTCCAGCTAACCCGATTGAGTTCTTTTCTCCAGCCTCTGGAGTTCTCTGATAATACACCGATATGTTCTACGATTTCATATTTAATACTTGCCATAATAGATTCTCCTCTCCTATTCATTCCTTGATTTCATTGTCAGTGATAATCTCTTTCTTTTCTTCTCAAGTCTCTTTTGTTACTACCTAGTTTTCTACGATCACATCTTCCGTTTCCCCAGCTTTGATGCGCTGGGCTAACTGGGAAAGATACTCCCACCGTTCCATTTTTTCCAAAAGGGTTTCATCCAATGCGTCTTTTTCTTTTGACAGTTCCCCCAGCTTCACAAAGTCCGCTGCGTTTTGCGCCATGGACGCTTCCAAACAGCTGATTTTGTCTTCTAGTTCTGAAATGTCATCCTCTATGGTCTCATACTCTTTTGCTTCCTGGTAGGTGAATCTCAGCTTCCGTTTCTGAATACGGCGACGGGGTTCGCCTTTCTTTTTTGCGGCGTCTTTTGGTCCTTTTGTTTTTCTCTGCCGCAGCCAATCGGAGTATCCGCCGATATAGTGGCCGATGCGCCCCTCCCCTTCAAAGACAAAGGTACGGATCGCCAGCCTGTCCAGAAAGTAGCGGTCATGGGAAACAATTATGATGGCCCCAGGGAAATCATCCAGGTAATCTTCCAATACCGTCAAGGTATCGATATCCAGATCATTTGTCGGTTCATCGAAAATCAGTACATTAGGTGCCCGCATTAGCACGCTAAGGAGATACAACCGTCTCTTTTCACCGCCGGACAGCCGCCCGATCTGAACGCTGTGCATGTGCGGCGGAAACAGGAAACGCTCTAGCATTTGGGAGGCGGAAAGCACGCCATCTTTCGTTTGAAGGCTGCCTGCGATCTCTTCCACGTACTTGATGATTCGCTTATTCGCATCCAAGGCTTCGTTTTCCTGGGAAAAATAGCCGATCTTCACGGTTTCTCCCCTTTCCACGCCACCTTGATCTGGCTGAATCGCTCCCACGATCAAATTGAGCAGCGTGGATTTTCCGCATCCGTTTGGCCCGATGACCCCAATCCGATCATTCCGCAGGATCATGTAGGAAAAATCTTCGATTAATTTTTTGTTTCCATAGCTTTTACTAAGGCTTTTGAGTTCGATAATCTTTCGCCCCAGCCTGCTGCTAACCGCATTGATTTCCAGGGCAGAATCATCGATCACCAGCTTGCTTGCCTCCAGTTCCTCGAACCTTTGTATCCTGCCTTTTGCTTTTGTGCTCCTGGCCTGAGCTCCTCGCCGGATCCAGGCCAGTTCCTTTTTATAGATGGCCTGACGCTTTCTTTCACTGGCCAAAGCCATTTCTTCCCTGCTGGCTTTCGCTTCCAGATAGCTGTCATAATTGCCCTCATAGCGAATCAGCTTTCCATTTTCGATTTCCACGATCTGGTTGGTGACCCTATCTAGAAAATAACGGTCATGAGTGATCATGAATATGGCACCTTTGTAAGATTTCAAAAATCCCTCCAACCATTCGATCATGTCGCTGTCCATATGGTTGGTCGGCTCGTCTAAAATCAGCAGGTTTGTCTCTTGTGCCAGCACGGCCGCCATGGCTACTCGCTTTTTTTGGCCTCCAGATAAACTGCCCATCAGCGCCTCATAGTCTTTCAGACCCAATTGGGTCAGCATGGCCTTACATCTAAATTCCTCCACGTCGCAGCCCGCTTGACGGATATATTCCATGGCCTGATTCAGCACGGTCATGTCTTCCGCAAAGGGCGGGTTCTGAGCCAGATATCCGGCTTTCAGTTCGCCAGAACGGGTAATGTTTCCGCCCTCTGGCTCCATAACGCCCGCAAGCAGCTTTAACAATGTGGATTTTCCAGTCCCATTGACTCCTACAAAACCGATTTTATCTCCCTCATGGATGCTGAGGCCAATGTCTTCGAGCAGCGGTTTCTCCGTATAGCTTTTCTTTAAATGTTCGCATGTCAGTAAAACCATGTATGTGTTCTCCTTGGTCAGCTTGTGATTTCATCTTTTCAATTATAAAGCACGGCCAGGATAAAATCAAATAAACAGTTTCACTTTTTCGTCTTCTTTCTTCGAACCACAAGCCACAACATCACTAAAGCCGCCGCACTCAAAATCAGAATATAAAGCATCAGTTTGAATTCGTCTCCGGTCTGGACGATCATGCCGCCGCCATGGTCGCCATCTTTCTCTTTTGACATGGCTATGACCATTCCCTCATCTTCTTCCTGGATGTTGGAAAACATCTGATCCTTTACAGGCGGCGCATTGCTCCCTTTTGCTATGGCTGTGTTCTTGATCTGTTTTCCCATCATCTCCGCATCCGTGATCTTCGCAGAATAAGTGACAGTTAGGATCTTTCCATAAGGCAGATCTTTTCCTGTCTGGATCTCAAATCCTGTCGTTGCTTCTTTAATTTCGCATTCCTTGGTAATGTCACCCTGTTCCGATGCGACCCGCAACGTACCTGGAAGAAGCTCCATTCCTTTTGTCTCAATCCGGTCTTGGATGACCACGTTCTCAGCTGTAATTTTGCTGATGGTCCGCACCTGCAGCTTGTAGGCTATGGGCTCATAGATCCGATATTCTTTTTTTGTTGATGTTTTCTTGATTTCCAGTTGTGCGCCTGGTTTGATAGAAACCGTATGCTCTGTTTCCGCTGGAGGCCCGTTGTCCGATGTGGCTGTGGCTATGTTCTCAATTTTCTTCCCAATGAGACTCTCGTCTCCATGGGCCGTATAAGTCACCACGAACTGCTTTCCCACTTCCAGCTCTTTTTCCGTATGAATCGTAAATCCCAGAGTGCTAGTCTTTACCTTGCAGGATTTTGTGATGTCTTTTCCTTCTGGGTCTTTGATTCCCACGGACTCTGCGTCAAGGGTCATGCCCTTTGTCTTTATGGCATCCCGTATCACTACGTTTTTCGCTTTATACGGCCCTTTGGATGTGACGGTCAAAGTATACTGGATAGGCTCTCCAATGGCGTACAGTTCTTTATCCGTGCGCTTTTCCACTTGCAGGCTGGCTGCGGTGTCTATGATCACCACCGTATGCTCTGCGTTTTTTTCCACTGCGTTGTCAGCGTCAGCGATCGAGATGTTGTCCACCTTCTTGCCTGCCAGGCTTTTATCCGCTGAGGCTTCATAGGTGATGCTTATATGCTTTTTCGGCTCCAAATCCTGCCCAGTTCGAATCGTAAAAGCGTTTCCTTGCGCCTGAATCTCGCACTTGGAGGTGATGTCCTCTTTGGTGTCATTGAACACCCGAATGGAATCCACCCGCAAAGTGACTCCCAATGTAAGGATTTTGTCCTTGATGACCACCTTTTCCGCTTTTTTGGTCCCAGTGGAGCTTACGTCCAGCTGGTACTGGATGGGTTCTCCTGGCTCATATTCTTTTTTATCGCTGCTTTTGACAATTTCCAATGACACCGGTGCTTCTCCAATTTCCACCACATGATCTGTTTCTTTTTTCTCCGCGTTGTCAGCGTCAGCGACTGCTGTGTTAAGGATCTCCTTGTCCTGCAATGTCTGGCTTGTGAACTCCACATCGTAAGTGACGATCATAGACTCGTTGTACGGTAGATCCCGATTTGTCTCTATGGTATAGCCGTTATCCGTGACTTCGATCTTACAGCTGTCTGTGATGTCGGTCCGCTCATGTTTAATCCGCAGGCTGTCCTTTTTGATTTTCATGCCTGTCAACTGGAATTGATCCTGGATAGTCACATTCTCCGCTTTGTAGTCTTCCCGGATCTGTTCTACTTTTACTGTGTAATGTCCGGTCTCTCCCACTTTGTAAGTTTGCTTGTCGCTGGTCTTTGTGATACGCAGCTCCGCACCTACTACTGGCACCATATGCTCGATCTCCGCGCCGCCTGATGGGATGTCAGGATCCTCTTTAATTGGATCTCCGTTGGTATTGGGACGAGTCGGTGTCTCCGCTTTGTTTGCCACGATGGAGCCAGCTAAATCGCTGGAGGCGATCTTCGCAGAGTAGCAGATTTTCATGTATCCCGTTAAATCCAGGTCTTTATACAGGGTTTTGCCCTGCTCTTTTGGCGGAACGCTTTCCGTGGAGTCAGAAAAGTTCCTGCCAGTTTCAATAGTAAAGGTATCATCTTTTACCGTAATATCCGTGGAATTGGTCAAAATTTTTCCTTTTTTATCCAGAACAATGATCGTTCCTGGCATCAGCTTCACGCCTTCTACCTGAATAGTGTCTGTAAAGATCACGTCCCGCATAAAGCAGCCTTTGTTCATCTGAGTGACTTCCAGCTCATAGTCGATGGTGTCTCCGACTTTATACTGCTTGCGGTCAGAAGTTTTTTTGATGTTCATTTTCGGAGAATTGATATAAACTTCTTCTTTGTCGGATTTTTCCGGCACTCCAAAGCATTTTACTCTCGCAGTGTTGATAGCAACGCTTCCATTCAAGACCTTTTTCGCTTTCACTTCGAATTGGATGACCGCCTCCTGTCCTTTAGCCAGTTTTCCCGTATTGAATTTCCAGCCGCCGCTGACTGGCTCCAGCTTATAGTCCGTCACGCCACTGACTTTGGCTTTTGTCAGATCCAAATCAAAATGCTCCAGATCCGTGTCTTGAACCACGATATCAGTCGCATCGCACCCATCTGTGTCATGCTTTACTTTCACGGTATAATGGATGGGATCTCCTACCTGGTGCTCATAGCGGTCCACATCTTTTGTGATTTTAATGTCCACGGGAAGCCGCACCGTGGTGTCCACTTGGTTCGTATCCGCGCCGCTGTCGCTTCCAGCGTTTCCGATTCGATATGTTAGTCTGGCTTTGTTTTTAAAGTTTAACGCGGTTTGATCGGCATTATAATGGCCGTGGTTCTCCAGCTGGGCATCTGGCACGTTTTTTACCTGCGCCGTGATCCGCATGGCATATGATTTTCCCGCCAGCGCAGCTCCTGTGTTCTTGGAAAAAGCCTGAACCTGGTTTCCCTCTGTGGTGACGCTCCAAGCGCTAGTCACGTCTGTGCCGTCCTCTAAGATCTTCACGTCCTTGACCTCTAGGCAGGACTCCACCTGATCCGTGAATCCGAATTTCGTGAGGCCTTTCACTTGCGCTGGCACAGATTGTTCTACATCATAGGTAAAGGACTCCAGCCTGGAGGGGATCGTATTGGAAAGAACATTTGTTTCATCCCGATCCGATACCCGTTTTGTCGGCTTTGGCTCCCAAACTCGTACCATGACCTGGGACGTGGAACGAGGCTTATCGTTAATCGTCACTGTGGCTTTGTTTGGGATCTCTGCGATCTCTCCGTCAAGGTATGGCTCCAGCTCTGCTGCTGTGAGTCCTGGTTTTAAATTCGCTTTGATGACCAGTGTATATGTGTTGTCGTAAAAATCATCTGACTTTAAGGCGGAAGCTTTGGCCTGGGCTTTGACCTTCGTCCCATTCACCGATACATCGAACTGGTCAGAATCAGAACTGCCGCGTTTCACCTTTGCGGATTCCACTTGCAGACAGTCCTCTAACGTATCTTCCAAAGTAAAGTTTCTGAAATACGTCTCTGATGCGTACCCGCTGGCTACCACTTGTTCCACTTCATAAGTGAAGGTCTCATTGGCATTGGACAGCATAACTTCCCCTGCGTCTTTTTCATCGCTGTCCGACACGGTCTTTGTTGGATCGTTTGGTGTTGGTTCAAACATGGCATAAGCTAAGTATCCGAAATGAGACCAGGTTCCTTTGTTTTTCGTTCCATATGTGAACCGCAGCGTGTCTGTCTGGTAAACGGCTCCAAAGGCGTTCCTTGGATCCCCAGCTTTGTAATTTTCTTCATCTGGATTATAGTACCCATTGGACCCATTGCTGACTTTATAAGAAAGTCTGGTGTTTTCCGCTACAAACTGAAACAATACCTGGTCCGCTTTGAACGCCACATATTGCTGCGCGTCAATATCATCGAAGGTCACGTTTGATTTCACTTTATAGCGGGTATTGGTTCCCGCCAGAAAATAATCCCATTTCAATGTTGCTTCCTTTAAGCCGGATAGATCGATATTTGGCCTAGCGGATTTTTGAATGGTTAAATGATGGGCATTGGGTGTTTTGTCAGTTTCATCCTCCCAATCCACGACAGTAACTTTACAATCCACTTTCACATATCCCTTTTTTTCGTTGTCATAGATCTTTAGATTCCGCGCCCACATGCCAAAATCGCCCTTTGTGTTTTCCTTGATGTCAAAAGCATAGTAACGATCTTCTGCTGGCGAAGCTCTCTCTGCGTCAGGATGATCCTTATCATAAGCCTTGAGGGCTTCCGATACCTTGCAGCTTTTCCCAAACGTGCTGTAAGCCGTGTCCCCTGTGCCGCATATGATATTGGTATAGCTGGCTGGTACGATAAAACCGCTCCCTGGATCCTTCCAAGTGGAATGCCAGCCCTGATGGGTACCATGCCATGTTTCATAGCCGCCTCCGCCTTTTTTCACAGGTTCCGTGTCACTGACATTAAAGGCGGCAAAGGCTGTCATGCTAGTGCCACTGATCCCCAAAACCAGAACCGCAATCATGATTGCGACTGTTATCCATCGTCTTGTTTTTTTCATTATCTCTTTCCCCTTTCGTTCCTTTATTTTTTATTTATACCATTTTATACCATTAATTTATTGTAATTTCAAGTATAATATTTCCATTTTTTGATCGCAATTGAAATTGGCATAATTCTTGCATTTAGATACTAAAAGCAAATTCCCTGCCATGGCTTCAAAAAATATTTTTTTACAAAAAGAGTAATTTTTTCTTGCTGTACTGCGGATATTCTTCAAGGGATGCTTGAAAAAAGATAGAAATGAGACTATACTTCTAACTAGTTTATTGATAAAGAGGAGTACGATTCATGGCACCGATCAACAACAAACAAAAAGCGATTTTCTATATTATTTGCTCTGCGTTTTTCTTTGCGCTTATGAACATGTTCGTAAGAATGTCAGGGGACCTGCCCTCTATTCAAAAGAGTTTTTTTCGCAATCTTGTGGCCTTCTTTTTTGCGTTGTTCGTGCTCATCCGTTCAGATTCTGGTTTTTCTTTCCAAAAGAAAAACCTGCCGGCATTCATCGGCAGGGCGTTGTTCGGCACCTTGGGGATTTTCTGCAATTTTTACGCAGTGGACCATTTGCTTCTCTCGGATGCTTCCATCCTCAACAAGCTATCGCCTTTTTTTGCCATCCTGGGCTCCTATTTTATCTTGAAAGAAAAGATCACGCCCATTCAGGCATCGGCTGTGACCATCGCGTTCTGCGGCGCATTGTTAGTAGTAAAACCTGGATTCGCAGTGGCTGATGCTTTAATTCCTTCTGTCATTGGTGTGGTCGGCGGATTCTGCGCGGGGATCGCCTATACTCTGGTCCGTCTTTTGGGGCAACGGGGGGAAAGAGGCCCTTTTATCGTGCTCTTTTTCTCCGGTTTTTCCTGCCTCATTACGCTGCCCTTTCTAATCTTCGATTTTCACCCCATGTCTGGCACCCAGATCCTGATCCTACTGTTGGCTGGCCTTTCCGCTGCTGGTGGGCAATTCACCATCACTGCGGCGTATACCCATGCGCCGGCACGAGAAGTGTCTGTTTTTGACTATACGCAGATCATTTTCGCTGCTGGTTTGGGATTCCTGTTTTTCAGCCAAATACCTGATATTTGGAGCATCATCGGCTATTGCACGATATCTGGGGTAGCCGTATGGATGTTCATCTATAATCAGCGCCACTAATGCGTTGTCTGGTTGTAATCAGACTGATACAAGAAAGGCGCAGCGGCGTCCGAGCCTTATTCCCTATTGCTCTTTTTTCTCCTGAAAAAGTCCAGCTTCATCTCGGAAAGCAGCAGCCCCGCCAGGGTCAGCGCAGTCCCTAAAATAGCCAGACCTGTGATTCGCTCTTTCAAGATCAAAGCGGATGCGGTTACTGTGATGACAGGCACCATGTAGATGTAAATGCTGGTTTTTACCGGGCCTAAATGCTTAACCGAGAAGTTCCAAGTCACAAAACACAGTGCCGATGCTCCCAGCCCTAGAAACAACAAATTCAGCAGGTTTCCCATATTCGTGAGCCTTGCCAAGTCCCATTTGAAATCAAAGAAAAACAAAGCAGGTATCATGAATAAGATTCCATAAGCAAATACCCTGCGAGTGGTCTGGATGGTGGAAAAGCCAAAACCGCTGATTTTCTTTGTCAAAAGAGAATACACGGCCCACACCAACGCCGCAATGACAGCCAGCAGGTCGCCTGCCGGGTTCACCTGGACCTTGGAGCCGCCGAAACTAATGAGGCATATGCCTGCCATGGCAATGACAAAGCCTGCAAAAAAATTCAGTGACAGCCCAGTCCTTTCTCCTTTTGACACGGTGAAGGATAAGATGGCTGTGAAAAAAGGCGCTATGGACAGGATCACGCCTACATTGGATGCCATAGTAAAAGTCAAGGCGATGTTTTCCAGGAGATAATATAGCGTGATGCCACACAGGCCCGCCGCCGCAAAGGTCAATTCCTGCTGTTTTGTCGTGCCCTTCAGCGGCTTTGGATAAACGATGAGCAGTGCCGCCAGGCCGAGGACAAAGCGAAAAAAGAGGATCTCTACTGGCTGAAAATCTTTTAACAAAACCTTAGTGGAAATAAATGTTGTCCCCCATATGAAAATCGTGATAACCGCCGCTATGTGCCCAATCCCTTTTTTATCTTCCATGTCTTTGCTCTCCTTGTGAAATCTGAATGCGAGATGTTTGGAATATCTGCCTATACGCAGCAGGCGACAGACCAATGTACTGGTGAAAAAAGTTGGTAAAATGGCTTTGATCGGAAAATCCTGTTTCTAGCGCCGCTTCTAAAGGACTCACGCCCTGTTCCAAAAGCACCTTCGCCCTGCTGATCCGAAATGACTGCAAATATCGATAAGGCGTGACTCCTTTTGATTTTATAAATGCCCGCAACAAAGTGGATTTGCTCAATTTGCTATGTTCACACAATTGCTCCAAAGAAATGCGTTCTCTGTAATGCGTTTCCATGAAAAGACAGGCTGCTTGGATTTCATGCCCGCATGCTAAAGCACATTGTTCAAAAGACTGCCCATATCGCTCTACCAACATTCCAAGCAGCAGGAAAAGCAACTCTTGTTTTTCAAATTTATCAGCCTTTGCCATGATTTTTTGATGAAGCGATATCAAAAAATGCCCCACTTCCCGATCTGCGATCACATTTTTGGAAAATCCAAGCAGCTCGCGCTGGCCTGTGATTTCCGCAGCCAAGAAACGCATGGTTTTCACAGGGATATTGATGCCTCTATAATCCAATGTCCCTCCGTTCCTTTGTGCGCATCCATGATTTTCTCCAGGATGAAAGAGCAAAACATCGCCCCTTTTTATGATATATTCCTTATTTCTGCAAGTAAGGCTTCGGCTTCCGGCTTCCATGAAGCCAATTACATAATAGTCATGAAAATGATTAGGAAAGAGCTGTGAGATTCCCTGGAAACAATATGCTTCCAGACATAGATCTTCATCGTGCTGAATAGTTCTCAATTCTTGCTTCATTGTTAGTCCCCCTCATTGTTCCTATTATATATGGAACAATCGACAATATCTTGTATGATATCTTCAATGCGATTTTTAAGATGCCGCACATGCGTAAATGTTGTAAGCCGTCGAAGAGACACAAAGAAAAGGCAGTAAGCACACGCACCCAGCCCGTGCTTACTGCCATCTAATCTGAAGCCTATTATAGGAACCATTCTGCCTCCGCTCTGCGAGTATAATTTTCTTCCAGCATTGCCACATGAGAAAGAAATGCCGGATCATCCATGTATTTGGCATTTGTGGGACACGACTTGACGCATGCCTGACACTTGATGCAAATTCCCGCACAAGTATCTGGCGCGTCTGCCGGGATAGAACCCATTGGGCAGACCTGTGCGCATTTTCCGCATTTATCGCACTGATCCGGGTGCGTCTTTGGTTTGGCCTTGAGGAACACCGCAGGCTTGCCGTCTGTTCCCAGCGGCGTATAATATGGCCCCACCGGGTCATCGCCCCGCACCTGGATCGGTTCTGGAATTTCCGTCATGGCCAAAACTTTTTCTGCGATTTTCCCCGCAAAAACTTCCAATGCGGCCAGATCTTCTTCATTGGGACGGCCAGGAGCTAGCTTACTGCTGAAAACATGCTCAGTCGGCACTCCTGCTCCAGCGATGGTATGAAAGCCGTGAGCCTCCAACTCATTACGCAGTTCGATCAGCCCATTGTCAAAGTTCCGGTTGCCAAAGATGGCCACTGGCACGGCCAAAGCATCATGTCCCGCAAAACCGCTCTGCACGTAGGGCAGCATTTTGTTAGGAATCCGTCCCGCATAGACTGGCGTGCCGAAAACCACCAGATCCGTGGGTCCATACTGTTTCGTGCCTTCCCTGCTAGCTGGCAATGTGTAATCAAAGCACTCGAGCTCTGCGCCCAGTTTTGCGGACAAGGCCTTTGCCAAGGTCATCACCACAGTTTCCGTGTTTCCAGTAGCGCTGTAAAAAACAGCTTTGATATGTGTGATTTTCATATTGCGTCCTCCTTAGAACCATAGGGATATACGTTTCTGTCATTGCTGTTATTATACAGCTTTCCAGACGCAAAGTAAAATGTGATTTTACTGGATTTCCCAATATTCTACGGTAAATCCTTCTCCATCTTCAAGGAGCTGTCTCATCTTTTCCTCTGTCATATCATGCCATCATTCTGAACTGCCGAGCACTCACCCAAAAGCCTACATTTACTTTGTTCTTGGCGACTTCAAAGCATTCATGATCTACTCTATATATGTGATCACCATTGACTTTGATAGTTTTTTTCCTATTAGATATATGAACCAGCCTAGCAATTTTTTCGTAGGTGTCATCGGTATTCCTGGTGCGTATCTCATCCCAGAATACTTTGGCCAGAAATAGTTGTCTTCCGTTGGATAGTCTGTTTCCCCTTTGTTTTCCACGCACATGGCCTGGAACAGATTGAATGGGATCAGAACTCCAATGCTGGGAACATGTATTTTTCCAGATTTTACATCGACGTAAAATTTTTTTGTCATATCATGTGCCTTCTTCAAATCTTTTTTCGTGGGTTCATAGGCGTTCCAGCTAAGCGCCCTAATAGGCAGCTGATAGCATTTATTGAATCCCCAACCAGAAAGAGTTGCGGCTAGAGCCTTTGTGGTGCTGCTAGCCGACACTCCTCCGGTCGTGCTTATGACAAGGGCCTTCTTTGTAAAGTATCTCGGGCGATGCAGCATGAAGGCCATATGGTCTGTAAAGTTTTTGAGGATTCCCGGCAAATGTCCCTGAAAGCATGGCACAGAAAAAACTACCGCATCGCTTTCTTCTATTAGGTCCATGATTGGCTGAACAATTTTATTATGCGGGCACGTCTTATGTCCCTTCCGAAAACAATTGCTGCATCCTATGCAGAATGGCAGGTCAACATCTGATAAATGCGCTTCCTTAAAGACAATCGTCTGATCAAAAGACTGAAGAATCTTTTTCACTTCCTCCGTTAATCTCCAAGTGTTGCCTTTATGCGGCCCTCCATTGATAATTAGTATTTTGCTTGCCGTCAAATTGACACCTCCTATTAATGATGACGCAGCTATCATCACCGAAATCTTATGATCAAAGCATTCTTTATCAAATTCCCGCAGCCTTTCCAAAATTCAATATCTCTTTCTAAAGACAGCTAATATTCCATCCTTTTTTATTATAACTCATTCACAGTGGGTTCAAAGAAACGAAAACGCAATTTAGGCCCGCCTGCGCAGCTCAAAGCAATCTCGCAGGTTCATTTCTTCCCCTCAACTCCAATATTTTGTTTTTTATCCGCAGCTTCCCGACAAACGGGAATTCGTAATGAAAATCTTTTTGTCTGTGAATACGTTTTATGCGGCAATATTTTATCCAATTTCCCAACCAATGTGAAGTCACAACATGATCTTGTATAAATCCGCTTGTCCGCCCTCAAATTCAAAACTTCGTTCGTAATTTCCACCATTTCTTATGATCGTTTTGATAGAGGGTTCATTGCCCTGTTCAACAGATAAACGCAGCTCGTTCATTCCTGCGGCTTTTGCGATCATCCGCAATAGCCGAAGCATTTCTGTGGCATACCCTTTTCTTCGTTCAGAAGGTCGAACGCTGTAACCGCAATTTCCTAGATTTTTCAAAAAATCATTCAATGTGTGTCTCAAATCAATTATCCCAATGATTCTGTCTATTTCATCAACAGCGAAAAAGGTGTCCGTGACCACCCAATCAGGGTTTACGGTTTCAATATTTGTATTATTTGTTACAGATTTCAGCCAGTCCTCATAATCATCTATTTTATCAAGCAATTCGCTTCCGTTAATTATCATTTCATTGTTATCAAAAAATTCTTGCCTGAAATTTATCGCTTTTTCTTTTAACTCCATCGTGGGCCTCATCAATTTGATCATCTTTTTCCTCCATAATTAAAACTGATCGTTACTTTTTGGCCTTAAGAAATAATCCTTTGCCTTTTAACCAAACCTGTACTGTTGTAAATCCAGAATGATAAAAGATGGCCTTTAACTCTTTTTTGCTGTATATCTTCACGTCCCCACTTTTCGAAAAAGGAAGCACAAATCTATTTGCCACAAATCTAATTACTGCTCCAAAGTTAGGGTCAGCTATATACACTGTGCCGTTTTTCTTCAAAACTCTCTTACATTCATTTACAAATCCTCGTGGATTATTAAAATGATGAAATGCGCAACAAACAGTTACAATATCAAGGCTTTCATCACTCCATTCAAGCGGATAACATGGTTTCACATCAAAATTCATATTCGGACAACGCATTTTCGCTGCATGAATCATGTTCTCTGATATATCTATCCCATTTGCTTGAATTTTTTCTTTTTTCGATAATTCCCTCAACAGCGTTCCGTTTCCACATGCCACATCAAGAACAACATCGCCTTCACTCAAATCTATCATATTAGATAATTCCTTTATATGAAATCTCGTATATTGTCCTTCTCTGGAGGTATCATATTCAAATGCTATTTGATTGTACGCAGTTCTTGATTCTTCTGTTTTCTTATCCATGTCAGTTCCCCAAACCCCGATTCATTTAGCCGCATGTCCGCTCCCTTGATCAATATGCTGCGACATCAAAGCTTGAAGCAACATCCAGATGCGTCAATACTTTTACTGTGTTGATCGCATCATTTAGCGCATCATGGCATTTTAGCGGTTTGATCCCGCATTTATACATCGCATATCCCAGCGAAAAATTTCGATCCTCCATCGTCACCTGATCGTCAAAGATCACCTGCGCATCATACGCCGCAGGGATCCAATCTATGTCCAAGCCATATATCAGTAAATTATCTTCCAGCATATATATATCGTCCGGACCCCACGTCACAAATTCAAACGTTGTCCCACACCAATCGCGGAACCTTTCAAAAGCGATCTCAAAGGGTGCGCCGGTTTCCAGCTGCGCATCTGTGATATCCGTGAGCTGCTGCACGCGCTTATTCATCTTTTCATAATATTTAGGCTTGATCAGTATGTTAAACGTATCAATGGTCCGCATGTTCTCATCCACTTTCACAGCTCCGATTTGAATAATTTCTCCTCGCAGCCTGATTGGCATTTGCACCATTTTTTGCTTTGATACCGGCTGATTCCATTCGAGATCTAATACTATGTACTGCATCCTGTCCTCCAAATTCATTAAACTGCTGGTCCTAAGTATATTACTACAAAATCTTTTACCTAAAATAACATTCCCCTATTCACCGAGTCCCGATTTTTGACTGTTATTATGATACCATCTGATTTCCTGCGCCTGATTACCAATATTGACATTTCGCCTGATTAACTGTAGTGTTCCATGGCTCGTCCCATTGTTTTTTCATTCTACCATATAACGCTTGATTTTGTCGAGATGGATGAGCCAAACACGCACTAGCTAAAAACCACCAAACAACCGAAGTCCTGGCCAGATATGGCGGCTTTCTATGTCTTTGTTCTATGCCAAAACATTTTTCATTCATGAATATAGTTGACAAACGTAAACATAAATTCATATAATATTATTTAGTGCTATTCTACCCAGTCTATTTACAAAAAACTAGGAGGTAAGGAAACATGAAAAGCATTCGGACAAAAATCACCATTTGTCTTATGGTAACGGTCCTAGCTACACAGCTCATAGTCGGAGCAACCAGCATTACACTCAACTACAAAAACACCATCTCAACAGTGGATCAAATGATGAGCGAGACCGCGGCTCTTGCGGCAGAACGCATTGAACAGGAGCTGACCGCTTACAAGAACGTTGCCATGGATACTGGTTGCGTCCCGCAGCTGCTTGACAAAACCGTCTCGCTGAAGGAAAAACGCTCGATCATAGATGAACGTGCCAGCATGCACGGTTTCCAACGCGGGAACATCATCGGTTCAAACGGCATCAGTATTTTTGATGGAAAAGACTATTCCGACCGCGAATACGTTAAACAAGCAATGCAGGGCAATGTCTACGTATCAGAACCGCTGATCAGCAAGATCACAGGAGAGCTTTCCATTATGGTTGCAGCCCCTATCTATAAAAATGGGATCCAAGGCTCTGATATTGAAGGTGTGGTTTACTTCGTTCCCCACGAGACCTTCCTGAACGATATCGTTTCCTCGATTCGTGTCAGCGCACATAACCGAGCATACATGATCAATCGATCTGGTGACACAATCGCAGACACTACCTTAGATACGATCACAGTCCAGAATATTGAAAAGGAAGCGAAAAGCGACTCTTCTCTGAAAGAATTGGCCTTGATCCACGCCGCCATGCGCGAAGGCAAGAATGGCTTTGGAGATTACAAGAGTGGCAAGCAGCGTATGTTTGCGGCTTATGCGCCAGTAAACGGTACGGATGGATGGAGTTTGGCAGTTGCCGCCCCGCAGTCAGATTATCTCTCCACTACATATTTTGACATCCTTATAAACTTGGTGATCATGGTGCTTGCGATCCTGCTTTCCATCCTAGTTGCCCTAAAATTGGCTAACCGCATCAGCCGGCCTATGAAAGCCTGCGCGGAACGCATGCGTCTATTAGTAGAGGGAGATCTGGAATCTCCAGTTCCAGAGGTTGTTAGCAAGGATGAAACCGGAATGCTGACACAGTCCACCGCCGAACTGGTGGATGGCCTGTCCACCATCATCCATGACATCAGTTATCTTCTGGGCGAGATGGCGAATCAGAATCTAGATATTCAGTCCCAGTACCGTGATGCCTACGTAGGTGATTTTCAGAGTATCCTGCGCTCCATGCACAATCTAAAGGTAGAATTAAATGATATCCTTCAGCAGATCAATACTTCCGCAGAACAAGTCTCAAGCGCCAGCAACCAGGTATCCTCAAGCGCTCAAAACTTAAGTCAGGGTGCGGTTGAACAAGCCAGCTCCGTAGAAGAACTCGCGGCCCGGATCAGCGAGATTTCCGATCAGGTCAAGGATACCGCAGACAGCGCGCGTGAAGTACGGGAACAGACCCATCACGCAGGCGAAGGCGTTTCTGCCTGCAACCAGCAGATGCAGGAGCTGATGAACGCTATGGAAAAGATTCATTCCAGTTCAGAAGAGATCAGCAAGATCATCAAGACCATAGAAGACATTGCCTTCCAGACCAACATCCTGGCACTGAACGCTGCTGTAGAGGCGGCGCGGGCAGGTACCGCGGGTAAAGGATTTGCTGTTGTCGCAGATGAAGTCCGTAATCTTGCCAGCAAATCCGCAGAAGCCTCCCAGAACACTTCCTTGCTGATCTCACATTCCACAGAAGCAGTGCGGACAGGTACGGATATCGCCAAAAATGCGGCTGACGCTTTAGCAGATGTGGTAGAAAACATCCAATCCATGGTTGGCTCTATTGACCAGATCTCCACTGTGTCAAACGAACAATCCGAAGCTGTTTCGCAGGTCAACGATGGAATCAACCAGATTTCCACGGTTGTACAGAGCAACAGCGCCACAGCCGAGGAGAGTGCGGCAGCCAGCGAGGAACTTTCTGCCGAAGCAAGCAATTTGAAACAACTGGTCGATCAGTTTACACTTTCCAAAAATTAAAAAAAACAGATTTGAAAAAGGGCAACCCATATGAGGCGGCCCTTTTCTCGTCTTTTAGCTAATATAATTTCTATTAACCATACCTCCGCAAATTAAGAAATAATCGAATCCTCTATTTTCTATTTGGTTTTCTTTTAATGCTCAATAGCCTGATAAAATCATTAAACAGCAAAGTGTCTATCGGCTCAAACATCATCCATTTCCCATCGCGATAAGTTTGCGTTTCATCATAAATTCTTTGAACTTCCTTTGAGTAATTTTCCCTATCTTTTTCAAATTTTAAGCGTTCATCTTTTCCCAAGATTATCATAAATCCTACGCAGTTTTCTCTTGCATATAACGCACATAACGTTTTGCCACCCCGACGATATTTATATTCATATTTCCACGCTTTACCACCTTTATTCCAGGAACAGTCCATGTCATATTTTTCCTCAATTGCAGCATTTAATTGATTCCAAATATCGTATAGTGATTCTCCGACTAAAATTTTCATCTCTTCTGCACCAGGTATGATATCAAGCATGATAGCCTCCTTTATAACTCCCGATTTGTCTTCCTACATTCTAGCATATCCCAGAATCACATGACAAGATTTTCTCACCTACTCCGCCTTAATAAATTTCATTTATATATAAAAAAACCTTGGAATCATTGAAATCCCAAGGTTCACATTCATGGTTGCGGGGACAGGATTCGAACCTGCGGCCTCCGGGTTATGAGCCCGACGAGCTACCAACTGCTCCACCCCGCGATATCAAATATTAAGTTAAAAAATTGGTGCCGAAGACCGGGGTCGAACCGGTACGATCGGTAAGGATCACGGGATTTTAAGTCCCGCGTGTCTGCCAATTCCACCACTTCGGCAAGTTCTTCGGAAGAACCGGCTTCCGAATGTGTTATGATTGGCTCCAAGGGTGGGGCTCGAACCCACAGCCTACCGGTTAACAGCCGGTTGCTCCACCATTGAGCTACCTTGGAATAATTAGCCCTTGTTCTGACGACAAGTAGTATTATACAGCAACAACATCGTTCTTGTCAACATCAAATTTAAATTTTTTTAATTTTTCTCACCCGTTTTCCTTTCCTCATTAATCAATCTCTTCCCCACTCTAAATACCAGCGTCTCATTAGATCCGCAGCCCCTAACCTCTCCTTTTCATTCCAGTTTATCAATTGCTTCCTTGTTCCAACCCTCTTTGGCACCCCGGGCAATACACGCTGCTCCTGCCACTGATCACCATGCGGCAAAGCTTGCTGCCGCAAATGGGGCAGCACTCGCCTTCATGGCCGTAAACCTGTAAAAATGGCGTATTGCGGTAATCCTGTCCTTTTGATTCCAAATATTCCTCTAATGTCACCTTGTTTTTTTCAATAAAATAGGAAAGACGCTCTGGGATGACCGCAGCAAGGCGTTCCCACTCCTGATGTTCCAAACTACCCGCGGGGCGCAGTGGATGGATCCCCGCAGTGAATAAGATTTCATCTGAATAAATATTGCCAATGCCAGCGATGGTTTCTTGCTCTAACAAACAAGACTTGATCGCTTTCTTGCGCTTGCCCAAACGAGCTTCCAGATATCCAGCGGAAAAATCAGGGTCAAAGGGTTCCAATCCCAATTTGCCAATGCCGCTATATGTATCATTCTCTTGGTCTTGAAACAACCAAAAACGCCCAAAACGGCGCATGTCTGAAAAGCGCAATTCACTGCCATCGCTCAGTCGAAAAACCACATGAGTATGCTTTTCCTCCGGCAGTTTTGCCGGGACGAGCAGCAGACAGCCTGTCATGCGCAAATGCAGCACAATCCGCTCATGATCGGCTAAGACGACGGTTAGAAATTTCCCTCTCCGTTCCAAATGTTCAATCGTCTGACCCGTGATCCGCCCGCAAAATTCATCCGAGGAGGGATACGCTATGACTTTCAGGTGTCTGACCAATACCTTTTCAATGGTCAGCCCTTGTATCCGCGGTTCCATCACACGCTTAATTGTTTCAACTTCCGGCAGTTCTGGCATACTGTTCACCACCCTTTCTCATCACATTGCTTCAAACACCACTTGACATTTTTTCACATAACAGGCAATACCGCATTTTATGAGTTTCTCCATTCCGTCCAAACACAGCTGATCGACATAACTTTCCTTTTTGATTTGCCGCAAGGCTGCTTTACAACTAGCGTCTAGATTTCCATTTTCCGCATACTTCACTTCTATCACGATACCGATTTTTTCAGAGAAAAGTTCGATAACGATATCTGCGTATCCCTCTCCGCTTTCTCTATTGGACAACACTTTCCAATCCTCTCTAAAACGTAGTAAACCAAGCAGAAAGCCATGGTAAAAATTTTCCTTCAATTCTTTCCTGACGGCCGTGTCCCTGACACTGATCGTCTCGTTCAAATATTGTGTAAATATCGCCTGCGCCCGTTCTTGGTCAGCATCTCTGAAAGCTTCACAAAACGCATGCAATCGTGCCTTGTCTTCTCTTGCCTTGGTTTGCATCCAATCTCTGATTCGCGTCATGAAAATATTGTGGATCTCCCTGTTGGGGATAACCAATTCAAGCACATCTCCATCAGCCTCTCCATCCTGTGTTAGGTATCCGGTAGCAAAGAGGACACTCCATACGTTTTCAATGTTATCATACAGCCCTCTGTAAGTCAGCTCCTTTTTAATCCTCTTTTGAATGGATTCACCAGCGATCAAACGCTCTATCGCATTCCTAGTATCCGGTGTGGCATTTTCCAAAAGCTTTCTCACCACTTCGTTGCCGCTGGTATTAGACCAGTAGTCCTGAGGCGGCAATGTCCGCTTTGTCAGAAGTTTGTCCACGTAACTGATCACATCCCACGGACAGTATACCTCAGCGTCTCCAAAATGATATCCATCGTACCATTCTTTGATCGCATCATGCTTATCATTTAGGTCATAGTATACCAGCATTTTCTTGACTTCCTCATCTGTAAAGCCAAAATAGGAATCACAATCCGTATCTGTTACGGAAAAGACTTTCAAATTGTTCAGCCCTGTAAAGATACTCTCTTTCGATATCCGCAAACATCCGGTCAAAACCGCAAAACCCAAGCTGTTATTTGTCTTCAGTCCGTTCTCGAGCATATTGCGGATCAGCAGCACCATCTGGTCATAATATCCTTGCGCGTTTGCTTTTGCCAGGGGCACATCGTATTCATCGATTAGGATGATCGTCTTTCTACCATAATGCTTTTCAAGCAGCATGGAAAGAGTTTTTAGGCTTCCCATCAACACTGCCTCTGACATGGCGTAAATGCTTTGCCCGGTCTGATCGACTGTGATTAGCTGCCTGTATAATTCTTTCTCTGTGCTAGTGAGCTGGTCGCTGTCCAGTAAATCATAAAATCGTAAAGCCTCATTGCCGATGACATCTCGCATCAGCGCACGAGCTGTTGTATAGTCAGCCGCGTTGACGCTTTTTAGGCTGATGGACACAACCGGGAATTTTCCCATATATCTTTCACAAATCTCCTTTTCTTTTGAAATCGCCAGATCATCGAATATGGTTTTATCGCCGCCCACTTCAAAAAAATTATGAAGCATGGCTATATTAAGAGATTTTCCAAATCTGCGGGGACGCGTAAATAAATTCACCTTGCCTCTTCTGCGAATCAAATCCCCAATCATTGCCGTCTTGTCCACATAATAAAAGTCATCCGTGCGGATCTCTTTAAAATTTTCGATTCCAATCGGAAGCATTTTTCGTTCCTTATCGTACATGTTTCGCTCCTTTCTAAAACCATGGGGTTAGGGCCGCAGTCATGATTTGTCGCTTTTTTCATGCCTTGATCCACGCTGCCTTTATGTATCATCAACTTTATAAAGGCGATCCTGGGTATTAACTTGGTATTTGCTATTTTTTCTATAGAAAATAACCGCAAATGCGTATGCGCGACGTGCCTATTTGATTGATTATATCCCAGCATCAACTTTTTTACAAGCAGTCCCGCTGTTTTAACCCCTTCCCGAATTTTCCCCAAGTCCACTTCCTAAATTATTCCTATTCTTTCATCTTCCTTTCATGTTTCTTTTGTATCCTATTACTTGTCATGTAAAACACAAAAAATTTCGATCATAGGAGGTATTTTGCCATGACAAAGAAATCCATAAGCAAAATCGTCGCATTTGTTTTCACGCTGACTCTAGCGTTCGGTGTGGCTGTGCCAATTTCTTTTGCCCATGGAAACGGTCATTCCCATTACCATTCCAGTACCAAAACCTACTATTGCGCTTATCATGAAAGAGCGCACAAAAACAAAAAGAACTGCTCTCATTACTGCCCTCGGCACAAGACCATCCATCAAAATGGGAAAACGCATCGCACTAACACGAAAACTTATTATTGCGCTTATCACGAAAAAAGGCACAAAAATAAAAAGAACTGCTCCCATTACTGCCATCAGCACAAGACCATCCATCAAAATGGGAGAATGCACCGCAACTATAATGGCAATGGATACCACAATGGCAACGGATACCACGGCGGGATCCACCATTAAGATCACACGCAAAAGCCGGAAGAACGTCATGAAACGCTTCTCCCGGCTTTTATGCGTCAATGATCCAAAAATCAACGCGTACTGATGCTTTCCAATCCCCTATGATCATACGCCCGAATCCTTTGCGCTCTGCGAATCGATCAAATCCCACACTTCCTGTTCTTCTGGGATGCTAGGGATACCGCCTAGCTTCTGGGTGGAAAGACTGGCCGCTGCCACGGCGAACCGCGCCACGCCTTCCATTTCCAAAACAGTGAGCTGATCCGGCCTCTTATCTGCGGATAACAGCCTGCTCATGGCGCTGCCACCGAAAATGTCTCCTGCCCCTGTGGTGTCCACTGGCTCCACTGGCGGCGGCGAAACCATGGCTGTTCCATTTTGATTGCCAATGAAACAGCCCTTTGGCCCCAAAGTCACCATTACCAGAGACAAATCAAATTCATGGAGAAGCCGCTCCATGCCTTGTGCCGGGTCACAGCCCCATAGGAATTCCACCTCTTCATCGCTGATCTTCACCACGTCCGCCTGGCCTAGACCCCAGAGGATCTGCTTCTTTGCCGTTTCTGGCGTTTTCCAAAGAGGCAACCGTAGGTTCGGGTCAAAAGAAACCAACTTGCCAGCCTTCCTAGCATATGCTACCGCCTCCCGCGTCGCGCCGCGGGCCGGCTCGTCTGTCAGGCTCAAGGTGCCAAAGTGAAACACCCGGCATTCATCAATCATCTCCGTGTCCACCTCTTCCCAGCGCAGTCTTGTATCTGCCCCTGGCTTTCTGGCGAAACTAAAAGAGCGGTTTCCCTGATCATCAAAAGTGACAAAGGCCAAAGTCGTATAGCATTCCTGATCCATGACAATGCCCCTGGTATCGATATTTGCTGACTCTAAGGTTCCGATCAACAACTTTCCAAAGGTATCGTCCCCTACTTTGCCAATGAACCCCGTAGATCGTCCATATTTTGACAATGCCGCCAAAAAATTCGCCGGTGCGCCTCCTGGATTGGCTTTCATCGTAGGATAGCCCTTGTCATCCGTATGCTGAGTCGCGAAATCAATGAGCAATTCCCCCAGTGCTGCCACTTCATTCTTCATCCATGCCTCCGATCCTTTCAATGAACCGCAAAAACCACACCTTTCCCTGCTGATCACGTTTGTAAACACCTGCGTGTTCCAACACCTTGGAAAACACCTGTCCCACCTCCTGCTTCAAGATGTCCATGGCGTTTTCCGCTGTAAAAGCGTGCCGTGTCTTTAATTCTTCCGCCCACCTAGCATGCTTTGCCGTACGGGGATCCGCCTTTAGATCCGTATCGTTCACTACTGCGTCAGCCAAAACAGCCAGCTCATCCTTGAGCCGAGCCGGCAAAACGGCTAGGCCCATGACCTCGATCAAGCCAATGTTCTCCTTCTTGATATGGTGAAGCTCCTCATGTGGATGATAAACCCCCAGAGGATGTTCCTCTGTGGTGATATTATTGCGCAGGACTAGATCCAGCTCCAATTTTCCATCCCGCATGCGGGCGATAGGCGTGATGGTATTGTGCGGCTCCCCATCTGTTTCCGCAAAAATAAAGGATTCTTCATCCGTATAGCTTCGCCATGCGTCCAAAATCTTCACAGCCAAGTCGATCAATGGGCCGTCTTCCCTGCTCCTGAGACGAATCACGGACATAGGCCACTTGACAATGCCCGCTTCCACTGTATCAAAGCCTGGGAAGCGCAGTTTCGTCTCCACAGGTGCTTTTTCCATAGCAAAGGTATAATGGCCGCCTTGGAAATGATCGTGGGCCAGGATCGAGCCGCCGACTATGGGCAGATCCGCGTTGGAGCCAACGAAATAGTGGGGAAACTGTTTCACAAAGTCCAGCATTTTTCGAAAGGTGGCCGGCTCGATCTTCATGGGCGTATGAAGCCCATTAAACATAATGCAGTGCTCATTGTAATAAACGTAAGGCGAGTACTGAAAAAACCAGTCGCTGCCATTGATCGTCACTGGTACTACTCGGTGGTTCTGCCGGGCCGGATGATCCACCCTGCCAGCATAGCCTTCATTTTCCCGGCACAGCATGCACTTTGGATAAGAAGACTGCGGCATCAGCTTTGCCGCAGCGATGGCCTTTGGGTCTTTTTCCGGCTTGGATAAATTGATGGTAATATCTAGATCACCGTACTGTGTAGGCGCGATCCACTTCACGTCCTTGGCAATACGGTCTTTTCGAATGTAATTCACATCTTGGGCAAACTGATAAAACCAGTCCGTGGCCGCCTTTGGCGACCGCTGAAGCAATGCCTGGAATTTTGCCCGGATCTCACTGGGCCTTGGAGTCAACGCACCCATCAGCTTGGTGTCAAAGAGATCTCGATACGCAACGCTGTCTTCTGTGAGAGCACCCGTTTCCAACGCTGCGTCGCAGAGAGCGTCTAATATCTCCACTAGTTCTCTAGGTTCCGTCTCCTCCTGCCGCAGTTCTTCATACTCATCGAGGCCCATTACCTCCAGCACTCGGTTGATGGCCCAAGCTTCATCTCCTTCTTCCACGAGTCCTGTGCGGATTCCATACCGCACCAGGCTCCTGATCCACTGATTCACCATAGTCTTCACTTCTCCCTTGCGAATCCGTCAGGATGCGCCTTATGCCACTTCCACGCTGTTTCGATGATATGTTTCAGATCAGCGTGTTCTGGCTTCCACCCCAGGATATGCTTTGCCTTTTCACTAGAAGCGATGAGTCTAGCCGGGTCACCTGCCCTGCGAGGAGCGACCTTGGCTGGAATGGGATGCCCGGTCACCATACGAGCAGTGTCGATGACTTCCTTCACAGTGAACCCAATGCCGTTTCCCAGGTTAAAGATACTGCTTTCTCCGCCTCTCATCAAATAGTCCATTGCCAGAACATGAGCCTGGGCCAGATCCGTCACATGAATATAATCCCGGACACAAGTGCCGTCCTTGGTGTCATAATCGTCTCCAAAAATAGAAATATGCTCCCGCTGGCCGTTTGGCACCTGGAGGATCAAAGGGATCAAATGACTCTCTGGCTTGTGGGACTCGCCAATGCTTCCAGAAACATGTGCGCCGCAGGCGTTGAAATATCGCAGGGACACGAACCGCAGGCCGTGAGCTTGGCTAGTCCACTTGAACATTTTCTCCATGCTCAGCTTCGTTTCTCCGTAGCAGTTTGTCGGTTCAGTAGTGTCTGTTTCCAAAATGGGCACCCGCTCTGGTTCGCCATAAGTGGCCGCTGTGGAAGAAAACACGATTTTATCGATGCCATGGGCAACCATGGATTCCAGCAGCACCTTTGTGCCGCACAAGTTATTGTCATAATATTTCAGCGGATCTGTCATGGATTCCCCCACCAGGGAATTGGCGGCAAAATGGATCACGCCCTCGATGGTTTCCTTCTCAAACACAGAATCCACGAACGCCCGGTCCCGGATATCGCCTTCATAAAAAACCGCATCAGGATGGACCGCCGCTCTGTAGCCTGTTTCCAGGTTATCCGCGACCACCACATCCCGTCCTGCGTCGATCAATTGGTACACTGTGTGGGAGCCGATATATCCTGCTCCGCCTAATACAAGAATCGCCATATTTCTAATCCCTTCTTTCTTAAGAATGTTCTCCTTTTGTCAATACAACGCCGCCCACAGGCCGTATTCTCAGCACATGGCACATGCCAGTGCCAAAAACTTCTTCCATTTTAGCGGTGAAGGCCTGTATCATGTCGTTTGGCACAAATGCCTGGATAGTCCCCGCAAATCCGCCGCCGTGGACCCGAAACGCACCTTTCTTTTCTAAGATCCATTCAGCCAGCATCAGGGCGATGGAAATGGCTTGATTTTGCGGTGCTCCGCTGGGATACACGTTTTGCAGATATTCAAAAGAGGATCTGCCTGATTCCCTGGAAAGCTGGCAAAATCTATGGAAATCACCTTCTCGCAACGCATCCGCTTCCATTCGCGCCCGCTTGTCATCCCCATAAAAATGCGCTGCCCGCAGCACGGCTCTATCTCCTAACTCTTCTCGTATCAAAGGGATGTTTTGAAAGAAAACCTCCTCTGGCACGTCCCGCAGGACTTCTTTTCCCAGGAGTCTGGCCGCCCCTGACATTTCTTCTGGCACAGCCGCGTATTCGTGAGTCAGATCTGCGTGATCCGCGCCCACGTCCACGATACACAAATCGTGTCCACATTCTGCGAAAGGAAAGGAAATTTCTTGGACCACAGGTTCCTTGGGATCAGCGAAATCCACCGCTACGATGCTTCCCACAGATGTGGCGATCTGGTCCATCAGGCCGCAGGGTTTTCCAAAATACACGTTTTCTGCGTACTGCCCGATCTTCGCAATCTCTATAGCATCCAGCTCGTCCCCGCAGAACAAGTGATTGAAAATCTGTCCAATGAGAGTCTCATATGCCGCAGAAGAGGACAGTCCAGAGCCTGGGAGCACGTCCGACATGACAAACGCATTGAATCCGCCAATGGTATACCCTCTCGCCTTCATTGCCGCACCAATGCCTCGGATCAAGGCTGACGTTGTATTGACCTCTTCCATCTTTGGGATCAGCTCGCCAATGGAAATCGCCTCATCGGGAAAGCCATCTGAATGAACCTGGATCTGATCCGTGCCATTGGGAGCCGCGCAGGCTATCATGTCCACATTGACGCTTGCCGCCAGCACCCGGCCATGCTGATGGTCCGTATGATTGCCGCCTAGCTCCGTGCGCCCTGGCGCACTGAACAAGGCCACTGCCCCAGCCCCAAAACAGGCTTCATATCGATCTACCAGTTCCACTAGCCGCTGAGCCTGCCTGCTCACATGATCACTGACGTATAGTTTCCTCAAGCGCGGGTCATAACTGCCTGCCCGCAATTTTTGTTTCAGTGCTTCGGATGAAATCATCTTCTCATTTCTCCCGTCATTTCAAATTTAAGTTCTCAATAGCCACAAATATTCATAAGGCTCCAGCGTTAGGCCCATGCCGGAAACCCTTCGCCCGCTGAAGAGCTCTGTGAACGCCTCATTGAACCCCAGCGGGATATCTTTTTTCTCCTCGCAAAAATTATAGATCCCCACAAAGCGTTCTGTTCCCTTGCGCCGCTCAAAAGCCAGCACCGACTTGTCAAAGGTCTCCCAGGTGTGTTCCCATGCGTCCGCGTCAAAGACCTTGTGTTCTGTACGGACCCTAATGAGATCCCGCAATGCAGCGTAGACTCTGCCTTCCCTGCTGCCTGGCTTATGGATCAAAGCAGCGTCCTGCCAGCGGAACTCGCCCCTGTGCAGGAACCTAGCGTCATCGCTCTTTTTTGGGTCTTGCTCATAACTATAATCATTCAACTGGGCGATCTCATCCCCGCTGTAGATCACCGGGATCCCGCCTAATGATGCGATATAAGCGTGAATCAAAACATGCCGGCGCAAAGCCAGCTCCATTTCCTGCGGGTCATCCTCCCAAAAAGCCTTTTCCACGCCGCATAAAGAAGCGCACGTCCCGCAGCTCCTAGCGTCCTGGGACACGGGATCATAATTATAAAGACGACCCCTGGCAAAACTGCTCGGATCATCCCCGGCATAAAAACGATACAAAAACTTTTTGTGCTCCAAAGGATCCAGCCCCAAAGAGCGCACTGCGTTTTCATCCAGCCCCCAGCCAATGTCGTCGTGGCAGCGGACATAGTTGACAAAGGTATATTCCCTTGGCAGCGCATCCATCGCATCCATCTGCCACTTGAGCAAAGTTACGTCCCTTGTTGCCAGACTGTTCCACACGCAAGCCATGGTGGTCACATTGTACAGGATATCGCACTCCGGTTTTCCCACAGAACCAAAATAAGGTGCGACCTCATGAGGCGCCATCACGACTTCGCCTTTGAAGGCCACTGCCGGACAGACCATCTTGCACAGCATCCGTAGCATCCGCATGATACTGTGGACCTGTGGCAGATTACGGCTAGTGGTCCCTAGCTGTTTCCAGATATATGGCACCGCGTCAACGCGAAACACATCAATGCCTACGTTTGCCAAGAATAGCAGATTCGCCGCCATTTCGTTGAACACCGCAGGATTGCGATAATTCAAGTCCCACTGATAACCATGGAAGGTAGACATGACATACTTGCCCATCTGTTCATCATAAATGAAATTGCCTGGGTTTGTATTGGGAAACACCTGAGGCGTTGTCTTTTCGTATTCAGCCGGGATACTGTAATCGTCAAAGCACAGATACCGATCCTGGTATTCTTTTTCTCCATTTTTTGCCCGCAAAGCCCATTCATGCTCGTTAGAAGTATGATTGATGACAAAATCCAGGCATACGCTGATATGGTTCTTTTGGCAAAGATCAGCCAGCTGGGAAAGCTGCTCCATGGTGCCGATCCGCTCGTCTACTTGGCGAAAGTCAGAAACAGCGTAGCCCCCGTCATTATGATCCTTGGGCATTTTCAAAAGAGGCATCAAATGCAGATAGCTGACCTTTAACTGTTTCAAATGATCCAAGTGCTCCTGAACGCCAGCCAGATCATGGGCGAACTGATCCGCATACACCATCATGCCCACCATACTGGAATTTCCGTACCAGGCAGGGGACTGTTCCCGCTTCCGATCCAGCCGCTTTAGCCTCGGCTTCCGCTCTTCATAAAACCTTCTGGCGGTTTCCATCAAATCATCCAGCATCGCCTTGTTTCCATAAAGCTCCATGTACAGCCACTTTAATTCATCGTAATAAAGCCGTGATCTATATTCAAATTCTTGTTCCTGTTTCATATCGGCTCACCCGTCTCATAGCAGAATTTATAGGCTTCATACCCATTGATCACTATCGTTTCTTGATACCGCGTCCTGCGCGTATGACTGCTGCTGTAGTCTAAATGCGTATGCCCGTGGAGAAAATATTTGGGCTGATACGTGTCCAGCAGTTCTGTAAAGGCATGAAAGCCATGATGAGCAGGATCCTCTGCGTCATCAATGCCCCATGCTGCCGAATGCGTCAGAAGAATGTCGACCCCACCATTCTTCTTCAATTTTCTCCGTAGCTTCCTTTTCCTTGCGTCCATCTGCTGCTGGGTATATTGGTAGGACCCGCCATTATAGCGGTGCGAACCCCCAAGGCCCAAGATTCGGATCCCTTCATGAACCATGATCTGATCTTCAATGCATAGGCAGCCTTCTGGCGGACGCTCCTCGTATTGTTCGTCATGGTTACCGTGCACATAATAAAGAGGCCGATTGATCATGGTCACCAAAAAGGACAAATACTCTGGATCCAGATCTCCGCAGGATAAGATTAGATCAATGTCTTTTCCTTTTTCCGGCTCATAGTAGTCCCAGAGGGATTTGGATTCAATATCGGAAACAACTAAGATATTCATGCCATTTCCCCCCAGATGCCTTGCAGTTCTACAAGCTTCTGCGCTTTGTCCGCCAACTGCTCTTTCGTTGGAATGCTTCCCATGACATTTTCACACAGCCAATCCATGGTGATGATCTCTTCTGTGGTCAGAACGCTCCCCTCTTTTCCATGGGCACGCCCTTCTTGATCATAGAGCACGCCTTCAAAGGGATGATAACCGCCCCATGAAATCAGACGCTTAAACTCCTCCATCAGCTTCTTCGTGCTATATGGCAGCTTTTCAGAACAGATCAGTTCCAAGACTTCGGCAGAGAGCCCCCACCAATAATTCAGCGAACGCTTGCTCTTGCCGATCAGCCTTTTCCAGGTGCCGTCCGCAATAAATTCCAGGATCCGGCCATAGAATTTTCCCCAGTTTATGATACCAGTGGCTAGTGGGATCGCCTTACCGTCCACTTGTTGATACAGCCCATAAGGGTACTCGGCTTTCTTTGGCGCCATGGATTCCTTTGCTAAAATGATCGTTTCGTCTTTATGCTTGTACTGATATTCTTTTTTTACACCGCTCCAGTATAGCTGCACTTTGGCCCGCGGCCTTACCATCTGCACGCCCACGGCAAAAGCGTTGATGTCAGCCACTGTCCCATAGATAGGATAATTGGCTTCATAGCCAATGGTGTTTTCTTCTGCCATGGCTCCCGCGATAAGTCCGAGCAGGAACTTCATTTCATAAGAACGCGCGTAATACGTGCGCACGGACTTGTACGGATAATTCAGCGAACAGTTGAAAAAGAAGACTTCTGGATGCTTTAGTGCCGCTTTCATGGTCGCCTGCATTTGAAGAGGCGTTGTGGTGAAAATCACCGTGCTCCCGCCCTCGATGGCCTGCTGGATAACGGCCTGCACCTGATTCTGCCTGATGTTTTCAAAGGCAGTGGTGGTAAATTCGTTTTTAAACCGCTTGGCTACTTGCAGCCGCCCAAATTCATGGGCATAGGTCCATCCCGATTCATCGATCAACCCATCATAGATAAACGCTGCCTTCAGCTTTTTTTTCGCTGAGGGCAGGGATGGCAGTGGCGGCAAAGATGGCAGTGACGGCAAGGACGGAAGGATCTTCGTCACTAAGGAGGAAGTTTCCTCCTTTGGTTCCACCACATGTTCCACGCCAGCGGTTAGAGCCTGCGGCTCGATTTCCTCTTTCATGGACTTTAATTCTTCTCCGATTTCAAAAGAAGATTTCGCCTTTAATTCTTCATAAGGGAAAATGGTCAGGCACCGAAGAAACGCGTCACCTGTCACTTCTGGGCTTTGTTCTCCATTCATGCTCTGGTACATGGCTGAAAAATGATAGAACACAGTCTTCAAACGCTTGATCTCGTCCTCCGACCACTCCGCGTTCCAATCCTTTCCCACGGCTTTTAACAGCTTCCCATAGCTGCCGTGCTCCGAAAATAGAATCTCATCCAGCTTGGTCTTCTGGTAAAAAGCCTGAAACTCGTCATATTTCCTGCTCTCATCCGTGTCCTCTCTCACTGGCAGAATCCGTGTCACGAACCCAGGAATCGTAGGCATTTCCAGGTATTTCATGATGCTGACCCGCTTGCTTCCCTCCTGAACATAAAACCGATTATTATATTCATAAGCAATAATGGGCTCATGGATCCCTTCTTCCATTTGAGAATCGTAAAGGCGCATCCATTTTCCCGCGAACTCCGAATCTTCGTCTAACAGAGGCAGAAAATCCGGACTCAGAGCGTTCTGTCTGCCTGCCTCTTTTGTGCCTACGACAAGATGCAGGGGGATCTCCACAGTTCCTAAATGGATCTCCCCTGCTGTCTTCTTGCCTTCTAATAATTCGTCCAAAACCCGCGGATGCGCTGGCTCCCCTCTGGACATCGCCTTTTTATATTGCATATTGCCTAACTTTCTAGCTTTTCGATATTCTTCTAGCAACATTCTGCTCTCCTCCATTATAAAGGGTTTTCGCAAGGGACCTATGGGAAGCCGGCACTCTCCTAAAACAGGCAGCCAGTGCCTAAGCTTCTAGATTCGCTCCGTCTCTTCCAAATATGTGGACCATGTTTCCGTTGAACGTGAAGTCGATTTTGTTTCCAATGGAAATGCCGTTTTTCTCTTCATCTGTCAAATTCATGGTCTGAATGATCATAATGGTGTCCTTTCCATATGCGTCCGCGTGGAGATGCACCGCGCTTCCCATCATTTCACACACGCCGATGGTTCCTGTCAAACACGCTTCGCCTTCTTTGGCAAGGGTGATGTGCTCTGGCCGGATCCCCAGGGTGATCGGTTGCGATTTCACGCTGTTTTTCTGCAGCCTTTCTTGTTTTTCCTCAGAAACCGCGATCTCCACATCCCCGATTTTCGCACTGTATTTGCCGCCTTCTTCCTTTAACTCCGCATCGAACATGTTCATCTGCGGCATGCCGATGAATCCAGCCACAAAGGTGTTAATCGGATGATCAAAGACTTCCTGCGGCGTTCCAATCTGTAGCACCACGCCATCTTTCATGATCACGATGCGGTCACCTAATGTCATGGCCTCTGTCTGGTCATGGGTGACGTAGATGAAGGTAGCGTCGATCCTCTGGCGGAGCTTGATGATTTCAGCACGCATCTGGTTACGCAGCTTCGCATCCAAGTTGGACAAAGGTTCATCCATCAGCAGAACTTTTGGATCTCTGACAATAGCCCGGCCAATGGCTACACGCTGTCTTTGTCCACCGGACAAGGCTTTTGGCTTCCGCTCCAAATACTGGGTGATCCCCAGGATCTCGGCGGCTTCTTCCACCCGCCGCTTGATTTCGCTTGGATCCATCTTTTTCAGCTTCAGCGGGTATTCCATGTTCCCCCTGACAGTCATGTGTGGATACAAGGCATAGTTCTGAAAAACCATGGCAATGTCTCGATCCTTTGGCTCCACGTCATTGACCTGTTTGCCGTCAATGAGCAGGTCACCGCCGCTGATGCTTTCCAGCCCCGCGACCATACGGAGGGTCGTGGATTTTCCGCATCCTGACGGTCCTACCAGCACGATAAATTCTTTATCTTTGATTTCCAGATTGAAATCCTGCACTGCCAGTACGCCTTCTTCCGTGATCAGCAGATTGCTTTTCTTTTTCTCTGGTTCTCCTTTTTTCTTTTTCTTACTCTCGATATTCGGGTATATCTTTTTTATGTGCTTTAAAATTACTTCCGCCATTGTGATACCTCCTCTTTCAAATAGAATTGATACGCATCATAGTTTTCTTTTGGGATCGGCAGCCGTATGCCCGCCCGCGTCAGCGCCGTTCCTGTATAAATTCCCTGTTCCTCTCCATCCAGCCACACTCTGTATTCTCGACCTGGATCCAATCCTCTGAGCCTTAGGATGTCGATCTTTGGATTCGCATGAAGATCCGTGAACACGGCAGATACGATGGCTTCTTTTTTTTCAGGATCCACATATTCCCATGCGGTGTAATCCTGATTTTCAAAAGGACTGTTCAGGCGATAATACCTGCCATACTGAAACAGGGCAAAATGTTTTTTATAAAATTCGATTTGCTCTCTAGCCTGTTTTTTTTCTGCTTCGTCCAGCTTTCCCAGATCCAATTCATAACCAAAGGTCCCCTGCATGGCGCAAATTCCTCTGGTCTTGAAAGGGGTCACCCTTCCATTCTGATGGTTCGGACAGGCTGAAACGTGCGCGGAAATACTTGACATAGGATAAGCGAAGGATGTTCCGTACTGGAGCCGCAGACGTTCCACGGCATCCGTGTTATCGCTGCACCAGATCTGCGGACAGTAATGCATCATCCCCATGTCGTAACGTCCGCCGCCGCCGCAGCATCCTTCTATCAACAAGTCTGGATACCTGCTGACTAGCTTTTCTAAGAGCTGATATACACCCAGCACGAACCTATGTCTGAACTCTCCCTGCCTTTCCTTTGGCAAAAGCCTGGAATACCCCGCTGCCAGAGACCGATTCATGTCCCATTTGACGTATTCGATCCTCGCGGAATCCAGGATACTGACCAGACGTTGATACAAATAATCGATCACATCGTCTCTCGTCATGTCCAGGACCAGCTGCTGTCTTCCTCGGATAGGCTCTCTTCCAGGCACGGCAATGGCCCATTCTGGATGGGTTCTATACAGGTCGCTGTCTTCTGAAACCATCTCTGGCTCTATCCACAATCCAAAGGAAAGACCCATGGCGTGGATCTCCTCTGACAGCTGGCCTAATGTTCCGCCAATCTTTTTCTCATTGACGAACCAGTCTCCCAGGCCGCTGGTGTCCGTGTCTCGTTTGCCAAACCAGCCATCGTCCAGGACCAGCATGTCGAGTCCCAGTTCCGTGGCTTCCTTTCCCAGCGTCAGGAGTTTTTCTTTATTGAAATCAAAATACGCGGCTTCCCAGCTGTTGACTAGGATCGGCCGTCTCTGTTTTTTCCACGGGCCGCGTATGATATGTTCTGTCACAGCGTCATGGAGACAATGGGACAAAGCCTCAAAGCCGTCCTCGCTAAAACACATGATGGCCTCTGGCGCGGTAAAGCTGGCGCCTGGTTTCAGGATCCAGCGGAAATCTTCGTCATCGATCCCCATTACCAGCCGGGTCTGATCAAATGGGTCCACCGCAGCCTGCACATGAAAACCGCCACTATACAATAAGGAGAATCCGTAGCATGGTCCCTGGCTTTCTGTAGTCTCTTTTCCGGCTAGGATCACAAATGGGTTCTGCTGGTGGCTGGAAGCACCTCTAGTGCTTCTGATCTCCAGGCCCCCATGGATCATAGAGCAGCGTTCCAACTGTCTTTCTCCCATATGCTTGCCATGGAAATGGATGAAGTCAAAGTCGTTTTGAGGGAAATCCACTCCCAGCGACATCACTTTGGAAACAACCGCCTGGTGATCCATTCTATTTTCGATTTTCACTGACCTGGTGATCAAGTCATGCTCTTCAAACACGCCATAAAGCAAACGCGCATAAAACGCCTCTTTGGCATCCTTTAAAACGATTTCCAAGGTCTGTGCTTTTTCATGCGCGGAATCAAACATGGACGGAAGACCCGGGAGGCTGTATTTTTCCTCCCGAATCTCATAACTGTCAAAGATCAAACGGCAATCGCAGGTCCCGCTTCCCAGCTCCGCACGCAGAGCGGAAGCTCGGTAATCTCCGCTTCCTACCGTACTGTATTCCTGGAGCAGATAGTCCAGGGAGTATATGCGTTCAGCCTCTGTTCCCGGTACATTGCCGCAGAAACCCCGGTCCAAGAACTCCACCAAATAGGAGAAATCCGTTTCATCCGCTTTTGCTCCATAATAAGTGTGCAGGAGCGTCTTTTGTTCGTCCACCTTCATCTGGTAGGTGCTATTTCGCGTATGCAAGGTAAATACAAGGTCCTTTACGATAATTGCCATGTTTCAAAACCTTTCATATGTTTATTTTTGATTATTTCACAGCGCCGTTCACTACGCCATTGATGATCTGTTTCTGGCATATGATATAGAAGATCAAGATCGGCAACAGAGCCAGCAAGTAGGACGCGAACGCCAGGTTGTAATTGGTGCCGAACTGGGTCTGGAAATTCAGCTGTGCCAGCGGCAGCGTGTTTTGATCCGTGCCGGACATGATAACCAGCGGGGTCATCACATCGTTCCATGTGCTCATGGCAGTCAGTACCGCCACTGTGGCGTGCATAGGCTTCATGTTCGGAAAAATGATCCTCCAGAAGGTCTGCCATACGCCGGCTCCATCCACATGTGACGCTTCATCCAGCGCTTTTGGAATATTGGTCAGATAACCGGAATACAGCAGCACGTTCATTGGCATGAAGAACACCACGTACAGCACGATCACGCCAAAACGGTTGGCGATCCCGATCTCCGCGGTCTGTTTCACCAGGGGCATCATCAATACGGCGAAAGGTACGAACATACCGCTGATCAAATAAAAATAAAATGCTTTGAACGCCTTGCGCTCTGCCATTTTCCTCCCGATCAGGTATCCTGCCAGGGAATGAAGAAGGATGCAGATCACAACGGTCGCTCCTGTCAGAAGAAGGCTGTTTCCCAGAGAATGCCAAAAATCAGTCACTTCCATGGCTTCCGCGAAATTGGAAAGGCTCCAAGACTTTGGAAACCCCAAGGCTCCAGCCACGTCATTCGTCATCTCAGAAGGCTGTTTAAAGGCGATGATCACGGTCATATACAGCGGGAACGCAATGGTAAGGCAGCCAATCACCAGCAGAATATTGATGATTCTGTTGGCCAGCTTTCCGCCCACAGCACCCTGCTCACTGATTGCTTTACTCATAACTGCTCCTCCTTCTTTCCAAGTACTGTTGTCTGGAATAATGAAATCGCTACGATCACAACAAAGAATATAAAGGCATTGGCGCTCTGGAACCCAAACTGGCCGCCGTTCATACCATTGTTATAGATCAGGTAGGAGATGGACTCCGTGGATTGGGAAGGCCCCCCCTTGGTCAATGCCATAATCTGGTCGAAAACCATCATCGCATTTTTCATGCATAATACCAAATTGATGGTAATGAATGGCATGATCAACGGAAGCGTAATGTCTTTAAATTTCTTCCACCCCGTAGAACCGTCCAGCATGCCTGCCTCGTACACATCCTCCGGCACGGTCTGCAGTCCTGAAATATAGATGATAGTATTCATAGCGATCCCCTGCCACGCGCCGACGATCACAATGGCGACCCAGGCCCACCTTGTGCTTCCGAGAATGCTATTGGATAAAAATTCGATCCCCGTGGCTTCTCCGATCGCTGGCAGGATGTAAGTAAAAATAAAGCTGAAAATGTAACCTACAACCAGGCCGCCTAGTATGTTAGGAACAAAATAAGCGCCACGCAGGGCATTTTTGCCTCTGATCTTGCTGTTGAGCCCAAGTGCCAGGACCAAGCTGATCAAGTTGACCGCGATGGTCATGACAAAGGCGTATTTAAAGGTGAACAAGTATGAATGCCCAACGCGGGAATCTTGGAACACTTCTATAAAATTACGAAGCCCGACAAAATCATAGTTTCCGTATCCTCTGAAATTGGTAAGCCCATAGTAAAAGCCTTTTATGAGAGGTAAAGTGTTAAAACAGAAAAACAAAACTAAGATCGGGATCAATAATCCGAGGAACACCTTTTCATTTTTACTCCAAGCATGTTTCTTATTCATGTTTTACTTCCCCTCCTCGTATTTCTGGACTTTTGCGATAATGTCTCTGTTGTAGCGAACCCACTCTTTATCAAATTTTTTCATGAATTTGTCCGTGGCGTTCTCTGAGTTGTCCAGAAGATAGGTCTGAATCAGGGCATCCACTGCCATTTCACTCGGATAATGATGATCCTGGTAGTCCGCAATCAGGCCATTTTCAATGTAGTGACGCATTTCCTCCAGTTCCGGAACGATTGGGAAATCACCTTCCTTGCATGGCACCGCGCTCTGGTCAGCCAGATATTTTCTGACGCTTTCGTCTGACAGCATATAGCGAAGCACTTCATACGCAGCTTCCTTGTTCTCGCAAGTGTTCATCACGCAGAACATCAGGTCATTGCCGGAATTCAAGATGTTTTTCTCCGGGTCATTGCTGGCAGGGAACACAAAGGAGCCGATATTCATGTCTGGATTCACGGAACGGATCTGCGGGATCGCATAGTTTCCAATCACATACATCGCGGATTCCCCTCTGGCGAACGCGGTACACGCGTCATTATAGCTTTGCGCAACCGGATTCTTTTGGGCATAAGGAAGCAGCGCTTTTTCTTTTTCCGCCACCTCAGCATAATGCTCTGAGAATTTCGTCTTGCCGGAATTGACCTGATAGGTGAGATCTGGTTCGCAAAGATCCACAGCAATGGCGTTCCATGGAGCCAGCGTGGTCCAAGAATCTTTAAAACCGAAATACATTGGAAGGATGTCCTCTGATTTGATCTTCTCGCAAAGCGCGATCAATTCGTCCCATGTGGTCGGGATCTTCCATTTGTGTTCCTTGAACATCTCCCGATTAAAAAGGATGCCCGCCGCGTTTGCCATGTATGGCACCGCGTATACACCCTCCATTGGAACGTATTCCAGCTCCTTGTTGGTTTGCAGATATTTTTCTTTGATATCTGCGAGACCGTCAAAATCCGAAACATCCATTAGCATTTCCGCGTCTAGGAAATTAGAATAGTTGATGTCCCCACCAATGCCGATGATATCCGGATTGTCTTCCCGGATAAAACGTGTTTTTAGAATTGTCATGGCATCGTTGGGTGAATCGATCTTTAGATAAATGTCATCGTGCGTCTGATTGAATTCTTTTTCAAACTCCGCGAAAACATTTACCGCCTCAGGCTTGTACTGAACCATTTCGATTACCGTTTTACCGTCCGCTTTCGTATCTTTGTTTCCGCATCCAGTAAGAAACATCCCTGCCGCAATCGCTATGATCAGAAAAAGAACTCCCCATTGTTTCTTTTTCATTGTCATATTCCTCCTTTCTATTTTGGGATTGCCAACCGGTTATGTAAAAATTTTATCATTTTTTCTGATTTCCGTAAATATTCATATAAGCGCAATATATATCAATATTCGTGATTATAAGAATTATATTGATTTTATCACTCATTTTGATATATAATATGTTTGTTAGATCCATTTTATTGTTTTTATATGTTTTTCAAACTAAAATTTGTAGGTTTTACTAAATTTTTGAAATTGGAACGGTGATAATTATGCGAATGGATTCTTTTTATGTATTTTCAGACACAAGGTTTTTGGATCTGGTCGCCTACCAGTATGGTAATGAACAGTGTAAACCCATGCATTCCTTTGGGCCGGCGATTCGAAACCACTATTTGTTCCACTATGTCCTTTCTGGTAAAGGCGTTCTGGACGTAAACTTGGAAAGCGACGAAAAATCGATCAGCTATCCCGTGTGCGCAGGGCAGGGCTTTCTCATTGAACCTGGGTACGTAACCACCTATTACGCAGATCGCTACGATCCTTGGGAATACGTGTGGATCGAGTTTGACGGCCTCCGGGCAGGAGAATTCACCAGCGAAGCCGGGCTGTCCGCTGCGTCTCCTATTTTCACGCCTTCTTCCGCAGCGGACGCAGACACGCTTGCCAAGGACATGCTCTATATGGTTGACCACCCAGATATGACTGGCCCTCGTTTTATCGGGCATCTGTACCTGATCCTGGATACGTTGATCAGCACTTCCTCCAAGCGAAAAAAGATTCAAAACGGAAAGCTTTCCCGCTTTTACGCGCAGGAAGCCATCTCTTTTATTGAACAGTACTATCCTTCACCTATTACTGTGGAGGATATGGCTAAACGCTGCAATCTGGATCGCAGCTATTTTGGCAAAGTATTCAAAGATACGATCGGGCAGTCACCACAGGAATTTTTGATCCACTACCGAATGACAAAGGCTTCTACCCTATTGACCACCACGGATCTTCCCATCAGCGCCATCTGCGAACAAGTGGGTTATCCCAATCAGCTGCATTTTTCCAGAGCCTTCAAGAATGTGTATGGCGTGCCGCCTCGGGCCTATCGGCAGAATCACAAGCAGATTTCCCTGGCATTTGATAACCGGGGCAGAAAGGAGACGTTATGATCCAAAAATATACCTTTGGGGCACCTTTTGAAACAGATGCCGTGGTGGCTTTGATCCCAGCGGCCAGCGGCACCCCGGCTTTTGGCAACTTTTCCGCGGATCACGGTTTTTCCTTTGCTTATGACCTGAGTCCAGACCATAAGGTCTATGGTCTGGGAGAAGCGAACCGAGGGATTGACAAGCGAGGCTATGTGTATGTCAGCTGCTGCTCCGATGATCCCATCCATACGGAGGACAAGCACTCTTTATATGGTGCCCACAACTTCATCATTGTATCCGGCGGATCCGACGCGCCGGGTCGGCCATCTTCCGATAGTTTTGGGCTTTTTTTCGATTATCCTGGAACCATGACTTTTGACATCGGGTATTCCCATAGGGATCTGCTGACCGTGTCTTGTGACAAGCCGGACTTGTATCTTTATATGATTACTGGCGAAGATCCTTATGATATCGTACGTCAGTTCCGCAGGATCATTGGCAAGAGTTATATCCCGCCGAAATTCGCCTTTGGCTATGGACAGAGCCGCTGGGGTTATACTGTGCCTGACGATTTTCGGAAAGTGGCGGATCAGCACCGCGAGCATGACATCCCGCTGGACATGATTTATATGGATATCGAGTATATGGATCATTACAAGGATTTTACCGTAGATCCCCAAAACTTTCCGGATTTTCCAGCGTTCGTGAATGAAATGAAGCAACGGGACATCCGCCTGATCCCCATTATTGACGCAGGTGTCAAGGTGGAGCCAGGATACCAGATCTATGAGGAAGGCGTGGAAAAGGGATATTTCTGCAAGCGAGAAGATGGGACAGAATTCGAGGCTTGCGTTTGGCCTGGCATGACCCATTTCCCAGACTTTCTCAACCACCAGGCCAGAAAATGGTTCGGTGATCAGTACAAATTCCTACTGGATGCTGGGATTGAGGGGTTTTGGAATGATATGAACGAGCCAGCCATCTTCTTTTCCGCTGAAGGCGAGGCTGAAATCAGGGCGTGGATGGAAAAGATCCTCCAAGGCGAGCTGTCTTTTCACAGCTTTGATTTTTCCGATCGTTCAAAAACTCTGGCAAACAGGCCGGAGGATTACTGCCGGTTCTACCATGACGTTAATGGCAAACGGGTCCGCCATGACCAAGTTCACAATCTGTATGGGGCCAATATGAGCCGCGCCGCGGGCGAAGCCTTTGTCCGGCTTGTGCCTGACAAGCGGATCCTGATGTTTTCTAGGGCCTCTTATATTGGCATGCACCGCTACAGCGGCATATGGACCGGAGACAACATGTCTTGGTGGAGCCATATACTGCTGAATTTGAAAATGCTGCCTTCTCTAAATATGTGCGGTTTCCTCTATATTGGTGCTGATCTCGGCGGCTTTGGCTGCGACGCTACAGAGGATCTGATGCTTCGCTGGCTGGCACTGGGTGTCTTTACGCCGCTGATGCGCAATCACTCCGCGGCGGGGACGAGAGAGCAGGAATTTTATCAGTTCGATCATCCAGAAGATTTTCGCCATGTGATCCAGGTCCGGTATCGGCTGATCCCTTATCTTTACAGCGAATATTTAAAAGCTGCCCAAAACGATGATCTGATGTTCAAGCCGCTGGCATTCGTTTATTCACAAGATCGGATCGCCTGCGGTATCGAAGATCAGCTGATCCTGGGAAACGAGACGATGATCGCACCGATCTATACCCAGAACGCCATTGGTCGGCCTGTTTATCTGCCAGAGGAAATGATGCTGGTGAAATTCCTGCCTGACGGGACGCTATATCAGGAAATTATGCCAGCCGGCCATCATTTTATTGAAGTCGCACTGAACGAAGTTCCGCTGTTCATCCGTAAAGACCGGAAAATCCCACTGGTGAAGGCAGCAAATCGAGTGTCCGCCCTTGACATGGAAACTCTAATCTATATTGGCTATCCAGATGCCCTATATGAATTAGTGGAAGACTGACCGAAAAGCCATCTCTTTCCTCGTGAGCCAAGGCGTTCTATAAATGTTCGATTTCCGGGATCAATTCCAGATATACATTCTGGTATTCCTTTTTCAATTCCTGGGTGATTTCATCGTGGGCCTGTTTCAATTCTTTGATACTGATCAGGTCTTCTTTTTGCATGATATAGATTTCTATCCAGGTCTTTCTCCCTGTTTTGATCATATCCAGGAAGTTGATGGCAAAATGGTGTTTCTGCAGATGGCCTTCCGCCACCTCCCGCACATGATCCATCACTTCTTTTTTCGGTGCGAACAACACGAGATTTTTGATCCCCTCCCAGAACATGGACACTGGCTCTCGCAGGAGAAGCAGGGCCATGATGATGGCGATGCCTGGATCAATATATGGGGAAAGCCACTCTAAAGGCGTTCTCTGCAAAACCAGCTGAATGACAAATGCCGCACCTACGCCAAAAGTGCTCAGGGCATCCAGTTTCCAGATATAAATCTCCGCTTTTACTGTTGGTGAGGAATACCTCTTGTTGAGATGGTTCAGCACAATATACATGGTGACACATGTCACGGATATAATCAGTTCAAAGATCGCAATCGCTCCTGCGTTTACAATATGCCCGCCAGCCAAGATCATTTGTCCGCTCTCCACCACCAGCTGGATGGTAATGAAGATCAGCAAGCCTGTCTTGATAATGATGAACAGGGATTCCACCTGGGAAAAGCCATAAGGCCGCTTTTCCGTGACTGGTTTGTACAGCAGCGGTACTAGCACCATAAAAGGCCCTAACATGATAATGTCCGCAATGTCATATACGCAGTCCATGAGCACTGCGTGTGACCCTGTAAGAAAAGCCATGATACATTCGGCCAACAAAAATGCCGCACTTCCCGCAAAAGATACTTTTAAGATTCGTTTTTCCAGTTTTAGACTTTCGTCCACGTTTTCACTCCTCGTATAATGAATTGTAAGTCACTCAAAAGCTTTTGACAATGTTATTATACGCTTCTCGTTTTATACTGTGTTGCGGTTTTAATGCGTTTAATTTGCTGTTTATTTATATTACTTTGCTTATCAATCCTTTTATTTACTCCAATTGCTGTTCATAAAGTCAGACTCTTTCATCCCTCATAAATCCGGTAACATTTTAATTTATCATTGTCAGCACCGCATTTTCACTGTTCATATCCTTTTGGAATAAACGAAGTCTATTTTCCCCGCGCTACCACGCATTCTTTTCGGTAAAAGCAGATAGCGTATTGATCCACTCTAAGATAGCCTGCTTCGATAAACGGTTCCGCATATCTCTGTTTTTCCATTTGCCGCAGTGCTTCCTGTCACTTTCTTGCCATCTCAGCAGCAGTCTCCGCTACCTTCAATTCCAAGATCACGACCCTGCCTTTGCGGTCTTTAAGACTATATCTGGCCTGCCATTTCCGCTTTCTCTGTTGGAAACTACTAGATGCGGGCCTGCGTTTTTTAAAAGTCCTGCTAAAAATCCATGATAGTAGTTTCCCCATAGTCAAAATAGCCAATGGTGTCCATAAGCTGGGCTGAAATGAAAGTTTCCGCCTTTTCACAATCTCCTCCTTTCAGCGCTTTTATGAGCAAGGTTCTATCAACATTCCACATCCGTTGGTCAAACCATTCTAAAATAGAACGGCGGTAGACTGTACAAATTTCCATATCTGTTCAAGCAAATAATCGAATCTTTATCAAGCCCCTCAAAATTACTTACTTGAGTATGTGTCGGCAACTTAGCCTTTGTCTGCACTCGGCTTGTAATCGCTGCAATAATCACGGTAGGGCTGTGTCTATTGCCTATATCATTTGAAACGATAAGTACGGGGCGTATACCGCCTTGCTCTGAGCCGATAACGGGATTAAGCTCTGCGTAGTAGATGTCACCACGCTTAATAATTCTATCCATGTGTTTGTCCTCCTATCTGGATTTAGGCAGGGGCTTCCCGCCTATGTAGCCGCCAGATACAAGGAAGTATTTAAGGTCGGGAGAGCATAAAACAAAGCCCTGTTTCCATAGACCGCCTCGTATCTGGCTTGATATGATAGGAGCATTTCTATCCCCAAAACGCTGCGGGAAGTCGCCAAACGGTCAGCAGCGAACTGACACCACGGGAGTTTCACCCCAACTGTCGGTCTGACAGAGCCGCCCTCATTGCCTGCGGTGGATTGGTTATCACTCGGACTGTGACTGGACGGGAGTACCATTACTCTCTTTGTGGGTTATGGTGAAATCGGGAGCTGCCCTGCCCATCTGTAAATGCTACAAAGTAGCGTTTTCTGCCGTCCGTTTTCTCAAAACGGATGGTATAGGGATTTGTGTTGTCAAACACTTTTGTTTCCTCCAATCTGAATTTTTCTGAAAATCCAGATTGACAGGCGGTGAACGGCATCCAACACCAGAAATAGCCTTACGGCGTATTTCCATAAAAAGCGACAAAAGAAAAACCGCAAAGGCTGTCACCACATAAGGAGATAATTTGAAAACATTATTGGAACACAACTTATGGGGAATAGCAAAGGCAAAGCCAGCGTAAGAAGCGTTTCTGCTTCTTATGCTGGCTTTCTTTATACCAAAAATAAAATCGCACATTCGCAAAGTGGAAAATCCTTTGCTACACTTTAGGCGAAGGATGTAGGACAGATTTTGCGGACATTTAAAATAAAAAAAGAATGTGGAGGTAACAGACAATGGCAAAGACGATTTTTGAGGAACTGGATGGCAAATACGAACGGCAAGGAGATTATCTAATACCGTGTATAACTTTACCCACCGAAGAAGAACAGCCGATAGGCACATGGGGACAGCGGCATCTGGACTATCTGAAGCAGTACCGCAAAGTTACATACACCAATCTTCTTACAAGCGGCAGACTGAATACTTACCTTGCCGATATTGACAGGCAGGCGCAGGAACGCTTTGAACGGCTCATAGAGGGAATGAAACAGGCACAGGGCATAACGGAACGCCTAAAAGAAGAAAACGCCTTAGAATGGACAGGGCGGCTGGGTAACATAAGGGCTTGTGCAAGGGAGATTGTGGAGGAAGAAATCTTATACACATAATGGGGTGGTGACAGGGTGTAAAGCTCTGTCGTTTTTCTTTTTTGGGGGATAAAAATTCGCATTTTATGAATTGATATGTTTGAGTATATGACGGCACAGGAAGCAGCGGAGCTTTGGGGAATATCGGTAAGGCGGGCACAAAGGCTCTGTAAGAAAAATTGGATTGAGGGCATATTGAATATCAATCGGGTATGGCTCATACCAAAAGGAGCTGTTAAACTTGCCGATACCCGAAAAAAGATAGCCCGAATCTTTATGAAATCTTCAAAAACATCAGCTATTCTTTTTCCATAATCAAAAGAAAGGACAGTACAGACTATGGAAATGATTTTGAAAACAACAAACCTCTGCAAATCTTTCAGCGGGCAAACAGCCGTAAACAACATATCGCTGAACATTGAAAGAAATTCTGTCTATGGACTATTGGGACCGAACGGTGCCGGGAAATCTACGACGCTGAAAATGATTACGGGCATTTTGAAAGCGACCTCTGGGAATATCGAATTTGACGGTCACGCATGGAAACGCAGCGACTTAAACCATATCGGGGCATTGATTGAAATGCCGCCGCTCTATGAAAATTTGACCGCCTATGAAAATCTGAAAGTAAGGACTACTATTTTAGGACTGACAGATAAGCGGATTGACGAAGTGCTGCAAATCGTCCGACTGACGGAAACAGGCAGGAAAAGAGCCGGACAGTTTTCTCTTGGTATGAAACAGCGTCTTGGAATTGCGGTTGCATTACTAAACAACCCGAAACTGCTCATACTTGATGAACCAACCAACGGGCTTGACCCGATTGGGATTGAAGAACTTAGAGAGCTTATCCGTTCTTTTCCGGCTAAAGGTATTACGGTTATCCTGTCCAGCCACATTCTTTCAGAAGTGCAGCAGATAGCCGACCATATCGGCATTATCGCGGGTGGCGTTCTTGGATATGAGGGAAAATTGAACACAAACGAAAATTTGGAACAGCTTTTTATGGACGTTGCAAAAAGCAATCACAGGGAGGGTTAAGGCATGAACTATTTGAAATCAGAACATTTGAAATTCAAGAGGACAATATCGAACAAACTGATTTTCATTGTTCCACTAATCACAGCTATTTTTGCGTGGCTTATGGGTGGATTTATGGGGTATCAGTACATGACGCTTTACTGGTGGTATGCGTTCTTGCTTCCGGGAGCAATCGCAATTTTGTGTTCTTTGTCACACAGAAAAGAAGAAAACGCCGGGAAATACTATTCGGTATTTTCTATGCCTGTAAACCTTTCAAGATTTGAATTTGCTAAGGGCATTATCTTAGTCGAAAAACTGCTTGTTTCAGCGATATTTTTAGCATTGCTTATTTCTATCAGTAATATCATTGCTCCGGCAACGGCAGTATATTCTCTTTTACACAGCGTTGTAGGAAGTATCGGGATTATCCTTGCGTCTGTCTGGCAAATCCCTTTGTGCTTGTACTTAGCACGCAAAACGGGAATGTTTGTGCCGATTGTGTTAAATACAATACTTGGAATTGTTCTATCTACTGCTACTGCATTAGGAAATACAATAGCATGGTGGTTTGTACCGTATTGTTGGGCGGCAAAACTGGCAGAGCCGCTTATGGGAATTGAAATAAACGGAACTTATGCGGGGAATTGTGGATTTTCTATAACCATTATGATTTCCATTGCGTTGTCAATATTATTGTTCCTTATTTTGTCCTATGCCGACGCAAAGGATTTTTCCAAAGGGAGGTAGACGGGAATGGGTTTTATTTATGCGGTTCGTTCTGAACAGGAAAAAACGAAGCATACATCGTTTTGGGCTATTCATTTTTGTGTACCTGTTATCGGGGCATTGTTATTTCTTGCTTACTATTTCCAGTATGGCAGCACAGCAGATAGTAAAAAACTCAAAATGATATTGGAAATTACGGCAACGTTTTTTCCATTGTTGATAAGCGTTATTGTCGGTCTGAATGTTGCACTGGAAGAAAAGGCTTCACACTTCCAAACGTTGCTTGCTGTACCGAACCGACACAAGAATATGCTTGCAAAATTAACTTATCTTTATGCTTCGGGGGTATTTGCATTATTCTTTCTGTTCCTGCTATTTGTGATTGGCATACATCTTTTGGGAATGGCTGATACAGTACCGCTCAGAATGCTGATTGGAGCCGCCGTCGGGATGGCATTTTGTAATTTGATAATATACATCCTGCACCTGTTCCTTAGCTTTAAATTTGGATTAGGGTTATCCCTGTTTTGGGGCGTGTTTGAAAGTCTTCAATGTATCTTATATAGCAATATCGAACTAAAAGGCATAGCGAGGTATATTCCTTTTTCATGGTCTATGAATTGGGTAAAGGATATTTTGAGCCGACAAATTTTCAACTATGGAACGGAAAAAATATGGATTGCAGTATTAACGACAGGCGGCTTGTTGCTGACCTTATTATGGTTTTCTCATTGGGAAGGACGGAAAAATTATGAATAAAAACAGAAAAATGGTTATAGTCGTGCTGTTTGCTTTTGTTGTGTGCTTTTCTCTTGCGGGCTGCTCTTTACAGGAAAAAATCAAGGAATATTCCAGTGATAAAGAGCAATGCTATCTGGACGCAGAGAATGTGACGCAATTTTCCTTTAAGGGAAACGACTATACGATTTTGGAGGATACCGTTTCTAATGGCGGGCTTGGGGAATGGACTGGATATATCCGGCAGCTTGCAGCGGTAGACGAAACAGGAAAAGTATTGCTTCAGGAAAACATAGAAACCGCTACCTTTCGGACGTTGGCAGATTTAGCGGATAAAGCCCCGGAAGCTGCTTATATTATACCGTTCTTGAATGTGTACGCAGCCCCTAACGCTGACGATTATCTGATTGTAGATGTAAACGGAGGGTATTACAAAGCTGTTAGAAAAGAAAATATCAAAGACACAGATACGGTATTCGACTTCAAGGACACAGAGCAGTCTATAAGTGGAAAGTTTGAAATCAATCCCGAAAATGCAACGCAGCTCCTTTGTGACGGGATTATTTATCAGGTAACCTCTGATACCGTATCAAATGATGAATTAGGAAGCTGGATTGATATTCTTGCGGAAAGCGTTACATTCGATACGGAAACAAAACGCCCTTTGTCCAAAGAAGAGTTGAACAAGATTGACTGGAACGGAAAAAATGCCGGACAGGGACGGGAACAAAGGTTTTACGCAGATGTTTACGAGATTTACGGTACGGATAAGACAGAAGCGGTTGCGGTAAAAATAAATAACTGTTACTATATTGCAGAGCAGAAATGACCGGTTTTCTGCCTTTGCGGATTATGCTATAATACGAAAAGGGCAACGAAAGGAGGCGACACTATGGCAGCAATCCTTATGGTTGACGATGAACGACCCATTTTAGAGCTTGTGAAAAATGGGCTGCAAAAAGACGGACATTTCATTACTGCCTATACATCTGCCGCACAGGTTCCGCTTGATAAGCTGAACAGATACGATTTGATTATACTGGATATTATGATGCCGGATATGGACGGATTTTCTTATTGCAATAAAATCCGTTCATTGGTGGACTGCCCTATTCTCTTTTTGACAGCTAAGACAATGGAAAATGATATTACATTCGGGCTTGGCTTGGGAGCAGACGACTATCTGACAAAACCATTTCGCATTGCGGAGTTGCGGGCAAGGGTAAATGCCCACTTACGCCGGGAACACAGGGAACGGCATACCGCCCTTACCTTTGAACGGATAAAAATTGATTTGTCCGCAAAGGAACTACGAGTAGATGATACCCCCGTTCCCCTAACCAAAAGTGAATATCTGATTTGTGAATGCCTTGCAAGAAATAAAGGACAGGTATTTTCAAAAGAACAGATTTATGAAACTGTTTTCAGCTTGGAGGGCGACAGTGATAATTCTACCATTTCCACTCATATCAAAAATATCCGGGCGAAATTAAGCAAATTGGATATTCAGCCGATAGCGACAGTTTGGGGGATAGGGTACAAATGGGAATAAAAAAACCAACATCATTGAAAGCGTCTTTTTGGAAATTTTTATGTATGCTGCTGATTGGGCTAATGGTTTCGGTAGCTATTCCATTTAGTCTTATCCTTGCCGGAACCAGTACGGGCTTTATTACTTATGCGGACTATTCAGAACGCAGCGCAAAAAAAATTGTTCCTATCATTGCCGCGACGCCGGATTTAACAGATGTACAGCTTCCTTTGGGGTGCAAGTACCTAATACTGGATAAGAATTATCAAATGAGGGAAACGACTTTAGAGGGTGACGACTTAGACAGGGCTATGGAGTATGCCCTATCTGGAAAGATAAACGAGAACCTCAACAAGCAGCATCTATTTGTTACTCGTGAAAATGAATATGTGGTGCTTCAATATTACATTGGCTCACAGTTTATAAACGAATGGTTCTATCATCATTTTCCCTCACCGGAAATTCTGCTATATATCCTCATAGGGATAAACTGTATTGCGGTCTGCGTGATATTAACAGCGAAGTTTGCAAAAAATATGCGGGCGCAGCTCTCCCCGCTTTTTGAAGCAACAGAAAAAGTGGCAGAACAAAATCTTGATTTTGAGGTAGGACACTCAAAAATCAAAGAATTTGAAGATGTATTATGTTCTTTCTCTGATATGAAAAATAACTTGAAATCATCTTTAGAGAAACAATGGAGTGCGGAACAATTACAAAAGGAGCAGATAGCGGCACTTGCTCACGATTTGAAAACGCCTTTAACTGTCATTCAAGGAAATATCGACTTGATAAGCGAAACAGAGCTTGACGACGAACAGCGGTTATATGCGGGGTATATTATAGAAAGTTCCGGGCAAATGGGCGTTTATATTAGGACGCTGATTGATATATCACGGACAGTAGCTGGGTATCAGCTCAATTTGGAAGGATTTGACATAGCTGATTATATAGAACAGATTGAAGCGCAGGCAAATTCATTATGCCTTACAAAAGAAATTTGTTTACACATGGAAATAGGGGCAAATTTAGGAACTCTTAAAGCGGATAAATTACTACTGGAACGGGCAATTATGAATGTGATAGGCAATGCGTTAGATTACTCTCCACCAAAAGGGACAGTCTATGTAGAGGTGCAAAAGCCGGACGACTTTCTACAAATCTCTATCATAGATGAGGGAACTGGTTTTACAAATGAGGATTTGCACCATGCAAGGGAGCAGTTCTTTATGGGCGACAACAGCCGAAGCTCTAATATGCACTTTGGCATGGGGCTTTATATCACAAGCAGCATTGTAAAGCAACACAAGGGGGAACTTACTCTTAAAAATTCCGATAGAACAGGCGGTGCAGAGGTTATAATAAAAATTCCATATTAGGATTTAGTGGGCGATGGGAAACATCGCTCATTATTTTTGCAAATCTTTATGAAATCTTCAAAAATATTTCGTAGTATTTTAAAAGTGAACGATTGAACTTAAAGTCCACCATATAAAAAACGGCGTGTTGTTGATTTTTCTGATTTGGCACAAGGGTGTAAAACTTACGATGAGTTCATCGGTAAAATGGCGAACACCTCAGAGGTTAAATTGAATTATATTGGCATCGCAATTTGCGGCAATAAAAAGCAGATTAACAAGTTGACAGGAAATATGCCTTTGTTAAGATAAGGAGGAGAAATGGTTTATGAGAACTGAATGGGTACGTTGTCCTGTTTGCGGAGCTAAAACCCGTGATAGGATTGGAGAGGATACTATTTTGAAGAACTACCCTCTCTATTGTCCGAAGTGTAAACAAGAAACATTGATAGAAGCAAAAAAATTCCAAGTAACCGTCATCAGAAAGGAAAACACATAATACGCAGAGCCAATAAACGAGTTGGATGAATCATTCGTTGGCTCTTTCTTATGCCTAAACTATATAGTGTGCTCACCTTCCGAAAAAATATTCAAAAACTTTTTGGAAAGTATTGACAAACACTTATTTCATTCAGTATAATAAAATACCCTTTTATAAGAACCACAACCAATTACATATCCTCACAGAATTTGGGAGTACGGCTTTACGCCGTACACGCCTGCGGTATGCGAAAAAGAAATACCGCCGTTGCCATTGCCGCCTTGAACTGTCGGCGGAGGTCAAGCGTAACAGACAGTTTCGACTTTGAATCTCAAAGCCGGTTACATCATTGTGAAACCAAAAACCGCAAGGGATAAGTCTATCCTTTTGTATTGGTCGGTACACATTGATGTGCCGGCTTTTTTGCTGTCCAAGTGCCGGTTACAACTAAATCACCGGCTGGATGGGATATGATTTTGCGACGACCTCTTTTTTTCGGAGAGTAAGCGAAACAACGCCGCCTGAGATGGGGGCAGGGACAGAAAAACGACATTCAGACAGACCGGCGGAAAACAACAGACGGTATGCGGCAGAAAGAGTGTCGCATACCGCAGCAAGCAGGGAAACTGTATTGACAGTTTCCGCCCCAACCGGCTTTAAGAGCCGATTGCCCTTTGGGGAATACCCCAATCCCCTCAAAAATCCAAGAAAGGACTGATGTTATGAACGAAGCCAAGAACAAAAATTTATTTATCCGTGTGAGCGAAAAAGAGAAAAACATCATTGAGCAGAACGCCAAAAAGTGCGGGCTTTCCGTGTCAGAGTATCTCCGCCAGCGTGCTTTGGGGTATATGCCAAGAGCCGCCCTGCCCGAAGCATTTTTCTCTTTTAATGATAAGCTGGACGAACTCTGCATCGCTGTCGAAGGCAAAATTACAGCGGATACGGAAGAAAAAATTATTAGACTCATTGACAGTATTACCGAAGAACTGATACTGCCAAAACGTGAAAGGCTGGTGGTGTAGGAAAATGGGCGGCAATGTGGCATACCACGGCTACCAGAGCTTCCAGACCGGCGAAGCCACGCCCGAAGAAGCGCACAAAATCGGCATGGAAACCGCAAAGCGGATGTGGGGAAACGAGTATGAAATTGTTGTTACCACACACCTTAATACAGACAATGTCCATAATCATTTTGTTGTAAATTCCGTATCCTTTAAGACGGGCAGAAAATTTGAAAACCATATCTCCGACCACCATAAACTCCGTGAAATCTCCGACTCTGTATGTTTTGAACATGGGAAAAGCATCTTGAAAGACGCAGAGTTTTACGGCAGAAGCAAAAAAGAATACTGGCGGAAACAAAACGGCGGGCTGTCACATCGGGAGATTTTAAAAGCGGATATTGACGCCGCCCTTGCCCAGTCCGCCAACTTCAAGGCATTTGAAATCCGTTTAAAGGATATGGGCTATGAAATCTGCCGTGATGAGAACTTCGCCCATTATTCCGTAAAAGGGACAGGCTGGCAGAGGGCAGTCCGCTTAGACCGGCTTGGAAAAGAATACACGCCCGAAGCAGTCAGGGCAAAACTGCTTGACAACCAGCGGCATGTCGGCTATGTCCCATTCCACAAGCCGAAATATACGCCGCTCCTTACGCTTGAAATCGAGTACCGTAAAATACAGCGCATGGACGGCATACAGATACTTTTTTCCCTTGTGATTGAACTTTGCAGGCTGGTTACGGGAAACAACATTGCCCCCGAAACTCCCCGCCCGCTCTCCCCCGCCATGCGGCAGGAAATCGTAAAATTAGATAAAACGCTGAAAGAATACAAGTTCCTATGTAAAAACAACATTGATTCCCCGCAGGAGCTTGTTTCTTTTATCGGAGAAAAACGGGAGCAAATCGGCGCATTGGAAAAAGAACGGCAGTCAGTTTACAACCGAAACCGCCACAAAAAAGATGATGGATTGAACAAAGCGGCAAGAGAAATCTCCGCCAAGATAAAACCTCTGCGGGCGGAATTGTCCCTTGCAAAAGCAGTCCTTGAAAAAATACCGAAGCTGAAAGAGGTAATTGAAGCCGAACGGCAGGCAGAAACCGCCGTTATAACCAAAAATAAGGAAAGAAGGTATGCACGATGACAAATAGCAAAATTAAAACCAATACCCCGCCGAAGAAAAAGGCAGCGAATATCCAAATAGATAAACTCCGTACTTTTGATGGACATCCCTTTAAGGTACTGGATAATGAAGATATGGGCAATCTTATCGTAAGCATCAGTCAGCAAGGCATTATCTCCCCGCTAATTGTAAGAACGATTGAAAGCACAGATGAATATGAAGTGATAAGCGGACACAGGCGCTTACACGCCGCCATAAAAGCAGGGCTTTCCGAAGTGCCTGCTTTAATTTATCCCCTTGACCGAAACGAAGCGATGATTGCGGTTGTAGACAGCAACCTGCACCGTGAAAAGCTACTTCCAAGTGAAAAAGCCTTTGCCTACAAAATGAAAATGGATGCAATGAAAGCACAGGGCAGGAGAACGGATTTAACTTTGTCGCAAGCTGCGACAAAGTCAGATACCGCCGCCGAAATAGGAAAATCACAGAATGAGAGCCGTGACCAAGTGTTCCGCTATATCCGTCTGACTTACCTTATCCCCGAACTGCTTGACAAAGTTGATGAAGGCATTATCGCACTCAGCCCCGCCGTGGAACTGTCCTACCTCTCCAAAGAACAGCAGAAAATATTGCTTGACGCAATGAGACTGAACGACTGCACACCATCCCACGCACAGAGTATCCGCATGAAGAAACAGGCTCAGCAGAATATTCTTTCCTCGGACGGTATTTATGAAATCATGTCGGAGGAAAAAGCCAACCAGACCGCGCGAATCAGCTTTAAAGTGCAGGATTTAAAGGGATTTTTCCCGAAAAACTTTACGCAGAAACAAATGACGGACACGATTCTGAAGCTGCTTTATGAATACAACAGAAAACTGGAACGCAGACGAAACAGCCGTGATGAAAGGTAAGGTGGAAGTATGAAAAAATTAGAAACCTTTACAGTCAATCCAAATGCAGTCTATATGCTGCCGCATGAGCCGATAAATGAAAATGAGAAAATCAATTTATCGCAGGAGGTACTGCCCCGCTGTCCCGAAATCCGCATTGAAAGCGGAAAATTAGTGCGTTTCAGCGGTGAAAACGAGTTTTCATTAAAAATTGGCGGCACGACCCACGAGGTCAATACCCATTTCAGCAAGAAAGGAAAACAAAGTGTATTAGAGCAGTTTAAAGAACTGATACTGTCCGAAAATCTGATTTAATCCAAAAAAGGCTTTAATTTCCCCACAGCTTGCTGCGGAGAGTTTATTTATTGCACATTGGAAAAAGATAACTGGATATAGTAAGATAGCCTTGCCTTTGCTATGCCCGGTTGTCGGAAAGGAGCAAAAAATCATGACAACAGCAACGAAAATAAACGGGCAGACAGAAGAAAAAATCACAGCTTTGTATTGCAGGCTGTCGGTTGACGACGATAATAAAGACGAAGAATCTAATTCCATAACGAACCAAAAACAGATTTTACAGGATTACGCCCGCAAAGAGGGATACAACAACACCATGTTCTTTGTGGACGACGGCGTGTCGGGGACGACCTTCCAAAGACCGAATTTTGTGCGTATGGAACGTATGGCGGAAAACGGTGAAATCGGCACGACAATTGTAAAAGACCTCTCCCGCTTCGGGCGTGAGCAGGTGGAAATGGGCAGGCTTACGCAGGTAGTGTACCCATCTCTCGGCATCCGCTTTATCGCCATACAAGAACGTGTGGACACTTTGACCGGCGACGGCGTGGAGATGATGCCCTTCCACAATATTTTCAACGAATGGTATGCGGCGCAGACCTCTAAGAAAATCCGTGCGGTGTGGCAGTCCAAAGCGGAACACGGCGAGCGTATCGCTTCTATCGTACCCTATGGGTACAGAAAATCGGAAGATAACCCGAAACAATGGGTAATCGACGAACCGGCGGCACAGACCGTAAGGAAGATTTTTGCCCTGTGCCTTGCGGGGAAAGGCCCGATGCAGATTGCAAGGCAGCTTGAGGAAGAACAAATACTCTCCCCTGCCGCCTATTTTGAATCCATCGGCAGGAAACATGCACAGAAAGTCCCCAAAAACCCTTGCGGGTGGGAACAGGCGACCGTCGGCTATATCCTTGAAAACAGGCAGTACACCGGCTGCGCCGTCAATTTCAAAAGCACTACCGTCAGTTACAAAGTCCATAAAAGAATCCTGCACAGCGAGGAGGATTACCAAATCATCCCCGATATGCAGGAAGCCATCATCTCCGAGGAGCAATGGCTGAGGGTGCAGGAGCTTCGGAAACACAAGCGCAGACCGACAAAAACCGGCAGGACAAGCCTTTTTTCGGGGCTGCTCTACTGCTATGACTGCAAATCGAAAATGCACTTTGTAGCCGCCAAGAGCATGAAACGGAAACAGGAGCATTTCCGCTGTTCCCAATATAAATCCGGCAGAGGAAATTGCACCATGCACTATATCCGTGATATTGTCCTTGAAAAGCTTGTGCTGGAAGCGGTCAGCGACTTATCCGATTTTGTACGCTGTTATGAGCCGGTATTCCTGTATCTGCTGGCAAAGAAAAACAACGCCATGCGGCAGAAAGAATACCAACAGCTTAAGCAGGCTGTTGAGAACGGCACAAAGCGGATAGCGGAAATCGACAGGCTGATTGAAAAGGTATTTGAGCAGAACGCAGGCGGCATCCTCTCCGACGAACGGTTTGCGAAAATGCTTCAGAACTACGAAAAGGAACAGAAAGCATTAACGCAGGAAGTGGAAGAAAACCGCCAGACCTTGCAGAACGCCGAACAGCGGGTAATGGATTTAAGGCTTGTCTTACGCACTTTGCGGGAAATGACCGACATTAAGGAGCTGACCCCTACGCTTGTCAATTCGCTGATTGAGCGTATCGAAGTCCACAACAGCAACAAATCCAGCGGTCACAGCCATGTGAAGGTAGACATTTATTTTACGGCGGTGGGTATGATAGATATTCCCACGGAGAAAGAAATCCTTGCCACAATGGAAGAAATACAGAACAACCCGCAGGACTTCAAATTTGTGGCGTAACAAACGGATACGGCGCAGCTCTTTAAGGGAGCTGCACCGCATCCTACATAAAAGTATCCTTATCTGGCGACAGCAAAGGCTGTCATACCTTTACGGTTTAAGGAGAGTTTATTTCTATTAAGTAGAGATTTGGCTTCTATTTTTGAGGTGCAAAGCCCCCATGTGTTGGCGGGGATTTTTTTAATAGGTTATCCGCCCATCCTCGGTATGGTATATGTAAATAGAAGCTACTGCCTACAAGCAATAAAAATCCCTCCAAACTTCAAAAAGCGAAGTCGGAGAGTGTTCAGAGCATAACAAATCGGCTCATCGAAACATCGTTTTTTTATTCGGTGGGCTTGTCCTATTTATGGCTATATAAAGAACAGATCCGATAAACTGTGATTGCTCACTTGTTCATCGGCTCTGCGTCTTATGCGTCTGGCTCTTTGATGACGGTTACTTGTAAATCCTTGACTTCAATCAAAACTTCCTGCTTGCACTTTGGACAGTAGAGGGGATAGTTTTTTAAAATGGTATCTTTTCTAATTCTACTACGGGTTTTACTACCGCTGCGTCTGGACTGTTGTAATAACATTCCAAGCCTGCTATCCGAGCATCATCTTCATAGTAATTACAATGAAGGCTGATAAAGAAATCTGCATTGAATTCGTTTGCAATAGAGGTACGCTGAGCAAGGCTTATATTCTCGTCAGAACTTCTGGTTAAGACAACTTCTATATTGTTATCCTCTAGAATAGCTTTTAACTTCAATGCAACAGAAAGGTTAATATCCTTTTCTATAACCTCTCCGCTGACAGTTTCTCCGTCACTTCCGCCGTGTCCTGCATCTATGACCACGCAAAACTCTGGTATATTGTACTTCGCCGAAGTAACAGGAGTTGTGTCATTGTCTGCGTATATATCTATCATATCAGCTTCATTTGTAAATTTGTCATATATGTAAAGGCAACCGCAAACCATAAGTATAATCATTATAATTGGTATCAGTATAACGATTGCCCTTAGTAGATAAGCAATAATAAGTCGTTTGAGCTTTTTTCTTATTCATTGTTGCATTTGTTCCTTATCCTCTTTCAAAACATAATTTCTCATAGGAAAGTCAAAAAACAGTCACGAATTAGGAATTGCTCAACGACTTTTTGATAAAACGATGTTCTCCCTGCTTTCTTTTGCTAATATATAAATGCTGCCAGCATCACAAGTAACCGACATTGCGGACGTATCGCTAATCAATCTTTTGTTGTTCCCATCCTTGTTGCAGGAATATACACGACTTCCGTCTGTTCTGGATACATAATAAATCGACTGCTCATCAATACAGAAATCATACGCAACTACTTTTTCATAAGTAAAAGTTTCGCCGCTTAGAACATGATACCTTGTTAAAACCGATTGCTCGTTTTTGTAAAAAATGTTTTCTCCATCGAATGAGATATTTCCACTTGTAGGGATGTCAAGTTTTGTAATGCCTTTCGTGAAACGGTTTACTTCTGTTATACCATCATTGCCAATGAAAAATATGCTGTCATTATTTATGAAAAAATCGTAATGGAACTCTAAAAACTTCCATTTATCACCCGTCTCATAATCAATGCCAAAGAGGGAGCGACCAGAATTTGTAATCTGTTCAAAAACGATTTTTTCTTCAAAGGTATCTAAATTAAGTTCTATCACCGACACCTTTGTTATACTGCTGTTATAGTTTCCGACACGATTCACATAGCTTTCCGTAACCGATGTCGTATAATATAGATATGGTGAACATACACAAAACGCACATACCTTTTCTTCATCAGAAAACGCTCCAAACATAGGTGAGCGTACTAAATGAAGCATTTCTCCCGTGGAAGCATTTTTAAGATAATAATCAAAAGTTTCTGCGTCCTGTGTTATTTCATAGCCCATACAATCATATTCCGCCGATGAATTATAAATAAAATTCTGGCTTTTTCCGTTATCTGAACATCCTGTCATTGTCAATACGAAACTAAGTATGATAGCAAGAGTCGGTACATTTCGCATTTTCCTTGTTTTCATTTGCCATTTGTTAGAATTGCTCCGTAAAATCCAAGCGGCAGCCAAAATACATAAGAATACGGATACTGAAAACAAAATCAGCAGTGTAATAGTATTAATCTCTGCAAAAACAATTTTCTCATCACCTGTAAAAGCATCACTTGAAACAATATCTCCTGCAAAAAAGTCTGTTCCGAGCAGAAATGGCAACGGCAACGGCAGACGGTAAATAATTGTTTTGGATAGACCTACATAGGGAATAATGACCGATACTGCACCTGCAAGCAGGGTCACCGCATATTTTTTCGCCAAAACAGAAATAAACATAAGAAGTATTGTTAAAAACACGCTGCCAAAAAGACGGAGCAATCCTATATATACATATCCCTCGAATAAAGTTATGCTTTTGTTGCTGCCTGCAAAGTAACTAAGGCTTTGGATGGGATAATTTCCATTAGGCAGTCCATATTTGAGGCTGTAAAATCCGTATTCAATGAGCGATATGCTTACGCACATCAAGAGGACGCCCGAAATCACAATGAGCAGCTTATGCAAAGAGCTTTTTCGCCCCTCTTTTGAGGTCAAAATCAATGCGTCCATTTGGCAGCTATACTCGGAACAGAATACGGGCGTAACCAAAAGCAAAATGCCAAGGAACAGGACAAAATTGAGCGTACCTCTGCCAAGAAGCCCCGTCCATCCGTTCGTTTGAAGAAAATAGCGGTTTTCAGCATTTTCGCAGATGTAGAGATATTGCTGATAAACGACCTCAAATCCGTTCTGATGTTCCAGAACCTTTCCAATTTCCTGGCTCTCCTTCTTATATTCGCTTTCACTGATTTTGCCATCATAGTAGCTTTCCAAAAGATAATTTTGTTTCTCCTTGGCGTCTGCAATTCTCTCTGCTTCCTGTTCCAGATAAAGAGAAGATTCATCGGTACAGTATCCATTTACCTTATCAAGATACCATTCATATTCACTTTTGTACTGTTCCAATGCACTATTATAAGGATTGTCTGATGCAACAAGCCATACAGTTCCAAACAATAGGACAATGACGATATAGAGCAGCCCCTTTTGGTGGAGCATTATCTTTTTTATTTCGTACATGAATCCAGACATTTTATCCTCCTGTCTCGGTAATGGCAGTTCTTTTTAGAAAGTATAACCATTACCGTTATTACAGCCATTCCCACTATTACGGCAAAAATAATAGCTGCCAAAAAACTTTGTATTGGATAGCCCGCAAAACCGATAAATTCAGTCTTACCGAACAGAATGCGGTTAGTGAGCAGCGAATATGGGTTTATTATCTTTAGCCAAATATTGCTTGAATAATTCTGTGACGCACCTGTAATAATCAAACATAAGGCTGCTCCAAAGTCAGCGACAAATGGGATAAGAGCGTTATGCCAAAACATGGAAATCAGTAGGAATACCATACTCATAGTCCATATGCCGATTGCTTTTGTAATTGCGGATAGAACTACATATTGCCACAAATTGCAGTTTACCGCAGCCGTACTGAAATTGCTGATGGCATACAAAGGAAGATTATATCCCTCCATTGTTCCAAATGAAAAGGAAAATCCAAGATAATCCAGTACAGAAAACCATATTACAACACTTATTACAAATAAAGTAACTACAACAATTTTAGCTAATACGGTTTTTTTACCGCCATTAGGGTTCGTCAGTAACAGCATATCCATCTGCGTTTCCTTTTCATAGACGAAAGTGCTGATAATCCCATATAAACAAAGAAACAAAACCAATATATTTGAAAAATCATAGTTCATATAATAGTTATACATTTCCTGATAGGCAAAAGCTGGTATATTCCGTCCAGAATAAAGATTGTAAATAACGCTGTTTTTACGCACTTCAAAGTTAAGTCCTTGTTCCTTGTAAAATGCAGCATTTTCTTTTGCCTTTTTTGCCACTTCCGAAGCATAAGTCCGATAATTATAGAAATATTCCATAGGCTGTACATAGTATTTTTCTAAGATGTTTTCGTCACTATATACATTTCCCGTCATCGTATTCGGGTCATCTGTGTCTGTGCTTGCCGTCATATCAGCCGTAGCATCTGCTAACGGCTGATATAGGTCAAGAAGATTGTTGATTTTATCGGTAGTTATCTCTCCACGATATTTTTCATAGAGCTGCCAATACACGCTGTTCCAACTGCGGCTGTCATTCCCGTCTGCCAAGTAGGAATAGGAATGAAATTCATTATTTATTTTGAACAGGTTTATTACGCTGAACAGAATAAATACAACAAGTATTGACCGCTTGCAAAACAATTTGTAAAATTCATATCTGATTAAGCGTGTCATTTTTTCTCTCCAAAATAGTATAGAAATACATCTTCCAAGTTAGGGGGAGCTTTTACTGCGTTTGTTGCGGGCGAGCTATCGCTTACAATCCTCACTGAAAAATTTTCGCCCTGCTGCTTCATATTACTGACATAATATTTGTTGCTAAGGCAGGCAGACTCTTTGGCGCTTGTTGTCACTTCCCACACCTTACCATAGATACTCTGTTCTAATACGTCGGTAGTTCCTTGCGTAATCAAAGTGCCCTCTTTGAGAATAATAATCTCTTTTGCAATACACTCAACATCAGAAACGATATGGGTAGCCAGCAAAATCGTCCGTCCCTGTGCAAACTGTGAAATCAAATTGCGAAAGCGGATGCGTTCACTTGGGTCAAGTCCTGCTGTAGGCTCGTCTAAAATAAGGATTTTAGGGTCGCCTAACATTGCTTGGACAATGCCGACTCTCTGCCGCATACCACCAGAAAGAGCGCCAATCTTTTTATCTTTCGCATCGAAAAGATTGACAATGCCCAGAAGCCTAAAAGCCCGTTCTTTTCCTTGTTCCGCAGGGATTCCCTTTAATGCGCACATATATAACAGGAAATCCATTACCGTAAAATCCCGATAGAAGATAGGGTATTGCGGCATATATCCGATTTTTGATAAAAAGTCTTTGCCCATTTTTTTTGCATCTTGACCGTCTATCAAAACAGTTCCATTATCGCTGCCCAAAATGCCGACAAATATATTTATCAGCGTTGTTTTTCCTGCGCCGTTAGCTCCTAAAAGTCCATAGACGCCCTCCGAGAGTTCAGTGGTAAAATTCTTTAGGGCATATTTACCTTTATATTGTTTTGAAACATTCTGAAATGATACTTTCATAGATAATTACCTCTTAAAGCCAAATGTTGTTATCAAGGTGCTTACCTCGCCAATACCTCGCCCAAGCACAACGATACAGGTGCCGGATCCATCCAAAATTAAAATCTGTGGGACACGCTGAAAATAAGTACTGTTGTTGTCCTTGACCGTTTCGGTATGGATAACCTTTCCCGATGCTGTATCATAAATATTAATTGTTACGCTTGCTTCTCCCAAAATGGAAGTAGCAACATATTTACCTTGCTCAGAGCAGAAAACCCCGTCCTTTCCTTCGCTGCTGCTTGAGAATGTAATCTTTTTTTCTGTATTAGATGCAGTATCAATCATTAGCAGCGTTCCATTATTTTTGTTAAAGCTCTGGGGCATGACAAGTAAGTTTCCGCCCTTTTGCACTTCTTCAACATCCACTTCATAGTCGGCTTTTTTCGTGATACTAAGACTTGCATTGTCTGTGGATACTGTTCCATAAACAGAAACTCCATCCCCGCCATTAGAGCTTATTCCCATGCCTACATAAGTTAAAGTTTTATCTCCTGTAAATGCAAGACTATCCATAGTTACAATCTGCATATTATTTGCCCTTCCATTTTCGGAATAGTTCAGAATGGCATGTACCTTTTGGGAAGAAGTATCATAGAGATAAAGTCCTTGTAATCCGCCGAAAGCGATCTGTTTTCCGTCCTGTGAAATGGTGACACTCGTCATTTGGAGGACAGAATCATCATTTAACAGCCCACTAAAGGAAATCGTATTCTCAACAACAAAATCCTTATTCAATAGGTATCCTTTTACTCCATTACTGCTTTGTGCCGTTGCAAATGAACCCGTGCTGCCACTGCTATTTTCTTCACCGACAATGAAATACCCGTCCGAATAAGGCTGCACACATAACTCATTCAAAAAAATATCCGCACTTGCTATAATCTCGCTTTTTTGTGTATCATAAAGATAGAGCTTATCTGCTGCAACAATAATCCGATTGCCATCGGCATAATAACAGCCGCTGATCTTTCCAGAGAAAGCCGAGTCATTAACTGTTCCAATCTTCGTATTATTATCGCTGCTTTCACTTCCTGTTTTTTCCGAACTGTTACCACAGGCTGACAGATTAAGAGCAAAAGCAAGTATCAGCATCATGCACATGAATTTCGTTTTCATTTTTCAGTCCTCCTTATAAAGCAAAATTGAGCCTGTCTTATTTGTAGAACAATCATTGCTTGCAGCAACGGCTACCGCATAGAAAGTATTGAAGTCATCTAATTTAGAGGTGTCTATGATGGCTTCAATTATCCACATATTTCCTTTGCTTAATGTTGCATCGTATGAAATCACTTTATCAAACGATATGGGCTTATGATTTAAGAAGAATGATATGCCATACCTTGTACCCGGCGTTCCGCAAATCGTATAACGCACTGTAAGTGTATCTTTATTGGTAAGATTGATATTGTCATACACTAATTCGCCATCATATGAAATAGTCGAATAAACGCCGCTATCCAATGTATCCATAGTAATTCCATCCCAACCGTTTTTCACAAGCTCATTTTCAATAAAAGCGGAAGTAATTTTTTCTTCTGCAACGCTGACATCACGAAAAATATTTTCACTTTCTCCATAAAAGATATCGCTGTCTGGAGCATCCTCATTAAAATGCAGTTTCAGCACTCTTTCAAAGTGTTGGTGATACCAGCCGTAACTTGATGTTTCTTTCATATCGGGTTGGAAAGCGGGATTGGTAATGCTCATGATTGTAATATTTAAAGTATCACCTTTTTTCCCCGTGTTCGGTGTAAACACAAACGAAAATTTTTCTTCGTGTTTTTCTGATGTTTGGAAACAATGGAGATACTCATATTCCGCCCTCGTATCATTCACCTTGTATGCCTGTGGCTTTCCGTCCAAAAAGAGCAGGAAGCCTATGTTATCCAATTTCCCCTCTGATACAAACTGATAGTCCAAGGTAAATTCTCCGCCGTTATACTCATACGGTAAAACACTCTGGTCATCCGCTCTGGTGGGACTCGCTTCCTCGTGGCTGAGAAAACCTAAAGAGCCATCTTCCTCTGATTTTGTGAATGGATTTTCTTCCGTGTTTTGCGGGGGAGCTTTTCCGTCCTCTATGTTATAATTTCCGCAAGCTGTCGTAGTGAATAGCAAGCCGCAAATCATAACTAATGATAATATTCGTTTTCGCATTGCTTATCCTCCTGTCATGTTTGATGTATTTCAATTATAAAAGCCAAATGTCAAAATGCGGTCAAGGAATAGAAAATTACATAAGAAAAACCAACAAAGGGTGGGATTCCATAAGGATGTTAAATCCAAAGACTTTGTAATCAGCCAGAATGATTGAATTGTAGGCAAATTCAAATCATACGGAAGAATTGCAAAATGGCAAAATCAATTTTTGAGAGATTAAGCGGCGAATATGAACAGCAAGAAGATTACTTAATACCACGCTTGACTGTACCCGCCGAAGAAGAACATTCAATAGGAATATGGGGACAGCAGCATCTGGACTATCTGAAACAGTGCCACAAATTCCTAAAAGACTTCACAATTCGGATTGCGGCTGACGCAATCCGATGCTCGCTATCCCTGTGGACATCCCGAAAAAGCCATTTTGGTAAAGATGTCTTCTTTCGGCAAGTAAAGTTGAATATATTTTTGAGTTTTGTCCTTATCCAGTGTCATGTTTAGCAAAAGTTCTAATCTGTATTATCCTGGTATTTTTACATCACTGACCTAAAATTACCCTGTCTAAATTGCATCAGTCTTTTTCATATCCATTTCTTCGATAAAGTACTAAAAATACAAGAATGCTAATGATTAATTCTCCGATAAGCACTGCGATGTCCAGAGGTTTTAACGTATATGACATTCCCTCTGCAAATCCACTTGCCATCTCTGTCAACACTCCAGTAAATAAAAACCCTGAGATATGGTGTAATTTTTCGGAAACATTTCCAAACATTGGAATCATCATCAACACGATCACCAATGGATAAGAAATCAAATTTGCATTCATCTGATTTTTGGCGCAGAGACCAACAATCATTCCCATTACACAACTAATCAGAGAGGCTACCGCACTGACCAGTAAGAAAGCCACGACAGATACCTGGCTCATAGAAATACCACTAATCACCAATACCACAATATTGATTATATTCATCAACACAAATGGAAATAGAATACTTCCGATAAAATACTGCATTCCAGTGACTGATGACGTCATTAAGACCCGTAACGTATGTTTCTCTTTCTCTTCTGCAATGGCAGTCCCTACCATCAGGAATCCATCCATACACAAATTAAGGGAAATTCCCAAACTCAGGATCAAAGACACCAGAATGGGTGATAAATCACCTCCCGAATTGATGCTATATAAAATTTTGACCATCCATACCATCGCCACGGTTAGAAGCGGCCCGATCATAATCGCTGTATTGCGGCTGATACAAATCCATTTAATGTGTGCAACTGCTGTTAATTTATTAATATTATCCATATTAAAACTCCTCTCACATACTGGCTAATCCAAGGGATGCCCCTGTTACTTGTAAAAATACATGTTCCAATGTTGGCTCACAAGAATGAATACACTGTATTTCATCTCTCTGCATCCATTCTGAAATTTTTGCAATATTTTGAGGACTTTGCTCTAAGACGACTTCTTCCTGATTATTCAAAAGTAGATGATATTTTTTATTTTGATTATATTTCAGGCAAAGTTCTTTGGGCGATCCACACTCGACAATTTTCCCCTGATACAAAAGCGCAACTCTATCACAAAGTTTTGTGGCTTCTTCCATATTATGTGTAGTCAAAAAAATTGACATACCTTCTTCTTTCAGTCCCAACAACATTTTATGAATAGATACCGCAGTCGATGGATCTAATCCGCTTGTCGGCTCATCAAGAAATAAAATTCTTGGCTTATGAAGCACTGCCCTGGCCAAAACAAGTCTTTGCGTCTGCCCTCTGGAAAGTTTACCTGCCGGCTTTTTACGATGTTCATACAATTCCACCTGATGTAAGACTTCCTCCACTCTTACACTGGGAACTCGCCATATTTTTGCAAACATACTTAAATTCTGCCATACTGTCATTTTCTCATAAATTCCGCTTTGATCAGAAACCACGCCAATTTTTTCATAAATTGATTCATCAATATTAACCGTATCTGTATCAAGAATTTTCGCCTCTCCAGATGTTTGCCTTAACTGTCCTGTGATTATTTTAATCGTGGTAGTTTTTCCAGCGCCCGACGGCCCTAAAAATCCAAGAATTTCGCCTTTATGAAGCGTAATATTGATATCCTTAAGCGCCAATTCCGTCTTATAGCGCTTAGAAATATGTGATAAATCCAGCAATACATTTTGTTCCATAACATAACCCTCTTTCTAAATATTTTCTTTATAATTGCCCTGTTTTTCTATCGCAGAGTAATTATGATGGAAGTATCGTATCATGTTTTATCACCTTTATGCTGAGTTCTGCCTGAATGATATACTATATTGCCTGAAATGGCTTGTTAAACGCTGTCATCTAAATTCTACCCAACAACTCCCCCTTCATATTTTTAGAAAACAGACATTTTTCTCCGTTATCCATAAGAATTTCCCGATGCTTTAAATCTAACTCCTGAATCTTATTTACATTGACCAGATATGACCTGTGAACCCTTAAAAAATGCTCCCTAAACTGCTCTTGCAACTCCTGCATGCTGCCAATAAAATCAATACAGTCATTCTTCGCATGAAGTTCTATTCTGTGTGTACGGACACTTGTCTCAAAGAACATAATTTCATCCACTGGAACATGCTTGACAATATCCAACACCTTTACTGTAAAGTATTCCTTTTGCTCTCCTTGCTCCTTACACATCCGCTCAGTAATGATCGCAAGGTTTTTGTGCATTCCAGTCAGCATTTTTTCAGAATTGCCCTTTACTATATAATCCAGCGCTTCCAGGTGATAACGAAATGTCTCAAATGCCAGATCTGGAAAGGAAGTCACATAGATTAGAAAACCTCTGGTATCAAACTTTCGAATCTGTTGTCCCAGCATAAATCCATCCATCGGCTCATCCTTAAGCTCCACATCCAGAAAATAAATTCCTCTCTTTGGATCCGCTGCCACCGCTTCAATAATTTCCTGGGGATGCCTGCTGCACAGAGCAATCTGCATATCATAACCTTCCATCATAATTTGTTTTTCTAAAAACTTTCTCTGTGTAGCGAGTATCATCGCATCATCTTCACAAATATAAATTGGAAGCATATTTTTTCCTCCACAATTTTTAACATTTCTTATTCCTGTATCTTTAACTCCTGAATAAAATAGCCATCCCTGATTGTTGTTAGAGAGAAGACATTTTCATAATGTTGTAAAATACTTTTATAACTTGCAAGGCCAATTCCTCTGTCCGCCCCTCTGGTAGAATAACCTTGCTGCCAAATCTTGTGAAAATCAATGTTTGAATACAATGGATTTCTTACTTGAAATGTTGTGCATTCTTCCTGGCTGCTAATCATAATATGTATCTGCGGTTTTGGCTTCTTATCTTTTTTTCCTTGTACTTCATCTATAGCATTGTCAATCAGTATCCCCAGGCATCTGCACAAGTCAGTCGTTCTCAGCCGCGTCCTATCAAATGGATGCAATACTTCTAGTTCACAGGAAATCTGCTCCTGCTGCATTTTTTCTATTTTCCCCAACAGTAGCCCTTTTACCTCAAGCATATGAATATTTCCAAGCTGTGTCAATCTGCGTATCTGTTCCCCTACCTGATAATCAAAATCACTTGTCATATCCTGGATAAAATTCTGCACTGCTTCCATATTTCCCTCTTTTGCCTGAAGGTACATGCCAGACATCATATTTTTATAATCATGACGGAATCTTCGCATTTCACTCTGCAGTTTTTCTAAACTCTCAATATAAGCATTTTGCTGCTGCATACTAATCTGCTGAGTCTGAATTTGCTTCTTTTGCATTTCCTGACGCCCTGCATAACCGAAAATAATAAAAACAATCAGTAGATATAACAGAGAAACGACTGCATTATCGTTACCAACTCGTTCTCCTATTTGCACCATATAATAAAGTATTTCAGACAAAATTGGGTATAAACTGATAAAAATAATACTTACCTTTTTCGATTCTTTCCGTTCAATCCACAGTCGGAACATTTTCCCAACTCCAGTTTTATATAGAAGCAGCACCCAGATAATCTCTATGAGTGGTGTTAATACATACAGAAAAAAATAATATATTAACCGTTCTCCCAAAATGTCCAAATGAAAAGTCATATTAGGTGAAAAAAAAACTCCTATATGTACTGCAAAAGATTCCAACATTTCTAAAAAAACAGCCGAAATCCAACAAGTCAGCAGATTTTCCCGATAGAGAAAATATAAATAAGACATTGCTCCTGTCATTCCCATATAGGTAAACAAGATTTGTCCTGCATTATACCTCCATCTAAAGATACCTACTTTATAAAAAACTGTCCCTATCAATGCCCAGACACAGATAAATAATATAGTACAAGCAATTATTTTCACTTTGCGCTCTCTTATTTGATATGGTTTTCGCCCCAAAAGTAACATAGAGATCCAGAGCATAAATAGCACGCTTATTGCCAAACCAACGGTATTACTGCTGAAAAGCTCCCAAAAACTCATAATCCTCTTATACCTCCTACAACTTCTCACAATCCTGGCAATCCAGGATTTGCATTTCTCTTACTGATGATATAAATCCACCACACAAAACGGATTTCCATTGAGCAAAATCCTTCTTTCTGGCGCTGAATCCTCAGTTCCTTCCTCCTCTTTGCTGTCTCCCATTCTGCTTTTTCAACCTCAGAAAAAAAAGAATGCTCTCTGCGCATCCTGCCCGGAGGGCTTTTTGTGATATAGAAATCCGGAGGAATTTCCTATATCACAAGCAAAAAGGCTGGCACCTTCCTGGGAACATTATTGGAATCTACTGCCACCAAGGTCAAATATGCCCGATTGATTAGTTTTCTTGTTCCCTGAAAGTCTTCCACATAAGTATCTACTCTTATCTCCATTGAGGTGTTGCCTACATAAGTCACCTTTGCCATCAATACAATCAAAACAGCGTAGCCCTAAAGCCACATTGTCTACATAGCATCATATCATTTAGTCTTTGAAAAAACAATATCCTTACGGAATACCATCCAACTGTGATTTCTCACAAGCCTGCTGGTTCTGCGTTATGTGTCTTACTTTTTATGTTGCTCGATAAATGGGAAAAGGTATCAAATAAATAGTATCTATTTTGCAACAAATCTATAAATCGCATAAATTACCCATATACTTTTTTATCCATTTCAATTCCTCCAAAATAAATCTTGATTTGATTCTTTGCCAATCACTTTTTACTCCAATAAAAATATCACCCCACTTTGTTGACTGCAAGTTTAATTGTTACAGAAGCTCCACTCGGAGTAACATTTGAAAGTTTTAAACATCCGCCGTGTTTCTGGCTAAGGACACGGCTTGTAGCCAATCCCAATCCCATATGTTCACCCGTTTTATCCTCAGAATAAAGAAAGGTATTCTTTTTGCGGAGCATTGCCTTTGAAAATCCTTTGCCGTCGTCTGTAATGGTTATAGTAAGTACATCATCAATAAATGTGTATAGGAAACTCACTTTGCTATTAGCATATCGAATGGCATTAGAAAAGATATTCTCAACAATACGGTAAAATATTTGCTCATCTAATTTTACTTGACATTCGGATACGGTAGAATGATATTCAATCTCCAGGCTATGTTGTCCTGCAATAAGTGAAAGGCTTTCTGTAGCATTTTTTAAAAAATCTGGTAACTGAACAACAGAATACTTTGTTTCGGTTTCTTCAATGGTATTCAAATCACGAATATAATCTGTATAACGCTCAAGTCGTTTTGAGGTTATCGCAAGGTTGGATAGTGTATGCTGCAATTTCTCATCATTCAGACTTCCATTTGTAAAGCATTGCTGCATATATTCGACATAGCCCTCTATAATCGCAATCGGATTTCTGAGGTCATGTGCCACTGATGCCTGTAAAATTCTCCGCTGCTCAATCATATTCCATAGCTGTCGGTTGTTATCATACAAAGCTTGCCGCATTTCTTCAAAAGCTGTGCAGAGCCTGCCTAATTCATCGTTACTGTTATAAGCAACCGTAAAATCAAGGTCTTGCCCCTTTATATGCTTTGTTGCATCTGCAAGAACCTGAATTGGCGGCGATAGCTTTTTCCTATAAAACCACCATGCACATAACATGATTCCTATAACTGAATAGATAAAAGGAAGCCCTACCATAGAAATGCTTATTGCTCTATATAGTAACTGTTGTTTTGGGCGAAGTGTGGAGAAGCTGGATTCTATTCTCTCTATTGTAAATTCTGTATCCCCTAACTTTTCTTCTTCCGATTTAGCGGGGGTAAGTATAGACACTTTAGAAGGTTCATCAAGTATCAATCTTTGCTTTGCCTCAGATACCGTCCCATCTACCATAATAGTCTGTGTATGCAGCCAAATTTCCTGTGATTCGGGGAGGATATTCTTCTGCACACGGTAACAGATATAAATTGTCAAAGCAGAGGATGTAAAAACAATTATCAGTGTAATAGCAACCGTCCAGATAAATGCACTTTTAATAGATTTTACTTTCTTCATTTTTTCCATCTATATCCCATCCCCCAAATTGTTTCTATATATTCCTTGCCCGTAGCTTCAGTCATTTTATTTCTGATTTTTCGGATATGCTCTTTTATAACATTGCTGTCGCCCTCAGCATTAAAGCCCCATACGGCTTCGTATATCCGTTCTTTATCAAATATCTGGTTAGCGTTACTCATCAGAAACTCGACAATATCAAATTCACGATTTGATAAGTTCAGCGACCTTTCTCCATAAAAAATTTTGCGTTCAGCAAGATTTACAATTAAGCCTTGTGAAGATACGATTTTAGGAGTACACTTGCTTCTCTCGTCCCTCCGCAGGTGAGCCGCCACCCTTGCGGTCAATTCTTGTAAACTAAAAGGCTTGGTTATGTAGTCATCGCCGCCGACCTGCAAACCGTTTACCTTGTCCTGTTCTGTAATCCGAGCTGTCAAAAACAAAATAGGGCAGGTGACATTATTACGGATAATCTTGCATAGCTCCAATCCGTCCATTTCGGGCATGTTGATGTCAAGCAAAATTAAATCTGAATATGTATTCAGCATTGATATTGCCTGCTCCGCATCTTCCGCTACAAAAGTCTCATATCCACAATCCTGCAAGTGGCTTGACAATAATTCAGTCAGCATTTTTTCATCATCAATAATGAGTATTTTATACGCCATAATAAAAACCTCCAGTCTAATAAATAATAAAATCTAAAAGTCAAAAATCAGTCAATTTCTTATTTTCTTTCTTCGGGCATCAGCAGGCTTTTTGGTATCTTTAGGAATAAGCCATACCCGATTTATGTTCAACACGCCTTCAATACGATTTTCCTTGCATAACCGCTGCACCCACCGAAGCGATACATTCCATTTTTCTGCGGCTTCCTGTGCCGTCATATATTCAAACATAACTGGCCTCCCACTGTGTACTATATATAGTATAGCCGTTTAAACGAACTATATCAAGTGTGCAAATATGAATTTTCACCTCTTATGACAAGAGATTATATTTCCTATTACAAGAGATTTCACATCGCTTAATTAGAAGCCACATCTCTGTAAAATATAAGAGTAAGATTTTCAGAGTATAGGTGGTGAGCTAATGGACGAAAGAAACAATCATTTTGACTTCGATTTTACGCCGATAGGACAGGCTATCAAGAAAGCCCGTGAAGCCAGAGGGATAACGAGAGAAGAACTTTCTGGAATAATCGTCTATGCTCCCAGACACATCCAATCTATCGAAAACGAGGGGCAGTATCCGAGCATCGAGCTGTTTATTCAACTTATTACGATGTTCGATGTGTCGGTTGACGAGTACATTTTCCCAGATAAGGAAGTCAAAAAGAGTTCTGTCCGCAGACGCTTAGACGCAAAGCTCAACAGATTAGACGATAGAGAGCTTTCCGTTATAGAAGCAACTGTAAACGGGCTATGTAAGGCAAAAGAGGAAACAGAGGAATAAGCCCCTCTGTTTTTCTTTTGCCCGATTTTAATAGGCAGGGATGCTGTAACCGTAGATAGAGCTGCTCCTGACAGGGTAGCTCCGCTGCCTGCGTTGCCCACCTGCGGCAGAGCCACGGTGATGATTTCTCCGTCCCCGATGGTGATGCCGCAAAGCACTGCAGACCAGAGAGAATTGTTTTCCTCGGCAAGCAATTCCGATAGCTGCTGCCGCTGTTCGTCGTTGAAGCCATATTTGTCCACCATTTCCTCGGCGGTCTTGTGGCTCACGGTGATATAGAGGTAGGTCTGGGTGACGGTATTTTCCGTTTCCACGGTGTTCCCGTGACCGTCATCGCTCTCGGTTATCTGGGTTTCGGTCTTGCTCTCGGTGCGGGAGCTGATTTCGTTCATCTCCTAGAAGATGTCCATTAGGAGCTGCTTCTTGTTGTCATCCATCGTGGCGACTTCCTGCGGGTTGTCTGTGTGCTGGATCAGGTCTTCCCGGAATGCCAGTCCATTTTTTCTGATATCTTTGGCAAGACCTCAAAAGAAATCCTTCTCTAGTTTTCTTCGCCCATTGATTTTGAGGCGGTTTCATCGCAAATCCTTGCAGAACTGCTGGCAAAGCTCAGCCGCAGGCAGGTCGGTGCTGCAAAAGCGGAGCAGTTAAAGGCTACCGCGTCCTGTTCCTTTGGCGTCACTTTTGCCAAAAACAGCTTCACCTTTCAGCTCAAAGCGCTGATCGAACAGATTTCCTTTATTGAACAACAGGTAAAAGAAACGGAAGCCGAAATTGCTGGCGTCATGGAAAAGCTGGAATCCCCCATTACTGGAATAGGCAGTGTCACAGGAGCTGCCATCATCAGCGAAATCGGTGACATGTCTAAATTTGACAGTCCCAGAAAACTGGTGGCTTTTGCCGGGCTTGACGCCACTGTCACACAATCCGGCGAATTTGAAGCGACCCACAATGTAATGAGCAAGCGCGGATCCCCATACCTGCGGAAAGCCATTTTTCAAGCCGCCCTGGTCGCCGCCTTTAAAGACCCTGTATTAAGTGCCTATTGACTTTTAATAGTTGGTCTTTATGATTGGTTAAAGCAATCACTTTGCAATTTGACATAGGGTGCGTCCTCCTTTCGCATAGATTTAGCCGCTTTGTCAAGGCGGCTATGTAACTGTACCAGAGGACGCAGGACGCAAAAAAGCCGCCTACTCTTAAAATCAATAAGAATAAGCGGCTTCATGGTGATGTGCCTTAGACATATTCGATTTTCACTTTCTTTATCGGGGCGTTGGCTACCTTGAAGATAAGCTCGTCAACGCAGTCTCCATATTTGCCCTGCTGTATGAGCTGGTTTTTCAGTTCCACAAGGCTATGTAGCAAAATGCTCCGTTCCCCACTGTCCACATAAAAATGACTTTTCTTTTCTCTCATAAAATCCACCATCCTTTTTTGATTTCATTATATAGACGAATGGCAGAATGTTCAAAGCTGCAAATTAGGTCAAAAAAATAAGCGTACCACTATTTCTAATGATACGCTTATGATTATTTAGATATAAACATCAACGGTCAAATCTTCCCATTGATTTTTTCTAAGATAGCCGCCACTCGCTCTGCGGAAAGCCTGTGCTTCCTCAAAACTTATGGTAAAAGTCCAGAATGGTTTTCGCCTATCTTTGTGATATAGCCGCCTGTGCTGCCGCCAATCTTGCGATTGGCACTCTGAACGGTGAACAGGATACATACTGGAGTCCGATGTTATGGCAGAATCCAATGGATTTCGGTTCGCCGCCGTGCTCACCGCAGATCCCCAGCTTGATGTTCGGCCTTGTGGCTCTACCCTTTTCAGCCGCCATCTTCACCAGCTGACCCACGCCAGTCTGATCGATGGACTGGAACGGATCTTCCTCAAAGATTCCCTTGTCTCTGTATTCCTTGATGATCTTGCCTGTGTCATCTCTGGAGAAGCCGAAGGTCATCTGCGTCAAGTCATTGGTGCCAAAGGAGAAGAATTCCGCTTCTTCCGCAATCTCGTCAGCTGTCAGAGCAGCTCTTGGAATCTCGATCATGGTTCCTACCAGGTAATCGAATTTCTCGCCTTCACGCTCCATGACTTTTTCTACGGTTTTCACAACAGTTGCCTTTACATCAGCCAGTTCTTTCTTCATGCCCACCAATGGGATCATGATTTCAGGGGTGATATCCAGGCCTTTTTCTTTTCTTACTTCAATGGCTGCCATGATAATGGCTTCTGCCTGCATTTCCGCGATTTCCGGATAAGTGACCGCCAGACGGCATCCCCGGTGTCCCAGCATTGGGTTGAACTCATGGAGTTCTTCTGTCTTCTTGGCCAGCTTTTCATATGGAACATTGATCTGTTCGGAAAGCTGTCTGATCTCTTCGTCTGTGTGCGGCAGGAATTCGTGAAGCGGCGGATCCAGCAGACGAATGGTCACTGGTCTGTCTTCCATAACTTCGTAAATCCCCTTGAAATCGCCCTTCTGATAAGGCAGCAGGAAGGAAAGCGCCTCTCTTCTTTCTACCTCGGAATCCGCCAGGATCATTCTTCTTACAGCCGGAATCCTTTCATCTTCAAAGAACATGTGCTCTGTCCTGCAAAGACCGATACCTTCTGCGCCGAATTCAACAGCCTGCTTCGCATCTCTCGGATTATCAGCGTTTGTCCTTACTTTCAGAGTTCTGATTTCATCTGCCCACTGCATGATGGTGCCAAAATCGCCGGAAAGCTCAGGATCAACAGTCTTTACCTGCCCTTTCAGTACTTCACCCGCAGTTCCGTCCAGAGAAATGTAGTCTCCTTCTTTGAACACCTGTCCAGCCACGCCTAATGTCTTGGCTTCCTCATCTACCTTGATTTCCGCACATCCAGATACGCAGCACTTGCCCATGCCTCTGGCTACGACCGCAGCGTGGGAAGTCATACCGCCTCTTGCGGTGAGAATACCTTCTGCGGCTACCATGCCCGCCAGGTCTTCTGGTGAAGTTTCCAGTCTTACCAAGATCGCAGGATCTCCATTGTCCACAGCGGCTACTGCGTCCGCAGCGCTGAAATAGATCTTGCCAGTGGCAGCTCCTGGTGAAGCAGGAAGTCCTTTTGTCAGCCTTTCAGCCGCAGCCAATTCCTTTTCATCAAATTTCGGGTGCAGCAACTGGTCGATCATCGCTGGTTCCAGCCTAGTAACAGCCGTTTCCTTGTCGATAAGGCCCTCTTTTTCCATGTCCACAGCGACTTTTACCGCTGCGGCGGCAGTCCTTTTGCCGTTTCTTGTCTGGAGCATGAAAAGTTTGTTTCTTTCAACCGTAAACTCCATGTCCTGCATGTCCGTGTAGTGTTTTTCCAACAGTTCTGAAATTCTGGTGAATTCTTTGTAAACATCTGGGAAGGCCTGCGCCATTTCGGAGATCGGCTGCGGTGTGCGAATACCAGCCACAACATCTTCGCCCTGCGCATTTACCAGGAATTCTCCAAAGAGTTTCTTTTCACCGTTTGCCGGATTTCTTGTAAAGGCTACGCCTGTTCCGGAAGTGTCGCCCATGTTTCCAAATACCATGGACTGTACGTTTACAGCTGTACCAATACTGTCAGGAATGTCGTTCAGCTCTCTGTACAGGATCGCTCTGTCATTGTTCCAGGAGCGGAACACGGCCTTGATGGCTTCCATCAACTGATCTTTTGGCTCTTGCGGGAAATCTCTTCCCATTTCTTTCTTGACCAGAGCCTTGTAATCCGCAATGATGTCTTTCAGGTGCTCTGTTGTCAGATCCACATCGAATTCGCAGCCTTCCTTTTCCTTTTTAGAATCAAAGATTGCGTCAAATTTGGTTTTCGGGATTTCCATGACAACGTCACCGAACATCTGGATAAACCTTCTGTAGCTGTCATAAGCGAACCTTGGGTTTTCTGTCAGGGTCGCCAGACCTTCTACTGTATGATCATTGAGACCCAGATTCAGAATAGTGTCCATCATTCCAGGCATGGAGATCTTCGCACCGGATCGGACGGATACCAGCAGTGGATTTTCTACGCTGCCAAATTTTTTGTCTGTCACGTTTTCCAGGTCAGCCAGCTTTACGAAAATATCTTCTACAATGTCATCGGCAATGTTCTTGCCTTCTTCATAATAACGGTTGCAAGCCTCTGTGGTAACTGTGAATCCAAATGGCACTGGAAGTCCGATTTTCGTCATTTCCGCCAGATTTGCGCCTTTTCCGCCCAGCAGGTCTTTCATGTCTTTTGAACCTTCATTAAATGAGTAAACAAATTTCTTCTTTTCCATTTTCCAGTCTCCTTCATCTAAAATATCAATTTTTCTTCTATATAGCTTCTGACCTGATCCACGGGTACGCGAACCTGATCCATTGTGTCTCGGTCTCGAATGGTCACGCAACCGTCCTCTTCTGTGTCAAAATCCACACAAATACAGAACGGCGTTCCGATTTCATCTTCCCTTCTATACCGCTTTCCAATAGAGCCCGCCGCGTCATAATCCACGTTAAAGTATTTTGACAGTTCTTCGTGGAGCGGCTCAGCCACATGAGCCAGCTTTTTCGCCAGAGGCAGCACAGCGGCTTTGAATGGAGCCAGCGCTGGATGGAAGCGCATGACGGTCCTCACGTCTTCCTTTCCTTTGCTGTCAGTCAGGACCTCTTCATGGTACGCGTCTACCAGGAACGCCAGGGCTACCCGATCCGCACCAAGAGATGGTTCGATACAGTAAGGCACGTATTTTTCATTGGTTTCAGGATCCATATAGTTCATTTCCTGACCGGAATGCTCGATATGCTGTTTCAGGTCAAAATCCGTCCTGTCCGCGATCCCCCACAATTCACCCCAGCCAAATGGGAACAAATACTCAATATCCGTAGTGGCGTTGCTATAATGGGATAACTCTTCCTTTTCGTGATCTCGCAGACGGATGTTTTCTTCCCTCATGCCCAAGGATTTCAGGAAGTTCACACAATAGTCTTTCCAGTAAGCGAACCATTCCAGATCTGTTCCCGGCGCACAGAAAAATTCCAATTCCATCTGTTCGAATTCTCTGGTCCTAAACGTGAAATTCCCAGGAGTAATCTCATTTCGGAAGGATTTTCCGATCTGCGCGATGCCAAAGGGGATTTTCTTTCTGGAAGTCCTCTGCACGTTTCTAAAGTTGACGAATATGCCCTGAGCCGTTTCTGGACGCAGGAACAACTCTGCTTTGGAATCTTCTGTCACGCCCTGAAAGGTCTTGAACATCAGATTGAACTGGCGGATCCCTGTAAAGTCCGCTTTTCCGCAGTCAGGACACTTGATGTTCTTTTCCTTGATGAATTCCTCCAGCTTTTCGTTGGACCATCCGTCTACCGCAATATCCTCGATACCTTCGCTTTTCAGATATTCTTCGATGAGTTGGTCCGCACGGAACCTGGATTTACACGCTTTGCAGTCGATAAGCGGGTCCGCAAAGCCTCCTACGTGACCGGAAGCCACCCATGTCTGCGGGTTCATCAGGATCGCCGCGTCCAGACCTACGTTATATTTTGATTCCTGCACAAACTTTTTCCACCAGGCCTTTTTTACGTTGTTTTTGAATTCAACGCCCAGAGGGCCGTAATCCCAAGTGTTGGCCAGGCCACCGTAAATTTCAGAGCCTGGATACACGAATCCTCTGTTTTTCGCCAGAGCAGTAATTTTGTCCATGGTCACTTCTTTATTCATTGCTTGTATGTTACCTACCGTTTCTTTATTTTTCTTCTGATGGTTCTTTCGTCTCTTCGATGTTTTCTCCTGCCGTGTCAGCCGCGTGTTCACCTGCCTCTTCATCATCGATGACCGCTTCTTCATCTTCATTGAAGCAATTTGAAAAATCAATGTCTTCCTTGTCCTTCTTCACCTTGCTGATGGCTTCGGAAGCCTTTGCTTTCGCATTCTGATAAATGTCAGAGCTCTTTTCCTTTACATCCTGATAAAGGTCTGCGCCTTTTTCTTTCATTTCATCAGCTACCACGCTGCCCTTTTCCACAACGGATCCTACTGTGTCAGATACCGTGTCGCTCACATCGATGATGGTTCCATCGTCTTTGATCACTTCCACTGTGCATTTGAACCCGAACGCGGCTACAACGCCCAAGACCGCACCCCATGGTGCGATGACAGTCCCAATGATTCCCAAGTTCACGGGGATGTTCAGAACAACCTCATCGTCTCGCTTCACAAGGATCTTAGAAACATTTCCTTTTTTGACCAGATCTTTTAGGTTATCCAAAACTGCGGTGCCCTGCTTGCTAAAGGATTTGCTATCTTTCCGATCAATGGTCTCTTCGATGCTGATGATCGCATCCACCACGCTGCCTTCTGCGGCTTCCAGTGCTTCTTTCGCCTCTGCATAGCTCACACCTGTTCTGTCCTTGACCAGTTCAATCTTTTCCAATGTAATCTCCATGATACTACCTCCTGGTATTTAATACTCCCTTAAAAAGCTTTCGCTTTTTAATTCACCGATATCTAAATAGTATGCCGCATAATGCCTAATCATAGTCTGCAGCTGCCTTCGGACCTTCTCTTCTAAAGCCAGGTTCTCGAAATTTTTCAGAGAATGAGCCGAAAAATACTTTAATATATCTACTATACCAAAATTAAGCGGATAAATCAATGTATCATTGGCAGGAATTTCAAGTTCTTTCCCACAATTTCCGCAAACCACCCCACCTTCTCCAATATGAAAATACATGGGTGGGTTTTCTCTGCCGCAGGATGCGTCGCAGCACACGCACTGCTCCAGCCTGGGCATGATCCCCATGATCTTTAGAGTCTTGATCTCATAGCCCAAAACCAAGGTTCCGTGGCTTTTCTTCCGATTCTCCATGGCAGCGAAAAAATCCAGGATCAGACTGAACATGGCTAGGGAAGGCTGCTCTTCAGGCAAAACTTTTTCCGTGAACTCCAGGATATAGGAGCTGTTCATGTATTTGTCCACGTCTTCCCCGATCTTGTAGTAGCTTTTCAGCACTTCCGCACTGTTCACATGAAAGCTGTCCCTGTTTTTAAAAAGTTCGTACCTTCCATAGGTAAAGGGCCGCATGGCCAGAGCCGATTTGTTTCGTCCCTTCTCCGTGATGCTGGTCCCTGCGCTGATCTTGCCGTATTTTTTGGAAAAAAGTAGGACCATACGCCGTCCATACGCCGCTTTCACTTGTTTTAACACGATTCCTTCGGTATCTGTGATCATCCTGCTGCCTCTTTATCATTCCTTGTAGCCAAAATTGGAAAGGGCGAAATCGCTGTCTCTCCAGTTTTCCTTCACCTTGACCCAGGTTTGCAGGAACACCTTGGTGCCCAGCAGAGCCTCGATCTCTTCTCTGGCGCTTTTTCCCACGCCCTTTAGTTTCCTGCCGTCCTTGCCGATGATAATGCCTTTGTGAGATTTTTTCTCGCAATAAATCACAGCACCGATCCTTGTGATTTTAGGCGTTTCTTTGTAGCTTTCGATTTCAATGGCCACGCCGTGGGGCACTTCGTCCTGCAGGTACAGCAACAGCTTTTCCCGGATGATCTCGCTGACGATGAACCGCTCCGGATGATCGGTCACCATGTCTTCTGGAAAATACATGGGCCCTCGCTCCATGAAGCCAGCCGCAGCCCGTATCACATCTTCCACATTCCTGCCGCTGGTGGCACTGGTGCCTATGATCTGGGAAAATACGCCGGTTTCATCGTACTCCTCGTAGATCTCTCTGTACATGTTCGGATCCACCTTGTCGATTTTATTGATGACCAGGATCTTTGGCGTGGACACTTCCTTCAAAAGCTCTAAAATGTATTTGTCTCCTGGCCCTGCGCTCAACTTGTCATCTGTGATGAAAATAATGGCATCCACTTCTTTGAACGTGCCGATGGCCGTTTCTGTCATAAAGCCTCCCAGCTTGTTTCTTGGCTTGTGGATCCCTGGGGTGTCGATGAACACCATCTGCAAATCTTCGTCTTTTTGCCCCAGGTTGGTATAGATCCCGCGAATGGAATTTCTGGTGGTCTGCGGTTTGTCTGTTGTGATAGCGATCTTTTCTCCTAAAATTGCGTTTAGCAGGGTGGATTTTCCCACGTTTGGTCTGCCAACGATACTGATAAAACCTGATTTCATTCTTTCTCCAATCGAAAGCCTTCCGGCAGCAGTTGTTCCAAGGTCCGCATCCGCAGGCTGTTTTCATCTTCTCCTGTAATAACATCTAAATTCGGGCAAAATTCATACATAAACTGCCTGCAGATCCCGCAGGGCAGTGCTTCTCCGCCGCTGGAAGCCACTGCGATGGCCGTAAACCGCAGCTGACCCTCGGAAATGGCTTTCACGAACGCAGTCCGTTCTGCGCAAATGGTCGCTCCAAAGGAAGAGTTTTCAATATTGACTCCTGTGAACACCTGGCCATCCGCTGTCAGCAAGGCCGCTCCCACCTGAAAATGGGAAAATGGCACGTATGCGTTTTTCTTTGCTTTGTCCGCTAAACGGTATAGTTCTTTGTATTCCATATGTTTCACCTCTCTAACTGGATCTTTGACATGACCGCTTCTTCCCGCTTTCGCATCTCCTGCCGTTCTCCTTCCTCCAAATGGTCATAGCCTAACAGATGGCAGATGCTGTGGATGAATAGATAAACAATCTCGCGCTCCTTGGAATGGCCTAGTTCCTGGGCCTGTTTCACCGCCTGCTCCCGGCAGATGACCACGTCTCCCAGTGGAATTTCCCCCTGCCCCGGGATCTCAGCTAGAGCTTCGTACTGGGGAAAAGACAGCACGTCCGTCACCTTGTCTACGCCCCGGTAATCCCGGTTCAAGGCTCTGATTTCTTCGCCGCTGACAAAGGTCAGGCTCACCTCCACCCGCTCTGCGGGGATCCCTTCAGCTTCGGCGCACAAAGCAGCACCTTCCTCCATCTTGGAAAGAAGCGTTTTCTCTGGCATGTTTTCCGGGTCATATAAAATATTCATCTTATTCTTCCTCCACCTCCTCTGGATGAGCCTGATAATATTGATCATAAGCCCCGATGATCCGTTTCACCAGTTCGTGCCGCACCACGTCCACGTCTTTTAAACGGCAGAAATCAATGCCCCTGGTGTGCTTTAAAATCTTGGAGGCTTCCACCAGGCCGGAGCGCTTTCCCCTTGGCAGGTCGATCTGGGTAATGTCCCCGGTGACAATGATCTTTGAGCCAAATCCCATCCTGGTAAGGAACATTTTCATCTGCTCTTTGGTGGTGTTTTGAGCCTCATCCAAAATGATAAAGGAGTTGTCCAAAGTTCGCCCGCGCATATAGGCTAGGGGCACCACTTCAATGACTTCCTTTTCTTTCAAGCGCAGGGCGTTTTCCCGTCCCAGCACATCGTAGAGAGCGTCGTACAAAGGCCGCAGATAAGGATCCACCTTTTCCTGCATGTCCCCAGGCAGAAACCCCAACCGTTCACCGGCTTCCACTGCTGGCCTGGTGAGGATGATTTTTTCCACTTCTTTGTTCTTGAAAGCCTGGACCGCCATCGCCACCGCAATATACGTTTTTCCAGTTCCAGCCGGTCCAATGCCAAACACGATGTCTCTCCCGCGGATGCTTTCCACATATTTTTTCTGTCCCAGCGTCTTTGGCCGGAGCGGCTTTCCCTTGTGCGTGAAGCAGATGATGTCCTTGTTGATGTTGGCTTCCTTGTAGGAAACGCCTTCCTTGCTCAGTGCGATGACGTACCGGATCTTCTGCGGGTCCAGCTTTTCACCGGATGCGATGATTTCCATCAGCTCCTTGGCGATTCCCACCGCCCTGTCCGCATCCCGGCCCCTGAGGATCAATTCATTATCCCGCTGCATCATGTCCACGTCCAGATTTTCCTTCAAAATGTCGATGTTCGCATCCAAGTTTCCAAACAGCTCGCTGCGGTCAGTCACTTCGCTGATCGTTATCTTTCTTATGTTTTCCTTGTCGTTTATCAACCGCAATCTCCTCTTCTTTCCCTATTTGCTGCAAAGTCTCTAATGTCACTCCTATTGTTATTATATTTTTTTCCCGGGAAAAATTCAAACTTTTATTTAAAATTTGGGCGTTTTCCGGTAAATTTTCTTTTGCGTGCTGCCGGATCTTCGCATTTACGGTCTTTTTCATGTCTTCATCCTTGACTTCTGTCTGGGAAAGCGTCACTTCCTCCACCCATGCCACGTCCAATTTTAGACGGAAAGGGCGAACGATGTCCAGCAAGTTTTTTGTTTTGATCACAGAAGATTCATAAGGGTTCATGGCTTTTGCCGAGTTGTGGTCGTTGAGTGAAAATCCCCATATTTTATTTCCAGTTCTTGTTTTGATCCGCCTGTACCGTTCTCCATAAAATACCAGGTGCTCCGGGATCTTCGCCTCCACGTTTCCCTCTGCGTGGACGTAAGTTTCCGTCTCTCCTTCTGATTCCGTCCCATAAGCTACGTTACGCAAAGGAACTATCCCGGTGATGAGAACGTCTCCTTTTTTCACGTAGCTGCCATCCTTGACTGCCCGCAGTCCTTCGATGGGCACAATCTTGTGGATGTAGCCGGCCCTGTCCGCTACGATGCTGCAAGGCTTTTTCTTTTCTACTTTTGTTTTCACAGGCTTTTCTCCTTCTGCGATGGAAACTTCCGCTAGGTTCCCGTTGAAGGTAATGCCAGCCCAGGAGATCTCGTCATATTTCTCATAGAGCCGGATCTTTACTTTGTTCAAGTCAACGTCCTTGCGGCAGCCCTCGTACAGCCCTGCCTCTGCCAGGGTCTGCCGCAAATGAGGCTCATCGATCTTTTCGTAGCCATCTATTTGGATTTCCACGATAAATAGGCTCTGGTAGTACAAAAATCCCACCAACAGCAGGACGCCTATTATAGTGATCTTCTTCTTCCAAAGCCGCCGGAGCCCGTGTTTGTAGCCGCCTTCTTCTATAACTGTGATTTTGTAGCTGCTCTTTGCCAGCTTTTTCAACTTTTTAAAGTCCCGTTTCTCGATCAGCAGGGTGATCTCCAAGTCGCTCACAAATTTCACTTGTCGCAGCTGGATCTGATTTTTCATGCATTTGTCCAGCAGACGATCCATCTGAAACCCTTCAATCTTTATCTTCCTGTAATGTTCCGTAAAACTGGAGTTGTTCCAAATCACCTGTAATCAGCATCCTTTCATCCTTGAGTTCTTTTATCACCAAGTTCTTTCCCACCACAGATGTAAAGCGCTGCCCATTATGCACAATGATCTGTCCTCCGGACAAAAGCACTAGTTTTTTCACATTGTCCAAAATCACCGTATTGCCGCTGACCAGCGCCCTGGGCATATTGATGGCAAAGTCAAACAGCAGTTCATCTTTAATGGCCATAGCTCCTCCTTGTCGATTCTTTTCATTTTATTAAAAACATGGGCTGAATATGCGTTTCTTTTGGCTTACTGGACTTGAAAAATCACCAAAATTCCCTTATGATAACATCATAATGTTTCGCTTTCCTGCGGATATCTGGGGTGAATTCCCGAAGATCTTCTGCGGATTTCACAGAAACCACATGCGGCTCCGCGAAGCCGTTTCACAGAAAAGAAAGGATGATTCCACATGCAAATATATGATTACCACACACATACCGCTTTTTCCGACGACTGCGATGCGCCTATGGAGGAAATGATTGAAACCGCGGTCCGCAAAGGGGTCGAGGAGCTGGCCATCACCGACCACTATGACCCTGGATATGAAGACCCCGAGTTCCCCTTTGCCCTGGATTTCGAGCATTACCAGGCAGCGCTCCTGGCTGCTGAAAAAAAATACGCAGGCCGGATCAGAATCGTGAAAGGCATGGAACTGGGCATCATGGATGACCAGTATGAAGTGAGCCGCCGGGCTGTCCAAGGGTTTCCTTATGACTTCATCATCGGTTCTTTCCACTGCTTAGAAAAAAGGGACCTGTTCCGGTATGACTTTTCCCAGATCAATGGGCCTGCTACTTTGGAAAAATATTATGTTTACGAAAATAAATGCGTCAAGGAATTCAAGGATTATGATGTTGCGGGCCATCTGACCCTCATCGACCGCTATATCGGCAAAATCTATGATTACAAGCCTTACATGGAGATCATTGAGGACACGCTGAAAACCATCATCTATGACGGCAAAGGCCTGGAAATCAACACTTCCAGCTTCAAGTACGGCACCGATGTCTGGCTCCCCCGCAAGGAAGTGCTGAAATTGTACCAGGAACTTGGCGGGGAAATCCTTACCTTTGGCTCTGATTCCCACGATCCAAAGCATCTGGCCAGCCATTTTGAAGAAGCCCAAGCCTTGGCCAAGGAACTGGGGTTTCGGTATCAATGCGCCTTCCGGCAGCGGAAACCGGAATTTCGCAAGTTGATATGAACATTTTTGTATATTTGTAATTTTTTTCATGTAATTTCCATTGACACCTACTCCCGCTTGTAGTATATTATCTATACAAAAAAGGGAACAAATCGATTAGCGAATGGAAATGAGGTGAATCACATGACAAACGACGACTTATTGTTGGAAATCTCCAATATGATGGAGAAAAAACTAGATGCGAAGTTAAATCCTCTGGAAAACAGTTTACAATCTGTAAAAGACAACGTATGCCAATTGAAGCTTTTTCAAGAAGGGGTGATCCTGCCACGGCTGCAAAATATCGAATCCTGCTATCTTGATACATACATGCGTTATCAATCAGGCTCTGAACAGATTGAGGCCATGCAAATGGACATCAATATTATGAAAAGCGTGATCCAAGAACACAGCGGTGCTTTGAAAAAAAGGGCATAGGCATAAGGGATCAAAGAATGGAAGGGAGCTTAGCACTTGTGGGATTTCCACTTATCGGCATTATGAAAAAGCTGCGGACCAGACGGAATCCATGAAGCAGGATCCACATATCCTCATGCGGGTAATAATGGAGCGCGGCACAGAGTTGTCGCAGCCTTCCTGCGCATTTCAAACGTTTTTAAAAACAGAAATCGCCCATGATTATCTTTCTTTAATCATGGGCGGATTTTTTGTTTATGGAGCCCTGCTCATTCCCTGCTTTCATCCCCTAATAATATCCCAAATTTTTCTTCCTATGTTTTCATTACCGCTCTTTTCGATCGCATCCGCACTGTGAACATCACGCAGGATCAATTTGACGTATGCTTCCAAGTCATCGTTTCCCTGCTCCATGCCATTGTATTTCTGTAACAGACTATATAATTCCGCATGCGCAGGATCGCACTTCACTTCATATGTTTCCAGATTTTTTTCGCGCACGTTAAAAGCTGTGATTTCCTTTCCGAATTTAGGAAGAAACAAAACTCGTGCACCCTGGCGCAGGTAATTTTTATAAAGATCTGGCTCTTGTGATATTCCCGCAGATCCAGTCAAGGGGATCTTTCTCATTTTTGTACGGTCTCTATCAAATGAAACCTCCAGCACATTCTCACATCTGCCTTTTGGCAGCAGGAACAGCTTTCCCTGATATATGAACAGACTTTTGATCGGTCCTTCCTCTTCCAAGCAGGACGCAGAGACCAGCTCCTCGCTTTGCTCCTTCTTTATATCATACTTCATGATCCTAGCAGAATCCAGTGTCGTAAAATAAAGACAGCCATTGAAATGATAAATGCTCTCTGGATAGTATGGCAGTTTTTTAGAACGGATTTTATGGGAATCCACATCATAACAGAGCAGCACGTTTGTATTGACAATAGTCATATATATGGCTCCATGGGCCAGCACAGCTCCAAATCCCCCTATGAACTGGCCTTCGTCTAGAGCAAAGGATCCACGAACATGCTCCCAAAAATGTTCATCAATGCGCACACGTTCCTTGCTCATGTCATAAATCGTAAATGGGGTCTGTGGATTCAGTGGGATCAAATAGATCTTCCCCTCTGATTTGATGGCATTAGAAAAACTCACTGGTTTCGTATCATCCAAAGGGTAAAACTTTAAATCTTGTTTTTTTAAATCATAGGTATGGATGCCATGACCAAAGAAGGGGCTGAAAAACAGCCTCCCGTCCTGTTCCACGATTTTATAATGAATGCGTTTTTGCCATAACGGTTCTTTCTGGAACCATCCCAGCCATTCCGCATGTGATTCCCCTTTCTTTAATCGAAACAATCCATTGAAATCGCTTGCGGAAAAATATAGATATTCATCTTTGACATATGCGTCATCAAAATTTAAATTCACGTTCAGCATTCTTTCGCCTCTCTCACTGCTTCCGCTATCTTCTGTGCCATATAAGAATAGGCGCCATAATTAGCGTGCTCTGGAACACATCCATAAATATGATCTGCGTCCGTGAATCTCAAATCGTCCGGCAAATGGGGAATCACTGTGATTTCAGGCCATGCGTTTTTTACATAAGAATATTTCAGTCGTAATATCTCATTGACCGCATGAATATACTCCTGATCCCTGTATTCATATTTAGGTGCGTTCATCTTGCCGTATCGACCGCACAAATCATGTTCGACCATTATGATCCTGGCAGCATCCATCTGATCCAGCAAGAGTTCCATGAATCTGTCCATGCTCTCTTTCCATGTTTCAAAGTCAACGCTGATTGGCGCTCCTTGAATATCCGTGTTTTCAAAATAGCCTTCACTCTTTGTGACCACTATGCCATCCCATGACATGTTGCCATATCGCTCTTCCAATAAATCCATAACAAAAAAGTCAACCGCTTCTAGGTACGCTTTTACATTCAGGCGAAACTCTTTCGTAATATCTGCTTTTAACATTTTATCCCTGAACGGATTTTCTGAAACCAAAAGTTGTCCCACCCCGGATTTGCCTTTCGCCATTAAACTGTAAATCGTAGAATCGCGAAATTGAAAAACCATCTGACAATGACCATGGTTCGTCATTAACCGGAGCGTCTCTCGCAATCCAAAACTTCCCCACATTCCAAAGGATTTTCCTGTCAGATCTTTCGCACCTCGCAGCCCAAGATTTCTACGGATGATTTCTTTTACATGCCCTGGATCTTCTGCGAATTCCTCAAAAAAAACATCCCGGTTCCAATGCTGTTGTGAGCTGTTTTCAATCAAGAACCAATTCATGTCCGCCTGCGCCTTTTTTACAAGATAAAGATCCGCTTCAAAAGAAACAATATTCTCTTTGATTGCCTGAAACAGCTGCCTTCCTTTTTGTGTATATATTAAGACTTCTGAAACGCCAAAGGGAATCTTCCTTTTTTCATCTGAAAGAGGCAACACTTCTGGATAAACTCTTTCTATTTCCCAAAAATCCCCTAGCTGCATGTCACTTCTAGCAGCAAAATTCTTGACCTTACAATCTGCGCACGAAGGCCTGAGAAAAAGCTTGGAAAGGAACCCGCCAAAGAATTCATTTTTATCAAAATACTGATATAAGGCGCGTCCATCTTCAAATTCCACTTTTATGGTCAGGTTTCGGTCACCTGCCTTCAAAACTGCGCCATCGATTTCTTTGTGCCTGAAAATAATACTCCGGGGCTTGCCCTTGTTTTCTTGTTCCACTTCCTTCACATAGGCTTTCCATACTTTTGGACTTGGCACGCCTACGCATATGACGTCCACCGTGTACAGATTGGGGTAATTCTTTCTGAGAAATCCATGCAGCCCCGCGATTTGACACGGCGTTCCTGAAAACAAGACGGTTTTTTCTTCTTCCAAAAAACGTTTTGCCTCTTCATAGCAAGCACCCATGTGGCTCTGCACATATTTAGATTTACAAAATCGCGCAAGCTGGCTCTCTGTTTCCGCATAATGATGGGCAACGGTTCCATCTTTCTCTAATGCCGCGCCGAATACGACCCCGTTCAAACTGATTATATATTGAGCAAGTTCTGAAAAAATACCGCCACTGGAACTTCTGAATCGAATCTGCTCATTCTTGCTCCAAGCCCCATAAATATGGACATCCTGGCAGGCCGGTGCGGCAATGTTTAAAAAAGGACATACGGCAGTGCATTTCCCGCAATGGATACATGCGTTTTCATTGACCCTTGGATATTCGAACCCCTCTTGATCTATGTCAAATGATAGACAGCCCGCTGAACATGCGGAAACGCATGCGCCGCATCCGCAGCAGTCTTTCTTATTTTTGATTTGATTTGTGATGTTCTGTTTCTTCATATTGACCCCCCCCGATCTCCAAGGCCTGCTCGAAACCAAATGTTTCGTTTTCATCCCCCTAGCGCTTCCAATTGGCGACTGAACTCGTGTCTTTTTTTCTCCACTACATGCATGTATCTTTATTCATCAGACCATCATACTTAAAGGTCATTTGCCTGATGTCGCTCACGTTCCTAACCCATCGTTCGGGCAGTCCCCTTTCTTGCAGCAGATTGTTGATCCGTTCTCCACCACCAAACGCTTCTGTTCCTTTGTGGACCCTGCGCACATTGTAAAATGGGATCCCATACTGCAGGGCCATGGCGGTCCCATGAAAAGAATCTGTGCAAACAGCCTTGGCATATTTGATCAAAGATAGAAATTGCGCTGGTCCCGCGTCTTCATATTTCAAAAATTCCCGATACCCTTCCTCTAAAAGCAGATTTGTAGAAATGTACACGATTTTTTCCGCCTGGTACCCGCACTTCAATTCTCTTAGTATCATCTGATACGGGGATAGACTGCCCAGAAGGTAGCAGAAAATATAATTCCCTTCCACTAACTTCTTGTCCGCGACTTTGTCCCATTGTTTCTGGCCCAGGCGCAAAGTGGGATCCTCTCTTACCTTGATTTCCTTTTTCACGTATTTCCTCAGTATATCTGCCCCGATTCGCTCCCTGACATTGATTTCATCCAGCTGCTCTATTAAGAACGCCATCTTCTGGTAACATTCTTTGTATTCCTCTTTTTCGTAAAAGATCCCGCTGGGTGCGCAAGCGATCCTTTTTTGCTTTGGCGTTCCAAAATCCAAAAACCAGACAGGATCAAAGCACACAGGATTCCAAATCTGGTCGCTTCCACACACCAATATGTCACAATCCTTTGTCATGTCTTCTACCATTTTTTTCGTATAACACGGTGCTGATAGGGGTATATACCTCTGGATGAACGCAGTGAAGCGTTCCACCCGAGGAGATTTCTCCTGCTCGACCACTTGTTGGTTATAATATCTTTCATAGTATCTATTCATGGCTCTTCCTAGTGCCGTGCGGTTAGAAAAATTATGTGCGAGCAAATCCCGTGAACCTTTTTTTCGATATTGTACGACCAAGGGCTCATAACCTGCTTCTCTGACTAAATGCTGCGTCGCATAGCACTGTAGTATTTGCCCATAATTCGTCGGTCCGTTATTGTTACACCATGTCAGTATGGCTGCTCTTGGTTTGCTTGCAATGCGCTTTTTCATGTTCAGCCTCCAGTCACACAGTAATCCACAATATCTTTCAATGACAAAATCGGCGCATTTGTTTTCATTTCTAGGGACCCCACGATCGGCCAGTAATCATAGACTGGCGTAACCACGATAGCATCTACGCTTGACAAGGCAGACTCCTTTAAACCATAAACCTCGAAGTCCAATTTCGTCTTTGCCCCCGGATTTCGGTCGATCGCATAGCGAATCTTGATTTCGCTGTTCTGCAATTCCTCGTAGAGCCGTTTACCGAGAACCCCCATTCCATAGATGGCGATGGTTTTAATGAAGTTGTCCTGAAAAAAGGGGATCAGGTTTTTTTGCTTTTGTCTTAAGCTGAGCCACTGCTCTAAAATCCAAAATCCCATTTCTAATGGATTTCCCAAAACACCTGACCGCAGCGCGCCTTTCTGTTTTTTCATATGCTTTCCTTGTGTATAAAGTAAGATATATTGGTCATCCCAGCAATGCTGCCGCAGATGATGCGGGCTTTCCCGCTTCGCTCCTTGGTACATCAAGGTTTCCCTTGTTCCCAAGGTCTTGGCCTATCCAATGCGCGGCCAACTAAAATATCAGCCGCCTTCTAATGCCGTTCCTTGTTTTTTATCAGAAGCGATGTTTCCAGTCCTGAAGCGCGGATTCTCCGTGCCTTTGGTCAAACCTAGACAGTTCTGGCGTTTATCTGAAACACTGCTCTCTTGACCGAATCTATCGGATAACGGTATGCCATTCAATGAGATAGACCGCGTTTCATCCCCTGCTTCCACGCGTTCCTTGCCGTGTTGACTGTTTCCTCCATGCTGCGTCCGCAGTTTGGGCAGCTGAAAACACCGTCTTTTCTGTTTCCCATTTTTCCGCAGTTACTGCATATGTTATCCAAATTTTTTTCTAAGATTTCTACCAATTTTATAGAATGCTCCCTGCATTTTTGTGCCAAGCGTTTCCTGATATAACCCCTCTGCCACATGGAAGCTAAATAACTGGTGTCTTTGTTCATGTCATTCATATATGGCTTTTGTGATCTTGCCACAAAAACGATCATCGGCTGTTCCTCCCGTAGAAAGCGGTTCAGTTCTTGGTTAATATAACTATGCAGCAGCTCTTCATACCTGTTTTTCTTGGCATTATATTTCTTCCGTCTTGGATTCCTGGTACGGCTGCGGTTATAGTTTCTTGTCTGTTCCCACACCCATTTTGCGTACGCGCCCTGATATTCACCTAAATTTTCCCCATATCGGCACCCCTCATGAGTGGTCAGCATGGTAGACATCGCCATTGTCAGGCCCACCTGGTTGGTATAGTCCTCATGGCGGCGGACCGCTATCTTGATCGGTGCTTTGATTTCGATCTTCCTTTTTTCTGGGAACAGTTTCACATAAAGCTGGCTCGTATACTGGTTGTTATCCGTCAAAAGCACGAAAACCCGGTTCCGTTTTTCTTTTGTCGTGATATAAATCCCGTGATTATCATATCGATATGCTCGCTCTGAGATGGAAAACCCAGATGCCTGCTCCGCACGGGGCTTCACATGATGTTTCCTTACCTGCCTGCGGAGATAACGGCATAGTTTTTCCGCGTTCACCTCTCACGCTAATACATTATGCTGTTTTTGAATCTCCTTTGGCACGCCTCTGGGCTCCTTCTGATTCAGTACAGATTGAAAAAAATTGTTGACTCTGAGCAAGAACCGCAGATAGTGCTTTTCCTCTGGTGTGAAATTTTCATTTTGATTTACCCGACGCAGGACATTGGCCCTCGTCTGGCCCCACTGATTTTTAATGTCGCCCAACGCATCGAAAACCGCAAGATAAAAATACACGGCAGGAAGTTTTAGCTGCGTCCGCAGGCCGCTTTTCGTCATTTCGTTTTGCACCGTGTAGCCTGGATAAATTTTGAGCAAGCCGCCCCGTCTAGCGTAACGTGCGTACACGTAGTTTTTTACTGTCCGATAATCCTCTGCGATTTCTATCAGTTTTTTCATGTCCCTTTCAGGGATGGGTTCTTTGTTAAACTGCCGAACTGTCTTGTGTATTCGCCTTGGCGGCATCCTCGTAGTCCCTTTCTTTCCCATTCTGCCTCTCACTTTTCATCTATGGCATGATAAAAGCGTTGTTTTCGCAGATTACCATAATCTGCGAAAATCCTGCGTCTACTTCAGTAATTATAAGGATTCTGCCAATCGATTGACCCAGATTTTGACCATAAATGGATGAAAATGGACTCCTGCGTATAGAAAGGAATACGTTTGCTAAACCCCAGCGATCGCAAGACTTTTGCCAGTCTCGCGGCATCCCAGGACCCGGACCATTTTTTTGACCCCTTATAGATAGTGGGCGCAGGCTTAGAAAACACTTTCAGGAAAAAAGCAAAAGAAATCCTCATCTTAACAATGTTAAAATCTTTTAGCGTTTTGATCCGCTAATCATCTCTGAAACTCGCTTGACAAGTTTCAGTCCATTGATTATAATGAGCACTGTAAATAAAAGCGTTGTTGTGGCTACAAGTTTTTTTAAATTAGAAATTTTTACTTATGAATATTTTCGCAGATTATGGTAATCTATGAAAAATAATTGAATGGTGATGACCTGCGGACCAGACGAAATCCATGAAGCAGGATCTACAACTCCTCTATGGATCAACGATATGTTAAATCTGCCTTCACAGTCCAAAAAGGGACAAGCTTCGAAGCCTGTCCCTTTTATGCTTTCAAAAATATGCGAACAATCCGCGTTTGCCGCATTCAATACCCGCCATTTTTCTTTAGACACCCAATATGCGCTCAGTCCTCCTGGGTATGTTCTGCCAACTGAAACTTGGAAGGATCGTTTCCTTCCAGCTCGATCACGTTCCTCCTGGCAATGGGTTTGTAAATCCGTTCTTCCCCAATGCTCATATAAGCTGGCCGAATGATCTTATCCGCGTTCACCAACTCTTCCAGGCGGTGCGCGCTCCAGCCCACGACTCTGGCAATGGCAAAAATCGGTGTGTACAGCTCCAATGGGATCTCCAGCATCCGATAAACGAGACCGCTGAAAAAGTCCACATTAGCACTGACGCCTTTGTAGATCTTTCTCTTATCCGCAATGACCTGCGGCGCAAGTTCTTCCACAGCCGAATACATTGCGAAATCCTTCTGGTATCCCTTTTCTTCCGCTAATTTTTTCACAAAGCTCTTGAAGATCTCCGCTCGAGGATCCGATATGCTGTAGATCGCGTGTCCCATACCGTAAATCAGGCCCTTTTCATCAAAAGCCTTTTTATCTACCAAGTCCTCCAAATACCGCTGGATTTTCTCCTTGTCAGAAACATCTTTCACCGTATCTTTCAAGTCCTGCATCATTTCTACCACTTTAATGTTGGCACCCCCGTGCTTCGCGCCTTTCAAAGAGCTGAGTGCCGCGGCGATGACCGCATAGGTGTCAGAACCTGCCGAAGTGACGACCCTGGTGGTAAACGTGGAATTGTTTCCGCCGCCATGTTCCATGTGCAGCATCAGAGCAATATCCAGCACCCGAGCCTCCAGTTCCGTGTACTTCATGTCAGGCCGCAGCATCCGCAGCAGGTTCTCCGCTGTGGAAAGTCCTGGATCTGGTCTGTGGATATACATGCTGCCGTCCCGTTCATAATGATTGTACGCATGGTACCCGTAGGCCGCCAGCATCGGAAACACGCTGATGAGCATCATGCATTGCTGCAGCACGTTTTCAACAGAGGTATCCGTTGCCTTTGGATCATAAGAGGAAAGGGTCAGCACGCTCTTTGTCATAATGTTCATGATGTCTCTCCCCGGTGCCTTCATCACAACATCCCTGACAAAATTCGTCGGAAGGCTGCGCATGGCACCCATGATCTCTTGGAATTCCGTCAATTCCTCTTCCGTGGGCAGTTCTCCAAAAATCAGCAAATACGCAGTTTCCTCGAATCCGTAACGCTCCTCCATGATCAAGCCCTTTACCAAGTCATTAATATTATAACCCCTGTAAGAAAGCTTTCCTTTACAAGGAACCTTGTGCCCTAAATATTCTTTGTACGCTTCGATGCGGGAAATGGAAGTCAGCCCTGTCAGCACTCCGATCCCGTTTTTGTCCCGCAAGCCCCGATTCACATGGTTCTCATGAAACAGGTCGTTTGTGATATAGTCGTTTTCCCTGCACTGCCGAGAATGGTCTTTAATATATTGATCCATGTTTTTCATTCAATCTATCCTCCCTTGTAATTCTCTATACCCCTGTATGATTTCGTTCCTACTATTATAGCAGATTTCATCTGATAAAGCAACGCGGCGTCCGCGAATTTCAGTGTCCCAGCCTTTTCATCGCCCGATAAAACAAGGAGCCGGTCGCGCATACGGCGCAAAAATCCGCAATAGGTTCCGCTAAAAACACCGCCAACACCTGATCCTCCATAAACTGAGGCAGAATGAAGATCATTGGGATGAGAAGAATCACCTTGCGCAGCAAAGCTAAAAAAATAGATGTTTTTGCGTTTCCTAGGGCAATGAAGGACTGCTGACAACTGATCTGCGCTCCCAGCAGCAAAGCACAGGCCATATAGACACGCATCGCCCACACGGCGATTTCTGTTAGTTCACTATCATTAGTGAACATTCCCACAGCCAGCTGGGGAACAAACACGCAGACCGCCCACAGCAATGTGGAATAGACTAGACAAGAAGCGATCAGTCGTCTGATGGCCTTGCGCGTCCGCTCCAAATTGCCCGCTCCGTAATTATAGCTGACAATGGGCTGCGAACCCTGGGTCAGACCCTGCATAGGCAGCATAGCGAACTGCATGAAGGTCATAAGGATGGTCATAGCGCCCACCGCTAGATCGCCGCCATATTTCAATAGCGACGTATTAAAACAGACTATGATCACGCTTTCCGTGAACTGCATGATAAAGGGCGATAACCCCAATGCGAGACAAGGCAGCGCCACGCTGGCCTGGAGCCGCATATTAGCTGCCCGCAGCTTTAAAAAGGTTTTTTTAGAAAACAGAAATCTCAGGACCCAAGCGGCAGAAATAGCTTGGGAAAAAATCGTAGCCAAGGCCGCGCCTTTGACCCCCATTCCCAAAGCAAAGATCAGAATTGGATCCAGCACTAGGTTCAGCACCGCGCCAATGAGGATCGTACACATGCTGACAAGCGCCTTCCCCTGGGTAGTGATGAAGGCGTTCAATCCTAAAGACAGCTGCACGAAAATCGTCCCGCAGGCATAGATGCTCAAATACTCCATGGCGAATCCGATGGTATTTTCACTAGCGCCAAAAAGCAGCAGAATCGGCTTTCCAAACAAAAACAGCACACAAGAAAGGAGCAAAGACACGCAAACAAGCAAAACAAAACAATTCCCTAAGATCCGTTCTGCCGCTTCCTGATCCTTTTTCCCCATCATGATCGCTGCCCGGGGCGCGCCGCCCATGCTGATCAGCGCCGCAAAGGCAGAAACAGCCATGATCACAGGCATGGTGACACCGAGCCCAGTCAGTGCTTTGGCTCCTACTCCTGGAATATGGCCGATGAAGACCCGATCCACGATATTGTACAGTACATTAATAATCTGAGCCGTAATGGCGGGGAGAGCCAGCCGAAAGAGCAGTCTCCCTACCGGCTGGGTCCCTAGGCTCTGCTCTGTGTTCATAGATGCCATTTTAACGATCCTTCACAAAGCTCCCCTCTTTCATGATGACTTCCATAGTTTCTGTGGAAATCGCTTTCATGTCCTTTAGAGGGTCCCCATCAATAACCAATAGATCCGCAAACTTGCCCTCCTCCAACGTTCCGGTGATATCATCAATCTTCAGCATTTCCGCGCCGTTTTTCGTAGCTGCCACCAATACTTCCATATTGGTCATGCCCGCCTTGTTGAGCGCGTACATTTCAGTGATCGCGTACTTCCCATAAGGGGTCAGGGTACTGCAGAAAGAGTCAGACCCCACTGTGATGCGGATGCCTTTCTTATTTGCGTTCAGCAGGTTGTCCGTGATGCGATTCAGCTCCTTTTCCGCCGTAGTCGCTCCTGGATACTTGTCATGGATCGGTCTGTAAGGCGGTTCATATACGGAAAACCACTCAAAGAAGAATTGGAAAGTTGGGCAAAATGTGATGTCCTTTTCTTTCATGATCCGCAGGCATTCTTCATTCAGCTCCTGTCCGTGGATAATTGCGGATACCCCCGCTTTGCAGGAATCCAACGCGCCTTCATAGCCTTCCGCATGGGACCAGACAGGAAGGCCTACCATATTGCTTTCATTCACAACCGCCTGAATCTCTTCCATCGTATAATGGGAATCCGCTTTTTTGTCATGCCTCCAGATGCCGCCACCTGTGGACCAGATTTTAATCGCATCCGGGTTTTCCCGGATCCTGCGGCGGATGGCCTTTCTCAGTTCCCACGGCCCGTCTACTCGTTCTGCCCAAGGATGGGACTCCTCGTTGTACCAAAGAGGCAGCTTGTGGGAATCTCCATGGCCCGCAGTCCTGCAAAAGCCTGTCCCCGATGTGACGGTCCTAGGTCCAGGGATCACGCCTTGCTGGATCATATCCCGTATGTATGGACCGAATCTGGAAATCTCACCAACAGAAGTCAGACCGTTTTCCAGCGCTTCCCTGGCCTGTGCCACGGCTACGACCGCTTTCTGGAAAATTGGCTCCAGCACCCATTCTGTATCATTGTCGCTGAGATTTCCGCTATAATGGAGATGAGTGTCAATGAGTCCCGGCATAATGGTCTTTCCCTTGATGTCCCGCGTTTCATAGCTGCTGTCAAACTCCTTTTTGGGCCCCGCATAGACGATTTTCTTTTCATCCACCAACACCAACGAGTCCTCAACTGGATCTCCACCGTTTCCATCGATCAATAATCCATTCACAAAAGCAATCTTCATAATTCACCTCATTTTACTTTGCATTCATATTGATATATTCCGCTTTAATTTTACTATACATGATTTTTTGACTCCCGTACAGCCCATAATATCCGGAAAGCATATAACTGATGCCGCAGGCAACGCCAAAATACAGCAGCCCCTGGGCACCGAACATTTCCACTCCCAGCAGGATCGAGGCCACTGGACTATTGACAACGCCACAGAAAGTAGCGATAAGACCGACCGCGGCCGCGAATCCTGGATCCAGCCCCAAAAGTCCGCCTGCCCAGCATCCCATGGCTGCGCCGATGAAAAACGTGGGAACGATTTCCCCACCTTTGAACCCAGCGCCCAGAGTAATGGCCGTAAATAAAATCTTCAAAAGAAAGGCCCACCAAACCGCATCTCCTTCCAAGGCCGCAAAGATGACCTTCATGCCCGAACCATTGTAGTTTCCCGATGGAAAGACCAATGAAAGCCCCATGAGCAGCAAACCGCCCGCCGCAATGCGAAGATAAGGATTCTGGAAATACTTTTCAAAAAACGCGGCAATCCCATCCATGGAAAAGATGTAAACAATACTCAAAACCGCACAGCAGATCCCCAGCGCGGCCACCCGCAACACTGGCCACACATGCATTTCCGGTATGTCCAGCGCCATATTGATCTCAGGTCCAAAACCAAAGATCCCGCTGATCCCAAAGGCGGTCAGCGCGGAAACCAAGCAAGGGACCAGCCCAGAATAATAAATCACTCCAACGCTGATGACTTCCAAGGCAAAAAACACAGCAGTCAGAGGCGTTCCAAAAAGTGCCGAGAACACGCCGCTCATACCGCTCAAAACAACGAGAGACATGTCTTTTTCATCCAATCTGAATAAACGCCCCACATGAGTACCGATGCTCCCGCCGATCTGAAGCGCCGCTCCTTCTCTTCCTGCGGAACCGCCCAGCAGATGGGTGATGGCCGTGCTGATGAAAATCAGGGGCCCCAGCCTGACCGGAACGGACTCTTCTGCCCGCACAGAGTCAATGACCCTGTCCGTGCCAATAGCCCCTGTCATGCCGCATGCTTTGTAGCAAGCCACGATGATCAGACCGCCTAAGGGAAATAGAAAGATCAGCCACCTGTTTGTCTGCCACAAAACATTGGCGTGCTCTACTGTCATGCGAAACACTGTTCCTATGATACCGCTGGCAGCTCCCACCACGCCGGCGATCAAAATCCATTTTAGAAAACTCCCTATGAAAATCCCCGTGTCTTTTAATTTTTTCGCAATGTTCTCTTTCATTCTATCTTATTATCTTGACAGCACATCAGCCAGTTCATATAGATCCGTATTAAAAGGCCGCTTGATGGTCAGCGCTGTTTCCAGATCATACGCTGTGATCTCGCCGCCGCAGATCCCGATGGCCTTACTCTCCTCATCGTTATATAAAAGCTCCACTGCTTTTTTTGCCATCTGGCTGGCCAGCATCCGATCTCTAGCTGTCGGGGAACCGCCCCTTTGCAGGTAAGCCAGGATCACGACTCTTGTTTCCTTTCCTGTCTTGTCCTCGATCAACTGCGCCAGCTCCTGAACATCGATCTCCACGCCTTCCGCCTTCATGATGATGTCGTGGAGCTTTCCTCTGTTTTTACCTTGGATGATCTTCTTACATACTTGATTGATATCAAAAGGCATTTCCGGCACCAAAATATTATCCGCGCCACCTGTCAAGCCCGCATAAAGGGCAATATCCCCACAGTGCCGCCCCATGACCTCCACGATGGTAGCCCGTTCGTGGGAAGAAGACGTGTCCCTGATATTAGTCACCGCAGAAAGGACCGTGTTCACCGCCGTATCAAATCCAATGGTATAATCCGTATATCCTAGGTCATTGTCAATGGTCCCTGGCAGCCCCATGATAGTAATGCCTCGCTGGGAAAGTTCCAGGCCGCCTCGCATAGAACCATCGCCTCCAATGACCACGATGCCTTCTATGCCAAACGCCGACAATACGTTTATGGCATGCTTTTGTCCTTCTTCCGTGCGGAACCGCTCGCTCCTGGCTGTACGCAGGATGGTCCCGCCCCTATGCAGGATATCTCCTACTGAGGACATATCCATCTCTTTAATAGCTCCCTCGATTAAACCTTCGTAGCCCCTGTGGATCCCATAAACCTCCATGCCCCGTGCAATGCCGCACCGCACTACTGCCCGCACTGCCGCGTTCATACCAGGAGCGTCGCCTCCACTTGTCAGTACACCGATCTTTCTCATTTCCATCTACCTCCTACTATCGTCCAGTATTTTTTATTGAAAACCAAGGGTTTCAATCCTTGCGTACCTACTACTGCTCTCGTTGTTATCTGCTGGTCTCTGGGACCGTCAGTTGTCTACATTTTTAAATTTCCCTGCCCAATGAGGCTCGTGACCTCCTGCTGGAAGATTTCGTCTCCATTGACCCAGAGATTTTCTTTTGTTTTCATGGATTTTCCAGTATTTCCTAGGTAAATCACCACCGGATGGTTTCCCCTATGGCGCAGCAGCACCTGCCGAATCCGCTCCAACCCGTCTTCCAGTTCATCAGGGATTCTGATCTTCACTAGGTTTTCCTGAGCCGCGATCTTCGCTCCCCTGCTAACTTCGCGCAAATCCAAAATGTCGTTTGCCAGGATCTTTGGCAACTCCCCTTCCTTGAAATTAACATTCCCTTTTACTAGGATCAGCGAGTCATCCTTTACCAAGTGCGCACATTTTTCATATACATTTGGGAACACTACCACTTCCACATTGCCAAGCAGATCTTCCATGTCCACGAAAGCCATCATTTTGTTGTTCTTGGTCACTAGCGTCTTTTTGCTGGTGATGATCCCCGCCATGGTGGCCCGCATCCCATCAAACACCACAGTGTCAGCCGCGGGGGCCTCCCCGGATTCCTCCTGATCAGCCGCATGAAGCAGATCCTCCGAAGTCACATCGATCAGGTCCTGAATCTGGGTCTCGTACTCTTTCAGCGGGTGATCGGAAAGGTATACGCCCAGCATCTCCTTTTCCATGCTGCTGAGAATGTCTTTCGCAAAATTCGCCGCATCTGGAAGTCTGGAAGTCGCCTCTCCTGCGTCCATCTGCTCCGCATTCAGCTGAAAGAGAGACATCTGGCCTTCGATATTTTTCCTGGAATCGTTTTGTGCTGACTCGATCAGGCTCTCATAAACAGCCAAATGCGCAGCCCTGTTATCATTGAGGCTGTCCAGAGCTCCTGCTTTGATCAAGCTCTCCACGGCCTTTTTGTTCACCTGATGGATATCCACATTGCTGATAAACTGGAAAATATCCTTTGGTAAGCCCTTTTCCTCTCTTGCTCGGGTAATGGCCTCAATCGCACCTTCGCCTACGTTTTTCACGCCCAGCAGCCCGAAGCGGATCTTGCCGTTTTTCACCGTGAATTTCTTGCCGCTTTCATTCACATCCGGCGGCAGCACATCGATCCCCATTTCCGAACAATTACGGATATATTTCGCAATGGAGCCTGAATCCCCCATGACACTGGTCATGAGAGCGGCCATGAATTCCACCGGATAATAAGTCTTTAAATACGCTGTTTCATACGCGATCACCGCATACGCCGCCGCATGGGATTTGTTGAAAGCGTATTCTGCGAAGCTGACCATCTGGTTAAAGATGTCTTCCGCGATCGTTTCCGGGATACCGTTTCTCACGCACCCGGAAATCTCCACCTTTCCTTCCTCATCTGTCTTGCCGTGGATGAAATACTCCTTTTCTTTCAGCATCACGTCCATCTTTTTCTTTCCCATGGCCCTACGCACCAGATCGGAGCGTCCGTAAGAATAGCCTCCTAGATCCCGCACGATCTGCATGACCTGCTCCTGATAGATCAGGCAGCCATAGGTAACGGAAAGGATGGGCTCTAGGCTTTCATGGATGTAAGAAATTTTCTGTGGATTCTTCTTGTTCTCAATATAATTAGGAATGGAAGCCATTGGTCCCGGCCGGTAAAGTGCCACCCCCGCCACAATGTCTTCAAAACAGTCTGGCTTCAAGTTTTTCATGAACTGGGTCATGCCGCCGCTTTCCAACTGGAAGATTCCCTGCGTGTTTCCCTTGGCGATCAACTCGTATGTCTTTGCGTCATCATAGGTCATCTTGGCGAAATCAATGGAAACACCGTGGTTTTCTTCGATCATTTCCAATGCGTCTCGAATGACCGTCAAGTTTCGCAGCCCTAAAAAGTCCATTTTCAGCAACCCCAGCTCTTCGATGGTGGTCATGGTGAACTGGGTGGAGACCCCTTTATCTGAAACATAAAGAGGTACGTATTCGTCAATGCTCTTTTTAGAGATCACCACGCCTGCCGCATGGGTGGAAGCGTGGCGGGGCATTCCCTCGATGGCTCTGGACATATCCAGAACCTGACGAGTCTTTTCATCCTGCTCATAAGCCGCCTTCAACTCCGGATTCATTTCCAGGGCCTTGTCAATGGTCATTTTCAAACTGAAAGGAATGGCCTTGGCAATGGCATCCGTTTCCGCGTATCCTACATTGAGCACCCGGCCCACGTCCCTGACCGCAGCTTTGGCCTTCATGGTCCCAAAGGTGATGATCTGGGATACTTTGTCTTCCCCGTATTTTTCGATCACATAATCGATGACCTCCTGCCGTCTTTCATAGCAAAAGTCGATATCGATATCCGGCATGCTGATCCGCTCTGGATTAAGGAACCGTTCAAAGATCAAACTGTAGCGGATCGGATCAATGTCTGTGATCTTCAGTACATAAGCCACGATGCTCCCAGCAGCCGAACCCCTGCCTGGGCCTACCATGATCTTGTGTTCCTTGGCATAGTTGATGAAATCCCAGACAATGAGGAAATACTCTACGTATCCCATTTTCTCGATAATAGAAAGCTCGTAATCCAGACGCTCTTTCAAGCTGTCCTGATCTACGTCCTCCTGGTGCCCGTATCGCTCCTCCAGCCCTTTTGCGCACAACTCCCGCAGGTAATCTTGGTTGCTTTTGCCGTCAGGCGCTTTGAACTCCGGCAAATGCAGGTGTCCAAATTCAAAGGTCACGTCGCACTGGTCCGCAATTTTCTCCGTGTTGTCGCAGGCATCTGGGAAATTGGCGAAAATCTTTCGCATTTCCTCTTCGGATTTCAGATAAAACTCATCATTTGGAAATCGCATCCTGTCTTCTTCTTCAATGGTGGCAGCGGTCTGGATGCACAAAAGCACATCATGGGCTTTTGCGTCCTCCCGCTTCACGTAATGAACATCGTTGGTAGCTGCGAAGGGGATGCCAGTTTCCTCGTGGAGCCGAATCATATCTGGCAGGATGTTCGCTTCCTCCTCCAGCCCTTGGTCCTGCAGCTCCAGATAAAAATTTTCCTTGCCAAAGATCTCCCGCAGGGTCAGGGCTTCTTCCTTGGCCCCTTCGTAATCCCGGTTCATCAATTTCCGCTGCACGTCTCCCGCCAGGCAGGCTGACAGAGCGATGATCCCTTCGCTATGCTGCCTAAGGACGCTTTTATCAATCCTCGGTTTATAATAAAATCCGTGAAGAAATCCTTGGGAAACGATTTTGATCAGATTCTGATAGCCTTGATTGTTTTTCGCCAGCAGCACCAGGTGGCCCTGGTATTTATCCTTGTCTGCGTCTTTATCCGCCATGGTCCTGGCTGCTGTATAGACTTCGCAACCAATGACTGGTTTGATCCCTTGGTCCAAACATTCTCTATAAAAATCAATGACTCCGAACATCACGCCGTGGTCTGTGATAGCCAGAGAGCGCATGCCCAATTCCTTTGCCCTGGCAACTAGGTCTTTGATCCTGGCCGCTCCGTCCAGCAAACTGTATTCCGTATGTACGTGTAAATGTGTAAATGCCATAAATTGCTCCAAATCCGCAGCCTGTACGATAACTGGCCGCCGTGCCGGTATCTATTTGATATGAATTTCAAAAACTCGCCATATTATTTTACCATGAAAAATCAGAAATTACTTTAAAAAATAGCGAAAATATTGTAAAATGTTGAAGTTAAGAGGAGATCGCAATCATGAAAAAAATTTTAATTCCCATTATTATTGTTCTAGTCTGCCTCGCGGGCGGGGGCTATGCGGTGTGGCATTCCCTGGAAAGCAACGTGTTCGCAGCAGATACATTCGCTGACCACGTTACGATCAACGGCGTTGACTGCAGTGGTCTGACAAAAAAGCAGGCAGAAAAGAAATTAGTTAAGGAATGGAACAGCAAGAAATTCCGCTTTGAAGCAGGTGAAAAAGAAATCGGCAGCATCGATGACTTGAATTTCACTTATGACCTCCGGCCAGAACTTGACAAGGTGACGCGGGAGCATCCTTTCGCTTCTGCTCTAAATCATTTTTTTAATGCGGATTTTGACGTTTCCATGGAAATGCCAGTAAAAAAAGTGAGCAAGGCCTTTACCAAAGAACTGAAAAGCGCCGACTATTTAAAGGAAGACAAGATCCGTGAAACAAAGAACGCGTTCGTGGATATTTCCAGCGGAGATTTTAAGATCGTCCCGGAAGTCCAGGGTAACAATGTTGATTATAATGTGTTGACAAACACGATTACTGACTTGGTAGCCGCAGGCACGTTTACCATGGACTACGAGGCTTCTGATTTTTATGAACAGCCGAAAATCACGGCAGACAGCGAGGAGATCAAAGAGCAGCAGGCTCTGTACAAGGAATATCTGTCTTCCAAGGTAACGTATGTCCTTGGGGATGAGGAGGTGAAGATCCCGGCTGCGACTCTGCAAAAGATCTATGATTTTGATTCCATGGCTGACATTTTGAAGGCTGAGAAAAAGGCAAAAAAGGAAGACAGCGAAAAATCTCAGGACAAATCCGATAAGGATTCCGAAGAAAAGTCCGATGACAAAGCAGAAAAGTCTGACAGTGCATCCCAAAAGAGCGAAGAGCAGGATCAAGACTCCGATGATAACAAGGATGATGATCCGCAAGACGTTAGCAAATCCATAAAAACATCTGCCAAAGATTCCGAATCAAAAGATAAAGGTGCGGATCTTCCCATCAATGAAGAGGAAGTCGCAGAATTTGTTCAGGAATTCGCACGGAAATACAATACTGTAGGAAAAACCAGAGAATTCACTTCCCTCAGTGGCAAAAAAATCAAAGTCTCTGGCGGTGATTACGGCTTTGCTGTAAGCCAGGACAAGGAAACAAAGCAGCTTGTCAAAGATCTGAAAAGCGGCAAGGAAATCAAGCGGGAACCTATTTGGGTCATGACCGGGTTCGTAGATTACAATCCGTCTGATGATGTTGGAAACACTTATGTGGACATCTCCCTAGCGGATCAGCATTTATGGTATTTCAAGGACGGCAAGAAAATCGTGGACTGCCCGGTGGTCACGGGCAATCGTTATCAGCACGACACGCCTACCGGTACCTTTGGTCTTTCCTACAAACAGAGAGGTGCGACCCTCCGAGGTGACAATGGAGATGGCTCTCGATACGAAAGTCCTGTTTCCTACTGGATGCCATTTTACGGAAATTACGGCATGCACGACGCTCCGTGGAGAAGCTCTTTCGGTGGCAAGATCTATCAGGGCGGTGGCAGCCACGGCTGTGTTAATATGCCGATCCCGGCAGCGAAAAAGCTCTTTGAAAATTTGGCTGAAAAAAACGTGCCGGTGATCGTGCATTGGTAGAAAAGCTGCTGGTACAGGCAATAGGTTAATAGGTTCTAAGCCTCCCCCGCAGTGGCAAAGCGGGCAGGGAAAGGCGGATGTAGGTGGTATGCGGACTAGCTATGGCTGGCGGGAAAAAAGCGCACAGGAATTTTCATGCTGTGCGCTTCAATATAGTATATAAAGGTTTGGCAGAATTCAACGCATCATAAAAGATAAAAGAGCGATATCAGGTATGTTCATCTATCACTTGATTCGCTTTTTTGTGTGACCCTGTCTCCTGGCTCGTTTTGTAGAATTTACCGCCGAAAAGGCATTAAGCGGTTTTGGTGGCTTTGATGTGAGGATTTTGTTCGTGTATGGATAATCCGCACAGCTTTTCGGCTTGTGTCCCCCCTAATTTACAGGAGCCATTCGGTTCTAAGAAATCACATGGTTTGCGCTTTGTCAGATATCTTTCTTCCGTTAGTTCTTTTTGCAGATACTGATCCATGAAACGCTCCTGTGATATGCCTAAACACGCAGCGTCTTTTTCAATCTCTTCTTGCGGTATGGCCCCATGGTAAAGCTTGCAGCAGTTCCTACATCTGTCACATTCATAATTCGCAAACAAAGCTTCATGCAACTCCGCGAACTGCTGATCCAATATTCTTTCGTCAGCATGGCCCTTTAAAAATGTACGAAACGCCATGTTTTCCTTTTCTTTTTTCTCCGCTTCTGATTTTACATTTTCCGGTGCTACAAGCTTGTGCTCCCTTCCTGGTGATGAGATTTTGCTTGTGGCAAGGCTATCCATAGCATATCACAGAGAAGTCAGCTTTACAATTATCTCATTTTTTCTAACCTGAATCTGTCGGGGAAGTAGAAAGGGCCTTCCACATTAGAAATTCCAATGTGGGCAAGCCTCTTCAAAGCGAAACTTTTCTATTTCTCTCGCTTAATCCCTTATAAAGATTTCTTAATCAGCACCTTCTTCCCCTGAAACGCGAACCCGTATTTCCAAATCCGCTCCCTGGCGATACCTTTGGCTTCCAATGCAGCAGCGTACTGTTTTTCCTCAATCTGCGCCAGGGCTGCGGCCGCAGTGCCCTCCAGACCGTTCTCGTCCTCTGGATCATGAACTTTGAACTCCAATACCATAGTGTCATCCTCAGACTTTAAAGGTTCCAGCACCACATCGTACCTACCGAATCCACTCTCCCTGTTGGAAATCAGCACGTACTGTCCTTGCAAATCCACCATCAATCCCAGCACAAAGCCATGATAGAAGCGTCCTGGTTCTTCCCCTGATGGCCGGTTTCCAGTATCAAAATAGCTGAAAGTATCCAAGGCGACTTTGCTCATGTACCTGTTCATGGCCTTCACGTCACCTAACAGCAAGGCTTTCACAAATTGATTATAATTTTGCGTGCCTCCCCGGAACCACCTGCGCACCATGCCATAAAACATATGCTCGACTTCCCGATTTGTCAGTGCCAGCTCATAATCAGGCGCAGCGCATCCGTCTTCTTCATGCTCCTCATACCTGAGGATTTTTAAATATCCGCTGGCCACCAGCAAGCTCCAAATAGCGTTCTTGTTTTCATCTAATCGATCATACACGATTTGTTCATCAATTGGCACCACAAGGCTTTCATCACAAAGGAGGGTTTCAAAATCCAGCTTGATCTCCCCGCTTCCCTCTTGGATGAGTTTTCCCACCAAACTATTGGAACTGGAATTAGCCCAATAAGGCCCCACCTTCTCTTCCAGCGTCCCTGTAGCTACGATCTTCCCGCCTTGACTGCCGCCGCCCGGCCCCATGTCGATGATAAAATCCGCATTGCGGATCACATCCAGGTCGTGTTCAATGACGATCACAGTCGTCCCATTGTCCATCAATGTCTGAAACACGCCAAGGAGCGTCCGCACGTCCAGAGGATGCAGGCCAATAGTAGGCTCATCAAAGATGAATACGGAATCCGACTGGGTTTTGCGCATCTCACTGGCCAGCTTCAGCCGCTGTGCTTCACCGCCAGAAAGGCTGGGCGTTTCTTCGCCAAGAGTCAAGTATCCAAGACCCAGGTCTTTAAGAATCCGCAGCCTTTGACGAACTGCTTTCAAATCACCGCAAGCCTCCAGTGCCGTGTCCACATCCATATTCATCAGCTGAGGTAAAGAATGCGCCTTACCTGATCCGTCCACATACTTCACCGCATCAGTGCTTTTCGCATACCTGGAGCCACCGCATTCCGGACATGGAATCTCCACGTCAGGCAAAAACTGTACGTCAAGACTGACCACGCCGGTTCCGTCACATGTCGGGCATCTCAATTTTCCAGTATTATAGGAAAAATCTCCTGCCTTATAGCCCCGCTGCTTCCCATCCGGTGTTTTGGCAAATATTTTACGCAAGTTGTCATGGACATTGGCATAGGTGGCCACCGTAGAGCGGACATTAATGCCGATAGGCGTGGCATCAATTAGCTTCACATGTTCGATTCCCTCTGCGCTCACAGCAGTCACATGCTCTGGGCAGTTTTTCCCCCGCAATCACTGCCTCCAGACCAGGCGCCAGGCTTTCCAAGATCAGGGTCGTCTTTCCAGATCCTGATACGCCTGTCACCACTGTCAGCCTCCCTTATAGCATGAGACTCAAAAAATTCAATGAAAGTTCAATACATTTAACCCATCACAAAAGCGCATGACCCCTAACCGCCATGCGCCTTTCCTCATTTCATATTCTTTTTTCCCGATAAACAGAAGCCTTACTGTTTCACTCCTGTGTAAATAGTCTTGTGTCGAACGCCCCACTGATAGCAGGCTCCGACAGAGTTGAAATACAGGTCAACGGTCCTGCCTTTAATATTTCCGCCTGTGTCCTCAGCTTTAGCAAATCCATAGCCTTCCACATACACTTTGGTACCCAGTGGGATCACGCTCGGTGACACGGCAATGGCTCCCACCCTTGCCTTGGTGCCTGATGCTGTCGTTCCGCCTCCCGTGTAAGCATAGGCTTTCACAGTAAATTTATTTTTGTACTTGAAACCTTTTTTATGGGTCTTCAGCTTCACTTTTTTCGCTTTCACGCCTACCGTGTCCGAATGCCTAGCCAGGATCTTGTTGCCTTTTACCATATGGTATCCACGGACTCGATAATAATATTTTTTGCCGCCTTTCAGATTCAAATTCGTGAAAGTGGTCACGTTTTTCCCTTTTATCTTGGCAACGCGGACATACTTGCCTTTTTTAGATGTTGCCCGGTAAATGTGATAACCCTGGGCACTATCCGCTTTTTTCCAGGAAATCTTGATCTTCTCTTCCCCGGCTTTCAGCTTGGCCGTAGTCTTGGCAGGAGCCGCTTTCTCATGCGCCTTCTTGGAATACGGTCCGTAAGATTCCCCCGCATACGCTCGAACTCGATAGTAGTACACCTTGTCCACAGTACGATTCGTGTCTTTGTAGCTGGTTTTATTATTCCCTTTTACTGTAGCGATCTTTTTGTAATGGCCATTCTTCTTCGCAGCTCGAAAAATCTCGTAACCTTCCGCATTTTTGACCTTCTTCCAATGGAGCTGGATGGTCTTTAACTTTATGGCCGTTGTCCGCACCTTCTTTGGGGCTTTCAGCGATATTTTGTCTTGGTCACTGGAGGTGCTTTCCTCCTGACTTTCCTGAGTCACCGCTTCCGCGTCACCTGGCGTAGCTTCCGCCCCTGATGATATGGTTGTCGTCGCAGCGAAAACAGAGAGGAACATGGTCCCCGCAATGGCGAAACAAGCCGCCTTTCTTTTCATGCTTACTTCTTCTTTCATACTCCCTCCTTTGCGGTTCAGCTATTTACTGAGGATATAAACGGTTACATGACGAACGCCCCAATTGAGGCACGCGCTTTCTGAATTCTTGTAAACGTCAATGGTGTTTCCTTTAATGTTCCCGCCCGTGTCTTCGGCTCTGGCAAAGCCGTAGCCTTCCACGTACACATTGGTACCCAGCGGGATCACCCTGGGATCCACTGCGATCTCACCAACCCTGGCCCTGGTCCCCGAAGCGGTCCTGCCGCCTCCAGTATAAGAATACGCCTTGACCGTGATCTTTTTCACATATTCGGCTCCGTGGATCATGCCTCTGGTGCTCTTGGCGATGACCTTGGCCACAGGCTTTTTCAGCCTTTCCCGCTCCAGCTCCTGCCGGTCGATTTCCTGACCATCTGAATACGTGATCTGGTATGTGACTTTGTCTTGCCCCTTCTTGCCCTTTTTCACCACTTCCGTGGTCCCTGCGGGCAGATCGTTGTCACCTTTGGTCTTTGTCTTGAAATCCACTGGTTCCATGACTTCCTGTGTCTGAGTGGTGATCCTGTTGATGACGATTTCTGTTCCAGCTGTCAGCGGTTCGCTCAGAGCCGGCACCACTTTGTCCGCTTCTCCTACGCTGATATGGTGATCATCCAAAGCATCCGCCACAGTCCGCGGCAAGGCCTTTAAATCCTTTGATTCTCCATCTGCCCGCACAGTGAACGGAACCGCCTTGGTGATTTCCACCTTCGCTCCATCCGTCAGCGTCTGATCCACTTTGGGAGTGATGGAATCTTCCTTCACAAGCTGGATCTTTTGTTCTTCCAACAGTTCTTCCACTGTATAGCTAGTGGTCTCACAGGCCGAAACCTTTCCATCAATCACCAACTGCACATCTTTTGAAACCATCTGGGTGATCATCAACCAGGCCAGGCCTGCCACTGCCAGCAGCAACGCCAAACACAGAGCCGGCATCCCCCATTTTGCTAAACTGTTTCTCATTGTACTTTCCCATAACGCTCTATCACGAAAACAGTGTATCATGTTCACGATACACTGTTCAAAATTATTATAACAAACCAGAAGAGCCTGTCAAGTTTTTGCCAGCCCTCAAAACTGGTTCTCTTTGCCATACTCGTTGAAATTTCAACTGCTGAAGAAAATTCAAAAAGTTTGTCCCCAAAGGGCTTTTATGGTATACTGAACCCACGGAATCGAGATCCTGCTTTGCTCGGGAGGGAGGCTGCTATGAGCGCGTATCAAAAGATCACTTATGCGTACACACCAGAAGAAAAACAGCTGTATTGGAATATCGGCATCGGGCTGCAAGCTGTGGATTCCTTGAAACCATCCAAATATTTGGTGGAACAGCAAGAAAAAGAAGTCGAGGGCGAAACTACCCTAGACGATGTGGAGCGAAATCTGCGTCAATATTATGAGCTGCGGCAAGAAGAGATGGCTCTGGCAGAAAAGGAAGCTGATTTTTCTTCCCTGCGGATCAACGAATATTTGCGCAAGGCCGAATTCAGGCTCCATCCTCTGGCACTGAAGCAGATCCACGGTTTTATTTTCAAGGACATCGAAAGTTTCGACGCTGGTGAATACAGGACTGACAACATATCCAAAAGCGAGCCGGTTTTGCTCGGAGCTTCCGTAAGATATGAAGATTATCAAAACATTGAGGCTTTTTTAGAATACGATATCGAAAAAGAGCGGAAAGCTGTAGAAAAGCGGACATCCATATCGATCGAGGACTTGACGGACTTTATAGCGAGTCTATGGCAGATCCACCCTTTCAAAGAGGGAAACACCAGAGCCATCGCTGTGTTCACCATCCAATACTTAAATGCTCTCAGCTATCAGTTCAGCAATGAACCTTTTAAAAAACACGCCGCATATTTTAGAGACGCTTTGGTGAGGGCCAGCTATAACGACATGACACGCAAAATATCCCCTGATCACAGCTACCTTAACATGTTCTTTAAAAATGTGATCCAAGGGAAGCAGCACCAGCTGAAATCAGAGGATCTGGTCATACAGATTAAAGAGCACGAACCTCAGGATTGAAAACAAGCCTCGGATCATGAGCTGCGAAGTCGCAACCTAATGCTGCGGCCGTACGTTACATCAGGCACGGACAAATCCCCAAAAGTTCTTCCTGCTTTTGAAAAAATCCGTGCCTTTTCTTTTTTCTAACGAATTAAAATGGTCATCAACCTCGCATCCCTACGCTTCTTCCATGGCCTTTAAATCCGGGCTGACGATCACATCGCAGTCCGTGGCTGCTTGGATCTCTTCTATCGTGTAATCCGGATGAAGCTCTGTAAGCACGATGCCATCCGGCGTGATCTCCATGACCCCCATCTCCGTAATAATCATCTTCACTACGCCCAGTGCCGTGTAAGGCAGGGTACACTCCTTGAGGATCTTCGGCTTGCCCTTCTGAGTGTGGAGCATGGAAATGATCACCTTCTTGGCCCCTACTACCAAATCCATGGCGCCTCCCATTCCAGCTACCATCTTGCCAGGAACGATCCAGTTAGCTAGATTTCCTTTTTCATCCACTTCCATGGCACCCAGGACCGTTACGTCCACATGCCCTCCCCGCACAATGGCAAAGCTGGTAGGCGTGTCGAAGAAATTGGCTTCCGGCGTGTACCGGACAAAGCAGCCGCCGGAGTTTACCACATCAGGATGTTCCCTTCCCTCCTTGGCTTCCTCAGAAAGCCCGGTGAATCCGTTTTCCGAGTGGATCACAACATGCACGTCCTCGGGTATATAGTTAGCGACCAAGGTAGGCAAGCCGATCCCCAGGTTCACCACGTCACCATCCTTTAGTTCCTTTGCCGTTCTCGCAGCGATTCTCGCTTTTAAATCAGCCATGGCTGTTCACCTCCTACGATTCTATCTACAAAGATCCCTGGGATCACGAAATCATCCGGATGATTTTCTCCTGTGCGGATAATCCGCTCCGAGGCGATGATCACCGTGTCCGCGGCCATGGCCATGACACCGTTGAAGTTCTTTGTCGCCAGGTTGCAGCGGAAGTTTCCAAAATCATCGCATTCCGAAGCCCTGCACAGAGCAAAGTCCGCATGAAGGGGCATTTCCAGCAGATACTCCTTGCCATTAAGAGTCAGCGTCTCTTTTCCTTCTGCGATAATGGTCCCCACGCCAGTAGGAGTCAGCACGCCGCCAAGCCCCGCGCCTGCTGCGCGAATCCGCTCCGCCAGTGTCCCCTGTGGAACCAGCGTGCATTCCAGCGTTCCCTCGTTCATCCCCTGTCCAACGAGAGGCGTCATGCCCACATGAGAAGCGATCAGCTTGGAAATCATTTTGTGTTCCAACAGCTTTCCTACGCCCCTGGCAGGCTTTCCGTCTTTTGCTGGAAGACCTCCGTCATTGCAAATGATAGTCAATCCCTTTACTCCCTTTCGGATCAGCGCATCGATGAGCACTTCCGGAGTTCCGGTTCCTAAAAATCCACCAACCATAACGCTGGCACCGTCTTTAATATCCGCAACCGCTTCATCGGCGGTCATGATCTTGCGAATCATATCCAATGTCCTCCTTTCCTATGCTCTTCCTCTGTTCACCAGCTCTGTGAGAACAAAGGAAGCCACATGTTCCGCATATGTATGTGCGCCGAATCCTGCGTCATAGCCCAGTTCTTGGGCCAGTTCGTGGGAAATCCTCGGGCCGCCGCACACCAGGATCACTTTGTCCCGCATGCCCTCTGCTTCTAGTAATTCCACCATGTTGGTCAGGTTCTGCACATGCACGTCTTTCTGGGTGACGGTCTGAGAAACCAAAATCGCATCTGCGCCTACTTCCTTGGCCTTCTCAATCAAAACTTCGTTCGGCACCTGGCTGCCCATATTGATGGCTTCAATGCCTTCGTACCGTTCCAGCCCAAAATGTCCATGAAAGCCCTTCATGTTCATAATCGCGTCAATGCCCACCGTATGCGCATCCGTTCCCGTAGAAGCGCCTACGATTACCACGTCTCTTTTGATGTTGTCCTTGATGTACTGCGCACATTCCAGCCGGTCCATGATATCCACTTCTACCTTCGTCACTTTGATGGTGGTGTAATCCACCGTGTGCTGACATTTTCCATAAACCACAAAGAACGTAAATCCGCTGTCCATGTCCTTGGAATAAACAACGTTGGGTTCATCCAAACCCATTTTCCGAGCCAGGATCTTGGCCGCTTCGCTGGCTTCCTCGCCGTGAGGCACAGGAAGGGTGAACGCCAGCTCCATCATGCCATCGTTCATGGTGTCACCATAAGGCTTTACGTTTTTCAAATCCACTTTTGCTATTGCTGTCTGAGTCATTATTTCGCGCCTCCCATCATGATCGGAATAAACGGATTGAAGTAATCCTCATCCTTTACGCATACGCCTTCCAGGCCTTTCCCGCCATCTCTCGGCCTCTTCACGCCGCCGAACTTTCCTTGCTCAATGGTGGAAAACAGCCCTTCTTCTTCGATTTCGTGAAGCAGTTTGTCTGCCTCCGCCAGAACATTTTGTGCCCTGGACTGGATGATCCCGCCTTCTTTGAATTCCACTTCCTCTCCGATGCTTCTCGCGTTGTTAAAAATATAAGAAGCGTTTTCAATGGAAAGATATCGGTCGTGCATATGGGGCGTATGAATGGCTTCTGTCAGCATCCCTAAAAGCTGCAGGGACTGGCCTGACCAAACGGCCACCAGATTGAAGAGCGCGTCCTGAATCTGTCCCTTAAAGATGTTTCCTGTCATGAATTTCGTTGGCGGCATATATTTGAGGGACGCTTTTGGGAAGATCTCCCTAGCCATGATAGCCTGTGACAACTCGTAGAGGAATCCGTTTTCAATATCTGGGTCCATTTCAAAAGCATGGCCCAGCCCCATCTGCTCTTCCTTGATGTTGGCCAAAACCGCGAACTGTTCATTGATGAACTGAGAAGCAAGCACTGTGTGGGCCGCTTCATAAGCATCATCCGTGGTCAGGTAATTGTCTTCCCCGGAGTTAAACATGCTGCCGCAGTATCCGATGATCACTCTGGAGAAGTATTGATCCACCAAAGTCCGCTGCATGTTGATGTCTCGGAACAAGATCCCGTAAAGCGCGTCGTTAAGCATGACATCCAGCCGCTCCAACGCGCCCATAGCCGCAATCTCCGGCATGCACATCCCAGAAGAATAGTTGCAGAGTCTGATGTATCTGCCCACTTCTTCCCCTACTTCATCCAGAGCTTTTCTCATAATGCGGAAGTTTTCCTGAGTGGCGTAAGTGCCGCCAAAGCCTTCGGTGGTCGGACCATAAGGCACGTAGTCCAAAAGGCTCTGGGCCGTTGTACGGATGACTGCGATAATGTCGGCCCCCTGCCTCGCGGCTGCCTGCGCCTGAACCACATCTTCATAAATGTTTCCCGTAGCCACGATCACGTATAGATACGGCTTCTTTCCCTCACCGATGGTAGAAAGATACTGTTCTCTTTTGGCGGTCTGGGCCTTAATTTTCTCAAGGGCTTCTAAGACAACAGGCATGATCTTTTCCTCCGCTTCCTTTGGAGGCACGGTATCCAATTCCGTGATCCGCAGCTGCCCATCCGCAATTTTTTCTGCGATTTCCTGGGGCGATAATCCTGTCTGGATCATGGCGTTTCCCATCCAATAAGCCACGCCTCTGGACAGACCGCCCGCATCTTTGATCTGGTCCACCACAATGTTTGGCAGCGGCGTTTCCACATCATCGACTCCATCTACCCCCAGCAGTCTCAAAACAGTCCGCTCTGTGCTGACAGTCGTATGCCGATCAATAAACTGCTGCATGCTTTCCGCGATCCTTCCGGCGCAGGAGCGGGCACTGTCTATGATTTTAGGGTCTAGGTTCAGTTTACTTTTCATCCTGTTTCTCCTTTATTTGATATAGTCCTTTGCCCGCTTGATGATATCGCTGCTGATCCCCAGCATTTTGGCGATATTCAGGGCATCCTTGGGTATTTCACTCTGGCGTTCCACCTTTTGCAGGCGGTAATCCATGTATTTTGAAATAATGTCGATCCGTTCTTTTCGATTCGCGTATCTGATTTCTCGATCCAAAAGGGAGAAATCCGCGTTTGCCAGGCCCGTCACCTGCATGTTGCTCACATCTTCATCCTCTGTGACAGTTTCAAAGTGGGTGGTGATCAGGCTGATATAGGCCCGCTCTTTTAGGTAATCCACCAAGCTTCTTGTGAGAGCCAACCCTTCCACTGGGTTGGTGCCGCTGGCGATTTCATCGATCAACAGCAGGGATCGATCTTTGCTGTTGTCCAGAATTTCTTTCAGTTCTTCCATTTCGCTGCCAAAGCTGGAGAGCCCCCGCTCCACAGACTGACTGTCTCCGATGAGAATCTGCATGTAATCGGACAGGCCGACAACTGCCCGATCCGCGGGGACGAAGAAGCCGTACTGGGTCAGCATGGCGATGAGTCCCACCAGCTTTAAGGAAACGGTCTTGCCTCCCATATTTGCGCCAGTAATGCAGGTCACACCGTCTTCCAGGCGGATGCTCACCGGACAGTATGGCTTTTCCTTGGACAGCAGCACGTCTTCCACCTTCAAATGCCGGCCTTCTTCAAACCAAACCATGTGCGACTCTGTGATCTCCGGCTTCACGCAGCGGTGCTTTTTCGCATATAGGGCCTTTGACAAGGAAATATCCAGTTCCCCCAGCCTGCGGCAATTTTCTAAAAGGGGTTCCTCATAACGGGAGATAGTCTGGGATAGGTTTGCCCTGACTTGATCCTCCTCTTCCTCGATCTGCTGATTCAAGGTTTCCATTTCTCCCAGAAGACGGTACACCTGCTCCGTTTTTTTCAGGGTGAAGACCACCTGCATGTAGTCTTCTTCCGACTGCTCCAAATCTGGGATTTCTCGAATCATTTTTATACTTTCATCATTGGATTTCTGCACTGCCAGTTCAAACTTTGGTGTCAAATTGATTCCATACCGTTCTTTCAATTCCTGCCGCTTGGCTTTGTTCTCTTTGCGGACGCTCCGCTCGATCTCTGTTTTTCTCCTCCGCATATCTCCCAATGCTGAGGAAAATTCGTCATAGATGTAAAAGGTGTTCAGCCTATCGCCCCGAGGATCCAGTGCGTCCAGCAGTTCTTCCGTGTCTTCCAGCTGAAACTCAGCAGGCAGTCTCGATCCCGCGAATAGTTCCCGTATTTTTTTCATCTGGAGCAAAAGGCTCTTCACCTCGAAAATTTCCACCACAGTTAAGACAGCTGTCTTGCTCCGTTCTATGGTAAAGCCGCAGTCCTTCATTTCCATGAATGTTTCCTGGAGGATGTCGATAGAGCGTTTTTCCGCCTCTGCCAGGGCCAACATGTCTTCAATCTTATCCAGTTCTCGCCGCAGCAGTGCCTCTTCTCCGGGAAAAAAGGGCTGCTTTTCCTGGATCAGCTTTTTACCGAAAGGAGTATTCAAGTCAATCCCAGAAACCACGTAATCGAATCCTGTTTCGCTCCGGGTTTTCACGTTTGCCAGCCTTTTTGCCATAGACTTTCCTCCTCCCTACAGCATCACATCAATCACCGGGATAGCCGGCAGCGCCTGCCCAACCGCATCCAACAAGGCATGGCGGTCGAATCCGTATCCCGCTGGCGCATATGGGTTCACCGTGATAGCCGCGATCTCAATGTTTTTTAGCACCTTGACCGTCAGCCCCTTTTTGACCATCTGCTGCCAGGAAACCGCATCTAAAAAAATTTTTGTCGGATCCTTCAAAATGAAGGTGACAGCCTTGCGCTTCGCAGGATGGATCTCTTCGATCACGCTCTTTGTGAAAGCTCCTGGAATATAGACCGCCTCTGTGTTCTCCGTGATCTCCTGATCCAGATAGCGGCCAGCCCCCAGTCCTGTTTTCAGGTCCAGCTTTCGAGACTGGCCGTTTTCAATGAGCATGATCCTGTCGTTCTCTTTTTCTTCGTTAATAAGTGATTTAATCTGCCCGTTTTCCAGACAAGGAAGCCTGTATGTCCGAGCAATATGAACCGTTTCCTCCACCACTTTTTTCATGTTCCTGGAAAGGACGGCTCCCGTGGACAAAATAATGGCATCGGAGGTGTCCGGGGAAGCGATGGATTTTCGATCCACCGCACCATCGATGAGGATGAGTTCCGCCCCCATGTCAAGCATTTCACCGCATAGTTTTTTGTGTTCCGCAGTTATGACAGGCCCGGCGATCTGCACGTAGCCGCTGTCCGCCACTCGGCAGATCATTAGCCGACCAAGTGAGGTGCTGTATTGCGTCATCCGCATGATTTCCAGCCCTGCTTCCGCCAATTCATACAATTGCTCGGGCACGGAAACGATGGTGTCCGTGTCCAGAAAGACCCGGGGCTTTTCCGTTCCCGTAACCAGGTCCGTGCTTTCCCCATCTCTTCCTGTGGAAGTGATTCCCAGGATCAGACCTTCGTCCATGGCTTCCTCGATCAAGTAATTGAGAGCAGTGGTCTTACCTGCGTTCTTTGCCATTCCCACGATGGATAACCGTTTATATTTTGTTGAAAGCTCTTGCAGCAGGCCCATGACATGCTCCCTCCTTGTTTTTAGGGAAATAAGGCACTCTTTAACCTTGTTCCCGTTTTATTTCTTGTTTCTCTCGTGCCGCAGCAGGCCTTGTGGTTCCATGGCCATTCGTTCGCCCTGGGCCAGTCCCGCCACGCCTTCATAGTGATATTCTTTCTTTCCTGTACAGTAGTCGCAGGTACACGGAAGCTCTTCCTGGTGCCGCGGCTCTGTATATGTGGTGATCACGCCTTCGTAGTTTCTCAGGATCACTTTGTGCGGTGTCTGGGAAATCACGTACTGCGGCATGACCGGAGTCTTGCCGCCGCCTCCCGGAGCGTCCACCACAAATGTCGGCACTGCGTATCCGGAGGTGTGGCCTCGCAGTCCTTCGATGATTTCAATGCCCTTAGAAACCGTGGTCCTAAAGTGGCCGATGCCTAGGGACAAGTCGCACTGGTAAATGTAGTATGGTCTTACTCTGTTTTTCACCAGATCATGCACTAGATCCCGCATGATGTGCGGACAATCGTTGACTCCCCGCAGCAGCACGGACTGGTTGCCCAGCGGGATCCCAGCGTCCGCCAGTTTTCTGCAGGCTTCCGCTGCTTGGGGCGTCATTTCTTTGGAATGATTGAAATGGGTGTTGAGCCAGATCGGGTGATATTTTTTCAGCATATCGCACAATTGATCCGTAATACGCATCGGCATTACCACTGGAGTCCTGGAGCCGAGCCTAACGATCTCCACATGGTCGATCTTGCGCAGCTCACTGATGATGTATTCTAAAACATCGTCTTCCACGCATAAACAGTCGCCGCCTGACAGCAGCACGTCTCGTACCACTGGCGTTTTCCTGATGTATTCGATACAAGCGTCAATGTCTTCCCTGCTCCTTGCTCCGTCTGTCTCGCCTGCCAGTCTTCTCCTGGTGCAGTGCCTGCAGTACATGGAGCACTGGTCCGTTATAAGAAACAGCACTCGGTCCGGATAGCGATGGGTCAGCCCTGGAGCTGGTGAATCCTCGTCCTCGTGGAGGGGGTCCGCCATGTCAGCCGCATCCTGGTGCATTTCCTGGAGTATCGGCACAGCCTGCATCCGCACCGGACATCTCGGGTCATCCGGATCCATCAGAGAAGCATAGTACGGCGTGATTCCTACCCGGAACCCATTCATGACCTGTGCGATATCTTCTTTTTCCTGATCCGTCAGATTCACCACCTGAGCAATCTGATCCACAGTGGTCAGCCTGTTAGCTACCTGCCAGTGCCAATCGTTCCACTGCTCATCCGTCACATCCTTCCATAAGGGGACATCCTTCCAATTTCTAATATTACTCATTACCTTCTCTCCTTTTTCCAATCGAGCCAGCTCCACCGGCTCCCTTTCAGAGATAAACGTTTCATCATTTCTAACTAAGCGCAGACAACAACGCCTGAAAAAGCATTTTCAACGTACTGTTCTCCAGTCCTAGGCGCAGGGAAAATCTTCTCTGGCTAGGCGCAAGCTTGACAGCCGCACGGAACGTACCCATAGTACGTGAGTACGGATGACAAGCGCAGCAACAACGCCAGGGGAGATTTTAACAAGCCTAGGCGTACATTTCGGCAAACAAATTACGCAAAGCCTCACTCTCCCGCAGCACCTGCAGCGTAATCTCCGCGTGGCCCTTGGTATATCCATTTCCTACGATCATGTTCACGTCTTTTCCAACGCCTTCCGCGCCCAGCGCCGCCTTGGTGAAGCTAGTGGCCATGGAGAAGAAATAAACCGTGCCGCCGTCCTTGCAGGCTAGGATGGAAGCCATCTCCGTGTTCTCGATGTTCACGCAGTTGATAACAATGTCCGCCAGCTGTCCATCTGTCAGTTCCATGATCTTGTTGTACATACCCACGGCGTCCGTTGCGTCAAAAGCAAAATATTCGTCCGCCAGATTCAGGTTCTTGGCTCTGTTGGTGGATTTTGGGGAACCGCCGACACAAATGACTTTTCCTGTCACGCCTGCTCTCTTCTTTGCTTCGTAAAGGCACAGCAGTCCGGACTTTCCGCCTCCGCCAATGACCACCACTGTGTCTCCTGGTTTTACCAGCTTCGCGGTCTGGGCTGGCGCGCCTGCCACGTCCAAGGCGGAGAGGGCCAATCCTTCTGGCATGTCATCAGGCAGCTTGGCGTAGATCCCGCTCTGGAAGAGAATGGCCTGACCAGTGATATCCACTTGGTCAATGTCTGGTCTGATTTCATGGATCTCTTCGATCACCAGTGGAGTCAGGGACAGAGAAACCAAAGTGGCGATTTTATCTCCTGGTTTCAAATCGCCTACATAGGCAGAGCCAACCTCTTTGACAGTTCCGATGAGCATGCCGCCGGAACCAGTCCATGGGTTCTTGTGTTTTCCAGCTTTTTCAACGATCCCCATCATGATTTTCTTGATTTCTTCTAGATCTCCGCCCGCTCTTTTTTCAATCTCCGTAAAAGAAGCAGAGTCCACGTTCAAGGTCTTCACATCAATGAGCACCTCGTTATCATAGATTTCCATATTATTGTCGATCACATCCGCTGGCTGCGGCAGTACGCCTTTCGGTGAAATAACTCTATGTGTTCCATAAGGGCATCCTTTTTTCATAATATCGTTCCTCCTAAAAAATCAATACAGTATCATAACATCCAGATTTATATGCGGCCGGCATAGTTACCCTAATATATTGCAAGCAGCGTGCCATTCTGTCATTGATTGAAAATTACAGGTTTTCTGTTTTTTACTTCCCAAAATCGAACCGTTTTTTACTCAATTCCATTTTTTAGAGAACCGTTTTCGGTTCATCACTTTAATCCTGATCTAAAAGCGAAAAATGGCCAGCTGCCCATATGGGAACCGACCATTTCAAACCGCTAAAGCTCATACTTTTTCTTTTTCCGCACCAGCTGCGTCTGGCTGATCCCAATGGCCCTGGCGGCTTTCCGGGTGGAACCGTGTTTTTCACAGGCATAGCGGATGATATTTTTTTCAAAATTATGGACCATCTGCTCCAGGTCCAGACTCTTTTCCCCGCCGGCCTGCTCTTCGCTCCATTCAAAGGAATTTGTCTCCATCACGTCTCCATGCAGCTCTTTCATCACATCCAGCACTGTGATGCGCTCGTCTTTGCAGGAAATCAGCAGTCTCTGCACCACGTTTTCCAGTTCTCGGATATTTCCCGGCCACTCACACTGCCGCAGGTAATCCACCGCGTCATCGTCAATGCTCCGCTGGATCCCGAATTTTTCACAGTAATCCCTGATAAAGTGACGAATCAGCGGCGGGATGTCATCCTTCCGCTTGCTAAGAGACGGCACTTTAATGGGAAACACGTTGAGCCTGTAATACAGATCCCGGCGAAAGAGTTTTTCCTCGATGAACCCTTCCAGGTCACGGTTCGTGGCAGATAGAATCCGCACATTGGTCTTTACCGGCACGCTGCCGCCCACCCGGAAGAACTCGCCATCCTGGATGACTCGCAGCAGCTTGGCCTGAATGTCTAGAGGCAGCTCTCCCACTTCATCGAGAAAAATCACCCCATTGTCCGCCAGCTCAAAATACCCCTTTTTTCCAGCAGCGTTGGCACCTGTGAAGGCTCCCTTCTCATAACCGAAAAATTCGGATTCAATCAGGTTTGGAGAAATGGACGCGCAGTTGATTTTTAGGAAAGGCTGCATTTTTCTGCTACTGTTTTTTTGTATGATATTGGCTACCTTTTCTTTGCCCACTCCCGTGTCTCCGGTGATGAGCACGTTGCAGTCATACTTGGAAACACTGATGATCTCGTCTAGCACCGCGGCCATGGCCCTGCTTTCTGACACAAAATCCTCTGCCAAACTATTTTTGTAGCCAGATGCGTCGAAGAGCCGCTCTTTCCTGCTCTTTTCATCCTGTGCGGGCCTGGTCTTTTCCCTAGTGGTCACTGCTTGCTCCAGGAAAGGCGCCAGCTCTTTCACCAGTTGGATGTCAAACTCGTCATAAGCCTCCAGATAGCCGTCCGCGCAGCGGATATCCAACTGCCGGGAAACAGATTCCGTGATGTAAAGCGCAATGTTATAATTGCTGATCAAGTTGGCGAAGATCACGGTTCCGCCCGATCTGGTGGCTAAAATATTGATGGTTTCCGCGCCGGGGATGTCCGCGCAATTGACAGAAAGATCCACCAAATTTTCCCCTTTGAACTGGCTGAGGCAGTCCATGGGCTTTAAGATATTCACGTAGTGGATCTCTGTGAATACCAGCTCCATCAGCTGGTCGATGGATTTTCCCTTTACCACCATATCCGTTTTCTCATCGAACAGGCAGATGATTTCCGCCTCTTCCCCAGCCACTGTGCGGATGGTGTAACCGAACAGCAAATTCATCATTAAATTGTTTCCCACTACCAAAAATCGCCGTTTCCCCTCCGCGGCCGTGCTGACCCGGTATATGGTTCCGGACTCGTTAAAGGTGAACAACAACAGATCCATGGGAAGTCCCTCTGGCCTGCGGACTACTGGGACTCCAGCCGTGACAATAGCGTAACCTTCCGCTTCCACCTGGGTGTAGGCCATGTCAACTTTGGTGATTCTGCTGATATAAATGGGCAGCGTAGCCAAAGACGCATTGCAAAGGACTTCTTCACCCACCTTCAAAGCCTTGGGATTTCGGTACTGACCACCGATTTCCTCGACCGTCCCGTACAGCAGCCCGCCTGTGTCTGTCACTGGATTGTGAAGCTTCCCCCGCTTGATGACAATATCCATGATCTTTTCTTTTATGATCTCTTCGTTGTGATTGGCTTCCATAGAAATCTGCCGAAAGCTGGTGCCTTCTATATGGATCCGCTTGATGCTGATGCGCATTTCCCAAGGAAAAAGTTCTCGATTGTTATCCACTTTCCACGCAGAAGTGGGCAGAACCTGCTTTGGCTCCATCACTCGTTCCATCCCATAATTCTGATACATAACCTGTTCACTCCTTTTTTATCGATGCGAAATCGGTTCACCCAAGGGCTTATTTCAATGATATACTATTGGCATAGCTTTTGCAAATTAATAATGTATAAACTTTAAAAAGGAGAATGAAATCATGGAAAAAATCACTTCAACCATAAGACTGAGAATGTCCCACAAAGACGCACACTATGGCGGAAGCCTGGTGGACGGCGCGCACATGGTGCATCTGTTCGGTGATGTGGCTACAGAACTTTTAATCAGAGCGGACGGTGATGAAGGGCTGTTCCTGCGCTATGACGAGGTTGAATTCTTGGCTCCGACTTATGCGGGAGATTATATCGAAGCTTATGGAGAAATCACGGAAATGGGCAACACTTCTAGAAAAATGGAATTCGTGGCAAAAAAAGTCGTGGCCGCGAGGCCGGATATCAGCCCGTCTGCGGCGGACTTCCTAGACGAGCCCATTATCGTGTGCCGGGCCAAAGGTATCTGCGTGACACCAAAAGAAGCAAAAAGAAAGTAAGATTTTAGTTCGACCCTGTATGGCATGGTCCCTTCTGCGGCTATGCCATTTTTTATGTGGAATTTTTTGCGATTCCCTCTTGACAGATCCAAAGACAAGTAGTATATTAGTCACATAGTTAGTTACTAAAGTAATTAACCACTTAGCCAATAAACATAGATAATCTATTGGTTGGTTCCAAAAATTCAGGAAGGAGGGATTCCATGAAGTTGGATCTTGACACGGGAAAGCCGATCTTCCAGCAAATCGCAGAAGGTATCGAAGATGCCATATTATCCGGTGCTTTTCCAGAGGAAGAACAGATCCCGTCAATCACAGAGCTGTCGGCCAATTATAAAATTAATCCAGCCACAGCGCTGAAGGGGGTCAACAAATTGGTAGATGAAAAAATCGTGTATAAAAAAAGAGGTGTTGGAATGTTTGTCAGTAAAGGCGCGGCACAGCAGCTGCAGGAAATCAGGAAAAACCAGTTCTACGAAAATTTTATCTCTGGCCTGGTGGAAGAAGCCAAACGGCTGAATCTATCATCGGAGGATGTCATAAATCTGATTGAAAGGGGGTTTGAAAAATGAATGGGATCGAAGTAAAGAACATATCAAAGCGATTCGGTGATATCCTTGCTCTAGATGATGTTTCTCTCTGTTTTGAGGAAAACAAAATCTATGGACTGCTGGGAAGAAACGGCGCAGGAAAAACCACGCTGCTCAACGCTATATCCAATCGGATCTTCCCAGATCAAGGCGAAATCTATGTGAGCGGCCTTCCTGCCACAGAAAACGACAAAGCGCAGCAGCAGCTCTTTCTCATGAGCGAAAAGACGCTGTACCCAGAACGGATGAAGATCAAAGAAGTTTTTTACTGGACGAAAAGCTATTATCCGAATTTTGACCTTGCTTACGCGGAAAGCCTGGCAGACAAATTTCAACTTGATACGAAAAAACGTGTCCGTTCCCTTTCCACCGGATATTCTTCTATCTTCAAGATCATCCTAGCCCTTTCAGCAAACACGCCTTACGTGCTTCTGGATGAGCCGGTCTTGGGCCTGGACGCAAACCATCGGGATCTGTTTTACAAGCTCCTGATCGAAAAATACAGTAGCAATCCGTGTACCATCGTGATCTCTACCCACCTGATTGAAGAGGTGTCCGGGATCATCGAAGATATCGTCATCATCAAGCAAGGGAAGATCATCTGTCGTGAATCTTGTGAATCCCTGCTGTCAAAGGGCTATACGGTTTCCGGCAAAGCCAGCCTGGTAGATACCTTCATCGAGGGGAAGAAGGTAATCGGAGCGGATACGCTAGGCGGATTGAAAACAGCCTATATCTTGGGCTCGCCAGCTGCGGACAACGTTCCGTCAGATCTTGAAGTGACTCGTATGGACCTGCAAAAGCTGTTCATACAGCTGACCAATTCTTAAGGAGTGTGATTGTAATGAATATATTGGCAAGTTATCGATATCAAATGGCTGACCATAAAAAATCCATCGTGATTTTTTATCTGGTCATTGTGGCTCTGATCTGTGTGGCAAGCGTGTCATCCATAGTCACTTTTCATGGAAAAATCAACGGGAGCGGCATCACCGTCTCAGGTGGCGAGTTCGCGACCATAGTCTTTCTCTTTGTGGTAGGGCTGTGCACCTTCAAGGAAACCTTCCTGTTCTCTATCCAGAATGGAAGTTCCCGAAAGACGCTCTTTGCGGCAAAACTTCTGACCATGGCATCTGTAGCAGCTATCATGTCATTGGTGGATACGGTTTTATACCTGATCCAAAATGCGCTCCAGGGCTTTACCCATGTGAGCACACACGCTTATCGTGGATATGAACTGTTCTTTGACAGCACACAAGAGGCTAGTCCTGTGCTGCTGCAAATCAAAAGCTTTTTCCTAGAATTTTTGATAGCTCTGGCAGTCATGGCCGCAGGCTACTTGATCACGGTCCTCTTTTATCGCCTGAACAAGGCTGGAAAGATAGCAGTCAGCGTAGGCGTTCCCATGCTGTTCATGTTTGGCTTTCCTCTGCTGGATTATGTCACTGCTTGGTCTTTGACCAGATTTTTCACCAAAGCGTCCGACTATGCTTTTGGCACGCCGCTTCACATGTTTATCAGCTGCTTTCTTATATTTGCCGTTGCCAGCGGCCTAGCGTTCCTGCTGATGCGAAAGGCCGTGGTCCGGTAAAGACGCAGATCCAATTCTCCATATTGAAGGGGGCGTCGCAAAATAGATGAGTGATCATCTATGGAGCAACGCTCCATTTTTCTGCTCAAAACAGAAAAGCAG
>QXXF01000034.1 GCA_009911365.1 Clostridiales bacterium
CCGGGAAACTAGGACGCCGCCGGTTCGAAAACGAGGAAGGAAGAAGGCCCTTGGCCTTCTTTTTTCGTGTCCGGGAGCCGACGCATGCACACGATTCTACTGATTGAAGATGACCACGCATTGAACATGGGTCTGTCATACGCCTTGGAAGGCGAAGGCTATCAAGTGATTTCCGCTAAAGATCTGCGGCTGGGAGAAGCGCTTTTGCGAGACAGCCAGGTGGATCTGCTTTTATTAGATGGAAACCTGCCAGACGGGGATGGTTTTACGTTTTGCAAACGTGTAAAAGAAGAGCATCCGATTCCGATCATTCTCTTAACGGCTCGGGATATGGATCAAGACGAAATTAGGGGGTTTGAGGCTGGGGCAGATGATTATATTAAAAAACCTTTTTCGCTTCCAGTACTATTGAAGCGTCTGGAAGTGGCACTGCGTAACTATGGGAAAAAGAAGGACGCAGAATATGATGATGGGTTCCTGCGTCTTGACTTGGGAATAGGGATAGCGGAGAGAAATGGAAAATCTTTAGATTTGACTGCGACAGAATTTAGACTCTTAGCTTTACTTCTAGCAAATGAAAACCAAGTGGTGACGAAGAATATTTTTTTAGAGAAAATCTGGGATTGCCAGGGCAATTTTGTGGATGAACATGTGGTGCCTGTTAATATTAATAGGCTGCGGGCAAAAATTGAAGATGCGGATCACAAATATATCAAAACTGTGTATGGAGTGGGATATCAATGGATGAAAGGAGGCCAGACATGAGTGACCTCTTGTTTTATATAGGCTGCGCAATGATCATTTGCGCCATTGCAGGGGCAATCTTACTGAGGTGGTATCTAGTGACCTATACAAAACGTCTGCTTCACTGCTTGGATGAAATGATAGCAGGAAAAAGCGATTTGACGATCGGTGAAGAAGAAGAGCTTTTGATGGCAAAAGTGGAAGTCAAGCTACGGCAGTTGTATGAGGTTTTGAGGCAAGAGAAAGAACAGACTCAACGGGATAGGGAATCCCTAGAAAGCACGATTTCAGATATTTCTCATCAAGTGAAAACACCCATTACTAATATCCGTATCTATCAGGGACTGCTCAGCCGAGACAATTTGCCCTTAGAGCATCGTAGAAAATTCCTGCGACAGTTAGAATCACAAGTGGACAGGCTGGATGCGCTGATGGAAAGCATGATCCGGATGTCTAGGATAGAAGTAGGGATCGTGCAGGTGAATCCTGTTTTGCGAACGGTTTCTCCGTTGATCGAAGAAGCCATATACCAGGTTGCTTTGAAAGCAAAAGAAAAACAGATTCAGATCAAAGTAAAGTGCGCCGCGCATCTAAAAGCGATCTTCGATAAAAAGTGGACTTTAGAAGCACTAGGAAATATTCTGGAGAATGGAATCAAATATACATCGGCTGGCGGCGCAGTGATGGTTACGGCCAATACGACCGATTTTTTTGTGAAGATTCGTATAGAGGATACGGGAAAAGGGATCCGGGAAGCGCATTATACGAAGATTTTCAAACGATTTTATAGAGAAGAAGACGTACAGCAGGAAGAGGGCATAGGCCTCGGCCTGTTTTTGGCTCAGGAAATCATTAGACAGCAAAACGGCTATATTGATGTGAAATCACAGCTAGGAAAAGGCTCTGCCTTCAGCGTGTACCTTCCGGCGGAAGCATAAAACAGATATGGACGATTATCTCAATTCTGTGACATTGATGAGAACAGTTTGAGATAATCGTTTTGTATTATGTAGGAAATGAAGGAAACGCTTCTCCTAATCGCAAAGGGGATCCAAGGAAAGAAATAGAGGTGATTGATATGAATGTGATTTTAAAAGCGACAGATCTGAAAAAGTATTACGGAACAGAGCCAAATCTCACGAAGGCTTTGGACGGAGTCAGCCTAGAAGTCAAACAAGGTGAGTTTGTTTCCATTATTGGTACCAGTGGTTCCGGAAAGTCTACGCTGCTCAACATGTTAGGAGGGCTGGATGTACCGACTTCTGGAAGTGTAGTGATTCGAGGCAAGGAAATCGCTGCCATGAAAGATGAACAGCTCTGTATTTTCCGGAGAAGGAACATTGGGTTTATTTTTCAGGACTATAACCTGGTTCCTATTTTAAATGCTTATCAGAACATTATACTCCCCATTGAGCTGGATGGCAACCAAGTGGACAAAGATCATCTGGATGCAATTATACACTTCTTACATCTGGAAAAAAAGCTGTCAAACCGGCCAGGCAGCCTTTCCGGCGGACAGCAGCAGAGAGTGGCTATCGCAAGGGCGTTAGCCAGCAAACCAGCGATTATTTTAGCGGATGAACCCACGGGAAACCTGGACTCGAAAACAAGCCAAGACGTGCTGAATCTGCTGAAAGTATCCTGCAGGCAGTTTCAGCAGACATTGATCATGATCACGCACAATCCAGAAATCGCTTTGATGGCTGACCGAATGATCCGGATCGAGGATGGGAAAATCGCAGGCAGCACGGAGGAAGAGGAAATGACAGGAGGGGAACGCCATGCTGAGCAATAACAACCGTGCGTTTGTTCGGAGCCTTTCTTGGAGCTGTCTGAAAACAAGCAAAAACAGAAACTTCATCGCAGTGATCGCCATTATCCTCACGACTATGCTGTTTACTAGTGTCGCAACAATACTGGAAGGCTCGGAGCAAACCTCCAAAGAGCAAATGATCCGTACATCTGGTTCAAAATTCATGATGTCCATCAAATACATTTCCCAGGAGGCCAGCGATGAGCTGGAGAAAGATCCGGCTTTTTCCAAAGTGGGGAAACTCCAGTACCTGGGCAGCATAGACAATCAAGAGCTACGCAAGATCCCTGTAGACTTTGTCTGGGCAAACAAGACATTGATGGATGGCTTTTTCGTAGAAATGAAAGCAGGAAGGCTGCCGGAGAAGGAAAACGAAGTCCTAGTGGACACTATGATATTGGAAATGATGGGCGTTCCAGCAAAGATTGGAGAAAAAATTCCGTTCCATTATGAAGTCAATGGAGAGCAGCGGCACAGAACCATGAAGGTGGCGGGCATTTACAAGGGAGAAGCCAATGAAACGGATTCTACCGTGTATGTTTCTAGGGCTTTCTTTGATAAAGAAATGACAGGGATTTCTGTGCCTTCTGATGGGACAGCGGCAGCCGGAAGCATTTGTTTATATGTCAGCTTTCCTTCGGAAAAGGACTTGAGCGTGCAACGAAGCCAAGTCCTAAAGAAAGCGGGTTTTGATCCGGACGCGCAGCAAGGCGAACAGGACTTTGTGATCGCAAACATCAATCCAGCGTATGACGGTCAAAACGCAGCTTCTCCGGGTCTGATCGCGGCAGCGATTTTTATGGCCTTAGTGATCATTCTGGCAGGCTATTTAATCATCAGCAATATTTTCCGCATTTCCCTGTTAAAAGATCTACGGATGTACGGACAGCTGAAAACCATTGGTGCTTCACCAAAACAGCTCCGCGGACTGATGGTCAAACAAGCGGATTTTCTCAATCTGATCGGCATACCCCTGGGACTGGCGCTAGGCTATATATTGGGCAAAGGGCTGCTGCCTGTCATTATGCGGGCCACGGTTTATGATGATGTGCGGGAGATAGAGCCAAGATTATTGGTGTTCGCCGCATCTGCCTTATTTTCCTTTGTCACGGTTCGGATCAGCTGCAGAAAGCCGATCAAGCTCATGGCGAGAATGTCACCCATCCAGGCGCTGCGCTACCAGGGCGATGAAGCGGGAAAATCGAAACAGGCAAAAGGACGGGAGTCGAAACATCGGATTTTTCAAATGGCACTTTCCAACTTTACGGGGAGCAAAGGAAAAAGCTTTTTCGTTGTGTTATCTTTGTCACTGAGCGTCGTCATTTTAAACAGTGTGTTGAACTTTACGAATTGTTTTGATCAAGAAACTTTTGTGAGGGGACAAAGCGGCGCGGATTTCGTGGTATCGCACCTAGACTTTGGCGTTAGTTCAGAAAGCGAACACAACGTGATCCCACAAGCGTTCCTTACAGAGGCATCAAAAAGGCGGGATGTGGAAAAAGAAGGGGCGGTCTATTGCTATCAACCTCCAGATGATGTCGCGGAATCCGCGCTGTCTGAGAGCAACGGCGATTACGATGGTATATTGACAGCAAAAGTACGGACTGTCAACGGAAAACCCTATACGCTGCGAAGAGAATTGGGAAAAATGCTCTTTGCCTTTGACCAGGAAGTATGGAAACGCTGCAAAGTCGTAAGCGGGCAACTGGACATGGAAAAGCTGAAAACAGGAAAATACATCGTGGAAGTCAGTGAATTTATTAACAATGGACAGGACTATGACGAATCACTTTTTTCCTTAAAGCCGGGAGACAAGGTGAACGCAGTGATCGGTGACACGAAGCTGGAGTATGAAGTCCTGGCTAATGTAGTCGTACAGCCTATGATGCTCTTTTCCAGCAGCATGGGCGAGGGCGGTTATCTGGCTCTGCCTTCTGAGGAATATTTAAAGCTGTTTCCAGGCAAGCTCCCGATTCATTATGTCATGGACGCGAAAGGGGACAGTTTTGACGATATCAATGCTTTTCTGAAAAATTATGAGGAAAAGGCGCAGGCAAACATCAAATATACGAGCACGGAGAAGATTATACAGGATTATAAAGATTTTAAAGGTATCTATGCTTCCACAGGCACCATCCTTGCTGCCATATTTGGTATCATCGGGCTTCTGAATCTGCTGAATGTGATCCTGGCAAGCGCAGCCGCCAGGCAGCGTGAATTCGCTATCATGCAAAGCATCGGAATGACAAGAAAGCAGCTGCGAAGACTCTTTGTCATAGAGGGGCTCTTGTACTCTGCGGTCGCGGGCGTTTTGAGCCTGATTCTGGCTTCGGTCCTTTCATGGACCGTGGTCCGGCAATTGTGTGGGATGGAATGGTTTTGCGTATACCATTTCTCGCTGCTGCCAGCAACGGTCTTGATCCCAATCTATCTGGTCATGTCTGCGGCAATGGCTTTTGTCATTGATCGGTTATGGAACAATGGGAGCATCGTAGAGCGGCTGCGCATTTCTAAATAAAGAAACGGTTGGCCGTTGCTATGGGCATCCTAAAATCAAAAACAGTATTGTCATGCAGGACAGACAGCAGGCTATTTGATGCTTGCTGTCTCTTGGTTTTTGCGTAAATATTAAATGTTCCAAGAATATACAGTGCATTTAGAATTTAAAAATTGTAAAAAGATAGAATCTGGTGTAGAATAATAAAAGCGGTTTCTTGAGGAACGCAAATGTGAGACATCGTGATACCGATCAAGAATCGTTAAGCTTTTTCATAAATGTAAAAACCCCGCAGTTACTGCGAGGTAATACTTCCACACCGTGTGGAGCCCATAAGGGCGATGAGAAAAATTCTTTATTTGAACCTTGTAGTGTAATCTCATATGGTAGTCAATTGAGATCATCTATATATTAAATTTAATTGAGAAATTTGTCAACTCTATTTTTGAATTTGTGAAAGGAATTATTATGAAACAGTATTATTTAGGGCTGGATATTGGGACAAATTCTGTTGGCTGGGCAGTTACAGATCCAGAATACCATCTGTGCGAATTTCGTAAAAAAGACATGTGGGGGATCAGGCTTTTTGAAGATGCGCAGACTGCTGAGACAAGGCGAACAAAGAGGACGAACCGCAGAAGGCTTCAAAGAAGAGCGCAGAGGATTGGATTGCTGCAGGAACTTTTCGCAAAAGAGATGGCAAAGGTCGATAGCACTTTTTTCTTAAGGCTGAATGAAAGCAAGCTGCATCTTGAGGATAAAACGATTCAAGAAAAGCATCCGCTATTTATAGATCATGACTATACGGATATCGACTACTATAAACGATTTCCAACCATGTATCATTTGAGGAAAGATCTAATCGACAATCCCGAAGGACATGATATCCGTCTTGTTTATTTGGCAATTCATCATATTTTGAAAAATAGAGGACATTTTTTGATTGATGGCGATTTGAGCAACGCAAAAAATTTCAAAAACGTATACGAAAATTTATGGAACACTGTCAGGGATGAATTAAACCTTGACATTGACATCCATTCAGCAGAGCAATGGGAAAAAATCCTTAGAGATAAGGGATTAGCGAAATCTAAAAAGGCGAACGAACTAGGAAAACTTATAGAAATCAATACTGAAGGCCTTGAAAAAGATCATGTCAAGAAGATGAAAGCATCGGTAAAACAGCTGTGCGCTTTGATTGTGGGAAATCAAGGGGATATCAACAAGCTGTTTCAAACAGAATTTGAAGACATTGAGAAAAGTAAGTTCAAGTTTTCTGACAGTGCGTATGATGAAGAAATCACATCGGAATTAGCGGCAAAAATCCCAGATCAGTTTTACGTGATCCAATGCTTAAAGGCGGTCTATGATTGGAGCGTGTTAGTAGATATTTTAGCAGGCAAAGCGTATCTATCTTCTGCCAAAGTGAAACAATATGAAACGCATAAACGCAATTTACAGCTTCTGCGAAAAATCATAAAGAAGTATTGTGGAAAAAATACGTACAACTATTTTTTTAATGATCAAAACGCAGAGGACAATTATGCTGCGTACATCGGACATGTAAAGAAAAATGGGAAGACATATAGCACTAAAACATGCGCGCAGGAGGATTTTTATAAAGCACTGGGAAAATTGCTCAAACAGATCGAGCCAGCACCAGAGGACGAGGAGTTGGTGAACGACTTGCGAAGAAAAGCAGAGACTCAGGAATTGCTTCCGCTTCAAAGAAGCAAAGAGAATGGAGTTATCCCGAACCAGGTCCACAAAGAGGAATTGAAACGCATACTGGAAAACGCATGTGCGTATTTGCCGTTTTTAAAGGAACAGGATGATAAAGGGCTTACTGTAGCAGAGAAGATTTTATCCATCTTTACGTTCCGTATTCCATATTATGTAGGGCCGTTAAGCGGCAGACATGTGGAGCAAGGCGCGAACGCCTGGATGAAAAGAAAGGCAGAGGGAAAAATCTATCCATGGAATTATGAGGAAAAAATAGATTTAGAGCAAAGCAATGAAGCGTTTATCAAGAGAATGACAAATAAATGCACCTATCTGATGGGCGAGGATGTGTTGCCTAAAAATTCATTGCTGTATACACAGTTCATGGTACTAAATGAACTGAACAATTTGAAAATCAGAGGCAAGGCAATCAGCGTAGGTGTGAAGCAGGAAATTTACAAGGAGCTTTTTCAGGCGCATACGAAAGTGACTGGAAAAAGACTGCTTGCGTATCTCCAGGCACATCATGACAGTGCATTGGAGAAAGAGGATCTCAGTGGGTTTGATCAGGATTTTAAGGCCTCCTTATCTACATACTTGGATTTTGAGAAACAGGTTTTCGGAGAGCGGATGGCAGAGGACAAAGTGAAAGTCATTGTCGAAGACATTATAAAGTGGGCAACCATTTATGGCGACGATAAAAAAATGCTGAAAAATGTCATTGAAAAAAATTATCCTGGCGAATTGAATCAAGAGCAGATCAATGCTGTATCAAGGCTACGTTACAGTGGATGGGGCAATTTTTCCAAGAAATTTCTGGATGAGATAGAAGGCGTGGATAGAGAAACGGGTCAGCAATTCACGATTTTGCAAGCACTATGGGAGACAAACAATAATTTGATGCAGCTGCTCAGCAAAAATTTCACCTTTAAAGAGAACATTGACCGATATAATGCGGAACTTACGGGTGAGATCACGGAAATCAGCTATGACGCATTAGTAAAAGACTTATATACCTCACCAGCCAACAAGCGGGCCATATGGCAGACCATACAAATCACAGAGGAAGTCAAAAAAATAATGGGCTGCGCTCCTGAAAAAATATTCGTGGAAATGGCAAGAGGCGGGGAAAAGGATAAACAAAGAAAAGCGTCCCGCAAAAACAAGTTGCTGGATTTGTACGCTGGATGTGAAAAAGATGTAAGAGATTGGGAGCAAGAGATCAGTGCCAGAGAAGAACGGGATTTTAACAGCATGAAGCTGTATCTGTATTATACACAGATGGGAAAGTGCATGTATACAGGGAAAGAAATCAATCTGGATGAATTGATGTCTGCTAACTCCAGATGGGACAAAGATCATATTTACCCAAAATCTAAAATCAAAGACGACAGCATTGACAATTTAGTTTTAGTGGATAAAACTGTAAATTCCAAAAAGAGTAACGAACTTTTGTCGCCGGAAATCCAACGTGCGCAGAGGGGATTTTGGAAAAGCTTGCTACAAGGCGATTTTATCAGTCAGAAAAAATATGACAGGCTGATAAGAGGCGATGATTTCACAGTAGATGAACTAACTAGCTTTATCAGCAGGCAGCTGGTTGAGACTAGACAGTCTTCTAAGGCAGTGGCAGAACTGCTGGGGCGTATGTATGCTGAAACAAAAATTGTTTATGTAAAAGCGGGCCTAGTCTCTCAATTTCGCAAGGATAGGCTGGGTATGCTGAAGTCAAGACGAGTCAATGACCATCATCACGCACAGGACGCTTACCTGAATATAGTGGTGGGCAATGTTTATGACACAAAATTCACCTCTAACCCAATGGAATGGATGAGAAAGAATTATAGGAACAATTACAGCATCAATCGGATCTTTGATTACGATGTGGTCCGTAATGGTGATTGCGCATGGAAAGCTTACGATAAAGATGCAGACACAAAAGGACAGGGAACCCTGGAAACCATCAGAAAAACCATGCGCCAGCACAACATCCTTTATACAGAGTACAGCTATTGTGAAAAAGGAGAACTATTCAACGAAACGATTGCCAGGAAAGGCGATAAACCATTGATTCCAATAAAAAAAGACCTTGATCCTGGGAAATATGGAGGATACAAAAGTCCCAACACAGCGTATTTTGCTTTGATCGAGTTTGACGGGAAGAAAGGCACAAGGACGAGACAGATCATAGAAGTGCCGATTTATGTGGCTAATCGTTGTGAGCAGGATCTGGATGCTGTAGAAACATACTTTGAAACAGTGAAGGGATTAAAAAATGTTAGGATCCTGCGGGATCAGATTAAGAAGAATACTCTGATTTTAGTCGATGGGTTCCCCATGCGCATCAGAGGGGCGAATGTGACAAACTTAATGTTCAAGGGAAATGTACAGCTTGTCGTAAGCGAGAAATATATGGAACTGATCAGAAAAATAGAAAAATATTTGGATCACAATCGTGATTTTGATGCCAGTGAAAAATACGATGGATTCACTGACCAGGAACTAAATGAGTTGTATGACATCTTTGTGGATAAATTGGTGAATACCATATATCAGAAGCGCCCAGCGAATCAAGGGAAAAAACTGATAGAAAATCGGGACACATTTCAGAGATTGGCGTCGTTGCAAGATAAAGCAAAAATACTTAATGAAATTTTAACGATGCTGCGCTGCGATATTACCACAACAGCAGATTTAAAAATAATTAAAGGCAGCGCAAATGCGGGGAATATGGCTATCAGCAAAAATACAATGGGAAAAAGTAGATTGGTTTTGATCAATCAATCTGTCACAGGCTTGTTTGAAAATCGGATCGAGTTATAGTCATGAGCTGGCGCACAGTAGTAATCACAGGCAACGCCAAGATTGACTTCAAAATGGATTACCTGGTAGTAAGAAAACAAGATAGCATACAAAAGGTCCATTTGAGCGAGATTGGCACCCTGTTAGTGGAATCCACAGCAGTTTCCTTGACTGCCATGCTTTTGTGTGAATTGATGAAGCACAAAATTAAAGTGGTCTTTTGTGATGAAAAGCATAACCCCCACTCAGAATTGTTGCCATATTACGGCAGCCATGATACCAGCGCTAAGATCAAAAAGCAGATTGCCTGGAGCCCTGCGGTTAAGGAATTGGTATGGACGGAAATCGTCACAGAGAAGATCCGCCAGCAAATGATGTTCCTGCAGGAGCAGGGGGCGTGTCAGGAGAAGGTGTTACTAGAGCAATACATCCAGGAAATCAGAGGCAGCGATGAGACAAATCGAGAAGGCCATGCGGCAAAAGTATATTTTAATGCGCTCTTTGGATTGGACTTTACTAGGAGCAAAGAAAACTCCATCAACGCTGCGCTGAATTATGGGTACGAAATTTTGCTTTCTTATTTTAATCGTGAGATCGTAAACAATGGCTATGTGACACAATTGGGGCTGTTCCATGACAATATGTTCAACCAGTTCAACCTTGCGTCAGACTTTATGGAACCCTTTCGTCCGTTGGTAGATAAATGCGTAGTAAGAATGATGCCTGGCAAGTTTGAGCATGAGGAGAAAATGGAGCTGATCGGTCTGTTTGGAAAAGACGTGCTGATTGATGGAAAAAGACAGTTCCTATCCAATGCTATCAAAATTTACTGCCGTAGTTTATTTGAGGCTCTGAATGAGGGGGATATTTCATGTGTGAAGTTTTATAGAGATGAGTTATAGATATATGAGAGTCATCGTGTTTTTTGATTTGCCAGTGGAGAGCTTGGAGCAAAAGCGCACATATCGAAAATTTAGGAAATGTTTGATTAAAAAAGGATTTCTGATGCTGCAGGAGAGCGTTTACTGCAAGTTAGCCTTGAACGCCACGGTCGCCACTAGCATTATGAGTGCGGTTAGGGAGAATAAACCAGAGGAAGGTCTGGTACAGATGCTGATGATCACAGAAAAACAATTTTCAAAAATGGAGTATGTCGTGGGAGAAAAGCAAAGCATGATCGTAGATTCCGATGATAGGGTCGTGATTTTATGAAGTTTTCATACAAACCATATAATATAATATTTGAATTAAATAAGACAGGCTTGCATTCTCTTGTAGTAGAGGAGTCGCATTTGTATACAGATATGGTAAAAGATCTGTATCGGCAGATGAACAGAATCGAAGAATCCTGGATGCTGTCTATTAATGGCACTGAACTGCGGTTGGACAAAGGCTGCGACTTGATTTTTTCTCCTATTGACCTTACTTTCGATAAAAAGCGCCTGCAGAAAAGGTTATTGGAAAACATGGTAGAGGAGATAGAAGCAGAGGGGATTTCTGCCGATATAGCATCTGCGCATGCTGAAACGATTTCCGCATTGGATCGGCTGAAACAGGGTTCTGCTTTTACCATAGAATTTGATACGGATCTGGTATTGGAAGATTATCTGAAATGGCACCATGTTCGGTTAAGAGACCCAGAGGGCGGTTTCCTCGAACAACTGATAGAGTATATGGGTACTGTACGAGACCTGACAGGGAAAAGTATCTATATTTTGATTGGATGCACAGACTATTTCTGTAGGGAAGACTATGAACATCTTGAAAAATGGGTGCAATACCAGCAAATATGTGTTATATTTTTAAGTGGAAGGCAGATTGAATCAGATATCAGAGTCAATGAATATATCATAGACTCTGACTTATGTGAAATTCACTAAGCAAATACCATATGAAATTCAGACGTGTAGTGGCGTTTACTCGAAAATTGAGGTTTGAGAGTAGTGTAGTTTCATATGGTAGTCAAACTGTCAGGGGATCGCTTTACCCCGCATGGGAAGTAGTGTAGTTTCATATGGTAGTCAAACTGGAATCATCGAATCGAAAGGGAAACCAGCGTTTGAGAGTAGCGTAGTTTCATAATAAGCCTAATATGGGCATCCATAGTCAAATTATTTTTCATGGCAATCTTTCTTTTAGGTTAAGAGAGATTGCCATTAGATTATCATGAACATTTGAAGATTTCCTGAAAATTCACCATCAGCCTGTAACTCTTTTCCCCTAAGATTGTTATATAGGCATAAAGAAGGAAAAGGGACGGCCATGGATAAAAAATCATACAAACGCTATACGAACAATACGGAAACCGGATACAATTGTATCTTTATACGCTATGCAGTGATTTTGCCGCTGCGGAAGACTTGACACAGGAAACTTTCCTCAAGGCCATGCTGGATCTGCCCAAAGACCAGGACAACCTCGGGGCCTGGCTCTACACCGTGGCCCGCAGGTTGTGTTTGACCCGGATAAAAAGGGACAAGTGGGAGCAGCCTTTGCAGGATGCGGAAGCTCAGGGAAATAGGAAATGGCCTGGAGGGCGATAAAGACCATTACGTGTATGTGACGCTCAATCAGAGGATGCCTTATGAGGCTTTCAAGTCCTATATCGATAAGAATGAGGAATTGCGGGGGATTTGGTGCGCGGTCAGTACCAATGTGCCTTTAACAGAGTCGGTTTCCATAGATCAGACTTTAGGTTTTTCATGTGCCATAGAGACTTCTTCTCTGCTGGAGGAAAACCCAGAGACATATCCGGAGCTGTTCCTGCTGCCAAGAGGATTATCAATGAAAGAAGGTGAGCAGCGGGAAGAGGATTTAAAGAAAGAGTCTTATATGAAAAAACATTTTGCCAGCCAGCTTCGTTACCTGGCGGATCAGAAGCGATTCTTGCATATGATTTATCCGGAAGCAGACAGCAAAGAAATAGCGAGAGAACTAAAAGCTATTGCTAACTATGTGGAAAAGCATGGGCTGCTAATCCATGGTTTTGCATGCAGAGCAGACAAAGAGGCTTTGCTCAAACTTGTGGATGAAAAAAATGTTTACGATATCATGCCCGCGCAGCAGTGCCTGGTGGCACAAATCTAAAGATCTCCCTTTTTCATGAATACGCAGCTTCTTTTTCATAGGCTTGGCAGCCTCAAGCCCTTGCAATGACAGGGATATGGAAAAATTAACAGGACATTGATAAAATATTGACAAACAAGATGGTTAGCGTTAAACTGAATAATAAGAGTAAGATATGTACACTGCTTTTCGCCCTGATACATTGTATATGTGACATCGGTGCGGCAGGATGGCCCATGCTGAAAGAGAGGAGGCGTAGTTATGAAAAGAATTATTCATATTATACATGAGGCGGCAGAATTGATTTTTTCAAAATGTAAGCTAATATACGGATTGTCTACAAAAAGAGTTTGTTAAAAAACCCGCAATCCATTAGATTGCAATGGAGGAAAAAATTCAACGTATTTTGTATAATTGTTCGTACATTCTTGACATTTTGAACTGGTTGCGGTAAAGTATACCGTATATTGCAAAAATATAATAGTGGTACTATTGTTTGGAGGGAGAAAATGACTAACAAATTAATGAAGACGATGGACGGCAACACAGCAGCGGCGCACGTATCCTATGCGTTTACTGATGTTGCTTCCATCTACCCAATCACCCCGTCATCCACAATGGCAGAGGTTGTAGACGAATGGGCGGCTTATGGAAGGAAAAATATTTTCGATCAGACTGTGAAAGTAGCGGAGATGCAGTCCGAGGCAGGTGCTGCGGGAGCTGTACACGGTTCTCTGGCAGCTGGAGCGCTTTCCACTACATTCACTGCGTCACAGGGATTGCTCCTGATGATTCCGAATATGTATAAAATCGCAGGAGAACTGCTTCCAGGTGTGTTCCATGTGGCCGCAAGGAGCGTTTCCACCCATGCGCTTTGCATCTTTGGTGACCACTCAGACGTAATGGCATGCCGTCAGACGGGATTCGCTATGCTGGCATCCAGTTCTGTTCAGGAAGTCATGGATTTAGGCGGGATTGCGCATTTGGCGGCGATCAAGGGCAGAGTTCCATTCCTGCATTTCTTCGATGGGTTCCGCACATCCCACGAAATCCAGAAAATCGAAGTATTCTCTTATGATGATTTCAAAAAATTGGTTGATTGGGACGCAGTTCAGGCATTCAGAGATAGAGCACTGAATCCGGAACACCCAGTGATCAGAGGAACGGCTCAGAATCCGGATATTTTCTTTCAGGGAAGAGAAGCTTCCAATAAATATTATGAAGCCATTCCAGAGATCGTAGTGGAATATATGAACAAAGTCAGCGAACTGACGGGCAGAACATACAAGCCATTCGATTATGTGGGCGCACCAGACGCACGGCACATCATCGTTGCCATGGGCTCTGTATGTGAAACGATTGAAGAGGCAATGAACCAGTTGATCGATGAGGGCAAGAAAGTCGGACTGATCAAAGTAAGGCTCTATCGGCCATTTGTTAAAAAATATTTTATGGACGTGCTGCCAGGATCCGTAGAACGGCTCGCTGTTTTAGACCGGACAAAAGAGCCGGGAGCCTTGGGTGAACCGCTTTACCAGGATGTAAAGACCATGCTTTACGATGAAAAGAACGCACTGGAAGTATACGGCGGCAGATATGGCCTTGGTTCCAAGGACACCTTGCCAGGCATGATCCAAGCAATTTACGGGAATCTGGCTAATGAAAAGCCAAAGGATCATTTCACTATTGGTATCGAAGACGATCTGACAGGAACGTCCCTGCCATATGTAAAAGAAATTTCAACAGAACCAAAAGGAACGATCAAATGCAAGTTCTGGGGATTGGGTTCTGATGGCACAGTAGGTGCGAACAAAACAGCGATCAAGATCATCGGTGACAAGACAGACATGTACGCACAGGGATACTTTGCATATGACTCCAAGAAGTCCGGAGGTCTGACTGTTTCTCACTTGAGATTTGGAGAACATCCAATTCAGTCTACATACCTGATCAATCAGGCGGATTTCGTAGCCTGCCATAATCAGGCGTATTTGAAGCAGTATGACATGCTGAAGGATTTGAAAAAGGGCGGAACGTTCCTGCTGAACTGCATGTTTGCGGAAGAGGAACTTGCTAATATGCTTCCTGCGAAAGTAAAGCAGGAATTAGTAGAGAAGGAAGCGAACTTCTATATCATAGACGCACAAAAAATCGCCAGTGAGGTCGGACTTGGAAACAGGATCAACATGGTAATGCAGGCTGCCTTCTTCAAGTTAGCGAAAGTATTGCCTGTGGAAGATGCGATTCAATATTTGAAAGATGGTATTGACAAAACTTATGGCAAGAAAGGACAGCGCATTGTTGATATGAACTGCAAAGCCGTGGACATGGGTGTTTCTGCGATCAAGAAGATCGAAGTGCCGGCTGATTGGGCCAATGCGAAAGACCCGGACGGCGAGTCAGTAGAACTTCCTGAATTCATCGAAGAGATCCTTATTCCAATGAACAAACAGGAAGGCGATAGCTTGCCAGTCAGCGCGTTTGAAGGCATAGAAGACGGTACGTTCCCATCAGGTACTGCTGCTTATGAAAAGCGCGGGGTGGCTGTCATGCTGCCTAAATGGGACGCAGAAGCATGTATCCAGTGCAATCAGTGTTCTTTTGTATGTCCGCATGCGGCGATCAGGCCAGTACTGCTCAGTGATGAGGAAAAGGCCGCCGCGCCAGCAGGATTCATCACAGCTGAGGCAAAAGGCAAAGGACTGGAAGGTTTGCACTATAGGATGCAGCTTTCATCTCTGGACTGCCTGGGATGCGGAAACTGTGCGGATATCTGCCCAGCCAAGGAAAAGGCACTTGTGATGAAGCCTCATACAGAACTTGAGGGTGAAGCGGAAAATTGGAGTTATGGCATTGAAATCCCAAGAAAAGACGACAGAGTTTCCCCAGAAACTGTAAAGGGAAGCCAGTTCGCGAAACCATATATTGAATTCTCCGGTGCGTGCGCAGGTTGCGGCGAGACACCATATATCAAGCTGGCGACTCAGCTCTTTGGAGATCGGATGTTGATCGCGAACGCAACAGGCTGTTCCTCCATATGGGGCGCATCTGCGCCATCTATGCCTTATTGCAAGGATGAAAATGGACGTGGACCAGCGTGGGCGAATTCTCTGTTTGAAGATAATGCGGAATACGGCTATGGAATGGCTCTGGCCAGCAGACAGCACAGAGAAAAGATCGAGCATAATATGAGAGCGCTGCTGGAAATGGATGTGGATGAAAGCCTGAAAGCGGCCATGAAAGATTGGATGGAATTCAAGGATGATGGCAGAGAGTCCAGAGCAAAGAGCGATAGCGTGATCAAGGCTCTGGAGGCTGTAAGCACCACAGATACGGCCGTAGCTGAGCTGTGCGATGGTATCAAGGAATTGAAGGACTATCTGGTCAAGAAGTCCATTTGGGCACTGGGCGGCGATGGATGGGCCTATGACATTGGATACGGTGGACTGGACCACGTCCTGGCTTCTGGCGAAAACATCAATATTTTGGTATTTGACACAGAAGTGTATTCTAATACAGGCGGCCAGGCATCAAAGGCTACGCCAGCAGCAGCCATTGCGAAATTCGCGGCATCCGGCAAGCGGATCAAGAAAAAGGATTTGGGTATGATGGCCATGTCCTATGGATATGTTTATGTCGCACAAGTAGGAATGGGCGCAGATAAGAACCAGTTGATGAAAGCCATGATCGAGGCGGAACGCTATGACGGGCCATCTCTGATCATCGCATATGCGCCATGCATCAACCATGGTCTGAAAAAAGGTATGGGCAAAGCCCAGGAAAACATCAAGGACGCAGTAGAAGCAGGCTACTGGAACTTGTATAGATACAATCCTGAACTGAAGAAACAGGGCAAGAATCCATTTATTTTGGATTCCAAAGAGCCAACGAAGAGTTTCAAAGACTTTATTATGGAGCAGACTCGTTACTCATCCCTGGCTAAGGAGTTCCCAGAGGTGGCTGACAAGCTCTTTGCTCTCACAGAAGAGGATGCGAAGGACAGGCTGGTAGGCTACCAGAAGCTGGCACAGCAGGATTAATCAAAACGCAGTAAAAAGGATGTATTCTATTCCTTTCTACAACAATAATACCAGCAGAAAAACCGCAGCTTATGTCGCGGTTTTTTTGCTAAATCATAAAAAACGAGCCATTCACAAGCTGCAACTTGTGGATCTCTTTATTTTTTGAAAAAAGAGGGTGTTGCAAAATCATCAAATTAGATGATTGAGCGACGCCCTTGCTCTATATATGCAAGAATCCAGAAAGAA
>QXXF01000035.1 GCA_009911365.1 Clostridiales bacterium
GCGGACATCCGCTCATGGTAGGCGGTCTGCCATTCGGATAGGGATTTCTGGTTGCCTAAAATAGACTTTGCTGACAGCTTGTTGTCTGGCGTAAGCGGCACAAAGCATAGGTGCATATGGGGCGTCCTCTCGTCCATATGGACGACTGCGGAGAGGATATTCTGCTTTCCCACACGCTCCGAAATAAAGTCAAGAGCCGTCTGGAAATACGCTTTTTGTTCTTCGGGCGGTAAGCTGTTCATAAATTCGGGCGAAGCTGTGATGAGCGTTTCCACCATCATCACGCTGTCTTTTCTTACCTTACAGCCCGCTTCCTTTACCATTTGGTTTATCTCTTTTTTATAGGTGTACTTTGGCGGTGCTATGAGATGGTAATTGTTTTTAGAACGTTCCGTATCAATATCTGGATTGCTTTTATAGGCTTCTTTCTTCCGCTCGTTGTGGCGTTCACAAGCCGCAACGCCGCCTGCCTTGCGTTTCTGGAAACGCAGGATTGCATAGGGCATAGTCAATCTTCCTTTCTTCGGCGGGTAATCTTCCAAAGGGTGACGGTTGGTGACGGTGGTGACGGTGTTTTTGGGATACCCCCACGGAAGCCGCTAACTGTCACCGCACATTCTTCCATCCGAAGCCGCAAGGCAGAGGATGGGCAGGGCGTAAGCCCTGCTTTAAGGGAGTCCAGAGGGAACGTCTGGCACACGACTTTGCGGAGCAAAGTGTAGTGTGTTACACCCTGTAAACGCAGTCGGAAAAATCGGAGGATTTTTCTGACCGCAGGGGGCGGCTTTACGAGCCGAAAAGGGCGAGTAATGCCCACGCCTGCATCTTGCGTTTACGGGGTGTTCTCCCGCAGGGATGACAGCGGCGGGTGTATCCCAATATTGCCGTCATCACCGTCACCGCTGTCACCCGCAGGGCAGAGCCGCCGATTTTACATACATCCGCTATGACGGTGACAGTGGCAGGGGTATCCCAATCTAACCGTCATCACCGTCACCACCGTCACCCGGCTGCCTTGTGAGGGAAATCTCCCTGCACCCTTTCTTCCTGTGGTAGCCGTAACGGATATTGTTTTCGCTTAGGAAACTGGCACGGTATTCATTGAGCCGCTTCGTCATGATGTTGGGCGGCATTCCCGTTTCCCCCATCTGCTCCAGAAGCTCCGTTGCTGTTCCAATCCATTCCTCCCTGCCCTGCATAAACTTCACCAACCGAAAAAGAATGTCTGGTATGGATTCCCTTTCAATCTGTTCCTGCTCTTTCCGCTCCACCAGTTCCCAACTGCAATCACGGAAACGGAGCGTGAACTCCTGATAGGGCGTGTCCCTGCCCGTCACATACAGCTTGGCGGCATTGGACGCACGGCTTTCCTGTTGCAGAACAAAGGTTGCGTCCGCACTTCCCGTCAATCCCGTCGTGCCAGACACTTTGTTGAACACGTCGCTGTCATTCTGCTTTCGGATGTGGTGGACGACAATGACCGCAAGAGAATGCCTGTCGGCAAAGTCTTTGATAAGGGAGATGTCCCCGTAATCGCTGGCATAGGCGTTGTCTTTGGATGCGGTGCGGACTTTCTGCAAGGTGTCAATCACAATGAGCCTGCTGTCGGGGTATTCTTTTAAATAGTCCTCCAACTGCACGATAAGACCGTCTGACAGCTTATCGCTTGCCACTGCAAAGTGAAGCCGACTGCTCGCTTCGTCCGTCAAACGGAACAGCCTGTCTTGGATGCGGCAGAACGTGTCCTCAAGGCAGAGGTAAAGCACATCGCCCTCCCGTGTCGGCATATCCCATAAGGGGATTCCCTGCGACACGCATAGGCAGAGTTTTAACATGAGCCAGCTCTTGCCGATTTTCTGTGAGCCGCAGAACAGAATTAAACCCGTGGGTATCAGACCATCCACCACAAAGGGCGGTTTTTCAAGCGGCTCATAGAGGAGCGTGTCGGCGTTGACCGTCTGAAGCTTCTGCATGGGATTCCTCCTTTCGGGCGGTGTCTTTGGTTTTGTTGCGCATAGGTGTAACCTCCTTAAAATAGATTTACTCCCACAAAAAGAAGTGAGAGTATGTAATACCCCAGTCCAACGCCGATAAAAAATGAATTTCTTTTTGGGGCAGTAATCGTTAAGGTTGGAGATACTTCCTCATTTCCGCCTTAACTTTCTCCCTTGCAACCGAAACAGACTTCTGGACAGCGGAAGCGGTGCAATGCTCCATTTTGCCGATTTGGTAAAAATTGAAATCACAATCGTAATAGAGCAGGAAACGCCGCCTTTGTATCTCTGGCAGTCGGGCAACCGCTTTGTAAAACAGTTCATTCCGTTCTTTTTCAATCATTCTTTCATCAAGCGTTTTAGGCACTCTCAACGCACGTCTGTAAAGCGTTTCATCCCACACCTCGTTAAACTCCCTGTGCCGCTGATTCCATTGCTCAAGGTTTCTGTTTCTCCTTTCCATCTGCCGAAATTCAATGAATAATTGTTCAGACACTTCCAGTTCGTGGCGTTCCCCCTGCCCGTCCTTAAAGCTGATAAAATACCTTTTGCCGCTTTCCGTGGATTCCTCCCGAAGCGTATATGTTTTTGCCCCGTATGCCATTTCCTTTCCTCCTGCTAAAAAGTGGGAGAGAGTTTTTCCCTCTCCACCCAATAGCCCATAGGAAAGCAGGATATATTAGCCGATTATAAAATTTTCCGCAGCTTCTTCCGCAGATGGTTTAGCCTTGCATAAATAGCTCCTGCCGTTAAATGCACAAGCGGGGCAATCTCCTTAGTGGAATAGCCCTGCATTTTCAGCAGGACGATTTGTAACGTGCGCCTGTCCACCGTGATTAAGGCAAGATACAGAGTTTCGCTCTCAATCTCGTCCAGTAAATCAGCAACAGACTTTATCTCCGCCTGCTTCTCCCTGTCTGCCATGCCCTCAAGGTATTCGCCGAAGTCGCTCGCCCATCGGTAAAACCGCCTGTTGGAATTAAAATCTGCCCTGTCGTCTGTGCGGATTTGCTCAATGGTTTCTTCATCAACGCCGCACTCACGCAGAACCTTTTCCTCGGCTTCTTTCCAGATACGCCATTTCCTGTCCTCCCGTCCGTGGTTGTATGCCATCCTTATTTCCTCCAATCCAAACTGATTGAGAGGGCAGGAAAAAGCCCCCTCATTTTTCCAAAGGAAAAAATAAGGGGGCTGAACGCCTTAAATTTTGTTTTCCATTATCTTTCTCAGCTTCGCAAGGATTTTGGATTTACGCTTGTTCACAACGCTCTGTGTCACGCCTAACCGTAATCCGACTTCCCGTTCGGGAAGTTCTTCAAAGAAGATTGCGTTTATCAATGCCTGCTCACTACCTGACAATAAGAGCAGGGCAGCTTTCAGCCTGTCCACCATCACCGCACGGACAACGGTTTCCGCAACATCCACCGTTTCATCAATAACGAAGTCAATCACATTTCCCTCACTGTCTGTAAATCCATCCAATGAAAGCAGTTTGTGGTTCGTGTCCAGTTTTTTCAGATAACGCCACCGTTCTTTATCCCGATAGAAATCCGTGTACTGTTCCCGTATGACTTCAAGCAGACAACCTTGAATTGGAATAAACAGTTTGTCCATGTAACTCTGGTCGGCTTGCCTGCGGCGGCAGAAGTCCGTATAGGATAATTCCACATAGACATTGTTTTCTTTGATATATACTTTTCTTGGTGCATACTTCACCGTAAGTACCTCCCATCTGAATTTTTGAAATGCTAAAATCCAGATGGAGAGGGCGGGGAGCGGCAATGAATACCAGAAACAGCCCTGCGGCACATTCCGATAAAAAGCGACAAAAGAAAAACCGCAAAGGTTCTGTGACCTCTACGGTTATAGGAGATACATATTCTGTTAAGCAGAGATTCTACTTCTGGTTTCATGGTGAGAAGTAGCGTTGCATAAGCAGGGATTTTTTTAACTGGCTTCCTGCCAATCCCCGATATGCTATGTATAAGTCAATTCTGCGTTGCATGAGCAGATAAATTACTGCCCGAAAAAAGGACATAAAAATCCCTCCAAACTTTAAAACAGGTCTGGAGAGTGTCTGTTAAGTCTTTTCGGGCATAGCAATACCGCCCACCATAACACCGTTTTTTTATATGGTGGGCGTTTGCCTTAAAACCTTATGAAATAAAATAGAGCCAACGAACTGTGATTTTATTTCACACGTTCATCGGCTCTGCGTCTGTGCGTCTGGCTCTTTTATCAACGTATTCCATGCTTATTTATTCAAAATACCCATAAATTCTTCCTTTCTGAATAATATGGCGATTAGCCTTACTCAAAACTTTTCGTTTGAAAGAAACGGGGGACAAATCAAGTTTACAATCTAATACATAAACAGTAAAGCAATACTTGTGAGATTTTCCTTTAGGCGGTTTCGGTCCTGCATAACAATGAAAGCCATACCCAATTCCTTGTATCGCACCTTGTAATGAAGATATTGATTTCCCTGACGGAATTGCTTTTATAATTTTATCTGTTGCAGGAATATTCCAAATAATCCAATGCGTAAATCCCTTTATCGGATGGCTCAAGTCCTCAAGCGTAATCATCAAAGTAACTGCATTTGTATTTAGATTCTGAATGATAAATTCTGGTGAAATATCTTGCCCTCTGCCTGTATTCTCAATAGGGAATTTTCCACCATCATTTAACCCTACACATTCAAATTCAAGAATATTACTTTCCATATCATTTTCTAACCTTTCTGTTTTTGATTTCATTCTTCAGCTTCACTTAGTATCCAATTACTTGATAACGGTTATTTGCAAATCCTTTACTTCTATCAAACTTTCATGTTTACATTTCGGGCAGTAAAGGGGGAAATTCTTCAGTTCTGTATCTTCTTTTATCCTGTTTCGAGTTTTATTTCCACATACGGGACAACGTATCCATTCAAATTTTTCCATTTTCATCCTCCAATGTATCCTATAAAATATCTTGTATAATCCTACTGAAAAAAGCAAACTTGAACTTACCAACAAAACAACACATACATCTTTTACAAAATACCATATCACCCATATTGGAACACCAATCATTTCGGGCAAGCAAAGTAAAAGTAGCGGTAATATACCATGTCTTATAATATCAAAAGCGGTCAACGGTTTTGTCCGTTTCTTTTTCTTCCATTTTTTTATTGTTGCTATTGGATATACTGCTGTTGTTAATAACGCAAAATATGCCACATTCAGCAACAAATGCCTTACAATATATGGGTTGCCAGATACTTTATATTGCTCTTTACCCAAAATAGCAAATATCACATTTTTGCTTATAATATCTGCCAACTGATTGGTAACCAGATAGTCATTCATATTAATAAGAATGACGATTCCTAATCCGCTTTCTGGCAGCAAAAACATATTTGAAATATAATTCTCAACCAATCCAGAATGCCCCAATACAGGCTCTGTATATTCTTCTGTCAAAGTCCATCCCATTCCGTAATAATAGGGCGTATTATCATCTACATATACATTCTCATAAAACATAGCGTTTAAGCTGTCTTGACTGATAATTCCCATTCCCCCGTTTAGATACATCTGCAAATACTTTGCCATATCTGATACGCTGGAACTCAAATAACCTGCTGGAACGGTAGACCACGAATGTTCATCGGGATAGTCTGGCTCCTCTGCAATCGGAAACCCGAAATAATTTTGATACCCTCTGATTAATCCATTTTCTTTACTTTGTTCAAGTGTCGCCGCCGTGTGTTCCATATGTAGAGGCAGAAAAATTTTTTTATTCATATACTCAGAATAACTAACTCCACTGACTGCTTCTATAATCTCGCCCAACAAGCCATAATTGATATTTGCATATTGATGCTGACCGTAACTCTCTGTTATTTTTGCATTGCCAAAACGCTGATATGTGCCTAAGCCGCCTGTCTGGTTCAAAAGCTGTCTTACTGTGATTCTATCTCCATCTGATTCATTTATAAAATAAGCTGAGGGGTCAATATAAGCCGAAATTTTTTCGTCTAAATCAATTTTATCTTCTTCCACAAGCCGCATAATGGCTAACGCAGTAAATGATTTGCTTATAGACCCTATAATAAAAGGTGTATCTATGCTTTTACAATTTCCATAAGTTTCAGCAAGCAGAACTTCTTTTGAATCTACAATGGTAACTGCCATTCCCGGGATATGTAATTCATCCAGTTCCCTCTTTAATTGGTTGTCAATATTATCATATTTCACATTTGTGTTTGCCAAAACCGTATTATTTCCAAATGTGATGGCATAAGCCAGCAATATCATTACGCAAATAGCTTTTTTAATTTTTCTTTTCATATTTTTTACTGATATGCCATTATGCTACCATTTCTCCTCTAATTTTTTCATCCCTTCAATCAAAATATCTATTGACAAATTAAAACTATCTTCTATTGACTGTACATTCCCAAAGGCACGATGATTTTCAAGTAATGCAAATCCCTCTAAAAACCCTCTAAACATTCTAACTAAGTGAGAGCAATTATCTTGCGAAATATTCAGTGATTTAGTTATTTTGAAGAATACCGAAAACATCTTTGAAGTTACTTCTCTGGTCTGTTCATTTTCAAATTGGTTGTACCAAAGCATAGCACTGAAAACCCCTTGGTTTTCTGTTGCATACTTATGGAAAGCGTGGCACATAGCTCTAATTGCATCATATCCAGTAAGTCCTATTACAACTTGGATAATTCTATCTTCCATTTCCTTCCACCCATAAAGCATAATCTGCTGTTTTAGGTCATCAAGTCCATCAACATGATTATAAAGTGATGGTGACTTAACACCTAATTGTGCTGCGAGTGTTTTCAACGAAAGATTTTCTATGCCCATTTTATTCGCTATATATGCAGCTTCTTTGATAACCAATTCTTTATCTATTTTTGTTTTAGGCAAAATAGCACCTCCCATATACTTAATCAGATTTATATTTTAACAAATTAGATTAGTTAAGTCAAGGGCTATCTCATGCTGCACCATTTACTATAACCTTGTTATAAAAAGGCGATAGAGCTTCTTATACTCCATCGCCATTCTATTATACGTAGATAATTTCCCTATTCACAATTTCTCTCGCACAAGCCCTTATGTTGTTGAGCCGCCCTGTCCATTCTAAGGCGTTTTCTTCCTTTAGGCGTTCCGTTATGCCCTGTCCTTGTTTCATGCCCTCTATGAGCCTTTCAAAGCGTTCCTGCGCCTGCCTGTCAATGTCGGCAAGATAAGCGTTGAGCCTGCCGCTTGTGAGAAGATTGGTGTATGTAACCTTGCGGTACTGCTTCAAATAATCCAAATGCCGCTGCCCCCATGTGCCTATCGGCTGTTCTTCTTCGGCGGGTAAAGCTATACACGGTATTAGATAATCGCCTTGCCTTTCGTGTTTGCCACCCAGTTCCTCAAATAATGATTTTGCCATTGTCTGTTACCTCTACATTCTTTTTTATTTTGAATGTCCGCAAAATCCGTCCTACATCTATATGATGAATATTATAGGATTTTGAATGGTTCAACGCAGGTCAATTCCACGGAGGTGAATTCTATGCCTGTGCTGGATATGGAAATCATACAGGAAATGGGCAGAAAGTTGATGAAGACAAAGGACTTGTCAGAGAAAAACTGTGACAGGATTTTGGAGGGGTACTGTGGATAAAGTTCAAGAAGCGAAGAAATTTTTGGAGTTAGTAGGCATGCCAAAGGCACAGCAGACAGACATATGCTGCTATGTGATATTAGCAATGGCGGATATGAGGCCGGACATGTCATGGAACGATGCAACCAACCATTGGATTCGTATTCATGATATCATTCAATTTTGCAACACATTTTACGGTACTACTTATGCGGAAAACAGTAGAGAAACCTTTCGTAAACAGGCATTACACAGATTTCGAACCGCAGCGCTGATAGAAGATAATGGAGTGGTAACAAACAGTCCTAACTACCGATATCGGCTCACAGAAGAAACTTTAAAAACTGTGAGAGCGTTTCAATCCTCAGAATGGCGGATGTCATTTTGTATCGGGAGGATCAAGATTGGATTTACTTTGTGGAATCTGTCACTTCCGTAGGACCGATGGATCCAAAAAGGGTCCTTGAAATTATAGAAATGACGAAAAATGTTACCGCAGGAAAAATTTTTGTTAGCGCATTTTTTGATTTCAAAACATACAAAAGATTTTCCGAATCATTGGCATGGGAAACAGAGGTATGGATCGCAGAAATGCCAGAGCATATGATCCATTTAAATGGAGATAAATTTTTAGGGCCAAGATAAAAGAGCAGGTTCTATACTTCTCCCTGCAATTTGCGTAACTGTTCCACTCCATCCCGCACAGTTTTTTCCACATCCAGGCACATTTGTTTTTCTTCCTGTCTGGAAAGACCCTTTGTTTCCACAGCAGGGTGGATCATCACATCGATTTTCGCGCCTTTCAGAAAGCCGGACTCCTCAAACATTTTATAGCTACCGTTTACGGACACAGGAACGATCGGGACTTCTGGCTTTGTAGCCAGCTTAAAGGCACCCCTTTTAAAATCTCCCATTTCTGGCCCTTTACTCCTGGTGCCTTCCGGGAAAATCATCAGAGAAAATCCCAACTTGATCAGTTCGATCCCTTCATCAATAGCCTTGAGAGAAGCCCTAGGATCATTTCTTTTAATGAGCACGCTGCGAATCCGCCGGATCCATTCTCCATAAAGAGGCAGCTTCCCAAGATCGTCTTTTGCTACATAGGCAAAGGCAAGGGACGGACTGAGGGCGGCACAGTAAGAAATAATGTCTGCGTAGCCTTGGTGGTTTCCCACAAAGACTAGAGGGCCTTTTTCCGGGATGTTTTCCCTTCCATGGACAGTCAGTTCGGAGCCGAACATTTTCATCACATTGTTTGCCCAGACATCTTCAGCCTGTTTGATATTTAGACGTTCTCGCTCGTAATCGCCTTTGGCTTTTGCGTCTTCGATTTGCCTCTTGTAGTTGTTTAAGTGGCGCAGGGTCAGGCAGAGCTTGGCCATGCCAGGGATGTTTTGAATGATTTTCATAATAGGTTCTCCTAAATGGTGATATATCTTAGTATAGGCGAGTTTAATGAAATAATCAATCATGATTTTAGAAGAAAAATGAGCAGTTTTAAGGATAACTTATGTCAATTAATTTGAAAAGCGCCTCACTTGCCATTTACGGGGCGGGATGATAGAATAGACCCATGAAAATGCAAGGGACAGGAGGGGAGAAACCATGGGAAGAACCATCAGCATTGGGCGGCAGGATTTTGAAAAGTTGCGAATGAAAAACAATTTTTACGTGGATAAAACCCATTTCATCAAAGAATGGTGGGAAGCAGATGATGAGGTGACGCTGATCACCCGGCCCAGGCGGTTCGGAAAGACGCTGAACATGAGCATGCTGGAAAAATTTTTTTCCACGGATTATGCGGGAAGAAGCGACCTTTTCGAGGGGCTTTCCATCTGGGAGGACGAAACTTACCGGCTGCTGCAGGGGACTTACCCGGTGATCAGCCTTTCTTTTGCGGGTGTCAAGGAAGGAGGCTATGGAAAGGCTCGAAGGAAGATATGCGAAATCATAGCCAGCCAATACGCAAAGCGGGAATTTTTGCTGGAAGGAAACCTCCTGGCTCAGCAGGAAAAGGAAGCCTTCCGCAGAAAGACTATCGACATGGATGACGTGGATGCGTCATTGGCTTTGCATCAGCTGGCGGACTATTTGTCCCGCTATCATAATAAAAAGACGATCATCCTGCTGGACGAATACGACACCCCCATGCAGGAAGCTTACGTGCACGGCTATTGGGACGACATGGCGGCCTTCACCAGAGGGCTGTTCAATTGTGCGTTCAAAACCAACCCCTACCTGGAACGAGCCGTCATGACGGGAATCACCAGGGTCAGCAGGGAATCTATTTTTTCCGACCTGAACAACTTGAAGGTGGTGACCACCACCTCGAATCTATACGCCGATTGTTTCGGCTTCACGGAGAAAGAAGTTTTCGCCGCATTGGACGAACAGGGCATGCCGGACAAGAAGGACGAAGTGAAGACTTGGTACGACGGCTTCACCTTCGGGGACAAAACCGATATTTACAATCCCTGGTCCATCATCAACTATTTGGACACTGGAAAAGTGGGGGCCTACTGGGCCAATTCCAGTTCCAACGGCTTGGTGGGAAAGTTGATTCGGGAAGGCAGCAAAACGGTGAAGCGGGAATTTGAGCGGCTTTTGAACGGGGAGACTTTGAAAGTGGAAATCGACGAGCAAATCGTTTACGGGGAGTTGGCCGCTCGGCGGGATTCCGTCTGGAGCTTGCTGCTGGCCAGCGGGTATTTGAAGGTGGTGGACGTGGAGTTCGTTGAGCGGATGGATCGCTGGCTGCACTCCCTGGCCTTGACCAACCGAGAGGTGCGTCTCATGTTCCAGCGGATGATCCAGAGCTGGTTCGTGGATTCGGAAGCCAATTACAACGACTTCATCCAGGCACTCCTTTCCGGCGACCTGAAAGCCATGAACGTTTACATGAACGACGTGGCCCTGGCCACTTTCAGTTATTTCGACACGGGGAAGAAGCCTTCAAAGTCAGAACCGGAACGCTTCTATCATGGTTTCGTTTTAGGTCTGATGGTGGAACTTTCGGGCAGGTACGCCCTGACTTCCAACAGGGAGAGCGGGTTTGGCAGGTACGACGTGATGCTGGAGCCATTGGATCGAGAGGACGACGCGATGATCTTGGAATTCAAAGTCCACGACCCGGACGATGAAAAAGATTTGGAAGAAACGGCCCAGGCGGCCCTCCTACAGATCGAGGAGAAGCGGTACGCCGCCGCCCTGGAGGCCAAGGGGATCCCAGCGGGAAAAATCCGAAAATATGGTTTTGCCTTTGAAGGTCAAAACGTGTTGATCCGAAAACAGGGATGAAAAAGCCGCCGCATTAACTTTTAAAAAATGATTTCAAGAAACGGTTAAAATTTCCCATGCAAAATAGGAAAATAAAAAATTTTGGAACGAATCCGTGGTTTTATCCGCTGCCTGTGCTGATCGTGGGCACGTATGACGAGGAAGGAAAGGCAGATGCCATGAACGCCGCATGGGGCGGCCTGTACGAGTCCACCTTGGTAGAGCTGTGCCTGAGCGAAAGCCACAAAACCACTAAAAACATCAAAGAAAAAGGTGCGTTCACCATTAGCTTTGCGGATGCGGATCATGTGGCGGCCTGCGACTATGTGGGCATTGTTTCTGCCAACGATACGCCAGACAAGATGGAAAAGGCCGGGTTCACCACACAAAAAAGCGAGTTTGTGGACGCTCCCATCATCTGCGAACTGCCGATGACCCTGGAATGCAGGCTTGCCAAAGTCACGGAAGATGGCAACATTATCGGAGAAATTGTCAATATCAATGCGGATGAACGCATTTTGGGCGAAGATGGCATGATCGACGTAGCGAAACTGCGGGCCATTTCTTATGATCCAGTGCACAAGGATTATTTGGTGCTGGGAGAAAAGGTGGGCAATGCTTTTGAAGATGGCAACGCTTTAAAATAGGATTTGATCGAGACGAATCCCAATAGGATAGAGCCAGGCCGCAAGCCGCCTGGAAAGTTAAAAATAAGCCGAGAATCATGGTTACAGATTCACGGCTTTGTTTTATGCCGCAGGAGATATTATGAATGATATTTTCTGGATATTAGTGGAGTCTGTCGCTGAAAAAGAATTGGCAGAACTGGCTTTGTTATACGGATTGAGAAGCCTTAAGCTGCTCCACTTCCGCCACGCTAAGGCCTAAATCCTCTGCGATTTCTTTGATCACGTCGCCAGAAAGCTCGATGATCGTCCTCTGCGCTTATGATAATGTTGTTTCTGAATTCCCCCGTTAATCTTTACCCTTTATGATAGCATCGCTGGGTGACAAATTCAAGAAGGGTCAGTCCTTTCCACCTACTTGCCTTTCCCATTAATATCAGATAAAATAAATTCAAATCCAGATTTACTAAACCGTGATTCGAATCATTATGAGATAAAACCATGTTCATCAACAAGGATCAGAAAGGAGCAATCAAAGAATGAAAGTAATCAGCAAACAAAGAAACAGCAGAATGTGCTTCATATGTGGCATGGACAACCCCATTGGCCTCAAAGCCCAATTTTACAACATGGAAGACGGCAGTGTCAAGACCATGTTCCAATACAAGGAAGAATACCAGAGCTTTCCTCAAAGGGTCCACGGCGGGCTGACCGCTACCATGCTGGACGAGCTGGGACTGCGGGCATTGTGGGCCAAAAACGGCGAAGATGCCTTTGGCGTCACCATGTCCATGGAAGTGAAATATAGAAAACCCGTGCCCTATGACCAGGATTTGATCGGCACCGGCATAGTGGAAAAAGAAACTTCAAAGTTCGCTACCATGAAAACAGAAATCCGAGACAAATCTGGGGTTTTGCTTGCCAATGCCAAGGTGGTTTACATCAAGTTTGAGCCAGAGCAGATTGCGCAAGGTGTGGACCCGCACGAAGAAATGTGTTATTTAATCGAAGATCAAGTGAAAGAAATATAAGAATCCATATTCCCTACATAAACAAAGAAGCGGCATCAAAAATGCCGCTCAAAAAAACAATCCTCTCTTTATTTCAGCATAGAGCTGAGAAATCCCTGGAGGCGCTCACTTTTTGGATTCTGGAAGATTTCTTCCGGGGTGCCTTGCTCCACGATTTTTCCCTGATCCATGAAGATCACTCGGTCCGCCACTTCCCGAGCGAATCCCATCTCGTGGGTCACCACCACCATAGTAATATGCTCGTCCGCCAGCTTTTTCATGACGCTGAGCACTTCCCCGGTGATTTCCGGATCCAGTGCGGAGGTCGGTTCGTCAAAAAGCATGATCCTCGGATTCATGGCCAGCCCTCTGGCAATGGCGATGCGCTGCTTTTGCCCGCCGGAAAGCTGTGCGGTGTAAACATCTGCTTTTGAAGCCAATCCTACCAGTTCCAGTAGTTCACGGCCCCGGGCCTCGGCCTTTTCCTTGTCCTCTTTTTTCACCTTGATGGGCGCATAGCAAATGTTTTTCAGACAAGTCATGTGGGGAAACAGATTGAAGTGCTGAAATACCATGCCGGTTTCTGCGCAAATGCGGCGAAGCTCTTTGTCCGGGATATATTGGGCTTTACCGCCAGCTGGCGTTTGCACGAAAGTTTCCCCGTTGAGGGTGATGCTGCCGGAAGTGATCCGGTTCAGGCAGTTGACGCATCGCAGCAGAGTGCTCTTCCCAGACCCAGATGGACCGATGATAGCCACTGTTTCTCCTTGTTCCATGGAAAAATTCACATGATCCAGTGCTCGGCAGTTGGCGAAATCCTTAACGATTCCTTTCATTTCTAAAATCATGTCACCACTCCTCCTTTGCGTCATACTTGGAAAAATATTTTTCCAGATAATTAGAAAGCAAGGTCAGCAGGAAGGTAAAAATCAGATAAATGATAGCTGCCAGCAAATAAGACATAGCATTTACATCCCGGTTCAATGCGGAAGTGGCTACTTTCATCAGTTCCGAGACTCCCATAACAGAAACCAGAGCTGTGTCCTTGATGAGGACGATAGCTTCGTTGGAAACCGGTGGAAGCACACATTTCATGGTCTGAGGCAGGATGATGCCAAAAGTGGTCTGGCTCCGGGAAAGGCCCAGTGAATGGGCTGCTTCGTACTGTCCCTTGTCGATACTGTTGATGCCACCTCTGTAAATTTCCGCAAAATAAGCGGCATAGTTGAGCACAAAAGTGATGGTTGCCGTGGTAAAGACCGAAAACCGGATGCCCAAGCCAATAGGCAGGAAAAAGTAAAAAAAGAACAGCTGCAGCAACAGAGGCGTGCCTCGGAAAATCCATATGTAAGTTTTGCAGATGAACCGCAGGAGCCGGAATCTGCTGTTTCCTCCCAGAGCAAAAGGAAGCCCTAGCGGCAGGGACAGAAGCAACGTTACGACAAATAGTTTTAAAGTGTACCATGCTCCAGTAAGAAGCGAAGGCATTAGGACCCCGACATATGCCAGGGTCTCCTGAAAGCCTGTGATGAAATTGCTCATAAAAGTAGTTCCTCCAAATGCAGTGCCTACATTTACTCTTCGTCCAAAGGTTCAAAAATTACAATATTTTTGTCAAACCATTTATTGCTGACCTTTTCCGCTTCACCATTGTCAATAGTGGCTTTGATGGCTTCGTTCACCTTCTGAGTCAGCGCTTTGTCTTCCGGACGGAAACCAATGACATAAAAGTCATTTCCAAAGTCAAACTCGCAGACGTTCATTTTTTCTTTCATCTTAGAATTCTTATATTCGCCCAGAACTTGGTCAACAACAATGCAGTCCACTCTGCCAGCCTGCATGTCCATGATCGCCTGATCATAAGTTTTGTACTCTGTGACCTTATCTTTGAACGTGTCATAAGCTTCATTTTTAGTCATGGTTTCCAAAGCGGCGGAATCTACCTGCGTACCTACGTTATAATTGGCAAGATCTTCGGCTTTGGTGACTTTCACATCATCTTTCAGGGTCATGACAATGATTTTGTTGTTCAGGTATTTATTTGACAGAGACATTTTTTCCATTCGTTCTGGTGTGATGGACATGCCGTTCCATACACAGTCAATGTTCTTGGAAGTCAGCTCCAATTCTTTGGAATCCCAGTTGATCGGCTGGAATTTCGCCTCTACGCCCAGCTCTTTGCATACAGCATTAGCCAAGTCAATATCAAATCCTACCAGGTTATCGTTTTCATCCCGGAAACCCATTGGGGCAAAAGTGTCGTCCAGGCCAATGATCAGTTCGCCTTTTTCCTGCACATAATCCCAGGAAGTGTCTTCGGCTTCCTTGTTTTCACCGCCGCAGCCAGTCAGAGCAAGGGAGCCAGTCACCAGGACCAGCGCAGTGAACAGCAGCAATAATTTCTTTTTCATGATATGTTTCCTCCATTGTGTAAGTAGAATCAATAAAGCAGCATATACTTTATCCTTATCAGATAACACGTTATTAGAATAAAGCAATGCTGTATTAAAGATAGTAACATAAAAAAGATACTTTGACAATGGGATTTTCAACTTCTGTCAGAGTGATCTCTATTGTGGGAAAAATGAGAATTTTAGCTACAAATACTAGGTGCCATCTGTACGAATACGTTATGCGTGACCAGGAACCAATGCAGCGTATCCACCGCTTTGTTCATAAAGTTTGTAAAACTGCTCTGCGGGCACTGGCGGAGAGAAATAATAGCCTTGAACCAAGCGGCAGCCCATCTCGTACAGCCATTGGCACTGTTCAGCCCGATCTATTCCTTCACATAAAAGCTTGGTGTTCAAGCCCTTGGCTATGTTAATAATATTAGGAACGATCTGCGAATTTTTAGTACGCAGCGGTTCCTCGTCCGATAAAAAGCTCTGATCCAGCTTTAGCATATCAAAGTCTAACTCCTGCCAAATGTTAATCCCCGCATAGCCGGAACCAAAGTCGTCAATCGATGTCTCATAGCCATATGAGCGCAATTGGTCCAGCAGCCTTTTTGCCTTGTACAGTTCATTGGGAGGGATTGTCTCGACAAGTTCAAAACCTATCAGATCCGGAGAAATACCATAATGACAAGCCGTAGCATGAATCATTTTTGCTGTGCCTTCATTTTTGATATGTCTATGAGACAGGTTCACTGAAATACGTACGACTGGACGGCCCTGTTTTAACCGTCGTTCTAGGTGACGGCAGACCTGTTCAAAGATCAAAATGTCTAAATCCACTACTGTGCCGCTGTCTTCCATGGCAGGCAAAAAATCCTTTGGGCATGCGATGGTGCCGTCTTCCTTGATTTCCCGCGCCAGTGCTTCGGCGCTGACGATCTGTCCTGTGGAAAGATCCACTTGTGGTTGTAAATAGAAGATAAAGCGTTCTTCCCGCAGAGCTAAATTAACCTCACCACTCATTTGGGCCCAGTTTCTTATAGAATCTTGCATGGACATGTCAAATAGAACAGGCTCTGCGGTCTGCTCTTTTCGTGCTCGTCTCCATCCGGCATTGGCGCAATTGATGGCACCCATAAGATTTTCGCCCCACACAGGGCATACTCCGGAATAGATCCGGGGCAAGCATTCAGGGTATAATAATCTTTCTGCTGCCAGAAAGGCTTCAGTATGATGCTTGTAACGCGCCAGCATATCTGATTCCGTCCAATCGCTTGGAATGATCACAAGGAATATGAATTGATCTGAAAAGAGATGTTCATATAATGCTACCTTGGGAACGCGGTCCAAATAATCTTCCGCTGCCTGTATCAGGGCATCTCCCGAGGCTTCCCCATAAAGGAAATTGACCATCTTGAATTCTGAAAAATCAGCATGAAACAAATAGGCGCGTTTTTCGGTCCCTTGTTTTTGAAGCAATGTGCGGCCTTTTTGCAAAAATGAATCATAGTGATACATTGAAAAATTTCCCTTCTTTAAATGTTTTCTGTTCCACGTTTTTCTTCATCATTGAGGATACCATCTATGATCTTGAGCAACTCTAATACAGAGCGGAAGGAAACGGTTTCATTCTTTTCCAAATGGGTGACAAATCCTTGCCAAGAGCTGTGCTGCTTGTGGTGAACACGGACTACAAAGTTTCCCAACTCTCCATGCCTTTCCGATGATTCCCCATCTTTTAACATTTTCGTTATTCCCCCCTAATATCTTGGTCATTCTCTAGAGAATTCAACGTTTTTAGAGAGTTCACAAAGGTATACTT
>QXXF01000036.1 GCA_009911365.1 Clostridiales bacterium
AAGCACAAACCGATCGTTCTTCGGCAGCCTTTCCGACACCGGTATCCACGCGCTGCTTGCGTCCTCCCGCTCTATCCTCGCCTTGATTTCTTCGTTCACGGCCATGTCCTTTACTTCTTCGATTATCTTTTGCAAGAGGGCCGGCTCTTTCAGGCCGGATTCCTCTTTTGATTCTTTCACCATGTGTTCCAGCTTGGCGATGAGTTCCTTTTCATCGATCATTCATTTCCTCCGTTCAAAACCTGTTCTAGCAATGCTATGTTCGCATTCTTTTTTGTCCATGCTTTTTAACTGACATGTTCTTTCTTCCGCATAGAACGGAAACGCTCGCATTGCTTCGTAATGTTCGCAGAACACGCATCCCCTCGCAGCGAAAAACCACACAAAGCCTCTCACTATCCTTTTTCCCAGTCTTGCCATTTTTTCGCCCATTTTGATTAGCGTCATTTTTGTAAGATAATAAATCGCCATGTCTTCCCTCCCATCTGTTCAACCACCAGTCCATCACGTCTTGGGCGGCTTTCCACTTTTTTCTCCTTCCTCGTTCATGTCACGTCTATCGGTCCTATTTTCACGCTTCCACCCTGACGAACTTCACGCCGTCTTTTTTTCGTATGGAGCCACGGCACACGTAATCTCTGACTCTCTTGGGATCCATTCTGAATTTTTCCGCCAACTCCTTCGCGTTTTCGCACACCGCCACGGGCAATTCGTGTCCATCCGCGGTGACCGCCATGTACAACGCTTTCATTCTCTTCTCCTTTCCATGTCCAAGGGGATCGATTTCGACCCCCTTGGAACCGTTTTCTAAGAAATGACCGTGAATCGTTTCCGTTTGCCCATTTTGTCTATCGCATCCTCTAAGTAGTTGTGGATGCTCGCCCTGGCCTCGTCCTTCCAGGCCCCTCCGTCCGCCTCGAACAGGGCGCATTCCACGCCGTCCCTGCCGTCTCTCATCCTGAAAAGGAATTGGGATTCAGGCTGCTCAAGATTGATGAAGGTCCGGTAAGGTTTCAGCGTGACCAATCCAGGAACCACCGCGTCGCATTTTGACGCGATGCCGGTCTTGACCGTGGCTTTCTGGGTGACACCGTCATCCGAATACCGCGCCACCGTGCCCGCTTCCACGGTTCCGGCGAATTTCAGCAGCAGTTTTTGATCTTCGGTTTCGATGAATCTTGACCGCAGCGCGACGCAGAACTCTTCGTGCGGAATGAAGCGTCCGAAGTCGAAGCCCGGGATTTCCGCCACCGCTTGGATCAAAGTTTCCCGCTCCCTGTCCTCGTCCAGTTTGGAAGTCAGCCACACAAGTTCCGGGTTTTCCACGTGCAAGATCATCTTGTCCGCCATTTCGTCGGCGCCAGACTCGATGTAATCGATCAGGCTGGTGAGAGTCTTCAAACGCAGTTCCACCGCCTTCGGGTTGTGATTCACTCTGTGTAAGTTTTTGTCGCTGTAGGTTTCCCCGCCCACTTCGACTAGTTCCGGTTTGTTCAATCCGACTATGTATTGCAACGCTTCTTTAATCATTTATTTGACCTCCTGTTTTCTAAAATCCACTATGTTGTCTTCTTTTGTTTCGTCCATGCTGATTTGTCCACGGATATAGCCGCTCCCGTATTCATCCGCGTAAATCTCGCCCGTGTCAAGGTTCGCGCCTATGGCGATGTTGGTCCTGACCGGCATTTGCGGCGCCAGTTTTTCCTTGACCTGCACGTCCACTTTCACGTCGTCCCGCTCTTCGTTCTGCTGGAAGACGATTTTGACGTTGACCTCCCGCTTGTCCTTGTAAGCCGTGTTCTTGTCAATCAAGTTGGCGCACACCCGGTCAAACGAGTTGTTGACCTTTTCCCGCAAGGCTCCGCCCGCGAATTCGTTCAAATCCAGTTTCATTTTTTACCTCCTAAGAAATTTTTCAAAGACTTCGTATATCTTCATGAAGTGTTTCAGTCGCAGCGTGACGTACCATTCGCGCTTGTTTTTCTTGTGGAACACCGCCGGGATTTCCCCTTCCTTGGCGTCCCTGATCGCCTGCTCCATGGCGGAATCCAAATTGAGTTTTTCCACCCATTTGCATTCGATGTGCACGCCTGGAAGCCCCACCACGTCAGCGTCCCCGTTGGCTCCGCAATACTGCTGGTTGCGGCGGGCCTCGTAGCCATATTCTTTCAGAATGTTGGCGAGTTGCCGTTCTCCCCGCTTTCCTTTCTCTCTGCTGTTCACCTTCAACCTCCCTAGAACGGTATGGATTCGTCGTCTTCCACCGCCGCGAACCCGTCAGGAACGTCTGGCTCCTGGGTCCGCTGTTTCCGCTTGCCAGAATCGCCCGAGTCGCCCCAGTCCAGGAATTCCACGTTGTTGGCGACCACTTCCGTGGTGTATACTTTGTCGCCGTTCTTGTTCGTGTAGCTGCCGGTCTGTATCCTGCCTTGGACGCCGACCAGGCGGCCTTTTCCTAAAAACCTTTCGCAGTTTTCCGCTTGTTTCCCGAAGACCACCACGCTTGGAAAATCCGTTTGCTTTTCCCCGTCCGGTTTTTTCGGGCGGTCTATGGCCACGCTGAACCTGGCCACCGCCATTTGCGTGCCGGACGTGTAGCGCAAGTCAACGTCTCTGGTCAGGCGGCCTATCAGTGTCACGTTGTTCATTCGTTCAGCCCTCCCGCGATGATTTTTTTGTGACGCTTGACGTTTCCCATTTTTTCATCGCGCACATGGGTCACTATGATTGGCATGTGGCCCTTGGAAGTTTCCGCTATCGCGACGTGGCCGATTTTGACCGTGGCCCCGTCTGGATTGATCCAGGTGTACGTCTTTCCGTTGACGCTGTGTCTTCCTTCGACCGTTTCCACTTTCCTCTCGTCTTCCAGCCGTTCTTTCAGGCGGTCGATTTTTTCAGAGGCGATTCGATTGATCTCTTCTTCGCTGAACATGATCGCCATCTGTCGCAGCATGATCCCCACGTCCGCCAGTTCTTCTTGCACGGCCCTCCAGGTTCGATTGTTAGGTTCCCTGTGGTATTTGCTGAAAGCCACTCCCAACTCATTCATTTCTTCCTGACAGATCCTGATCTGCTCATCATGCCCATAGGTGTCTATAGCCATCCGCAGGACTTCCTTGTCGGTCGGCTCCGCCGGGCCTTCGATCATGTCTTCGTACCAATCCCATCCAAGACTCGCGTTTCCCTTGTGTTCGTCCACGTCTTCCCGCATTTTGTAAAAACACCCTGACGTGTCTTTTTCAATGTCCCGCACCGTCATGATTTCGCCTTCGAACTTTCTCATGCTTTCCGACGCGTACCCGCACTCGCTCAAATCTCTTTTGATCCTCACTCTGTCTCCCGCTTTATGTTTCATTTCAATTTCTCCTTTCTGTGATCTTTGCCCTCCATCCTCACGCCTTTGCAAGTCTCTATCAGGCGAGAGAGGGTGGCGGCTCCTATGTTCCGTTCCAAATCCCCCATGTCCTCGTTGGTGGTGATGACCACCGGCAAGTAGTTTTCGTACCTGCGGTTTATCACCTGATACAAAATCGAGTCGCTCCATTCCGTCCTTCTCTCTTTCCCCAGGTCGTCGATCACGAGAAGCCGCGCTTCCGACAACTGCCGGATCACGTCTTCGTCCGTTCCGAAAGCCCGTTTCACCTTCTCGAGCAAATCCACGAACCCGCCGAACCTGACCGGCTCTCCGAACTCCGTCATGACACGGTTGGCTATGGCCGCCGCCAAGTGGGTCTTGCCCGTGCCCGGCGTCCCCGTGAAGAGCAGCCCTTCCCCTTCGTTGCTTTCGAAATTCTCCGCGTACTCCAGGGCCGTCCGGTAGGCTTCCGGGAAATCCTCTTCCCGGAACGTCTCGAAGGTCCGGTCCCGGAACCGTCTTCCCAGGTCGCTTTCTTCCAGCAGTTTTCGGGCTTCGGCTTCCTGCCGCTCCAGCTCTTCCCTCAGCCTCTTGACGCTTTCCGTCAAATCTTTCTCCCGCTCCAACAGCTTCGACCATTCTTCCACCGCCGCCCGATTTTCTTCGCAATCGCATTGCGCATAAAAGGTCCTGTCGCCCAGTTTCCTCTTGTTCCTGGCTCGTCCGCAGAACGGGCAGAAGTCTTGTTCGTAGCTGACCGCCGATTCATTCAAAGAATTTCTCGTAAGCATCGCCGTTTCGGTCAGCAGTTTCAGTTCCGCTTTCAACTCCGCCGTTCGTTTCGCCCTTCGCATGTTTTTCCTCCTTCCTGATTTTCTGGTTCAAATACCCCTCGAATTTGTTCGTGAAAAGCGTGTCCGGTTTCAGGTACCGCTCGAATTCGGTTCCGGTCCATTCGTCCGCTTTTTTGTCGATCACGGTCATGAAATCCTCCAGCGCGAATCCCTCGTTTAGTCTCGCTTGGATCAACTCCCGAGTTTTTTTCGTCTCCGGCTTGTAATTGGTCCCGCATCTGGCGTTCAAATGTTCAACGACTCGGCTATATGTATTATTAATACGTTCTTCTGTTTCTTCTTCTTCATTTGTATTGTCCCCTTTCGCGTTTCCATCGAGTTTCTTTCGAGTTTCCTTCGAGTTTCCTTCGTAAAATTTGGGGTCTTGATAATCGTTGAAATTGCAAATGGTCACGACTATTCCATGTGTCGCTTTCATGGTTTCTATCATGTTGCTTTCATGATCGCTTTCGTGGTTGCTTACGTCAATATGTTCCATCCATTTCAATATTTTGCAAATTTGGCTTTTGGTGGGCGTTTCTTTCCTGTACCCCACGTAGTGAGAACAACCCTCCTGAATCTCTTTGACGCTCGTGAAAAGTTGCCCGCGCTTTAGTCCTTTGTAATTCTGGAATTGCGCGTGGCGCAGCAGCCAAATCCACACCTTTAAATACATCGGCGGCTTGCTCCAAATTTCGCTTTCTGTGATCGTTCGGCTTATCAGTATGTATCCGTTCATAGTCATTCACTATTTTGTGTTTAATTTCAGTTCTGAAATCCTGTCATCGAAATCAACGCCTCTCGCGAATTCGTCCATGTATGAGTAATTGGCGACATTAAAATTCAATTTGACGCTCAACGTCGCGAACTTCACGCGTTCTTCTTCCATGCACATTTGGATTTCTCGCGTGTCGTCTCGGATGTCCGTTCCTAGCAGCGCCCCTCTTGTCGGCATAAAATCGCAATTGGCTTCTTGATCGACCAAATTTTCAGGGACGAATAAATCCAAAATGTTCATGTACTTTGAAATTTGAGCCAAATCTTTTGGTTCCACTTCCCGATATTTTAGTTCCACGACAATGAACGTCAATTCATGTGACTTCTCTTTGAACGGACTCACTTCGGAAGGCAATTCGTTGATTCCCAAGAACAGCAAGTCAATGAAGTTGCCGTTCACGTTCACTTGCCTTCCAATGAATTCGATCTTTTCGTAACAGTCTTCAAACGCGTTGTTTCCTAAAAATTCCTTGAATTCCTCCACGTTTTCACAAATATAACTTTCTAAATCTTTTTCACTCTGTATAAACATGCGTCCTCCTTACCGCGCTCCCCACGCCGCTTTCATCCTTTCCAGCTCGTCCGGCGGCAAGTACTCTATGCCTTGCTCCTTTGCGTCCTGCACGAGGCCGTCTATCAGATGCGCCATCCTCAAGCTGTCATATTGGCTGGAACCGTAATAGTACCGAACGTTCACATAGCCGTCTATTTTGGATTCTCCTAAAATATCGTGTCCGTTTCCAATTCCCATGCCGTCCCACATGCGCACAAGGTCTTCCACGAGTTCCGCTTTCTCCGGGCGTATCGTGGTTAGGCCGTAATCCCGTATTGCCTCTTTGTAGATTTCCCTGTCGGTGGTCCCCAACTTCTCCGCTATTTTCCTGCAAAGCACCCAGCAATAGGCGTTCGCGTCCAAGCTTCGTTTCTCCCGATGCCGTTTGATTTCCACCCGGTATTTCTTGTCCTTTTTCAGCCCGTCAAGAAGGATTTCAGCCGTTTTTATGTCTGTCTGGACATATATCTTCACGGTGTCGATTCCGACTATTTCACCGCCGATTTTGGAGCCTTCAACGATCATAAGTAGTTCCTGCCGAATATCCGCGCGAAGTCTTCCCTGTTTCCGTGGGTTTCCTCGAAAGCCTTTTGCCCTTCTTTGTGCAGGGATTCCATGATCGTTTTCGAATGTTCGCCTTCATGCGCTTCCTTATGGCAGCGAGTCGGCGTGAAGTCATTGCACAGCCACACTTTCAAGCCGTATTTTTCGGACAGTTTCCTGTTCGGGTTGCCGCCGAAAACGTGATGTTCGTCCAGGGAATTTTTCCTTCCGCATATGTAGCATTTCTTCTCTTTTTGCATGATTGATTTCATTCTTCCACCTCCGTCACTTCGTAAGGTTCGCCGTTCAAAATAATGTCTTTGTTGTTTTCCACGAAATATCGGTTGAAAATTTCAACCACTTCATCCAGGAATCGCGCGGCGACGCGTTGTTGTTCCGGTGTCATGTCCCGCACTTTCTTTGGGTTGCGCGTGACGCAGCCATATTTGTTGTCAATCCGCCGATCTTCCAAGAACAAGCACTTCGCCATTGCGCGCATGGCGTTCCATTCATCCGTGCGCATGCCGCTAAAATACGGCTCGCCGTTTTCCCGCGTGCGTATGGCCGTGTATGGCTTTTTCTCACACAATTGCGCCAGCGACCATTTTGGGTGTTCTTTATCGAGTTTTTCTTGCAATGTTCGAATTTCCGATTTTATCCGCGAAACTTCTTCTTGTGTCATGTCGGTATCCTCCCCTTTCTCAACGCCCGGCACAGTTCTTTCAGGCAGGGCAAATATTCGTTGTTTATCCAATCTTTGTCGTATTCCACCGGATGGAAATGAATTCTCTTGTCATCGACCGGCAGAAAGTAATTGTCGTATTCCTCCCTGATCAGGCCATATTCCACGATGTAAAGCTTTTTCGTTTTCATGGCGAACATTTCCACTTGGGCCTGCCGCCAGTATGGTTTCGTGACCTTGAATTCGTTGTCGAAGTCATGGGTTTTCACTTCATAGACGGTTCCGTTCAAGTCACCGTCGTAATTGACCCGGAGCCGGTATTTTTTTATGACGATCTGATGGTCCTTGCGGATTTTCGGGTTCACGGCGTCAAGAATCTTGTGCTCCCACGCGGTTCCGGCTCTCATGGCCTTGTTGACATAGGTGTTCTCGCGCAATCCCAGTTTCTCGTTCCACCAGTTCAGCCACGATTTCGATTCGCGGTTTTTCGCCACGACCTTGGAACTGTCGCTGGCTCCGAACCAACCGGAACGGTCATGGTTGGCGATCATGGTTCCACCTTCACCTGTTCCAGTTTCGCCTCGAAGTTGTGCAGCTTCGTGTGGTACCTGATCATTTCCCTCACGTCTTCCTCTTCCTGCAATCCGGTCTGTCGGGCGATCTCGCTCAAACTGACCCCGCTTCCGAGCAACTTCGTGATTTTCTGTTCCACTCGCTCCCGGACTTTGAGAACGCTGTGGAATCGCAGGTCGTCGCCGCTCTCGCTCCGCGTCGTTTCGTCTTCGCTGACCCAAAGGCCGAATCCCAATCCCGTGCGGATGGCGACGCCTTTCACGAAAGCCCGGGCCTGGGCGTTGGACAGCCGCAGCTGGTTCACGTTGTCTTCCCTGACCACGTACATGCCGTTCAGCAACGGGTAATTTTGAACGAATTCCAAATCGTCTATGACGATCTTCACCCGCACTTCAAAACAGCGGTTCCGGTTGCCTTTGTTGTCCGTGAAAGGCTCCGCCGTCATGAACAGGGAAGAGCCGTTCGCGTTGAGCAGCGGTTCGTAGTAGACCGTCTCGGCTCCGTTTTCGTGGAGCAGGTCCTTGCACTTCGCCCAGTTCAGATAAGGCACGAGCTTCTTTTTCCCTCTCTCGTCCTTCGTCTCCCTTTGGTCACAGAACGGCAGCACGTCGATTCGCCGCAGCTCTTCGTATGGTTTCAACATTTCATCCCTCCTTGAATTCTTCCGGGCTTTCCAGCCAGCGGCAGACGGCCTCTTCGGCTTCGTCCTCGCTGAATTCGCAGTCCCGCCTCAACGTTTCCACCGCCTTCCGCATGGTGAGGCCGATCGCCTCCGCGCAGGTCCGGCAATACGCCCGTCCCGGTTCCGCCGCGGCTCCACAGTCGCAGAGCGAGGGCGGGTCATGTTCCGCGCGTCCCGCCGATTCGTTGGCCGCCATGTTCGCGTCGTAATGATCGTAGTGATCCCTCATTGACAAATCTCCTTTTGTCTTGTATCCTATAACTGATTTATTCATTTTGCGCCGATTCTGGGTCGTCGCCCTCGGCGCGTTTTTCGATTCTCGCTTCTAATTTGTCACCATGTTCATCCGGCAATGAACGCTCAAACGCCTCGAACATGAAATCTTTCAGTCGGTCCTCGTCTTTGAATTCAAAACTCATGTTGTCGCAACCCTGTTTTAAAATCAATTTGTACATCCTTTCACACCTCCTTCCCTGTGGCAGGCTTCCGTGGGCCATGTCTGCCCGCGCCCGCAGTGTTCGCAGAACAGCCAGATTTTTCCCCGCCATTTCATGGGCTTGCCGCATCCAAGGCAGCGGCCCGCTTTGCCGTTCTTCTTGCTCATTCGTCTCTCCTTTCCTACGGCCACCAGCAGCCGTGCTCATGTAACCTTCCTGTCAGCCAGAACGCCGGGAAGAGCATGATTCCCAACCAGCCGACTATCTCCAGCAACAGCCATTTCATTGTTCCGTCACCGCCTCGTCCACCAAATCCTTGTTGAACAGCACTCTGCCGTTTCTCCCTGGCCCTTTAAAACAGGGGACGATTCCGGCGGCCACCCAACGATCCAATGTCCTTATGGAAATTCGCAGGTACTTGGCGGTTTCTTTTTTAGTTAGAACGTCTTTCATGTGTTCCGCACCTCCTTTTTCACCTGAATATTGTTGCGAATAGAATTATCAAAATCGTGTTCGCGACTGACAAAGCCCCAAACCAGCAAACTTTGTTTTCTAATGCCTTATGCAGACAAATAGGCGTTGGCTTGTCCCAGCGTTTCATGCTTTCTTCCAGTTTTGCCATATGTTCTTTTTGTGCGTTACTCACCATGTCTTCCCTCCTTTCTAACCCGCTTCTTTGATGTTCAAATAGTCGCAGATTTTTTGCTTTAAAATGGGCTGGTTATCTTTACACATTACCTGCCGGATAGAGCCTTCATTTTCTCCCATTCTTTCAGACAGTTCCCTATATCCAATTCCCATTTCATCAAGTTTAACCCTAACCGCAATCTGCCACTTTTCTTTTGGTTTCTTTGCCAAGTGTATACCTCCTTTCTAAATACAAGTTTGCAATTGCAAATACGATTTGTTCCATTGACATAGTTTCGCATTTGTGATATTATCAAGGTGCCAACAAAGAAAATACCACACACTGCATTTATTATGTTTGTATAATATCGTGTTTGCGATTTTATGGTTTTATTATATATCTCATTTGCGATATTGTCAACACTTTATTTTCGTGTTTGCGATTTTATTGTAAAGGGGAGAAATATGGGCGATATAATACAACGAATTGTAGAAGTTATGAAAGATAAAGGGTTAAAGGATAAAGATCTTTGCGAGTATGCGGGTATAAAGCAAAGCACGTTTGCCACATGGAAACAAAAAGGGCGAGATCCCAAAATGGAATATTGCATAGCTATTGCAGAATTTTTAAATGTATCCACAAATTATATCTTGCAGGGAGAGGAATCTGATAATACTGGCACTGTACAAGGGGTTCGTATCCCAGTATTAGGAACCATCGTTGCCGGAATACCGATTGACGCTATAGAAGAAATTTTAGATTATGAAGAAATCACACCAGAGATGGCAGCATGTGGCGAATATTTCGGATTGAGAGTAAAAGGCAGTAGCATGGAACCGCGTATTTGTGAAGGAGACGTTGTAATCATAAGACAACAACCTGACATAGAATCAGGTGAAATTGCCGCAGTGATAGTAAATGGAAATGAGGCCACATTGAAAAAAGTGGTCAAGCAGGAAAACGGTATTACCCTAGTGGCCTTTAACACCTCGGTATATGAACCACGTTTTTATACATGCGAAGAAATAGAAAACCTACCCATTCGTATTGCGGGAAAGGTTGTTGAACTTAGGGCCAAGTTCTAAAAAGGAGCCACGAATGAAATATTTTATAAAAGCGATTCCAACGACTTTTTGTACGATCCTTGTCAGCTTTTTCATAGGTGCGCCTTTTTTGATTTGGCAAGGCATAGAATACATATATTCGCAGATTACCAAACAGGCAGATATACCAAGCCCATTAATCGCATCCACGCTCATTCTATTTGCCATAATCATAAATTGTTGCTGGGCCATATCTCTTGCCATGGAAGCCACTGATGCAAAAAATATGGAAGATGCAGAGGCGAACCAGCGAGAAAGGGCAAAACTTGAATCAGAACGTGCGGCGCTATATAAAGAAATCAATTCGGCACAACATGATTTGGATGTAAAAAACGATTATTTGGATGAAAAAGAAACAGATGTAAACGAGTTGATTCATTCGACTTCTCAAGAATGTCCGTGGCTTGCCAAACTTTACTCTGAATACATGTATATAGATGACATGCGCATCGTGCGGTACCTGAAACGAAAAAAACGTCCAGCGTTAAAGTCTAGTGAGGAAGTCGCTAAGATCGCAAAAGAAAAACGCGACATCCTAAAGCAATCAAAACAATACGAGTACCAAGTCAATTTTTACGAAACACTGTTTCCTTGGTTGGAAGAATTCAAAGAGGTTCCGCCAACAGAAGCATATGAAATGACTTTAGGAACATCCGGCAATGACGAGTACGCACATGTACGACAATGGCTTTCACCAGAAGAATATAATTCTTTGCCATCCTATGAAAAATGGCAGAGAGCGTTAGACAATTACATGAACAGGCCAAATAAAACGAATTGGCACATCGGAATTGAATATGAAAGATACGTTGGATATGTTTATGAAAGCAATGGTTACAAAGTCACATACGAAGGCGCTCTTAAAGGACTTGATGACAGAGGGCGGGACATAATCGCTAAAAACAAGAACGAAACTTTAGTCATACAGTGTAAACGCTGGGCAAAGGAAAAGACAATTCATGAAAAACATATAATGCAGCTGTTTGGAAGTGTCACAGTGCTAAATATGGAATCCAAGACAAAAGCTAGAGGTGTTTTTATAACCACCACCACATTGTCCGACATAGCGGCCTACTTCGCGGAACAATTGGGTATAGAAGTTCTTGAATCTTATGAATTCAAACCATACCCGATCATTAAGTGCAACATATCGAGTTCCGGTGAAAAAATATACCATTTACCGTTTGATCAACAGTATGACAAAATACGCATTAACGGGAAAAACAATTTTTATGTGGAAACAGTAAAAGAGGCAGAAGATAAAGGGTTTAGACACGCCTATCGCTGGCGGGGTTCTTCCAGTGAGGAACAATTATCAATGCTATAAGAGAAATAAAATTGAACTATTGCATAATCCACAATAGCTCAAAAAAAGAACCGCCCCTGCGCCAACAGGGACGATCAAACAGGTTGCGTGGTACAACCATCTGTAGCAAGACAATTGTACCATTGTGGCCGACTTTTTTCAAGAGCGGTATTTTTATACCCAAAATTCAAGAAGGAGGCGATATTATGCCAGGAACAATGAGAAAGAGAGGTGGCGACAGCTGGTATCTAGAAGTCACGATCGGAACAGATTTCAGAGGAAAGCCGATTCGCTACAATAGAACTGTTCATGGAACTAGAAAGCAAGCGGAGAGAGAACTAGCGAAGTTTTATTCGCAATGTGAGAATGGAGAAATCTCAAAGCAAAGCATTACGACAGTTTATCAAATGTGCAACACTGTCATGGACAAAAAGATCCGTCCGGCTTCCAAAAATAATACCATAAAAGGATACGAATCTATTCTAAGGCAGATTCAATCGACAATCGGAAGTCAAAAAGCTTCCAAACTAAAACCAATCCACGTACAGGAATGGGTAAACTATTTAAGCTATGAATATGAAAACCCACGCCGAAGAAGAAAAAGCAAAGACGCAGGATTATCCCCCAAATCAGTGAAGAATGCCTATTCGTTTCTGAACATGTGTTATGAAACAATGATTGAATGGGGAGAATTGGATAAAAAGCCAACATCTCATATTAGGTTGCCCAAACAGAGCAACAAAGAGGTTGACGCTCTGACCAAGGATGAGGTTGTTCTGTTTCTGGGTTTGCTTGACACTCTCCCACGGGAAAAGCAAGATTTTAAAGTCGCCGTATTGCTTGCCCTGTTCTGTGGCCTGCGAAGGGGCGAAATCTGCGGTATAGACGAAGAAACCGTCGATTTTGATGAAATGTCCATCCCCATCACGAAAACCCGTTACATCGGACCAGACGGCGTGTTTGAAGACACTCCAAAATCCGAATCGTCCATCAGAAAAGTATACTTTCCTGATGAAGTGGGGAAAGAAATACAATCACTGATAATTTACCATAAAGAACTGCGCTTACAGTTAGGCTGTCTCTGGAACAACTCTCCCGCTCTTATAAAAGGGACGTTCGGTTCACCTTTATACCCTACTCTACTGTGGGATGATCTGAACAAACTTTTGCAAGCCCATGCGATGCGACACTTTGGGCTTCACTGCCTGCGGCACACTTATACGGCGATGCTTAGCTGGCTAGGAAAAGATATTTCAGAAATCAGCAAAAGTTTAGGACATTCTCAAAAATCGACGACGCTGAACACTTACATGCATCTATTCCAAGATGCGGATGACGCAAAAAGAAAAACCGCACTTGAGCTTTCCAATCAAATAGCCGAATTCAAGCGGACAAAATAAATTTACGTCATTTTTACGTCATTTTCGCAAAAACAAGAAAGGAACGTTGAAATTTCAACGTTCCCATTGGTGCGGCTGATGGGACTTGAA
>QXXF01000037.1 GCA_009911365.1 Clostridiales bacterium
ACCTTTCCCCTCTTGTCAATCCCTTTTTTTCATCTTTTTCGCTTTTTTTCGCTTTTTTTCGACGCGCTGCCTCTTACTATCCATTTTTCTAGGCCTCTTTTAACGCATACTCTCATTCTTTCCTGGACATAATATGCAGAAATAGTTGGAGGTGAATCATTTGGCCATTATTTTAATCCGCACGATCATCCTTTATCTTATCGTGCTTTTTACTATAAGAGTCATGGGTAAATCTGAATTGTCAAAGATGTCCCCATTTCAACTTGTAGTCATTTTTATGATCGCAGAATTAGCCGCAATCCCTATTGAATCTTCTACCGCATCCCTGATCAGCGGCGCAGTGGGCATCTTTACCCTGCTGTTTCTGCAGGTGCTGATCTCCATGATTTCTATCAAAAGCGAACGGTTCAAAAACTTTATCAACGGCAGACCCAGCATCTTGATTGAAAAAGGGGAAATCAACGAAAAGGAATTGAAAGCCTTGCGCATTTCCTTGAATGACTTGATGGAACAGCTGCGGATTGGCAACGCGCCTTCCCTTTCTGAAGTAGAATACGCAGTCATGGAATCTAACGGCGAACTTTCCGTGATCCCAAAGGCTGATAAAAAGCCCCTTACTGCCAGCGACATGTCCCTAGCCAAGGAGCCTGAAACTATGCCGCTGATCTTAATTTCGGACGGCGTTTTGTACAAACAGAATCTGCTATCATTGGGATGGGATGAACCTTTTCTCAAGGGGCAGATGGCGGCAGCCAATCTTATGTCTTATGATGAAGTCTTTTTCGCTTTTTGTGATGAGCAGAAAAAACTCCATATTTATGTTTCCACTCCGGATCAGAAAAAAGCACGGGAGGTCATGACATGCGCAACTTCATAATTTCCATCGTCTGCCTAGGGATTCTGGTGGGAGCCTGGGCCGTCTTTGGCTTTTATTCCAATCATACCATCGACCGCTATGAGCAAGTGCTGGAGGATAGCATCATCAAAGCAGTTGAAACAGAACAATGGGAAAAAGCTTACACAGAGTTTCGAGAGCTATCCGAGGACTGGCATCGATACAAAAAAGCCGCCGCTTTTTTCCTAGACACGCAGGCGATCAATGATACAGATTATTCTATTGCCAAAGCAAAATATTATATTAAGGCAAAAGATGTGTCCAATTCCTCTGGGGAACTGGCTTGCTTAAAAGAACAGTTAGTCTTCCTACATCAGAATGAGTCCATCACCTGGGGCAATATCTTTTAAGGACAGCGAAACCGGCCAGATCAAAAGGCCGGTTTTTTTATGGTTTCGTATGGAAATCAGACTTTATTCCTTATTGTTTCTGATTTTTATTCCATTTTTCGCTGTTGGTGTTTTCCACATCGGTCTTGAAAAGCGCCGATCTCCTTCCCTTGGTAATAAAGACGCTTTACTTTGCATTGGTTTGGGCAGTCTCCGCAGGCTTCTTCACGGATGTCCGCTTTTATCTTGCCTCGGTCAAAGCCTCGGAAAGCCGTTCTCTTTTTGCTTTTTTGTTCCGCTGCTAAAAGTGCCGCGCCGTAAGCACCCATGATCTTATGCTCCTTGGGCACGAAAATTTCCGTTCCCAAAGCTTGTTCAAAGGCTGTGCGAAGCCCTTGGTTCGCAGCTACGCCTCCCTGAAAACAGACTTTAGGAAGGAGCTTTTTTCCCTGAGCCACATTGGACAGATAGCTGTTCACCAGTGCTCTGCAAAGACCTGCCAGCAGATTTTCCTCTGATACGCCTGTCTGCTGCAGATGGATGATGTCTGATTCCGCAAAGACAGCGCAGCGTCCGGCAATAGGCGCAGGCTCCTTTCCTTTCAATGCCATGCTGCCGAATTCTTCTATGGGAATGCCCATGCGCTCTGCCTGCCTATCTAAAAAAGACCCAGTTCCTGCTGCGCATACGGTATTCATAGCAAAATCCGTGACCAGTCCTTGCTCCATTAAAATCAGCTTTGAATCCTGACCTCCGATCTCAATGATGGTCCTGATTTCAGGGTCGATCTTAGCCGCAGCCACGCCATGAGCAGTAATCTCATTTTTGATCACATCCGCCCCTGCGAACGCACCTGCCAGTCCTCTGCCGCTTCCTGTGGCACCTACGCCTCCAATCTGTTCTGTACGAAAACAAGCCCCCAGCTGCTGAAGGCCTGACTTGACAGCATCCAGAGGGTTGCCCTTTGTTTTCAAATAAAGTTGTTGTTGGATCTGCCCATGTTTATCGATCACCACTAGATCCGTACTGATAGAACCCACGTCAATCCCTAGAAAATACACGTTTTCTCCTTTCCAGCATATCTATGAACGCTTCGATCCTTGTTTCATATCCAGCGCCTGCCTGCATTTCTCCAAAGATCAGATGCAGGACCTTTTTCCCTTGCTCTTCTTCGATCCTGCCGCTGGCCGCTTTGGCTACGATCTCCGGCATGCACCCTGATGGCATGATTTTGACAATGCCATCTTCTCCCGCTTTTCCTATATCCCTAACAGTTTCCTTTGCGTATCCGCCGACACTGTAAGGCAGGTATCGCTCCGCTTTTTTCCTGGGTTTTGGAAAGAAGTTCAGGGCCGTATGCCGGAGCCACCAGCTGATGGTTACGGGCCGTCTCACTTGGCAGCCTAGCAACATCAAACGTTCTTCTAGATTCTGATTGGCTGCGGGTTCTATGGAAGTATAGATCTCGCCGGTGACCAAGATCTTGACAGGCTTGACCCCATGGACCACAGGAATCCGCTTTGCCTCCTTCTCATAACGCTTAATTAAGGCAAAGGCCTCACGCATGGATCCTTGATGGTGAAGTTCTTGTCTGAAATTTCTCAAAAGGGTGACGCATTGCCTGGGAACAGACGCCAGACCCGCCTGCGTTTTTAGCTCTGCTTCCAATTGGTCGATCCGCTTCATGAGCTGGATACTCTGGGCCAAGACTTTCGCTGCCTCGGGCCATTTGAGGTCCACGTCGCTGCCAGCCTTAGCGATCCGATCCAGCCATAACCTCAACCCGATGGCTTTTGGCGTGTCCATCAGGATCCACTCCATTTTGTACCCGGCTTTGTCCAGAACATTTTTTAATAGTTCACCATATTCACCCAGTCTGCAAGGCCCCATGGTCGCTGGCATGATCGTCCGGCGCGCACCTGCTTCATAAGCCTGTATCAAATTGCCCGCCATGTATTTGAAGGGCAGGCACATTTCTTCTGGCGCAACAGCTTCTCCCTTTGCCAAAGTTTCCGCAGTATTGCCAGGCGGGACCACACAGGGAATCCTTAAGCTGCGCAGGGCGAGAGAGGCGGGAACATAGGCTGGTCCCATATGGGGAAAAGTCAATGCCATTTCTTTTTCCTCCCTTTCAGCACTTCTGCGAAGGCCTCCAGTCTGGTATCAAACCCTGCCTCTCCCCGCTGCTCGTCCAGCTTCAAGACTAGCATTGGCAGGTCTATCACATTGTTTTTCAGCATTTCTACAGTAAAAGAATCCGTACCGCAAGAAAAAGAGGACAGATAAATGATCCCATCGATTCCTTGCCGTTCCAATGTTTTCGCTGCGCCAAAATTGTTCACAAAAAAAGACCAGTATGGTTTTTTCATCAAATCAGCGTAAGCCAGAGCTTGGTCCTTTTCTCTCCTTTTTACCCGTTCCTCGGTGATCACGCCCATGTCCAAGCGATGCAGCTTGCGCAAAAGATCCATGTTCACGAATGGATCATAAATATTGTAGCAATGGCCCGCAAGAAAGATCTTGTGACCGTAGCCCTGCTCGTCCAGCCCTCTTTGCTTTTGTTCCTGAGCCAATAGCCCATTGAGAAAACTGACCTTGAATCGGTCCTTCTTGATTCCTAGTTTTTTGCATTCTTTCCAAAGAGTCTTTTCCAGCTTTTTTTCATCGTCCAGATATAAAGGCTCTGTGAAGCGGAGCTTGTCCTTTGCCGGCCCTTGACTCACCAAGTCTGGAGCGCCTGCGATTTTGGGACAGATGGATTCTCCAAATTCTGTTTTCATGATCCTAGGAAGAGCGATGGCATCGCAGTCGCAGGCCAATCGTTCCACTTGCCCGCACATGATCTTTGCCGGCAGGCACGCCTCGTCCACACACGCCCGACTTCCTAATTCCAAGATTTCTTGATCCGTAGGCTCGCTGTATTTCACTGGCAGTCCCAGGCCAGAGCAAAAAGTCTCCAGAAAGGGACGATACGTATAGTAAAAAAATCCTTTTGGTATTCCAACGCGCATAAAAAACCTCCTGTCAAACAGTCTTGCTTTTATTGTTGACAGAAGGTTTCCAGTTTATTCTATGATTTCATACATGGAGGCTGCGTCTTCTTTTTTGCTGGAATCCAGCAGTTTTAGGATACGAGCCGTCACGCTGCTGTTTCCAAACTGGATCCGTATCACATCGCCCTCTTTTACTTCTGTACCGGGCTTTGCCGCTTTTTCGTTGACAAATACCCTCTCCTGTTCGCATGCCTCTTTGGCTACGGATCTTCGTTTGATCAGTCTTGAATTTTTAAGAAATTTGTCGATTCTCATGTCTCACCTCAAAAAAATAGGAGCAACTAAGGCTGCTCCTTTCTGCGATCTTTTATTTATTCACAGCATCCTTTAGCGCTTTTCCCGCTTTGAACACAGGAGCCTTTGATGCGGCAATGTCGATTACTTCCCCTGGTTGTCTAGGGTTTCTCCCCTGTCTGGCTTTTCTGTGACGAGTTTCAAATGTACCGAATCCGATCAACTGTACTTTTTCGCCTTTCACCAGTGCTTCTTCCACACTGCCTACAAACGCGTTTACCGCAACCTCTGCGTCTTTTTTTGTAAACCCGGTTTTTTCTGCTACTGCAGCCACCAATTCAGCCTTATTCATCAATAAATCCTCCTTAAACATAAAATATTACCAAGTGGTTGTCCCACTACTCCTATTGAAAGTCATCTGAACCCATTTTGAAAATTCAAATCCCTTCGTGCTTTCTGCTGTCTATTGTCCCATTTTTCAATGGTTTTGTCAACTGTTTTACATCAGTTTACGAAAAAATCAATCTCCTCTGTCGGCCAGGCCGCTGCCGCTACTTGATAAACCGATCCAAGAGTCTTACGATTTTGTCTCCCTTAGGCATTTTGGACAGTTCTTCTTTGGTTATGGTCCGAGTGACAAATACCATGACTCCATAAACGACGACCGCAAAAAGGATGGCAAGGACTGTAGCGAATCGGCTGCCTCCTAAGACCACGTCAAGCAGACGGTATAGTCCCCATGCGCAGACCGCCATGACGCCAGAAGAAATAAAAGGCTTTACAACTGTTATGCCCAGATCGAACCGGGTCCCTGTGTATTTGCGGACAGCCCGGATATTGAGGATCGCCGCAATCAAATACGCAGTCACTGTCCCTGTCGCCGCACCGAGAATATTGATAGCCGGAATCCCTGTCAGGATCCAGGTGATGACGATCTTCACAATGATACCGATCCCCAGATTACACACAGGTATCATCTGCTTGCCCACGCCCTGCAGGACGCTAGTCAGTGTCTGCTGGGCAGCCAAAAACACGACTCCCACTGATAGGACCATCAAACAAGGTGCCGCACTAATGGCACTGGCTTTCTGCGCCGGATACAGCAGGACCAAGATCGGCTCCGCCAAGGCGAACAGCCCGAAGGCACAGGGCATTCCTAGGATCAGGGACATGCGCAGGCCGTTCTCCACGTTTTCTTGCAAATAAGCCATGTCTCTTTGTTTAAAGGCTGCGGCCACCAAAGGCACCAGGCTCATGGCCACCGCCTGAGTCAGGACTTGCGGAAAGTTAATCAGAGAGCCGGCAAAGGAACTGAGCTGTCCGTACATGCCCTTTGCCACCGCCGCATCCCATCCAGAGGCCTGCAGCCGGTTGACCACGACCGCAACGTCGATCATATTTACAAGGGGCATGATGGATGCGCCGATGGTGATCGGAATGGCAATGACAGCGATCTTCTTTAAAATCGAGGTGCTGCTCTCCCTAGAAGCCCGCATGCCCTTTTTTTGTCTAGCGATCCGGCTTTTGATCCGGCTTTTGTTCAGCGCATAAACAATGAGCATGACCAGCAGTCCGCCAATAGCTCCTGCCGCCGCACCTAAAGTCGCGCCTGCGGCTCCGCTTTCCTGCGGGGAATACCGACTAGCCACTCCCAGGCTCTGTGCGCTCTTGAAAAAGAACCATGCCAAGCTCAAGCCTACCACTACTCGGAACACTTGCTCGATCACCTGAGACACAGCCGTTGGCCCCATATCCTGCATGCCTTGGAAATACCCGCGGTAAGCGGCCATGACTGGAACGAAGATCAAGGCCGGCGAAATGGCCCGCATGGCCAGAGCCGCCTCCGGCATGTTGAACATTCCTGACAGCAGCTCCGCACCAAAGAAAACAATAAGAAAGGAGAGACTGCCAATGATAGTCATCAGGGTCCTAGATATTTTGAAGACCCTATGAGCTTCACCGAATTTTCCAAAGCTGACCCGCTCAGAAACCATTCTGGAAATGGCTACAGGAATCCCTGCCGTGGCCAAAACCAGAAAAAAGCTGTACACATAATAAGCCGGAGAATAATAGGCCATTCCATCCGCTCCGATCATATTCCCCAGAGGGATCTTGAAAATAGCCCCCAGCACTTTAACCAGCAGCCCGGCTGCCGCCAGGACCGCTGCTCCTTGAATAAAGGATTTTTTTGCCATGATTCCTCCTAAATTATTTTGATAGGGCCGCTAATATCCCTTTTGTGGCCCTGTTTGCCTCGTATATGGTTTTCTCTATGTCAATGGTCATGTATTGACCATTTTCATAAAGAACTTTGCCATCTGCCATGGTCATAACGATATCGCTGCCTGACGCAGAATAAACTAGGCTGTTAATCACATCATGCACCGGGTGCATATGAGGACCGCTGATGTCCATCACCACTAGATCCGCTTTGTTGCCTTCTTTGACAGTGCCGCAATCCTGCCTGCCCTGAGAAATGGCCCCTGCCAAGGTGGCAGCCCGCAGTGCCTGCGTGGGAGTCACTGCCGTCGGATCCTTCATCCTTTCCTTAGCTCCACAAGCAAAGAATTTCATTTCTTCTATGAAATTCAAGCTGTTGTTGCTAGCCACGCTGTCTGTGCCCAAACTCACATTGATGCCAAAATCCAAAAGCTTTGGCACATCGCACACGCCGCTAGCCAGTTTCATGTTGCTCACCGGATTGGACGCAGCGGTCACGCCTTTTTCCCGCAGAATGGCAAAATCCTCGTCCTCCAACCAGACGCAGTGCGCCGCAGTGGTAGGTGTTTCAAAGAGACCCAGCTTGTTGAAATAAGCCGCTGGAGTCAGACCATGTCGCTGTTTGCATTCTTCATGCTCTAGCTTTGTTTCTGAAAGATGCACATGCATATTGGTCCCAATGCTCTGTGTGTAGTCTGCCATCTGCCTTACAATTTTCGGCGTGGACGTGTATTCAGCGTGAATGCTCATATCCACTTTGATTCTCCCATTGGCCGCATTGTGGTAAGTTTCATAGATGGACTTCATCTCTTTCGCACCTTGCAGTGACCACAGATCCGAATCATCAAAGCAAGTGACGGATCTGGAAATGTTGTTCTTGGTGCCGCTTTCCTCAATAGCCTTGATCATGTCCTCGGAAAAATAATACATATCCGTGGTAGATACGATACCGAAGCGGATAGACTCCGCCATGGCAAGGAGCGTCCCCCAGTAGACTGCGTCGCCTGTCAGTTTATCTTCAAAGGGAAATATTTTTTGGTTAAGCCAGTCCTGGAGGGCCAAATTTTCTCCATAGCCCCGCATCAGTGTCATTGGGGAATGAGCATGGGTGTTGATAAAACCGCTCACCAGCAGTTTCCCCGTCCCATCATAGACTCTGCCAAAATCCTGCTTTGGTGCTTCCTTACTAATATAAGTAATCCACTCGCCATCTATTCCAACATATCTGTTTTCCTGTACCTGAAAATTTTCATCAATCAAAGTAATATTTTTAATCAGCATCTCACTGCTCCTCCTTTTTTATCAATGGCTCCATTGTACCACGAATTTCCATAAAAGCCAACCCTACATAAGGGGTGCGATCAGGCGCAGCAGCCGTCCGAGGATTTTTTTGAACACATTATAATCCCGACAATTTTCCATTGTAATTTCCCGACATTTTTCCAAAGTTTCTTGAAAATCTGCCTCAATGACCTGAATCTCTGGATTATCATACATGTACACTGCGTCTTCAAAGTGAAGGTATAAGCTGCGGAAATCCAAGTTGATGGTTCCTACTACTGCCTTTTTATCATCGCTAGTGAACACTTTCGCATGGACGAATCCCGGCGTATACTCGTAAATCCGCACGCCGGCTTGAATCAGCTCGGGATAATACGTCCTAGCTAGCAAATAAGCATAAAGCTTGTCCGGAATATGGGGCATGATAATCTTGACCTCTACGCCTCGCTTTACCGCATAGATCATGGATTCCACCATTTCCTCATCTAAAATCAGGTAGGGCGTCATGATATGCACATAATTTCTGGCACTATAGAGGATATCCATATAAACCCGCTCGCCTACGGATTCCCGGTCTAAAGGGCTGTCGCCATAAGGTGTCACGTAGCCTTCACTGGAAAGCCCCGGTTCCTGGAGCGGAAATTCATAGCGTATATACTGATCGATCGGCGTGGGTTCGCTTTCATGAATATCCCACATTTGCAGGAACATCAGCGTGAAACTTCTGACAGCTTCACCTTTTACCATGACCGCTGTGTCCTTCCAGTGTCCGAACCGCTCGATCTCATTGATATATTCATCCGCCAGATTGACGCCACCTGTAAATGCCGTGTGTCCGTCGATCACCAGAACCTTTCTGTGATCCCGATTGTTTTGATGGGTGGAAAGAAACGGCAGGATGCGGGAAAACACTTTGCACTTTATGCCCCTTTGCTGCAATTTCTGCGGGTAATTGGGAGGCAGCAGCGTCAGAGAGCAGGTGCCGTCATACATAAAACGTACTTCCACTCCTTCTCTGACTTTTTGCGTCAAGATCTCCAGAACAGTGTCCCACATAAATCCTTTGTCCACAATAAAATATTCCATAAAAATGAACTCTTTGGCCTGTTCTAGCTGGCGGACCATTTCCCGGAACTTGTCTTCACCTAAAGGAAAATATTTGACTTGGGTATTCACATAAGTCGGATATTTTCCGTAATCGTGGATGTATCTGACCAGACCCACTTGCTGAGACGATTGTTTCTCCAACTGCCGCAGCACTTCTTGATCTTGGGCAAGGTACGGTTCCTGTTGGTCCAACAGCTGATCGATGCGCCTGCTGATAAAGCGGGTCCCTGGCTGCACTCTAGTAAATAGATAAAAAGAGATCCCGAAAACGGGCAGAAAAATGATCAGCATGAGCCATGTCAATTTGAAGCTGGAGTTTTGCCTAGCATTGAGGATGTAAAGCAGCACCAGCAGGGATACGAATCCTAAAACGTAGTTGAATACAAATACATACTTGTCCAGCAGCGCGAATCCTCCAGCAAGCATGGCGACTTGAAGCAGCAGAAACACTGCCAGCAATGTGGTCCGTCCGAACAATAATTTCCATAAGCCTTTGACTTTTCGCATTTGGTCCTCCTGATTAGCAAAGCTTCTCTTTTAGCATGTTACTATTTCCGTTAATAAATGTCAAAGTTTTTAGGCTTATTTTTCATCCAAAGGCAGTATATTTCATTTGTTTTGGCAAAGACTATCTGTAGAAACGATATCAATGAGAAAGGATTTAAGTCTATGAAAGCGACAGGAATTGTAAGAAGAATCGATGATCTGGGGAGGGTGGTCATTCCTAAGGAAATACGGCGGATCCTCCGCATTCGGGAAGGCGACCCCCTTGAGATCTATACAAACAGCAGCGGGGAGGTGATCCTGAAAAAGTATTCACCGATCAATGAACTGGGTCAGTTCGCAGGGGAATACGCAGAAACAGCCTCTTCGATCCTGGGCAGCACCGTGATCGTCTCTGACACGGATCAAATCGTTGCCGTATCTGGCGCGGGAAAAGCGGATTACATGGATAAAAAGGTGGATTTTGAGCTGGACAAGATCATCCAGAGCAAAAACACGCTCCATGATGACGCAAAAGTGGTAGTGCCAATTCTTGCTCATGGCGATGCCATCGGTTCTATCACTATTTTGCCAAAACAAAATCAGAATCTGGGAGAGGTGGAATTCAAAGCCGCAGAAATCGGTGCCTCGTTCCTGGCACGGCAAATGGAACACTAAGCTGTTGATTGATCTTATCCTCCGTATAAATAGAAAAAGGAGCCAGACGGCATTTGGGACATATGTTCCGTGCGCATCAGCCATGCGCAGGGGGTATGTACAGGGCCGGAGAAGGCTCCTTTTTTGTTGAGGTTTTGGGTGACTGGAGGGCATCTGTTATTTCATTTTGGCTTTTTTTGTTTTGTCGCTACTATGGCTTGGTAGCCAGTGGCTTTTTTGTAACGCTTCCAGGTGAGTTTTAGGATGCCTTTTTTGGTGAAAGAAATCTTTTTCAAAGCGACTTTCTTTGGCCCCTTCACTTTGGAATCAGAGACAGTGGAAGACCAAAGGTTAGACTTTAGATTCAAAAACAAAGCTGGACGAACGGCGAGACGGTCATCGCTGATATAATAGCCGCCGCAGCTGACGTAGCCACTGCTGTCCACGCAGGCGGCGCATCTAGAATTGCCTCCAGGCAACCGCAGCCACCACCAGCCATTGCCCGCATATTCCGTAGAGGTGTCTGCCAACGCCGCCTGAGATTTTGCGTAGTCCGTGTTCAACGCCCTCCTGGTTTTGGAACACTCGCTGTAATCGCTCGGGAACCCATAGGCCGGTTTCGTGACTTCATCGATGGACAGGGAAAAAATCTTGTCCCTGGTGTCCCTGGTGTCGTTGCCACCTTCCGTGTTGTAATAAGGGTTGTCCGGGTCTTCAATGGTCTTCTCCTTGATGTCTCCCCGCTCCGCAGCGGTGAAGGCTTTGACCATGAAATTGTCATTGGTGTAGTCCTTCCCTTCTTTGTTGGAGCCGCTTCCATATCCGTTGAGCCAGCTCCTGACGGTGGAGGTCTCCCAGGTGACATCCGTGTAGGTTTCATTGTACCGCTTGCAGTCCAGATTCTGGTCCGCCAGGAGCAACGCCTCATCCCCATCCGCAGACAACACCCGCCATTTAATCGGGTCATTATTGAATCCGCCGTTCCCATCGGAACTCTGGGGATAATGGCCGAACCACACGCAATCCCAAGTCACAGTTCCGTCATCCGCTGTATAGCGGCCTATGCCGTAACTGTAGCCACCGCTGTCCTCCATGTAGTTATCATTCTCGTATCCCGTGCAAACGGTTACCGTGTCCTCCGTGATTTCCAGATCATAGCCCTTTTTCGCTAGCAGCTGTTGGAGCTTGGACAGCTTCCTTCGTAATCCTTGATCAGTTTGGCGTA
>QXXF01000038.1 GCA_009911365.1 Clostridiales bacterium
ATGTTCAAAATCCTACATAAAACTTTTTGCCTGAAACAATCAATTTACTATTGACTTTTTATTTGCAGGCTTAAAATCGAAACATGAGTCCAAATAAAATAAATAAAGTATGTGCTTTTTATAGTAGCGTTTGCGCTTGCTTCGCACAATCGGTCAAAAGTGCGATTTTTGCCTTAATTCCTTCTAGCACTTTGGTACTATAAATAGTGCGAATCCTTTGTTTTAAGGCTTTTCGCCGGCATATGCTTTTCTATGTATTTTGCGGAAACAGGATGCTCTCCTGGCTTCAATATGTTACAATAAGGAGGCGGCCGCATGGAACAGACAACCTGCGGCATATCAGAAAGGAGCCCCAAGCATGAAAAAACTTCTCAATATCGAGTATGCGTCCATCCACGCTTCTTACTGGATGTTTTATGGGATCATCAGCAGCTTTGCTTCCGTTTTTTTATTGGCCCGCGGTTATTCTAACTGGGAAATCGGCGTGATCCTGGCTGTTGCCAATGTGCTGGCCGTGGCGCTGCAGCCTTTGACCGCTGATTTCGCGGACCGTTCTAAAAGGTTGTCACTGATCGGGATCACGCAGCTCCTGACCATCTTCATGATGATCCTAACTGTGGGACTTTTCGCTTTACAAGGAAAAACGCTAGCTCTTGCCCTGATCTTCATGCTGCTAATCGCCTGGCACACTGTGCTGCACCCCCTCTTCAATTCGCTGAATTTTAAACTTCAGGAAAGTGGCATCCATATCAATTTCGGCGTGGCCCGGAGCATGGGTTCCCTGGCTTATGCCGCCTTGGTGGCTGTGCTAGGAACCTTAGTGGAACTTCACGGAGTTTCCATTCTGCCGCTTTGCGGAGAGGTCATCTTGCTGATGCTGCTTTTCAGCCTTGTTCTTACCAAGCGTCATTTTCAGCAAGCTTCCCAAAGCCGCATGCTTGAAGCGTCAAAAAAAGCCCCTGAGAAAGAGCAGAGGCTTTCTGACGATGGTCAGGAAATCAATTTGATTCAGTTTATCCAAAGAAACAAGGTTTTTTTTATAATCAATATTGGGGTGATCGGACTTTATTTCAGCAATTCGATTCTCAACAACTATATGATGCAAATCGTAGATTATGTAGGCGGCACTAGTGAAGACATGGGGCGGATCCTTTCCCTCATGGCTGCTCTGGAAATCCCAACCTTGGTGTTTTTTAACCGAATCCGCCAAAAGCTTTCCTATCCTTTGATGCTAAAGATCGCCTCGATCGGCTATACAGTAAAGATCGCAATGTGCTTTCTCGCAAAATCCGTCACCATGATCTTTGCCGCACAATTTCTGCAGCTGGTGTCCTTTGCTTTATTTTTGCCTGCCATGATCCATTACATCAACGAGATCATGAGCCGAGGCGAGGCCATAAAAGGTCAGGCTCTTTTCACTACCATGGTCACTATTACCACTGTGTTTTCCAGTCTGGCAGGGGGATGGATCCTAGATATGGGCGGGGCAAAAACCCTAACCCTGGTTTCCACCCTGATCACCGCTGCTGGAGCAGCAGTAGTCATTATCGCTGTGGAGCGGATGCCTAAAAAATAGTCTCAGGCAAGACGCCCCTTTATGCGGCCTATGTATCTTTGCCATGGAATGCCCGCACTAGCTGCTCTTCTTCAAACTGTCTGGAATACAAGCGATAATAATATCCTTTTTTCCGGATCAGTTCTTTATGGTTTCCTTGTTCTATGACTTTTCCATCTCGCATCACTAAGATCATGTCCGCATTTCGGATCGTAGATAGTCTATGGGCGATCATAAAAGAAGTGTGGCCGCGCAGCAGCCGTTCCGTCGCCTCCTGGATCAACTGTTCTGTTGCCGTGTCAATCGATGAGGTCGCCTCGTCCAGCACAAAGATGGCCGGATCCGCCAAAATGGCCCGGGCCAGAGAAATCAGCTGTTTTTCTCCTGTGGAAAGATGGTTTCCGCCTTCTCCCGCATCTGTGTCATAGCCTTGCTCCAGCTTTTCGATGACCTTGTCCGCAGAAACGCTGATAGCTGCCTGTTCTACTTCCTGGTCAGTGGCGTCTATCCTGCCGTAACGAATATTTTCCCGGATGCTCCCAGAAAACAAATGAGGATTTTGCAGTACGTAACCCATCTGACTGTGGAGCCACAGCTGTGACCGCTGCCTGTAATCCTTGCCATCAATCAGGATCTGTCCTTTTGTAGGCTCAAAAAATCTTCCAACCAAGTTGACGATGGTGGATTTGCCCGCACCAGTCTCTCCCACGATAGCCACAGTCGTGCCAGCCGGGATCTTCAGAGAAAAATGCTCCAGTACGTTTTCTTTGCCATCAGGATACCGGAAGGTCACGTCGCGAAACTCGATGGCTCCCTTGATTGGCTCCCAATTTTCTTTCTTTGGTCGTACAGAATCGCCGTACCGCCGGATCACCTCCGGGCTGTCGATGATATTGGGCTCCTGCTCCAAAAGCCCTGTGACCCGCTCAATGTTGGCCTGGCAGGAGATCAGTTCTGACATGAGTCTGGCTAGCTGCTGAATGGGTTCAAAGATGCCTACGGCGTAAGACAGAAACACAGATAGCGTCCCCAGAGCAATGAGCTGTTCCTGAACAAAATACCCTCCCCTTGCCAAGACAAAGGCTGTCACCGCGGAACTGAAAAACAAAACCAAAGGCATATAAATGGCCGTCAGTTTGGCGAGGGTCATGGAACTATCCTTCATCTTGCCGCTGATCCTTTGGAAAGCCATTTCATTCAGCTGTTCCATGCTCAGAGTCTTGCTGGTTTCCACGCCCACGATACCTTCATTGAACGCGCCTGTGATTTCAGAATTGGTTTCCCGGATCTCTCTATTCCAGTACAGCATCCGTTTTTGGAAAAAAGCTGTTAATACTGCGATGAAAGGCACTACCAGCATGATGATGACCGCCAGTTTCCAGTTCAGAAGGCACATGATCACAAATACCCCTACCACATAAACGAAAGCCCAAAACATGTCCACCAGTCCCCAGGCCAAGACTGTGGCGATTTTTAACGTGTCGCTCATAACCCTGGCGTGGATATAACCCACTGGTGTCGTATTGTAGTAGGAAAAGGAAAGCTTCTGCAGATGGACAAACTGCGCCCGCTTGAGATCCTTTCCCACATGCATCTCAATGTTGATGGCCGCACGGACGCTAAAAAACACGCAGACCATCTGTGTCACGATCACGGATATGTAGATAGCGGCAAAGGAAAAGATACCTTCCAATGTATCCGGCACAATGAAATGGTCAATGGCATAACTCTGAAAAAGAGGCACCATCACATCCACTGCCACCAGCAGCACATTAAGACTGATGGTAGTCAAAAAATACTTCCAATACGGGCGAAAAAAAGGCATGACCTTTCCCCAAATCTTCAGGTCCAGTTCCTTGCGCCCTTCCTTGTTTTCCTTCATGCCAGACTCCCTCCTTCCTCCAGCAGTCTGCGGTCATCCTGGTTCATCTGTATTTCATAGATCCTCTGGTAGATCCCATTTCCCTGAATCAACTCCCCATGGGTCCCTTGTTCCGCTACCGCCCCCTGGTTCAACACCATGATTTCATCCGCTTCCATCAAAGTGGTAACCCTGTGGGATATGAGGATCACTGTGGCGGCTTTCATTTTTTCCCGCAGAGCGTGGCGGATCTTTGTGTCTGTTTCCGCATCAACCGCGGAAAGGGAATCATCGAATACCATGACCGGCGATTTAGCAAGGAGCATCCGTGCGATGGCGATCCTCTGGCGCTGGCCGCCGGAAAGGGTCACGCCCCGTTCTCCCACCAAGGTTTCATACTGGTCCGTGAAGGCCATGATGTCCTCATCCACACATGCGATACGGGCCGCTTCTCTGATTTCCTCCATAGACGCATCTGGGTTCGCTGCGGCGATATTGTCCCGAATGCTTTTGGAAAAGAGGAAGGGCTCCTGCAGCACCATGCCAATATGGCGGCGAATCCAAGGACGGGGGATCTCCCGCAGATCAATGCCGCCGATAGTGATCCGGCCTTCCTTTATTTCATAAAGCCTGTCCAGCAAGTGGATAAGGGTGGATTTTCCGCTTCCTGTTCCTCCTAAGATTCCAAAAGTGGTGCCTGCTTTGATCTGGAAGCTGATATCCCGCAGCACCTGATTGCTGTTATCGTAGGCAAAGCTGACACATTCAAACCCAATATCCATTGACTCTGGCTCTTTTCCTGCGTTTCCCATGTCCTCTTCCGCGGAATCGAGGATATAATCGACTCGATCAAAGGAAACACCGGCTTTGCTCATTTCAGAGAGAATGCGCCCTAAGCCCCGGATCGGCCATGTCAATGTGGTGTTGTAGGAAGCAAAGGCCACGAACTCCCCCGCAGTGATGTTTCCCCGCACTGCCTGCACGGCTCCCAACACAATGATGACCATCACCTGCAGCCCTGTGATCAAATCTCCAATGCCCCAATACGCACCAGACAAAGTCCCCAGCCGGATCCACAACTTAGCGAAGAAATTGTTTTTCTCATCAAATCGGTCAATTTCAAACTTTTCCCTGCCAAAGGCCCTTACCACCCGTACGCCTGTGGCGTTTTCTTGTACCACGGTGGAAAGCTCGCCGCCCGCTTCGTCAGCCGCTTTAAAGTTTTTGGCGATCAATCCATAAAAAACAGTGGAATACCAGATGATAACAGGAATAAAAGCAATGGCCGCAAAGGTCAGCTTCACGTTCATGGAAAACATCATGACCAGGGAAATGGTCACTAGAAATACGGTCCGAAACACTTCCAAAATCTGCGTCACCACAAAGTTGCGGATGGTTTCCACGTCCGCCGTGCATCGTTGTATGATATCGCCGGTCTGATTTTCACCGTGCCATTTCATGGGCAATCTCTGTACATGAGAAAACAACACATCGCGCATGTTCTTGGCAAATGTCTCGCCAGCCTTCGCAGTGTAAGTTCGATACAAAAAAATAGACCCGCCGTTGCACAGAGCGATCCCGATAACTATCAAAGACAGAATCCACAAATGCTCTTTCAGCAAAGGGATGCCGCCGGGCACCAGCACTTCATCTATGGTAAAACTAAAGATCCTTGGGATCATGGCGTTCAAAACCGTTGATGTCAATGAAGTCACCAAAACTACAATAATAGCCCCATGGATGCCTTTTGTAAATCGAGAAATCAGTTTAAAGCGGCTGTTTTTGCTCATATGTCCTCCTTTTCAACCCTATCTGCTTCACAGTGACGCAATGAACGCGAACACGGCCACGGCTAAAATGGGCAGCCCGATGATCAGGCCTAAATAATCCGCGAACCTCGCAAAATTGCTTGCCCAGCATTTGCGCTTGATCCCCTTTATGTTAAATGAAAGCAAGACCGAAAACGTTGCTATGATGATCAAAAAAAATATGCTGTCGCCCATTGTTCCCTTTTCCTTTCTCTACGCAGCAGCTTCATGCGTTTGATCGAGTTATGATCTGATGTTTCTTTCATGATAAATCCCTCCTGCGTGAATTACAAGTGATTTGCGCAATAAAATCCCCATCAAAAAATTTCGCAAAGAAAACTAGTGGATTTTCCAGGAAAATATGATAGAATAATTAAAGATTTTTATCAATTAGTCGGGTAATCGGGAAAATTCCATAAGAACATAAACGGCATTCGTAATATAATCGCAATGCCTATTTTGTGGTTGCCTTCCGATATTCTGGCAGGTAATATTCCCGAATCTTTGTACAAACACAAAATAAATGACATTTATAAAGGAAGAAAGAAGGGATCTAGCTATGTCATTTACTTATAACGTCTCTATGTTTCAGCAAACTTTTGAATCTTCGTTCACATATTTGAACGGATTCATGCGCAATGTCCAACGTTTCGCAAAACGGCCCGCCCTGTTCGACCCGGAAACAGAAAAAAGATGGACTTACCAAGATCTGAACAACGATGTCAACAAATTGGCCAACGCATTGCATGAAGATGGCGTTCACAAAAATGATGTGCTCATGTATCAAGTTCCTAATTGTGCGGAATTTGTACATTGCTATTTAGCGCCGCAAAAACTGGGAGCCATCAATTCGCCTATTAACTTTCGTCTGGCACCAGGCGAGACCGCTCTTGCCATTGATGACAGCAAGCCAAAAGTATTCGTCTATGCCATGGAGATCCGGGATATAGTCCAGGAAGCTCTGGCTATGTGCGTCCATGCGCCTGAAGTCCTGATCGCGGTCAGATGTTCGGACAGCAAGGAACTGCCGCCTGGCCACATGACTTATGAAGACTATGTGAGGGACCAGACAGAAACAGAACCAGTCCGTGGGGATCTCCCCCATATTTACGATGAAACGACCCGCCTGTACACATCAGGAACCACTAGCAAGCCAAAGGGCGTGCCCCTGAATAATATTAATGAAGTATTATCTGCCCATGACGTGATGATGCATTTTCCATTGACACCAATGGATCGCACCATGAATATGACACCTTGGTTTCACAGAGGCGGTCTCCATTCCGGTGGTCCATGCCCGACTCTGTACGCAGGCGGCGAGGTGATTATTCTTCGTGAATTTTCGCCAAAGCGCTGTCTTTCTTACGCTGAAAAATATGAAGTGACGTTTCTTATTGGAGTACCTGCTATCCTCTCTCTGCTGGCGCAAAGGCAAGAACGCCATCCCTCTGACTTGTCCCAGTTGAAAGGTATCGTCACCATGGGCAGCCCATTGGAAAAGGCTGCATGCGAGCACTTTCACAAGGTATTGACACCGAATATTTTCAATGGATACGGGACAACAGAAACCTTTTGGAACACCTTCCTGCGTCCCTATGATCTGCCGCGGATGGCCGGGAGCGCGGGCCGCTCCTGCACGGATGACGATGTACGGGTAGTCAAGGTGTATGAAGACCGAAAGGCTGAACCCCATGAGTTGGTCAGCATGGACGGCCAGGAAATCGGTGAGGTGATTCTCCGATCTCCATCCAAGTCTTCCTATAACTATTATAATAACCCTGAAGAAACAGAGCGGAAATTTTATAAAGGGTTTATGTATACCGGCGACCTAGCCACTTGGGATGAAGACCAATTTATCACCATTGTTGGCCGTAAAGACGACATGATCGTTTCCGCTGGGGAAAATATATATCCATCGCAAGTGGAGCAGGTTTTGAACCAGCATCCCAAGGTAGCGGAATCCGCAGTAGTAGGTGTTATGGACCGGATTCGAGAGCAGGCTGTGACTGCCTACATCGTGCCCGCTGATAACAGCGTCACAGCAGCGGAGTTGGGGATTTACTGTATGGAACATCCAATGCTTTCCATCTACAAATGCCCTCGGTATTATCGATTCGTCACAGAACTGCCTTATACTGCCACTGGCAAACTGATGCATTACCGAGTTTCCCAAATGGCTGCGGAAGATCAGGCTGCCAATAAGCTGGAACGGCCTTGATGCGGTGATCGAACGCCACAAAAACCAGTTTTTTAACAGATGTGACGCAGAGATTTTACCACTCATTTCACGGCATTATTGAAGTAAGGCTCGATCAATAGCAGGAAACTAAAATAGAAAGCTAAGGCTTCGCAGTTGGCGCGGACATCCCTGTTGTCTGGGTCAAAAATCGAAAGAGGCGCACGAGAGTTTTCCCGTGCGCCTATAGGTTTCATGTTTTGAAACCATTGTTTTCCGCCAAAGGCCTTGAGCCTTCTTTTATTTTCCTATGTTCATCAGCCCTTCTTTTTTGAACATTTCTGCCCTGCTTTCCATGGACATGTCAGGATCAGGAAGGTTTTTATAAATCGGCGCATCTTCAATGTGCCCCGCATAAGGCATTGGTGGGTTGAATACTTTCAGCTGCCGCAGCAACTGGTCCGTATAGTTGGTTCCGTATCTCCTCGCATCCGCCACCTTGTCCAAATCCAAGGTCAAAGTCAAGGAAACCGGCCTGTTGCCCGCCTCATAGATCACGCTGCCATCAGGCGCTGCCACTGTGGAATGACCATATGCGTAGCTTCCCAGCCATTCACCGGCTAGGTTCATAGAAATGAAATACGCCTGATTTTCAAAAGCTCTTGTAGATGGGATGGACTTGCATACTTCATACAGACCTTCCGGGTCAATGGCCGGTTTGATAAGGATCTCCGCGCCCATGAGTGCCAGATTTCTTGAAATTTCCGGGAAGCACCAATCGTGGCAGTTGAGCACGCCGATCTTAATATCCTTTTCTTTGATATCAAAGGTCACGTACCGATCACCCTTTGTAAACGCCCCTTCCACAGGGAAGTACGGACACATCTTTCTGTACACGTCGATCAGTTCTCCATCAGGCCCAAAGATGGGGATGGAATTGTATATCACTTTTTCGCCATCCTTTTCCGCAGACTCGATCATGCTGCCAGGCATGAAGTAAATGCCGTATTCTTTGGCGATGGCAGAAAGCTCGTCCGTGACTTTCCCTGGTATCGTGTCTCCACCCATCTGCGTTTCATCATCCTTCCAGTAGCGGCCAATGGCCATTTCCACCCCAACGATCAGCTCCGGTACGTTCATTCCCGCCATCAGATCGTCCACGTCTTTTCTGATCCTTGCCAGACAAGTTTCAAAATCCATAGTCGTGTCGCCGCTCTGCATCATTCCGATGTTTAAATATCTACCCATTTTTGTTCTCCTTTTCTCTATGTTTAAAAATATACCAACAATGATAATAAGCAAGATACCGTGATCGCCACTCCCATGATATATCCTGCGTTTGCTACGATATACATGGATGGAGCCATCGCGTCAAACATGAACTTCTCTTCCTCTTCATCTCTCGCGCTTCGTTTAGCCACCTCTGTCGTAACGATCATGACTCCTGGCATTAGGAACATCAATCCCATGCCACAGGCTGCTGATAGCCAGAAATCATATCCTAATAATTTTCCTACAAGCCCGCCTCCGCCTGCTAAACCAATGGTCGCTAAAATCAAGATCGCAACTGAAGGTCCTAAAGAAGCTAGCAAAGCCTGCGGTGTGATTTCATTGATGGACTGAAAAATCCATGCGATAAAGATACAAATCACGATCCCGTAGGAATGAGAACGATCTAAGAGATTCATCCTCAATACGCCTGTGGCGCAACCGATGACTCCCAAGAAAAAGGCGAATATGCAATTGCTGATTCCTGTTAGTTCCTGCAAGAAATAAGAAACAGCTGCCAGTGCCGCAAGTTCAAACAACACGAATCCGTCTTCTTCCAGTTTTCTTGGAATCCATGCAGTGATTTTATTGCTTGGATTGTCTTCAGAACCAAAAGGCACGCCATGTTTTGTCAGTCTCGGTTCTGGCTGATCCTTCTTCGCTGCCTTTGCCAGCAAATACGCATCTGTGCCATTAAGCTTTTTCCCATATTTTTTAAGCATAAAGGATGCGATTGGCTGTCCATACAAATCCACAACACCCATTATGATAGCTGGTACACCGATCAAAGTTACTAAATTTAATTCTGTCAGCTTCTGAATAGCCAGAATCCCAGCGATCGCACCGCCACCGCAAGCCGCTCCCGCACCTGCCAGCATTACGTCGAATCCAAAGAAAAGTCCGCCTAAGCCTACAACAGCAATTAAACCACCTACCAAAGCCGCCGCTGCCATAACTACGCTTTTGATCTGTTTGATATAATCGCCTGGAGGGACCGATGTCCCTAAGTGAACGATTAAGAAAAGCATAGACAGTTCGCCCAGATACCCAAAACCTGCCACTTCAGGGAAATCCTTGGACATACCTGCCCAAGTGAGAATCAAGTACAATAACAATGCTGCTGACATGGACGGTATGAATGCTTTTGTAACATATGAAACAACCTCGCCTGCTCCAATAATCGCAAGGCATACAGCAGCTGCTACTACAATATCCATAAGAATGAACTCCTTTCTATTTTTGTTATCATCCATCTTGTAATCAATGCTTTCATTTCTAATCAACTTTTATGTGTATGCGACATCACCTCCCCTTTACTCTTCCACATCATCGTATCAAGAATTCTTTCTTACTCATAAAAGCAATAAAAAAAGCTTAAACAAAAACTCTGTTTTCATTTAAGCTTCATTGCTTTCCATGCACATCTTTGTGCCGCTCATTCAATTATATTTATTATATACTGAATTTTCCGAAGAGTCAAGTGCTATCCGGAATCTTATTCAGCTGTTCCGTGCATCCACAAGCCTCTTTATTTCTTAGAATCCTCTTTCTTTTAAAAACTCAGCTAATTTCTTTTTATATGCTTCTATGGGTTCTGCGGGAACAATCCTTTTTCCCAGATTTAGTACCCCATCAGTTTCTAATTCCGCCTGGTATTCTTGCGCCGTCTTTTCAGCTTCAGGCAAATTTTCGAATACCGGTGTCTTCGTAATATCATCCGCAAAAGGCATTGGCGGATTAAACCCAAAGAGATTAACCTTCCTGCTCCGCTTTCTTCCAGTCGATAGTTTTCCACCGCATGTAAAGCCGCTTGCTGTCCGATAATCTCTCGGAAACTAGCGTTTCCGTCGTTGAATTATTACCGTTCATAGGTTCACCTCCATTTTTTCCATGAAACACCATAGGATAAGTCCGCACCCTTTCGGGTCAGGGCAAATCTTGAACCCCCATGCCCCGCCATTATAGCGGAACCGTTCGCTTTTTATCCCGTTCCTCTACCCTCTGTGCCATTTCTCCGCCTTGCGG
>QXXF01000039.1 GCA_009911365.1 Clostridiales bacterium
GAAAAGGGACCCGCAACTCACGTTATAAAATATGCGAAAAACCCAAATGGCTGAATTCCAACAGTTATAGTGAATCCGTTGAAATTTCAACATTTCATAAGATTTATGATTTCTCTTTCATACGATTACTTTTAATAACTTTTAATGCTTTTCACTATTGATATGGAACTTTTGAGTTAAAAAAGTGATAATTATCACGATACCATCGCAGGGTCGCAATGATAAAAGAATCGCCCCAGGAGAAATAAATCTCCCGGGGCTAATGCTCTAATCTTTCGTCTGGTCCGCTTCATATAATCGGTTCGCCTGATTCTTTGTCGATGAAAGAAATTTTTAGTTCCGCATCTATGGCTTCGGCCACTTTTTGCAGTTCTGAGATTTTGAACGTGTTCCACTAATTTTAAAATTTATATCGCCTAAATAAAAAGGCTCCGAAGAGAATCGACTTCTCTCTGGAGCCCTACACTTTTACTGTAATTATTATATTATTTACTGTCTAACATACGATGGAGGTTCTTGTTCTTGGCTATTTTCTTGGGTATCTCCATCTGTAATATCGAAGATAGTCTCAATTCCTGCGCCCATATGTTTACCTCCTTTATTCTGTATAACACATGATATATGTACAATTATCTTACCATATTCATATGTATTTGTCAATGACTTTTCCCTAGATTATCAACTGTTGACCCCTTTAAATCTTCTGTAATTTTTTCCAGCTTTTCATTTTTAGCTTTGGTTTTATTATGCCATTTTTTATATAACTCAACTACATTTGTAAAATATTCTGCCCCACCCGGGATATTATTTTTAGCAATATTATAATAAAGCAATTCCACTGCTTGTAAATACGTTTGATGTAACGATCGATAGACCACTGTATCATCTGCTGTTCCGTGTGTAAAATTCATCGCAAAATACTCCATATTATTTAGCAACGAATTAATAAATTGTGACATAATTGACATCTGAATGTCTGGATCAATGATTAGTTTTTCGCTTTCTCCTTCGCCTTCATCTCCGTATTCTATATGCTGCCATATATTAAAGTCTGTATTATAGATTCTTTCTGCGTCCACTATTATTTGGGCTGTTTTTTCTAATGATAATAGCTCTTTTATCTTCTTGCATTGCCTATCAGATAAAACTTCCTTTAGTTCCACGCTATTAAATGTCTTCATTCTTGCACAATCTATAGAAACGAAGATAGATTTCACGTCTGATTGTTCGAATATGTATTTCAGTGCTGTAAACTTGATTAAAATATTATCTTTGTAATATTCTGATAAATCAATTGCCTTTTGAATTTGATCGTTTGCAATCTTTGCCCTTTCAGCCCTGGCATTTAGTACATACTGCCATACAGCAATGATAGCTCCTAAACTCATGATTATTCCAATAGTAATTTGTATTATATAATATGTGTTTTCTAAAGCAACTTGATTTGTAAATAACGCTTTTATGTTCGTAACGCCATTGTGTCGAAACCCTGTATATACTATCACTAATAGCAGAAAAAACACAAATATAACTGCAGCTTGCTTTTTGTGATATCTGATTGATGTTATTCCTTTTAATATTTTTTTCATATTATTTATTACCTCGCATTATATATCATCAAAATCTCCACTAAGTTGCAAAATGAACATTTCCAAATCATTATATCTTTTTTTACAAAAATATACAAGGTAAAATCAACTTGAGTTTCCAAACCTACCTTTTGATGTTTCGGACAGAAATGATGAAAAACCTTTGAACAAAATCCATAAAAATAGCGAAGTCCAATCTGATTTTTCAAAAATAAAAATTAGCCCCGAAAGAAATTAATCTCCCAGGGCTGATTGATCTAACCTTCCGCCCGGTCCGCTTCCACGTCCACGGCTTCCATATGTCCTTTCGCCGCCACGTCCATATCGGTCTGAATAAGGGATTCAGCTGTTTCCCTGTCCAGGCAGGTGGATTCTGTGGACTCCGCGGTGTCGATCTTAAGCAATTGCTTAAAGGCCTGATGCAGCCCCGTGCTGGCCAGACCCGTGACCATTCCGGCCACCACGCTCTCTAGGGTGATCCCGCCGTTTGCCACGCAGCCTAGGACCGCTCCGACCACCACTAGGATGGTAGGTATCCATTTGTTATCTAATGGATACCACTTTTTCAGGATCACCCCGATCACCAGGCAGGCGATCAGGACCACCGGGATATACATGTCAGTGATAAAGTCTAAGTTCATGTTCATGATTTTTTACCTCTCTTTCCTATTCGCTCAACATTTTTTGAATGTCGTCTCTCGTTTCCTTCATCTTTTCTATCCCGTTGCCGTCTATCATGTGGTTGATCATGGACAGCAGCAGGCTGCATTGCGCCTTGTTCATTTTGTTCAGGTGCTGAATCGCTTCGAAGTCCTTTCGGTCGTGGTCTTTCAGCTCTTCCACGTCCCGCTTCACCTGCGCCGCCGGGTGGAACGCCTTGTAAAAGACGCTCCCCACGTTGCCGATCAGGACGATACCGCCGCCTATGGCCAGCAGCGTTTGCAAAAATTCCATGCCGCCCCTCCTATGCCTTTTTGATGTACGCTTTATGCACCCACCAGTTCTTGGTCTTATGAATCTTGCACCAGTTCCCCTTTGTCTCGTAGACGGTGACGGTCGTTCCCTGTTTCAGCGCCTTCACTCTGGCGTATTTGGTTCCCCGGCCTTTTCTCACGTTCAGGCCGACCTTCGGCGTGACTTTCGCCTTATAGGCTTTGGCCTTGGTGGCCTTCTTGACCGCTTTCTTGGTCGTTGTGGCCGCCTTTTTCGTTTCTTTTTGGGTCTTTCCCTTCGGCGGGGTCACGATCCAGTAATATTTGGCTTCGTTCTGAAAGTTGTTCCATGTGTTCACGGCTCTGCCGGTGGCGGAACTGGCGGGATCGTTGACGTGAACTTTGCCGTCTTTGTAAGCGTAAGCCAGGATGAAGTGGCCGCCTCTGGTCCAGATTCCAGGCCCCATGCAGGCGATGACCAGTTTGCCCGCTTTCAGGGCTTTCAGGGCCAGCTTGTCCGACGGGGTGTCTTTCTTGTGGTAGCTGTTCGCTCCTGGCACCTGCTCACATTCGATGCCGATGGATTTAAAGTAGGCCTCGAAGAACGTGTAATACGTTCCTTGCCCCACGGCCTTGTATCCGTGCTTGACGGACCATTTGCAAACCTCAACGGGCGTGATCTTGGGATCCACGTAGGTGGAGGCCACCATGGCGGCGCAGGTGGGGCCGCAGCCCGATCCCCCGATGGTGGCCGTCTCTTTTCCTTTGACTTGGTAGGGATCTTTCGCCCAACGCTTGTCATACTGCTTGTAACTCTTTAATTTCATTCTTCTTCCTTTCTCCCGCTTGGGCGGGTCGTCATTTGATTCGGACGGCTTGCAGCCTCACGAGCGAAAGAGGGACCGTCGAAGCCGCTTGGTGATAGGCGTTGAGCCTCACGGACGATTCGCTCCCGAGCGTGACGACGCACGAAAGGCAATCCCCGCCTCCTCCCGTCATCGTGCCCCTTGCTTCCACGGCCAAAGATCTCGATTCCCCCGCGTCCACGCTGTAGACCGTGAGGACGTCGATTTCGCTTTTCGTCCAAGACACGCAGGCGGTCACCACGTAAGTTCCCGACGGGAGCGCGACTTCGGACACGACGGTTCCCGTTCTGCTCGGCACCGCGTCAACAAGCTTGGTGCCGGCGTGGACTTTGCCGATCGCGTCGCTCCGCCTCATCAACCCTCGGAGGATTTCGTTTAACGCCGTTTTCACGCCGAACACCTCCTCTCGGAGGCTACTTCCAGCGGCCTATGACAAGCAAGTTGATCACGTGCCCATCGTGGACGACATCGGCCATGGTGGCCTCGAACACGTTCAAATGGTCTTTTGTCGATCTTTCCGAGACGGTCACGAATCCCAAGAAATTCGCCACGATCGTTCCCCAAGCTTTCGGCGTTTCCACGAACAAGCCGTTCGGCAGGTCCTTGCTCAAACCGGTCCAGTAAGCCCCGCCTTCTTTCGATGAAGTGACGTTGTGGTTCGTCACCGCCCCGTGACAAATCGCCAAGCCGTTGGGCAGTTTCACGTATTCCCAGATTCCTTCTTCGTGGACTTTCAGGCATCCCATCAGGCCTCTTAAGATGAGGTTCAGGAGATTCACGCGAAACACCTCCTGACAAAGCCTGGAAGGCGGCTAAACATCCTTTTAGGAGCCGCCCACCCCCCCGACTATTCTTTCCATGACCGGTTCCACTCCTATGATCTTGGTGATCTTCACGTTTTTGATTTTCTCATCGTGTCCCGAAGCGTATTTGTGCAACAGCATGTAGCAATTCTCGTTGACCATGGTTAGGCGATCACCTGATATTTGTAATCGCATTTCCGCTGTCACGGTCGCCCCGCCTGACCACGTGGCCAGCACGCCTCCGCCCAAGAATCCGCCGATTTCTTTATGTAGCGTGAATCCGGTCGTGTTTTCCAGCACCACGCGAATCGTCGAGTACCCGCTCACCCCCGGCACAGTGACGCTGCCGGACGTCCAGCCAGCAGCGCTTTCCCACAACACCTTGTCCCGCGCCGCGAGCAGCTTCATGACGTTTCGCAATAATTCATTTAATTTGTCTTTCATTCTCCTTCCTTTCCCGCCCTCCCTGGCGGGAGAGGCGTGTTATGCTTTTTTGTAACCGGCCACGTATATGCTGGTCAGATAGCCAGGCAGTTCGCCTTTGTTTTCCGCCGGCTGTCCGGTCGTCAGTTTCAACTCATCGCCCGAAGAATGGATCCCGACGTTTAACGCGTGCAACCCCGGTGACGAATCCACGGCCATGGCGACCCTGTTCCTGTTCGTGTCCAAAGCGACGGGCAGCGGCACTGTCGCGTGTCTCACATGAAAGCCCGTGGACGGTGAATGAACCGTGGCGGGGAATGTCACCCCCGGCGTTCCGGTGATCTCCGTCCAGCCATTGGCGTACTCTTTTATGTGCCAGTCTCCGCTGTCGTGTTCTTCGATGACAGGATTGGTCAGCAGCAGCCTCAACAGGCCGTTAAGTAACGTC
>QXXF01000040.1 GCA_009911365.1 Clostridiales bacterium
AGAAGTAAAAAACCACAGTTTATTCTTGACAGGGAGGGAGTAGTTTGATAGAATATAATAGTTGTCGCGAGAGAGCGTATCTCACGTGAGAGCGATAGACCTTTGAAAACTGAATAAAGTAGAATGACTATATGCGAGAAGGGAACTTCTTGTATACCAACTGTCAATTCAATAATGAAAGACAAAACAACAGCCAGTTCATTTGATGAACTAAATTTAAATGAGAGTTTGATCCTGGCTCAGGACGAACGCTGGCGGCGTGCCTAATACATGCAAGTCGAGCGATGATTAAAGATAGCTTGCTATTTTTATGAAGAGCGGCGAACGGGTGAGTAACGCGTGGGAAATCTGCCGAGTAGCGGGGGACAACGTTTGGAAACGAACGCTAATACCGCATAACAATGAGAATCGCATGATTCTTATTTAAAAGAAGCAATTGCTTCACTACTTGATGATCCCGCGTTGTATTAGCTAGTTGGTAGTGTAAAGGACTACCAAGGCGATGATACATAGCCGACCTGAGAGGGTGATCGGCCACACTGGGACTGAGACACGGCCCAGACTCCTACGGGAGGCAGCAGTAGGGAATCTTCGGCAATGGGGGCAACCCTGACCGAGCAACGCCGCGTGAGTGAAGAAGGTTTTCGGATCGTAAAACTCTGTTGTTAGAGAAGAACGTTAAGTAGAGTGGAAAATTACTTAAGTGACGGTATCTAACCAGAAAGGGACGGCTAACTACGTGCCAGCAGCCGCGGTAATACGTAGGTCCCAAGCGTTGTCCGGATTTATTGGGCGTAAAGCGAGCGCAGGTGGTTTCTTAAGTCTGATGTAAAAGGCAGTGGCTCAACCATTGTGTGCATTGGAAACTGGGAGACTTGAGTGCAGGAGAGGAGAGTGGAATTCCATGTGTAGCGGTGAAATGCGTAGATATATGGAGGAACACCGGAGGCGAAAGCGGCTCTCTGGCCTGTAACTGACACTGAGGCTCGAAAGCGTGGGGAGCAAACAGGATTAGATACCCTGGTAGTCCACGCCGTAAACGATGAGTGCTAGCTGTAGGGAGCTATAAGTTCTCTGTAGCGCAGCTAACGCATTAAGCACTCCGCCTGGGGAGTACGACCGCAAGGTTGAAACTCAAAGGAATTGACGGGGGCCCGCACAAGCGGTGGAGCATGTGGTTTAATTCGAAGCAACGCGAAGAACCTTACCAGGTCTTGACATACTCGTGCTATCCTTAGAGATAAGGAGTTCCTTCGGGACACGGGATACAGGTGGTGCATGGTTGTCGTCAGCTCGTGTCGTGAGATGTTGGGTTAAGTCCCGCAACGAGCGCAACCCTTATTACTAGTTGCCATCATTAAGTTGGGCACTCTAGTGAGACTGCCGGTGATAAACCGGAGGAAGGTGGGGATGACGTCAAATCATCATGCCCCTTATGACCTGGGCTACACACGTGCTACAATGGATGGTACAACGAGTCGCCAACCCGCGAGGGTGCGCTAATCTCTTAAAACCATTCTCAGTTCGGATTGCAGGCTGCAACTCGCCTGCATGAAGTCGGAATCGCTAGTAATCGCGGATCAGCACGCCGCGGTGAATACGTTCCCGGGCCTTGTACACACCGCCCGTCACACCACGGGAGTTGGGAGTACCCGAAGTAGGTTGCCTAACCGCAAGGAGGGCGCTTCCTAAGGTAAGACCGATGACTGGGGTGAAGTCGTAACAAGGTAGCCGTATCGGAAGGTGCGGCTGGATCACCTCCTTTCTAAGGAATATAAAAAAAGATGTTGTTCTACTTTATTCAGTTTTGAGGGGTCTATAAAGACCAACAAGCAGTCTTTTGATGCAAGATAGAGAAGATTGCGTTGAGAGAAGGGGCCTTAGCTCAGCTGGGAGAGCGCCTGCTTTGCACGCAGGAGGTCAGCGGTTCGATCCCGCTAGGCTCCATAAGATACGGAAGTATCTGGTCAACGAAGACGTTAAAATAGGAATTGATCATTGAAAACTAAATAACAATATCTTATAACGATAAATAAACCGAGAAATGTTTTAAACATTTCTGTAAAGCTGCGAATTCTTTTAAAGAGTTCGAAAAAACTTATACTTGTTTTAATGGCAAAGTTAATAAGGGCGCACGGTGGATGCCTTGGCATTAAGAGCCGAAGAAGGACGTGACTAACGACGATATTCTAGGGGGAGCAGTAAGTACGCATTGATCCCTAGGTCTCCGAATGGGGAAACCCACTATGTTATGCATAGTATCCGTAAGTGAATACATAGCTTACGCGAAGGTAACGCAGAGAACTGAAACATCTAAGTACCTGCAGGAAGAGAAAGTAAAAACGATTTCCTAAGTAGCGGCGAGCGAACGGGAAACAGGCCAAACCAAGAAGCTTGCTTCTTGGGGTTGTAGGACTGCAACGTGGACTTAAAGTCTATAGAAGAATTACCTGGGAAGGTAAGCCAAAGAGAGTAATAGCCTCGTATTTGAAATAGACTTTATACCTAGCAGTATCCTGAGTAGGGCTGGACACGCGAAATCCAGTTTGAATCCGGGAGGACCATCTCCCAAGCCTAAATACTCCTTAATGACCGATAGTGAACCAGTACCGTGAGGGAAAGGTGAAAAGAACCCCGGGAGGGGAGTGAAATAGCACCTGAAACCGTGTGCCTACAAGAAGTTCGAGCCCGTCAATGGGTGAGAGCGTGCCTTTTGTAGAATGAACCGGCGAGTTACGTTATGATGCGAGGTTAAGCTGAAGAGGCGGAGCCGTAGCGAAAGCGAGTCTGAATAGGGCGCTTTAGTATCATGATGTAGACCCGAAACCTAGTGACCTATCCATGAGCAGGTTGAAGGTGCGGTAAGACGCACTGGAGGACCGAACCAGGACACGTTGAAAAGTGTTTGGATGACTTGTGGATAGCGGAGAAATTCCAAACGAACTGGGAGATAGCTGGTTCTCTCCGAAATAGCTTTAGGGCTAGCGTCGCAATTTAAGTGTATTGGAGGTAGAGCACTGTTTGGATGAGGGGCCCATCTCGGGTTACCAATTTCAGATAAACTCCGAATGCTAATACACATGTGCGGCAGTCAGACTGCGAGTGCTAAGATCCGTAGTCGAAAGGGAAACAGCCCAGACCACCAGCTAAGGTCCCAAAATATATGTTAAGTGGAAAAGGATGTGGGGTTGCACAGACAACTAGGATGTTAGCTCAGAAGCAGCTATCATTCAAAGAGTGCGTAATAGCTCACTAGTCGAGTGACCCTGCGCCGAAAATGTACCGGGGCTAAACATATTACCGAAGCTGTGGATTTAATATTAATTAAATGGTAGGAGAGCGTTGTAATCAGCGATGAAGGTATACCGTGAGGGGTGCTGGAGCGATTACAAGTGAGAATGCCGGTATGAGTAGCGCAAGATAAGTGAGAATCTTATCCACCGTAAGACTAAGGTTTCCAGGGGAAGGCTCGTCCGCCCTGGGTTAGTCGGGACCTAAGGCGAGGCCGAAAGGCGTAGTCGATGGACAACAGGTTGATATTCCTGTACTAGTATTGTTAGTGATGGAGGGACGCAGTAGGCTAAAGGGAGCCAGTTAATGGATTCTGGTCTAAGCAGTGAGGTGTGGAATGTGTCAAATGCATTTTCCTTTAACATTGAGCTGTGATGGGGAAGCAACTACGGTTGCGAAGCCCTTGATGTCACACTGCCAAGAAAATCTTCTAGCGTTTAATTCAATACTACCCGTACCGCAAACCGACACAGGTAGTCGAGGCGAGTAGCCTCAGGTGATCGAGAGAACTCTCGTTAAGGAACTCGGCAAAATGACCCCGTAACTTCGGGAGAAGGGGTGCTGTAGAAATACAGCCGCAGTGAAAAGATCCAAGCAACTGTTTATCAAAAACACAGCTCTCTGCTAAACCGCAAGGTGATGTATAGGGGGTGACGCCTGCCCGGTGCTGGAAGGTTAAGAGGAGGGGTTAGACATTAGTCGAAGCTCTGAATTGAAGCCCCAGTAAACGGCGGCCGTAACTATAACGGTCCTAAGGTAGCGAAATTCCTTGTCGGGTAAGTTCCGACCCGCACGAAAGGCGTAATGATTTGGATACTGTCTCAACGAGAGACTCGGTGAAATTTTAGTACCTGTGAAGATGCAGGTTACCCGCGACAGGACGGAAAGACCCCATGGAGCTTTACTGCAGATTGATATTGAGTACCTGTGAAGCATGTACAGGATAGGTAGGAGACTTTGACCTTGGGACGCTAGTTTCAAGTGAGTCGCTGTTGGGATACTACCCTTGCTTCATGGTTGCTCTAACCCACACGCATAATCGGCGTGGGAGACAGTGTCTGTCGGGCAGTTTGACTGGGGCGGTCGCCTCCTAAAGAGTAACGGAGGCGCCCAAAGGTTCCCTCAACATGGTTGGAAATCATGTGTAGAGTGTAAAGGTATAAGGGAGCTTGACTGCGAGAGCTACAACTCGAGCAGGTAGGAAACTAGGGCTTAGTGATCCGGTGGTACCGCATGGAAGGGCCATCGCTCAACGGATAAAAGCTACCCTGGGGATAACAGGCTTATCTCCCCCAAGAGTTCACAT
>QXXF01000041.1 GCA_009911365.1 Clostridiales bacterium
TCTATCAGCTGTCCCTCCTGTTCAGCTACTGACGGGGTGGTGCGTAACGGCAAAAGCACCGCCGGACATCAGCGCTAGCGGAGTGTATACTGGCTTACTATGTTGGCACTGATGAGGGTGTCAGTGAAGTGCTTCATGTGGCAGGAGAAAAAAGGCTGCACCGGTGCGTCAGCAGAATATGTGATACAGGATATATTCCGCTTCCTCGCTCACTGACTCGCTACGCTCGGTCGTTCGACTGCGGCGAGCGGAAATGGCTTACGAACGGGGCGGAGATTTCCTGGAAGATGCCAGGAAGATACTTAACAGGGAAGTGAGAGGGCCGCGGCAAAGCCGTTTTTCCATAGGCTCCGCCCCCCTGACAAGCATCACGAAATCTGACGCTCAAATCAGTGGTGGCGAAACCCGACAGGACTATAAAGATACCAGGCGTTTCCCCCTGGCGGCTCCCTCGTGCGCTCTCCTGTTCCTGCCTTTCGGTTTACCGGTGTCATTCCGCTGTTATGGCCGCGTTTGTCTCATTCCACGCCTGACACTCAGTTCCGGGTAGGCAGTTCGCTCCAAGCTGGACTGTATGCACGAACCCCCCGTTCAGTCCGACCGCTGCGCCTTATCCGGTAACTATCGTCTTGAGTCCAACCCGGAAAGACATGCAAAAGCACCACTGGCAGCAGCCACTGGTAATTGATTTAGAGGAGTTAGTCTTGAAGTCATGCGCCGGTTAAGGCTAAACTGAAAGGACAAGTTTTGGTGACTGCGCTCCTCCAAGCCAGTTACCTCGGTTCAAAGAGTTGGTAGCTCAGAGAACCTTCGAAAAACCGCCCTGCAAGGCGGTTTTTTCGTTTTCAGAGCAAGAGATTACGCGCAGACCAAAACGATCTCAAGAAGATCATCTTATTAATCAGATAAAATATTTCTAGATTTCAGTGCAATTTATCTCTTCAAATGTAGCACCTGAAGTCAGCCCCATACGATATAAGTTGTAATTCTCATGTTTGACAGCTTATCATCGATAAGCTTTAATGCGGTAGTTTATCACAGTTAAATTGCTAACGCAGTCAGGCACCGTGTATGAAATCTAACAATGCGCTCATCGTCATCCTCGGCACCGTCACCCTGGATGCTGTAGGCATAGGCTTGGTTATGCCGGTACTGCCGGGCCTCTTGCGGGATATCGTCCATTCCGACAGCATCGCCAGTCACTATGGCGTGCTGCTAGCGCTATATGCGTTGATGCAATTTCTATGCGCACCCGTTCTCGGAGCACTGTCCGACCGCTTTGGCCGCCGCCCAGTCCTGCTCGCTTCGCTACTTGGAGCCACTATCGACTACGCGATCATGGCGACCACACCCGTCCTGTGGATCCGGCCCATTGGCTGCCTCCCACACTTGGATATGCCTCCTCGGAGCCTTATAGAATTGTTTATAAGACTTGCGCATTATTTGACCTCCAATGCGAACAAAGGGAAACCGCTGTGGTCTCCCTTTAGTGAGTTCAATTAATTATCCACGGTCAGAAGTGACCAGTTCGTTCTTCTCCCACCAACGCTTAAGGTCGAACGAAGGGCAAGCCTTCGGCGCCACCTCATGATGGGCGCGAAGCACAGCGCCTTCGTACTTAGCCAGCAGTGTGACAAGCAGTGAGCGAAGGGATTGCATTTGGGCTGGCGTAAAGTTAGCGTCGAACTTACCTTTATCGTCGATACCACCAACAAGGCAGACGCCGATAGAGTTGTGGTTGTAACCCTTAGCGTGAGAGCCTACAGCCATCTCATCTCGTCCTGCCTCCACAGTACCGTCTCGCTTGATGATAAAGTGGTATCCCACATCGAGCCAACCCTGCTCTTTGTGCCACTGGCGAATCTCACGGACACCAACATTCTGACTTGGCTTGGTAGCCGAGCAGTGAACAAAGATTGCGTCAGTAGATTCACGTTGTTTAAACTGTACACGAGCCATTATTTCTTTCCTCCTTTCCTTTTTAATCTATCAAAGGGGACCCGGATCCTCTACGCCGGACGCATCGTGGCCGGCATCACCGGCGCCACAGGTGCGGTTGCTGGCGCCTATATCGCCGACATCACCGATGGGGAAGATCGGGCTCGCCACTTCGGGCTCATGAGCGCTTGTTTCGGCGTGGGTATGGTGGCAGGCCCCGTGGCCGGGGGACTGTTGGGCGCCATCTCCTTGCATGCACCATTCCTTGCGGCGGCGGTGCTCAACGGCCTCAACCTACTACTGGGCTGCTTCCTAATGCAGGAGTCGCATAAGGGAGAGCGTCGAGATCCCGGACACCATCGAATGGCGCAAAACCTTTCGCGGTATGGCATGATAGCGCCCGGAAGAGAGTCAATTCAGGGTGGTGAATGTGAAACCAGTAACGTTATACGATGTCGCAGAGTATGCCGGTGTCTCTTATCAGACCGTTTCCCGCGTGGTGAACCAGGCCAGCCACGTTTCTGCGAAAACGCGGGAAAAAGTGGAAGCGGCGATGGCGGAGCTGAATTACATTCCCAACCGCGTGGCACAACAACTGGCGGGCAAACAGTCGTTGCTGATTGGCGTTGCCACCTCCAGTCTGGCCCTGCACGCGCCGTCGCAAATTGTCGCGGCGATTAAATCTCGCGCCGATCAACTGGGTGCCAGCGTGGTGGTGTCGATGGTAGAACGAAGCGGCGTCGAAGCCTGTAAAGCGGCGGTGCACAATCTTCTCGCGCAACGCGTCAGTGGGCTGATCATTAACTATCCGCTGGATGACCAGGATGCCATTGCTGTGGAAGCTGCCTGCACTAATGTTCCGGCGTTATTTCTTGATGTCTCTGACCAGACACCCATCAACAGTATTATTTTCTCCCATGAAGACGGTACGCGACTGGGCGTGGAGCATCTGGTCGCATTGGGTCACCAGCAAATCGCGCTGTTAGCGGGCCCATTAAGTTCTGTCTCGGCGCGTCTGCGTCTGGCTGGCTGGCATAAATATCTCACTCGCAATCAAATTCAGCCGATAGCGGAACGGGAAGGCGACTGGAGTGCCATGTCCGGTTTTCAACAAACCATGCAAATGCTGAATGAGGGCATCGTTCCCACTGCGATGCTGGTTGCCAACGATCAGATGGCGCTGGGCGCAATGCGCGCCATTACCGAGTCCGGGCTGCGCGTTGGTGCGGATATCTCGGTAGTGGGATACGACGATACCGAAGACAGCTCATGTTATATCCCGCCGTTAACCACCATCAAACAGGATTTTCGCCTGCTGGGGCAAACCAGCGTGGACCGCTTGCTGCAACTCTCTCAGGGCCAGGCGGTGAAGGGCAATCAGCTGTTGCCCGTCTCACTGGTGAAAAGAAAAACCACCCTGGCGCCCAATACGCAAACCGCCTCTCCCCGCGCGTTGGCCGATTCATTAATGCAGCTGGCACGACAGGTTTCCCGACTGGAAAGCGGGCAGTGAGCGCAACGCAATTAATGTAAGTTAGCTCACTCATTAGGCACCGGGATCTCGACCGATGCCCTTGAGAGCCTTCAACCCAGTCAGCTCCTTCCGGTGGGCGCGGGGCATGACTATCGTCGCCGCACTTATGACTGTCTTCTTTATCATGCAACTCGTAGGACAGGTGCCGGCAGCGCTCTGGGTCATTTTCGGCGAGGACCGCTTTCGCTGGAGCGCGACGATGATCGGCCTGTCGCTTGCGGTATTCGGAATCTTGCACGCCCTCGCTCAAGCCTTCGTCACTGGTCCCGCCACCAAACGTTTCGGCGAGAAGCAGGCCATTATCGCCGGCATGGCGGCCGACGCGCTGGGCTACGTCTTGCTGGCGTTCGCGACGCGAGGCTGGATGGCCTTCCCCATTATGATTCTTCTCGCTTCCGGCGGCATCGGGATGCCCGCGTTGCAGGCCATGCTGTCCAGGCAGGTAGATGACGACCATCAGGGACAGCTTCAAGGATCGCTCGCGGCTCTTACCAGCCTAACTTCGATCATTGGACCGCTGATCGTCACGGCGATTTATGCCGCCTCGGCGAGCACATGGAACGGGTTGGCATGGATTGTAGGCGCCGCCCTATACCTTGTCTGCCTCCCCGCGTTGCGTCGCGGTGCATGGAGCCGGGCCACCTCGACCTGAATGGAAGCCGGCGGCACCTCGCTAACGGATTCACCACTCCAAGAATTGGAGCCAATCAATTCTTGCGGAGAACTGTGAATGCGCAAACCAACCCTTGGCAGAACATATCCATCGCGTCCGCCATCTCCAGCAGCCGCACGCGGCGCATCTCGGGCAGCGTTGGGTCCTGGCCACGGGTGCGCATGATCGTGCTCCTGTCGTTGAGGACCCGGCTAGGCTGGCGGGGTTGCCTTACTGGTTAGCAGAATGAATCACCGATACGCGAGCGAACGTGAAGCGACTGCTGCTGCAAAACGTCTGCGACCTGAGCAACAACATGAATGGTCTTCGGTTTCCGTGTTTCGTAAAGTCTGGAAACGCGGAAGTCAGCGCCCTGCACCATTATGTTCCGGATCTGCATCGCAGGATGCTGCTGGCTACCCTGTGGAACACCTACATCTGTAT
>QXXF01000042.1 GCA_009911365.1 Clostridiales bacterium
CCTGTCCAGGTGTTTGGAGGACTCCGGGACCATCACGTCCAACTTCATTCCATGGAACACTTGCGGCGCTACGATGAGCAGCTTCCTCAAATGTCCACAGTGGGGAGCGGGCGGATATGCTCCGTTTGCCATCCTCAACTGGTGTAATCCGCTTGTTTCCATCTTCTATGGTTTCACCGGCATCACCATGAAAGAGATGACGGAGGAAGAATACCAAAAGATACTGGAAGAGCGAGAAGCGGAAAAGGCCGCTGCTCTGAAAGCTATGGAAGCTTAAAGCAAAAGCTTATATCAGTTTCTATCGATGTGCATAAAAGTATATAAAGTAAAATATCGCAGGAATGGCGGCGCATCATTCAACATAACATTTTGCCAGTGTCATTCTATCTGACAATTCCTGCGTGCAAAAGAGCGGCATGTGATTTATGCCGCTCTTTTAATTCCCTTGTGGCTGTCTGTCGCAAAATCAGCTTTGCCCAGAACGCCTTCCTATGGTAATATATATTATAGAAATTCAAGTTGCATGAATCTATATCAGGAGGTCATTATGTCATTTAAAAGCAATGGAACAAGAAGGAACCCTAAAAAACTGTTGTCCGCTGTGATTTGTCTATGTATCGCGATTTGTTTCTTTATTTCCTTGTACCGTGGTAGCTTTTCTTTATGGCGCCTTTTCTTCGGCGTGCTGACCGCGTATTTCGCAATCGCCTTTTACCGAATCTCTAACGAATGAAACAGAATCATGGCACATAGATCCGCATTTCCTGCTGGCTATTTTCCCAGCGGGCTTTTAATGTTTGAATCGGTTCCCGCATGTGATTCATAAAAATCATGCTCTTGTCTTGCTCGTGGTTATATACGATCTTGTAGGTCTGATTTTTACGGTCAGTCAGGATTTTGGTTTCCAGCTGATGTTCTGAAATCATCAAAGGGATCATGCCGTCATCTGCCTGCCATAGTTCATGTGACATGGATACAGGCAACATGCCCTGCTCTATTGCCCAGGTCATAGCCCAGCTGTTATATAGGTTCAACCCATAATCCGCATAAACCTTTACCCCACGGGCAAGAAACTCCGCTGCCCATCCCAGACTGCCAATGGCGATCCCGCATTCTCGCACAGCTTCTGCGATTCGATCCAGATTTTTTTCAATATAATCATCCAGTCTCCCTTTGCTCACGTTTAAAATATAAGGCACGATTTCAACGCCAGAGCGTTTCAGGGAGTTCTCCATAAAAAAACGAATGGGCACATAGGCTCTGGCCTGTGTGACATCTAACTCTTCCATAATTTTTTGAACATCCCATGTTTCAAAGACCTCGCCTTGATAGAAATAAAACGCCAATCGTTTTTCCATGTTAAATCCAGGCGGCTCTAAGGTCTTGGGCAGCTCTGCCTTTGGCCTCATTCCCATATGCCGCTTTTTCTCTGCCATCTGACGCAGTGCCCGCCTCCTGAGATCATTCAAAGAAGAAACTGGGACGCAGCATCTCTCTGCTAGATCCATTTCTAGTCTCCTGACTCGGAAAGGCGTGCCGCCGGTCTTCCTCATCTGCCTTTCAGCTCTGTCCCTATCTAAAGGCCGTTTTTGAGCTCGCTCCGCCAAGATTTTGCTATCAGTGACAGTAATAGCCGTCTGCCCTTCTAAAACCGTTAAAACCGGCGATTTTCCCACTTCTATCTCCAGTCGCATATCCACCGGGACCGTCCTTCTATGTTTCGCACCATAAGGTCCCCCTTCTTCATAGCTTTGTCTCAGTTTTTTCATCAAAGAGCCGCTAGTCAGCCGGTAAACAGCATCGCCTTTTTCCACAGGCGTTTTGATGTCCCCGATGCGGACAGTGCCATTGCCTTGGTCAGCCAGGTAGGTCACCATGTTTCCCGCTAGCTTTTGGCTTCTGATTTCCACCCCGTCGCCTAGTTCCAGATCCTGCTCTAACTGAACGTCCACTAAATTCTTGCCTTTTACCGGTTGGCTCACCTTTCCAACATAAACGCCCTGATGCTTTGGCAATTCTCCTGACAAAATGGATTTCCCTGGATTCCCCAGCAAGTACCCGGGAGTGAAGCCTCCTCTATTGAAAATCTGCGCCAGGGTCTGCCGATCCTCATCCGTGACCTGATAACTGCCCTGTGCGTAATGCAAATCCAGATATTTTCGGTAAATACCCACTACAGCGGCCACGTATTCCGGAAATTTCATGCGGCCTTCGATTTTCAAGGAAGCGACACCCGCATCCGCCAGTTTGCCGATATGATCCACTGCGCATAGATCCTTGGGGCTGAGGGCATAGGATGTTCGTCCGTGCTCATCTTTGTAAGGCAGCCTGCATGGCTGGGCGCACAGGCCCCGATTGCCGCTCCGTTTTCCGTCTCCCAAGAGCCTGCTCATTTGGCATTGGCCGGAATAACACATACACAGCGCACCATGGACAAAGATTTCGATATCGCAAATTCCGGCACCCGCAATTCGGCTGATCTCTTCTAGAGAAAGCTCTCTAGCCAAGACGACTCGGCTGAACCCTATGTATTCAGCCATCTCTACGCCGGACAAATTGTAGACGCTGCCTTGGGTGGATAAATGCAACGGAAAGTCTGGCATGAACCGCAGGATCTGGCTGGCAAGACCTAAATCTTGCAGGATCAACGCATCTGCGCCTATTTCATACAGCTTTGCCGCATATCGCAAGGCCGACAGCATCTCCTGATCCGCAACTAGTGTGTTCAGTGTAATATAGACTTTTACATTTCGCAGATGCGCATATTGAATGCTATCCCTGATTTCCTCTTCCGTGAAGTTGTCCGCATTAATCCTGGCATTGAACAAAGGTCCTCCCAGATAGACTGCATCCGCTCCGTTTTCCACCGCAGCGGTCAGCTGTCGGATCCCGCCTGCCGGTGCCAACAGCTCTGTCTTTTTCTTTTCCATAAAAATCTCCGTATTAAAATTGCCATTACTTTTTGTATAGTATATAATAACCTCTATATGGGAGGGATTCAAGGATGAAAAAATATAAAGAATTCATGAAGGAACGATCATTTATCAGGGGAAGCTTGTTTGTGGTCTTTAACGCATTTTTACTATACGTTTTGTATTTTGTGGTGAAAAACTTCCACCTAATCGCTGTATCCGCAGGACATGCCTTATCTTCGCTGGCATCTGCCTTTTCGCCGCTTCTCATTGGTCTTGTGATGGCTTATTTGCTGAATCCGCTAGTATCTGTTCTGGATAAAAAGCTGATGCGCAAATTGATGATCCGCGTTCCAGATGACCCAGTAAAAGCAGAAAAGAAACAGAATCTAACTCGCTTTATTAGTGTGCTTGTGACCTACCTCATCGTCATTGCCGCAATCGTCGCAATTATCTACGGTTTTGCTATCATGTTGCTAGGGCAGCTGATTTTTACGGATCTGACTACCATGTTCAACAGCGTAATCGACACCTTCCTCAGCTATGAGATCGAAATGAAGCAATGGATCGCACGGAACCTCCCGGAAGGGTTCGTTTCTGACAAGCTGATGGAGGCTGCCAATATGATCATCACTTGGATCTCGGAAAACTTTAGCGCATCCGCTGCCATTTCAGCTGTCAGCGGCACAGTGGGTAGCGTGGTAAACGTTGTTCTGGGTGCGATCGTGAGCATTTATCTCATGAAAGATCGTGATTTCTTTCTTGGACTATGGAGAAAATTCCTCCATTTAGTCCTGCCGCAGCGGGCTAACGCAGCAGTGACGGAAACTCTGAATGAAGTCAACGAAGTTTTGTCGCAATTTGTTCGGGGCGCACTTTTAGATGCGGTTATCGTCGCGATTTTATCATCTATCGCCCTTTCTGTTATTGGGTTGGATTTTGCGGTATTTATCGGTGTGTTCGCTGGCCTTGCTAATGTGATCCCGTATTTTGGGCCTTTTCTGGGCATGGTTCCGGCCTTTATCATCGGTTGGCTGACAGAAGATCTGACTCAGGGCGTTCTGGCCGTTATCCTGTTGGTTGTTGTCCAGCAGATCGACGCAAATATCATCTATCCCAAGATCGTGGGTTCCTCTACAGGCCTGCATCCTTTGCTGGTGCTTTTAGCGGTCAGTGTATTTGGCTATTTTGGTGGCATTGTGGGAATGCTTTTGGCAGTTCCCGCTGCTGGCATCATTCAGAAATTCGTGGTGAAATGGGCTTATCGCAAGGAACGGAAGCTGGAGGCCCGGATGGAAGCCGCTGGAGACGGCCGCAGGGAAAACGTGGCCGCAGAACACATGTCAAACAAAGCTAAGAACGAAACGGCAGATGCTGATTGACGGCAGTATCCGAAAATAGACGCAGCACGGACGCATGTCGTATGTTTTGATCTTTGAAAAAAGAGACGCATGGCTCTTGCCATGCGTCTCTTTTATTAGTAAGTGATTCTGTCTTTCATTTAAAACTATAAGCATTCTTTGATGGCCGCTTCGTAGATCTCCAGACCAGCGTCGATCTGAGCGTCCGTCGCGCACAGAGGACACAGGAA
>QXXF01000003.1 GCA_009911365.1 Clostridiales bacterium
CCGCAAGGCGGAGAAATGGCACAGAGGGTAGAGGAACGGGATAAAAAGCGAACGGTTCCGCTATAATGGCGGGGCATAGGGGTTCAAGATTTGCCCTGACCCGAAAGGGTGCAGACTTATCCCACGGTATTTCATGACAAAGAATGGAGGTAAACCTATGAATGGTAATAATTCAACGACGGAAACGGCAGTTTCCGAGAGATTATCGGACAGCAAGCGGCTTTCCATGCAGTGGAAAACTATCGACTGGAAGAAAGCGGAGCAGGAAGTTAATAGGCTACAAGTCAGGATTGTCAAGGCAACTCAGGAAAAGAAATGGAACACAGTGAAGCGGCTTCAATATCTGTTGACGCATTCATTTCATGCAAAAGCACTTGCCGTAAGGCGAGTGACCACAAACAAAGGTAAGAAAACCGCAGGAGTAGACGGAGAAATCTGGTCAACGCCTGCAATGAAGATGAGGGCTGTCCTATCATTGACAGATAAAAACTACAAAGCAAAACCGTTAAGACGTGTCTATATCGGGAAGAAAGATAAGAAAAAGAAACGTCCGTTGGGGATTCCAACTATGTATGACAGGGCAATGCAGGCGTTATATGCTTTAGGATTAGAGCCAGTGGCAGAAACAACCGCCGACACGAAATCATTTGGTTTCAGGAAAGGACGGTGCTGTCAGGACGCTTGCGAATATATTTTCACGGCATTGTCACGCAAGGTATCGCCCGAATGGGTTTTAGAGGGCGACATCAAAGGCTGTTTTGATAACATCAGCCATGAATGGTTAGTGAAAAATATCCCTATGGACAAATCTATTCTGAAACAGTTCCTGAAAGCGGGATTTATCTTCAAAGGGGAGCTGTTCCCGACAGAGGACGGCACTCCGCAGGGCGGTGTCATTTCACCGATTCTTGCAAACATGGCACTGGACGGTATGCAGAAAGTATTGTCAGACAGATTCCACACCAACAGGCTTGGGAAGGTGGACTTACGGTTCAAGAACGCCCACAAGGTCAATCTGGTACGCTATGCTGATGATTTTGCAGTAACAGCGGCAACGGAGGAAATCGCCTTGGAAGCAAAGGAATTGATAAAAGACTTCCTGAAAACAAGGGGCTTGGAATTATCTGACGAGAAAACGGTAGTCACCCACATCAACGACGGATTCGATATGTTAGGCTGGACATTCCGAAAGTTTAAAGGAAAGCTGATTGTGAAGCCGTCAAAGAAATCCATACAGGCAATCGTGAGGAATTTATCTGACACGATACTGAAACGTGGGAAAGCATGGAACCAGGACGTGCTGATTATGAAACTGAACCAACAAATCCGAGGATGGACGAATTACCACCAGTCTGTGTGTGCGGCAGAAGCGTTTGCACATTTGGACTATATTCTCTATGAGTTATTGTGGAGATGGGCGAAAAGGCGGCATCCGAAGAAAGGGCAATGGTGGATTTCCACGAGGTATTGGCACCGCAGGGAAAACCGAAACTGGGTGTTCGCTACGGACACAAAGGAGCTGATACGGGTAGACCATACGCCGATTGTCCGACACACAAAGGTAAGGGAAGCAGCCAATCCGTTCCTTGATACGGAATATTTCAAACAACGCAAGTTCAATCAGGGAATAAAGAAACTTTCAGGAAGATTCAAACTAATCTGGAAGAATCAGGACGGCTGTTGCTATCACTGTGGAATGCCACTGGACATTTCGGACGAGAGGGAAATTTTCTTTAAAGTACCAAAGTCCTGCGGTGGCAAGGAGGAAGTGGCTAACATGGCGTATGTTCATGCGGACTGCCAACGAATCTATCTTGAGAGCCGCTCGAAAGAGTGATGAAATGCTTGAGCCGTATGAGTGGAAACGCTCACGTACGGTTCTTAGGCGAGAAAGGGCGGGTAACCGCCCCGACTTAGCCGACTGAAGCGAACGATGTGGAGATCCTGGCGGGACACGTGTCGAAAGACCACGTTCACCTGTTGGTCTCGGTGCCGCCGCACTTGTCGGCGAGCAAATTGGCGCAATACGTCAAAGGGGCTACGTCCAGAAAGTTGCTGATGGAATATAAAGAGTTGAACCAGCAATTCTGGGGAAAGCATCTTTGGGAGAGGGGCTATTTCGTGGCGAGCAGCGGAAACGTCACGGACGAGGTCATCGCGGAATACATTCGGAAACAAGACATGGAGGCGGCGAAGGAAGACAATTTTGAAATCAGCGAACTTTAGGCGGCTTTAGCCGCAGAAAGAACCCATCGGCTTCCAGTCGGTGGTGGTTCAGTTAAGTGCGAAGTTTGAGTAAATTAAAAAAATATTACCGGAACCCATTTGAATTTCAGCGTTTTCATAAAACTTTTCACTTATTCTTTACAAAACTATGGTGAAAAAAGGGGAGGCAGAAGCATGCTTCCTGATTGGATTGTCTAACTACTCAAAACTGAGGATATCAGGTTTTGTCAATAGCATGGCCGCTCTGCGATGTGTAGCATTATCTACAAAATCTAACAGTTTCGGCAGACTCTCAGCAACAATCCAATAAACTTTTAGCTACAAATGTTACAAAAAGCTTGACTGCTACAGTATCTGCAGATAAAATTAGAATACCAATAGATTTGTTTCTGTCAGTATTGAATTGACTGCAGTAAATAAAGTATGAGGAGTCAAAGATATGAAAAAAACGTTAAAAAATTTTATATTAGTTATCATGTTGGTGTTTAGCTTTGCATCAATTACAAGCAATATATTTAATACAAGTGTTGTGGTATCTGCAAAATCAAATGTGAGTATTTCTGCTAAAAAACTCACACTTCTAGTGGGAAAAAAGAAAAGATTAAGAATTCAAGGTACAAGAAAGAAAATAAAATGGTCTAGTAGTAAAAAATCAGTTGCTATTGTTAATGCCAAAGGAACCGTAACTGCAAAAAAAGAAGGAAAAGCAACGATTATAGCAAAAGTTGGAAGGAAAAAGTACAAATGTGTTGTTACAGTAAAGCGTAAACATACACATACCTACAAAAGAACTGTCGTTGCACCTACATGTACGAGCGAAGGATATGATATATATACTTGCAATTGTGGTAATACTTATAAGTCGAACTATATCCCCAAAATAAATCATATAGAAGTGGTAGATGTGGCAATAAAACCAACTTATACACAAACGGGTTTAACGGAAGGAAAACATTGTTCGGTTTGTGGAAAAGTAATTGTGGAACAAAAGATTATTCCAAGATTGACACCATCGGAGGCTTCCAATGTTGAGTGTTTTATTGTTAATTCATACAAGACATGGAAACCAGGATCATCTTATAAAGAGTATATTGAGTATGCGGTAGATCCTGTTGCGATAGAAAAAGAGGATATGGGAAATGATAAATTTAAAACAACGATTACTGTCAATCTTGTAGTTTTACACAAAACTCAAAATGCCCCAAACACTATAAAAGGTGAATGGTTATTTATAAGTGATGGACATACCGCAGGTGGTGGTATGTATAGTGTTTCCGATGTCGAAGAAGGTGAAATCAGACAAGTTAAATTTACCAATTATGATATGACTCCTGGAAATTATCGTGTAACATTTTCAAGTTATTTTGGATAACATTAACTCAAACTTCACACATAGATTTTAGCTACGCACCTTGAAAATTCAATATCTGGCAATGATTTAATCTCTTTGGGTCTAATAATTCCCCGCTGCTTGCAGCGTAGTGCCCCGATGGTATAGAATATACCATCGGGGGTGACTAAAGCATGGAAGAAAGTATCTATGTTCATAATTCACACAATGTGTCAAATCTTGTTTACCATTCCTTTCAAACATGGAATCATCAATGCAGGGGACATTTTCCCTGTCCGCATGATCCAGCGGGGCAACGGTCTTCTTAATGATCCTTGACGCAAGTAACATTGTGAACCTGATCCGGTTGGTCTATGTTGATTTCATGAAACGGTAAACCGTGTCTTTAGCAAAAGTGGGCGTATTCCTTCCTGACAGCAGGTCCCTGTACATGCTTCTGTTTGAAAAAATCAGGAGAAATAGGTACTGGAAAATCTGTGCTGCGGGCGTGCCTTTCTTATAATAAGCGATTATGCTGTTATCCATAGCATGAGCCTCCGTTGGTAAATTGTTTCTTGACAATTCAATTATACCAAAAACAGAGTGTTCGTGCTATTTTTATTGCCAGTACTTATTGAATTTTCAAGGTGCATAGACACTTATTCAAGTGCGAAGTTTGAGTAATCAATTAAAAAAGGAGTTTTTTCTGCCAGTAGCTGACCCTGCTGGCAGTTTTATGTTTTCTGTAAACAGAGGTCATATTTCTTTATAAGTTTAGCGCAGCTAAGATCAGGCCATGCAAAGAGGCAGGGGCCTAGATGATCGAGCATATTAACCAAATAAAAAACGCGAAAATCTTTCATGAAATAGGAAAATAGATTGACTTTGCCCCGCTTCCATACTATTCTAAAAAAGAAATATGCATGGAATCTCAAAAATTTTTCCTAAAGGAGCGGCAACATGGAAATTCCAAGAGATTTTTATTTGGATAAACTGATAAAAAGAAAAAATAACGGCTTAATCAAGGTCATAACCGGAATTCGCAGGTGCGGGAGATAGTATTTACTGAATACCATCTTTGGTCACTATCTTCCTGAAAGCGGCATAGAGGAAAGCCACATCATTCGTTTTGCCTTTGATTCCGCTGATGACCTCTATTTGATTGGAGAAAGCCTGATTCAGATCGAAAAAGAAAAGAGGGGCGCTGATCCGGAGAAATTCATGGAATATATCCGTTCACAGGTCACTGAAAAAGGCATGTATTATTTGCTGTTAGACGAGGTGCAAATGCTCGACTGCTTTGAGTCTGTGCTGAACGGCTATCTTCGCAAGGACAACATGGATGTTTATGTGACCGAAAGCAACGCAAAATTTTTATCCAAAGGCATTATTACCGAATTCGCAGGACGAGGCGATGAAATTCACATGTGTCCATTGAGTTTATCAGAATTTATGTCCGTTTACCGGAGCGATAAATACGAGGGTTTATCAGAATACATGCTTTATGGAGGGATCCCGCTGGTGGTTCTTCGAGATGATGTCAATGACAAGATCGCTGCATTAGAAAATTTATTTAGTGAAATATATATCAGGGACATACACAAGCGAAACAGAATCAGAAATCAAAGGGAATTAGGAGACTTATTGAACATTCTCTCTTCCTCCATTGGCTCACTTACCAATCCGGAAAAGCTAAAGAATACCTTTCGGAGCGTGAAGAAATCCAGGATCACTTCTAACACGATCAAGAAATATCTTGATTGCTTTGAAGACTCGTTTTTGATTGGATCTGCGCACCGGTATGACATAAAAGGAAAGGCATATATTGAAACTCCGAAAAAGTACTATTTTTCAGATCTCGGTTTGCGAAACGCATGTATCAATTTTCGTCAATTCGAGCAGACCCACGCAATGGAAAACGTGATTTACAATGAGCTTCGCATGCGTGGATATCGGGTAGACGAGGGAGTGGTACCGATCTCGGAAAAAGGAAAAGATGGAAGGGTGGTTCGCAAGCAGCTCGAAGTGGACTTTGTGTGTAATCTGGGTTCTTTAAGATATCATATCCAGTCCGCCTATTCGCTTCTTGATGAAGAAAAACAGGCCCAGGAAATAAGGCCTTTTAGAAAGATCGATGATTCCTTCAAAAAAATTGTCATAACCAAAGATGTTGTCCCGACCTGCTATGATGAAAATGGCATCCTGACATTAAACATTTATGATTTCCTGCTGGATCCCACGAGCATTGGAAAATAGAGTCTGACAGAACGTCAACGACCAGAAGCACCCAAAACCTTTTTTACGCTTGCCCGCTTTGAATCAACACTTTCTGGCCTTCAAAGGCAAAGCCGTAGGTCCGTATCCGTTCCGAGGCGACTCCTTTGGCCTTTAGGCTGGCGGCGTATTGTTTTTCCTCGATTTGAGCAAGCGCGGCCCGCACTGTTTCTTCCAAATCCTTTTCTTTCTTGGGCTGAAAAACTTTAAACTCCAGGATGATAGCATCGTCTTGCGGAGTCTTGGGCTCCAGCATTACATCGTATCTGCCGAATCCACTCTCACGGTTGGAATTTAAAACATACCTGTCAGAAAGTTCTACCATCAGGCCAAGAACGATCCCATGATAAAAGCAGGCACTTGAATTTGGCCCGTCCAAATTCTTAGTGATCGCTTTCACAGCGTGGAAGCGTTCAGGTGCCGATTTGGAAGGTTGTTTGCCTGTGTCGAAGCTACTGAAAGTCGTTAAGGCCACATCGTTCATATAGATATTCATAGCCTCCAGATCATCAGAGAGCAGAGCCTTGATAAAGTCGTTGTAATCGTCTTCTGAACCTACAAACCAGTTTCGAGCCATGGACTCAAACATCCTCTTTACTTCCCAGTTGGTCAAAGCTAAAACATACCTGCACTGACTTGTGGGCAAGGGAGATTCCCGTTTTAAGACCTTTAAGTAACCACTGGTAAGCAGCAGGCTCCAAATCGCGTTTCTCTTCCAAGGCAGTTCCCCATATACGATCTGCTCATCGATTTCTATTTCCAATGTTTCTCCCCTCAGCAGCAGCTCGAAATCCGACTTGACTGTTTTGCTTCCTTTCTGAATCAGTTTACCTACCAAGCTATTAGAACTGGAATTGGTCCAGTAAGCGGATGCTTCTTTTTTATCCAGGTAATTGATGATGGACCAGGGATTGTAGATGTCAGTAGTGCTGCCAAAGGTAAAACCATCGTACCAAGCCTTTACTTCGGCCTTCTTGTCAGACATCTCATATTCATCTAAAGCCGTAAAAACCTCTGTCTCCGTGAAGCCAAAGCAATCAGTGTATTTGTCTGAAATGGTGGTGACTACCTCCAAGTTGTTCAAATCGGAGAAAATAGATTCTCTGCTGATCCTGGTGATACCGGTCATGAGGCCTCGCTCTAAATACGGATTGGTTTTGAAGGTGGCATTGAACAGGCTCCTGATGAAGGCGGACATATCATCCCAATAACCGTTCACATAAGCCTCTTGCATGGGAGTGTCATATTCATCCAGCAAAATGATGGTTCTGTTTTTGTGATAATGTGCTAGGTAGTTAGACAATGCTCTGAGAGATGACGCGGCCCGGCTGTTTTCCATATCTTCTGACACGTCCCGAAAAGCCTTTTTTTCATTTTCGTTGAGAGCGTCGCTTTCCAGCAAGAAATCGAACTTGTTATATAGTTCTTGGATATTCCTGCAGATCATTTTGCGAGCTTGTGAAAAATCCCGCTCCTTTACATCCGCGAAACTGAGAAAGATGACCGGATAAGTTCCTTGCAGCTTGCGAAAATCCGTCTCCTTCCATATAAAAAGCCCTTCAAACAAATCGCTTCTACCTGCGTAGTCTGTGGAAAAAAATTTTTCCAACATGCTCATGTTCAGAGTTTTCCCAAACCTCCTTGGGCGGGTGATGAGGGTCACTTCGTCATCCGCTTCCCACCATTCCTTGATAAAGTGAGTTTTATCTACGTAAAAATTGTTTTTCATTCGCAGCTTTTCGTAATCCTGTCGTCCGATGCTAATGACCCTGGACATATTCTCTTCCTCCCAATTTTTTCGTTTCCCCTGAAGCTTTTGTGCTGCTTGTTTCCCTGCTCTGCCTTACGACGGCTTTATAATGGAATAATCAGCCCGCCCATGATGATTTCCATCATTTCCTCCGTCAGCTCCATATCCCAGCTATAGTTCTTGTTTTTCGTCAAATTGATGGTGATGGTCTGCGCTTGAGGCACGTTTTTGCTGCCAGGCTCCGCTTTTTCCGCCGCCTTTTCCACTTGCGCCGCAAAGATTTCCAGACACTTTTTGTTCAGAGCCTGCTTGCTCATGTCACCGGAATAAAGATTCCGCTCCATATAGTTATAAGCTTCTTTTTGGTAGCTTTTCAGGACTTCACTAAAATCAGCGTTCGCCAGCTCCACTTCCATGGTGGCCGCTGTTTCTTCCTCATTCTTCTTTGTGGAAAGGATTTTGTAAGAGAAATTGCGAAACAGGCTCTCGTACATTTTGTCCAGTGCTTCTCCGTTGCCCTTGCTATGGAGCAGCATGTTGATATCTTCATTTTTCGTGTATAAAATCAAAGCGTCCTCATTTTTCGTTTTCAGCCCTTCGAAAAAGTCGGTGACCACTTCCTCTGGTTCTGTCAGGGTGAGATAACAGCCGGTCAGGCTAAAGGTCATGAGAACCGCGATGATTATTGCGATTTTCTTCTTCATTTTTATATGTGACTCCTGGAGTTTTACGATTTCTACTCTGATTGTATGATTTGTGTGATTCACATGTTGCGTATCACTCCCATTATATCCTTTTCTTTTGGGCATTACAATTGTTTCCGACAGAAAACTAGCTATCGCCCATGAAAAGAACGGAATGTAGTTGATTCTTATTGAATTTTCTAAAAGTTTGATCGCAAACACCAATATAAATGGTATAATATTATATTATCATAAGCTGAGCTTAAGAGTTACTCGCTTGGAAAACTATTACAAATATGCGACATAATAAACGAAGATTCTGAAAAAGGAGAGAAAAATCATTATGGGTAAGAAAGTACTAGTGTTAGGAACAGGTGCCCAGGGAACAACAGTAGCAAAAAGATTGGACCTGGAACCATATGAAAAATTCGGAGTAACAGGGGAACAGTATCTGACAGGACAGGGCGGGTTCATGTTCACAAAACTGTTTGTAAATGACTTCCTGAAGGATATGAGCGGATTCATTTCCTCTGCCGAACTGAGCGAAGAAGCAAATGCTCAGTACCTGAAATACGCAGAAGAACTGGAAATCACAATCGAAAGAAGAATTATCGAGGACGATCCATACTTCAAGAATCAAGAACCAGTTAAGGAATATAAACCTTGGTGGGATATGCCTACAGTAACTAAGGTTGAGCTGTAACATGTATTGATCACGTAGAGACCCGAAAATTTCTACATAAATGAGAGTGTAAAATAAAGCGTATATATTTTTTGATTTTTAGGTGGCCGAATAAATCGGCTACCTTTTTGCGGTTGGATGATGCTCATGGATGCTGCATTTTCATTATAGCCCTTTTCCCTGGGGCATTACCATTGTTTCCAGCGGAAAGATATTTTTCACGGAAACTGGAGAAAAAAGTTTTACCATCAAATAGGGGCATTTCTACTTGATGGTAAAAATAAAAATTATTTTTTTACATTTGCATTAAAAGCGTCCACATAATTTGCGCAGGCTTGTGCGATCAGTGCCTGGCTTCCCGCTAAGAACATTTGGATCCCTTTTTCCGCCCAATGTTTGGAGTCTTCTATGTTACCACAAAAAAAGCCAATGGGTTTTTTCGCTTTTTCTATAATGGATTCGATGGCAGCAATAACCTGGGGGTGTTTTGTTTTACCTGGAACGCCAAAAGATTGCGACAAATCGCTTGGCCCAATGAAAATCATATCAATCCCCTGAACAGAAAGGATTTCATCTAAGTTTTTGATGGCTTGCTGTGTTTCGACAGGCACCACAGCGACACCCTTTTCCTCAAGCAATCTTTCCGCAAACTCCACATCATTCATCCTGAAATTGCTGATATCTACTAAAAGATAGAAGGCTCCCTGTACCGGTACGTAAGTAATGTCAGTGATTGAATCTAATTTTGACTGAAGTAGGTCCCTTCGGTTTTCAAAGACTTTTCGCATGCGCTCCATTTCGGCTAGACAAGCCGGCGTATTCATAGCCTGCGCAGTGCCGATCTGGATGAACGTTGGTAAACAGGTAGTTGTGTATTGGTGTACTTTTAACATAGCTTTTCTGACTTCTGCGTTGGCGATCACATAACCGATCCGCCACCCTGTCATGGCATACGCTAAGAGATAGTTGAAATTGGTTTTCCTTTTTCAGCATTACCTCCACCATCGTGGCTCCAGCCATTTTAATAGTGTTTGAAGGAAACTTTCGCGAAAGGAGATGGCAGAGGAGCCGCATCACAGATTTTTAAGAATATCATTATACGTGACCAGAGTCACATTGCCCATTGCGCTTGCCTGATCAATACAGACTTTGGTAAATCCATTCTTGGCGAACAAATAAAGATGCGCATGATTATAATGGAACAATTGGCTTCGCTTTATCAGCTTTTCTAACACCCCCACATCCACGTTATCATTGGTCCATTTGCATTCTGCGAACAGAGCGTGATCTTTATCTTGCTCTCCCATGATATCAATTTCCGTTTGACTGCGGGTGGACGGATCAGTGCCCCACCAGCGGCCCAGATCTTTGAACGCGATAGGGGATTTGCCCTCCAACAACAGTTTCCAAAGATACTGCCCGCATATGTCCTCAAAGACTTTTCCCATATAATCCGGCATGTACGGTTCGATCCGTTTATAGGCGACGTCAGCGGCTCCGCGAGCAATAATAGAATGATTCTCAGGCACGAATCGATACCAGAACCGAAACATATTGTCCGCGATGGCGTAAATCGACTTGCGGGACGCTTTTTCGCCGTAAGGCGTTTCCTTTCGCACCAACCCCAGCGTCACTAGATTTTTCAAATAGGAGGCACAAACACTCGTGTCCTCCCCCACTTTGGCAGAAATTTCTGCCATACGGGACGCGCCGGTGGCGACAGCGGTAATGATCGCATTATAAAGCGCGGGCTCACGCACTTCTTGTTTCAGTAAATTTTCAGGCTCTTCAAAGATGGCCTTTTTATCTTTGATGAATTGATTGATAAGCGCGGTTTTTCCTACTCGGCGGCGGCCATAAATAACCGTGAATTCAAACTTATTTGACGCATACAGGCGATCCAAAGAAGCTAGTTCGCGCTTTCTGCCGATAAACATCTTTCTACCTCCATTCTGTGGACCTATTATTATTGATAGGATTGGTGGTGGCAAAGGCTATTTCTGAAATTATACTGCGCTATCGTAAATTAGTTAATTACGATTTACTAATTTACGTTCCGCTAAAAGACAACATACCTGGAAAGGATTGCGTTCACCTAATCTCGCTTTGTTGCGTGTTTGCCATGATTCGACAAGATACCAAAAAATTCGCAATTTTTGGAAATTATATTGAAATGTAACCATTTTCATCGTATAATAAAGATAACTTACACCTACTAGGGCATGTTTGAAAATCCATTCACGCTCAAGCATGTCCCAGTGCGCGGGGGGTCACACCTAAACGCACGAACTTGAATAAAAGGAGGCACTTATGAACAAAAGACGGTTTCTATGTCTTGCGGCAGTATGCATGCTAGTCATCATGACCTTCAGCGCATGCGGCGGCGGACAAGGAGAAAAAGAGGAAAAAGGGGACAAAGCGGCGGCTAATACCGAAGTCACATCCACCCTTTCCATGGCAGAGGAAGTAAAGGCGTATTTAGAAAAAGTTGATATGGAATATGCGTACAAGCTGTCTGAAACCCTGGCTTATGACAAAGAATACTGGGACAATGACCTGGGCTGGAGAACCGCCGGCTCAGACGCGGAACACAAAGCCGCTGATTTCCTGGTAAACGAAATGAAAAATATCGGCCTTACGGATGTTGAAAAAGTAGGCACTAAGGTAGATAAATTCCAGTTCAACGATTCCAGCCTGACCATCGAAGGCACGGAGATCAATTTGATGCCAGCCGCGTATCAGTGCAGCGGAACGGACAAGAAAGGCATTTCTAAAGAAATCGTTGACGTAGGCACTGGATTTGAGGCTGATTATGACGGAAAAGACGTAAAGGGAAAGATCGTCCTGGCAGGCGTGAATCAGTGGGATGAATCTTGGATCGATGGTTATATCCGCCAGGCCCACGAAAAAGGCGCGGCGGCTCTGGTCACTTATTCCACAGGTGGCTATGGCGAGCTGAACAAAGACACGGCCAATGTGCAGGACGTATGCTGTGATGACCTGATCCCGACAGTCGCGATCAGCGCCAACCAGGCAAAAGAAATCCAGGATGCCATCAAAGCTGGAAACAACAAGGCTAATCTGATGGTAGACGTGGTGTTTGAAGAAGGAAAAGGCACTACATACAACGTAGTGGGCAAGATCAAAGGAAAATCTTCTGACCAGCAGATCATGATCGCTGGCCATTATGATAAATACTGGTATGGCTTCCAGGACGACAGTGCGGCCATTGCTCTGGACTTTGCTGTAGCCAAAGCCATGATCGACTCTGGCTACACGCCGGAAAACGATATCACGGTCGTGGCTCACGGCGCTGAAGAATGGGGCGTTTCCAATTCTCAGTTTGACTGGACCACAGGCGCATGGGGCATGATCCACGATGCGAACCCGAAGTGGGCGAGCAAAACTATCGCCATGCTCAACTGCGAACTGCCGGCGTTTAAAGTGGAAGGCAACGAGCTGAAACTTGTAACAGTTCCAGAATTCCGCACACTGGCGGCAAAGATGGTAAAGGATTCCGGTCTAGTGGTAAAATCCGGTGACGTGACCATCAGCGACAAGCCGCAGGACGCGACCAATATGGAGGATGGCGTGACCTACAGATGGCACGGAGTCCCTTACATGATCAATGGATTTGAAGACGAGACGTTCATCAAGCAGCGTTATCACACCATTGCCGATGACAAAGAGACATGGGACGGAGACACCATGAAATCCAACATCAACTGGTATGGCGCGACAGCCATCTACATCGACAAGATGCCTGCCTTGGAGCTGGATCTGACAGCTACCTGCGATGATCTGAAAGCGAATCTGGGCGAAGACGTGGCAAAAGCGGCGAACGTTGACGTGGAAGGCTACACAGCGGCCATCGACACGCTGCGGGCAGCGGCAGAAGCCCACAACAAGAAGATCACGGATGTGAACGACAGGTATGAAAAAGCCATCGCTGACAAAGCGTCAGACGAAGACGTCGCCAAGCTGAGAGAGGAAGGTAAAGAGCTCAATCAGACGAGTCTGGCTGCTTTCAAACAGGTGCAGGATGAATACCTGAAAACTGACGATGTAGGCGTATATATTGGACATCCGAATCTTAATAATAATGTGGAAGTGCTGCAGGGTGTGATCGCAGGTTTGGAGAAAAAAGAACTCTACGCTGAGGACGAAGAATCCGGTGCGTTGGATATCGCCTATGGTCTGAATGTGGGTCATGATTATAACTATTATATCTTCAGCAAAAAGGTAGGGGATGACATCGGTCAGATGTACGACAGCAGCAAGGTAAGCAAAGACAAGAGCTACTGGGGCACTAACAAAATGATCCCGATCTACTATGTTGGGGATATGACTTACAAATTGGTGCGTCAGGCAGAAGACAAAAACGCGAAGATCGACTATGATGCGGCGCTGAAGGTTTACAACAAAGCCTTGAAACAGGCGTTGAAAGATGTGAAGAACTACGCGGACGCGGAAGTGGAAGGCATGAATAAAATCGCTGAAACGCTGAAATAATAGGGAAAAGTCGCAGAGCTTCGATAAGATTTGAAAGGTAGGAAGCTGCCGTGTTAGAGATTAGAGGATCCTAACACGGTGGCTTTTTGTGCGTTTAGGAAATCCAGTTTTCATGGTCCATAAAAAATTCTACAAATTTCTTGTCATTTTTTGCAATGATTTTTGTTCTCAAGCATCTTATATTCATAGAGCATAAATTTAAAGGAGGAATAAAATGGAAAATTGCAGAAGAAAGATAATGGCGTTAATGGTAGGGGTCATGGTGATTGCGGGTTTAGTTTTAGGCAGCAGCATTTCCCATGCGGCAGAGAGTCCAGGGCAGCTGCCGACCACGCAAAACGAATCCATGGATTCACTAGAAGAAGATGGAGAAATCCCAGCGGAGGAGGGGGAAGGCGTGATTTCTGATGATGATCCCAGTGCGACCGGACCATCGCCAAGAGCAGTCAGCAGTATGACTCTCAGCTTTACTCGTCTGTCCTCAACATCAGCGAAAGCGACCCTCACGGGCAAGGGAACCGCAGGTGTGAAAAATATGAAGTCCACCATTTCGCTGCAAAAGAAAAATAAATCCACAGGGAAATACGCGACCGTCAGTGGAACGACTCGCACAAAAACAGTATCCGGGCGTTCCATCAGTCATGCGCCGACTTACAGTATCAAGTCAGGGCAGAGTTATCGTATAAAAGGTACTGTGACTGATGGGAGCCACAGCGTGACCAGATACGCATATTTATGATAAAATCAACAAGTTACACTTTAAATGAGAGCGCATACATGGAAAATCGCAAAGAACGCAGAAATCAAGGAAAATCCAATGAATCATTTAGAAGAGAAAATGGAAGAAATTTATGAAGACGTGTTTCATGCCGCAGTGTTGCGATTACACGATGAGGATGCTGCGTATGACATTACCCAGAATGTGATGGAACTGGTCCTTGCCCGTGCGGGGCAATTGCGTTCCATTGCGTCATTCAAGCAATGGGCGCTGAAAATCACCCGCAATGAAACCAATCTGTATTTCAGGAGCCTAAAAAGATACAATGAACGATTTGTTTCCATAGGGGACGAGCAGTTGGAATTTATGGAATCGCGGGCCGCTGTACAGGAGAGTCTGGAGGCGGATTTCTTGCAGAAATTGATCACGGAAGAAGACAAACGGATCGTGATGAAAGCTTTGCGGCAGCTGGACGAAAAATACCGGCAAGTAATCCATTTACATATTTTTGCGGAGTACAATTTCATTGAAATTTCTGAGGCGCTGCGAACTAATGTGAACACGGTGCGCTCTCGTTATGTTCGTGGGATTAAAAAATTGAAAGAGATCTTTGAAAGGCTAGAGAAGGGAGGCAGAGATGGATAACGACAGGGAAAGAAGCGACACGCATAAAGCATTTTGTGAAAAGATGCGGGAGGCCAATGAACTATATGTGCGGGAAACCTTTCAAGCACCTGAGATGGGGGATGAGCTTCGCCGCAGGATCAGGCAAAAACAGCGGAGCATGCGATACAAGCGGATCGGGCGGTGCGCGGCCATGTTCATGGTGATCCTGCTGACCAGCGTTTCTGCTGGGGTGTGGATGAACGCGGATGGCGCATATGGTGGAAAACAGTTTTCAAAAAAGGTGACCCGAATCATGTCGCCCCTTGAAATCAAAAATGTGACTGATGAAGAAGGAAACCAATTGGAGCTGGTACGGATCAAGGACTGGGATGACATGGAGAGCGCGGCAGAATTCTGCGGGCAAATGTATGTCCCTGGTTATATCCCGCCAGAGTATGAATTCTATCAGTTGACGATCCGCAAAGGAGAAAACTTCTTGCAGCAAGAATACGTATACAAAGACAGCGAGAAAAAGCCGCTGTACATTGACTTTGATTTTGACACATCGGACAAGTCCGTCGCGGTCTTAGGAGAACCATATCGTTCGCCGCGAACAGGGGAACAGTTTTATGTCAGCGAAATTAAAGAGACAAATGAATTCGCCGTGACGAAAGTAGCGGATGACTACGAATGCGGCGTTACAGGGTTCGGCAGCAAAAACATTGGAATCCGGATCATGGAGAATTTGGATCAGTTATAGAGTGAAGTGTGTGATTGATAGAGATACAAAAATACTTAGCCTGCTCGTTTGCTTTGGCATTGGGTTGGGAACGCGATGTCAAAGCTTTTGTTAGCGAGTTTTAGCTATATAGAATATGGGGAAGGAGGAGCATGAAATGGGAAAGACATAGCAAAAAATGAAAAAGCTTTTCCAAAGGCCAGAAACTTTTAGCCGGGTGACTGAACCTGTGATAGAAAAGCTTACCTACATTATCCCTGATCGTGGGAGAAAAAGCAAGTGAAAGTTATTTAAAATCGGAGCGAAGGATGATCATTTATCAAAACAAAATTAAAACAGACAGGTTGAATAATGGATGTAGAATGCTCTCTACTTTGAAGAATTTTGGACAAAGAGCAATGTTACATAAAACAAGATTGTGATATCTTTCGCAGGAAAGGATGAAACAATGAATCAAGTAGCTAATAGAAAGAATAAATGTTTGAAAATCATAATTTGTTTGATGCTTGTATGTGGGATTTTTGGAAGTACAGCACAGCCAGTTGCCGCCGCATCTAATGTGTTTTCGAAAAAGGTGGTAAAAGATAAAGGAACATGGAGCGGTTCCGCTAGACATGCCAGCACATTCATAACGATTTCTTATAAATGTAAAAGAGGTCTAACTGGATATAAAAATTATTGTGAAGATCGTGTAGGGCTAAATGGAAAACACCGAGCGCGTATAAAATGTAATGGTAAGATGGAGACAGGAAAAAAGACTGAAAGAGGAATCAGTTCGGTGGCGAAAATGGATTATATTGGTAAAACTATATATTTTCAATCTGAATACCATATGAATTAAAAAGAAATAAAGAGGAAGCTATCAGGCATATAGTCTGATGGCTTTCTCTTGAAAGGAAACAATTTATGCGGATCATCAAATACATCATCAGCGCCATCCTTCTGGTGGCGATATGCTTTTTCATCGTGAAAAGTTACGCGCAGCACGTTTTAGGTGGCTTTGAAGTGGAATACGCCACCGTGCGGGTCACCCCGGAAGCGCGGGTGAATGCGAAGGACGTGAGCGAGGCGGCAAAGCGGCGTTCCGTTGAATGCTTTGCGGAAGATTACCAGGTGGATAATGCGTTTTCTCAGAAGATCACGTTTTATTGCACCCCAGGGATGGAGGACGTATTGAAGGAATCTTCTTTGGTGGAACAAGGCGTTTATGAGAGCCTGTTTTTTGGGACCGTGGAAGTCCGCGTTCGTCCTTTGAAAGAGTTTGCGAGCGGCGGGCGCGTCGTGGAATATTCCGCGCATGGGGACGCGGCGAACATCCGCGGGTTCAGCAAGGACGTGAACGGGGAACTCACGGATGAAGGGACTCCGGGCCAGGGCCAGAATCAGCGTCAACACGCCATGTCCTGGCTTTTCGTGCTTCTTTCCACGGTCATGCTCACCCTGTACGATATCGCCTTGCGGCGGAAAGAAGCCTTGATTCGCCTGGTGTCCGGCCAGGACTTGAAATGGTTCGCCGCGAAAGGGGCGACCGCGGACTGCGCCTTCTATGGCGTTTGTTTCTGCGTCTCCTTCGTGGTGTGCGGCAGGATGTCTTCTTTGGAATACTATTTTCAAAACGCCATGCCTTGGGCCCCTCTGATCGTTGCCGCGAACGCGGGCCTTTACTTCACCTTGCTACTGACGGATCATAGAAAAGACGTTCACATTGGGCCGCGGGCGAAGCGAGTCTTGAAAATCAGTTATTTATACAAAATCGCCGCCGTGCTCGTCACGCTGGGCATCGTGAACGGATGCGTGGGAGCCGTTTTGGAAGGAGCGGAATTTTATGAGCAGAAACGGATCTTCCAGGAACACAAAGATTATAATTACGTTGTGGTCAATCTTGACACGCACAGCCCTGACTTCAAGCGTTCCGACCAGATGGGGTTAAAGCTGTACAAAGACTACCTAAAAAAGGAAAAGACCTTCACCATGGTGGAAATCAACGATCCCGGCAAGGCGACCGGCGATTACGTCTATGCGGACGCTGGGGCGCTGCCGTACTTGGAACAGAAGATTCCTCAATTGAGGAGCGTGGACTGGAAACGTCAAGTGTATTTCATTCTTCCCGTTGGCACAAAAGAAAGCGAAAAGGCCTCTTTGAAAAAAGCGTTCGACAATTATTATCAGGGGGTCTACGCGTTCGATGAAATCGAGTATGAGGGAGACGTGGAATTGCTGGCTTGTGACGGTTCGATTTCCGATATAGGCATGGGGACCACAAAATTGAAGGAAAATCCGCCGATCGCCTTGAACCGCATGACGGAGGTGGATCAGGTGGATCCTTATGTCGTTCAGTCCGCGATGCTGGACATCACGGATGAAGAACTGCGAGCGTTCAAAGCGGCCAATGAGCTGGAGGGCGAGGTCGTCTACAAGACCAACGCCTATGAGAATTTCTCTCGTCAGTGGAGCGTGAAGAAAGGGGGCGTGGTGCTGGGCATCGCCTTGGCGTGCGCCATGCTGTTGATCGAGACGCTTCTGATTTATAATGTCCTTCGTTATGAATTTCAAGTGAACGCACGGGAGTTGGCGCTGCGCAAGACGTTGGGACACTCTTTGCTGGAGCGATATCAAAGGTTGCTGTCCGTCACGCTGTCCTGTACGATTTTGGGCGGCATATGCATGGCGGCGGCCAGTTATTTTCTGCATACGCGGACATGGCTCTACATGGTGTTTGGCGCGGGGTTGGTCATCCTGATCGAAGCGATCTTGATCGTCAGCTGCGTCAGGAAACTGGAGAAAAAGAACATTCAGCGGATTTTGAAAGGAAGCGTGTTATGATAGAATTGACGAACGTGAAAAAATCTTTTGACGGCAAACCTCTTTTCCAAGGTTTGAATTTGAAAATCGAAAGGGGAGAATTCGTTGTTTTCTCCGGTCCCAGCGGCTGCGGGAAAACGACGCTGCTCAACATGATCGGCGCGCTGGAGCCTTTCCAGGGCGGTTCCATTCGGGTGGCGGGCATGGACGTGACGAAACGGAAAAATCAGCTTCGGTATTACAGCGACGTGGTCGGATTCGTGTTCCAGAATTTCGTCTTGATCGAAGACAAAACCGTGCGGCAGAACTTGGAGCTGGTGCGGCCAAAGAGCAGGACCAACGTTTCCATCGAAAAGGCCCTGGAGTTGGTAAAGTTAGGGGACAGGCTGGACAGCAAGGTCCACACCCTGTCCGGCGGCGAGCAGCAACGGGTGGCGCTGGCGAGGCTACTGATCAAAAAATGCGACTTGATTTTAGCTGACGAACCCACCGGTTCCCTGGATCGGCAGAATGCCAAAACGGTGATGGATATTTTGAAGATCCTCCACAAATATGGCAAGACCATCATCCTGGTCACCCATGATGAAGAAATCAAAAAAGCGGGGGATCGGGTCATTGAGCTATGAACCGGCTGACTTGTTCATGATTAAAAATCTTTGCGTTTTTTGCGATATTTTGCCGAGTCAAGCCTCTCATTTATAGAGGGACAAAGAAAGGACAAAACCATGCGAGCCGCAAAATACATCATCAGTTTCATACTTCTGGCGGCCATCTGTGTTTTCATCATGGAAGGCTACATGCAGTGCGTATTGGAAGTCTTTGGATCTGACTACGCCACGGTAACGATCAAGCCAGAGGCGGGCACCACCGTGAAAGACGCGGGGAAGGCAGCCAAGGCACATGGCGTGGAATGCTTTATCAATGAATATCAAAGAGAAGACTTTTTCTCTGAAACCGGCACCTTGTATTGCACAGCGGGGATGGAGCCCATACTCCAGAAATTTTCCCTGGTCAAAAAGGGTGTCTATGACAGCTTGATTTTCGGTAGAGTAGAAATCCGCATTCGCCCTTTGGAAAAATTTGCAGATGTGAAAGGCATTGTAGAGTACTCTGTATATGGAACCGCAGATGATATCCACCACTTCAGCGAAGAGGTGGGCGGGTCAGTCACTAGAAAAGCGGCACCCGGTCGAAATCCTCATGAATACACGTCTTTTTGGCTAATTATCCTTTTTTTCACCATCATGCTGACTCTATACGACATTGCATTGCTGCGGAAAGAGACTCTAATTCGTCTGATATCCGGGCAGGATCTGAAATGGTTCGCCGGGAAAAGGGCGGCTATGGATGGAGTTTTCTACAGTCTTTGTTTTTTCCTATCCCTCATAGTGTGTGGATGGATGTCTTCTGCGGAATACTATTTTGAAAATTCCGCTTTCTGGATGCTGCTGATCGGCGGGGGAAACGCGGTGCTTTCTTTCACCTTACTGCTGACAGATCATAAAAAAGATGTCTATATGGGGCTGAGAGCAAAGCGGGTTTTGAAAATCAGCTACATCTACAAAACAGTTTCCGTGCTGATCACGCTGGCTATTTGCAATGGATGCGCCGGGGCGATCACAGGCGGCGTGGACTTTTATGGGCAGAAAGAGATCTTTCAGGATCATAAGGATTATTCTTATTTTATGATCTGTTCCAGTATGGAGAGTGATGATTTTGAATGCGCTGAAAAGTTGAGCTTGAAGCTGTACAAGGATTACTTGAAACAGGGAAAGACTTTTACCATGGTGGAGATCAATGACCCGAGCACAATAGCTGGCGATTATATTTATGCGGACGCAGGCACGGTGCATTACTTGCGGCAACAGATCCCCCAGCTAAGGGATGTTGATTTTGAGCAGCAGGTGTATTTCATCTTTCCATCCGGCACCAAAGCAAGTGAAAAGAAATCCTTGAAAGAGGCGTTTGATACCTATTATTCCGGTGATTATGATTTCCAGGAAATTGAATATACAGGAAACACGGAGCTTCCGGCCTGCGATGGCTCCGTTTCACTGACTGGCGTGGGCACCACAAAACTCAAAGAAAACCCTCCTATTGCCCTGAACTGCATCACAGGTGCGAAGGTGGGCACTGTGGATCAATATGTTCTCCAGTCAGCCATGGTGGATATCACGGATGAAGAACTGCGGGAATTCATCGATGACTATGCCTTTGAAGACGATATCATTTACAAGACCAATGCGTACAAAGATTTTTACCATCAGTGGAAAGTGAAAAGAAGCGGCATGATCCTCTCCATCGCTCTCATGTGCGCGATATTCTTAATCGAAATGGCGCTCATCTACAATGTCCTCAGCTATGAATTCCATGTGAACGCACGGGAACTGGCACTGCGAAAGACGCTGGGGTACCCGCTGCTGGAGCGGTATGGGCGTTTAGTGTCCATGACACTTTCATGTACCATCTTAGGCGGCGTTTGTGCTGTGGCGGCCAGTTATTTCCTGGATACGGGGATGTGGGGCAGCATGATCCTTGGAACAGGGATGGTCATTTTAGTGGAGGCGGCCCTGATCGTTTTTTTTGTCAGGAAGCTGGAAAAACGGAACATCCAACGGATTTTGAAAGGGAGCGTCTTGTGATGAACGAGGGATCAGACATTCAGCTGCGGCACGGGCTTGCTGTTCTTGAGAACATAGAAAAGGCTTTTCTTTCAGTAGGGGCGGTGGTACAATAAAGGTATAAATGGGGCATCTATTGGGTTCGGTCTTAACGAATCCCGTGAAATGATAGGAGATGATAAATATGAAAAGCGTAGATATTACTTTCCGTGTAGAGGAAGATTTAAAAGCACAGGCAGAGTTGCTATTTGCTGATTTAGGAATGAGCCTATCAACGGCATTCAATATTTTTCTGCGGCAGTCCATAAGAGAACAGCAGATTCCTTTCGCCATCAGCAAAAATGTTCCAAACGCAGTGACACAGGCAGCCATGGAATCAGCGGAACAAGATAAAGACTTATATGGGCCATTTGATAGTGTGGAGGCCCTAATGGAGGCTCTAAATGCTTAGACCAGAATTTACAGGGCAATTCAAGAAAGATTACAAATTAGCGATCAAGCGGGGATGTGATCCTGCTAAATTGCAGGAGTTGATTACTTTGCTTGTAAATGAACAACCCCTGCCCAAAAAGTACAAGGACCATGCATTGACTAATTCCCGAAATTATAAAAATATGAGAGAGTGTCATATTGAGCCGGATTGGTTGTTAGTGTATAAAATCGAGAAGGAGATTTTACTACTCAAGCTGATCAGAACCGGAAGTCACAGTGATTTATTCTAACTGGAGGAAACCAGCCATGAAAACAATACTAGTCATCGAAGATGATCGGGAACTCTCCCACGGCATCTGTTATGCCCTGCGAAAGGAGGCATATGCCCCGATGCCCGCATATTCCTTAAAAGAAGCGAAAGACACCTTCTCCCAAAACAAGGCGGATCTGATTTTATTAGATGTGAATCTGCCAGACGGAGAGGGCTTTTCTTTTTGCGGGTGGGTGCGAGCACAGGAAAATAGCCAGGCGATCCCAGTCCTGTTCTTAACAGCCAGAGATCTGGAAGAAGATGCGCTGAAAGGATACGAGCTGGGCGGGGACGATTATATCACAAAGCCCTTTTCCATGAAGATCCTGCTGAAAAAAATAGACGTGGCCCTCAAAAGGATGCGAACCGCAGCGGGAGAGGAAGCAAGCCGCGCCCAAGGGTCGAACTTTGATGATGGATTTTTGCGCATTGATTTTGACAAAGCCAAAGTGGAAGCCGGCGGGCAGGAACGGAGCGTCACGCCAACGGAGTTTCGGCTATTGCGAGAACTGGTGGAACATAAAGGAAAGCTGCTCACCTACTCGGTTTTGCTAGAGCGTTTGTGGGACAGTGCCGGGCAGTTCGTGGACAAGCACGCCCTAGCGGTCAACGTCAATCGGCTGCGGGGCAAAATCGAAGATCAGGATCATAAGTACATTTCCAACGTATATGGGATGGGATACCAATGGCTGGATTGATCTTATGGGCAGCAGCGGCCAGCCTGGCGGCCATTTTTTTGGCGTGGAGACTGAAAAAGCAGCACCAGGATGTTTATGATTTTTCACGACAGCTGGAGAAATGGCTGGATGAATTGGTTTCAGGCCGGGAAATTAAAACAGAGGCTGACATGGAGGATACGCTGACCAGTAAAATCAATGAAAAAATCAGCCGAGTCAGTCACATTTGGACTAGCAAAACAGCAGAAACCCAGAGGGAAAAGGAAGCCATCAAAGAGTTGATCTCCGATCTTTCTCACCAAACCAAAACGCCTATTGCCAACATGAAGATCTATCTGGAGCTGTTGGAAGGCGAAAAACTGCCTATCCAAGCGGGGGATTTTCTGAGAAATATCGGCAGACAAACGGACAAGCTGGATTTTCTGCTGCGAAGCATGGTGAAAATGTCCCGGATGGAAACTGGCATCATTCGCATCCAAAAGCAGAGAACGCCTCTGATTCACACCGTAGGCAGGGCAGTGGAAGCGATCGTCCCTAAGGCAGAGGCAAAGCAGCTGCGGCTGTCCGTGGACTGCGGCGAGGAGATTACAGTCAATTGCGACAGCAAGTGGACTGAAGAAGCCATATTCAATATCCTGGACAATGCTGTAAAATACACAGACAGAGGTGGAAAAATCCGAATCACCGTCACAGTCCAGGAAATCTTCACCAAAATCAGCGTCCAGGACTCAGGAAAAGGCATCGCCCTGGAGAGACAGGCAGAAATTTTTGCTCGGTTTTATCGAGAGCCAGAAGTCCATAACCAAGAAGGAATAGGCATTGGACTGTATTTGGCCCGTAAAATCATAGAAATGCAAAACGGTTACATGGAAGTCCACTCCCGAGCGGGCGAAGGCTCGGATTTCCAGATCTATTTACCCAATGACTGAACGCGGTCAGAGAGCGGGCAGCCAGCGGAGAAGCCTGGCGCCGCAACAGAGAATAGCTAAATTGAGAATGCGCAATGATGATGACAAGCCAGCCTTTCGCTGACCTACGGGGCTGGTTTTCTAATAGGGAGATTGTCACGATTTTGTGATAATCCCAGATTGAGAGCGGTTTGTGATTTTTCCGTGCTAAGATGGGGGCATCAAAGAAAAGGAGGAGAAGATCATGGGATCTTGGATCGTAGAAACGAAAGCATTGAAAAAGCACTACAAGCTGGGAGAAAACATTGTGAAAGCCTTGGATGGCGTGGATTTTCAGGTAAAGGAGCGGGAGTTCGTTTCCATCATCGGTAAATCCGGCAGCGGAAAGAGCACACTGCTCCATATGCTGGGCGGCTTGGACGTTCCCACGTCAGGAAGCGTATATATCGATGGCAAAGATCTGGCGGCTATGACAAAAGAGCAGCTGACGATTTTCCGGCGGCGAAAGATCGGGTTTATTTTTCAAAACTATAACCTGGTGCCGGACTTAGACGTTTATGAGAATATTGTGCTGCCCATAGAACTGGACGGCCGCCGCATTGACCGGGCATTCATAGACGGAATCTTAGAACTGTTGAAATTGCAAGAAAAAATCAAAGCCCTGCCAGGCAACCTGTCCGGCGGACAGCAGCAAAGGGTAGCCATTGCCAGAGCCGTGGCCGCCAAGCCTGCTATCATTCTGGCGGACGAGCCCACTGGGAATCTGGACACAGCCAGCGGCCATGACGTGATGGGCCTGATGAAAATAGCGGCAAAGCAGTTTCAACAGACCATGGTTTTAATCACCCATGATAACGACATCGCACAGATGGCGGATCGCATTGTCCGTTTAGAAGACGGTCTTCTGGTCGATCGTTCCCATCAAAAGGGAAAACAGTCTGGAGGCGAGTCATGTTAAAGAACAATAACAGCAAGACCATTACCAATATGGCCAAGCGTTCCTTGCGGAGCGGCAAACGGAGAAATGGAATCATCATCTTAGCGATTTTTCTAGCCACGTTTTTACTGCTCACTATCCTCACAGTAGGGGTAACCTGGTTTCGCATGCAGCGAACGCAAGATATCCGCATGGCGGGGATGGATTCAGACGCTTATGTGTACGGTGGGGTGACCGAAAAGCAGCGGCAAGTATGCGCGGGTGATCCCAATATTTTTGCGGCAGGCGCAGAGGGTATCGCTGGGGCGGTCATGAAAACGAAATTTGATGACACCATTGACAGCGCTCTGCTTTGGGTGGACGAAGCCTGCTGGAACAAATTGCAAAGGCCCGGCCGCAAATGGGAAAAGGGCCGTTATCCCCAGAATGAAAATGAGATCATGGTCACAAAGGCTGCTTTGAAAGAGTGCGGCTTGGAAGGCCTGGGGATCGGTGATTCGTTTGAATTGACTTACCAGGACAGTCTGGGAGAGCATACGAAAACCTTTACCATATCTGGACTCTGCCAGGATTATCAAAACAGGAAAGAACTGTACGTTTCCCAGGCCTTTTTTGAAAAGTCGGGCAGGGAGTTGGAGGAATACGGTTGGGGACTGCTTTATATCAAGTTCAAGTCTAGCTTTATTACGGATAACATGATCGATGATCTGCGACAAAGCCTAGATCTCAACAAAAAGCAAGCACTGCATTTTACAGGGATGAACGCGAGGTCCATGGTGCGGCTGCTGGCGGGCATCGCCAGCCTGGCTCTGGTCACATGCCTGACAGCCTTCCTATTGATTTACAATATCATGTATTTGTCTATCTCTGGAAACGTAAGGTATTACGGCCTGCTGCAAACTATCGGCATGACAGAATATCAGATCCGCGGGCTTGTGAATCAGCAGATGCTTTTCATGGGTGCGATCGGGATCAGTGGCGGGATTTTGCTAGGCACAGTGGTTTCCTTTGTTTTGGTTCCGGCAGTGGTGAGCAATCTGGGCCTTCATGACAGTGGTCAAATAGAAATCGCTTTTCACCCATGGATTTTCTTGGTGACCATCCTGCTCACGGCCATGACCGTTTACTTGGGCAGCAGAAAGCCTGTGAAACTGGCGGCTGGGACTTCACCCATCGCTGCGTTGGGTTATCGCGGCATGGCCAGCAGAAAAAGTGCCAGCGAGTTTCAAAAGGGGAGCCTGCTTTGGAGAATGGCAGTGCGGCAGTTTGGTGGGGACAAGAAAAAGACGGCCATGGTTGTCACTGCGCTGGGCGTTTGTCTGTCTTTTTTCCTCTGTGTGGTGACCTTGATTCAAAGCCAAGCGCCTCGGACCCTGCTTTCCAATTATATGGACCTAGACATGGTACTGAAAAATGATACTATGATGATGAAAGAGCGGGATGAGTGGAAGCCTCTGATGGACGCTGCGTTTGTGAAACAGCTGCGAAAAAACCAGTCTATCAAGGACGTGAACACTATCACAAACGAGCAAATTGTGGTTCCATGGGAGCCGGGGCTGCTGGAATACTGGATGACAGAGTTTTATGAGATCTATTTTGAGGAAACTTATGAAGACGTGAAAGCAGATTATCAGAAACATCCGGAAAAATACGCGTCTTTTTTGATTGGCATTGATGAAGAGGAATTCCGATATCTGAACTCCACCTTGGAAACACCAGTGGACAAAGAGGATTTCTTGGCAGGAGAGTCCTGTATCATGCTGCGGAACGGTCTTTGGTCGATAAAGCCTGAAAAAATAGTGGGGAAAACCATTTCTTATTATTTGGGAATCCAATATTTGGAAAACCTGCGGGCGGATGATTCACATTCAGAGGTTCAAGAGTCAAAGCTAAAGAAATTTCAAATAAAAGTCGCCGGGATGACGGATGACGATGATGGTTTTTATGGCGGCGTCCAGGGAGTGACACCAGACTTGATCGTCAGTGACATGTTTTTGAAGAGGCTTGTCAAAGATCCGTATATCTCCAAGGCCGGTATCCGATACCAAAAAGAGTATGATGAAAGCGCAGAAGCAGGGGTGAAAAAAATGATGGATGACAGCCAGTACAGCCGAGATTTTTCCTATGATTCCAAGCTGGAGGAGTTGGAGGCGGTCACTCAGGCTCAGGGCAACATGATGGGCATAGGCATAGGCATCGCACTAGTGCTGGGGTTCATTGGCATTATGAATTATGTCAATGCTTCCGTGGGCAACCTCCAAAGCCGCCAGACATCCCTTTCCATGATGGAAAGCCTGGGGATGACAGGCAGGCAGCTAAAGAAATTGCTGGTTTATGAAGGCGTGCTGTACGCCTTGGCCTCCATTGCCTTTGCCATGACCATAGGCCTGGGGATCACCTATTATTTGTATCAATCCATGAATGATCGGGAAATTCCTTTCGCAGTGCCAGTGATTCCCGTGCTGGCTGTTTGCTTCCTGATTTTCGCAGCTTGCGCAGTGGTCCCACTGATTGCGCATTGGCACATGGAGAAAAAAGGATCCATTATCGAGCGGATCCGAGAGTTCGAGTAAAGGGCGGGCCATCCGTTTATGCTTGAGGATGGCCCTGCTAGTAAAATATCGTGTTTTAGGCATATCGCCGTCATGAAGAACGACTTTTCATGGCAACAATATTTCATGGTCTTGTAAATCGTTTCTCACCAGGAGTTTCTATTTTGTAAAGCGATCAAAATAATGATCCGCCTGTTCATCTGTCAGGTTGAATCTGCGCTGGAGTTTTGTAAGGATTTTATCTTTTGAAACCCCCTCATCCAGATTGTCCAAAATCAGGGCTTCGATACCTTCCTCCCGGCCCTCTCTTCGGCCTTCTTCTCGGCCCTCTTCTCGGCCTTCTCTTCGGCCCTGTTTGAGACCTTCGCTCTGGGCCTCGTACATCATCTGATTGTGGTCACGAATGGCCTTCTCCCTAGCTTCGTATTCTAACCGCTTCTCCGGGCTTTGACTGATGACCCGCAGCTGTTCATAAGCGCTTTCGATGTACTTGTTCCTGCTTGCCAGCATGTCGAATTCCTCCTTTCGTTCTGCGTTGATGAACTTCGCCCACAGCAAAACATCGCTTGCGTCTTCCCTTAGTTCCCTGGGCAGCTTCGGCAGTTCCAGGACGTGGAATTCCATTTTGTCTGTGTAAAGGACACGTTTGGTGTCTTCCGAGATGTGAAAACATGAGTAAAATCCCAGCTCATCCCCAAACAGTTTAAAGTCCAGGACGCTGATGCTCACGCACTTTTTGAAGGATGAGTAATTTTCTCCCGCATGGATTTGATCCGTGTACATTTTCGCCGTGTAGAACAGCGATCGGTCTGCCCACACGCTCAGAGGAGAAAGTTGGATCTCAATGTCGATCTCCGTGTCATCGTTGAGCAGGATCCTCACGTCTAGGATGCCCTGTTTATCGTCCTCGTGTTCCTTCCGCAAGTTAGCGTTCAAGACCTGCGTTTCCCGGATGTTCGCTGGATCCAATCCCAGCATAGCCGATAAGAAGCCGATCCTGGCTTGCTCGTTCATCATGATTTCCTTGAAGGCGAAATCAATTTTTGGTTTCATTAAAAAATCTGTCATAATCTAAACCCCCCCTTTTGTAGCTGGCACGAAATTTTTTGCGTGCCTTCACACGGCCCCCCCTGATCCTATAGCTAAAAGCCGTGATTCAATAGACGCTTCCTCGCAACAAAGTTGCTTTTATTCGTGCGTCTAGTATACCATGGATTTTCTCTGAAAACACGATTAAAATTTATGAATCATGGTTTTACCATTTAAAGTCTTTTTCTGCTGCTTCGTATCTGCGTCTCTCCTATTAAAATGTGTCCCTATATCGCAGCGTAAAGAACTGTTTCCGTATAGTTAAAAGAATAGTGTCTTATCCAAAAACGATATTCTGGTACTAAACTATGCAGAAGATCCATAATATTGAGCACGTCTCCTGGTTTATGATATACAGAAATCGCACAAAGGGGTTTATCTCTCATAATAGCCTTTTCAGCTCCAACCAGTGCGTCATATTCTGAACCTTCTATATCCATTTTAATAAACCCTACCGGAGAATCTCCCACGATATCATCAATTGAAAGAATTTTGATTTCGACGCTGTCTTCTGGATTAACGTCCACTTCCTTAACTACTCTGCTATTCGTTGTTCCCAAAGATGTAAATCGAGCAACACTCGGACTTTTTCCTACGCCGGCTTGAAAAACTTTCATTTTTAAATCAGGATTGTTTTCTGCGATTTCTTTACAATGAATGAAATTTCTTTCATCCGGTTCAAACGCAAAAATTTCTGAGAAATCGCCATTGCACCATTTGGCGAACCATAGCGAGGTTTCTCCCCTATAGCATCCTGCGTCAACAAACGCTTTCCCTTTTGGGTAAAGTTTTGGAAATTCAAAATATTGCTTTGCGTATAAAACTTGTCTAGCCTCAATCCTTCCATAAATATATGGCAACACATGACTTGCGGGAAAATTATTTTCAATTAAGTATCGCATTATTTCGTCTGCAGGCAACAAAGGTGTAATTACAACGTAACATTCCTCTTTGTTTTCAATTATATAATCTGGCGACAGTACCTGTTTGCCTAAAACGCCTTCAGCATATTTTTTGAAATCTCGATCACAAAAAGCATAAAAATCTTCTCTGCCCTTTAAAATCTTCTCCCCGTAAAACTCGCCCATAGCGCCTGCCCCATAAAGAATAATCTTTTTACCTTCGCTTTTCAACCTTTTAAACTCTTCTCTCCAAGTTGCTTGCTGCGCCCTATTCTTAATTCTGTTAATTCTGTTTAATGAAGAAAGTTCCATCATGGCATCCAAAGATCCTGAAAAATCATATCCCAGCCTTGCTAAAAAAATTTGTTGTGAAAGTTCATCTTTTAATCCGTTATAAAGTTCCCCTAATTTCTCATGATTAATTAACATAATACTCTTTTGTATGATGTTTATACAGACATAAACACCCTATCTCCTTTCTAGTACAATATATTTACGATTAATATCTCTTACAGCCAGTTGGATGACAGACTCCTGCCAAGAGTCATATTGCCTGCGGCGGACGCAGATTATAAATTATTGGTATATTTCAATGATTTTCCATTCATCGGCATTTTATCAATCCTTCTCTCTGTCCCACTTTTCTTAGAGATTTCAATGCTTCCAGGGAGTTCGTAAAGGTGTACTTTGATGAACTTTAGAAATTGAAAGTAACTCTAAAAGGATGTTGACAAATTCCGAAAAAACTACTATCATTTTAAATAAAGATGACAAGAAATCGGCTTATTTAAAGCTAATTTCTCGTTAGATTGGAGAGTTCGCCAAAGTACACTTTGACGGACTTTTTGGTTTGCCCAGCATAGGTGAGTCTTTTTAATCCTTGCGGCCTGTGCGGTGATTCCGCTAGTCGTATATTGGAGCATAAAAAGAAGAGGATCCATTGTTCAACGGATCCTCGGGTTTGAGTAAAAGGTGGATCATCCGTTTGTGATTGCGGATGATCTTTTCAGTGAAACATTGCGTTTTACCATATCGCCGTCATGGAGAATGACTCTTCATTACGGCGATATTTCATGGTATTGTAGATCGTTTCTCTCCAGGCGATTTTACTTTGTGAAGCGGTCAAAATATTGACCCGCTTGCTCCTCAGTCAGATTGAATCTTCGCTGGAGTTTTGTCAGAATTTTGTCTTTTGCGAATCCCTCATCCAGATTGTCTAAAATCAGAGCCTCAATGCCTTCCTCTCGTCCTTTCCTTTGGCCTTCTTCTCGTCCTTCTTCTCGTCCTGCCTCTCGTCCTTCTTCTCGTCCTTCCTCCCGGCCCTGTTTTAGACCTTCTCTTCGGGCTTCGTACATCATCTGGTTGTGGTCACGGATGGCCTTTTCTCTAGCTTCATATTCCAGCCGCTTTTCTGCGCTTTGGCTGATGACTTGAAGTTGCTCGTAAGCGCTCTCAATGTATTTATTCCTGCTTGCCAGCATGTCAAACTCCTCCTTTCGTTCCGCATTGATGAATTTCGCCCATAGCAGAACGTCACTTGCGCCTTCCTTCAATTCTTCCGGCAGCTTTGGCAGCTCCAGGACGTGGAATTCCATTTTATCCGTGTAAAGGATACGCTTGGTGTCTTCCGAGATGTGAAAACGTGAGTAAAAACCCAGCTCGTCCCCAAACAGCTTGAAGTCCAGGACACTGATACTTACGCACTTTTTGAAGGATGAGTAATCTTCGCCCGCATGGATTTGCTCCGTGTACATCTTCGCCGTGTAGAACAGCGAGCGATCTGCCCACACGCCCAGAGGAGAAAGCTGAATCTCAATGTCAATCTCCGTGTCATCATTGAGCAGAACCCGCACGTCCAAGATCCCCAGCTTGTCGTCCTTATGTTCCTTCCTCAAGTTGGTGTTCAGGATTTTCGTTTCTCGGATATCAGATGGATCCAGGCCCAGCATTGCCGACAAGAAGCCGACTCTAGCCTGTTCGTTCATCATGATTTCTTTAAAGGCGAAATCAATTTTTGGTTTCATTAAAAAATCTGTCATAATCTAATCCCCCTTTTTGCAACTAGCACCAAATTTTTGCGTGCCTTCACGCAGCGTTCCCCTAAAACTATGATTTTAAGCCGTGATGCAATGAACGCTTCCCCTCGGAACGCTGTTTTAATTAGTTGTGTTCATTATACCACGGTTTTGAAATAAAAACATAATCAAAATTTCTGAACCACTTTCTGAATAGAGGTTGCTGGAACAAATGAATTGAAAACTGGGGGAGGCGCTGTGAATATTGGTCCAGTGGAAATCAACGGAAAAGATAAGAACGGAAAACGGACCCGCAAACGATGAGAGGTGGATTTTATCGCCTATAGAAGGAAACAATAAATACTATATTCAATCTGCTTTTGTGCTTCCAGATGAAGGGAAGAAAAAGCAGGAGAAACGGTTGGTAATAAATTAGAGAAACAGGAAATAATTTGGCTATTCGCAACAATGAAAAAAGAGGATCGGGACATGCTCTATGATACTCTGAAAAACATATTAGAAGGTTTTAATACAAAACAGAACATACAGAAGATTTCCAAAGCGTTGAAAGAAAACGCAGAGTTGGAAGCGAGTCCAAATGTTACAGAATTTGCGGAATCTTTGAAAATGATGATCGGGGAATTAATAGCACAGGCATGCGAAATGGCAGGGCTAGTGTATCAGCATCATTGTGTAGAGGGAAGATCCATGGCAGAGACAGCTAGCGTCATGAACACAGATGAGAAAACCTTATGGCTTATGACGCAATATTATGATCTGAAAAACGCTGAAAAGGAAAGCAAAGATTATAATCATTACGTTACACAGGCTACATAAGGCAACTATGGCAACGTTTTACCGCCAAAGGAGCGATCGGCTCCATTTGGCGGTAAATGCTTCAATCATGAGAAATCATGGATACTTTTGCTGTCGTAGAATTTCCTTCCAAAGTCTATTTCCACAATTTATCAGGGTATAGCCCTTTGTCCTTCATGGATTGCAGTGCGGCTGTGACCATTTCTTTGTCAGCCCGATAGGTGACCCCGTACCATTTATCCGGTGATGGCAGCACTTTCACAGTGGCCTTCCCTTCTTTGATCAGCTCATCTGTGACCAGCGGCAAATAGAACTCCCCTTTGAGCGGATTTTCCCGCAAGGTTTTTTCCAGGAACCCAGGGAGCCGCTGCTCCATTTCTTTCATCATATATAGGGTGTATCCCCAGAAATTCATGGAAACTGTTGCGTCATTGGGAAGCTGGTGCCAAGTTTCTCCCTCATCTTCCGAATAGCAAATGCCATCTGGCTGCCACATGACTTTGGTCCGTTCCGTGATCTGGGTCAGTATGCCGTCTGGAGAAACCTCACATACGCCCCGAGCCACATGGCCGTTTTCTGTGACCGTGTTTTCCAGCTTAAAGCCTGCCATGCAAAAACAATGCTCATTCCCATTGTTTAGCAGAAAATCGTAGATGCTCTGAAAACCGCCTGGCCCATAGTAATCATCCGCATTGATCACAGTGAAAGGCCCGTCGACCAGGTGACGGCAGCTCAGCACCGCATGAGCGGTTCCCCAAGGTTTTTGCCGCTCCTCCGGAATCGCATATCCTTCTGGAATGTCATCCAGCTTTTGGAACGCATAGTTCACTTCCAGGTGTTTCCCCGCTCGATCATCGATTAAGGCCCGGAAATCCTCTTCCATTTCTTCTTTTATGACAAAGATGACTTTTTTAAAACCAGCCATCATGGCATCGTATAAAGAAAAATCCAAAATGATTTCCCCTTGATCTGTGATGGGATCCATCTGTTTGAGACCACCGTAGCGGGAACCCATGCCAGCAGCCATGATAATCAAAGTCGGTTCTTTCATAATCCTTCCTCTTTTCGTGGTTATTTCCTTCTATTATACGATAAAGATGGCGGCAGGGCAAGATTGAAACTGTTATGCTTGCTTGATTTTGGGAGCGGAAGCTTGTATAATAGGGCTGTAAACATGAAATGAGGTGGAACATGGGATACGAGCAGGGAAAGGGGATTTTTGTCACTGGATTTTTAGGAAGCGACCGGAAAGGCCTGGCGGAAAAGCTGGCAGCTGAACTGGGCTACCGAGCCATGGATCTTGACACAGAAATTGAAAAAGCAGATGGACGCAGCGTTCAGCGGATCTGTATGACCATGGGGGAACATGAGTATCGGAACAAGGAGTACGAAACTCTGGAAAAACTGACTTCCATGGAAAGGATCGTTGTTTCCTGCGGAGACGGGGTATTGCTGGATGACATGAGTCGTGAGATTTTATCACAAAATCAGGTGGTGATCGCTGACGCAGAGCTAGGCCCTGAGGAATTGTGGGAAAAGGCCAAGGGCCAAACGGGTATTCCGTACGCATTCATGCAGATGGGAGATGAAACGGCGCGCAGGGAGAAATTCATGGTGCTTTATCAACAGCGCAAGGGCATGTATCAGGAGTTTCAATAAACAGGTCGTGACCTGATTGACAATTGCGTCAAATATATGGATGATGGGAGAATGGATTTTAAAATACCTGGACCCGTAACAAAAGCTTGATGATAATAAGGAGGTTTCAAATATGATACACAAAGGTGAAGATGCGGAAAAAAGGGCTGCTTTGGCAGTTGCGGAGAAGATGGCGGCAGCGGCCAAGACTGCGCCAAAGGGTTCCGGAGTGGACGATGTGATTGTTCTGATTTTAGATGGGGAAGATAAAGCCGTTCTGAGCAGACACATGCGCAATATCGCAGGTGAAGTCAATTTGGAGTTCTTTAATCGAGATGCGGGAAACGTGGACGCTAGTCACTGTGTCGTGTTAATCGGCATGGTGGATAATCCGCTGTACATCAAGGGCTGCGGCATGTGCGGGTTTAAAAATTGCAGAGAGAGGAAAATGGCCGGGACGCACTGCGCCTTTAATCTGACGGATCTGGGAATCGCCATGGGATCAGCTGTTTCCGTTGCAGCGGACAATCGCATGGATAATAGAGTGCTTTACTCTGCGGGCCAGGCCGCGCTCCGTATGGGATGCTTTCCGCCTGCTGTGAAAGTATGCTACGGAATCCCTCTAGCCACAGGTTCCAAGAGCATTTTCTTTGACCGGGATCCGGCCAATGTGATGGCGTGACATTACGTAGATGAATAGAGAGTGATATGAAACATGCGCCCTGCTGTGGAAATCCTAGCGGAGCACTTGTATGAAGGGGTAAAACTACCATGAAAAAAGATATATTTTATTGACAGTTGTATTGATGCTGCTACTCACCACGCTTCCAGCCAATGCCGCCATAGCCAATGGGAAGCTCCAAAACGCAGGCTTCGTGGCTACTCCTGTCAGTTCCGGGCAGCAAGCAAATTATGACGCTTATCGATATGGATCCTATATTTACTATTCCTGTCATGGTTCATACAAGGGAAATCGTTGTGTGAACTATATTTATCGGATGAAGAACGATGGCACGGGCAATGTGAAAATCGCTACGGTCAACAAGGGCGGCAGCGGCTGGATCCAGCTGATTTATGGAAAAACGCTGGTTTATACCACCTCGGACTCGGGTTCCGGCACTTATGTGACAGTGGTGAACCTCAAAACGAAGCAGAAGAAGTTTCTCAAGAATTTCCATGCCACTTTCCCGGCGGATTACACATTGAGTGGGAAGAGGGAAGCCATAGAGCCGTATCATTACAAGAACTATTTTGTCGCTGCCACTGCTACTGGTGCGGTCATGGAGCGGCCTCTGTGGATTTTTAACACAAAAACCAACAAGCCGAAACATTACGAAAAAAGGCTGGGGGATTGCGATCAAAGGAAAGCAAGTTTACTATCTGGAAAGCGTGGGAAGCAAAATCGCACTCAAAAGCTGTAGCTTGAAGGGAGCAAATAAAAAGACGCTGAAAACAGTCAAGGCGAAAAAAGATCCTTCTGCGGTCATTAGCAGTGCTTCTGGGAAATCCTGTGTTTTCCAAGTGGATGGAAAAACGTACAAGTACAAATATAAAAAGAAATAATGAACTCTTCAGAAAATCAGGTATGCATAGAGAGTAACAATAATGCGAGCAAAAACAAGGTTCGTGGTGGGGAACCCCCTTGAGCCTTGTTTTTTGATTGGTTGATAGATGATATTCAATTATGCGGAAAAGGCTTTTGCACTTTAAAGCTTTGGCTCTTTTCCTGTGGTGAGGCGGTCTTCTATGGACACAATGATCATCAAAACCGCCAGGCCCAGGCACCAGCCGCCCAGCACATCCGTTGGAAAATGGACGCCCATATAAATGCGGCTCAGGCCGATGAACACCAGAGGGACGCACAGCAAGACTGTCAGCATATTGGCCGTCCGCCTATCTTTCACATATTTTCGCACTAGGAAAATCAATAAGCCAAAGACCACCATGCTAGTGATAGAATGGCCGCTGGTAAAGGAATAGCCGCCTTGTTCGATCAAGTGCAGGCTCACGTCGGGACGGGGACGTTTGAATATGATCTTTACACCTTTGTTGAGCAGAGTAATGAAAAATGCGCTGGATGAAACAGGGATCCCATAATGCGTTCTGGTTTTGGGAATGATCAGCAGCAAAAGGCAGAGCCCTGTGATGGACTGCCAGTTTCCCATGTATGTGATTACTTTTAAAACAGCGGTCAGCTGTTCGCTGCGGATGGAATAAAACCACTGCCTGATGACCGTATCAAAGGCAAGCGTGTGTTGAGCAGCCACAAATCCTGCGATAACAGCGAACGCCACAAAGCCGCAAATCATGATGATGGTTCTTTTTTTTGTCATGGATCCCACCAGTTTCCTTTCTGTTTACGCAATGGCACTTTCTTCTATTATATACGGTTTCCCCGGAATCTTCACTATATAAAATATGAAAAATGAGAGTGCTTTTTTAAATTACAAGCTCTGGTTAATTCGTGTATATTGAGGCTATCTTGTGGCTTGATCTTAGACACGCTAACGAATGGAGAGCCGATGCCCATGGTGGAGGATGCTATTTTGGCTCTGAGTTTTCTAGCATGCCTTGAAAAAACAAATGCTATAGTATACAATTAGGGTGTAAAAAGCACAAAAATCGGTTCAAGAAAATATATTGAAAAATGGAGAAAAGCCATCCCATGTTATACGAAAACGAAATCTTTAAAAATTTACAATATGAGGGCGATTACATTGAAGATTTGACCTTTGCGGACTGCGCGTTTCACAACTGCCGCATTTACGAAACAGAGATCCGGCATTGTAGTTTTAAGAGCTGCACGTTTCAGGACTGTGTGATTTTAAACAACAAATATCAATTCACAGATGCCATTGACAATCGCTTCTCTCAGTGCTCCTTGGTGGGTATGGCCTGGAACGATGTGGAACGGGAAAACAATATGATGCTTCCATTTTCCGCTTTTGAAGAATGTACCTTGAAACACAATTTGTTTATCAGTTTTAAAATGAAGAAATTCGACTTCTCGGACTGTGACCTGCAGGGCAGCACCTTTCAGCATTGCGATTTACAGAAAAGCCTGTTCCGGCGTACAGGGCTAAAGGACGTGAATTTCCAGCAGAACAACTTGATGGGCGCAGACTTTCGGGATGCTTTTGACTATGGTATATCCTTGGAAAACAACAAACTGAAAAAAGCGAAGTTCTCTTTCCCTGATGCGATCCGCTTGCTTTCGGCAACAGGCATCATCGTGGAATAATGGAAAAGGACGCAAAAAGTGATTTACCAGTGGCTTGGCGCATAAGTATATCAATATGAAGAAAAAGAAAACAAGAAAAATCACGGCCATCGTGATCATATGCGTGTTGGTGTTGTCTGGGGCGGCCTGTGCGGCAGCGGGCATATATGTTTATGACGTTTCCGTCCATGCGGTCAACCAGGAGAGGCGGCCTTTGGCGTGCAAGAAAGAGTCTCTGGCTAGGCATGGTTTTGATGTGGACGCTTTTGAAGCCCAGTATCATGTGGATGTGGTGGAGATCCCATCCACCTTTGACGATCACATGATTCCGGCCAATTACCTGAGCATTGATGGCGATTGGAAGCGCGATACTGTTGTCATGGCCCATGGTCTCAATGGAAATCGGCTCACTGGATATCCGGTGGCAAAGATGCTCATGGCCCACGGCTACAACATCCTGACGTACGACCAGCGGGATTCTGGCGAAAACCAGGCAAAATACATGACTTGCGGTTTCTGGGAGAGTAAAGACTTTAAGGATTGCGTGGATTATGTGCGGCAGCGGGCTGGCGAGTCGCAGATTGGGGGCTGGGGTTCTTCCATTGGCGGTGCTACTATTGGCTTTTATTTAGGAACCAAAGAAGCGCAGCAGAACTTGGATTTCGCCATTTTGGACTGTCCAGTCAGTGATATGGAGGAGATCATTGATGTTTTTCTCACAAGAAAAGCAGCATGGCTTCCCGGGAGCTTTAAAATGAAGATGGGGAGTCTGGCAACTTGGCTGCGGCTGGGATACAGCTACAAGGAAGGCAATGTCTGCGATTATGTGCGGGAAACCACAGTGCCAGTACTGGTGTTCAACACGAAAAAAGACAGAGTCACCCCCTATCATATGGGGATCGATATATACAGGGCCATGGAAAACAATAAAAAGAAAATCGTCACTGTAGAAGACAGCAGCCATACGGATATTTACTGGGATCATGGGGAAATGTATGAAAGAGGGATGATCCAGTTCATCGAAAACGCAGCTGATTCTTGATTTTCAGCAGCGATTCTTCCAAACTTGCGAAACCTTGTAAATGTTCTGCTTTTCACAGCGCAAACTTTCTGATAAAATAGAGGGTACAGATAGGAAATCGGAGAATAAGCATATGAGAATCGTAATTAAAAAGTTTACCGAGTTGACAACAGAAGAATTGTATCAAATTTTAAAGCTGCGGTCAGACGTGTTTATTGTAGAGCAGCAATGTCCTTACCCGGATTGCGATGATCGAGATCGGAAGGCCCACCATTTGTTTGTTGAAAAAAATGGGCATATTTGGGGGTGTTTGCGGATTTTGGACAAGGGACAAGAGTTTGACGAGATCAGCATCGGTAGGGTAGCGGTGCATTATGAATACCGGGGGATCGGCCTTGCTAGGCATATGATGAAAAAAGCACTATTCTTTATTACGAATTATTTGGACAAGGATATTGTAAAAATATCCGCACAACTGTATTTAGAAGGATTTTATGAATCTTTGGGATTCAAACGCATATCGGACAAATATTTGCAGGATGGGATCGCCCATGTGGATATGGTCTATTTCATGATGGATGCGGAGGAGGATCAGCCGTCCGCTGAGGAGGAAATGGGAATTGAACCGCCTACAGGCATATTGATTTGATCAAAGCAATGGGAATGGCCGGTCAGAACCGAAGCATAGGACTGCAGTTGAGAGCAATTTTTTAGTTTCCCTTACGTTTAGAAGGAGTTTCTGGCTGATATGCGGCTCTGTACAAGGCCTAAAATAAAGGATTGTGTACAAATCGCCAAAATAACGATTTGTACACAATAAAATCAGGCGTTCTTTTCGATTTTCTAACTGATTCATTTAAATACACAATTCACCAGTCTTTTAGCCGGACCCCAAGGGTTCAGTTTATCTCGGGCATGGTCAGCGGCCCCACATTTCTCGACTTTTCTTTGCGGACTACGCAGTTCCACTTTCCATTGGCATGCGGGCTTTCTAATGGCAGCAGACATAATTACGCTCCGAAGCGTTAGAACCGGGTGTTGATTTCATGCGATAAAATCCACGATCAAATCGCCGGCTTCTTTTGTGCCAATTTCCTTGCCGCCGTTTGCCATCAGATCAGGTGTGCGATAACCTGCGGCTAGGACATCCTTGACAGCCTTTTCGATCGCATCAGCTTCCTTGGAAAGGCCAAAGGTGTAGCGGAGCATCATGGCTGCGGAAAGAATAGTCGCCATTGGATTCGCTTTGTTTTGTCCTGCGATATCCGGTGCGGAACCGTGGACTGGCTCGTACATGCCAAAGTTTCCTTTTGCCAGACTGGCCGATGGCAGCATGCCGATAGAACCAGTGATTTGGCTGGCTTCGTCTGACAGGATGTCTCCGAAAATGTTGCTAGTGACGATCACATCAAATTGTTTTGGATTCAGCACCATCTGCATGGCTGTGTTGTCAACGTAAAGGTTGTTCAATTCTACTTCTGGGTAATCCTTTGATACCTCTGCTACGACTCTTCTCCAGAGGCGGGAGCTTTCCAGCACGTTTGCTTTGTCAACGCTGGTGACTTTCTTGCCCCGTTTCATGGCCATATCAAAGGCCACCACAGCGATACGGCGGACCTCTTCTTCAGAGTAAAGCTCTACGTCATAGGCTGCGGGTCCCAGGTCTGTTTCTTTGAGCCCTTTTTCACCAAAGTAGATGCCACCTGTCAGTTCACGGACCACTACCAGGTCCAAACCGCCGCTGATGATTTCTGGTTTCAGGGGGCACGCCTGGGCTAGATCTTCAAAGAGGATAGCGGGCCGTAGGTTGGCAAACAGGCCCAGTTCCTTGCGCAGCCCAAGAAGTGCGCGCTCTGGGCGCTCATCGCCAGGCAGAGTGTCCCACTTCCATCCGCCTACTGCGCCCAATAGCACTGCGTCGCTGCTTTTGCAGATATCAATGGTTTCCTGGGGCAGACAGCCGCCAGTTGTGTCAATGGCTGCGCCGCCGGCCAGGACTTTCATATATTCAAAGGTATGGTTATATGTGTCTCCAATTTTGTCCAGGACCCGCAGGGCCTGTTCGATGACTTCCGGGCCAATCCCATCGCCCGGAACGACTGCGATTTTGTAATTCATAATAGCATCTCCTCGTTTCTGTATAGTATAGGCTCTATTATAAACGCAATCGATGGGTTTTGCAAATTTCAGGGGATTGTTTTCTGCGAGGGAGCCTTAAATTGCGGGCATGACCGGCCAGTGATATAATGGTGACAAAGGTAAGTGAATCAACCAGAAGTTATGGAGGTGTGAAAATGTACTATAAAGTGGACGATAAAGGACTTGATGTTTCAACTGGCAAAAGATAATATGCCTGCTATGCTATACTTTGGTTCACAACCGGGAATAGAGGGATTTTATGAAAAGAATGGATGTCAGAAGAGCCTGCAATCCTATATAATTGATAAGAAAAGATAATAGCTAACTTCCCATTTGTCGGGAAGTTGCAAAAAGTGAAAAAACGGAATTTCATAAGGAGAGGATAATGGTTAAAGAAGTAAAATGGACAAAATATTTATGGCTGAGTTTACTTTCATTTGGAGCATTTTTGCTTGAATATCTGTCAATATTTGCAATTGAAGTTATATTTCTGCATGTAGACATACAGAATTATACAATGCAGCAAAGAAGTATTCATTGTATCATAATGGTTTTTATGTGGGCGTTTTTCATTGGTGTTCTCCTGCTTTTTTCAAGGAAGCATTATCATTTTCCAGAAAGGGGAAGCAAAAGGGATAAGATTTCCTCAAAAAGTTGGATCGTAACGCTTGCTTGTTTCATTGGCTGCAAAATTATGACTTTCATTGATTGGCATACATTAAAGATTGTCGGAGAAGCACAGGGTAAAACTGTATTCCAATTTTGTGCGCAATATTTATACTATATATTTGAAGTGCTGCTTGTTATTCTAATCATAATATACGGGCAAAAAGCGATTGAAACTCTGTTGAAAAAAGAAAGCCCAATTCCTTTTGGCGGTATTATATTGGCTATGACATGGGGAGCGTTTCATTTTGTGTCAAGAGGGGTAGGTCTTGAAATATGGAACGGAATTTCTACTATGGTGTTTTCTGTTCTTAGCGGTGTAATGTATCTAAGATTAAACAGGCAATGTTTGTATAGCTATCTTTTTATTGCTATAGGTTACTTACTATAACTTCATATTTGTCGAACGATAATGCTTGACTTGGAAGATTATGGTGATATAATAGGTGAAAAGTAAAAATGTAGTAAATATATAAATATTTTTACATATGATAAACGGAAGTCAACGTTTATCTTGGAAAGACATTGGATCAGAATATAGAGCCGGTGTAGTAGAAGCGCACATGATATGTTACACTATGAGAGGAGGGGTCATAGTGTCAAAAGGGGTCGCATACCAGAACAAAGACATTGAGTTCAAAGTGCTCAGCGAATCTTTCAAAGAAAAATCATTTGCTGCCTATGGGCTGAACCTGCCTAGGATCAAGGACGTCCTCCCTACGAACCTGCCTGCGGTGTCAGCAAACGAGCTGCGCATGGATCATTTGTTTCTGTTAGAAGATCATACATATGCTTTGGTGGATTATGAATCTGAGAACACAGTAGAGGATCGTATCAAATATGTGGACTATATCGCCAGGATCGTGAAGCGGTTCTATAAGGAGAACACCGTGATTCCTGGCATATTAGGATGGTTGTGATCTACACTGGGGACGTGGAACAGGCAGAAGACACCTTTCGCATGGGATGCATGGCACTGCACATGGAACAGGCCTTTATCAGATCGTTGCCAGCAGAGGGCATCTACCGAAGTGTCAGACAGAAAATAGAGCACGACGAAAACTTGACAGAACAGGAATTGATGCAATTGATTGTGTTGCCTTTGGCTGAGAAGGGAAAGATAGGCAAACGGGAGCAGCTCAAACAGATCATTGATCTTGCCAAGCGTATAGGCGATGAACAGGAACAAAAATTTGTTTTTGCGGGGCTTTTAGTGGCTAGCGATAAATTTATTGACAGAGCGGACGCAGAAATCATAAGGGGGGAAAATCACTATGACAAAGGTCGGACGGTTGATATTTGAAGATGGAATGGCGGAAGGCGAAAAAAAGGAGCGTATGATCGCGATTATGAACATGCTGGAACTCAATATTGAGGAGCAAAAAATACTGGAACTGTATTCAAAAGCTGATTTGAGGGCAGCGAAAGAAGCGAGGGCGATAAAGCATTGACGCAAGTGGCGCTTTTTGGATTAGAATTATCAAAACGCCAGTAATCGTGTCGATCCTTACGCAAATGTAAGAATTTCGTAAGACAAAGGCATGGATTCGTTAATAATTAAGGATTATAATTAGAGTGTAAAGTGATTCAAGAAAGAAACGCAAACAGCAGGGAGGGAAAGATCTATGAAGAAAGTATTATTTGGCATCATGGCCGTAGCAGTGATCGCCATTGGTTTCTGCGGGGCAGCCATCAAACATAAAATGCCAAAAGCATAAAAGTTGGCTTCATTAGGCATGGAACAGAATTGGCTTTATCATGTATTTTTTAAAGACGGATTTGTTAAGATTTAGAAATGTCGCACAGCGATGTTTACGATCATAAAAAGTGTGTATGTATTCAATAAAGGGAGGAACAACATGAAATTTATAATCGGCCTCATGGCCATCACTATTATTGCCATCGGTTTTTGCGGAGCAGCACTGAAAAGCCTGCTGTCAACTAGAAAAAACACGACATCGATGGAATAAAAACATAGAAGTTCAAAAGTGTGTATATAAGATAAAACATAAATAACGAAATTTCAAAGAGAACGGCCCGCCAAAAATGCGAGCCGCTCTTGTATAATATGGGAAATGTCAGTGTCGATATTTTAGCCCCTATGATTTCAGACTGTTCATCAAGCCGCCCTTTGCCATGATATCCTTAATGAATTCAGGAAACGGCAGGGCCTGGTAAGTCTCATTTTTTGTAACATTGGTGATGATCCCAGTGTTAAAATCAATGGTGACTTCGTCACCCGCCTGGATCTTTTCGCTGGCCTCTGCGCATTCCAGAATCGGCAGCCCGATATTGATAGAGTTGCGGTAAAAAATTCGAGCAAAAGTCGTGGCGATGACGCAGCTGATGCCACTGGCTTTGATGGCGATTGGCGCATGTTCTCTGGAAGAACCGCAGCCAAAGTTATCGCCAGCCACCATGATGTCGCCCTCCTTCACCTTATTGACAAAGTCTTTGTCAATATCCTCCATGCAGTGGGATGCCAGCTCCTTATGGTCTTGGGTGTTCAGGTGCCTTGCTGGGATAATGACATCCGTGTCCACATTGTTGCCGTATTTATGTACTCTTCCTTTTGCGTCCATGCTATTTGCCTCCTTTCGGTCCGCTGATCTTGCCTGCGATAGCAGAAGCAGCGGCTACGGCAGGGCTTGCCAGGTAGACTTCGCTGTCCACATGTCCCATCCTGCCTACAAAGTTCCGGTTGGTAGTTGCCACGCAGCGTTCGCCTGCGGCCAGGATCCCCATGTGTCCGCCCAGACAAGGCCCGCAAGTCGGCGTGGAAACCACGCAGCCAGCGTCAATGAAAGCATCCAAGTATCCCAGTTTGATACACTCTTTGTAGATCTGCTGAGTGGCAGGGATGATAATGGCCCGCACGTCAGGATGGATATGCTGTCCTTTCAAGATTTCAGCAGCGATTTTCATGTCGCTGAGCCTGCCGTTGGTGCAGGAACCGATGACCACCTGCTGGATCGGAACGTCGCCCGCTTCATCGATGGTCTTGGTGTTTTCAGGCAAATGCGGGAAAGAAACAGTCGGTCGCAGAGCCGAAAGATCAACAGTATAGGTTTCATCGTATTCTGCGTCAGGATCAGCCTCATATTTGGTCCATTTCCGATTCACACGGCCTTCCATGTAAGCTTCTGTTATTTCATCTACTGGGAAGATCCCATTTTTCGCTCCAGCTTCAATGGCCATGTTCGTGATGCAAAGACGGTCATCCATAGACAGGCTCTTTACGCCTTCGCCTGTGAATTCCATGGATTTGTACAACGCTCCATCAACGCCGATCATGCCGATGATGTGTAGGATCACGTCTTTGCCGCTAACATTTTCCGGAAGGCTCCCTGTCAATTCAAATTTTAATGCGGAAGGGATCTTGAACCAAGCCTGGCCCGTGGCCATGCCGGCAGCCAGATCCGTGCTGCCAACACCAGTGGAAAACGCACCTAGTGCTCCATAGGTACAGGTATGGGAATCCGCTCCGATGATTGCGTCGCCTGCGGCCACCAGACCTTTTTCTGGCAGCAGGGCATGTTCGATCCCCATGTTTCCTACATCATAAAAATTATCTAAATCAAAACGTCGTGCGAACGTCCGGCACTGCATGCACTGCTCTGCTGATTTGATGTCCTTGTTTGGTGTGAAGTGGTCCATGACCAGAGAAACTTTGCTTTTGTCAAATACCTGGTCGAACTCTGCTTTTTCAAATTCATTGATGGCTACAGGGCCGGTGATGTCATTGGCTAAGACCATATCCAGGTTTGCCCGGATCAGCTGGCCCGCTTCCACATGATCCAGGCCAGCGTGAGCAGCAAGGATCTTTTGTGTCATTGTCATTCCCATAATGCGATTCCTCCTATTTTACAAATTTTTTCACTTTGTTTTCTCGGTTCAAAGCACTTACCAGCGCATTCACAGAAGCCAGGATGATATCCTCGTGAGTACCTACGCCCCAATATTTTTGGCCCTCGCTGTCCTGGATGCAGATGTAGGCCGCTGCCCGAGAGCTGGAGCGTGTTTCCAGAGCATGTTCCGAATAAGTGACCAGGGAGTAGTCAAAATTGTAAGGCGTTTTCTTCAGGCCGTTGTTAACAGCGTTCAGTCTGCCGTTTCCTTCTGCGCTGAGTTCAAATGTTTCCCCATTGATGTCCACATGCATATCCACAATCATGCCGTCATCGGACTTGTAAGTGGAAATTTTTTTGAACGTCGCATCTGTAATATCGATGGGGTCAAAGTAATTAATGTATTCCTTGCTGAAAGCCTCGAAAATTTCTTTTGGTGAAAGCTCTTTGTGAGCACTGTCAGAAATTCCCTTCATTAAATAGCCCACTTCTTCCCGCATGGCCTTTGGCAGCTCGAAACCATAATTTTGTTCCAGGATGTAGGCAACACCGCCTTTTCCGGACTGGCTGTTGATGCGGATCACGTCTGCTTCGTATTCTCTGCCCACGTCCTGCGGGTCGATCGGCAGATACGGCACCGTCCAGCGGTGGAGGCCCTTGTCGCTTCTCCACTTCATACCCTTGGCGATCGCGTCCTGGTGAGAACCGGAGAAAGCCGCGAATACCAGCTGACCACCGTAAGGTTGGCGCGGATGTACCTTCAGGTCCGTGAATTTTTCGTACATTTCTACCACTTCTGGCATGTTGGAAAAGTCCAGCTGTGGGTCAACGCCGTGGGAGAACAAGTTCATAGCCAGCGTGACGATATCTACGTTCCCGGTCCGTTCGCCGTTTCCAAAGAGCGTGCCTTCTACCCGGTCGCCGCCTGCTAAAAGGCCTAGCTCCGCATCAGCCACGCCAGTTCCTCTGTCATTGTGTGGGTGGAGAGAAATTAGCACGTTTTCTCGATTGTGCAGGCTGTTGCTCATGAATTCGATCTGGTTGGCGTAAACATGAGGCATGGACATGGAAACAGTGGCTGGCAGGTTGATGATCACCTTCTGCTCTGGGGTCGGCTGCCAAATATCGATGACTGCGTTGCAGATGTCTCTGGCAAATTCCATTTCCGTGCCAGTAAAGCTTTCCGGCGAATATTCAAACTGAAATTCCGTGTCCGGATAGTGGACTGCGTGCTCTTTGATCATCTTTGCGCCTGATACAGCGATTTCAATGATTTCCTCCTTGCTGGCCTTGAAGACCTGCTCTCTTTGCGCTAGCGAAGTGGAATTGTACAAATGCACCACCGCTTTTTTCACCCCCACCAGGGATTCAAAGGTCCGCTCAATGATATGTTTTCTCGACTGGGTCAGAACCTGAATAGTCACATCGTCCGGGATCAGATTGTCATCAATCAGTTTTCTGAGAAACGTGTACTCGGTCTTGGACGCAGCTGGGAACCCTACCTCAATTTCTTTAAAGCCCAGCTTTACGAGGAATTGGAAGAATTCCAGCTTTTCATCCAAAGTCATGGGAACGATCAGTGCCTGGTTTCCATCCCGTAGGTCCACGCTGCACCAGATAGGCGCTTTTTCTACATGGTCTTTTTTGTGCCATTCAAATTCTGTCTGAGGCGGGGGGAAATACCCCACCTGATATTTGTCGTAGTTTTTCATTTCAAGACAATTCCTTTCTTTCATAAAAAATAACCTTACGTCTTTCATGCAGTTTCCTGCACAAGAGACGAAGGTTTATCATTCAAACTTCCGCGGTACCACTCTTATTGGTCTTAAGGCTATCACCAAGACCCACTCATAAGATTTTGCTCTGGGGTGAGACACCAACAGGCGAATCCCGCAACCTTTCCACCAACCGGCTGCTCTCTGTGAAATCCATGCGTGCTGATTTATTCCCTTCAACGCAACAATATGAAATTTCAAAAGTTATTCATTAGTATAAGGGGTGACGGTGGCTTTGTCAATAGGGAAATTTGGGATTCGGCATACAAGTTCATTAAAAAAGCTTCCGGCCTATGATAATGTCATTCAATCTGTTACAGGATTCCAAGCGATGACTGGTTTTGCGGGCACATCTGGTGTTCGCTGTGGTTCAGCGGTTGGCGATAGCTTTACGGGCATGAATTGCGCATTAGCGATTTTAATGGCATATCGGAAAAAATTAAAAACCGGGAAGGGCTCGAGGATTGACCTGTCAATGTTTGATTGTATATTTGGAATTTTAGAACCACATATATTAGCGAATACAGTAAATGGTGAAAATCACCAAAGGGTGGGAAATTCGGACAAGTATCTATTTGCGCCATGTGATGTGTACGAGTGCAAAGATGGTTGGTTTTCAATCGGCATTACATCTAATGCGGAATTTCGCAGGTTCTGTGAATCAATTGGAAATGAAAAGCTCTGCGAAGACGAAAGATTTATTACAAATGAAGATCGGTGTCTTAATAATGATGCATTAACTGACGAAATCAGCGGCTTCTTTAAAGATAAGACAAAAGCGGAATTGGAAGAACTGCTTAGAAAAAAACAAGTCAAAAATGCGCCACTTTTATCAATACCCGAAATCATTGAACATCCGCAGACAAAAGCAAGAAATCTGATTGTAGAAATCAATGATCCTGGGATTGGGAACTATACAGTCACAGGAAATCCAATGTTCATGACTGAAACACCAGCTACTTACGACAAGGGTGCGCCGTTTTTAGGAGAAGACACAAAGCGGATTTTAGAAGAATTGGGATATTCTAGCACAGAAATAAAAGAAATTATATGAAAAGAAAGTGATTCAATATTGATTCATACTTTCAAATAGAATGCCGCCCTGGGTCAGCTGCGTTCAGACACCTCAAAAGATATCGCATCTATAGAATGGGTGCTAGAAAGCGATTTTGTCGGAGGGCGGCTTCTATATTTTATGATGTGGGAGATACCGTCAATTTGAACTGGGTAAAAACATACATAAAATGACAATTTGTGAACGCAAGAAATAAAGGTGATAAAAATGAAACGAGTAGAAACAGACTTCTGCCATTGTTTTGGAAGGGATTATGACAGATTTGGATTCCCCGAGGGAATCCAGCAAGTGACAGCGGGTCATGGGGCAAAGGTCTTGTCCAGGCCCGGTACCCGAAAAGTGATGAAGGAGCTGGGAGAAAAAGCAAGGGACAAGTACGAGCCTGGTTCTTCTATGGAAATTATCACGGATTTGCTGACCGTTGATCAAATTAACTGAAAGAAAACACGACTCCATACGCCAGCAACCGGGAATTCAAAGACGGCACGTTCCGTTTGCTGTTCAACGAAAAAAAGGCCGCGCTGAAATTGCTCAACGCCTTGGAAGGCACGGAGCGAAAGGGCGAGGGAAAGATCGAGATCGACACCCTGCGGGGAGCCCTGTACAGACGTGGGCAAAACGATTTGGCTTTTCGATACGATTTCAGTCCTCTTTCCGTGGTGGAGCACATGTCCACCTTCACAAGGGGCACCCGATCTTGAAGCGGAGTCCCACGCTGAAGCAGTACGCCCAGTTCATAGAGCGAGTGAGAAGCCACATAAAGCTGGACGGGATGAACCGGGAGAAGCGATCCTAGCGAGCGTCGAGAGTTGTGTGAAAGAGGGGATATTGGAAGATTTTTTGAGGAAGCACGGGAGCGAGGTGATCAACATGCTGACGGGAATCACGTTGGAAGAACTTTATGAGATTCGAGAGGAAGAGGCGGAGGAAAGAGGAGCCGCAAGGGCAGCGAAAGAAACTGCGGAAGAAAAAGATCGGATCCATATCACGAAATTGCTGAAAAAGAACTGGGCGGTCGAAGAAATCCAGGAACTGACGGAAGTGACGCTGGACAAAATTTTAGAAATCCGAGCCGCCATCCATTGAAAGCGACAGTCCGCAGAAATTGCGGCAAGATTTTAAGCAAAAGGATTATGGCAGGATCAAGTGCTGCGTGTTTAGGTGGCGGTTATCGTCTTTTTATTGTATAGGAAATATCGTTTACGATGTTTCTGGAATGTCAACAAAGTTCACCTTTAAAAGAGAATCAGCGAAGCCGGCTTTGTTCTAAAATTAAAGAGATCGCACAATATGCTTTTACCATCAATCGGAGAAAAATTTTATTGGTGGTAAAAGCATTTTATTTCTCAGATATTTTTTGTTTTTTAAAGCAGGATTTAAAGTTCGAGCGCCCGGGGACGCTGTTATCCATGCGTCTTAAAAAACGCCCCTAGTCTAACGCCTCCTTCAGCCTCTTGGCAACAAACGCAGGCGTCAATCCATTGCGAATCATTCAATCGTACAAAAAACCGGACGATTTTAAGGCGAATATGTTTGAATTGACGGACAATACAGACCTTTGCGATTGTGATCTTATCTTACAATCACGTTTCCACTTGCCCTCTCAGTACTGGAGCCAGTTATGTGAATTAAAGCATACGATACCTTTATTCCGCAGAAAATATGATTTTAAAGCCCTGCGCATGGCGGGCTTTTTCGGCTCAATGAACTGTTTTTTTGAATTGGCACAGTAATTGCGTATGTTATTACATAGGAAATACCCTTTGGGATATTTCCCGATATTTCCGGAATTTCACTTACGCTGTCCTTTTGCCTAGCCAGCTAAAGCTGGGGCGAAAAGACAAAGAAAGAGCCTTGCCAAGAGCGGCTTCCCCTTCTCGCAGGAGGTCTGTGAAAACAGGAATCATAGGGACCATGAGGATCCATTGCTTCGCTGTTTTCGCTTTTGCGACATGGCGCACAGACGTTTGCGAGTTATCACTGAAAAAAATATGTAATCGTTAAGTTTTTAGGAGGTACAAGTATGAACGTAAAGCATAAAACCCCAGCCTTGTCGTGGCAGGCAATGTTTTTCCTATATTTGCTCTTTGCCATGAATGCTAATGGGAGAGAGATCACAAACAGGTTATCGCCGTATATCATTGACACCTTCCATGTGGATGCGTCGCAGATCGGCTTGATCGGCACCATCAGCGCCATCGGCATGGTCATTGGCTGCATCCCGCTGGCAAGGTGGGTAGAGCATGGGAGACACGGTGCGGGAATGAAAACGAGAGTTAGCGTGATTTCCGGCGGCTATCTGTTGTTCATGGCACTGTGCGGGATTTCACCCATCTGTTGCACATTCATGGTGCTTTTGATCTTCCAGGGGTTCAGAGGATTGTTTTCCGCCCCAGGTGAAAATGGCGAAGTGGGAGCAGTGGTAGAATGGTGGCCCAAAGAGCGAAACGGATTTGCGCTGGGTTTCCACCACACAGCTTATCCATGGGGCACATTGATCGGAGGATTTTTAGTCACTGGACTTTTGAGCCTTTTGGGAGACAGCCATTGGCAGTTAGTGTTCCTGCTGTTTCCAGTCCTCGGGGTGCTGATTATCTTGGGATATAACAAATTTTCCACAAAAGAACGCTATAACAGGCTGGAGTCAGAAATCGAGGCCCAGGGAATGACGCCGGCCTTGAAAAGCGTGGAAAGCGCAGAGAGTAGCAGTCATGTTGAAAAGATACCTCTGGGGCAAGTCATGAAAAATCAGAAAGTGTGGACGACCGCTATCATGGGATTTTGCTGTCAGTTTTCCTATATCGGGCTGATGTTCTGGATGCCGCTGTACCTGGCCTTCGTGGCTGGATACTCCTATTCCGCGGTCGCCAGCCTGAGCGTCATTTACGCCATCACCGGCGGTCTGGGACAGATTGTCTGGGGTGGCTTTTCAGACAAATTCGGCGTGAAAAAGACGCTGATCATCTGTTTCGCTTGGCTAGCTGTGATGTTCTATCTGATGAAATATATCGACCAGGGCATCGTCTGGATCATTATTCTCCAACTGTTGATCGGCTGCTGCTCCAACGCGGTCTATCCAGTCATGTACAAGAGAGTACAGGATGCGGTTCCAGATAACGCGAACATCTCCGCTAACTCTGTTCTTACCACAGGGATATTCATTGGTGCCGCATGCGCCACTTATGTGACGGGTTTGCTGATTGAGCTTGGCGGCGGATACGAGTCCATTTCCGGATATAACACAGGATTGTACGCCATGGCGGCCCTGATGGTAATAGCACTGGTGGTGTTGATCCTCAGCGAAGCTTTCAGTAAGAAATAATCGAGGTGGGAAGATGAACGATAACAGAGTACTGCGTATATTGGAGATTTCCAGAATGGCCACTCACAATGGACCGGGGATACGAACCATGGTACACTTCAAGGGCTGCGATCTGGACTGCGCCTGGTGCTCCACGCCTGAGTCCAGATCTTTTGAAAAACAGCTGTCATTTCTGGAGAAAAAGTGCATCAGGTGTGGAGCGTGCGCCAAGGCATGCCCAAAGCAGGCGATCGCCTTTGATCAAAACCAGGGAGTGTCGGTCAAATGGAAAAAATGCGTCAATTGCTTCAAATGCGTGCGGGTCTGCTGTTCCACGGCGTTCTCTGTTATCGGACAAATCTATTCCGCAGAGGAACTCTACCGTGAAATTATAAAAGACAGGGCGTTTTACAAACGCTCCGGAGGCGGCGTGACGTTTTCCGGGGGAGAAGCGTTGCTGCATATCAGCGAAGAGATGGTGAAATTACTGGAAAGGCTGAGACGAGAAAATATATCCATTGGATTTGACACAGCGGGCCACGTTGAGCAGGCTGTGCTGGAAAAAGTGATTCCTTATACGGAATTTTTCCTTTGGGACGTGAAGCTGATAGATGACCAAGCGCACAAAAAATACACGGGAAAAGGCAACGAGGCCATACTGAGCAACCTGCGGTACGTGGATCAAATGGGAAAAGATATCTACCTAAGGTGCCCGATCATTACCGGCATCAATGACAATGACCAACATTTTCAAGGCGTCATGGACCTTGCGAGTCAGCTGAAATCTCTAAAGGAGATCCACTTTCTGCCTTTTCACCGGCTAGGGGCTTCCCGGTATCACAAGATCGGCCTGGATGACCCCTACCATGGCATGAAGGATGTTTCGAGGGCTTACATCATGGAAAAACAGCAGGCATTTATCGAAGCGGGCCATATCGCGAAAATCATCGGTTAAAAGCTCGAATCAGAGATTGACATCATAACAGAAAGGAGTAAATGCGATGGAAGAAAAATTAAAAGAAAAACTGATAGACCCACGAGAAGTGGAAACCTGGGCCAGGGTCAGAGGAAGGCACTGTACAGACAGGGTCATGAAGGGGGTGGACCGGGTCATCAACACGAAACCCGCCTTTGACTTGGAACGGGCCTACGCGGACATGAAAGCGTACGAGGCGTACAAAGACCAGCCTCGCGTGATCCAGCGGGCCCGAGCATTGGAAGTATTTTTGCGGGACAAAACCATCCGTATCGAGCCGGACGAACTGATCGTGGGAAACGTGGCGGATAAAGTCAAAGGAGCGCCGTTCTTCGGTGAGTACTATTATCAGTTTACCGCGGATGAAATGGATGATCCTGTAAAAGATTTTGAAAACAGGGGATTCGATGAATTTGTGATCACCAGCCAGCAGCGGAAAGAGTTGCGGGAAACCATTTTGCCGTTTTTCAAAGACAAATGCCTGCAGCGTCATGTTTTTGATGATTTAATGGACAAGGAAACTCGAGATAAAACCTGCGCCCTGGAAGGCGCATATCCCACAACGCCGGTGATCGGCGGGCTGATGGTGCAAACGGACTGCGGCCACACTGTGGTAAATTACCCCAAAATCCTAAAATATGGTTTAGAGGCCATCAAAGAGGATGTGATCTATCACAAAAACCAGGCCGCTGAATCATACTGCTTTGACAGAGAAGCGAAGCTTTTGGAATATGAGGCCATGATCATCGCTCTGGATGCGGCCATGGCCTACTCCAAACGATATGCGGATGAAGCGAGGCGGCAGGTGCGGGCGGAGACGGATCAAAAGAGAAAAGAAGAGCTGCTGGAGATCGCCAGGGTGTGCGAGAAAGTGCCGGCAAAACCAGCGGAGTCCTTTTGGGAAGCCGTGCAATGCATCAGCTTCATCCATCTCTTGTGCTGGTGCGAAGTGCTCAACGTGTCCCTGGGCTTTGGCAGAGTGGACCAGTATTTGTATCCGTACTACGTGAAATCTGTTCATGAAGACAAGGAACTGACAAAGAACGAGGCCATCGAACTGCTGCAAATGTGGTTCATCAAGACCAACGAGCATGCGGAAATCTACAATTATGACAACGCCCAGACCCAGATGGGGTATCAACTGGGGATTCAGATGACCCTGGGCGGACAGACACGGGACGGAAAGGACGCGGTCAATGAAATGTCTTATGTGCTCATGGACGCGGAAGAAGAATTAGGGCTGCAAAACCCGGATTTCGGGATCCGAGTCTTTGACGGAAGCGACAGGAATTTCATCAAACGGGTGGCCGAGGTGATCCGCCTGGGAAGGGGAAAGCCAAAGTATTTTTACGACAACAAAGCTTTGGAATGCTTGCAAAAAGAATACCCTGACCTGCCTATGGAAGATCTGCGGGAATACATCACCGTGGGCTGCACGGAGTTGATTCTGCCGTTTTCCTCTCAGCCCAACACCTTCGTGGCCCTAATCAGCGTTCCAAAGGTCTTGGAACTGACTTTGCATAACGGAAAGTGCGCCTTGACCGGGCAGCAGCTAGGGCCTGAAACAGGGGATCCGCGCGGCTTCGCTTCTATGGACGAATTGAAAGCGGCCTTTGAGGCCCAATTCCGCCACTGGATCGAGTTCAGCTGCAAATCCGTGAAGATTCAGATGGATGCGCAGGCAGAATTTTCCTACAGTCCACTGAATTCCGCTTTGATGGAAGGACCGATCCAGAAAGGAAAAGATTTGTGTGAAGGTGGAGCCTGGTACACGGCTTATACCCTTTGGTTTCCAGGAATCGCCACTGCGGCGGATGCGCTGACTTCCATCGATACTTTAGTTTTCAGAGAAAAGAAAGTTTCCTGGGAAGAATTGATCAAGGCCATAGACGCTGACTGGGAAGGCTACGAAGCTCTCTTGGCCTATGACATCAATCAAGTGCCTAAATACGGAAACGACATTGACTACGCAGATGAAAACGCATGTTATTTGATGAATACCTGGTGCGATATCGTAGATGAAATCAACTTGCGCAAAGACATGCTTCCGAAACAGGGCGGGCAATATATCACGTCCACTATTGTGGGAACGCCACCTACTGGAATGGGTAGCACTGTGGCGGCCCTGCCAGGTGGACATAGGAAATACCAGCCGCTGAGCGACACCAGCTCGCCAGTGCATGGAATGGATACCCACGGGCCATCCGCATCCGTAAGGTCCAATGCCAAGCTCCCGCAGGAAAAAATGTCCATGGGAAATTGCATGAATCAAAGGATGAGCCCGCAAATGCTGGCAACGGATGAGGATATTGAGAAATTCGTGGACTATATCATGGCGATCAACGACAACCCAGTCGCAGAGATTCAGTTCAACGTGATTTCCAGCAAAGTATTGAGAAAGGCCATGAAAGATCCGCAAAACTATCGGGACCTGCTGGTACGAGTGGCAAGTTATCAAGCCTACTTCCACACTATGAACCCTGCGTGCCAACTGGATATTATCAACCGTACCGAGTATCAGGGGTGGTAATGGGCCGCTGAGGGAAATGCCAGAATTCAAGAAGGAATTAAACCAGATAGCTGATCTATCATGGATGATCTAGTTGCAAAATCTGGACTTTCTGTAACGAAAACTGACCTCCATGGGTTAGGATAAAATCCTACCAATGCGAGGTCAGTTTTTTGTGAAATATTAGCCTGCGACGCTGACAGGATTTCGGCAGTTTTCATCACAGGCATGGCTGCGTCTGCTAGTCGGCCTCCACTTCCAAATACATTGCGTCATCGATTTGGCGCGGCCCTTCCTTTTCATAAATGCCCATGACGCTACATTTAGGACAAAAGCCAAAGGTGTCACCAAATTCCGTGAGCAGATCCAAAGCGTACTCGTATTTTAGTCCGCACTTTGGGCAGTGGTAATAGAGATAAAAGGCTCCCCAAGTCATTTTATCGATTCCTCCCATCTGTTATGCCAGGGACAAGATCTGGCGGGCTTCGTCAGGAGTCGCAGTCTCATTGCCGTACTCTTCGATGACCCGGACGGCCCTTTTCACGAATTGCGCATTGCTGTCCGCTAGCGTTCCTTTGGCGTACATCACATTATCCTCCATCCCTACCCGGATGTGGCCGCCTAAAGCCAGGGCTGCGTAAAGGATCTCCATGGAACTGTGGCCAACGCCAAAACAAGACCAGGTAGAACCTGGGCAGAGCTGTTCCATGGTTTCTTTCATAAATAACAGGGTTTTCACGGATCCGGTGATTCCATTGGCGCATCCCATACAGAATTGGAAATGGAGTGGGGCTTTGAGGACGCCTTTCTTTAAGTAATACGCTGCGTTGGCGATCATCCCAGGGTCAAAGGCTTCGATTTCGGGCTTCACATGCAGCTTCTGGAACAGATTGCCGCACCGTTCCAGAAACGCCGGTGAGTTAATGAACAGTCCGCTGTGGAGCCAATTCATGGAGCCGCAGTCATAGGAGGCCATTTCGGGTTTCAGCTTTTCTATGTGCGCCAGACGGAGATCGTCATCCGCATGGATGTCTCCAGAAGTGGTGAGATTGATGATGATATCGCAGTCAGGATAGCGGTCTTTGATGAGCGCAGTGGTTTCCTGGAATTTTTCTGTGCTCATGGTGCCGTTTCCATCCGAGTCCCGCATATGAAGATGTGCGATGGCCGCACCGGCTTTCCAACATGCGTAAACGTCATCTGCGATTTCAGATGGAGTGATGGGCACATTGGGATTGTTTTCTTTCTTCGGCCATGCGCCGGTCACTGCTGCTGTAATGATAGTTTTCTTTGCCATTTTATATCCTCCGATCGTTCTTTTGCTAACTGCCCGCAAGACGCAGCCAGGATGTTAAATTTTCATGATTCATAGATATAAAATGCAAAATGTGTGCCAGCTGAGGGGAGGCTGAGGCTTTTGCTTTATTCCAGATCCAGGGTTTTCAGCTTTTCGTAAAACGTGCTCCTGGAGATCCCCAGCAGCTTGGCGGCTTTTGTTTTGTTTCCGCCGGTTTGCTCCAAAGCAGCCAGAAACGCATGTCTTTCGGCTTCGCTTTTTTCTTTCACTAGATTGGATTGTATGGACGCATGCTCCGGCTCCATAGGGCGGGCGGTTTCGCTTCCGATCTTTTTCTTTAGAAAGGCAAAGTCCTCTTTTGTGAGAATCCGATTATCAGTCAATGCGCAGGCTCTTTCGATGGAATGCTGCAGTTCACGGACGTTCCCCGGCCACGAATAGGACATGAGATAATCCAATGCCTCTTGACTGAGGGAGTCGATAGAAAGCTGATATTTGCTGTTGATGCGCTCTATGATCACCTCTGAAAGGAGAGGCAGATCGTCCATTCGCTCCCGTAGGGGTGGAATCTCAATTTCCATGGTATTGATGCGGAATAGAAAATCCTCTCTGAATTTCCCCTGCGCCACCAAAGTGTCCAGGTTTCTGTTGCTGCAGCAAATGATGCGGGCGTTGAGGGGGATCGGCTTGACGGAACCGACTCTTTCGATCTCATATTCCTGCAGGACCCGCAGCAATTTCGCCTGCATGTCAATGGGCAGTTCTTCTACTTCGTCCAGCAAGATGTCGCCGTTGTTGGCTAGCTCAAATTTGCCGGCCTTCCCGCCCCGCAAAGCACCAGAAAAGGTGCCGCCTTCATAGCCGAAGAGCTCGGACTCGATCAGTTCTTTGGGGATGGCCGCACAGTTGACTTTGATAAAGGGCGCATCTTTGCGGATGCTGGAATTGTGGATGGCGTTAGCCACCACCTCTTTGCCGCAGCCGCTTTCTCCGGTGAGGAGGATGGGCATGGCGGTGTTTGATATTTTCTTCAATATGGACTTGATTTCCATCATGGGAGCGGAATCTCCGATAATGGTATCCATGATGGAATCTGCGTATGTGCGGCCTTTGGCTTGATTGGCCAGCAATTCGTTGGTGACTTTCAGTTGGTGGATGGTTTTGTACAGATCCTCCATGGCATCGGGAACATTGAGGGGGCTCATGACCACGACGCCTTTGACTTCTCCGTAAGAGTCTTTGATGGGGGTCCAATTGCATACCAGCGTGCGTCCGTCCTTTAATTCAAACGTGTTTCCGGAAACCGGCTCTCCGCTTGCCAAAACGTCATAGATTTTGGTAGTGGGTATCACTTCTTCAACCTTCTTGCCCAACAGATATTCTCTGGGTTCTCCCAAGTATTCCGCATATAATTCGCTGATAAAGCGGATATAACCGTTTTTATCCACCATGAGAGTAAAGCAGGCGGCTTCCAAAGCGGCGTTGACCAGGTCCTGGTTAGTCAATGTTTGTTGATTGGAATAATAACCGGCTTCAAAATTAATCGGTTTCATGAGTTCCTCCTGATTCCCCAATACGCATATGTATGATTTTGTTTAATATATCATACGATGTCCGAAAAATCAAACACATAAATCAACTCTGCCAAGAAAATAACAGACGCTGCCATGAGTTTCGTCCTAATAAAATTTGGCATGGTATTTGCTTTTTAATTATTAGGAAATATCCTTCGCAGTATTTCCACAATATCAACAAAGTCCGCCTCCAAAAGAGAATCGGCGAAGCTGGCTTTGCTCCAATCAGGCAAGAATATTGGAGACGTTACAGCTGATCATGTGTCGCATTAGACACGAAAGACAGAAAGGAGAGAAAATGCGTATAGCAGTAATGGGCGCGGGATCCTTAGGGACGATTTTAGGCGCATTTATATCAAAAGCCGGGTACGACACGGTCCTAATAGATCCGTATCAGGCACATGTTGACAAATTGAATCAAGACGGAGCGCATGTCATGGGGACCGTTAACTTTGTGCAAAAGGTCAAGGCCATCACGCCCGAAGAAATGGAAGGCATATATGATTTGATCATATATATGGCAAAGCAAACTTATAACGACACTGCGATCCCAAGGATAAAGGAGCACATAGATGAAAACAGCGTGGTCTGCGTATGTCAAAACGGCATCCCGGAATATGCAGTGAGCAAGCACATTGGAAAGGAAAGAGTGGTGGGTGCTCCCGTTGGATGGGGCGCAACGTTTCGAGGCCCGGGATGTTCTGAATTGACATCAGGAAAAGAAAGGCTGGCTTTTACCATGGGTTCCTTGGAAGGGCCTGTCAACCATCGGGTGAAACTGGCGAAAAAAGTTTTGGAATCCATGTGCGCGGTGGAAGTTTCCGAAAATCTGCTTGGTTTGCGCTGGACAAAGCTTTTGATGAACGCTACCTTCAGTGGCCTCTCCACAGCGCTGGGCACGACCTTTGGCGGGGTCCTGGATGATGACGTGGCTATGAGGCTGATTTTGAAGATCGGTCACGAATGTCTGGAGGCCGCCATAGCTGCCGGCGTGACCATGGAGCCATATGAAGGTTATGATTTTTATGAGGCTTTCCAAATGGGAGACGAAAAAACGGATTGCAAGTCCATTGCTTTGATTCGCAAGATTTGGGCACCACACCATGGACTGACCGCGAGCATGGCCCAGGATTTGATGAAAGGCCGCAAGTGTGAAATCTTCGATATTAATGGCGTGGTCTGTGAAACAGGAGAGCAATATGGCGCACCGACGCCTGTGAATGACCAAGTGGTAAAGATCGTATCAGGCATCCAGGAAGGGACATATCGATATAATCCTGAAAACATGAAATATTTTCGGAAATTCGTTTGAGAGGAGGGGAAAGAAATGATACGGAAAATCATGACAGCTGACCAGGCGGTGGCTGACATCAACGATGGTGCGAGCATTATGGTAGGCGGCTTTCTTGGCACAGGAACGCCGGAAATTTTGATGGAAGCCCTTGTTCGTAAAGGTGTCAAACATCTGACCGTGATTTGCAATGACGGAGGGCTTCCCGCAAAGGACGGAAGCCCGGCAAGAGGCGTGGGAAAATTGCTGGAGCAAGGGATGATCGATCATTTGATTGCTTCCCACGTAGGCATGAACCCGCTAGTAGGACAGGGAATGAACGAGGGCACCCTGAAATGCACTCTGGTCCCTCAGGGCACTCTGGCGGAACGAATCCGGGCCGCAGCTGCGGGATTAGGAGGCGTGCTGACTCCCACTGGCGTAGGAACCATAATCGCAGAGGGAAAAGAAACCATGACCATAAATGGAAAGGCTTATCTTCTGGAAATGCCTTTGGCTGCGGATTTCGCTTTGTGCAGGGCTTCGGAATGCGATGATTTTGGAAATTTTCATTGCAATTTGGCAACAAAGAACTTTAACGGCATCATGGCCATGGCAGCGGAAACCGTGATCGTTGGCTCGGAAAAAATCATTAGAATCGGAGAAACTCATCCGGATAATTTTGAAGTCCCGGGGATTTTCGTAGACAGGATCGTAGGAGGTGAGCAGCCATGGCTGATTTAAAAGCAAGGATTGCGGCAAGAACCGCAAAAGAATTCAAGGATGGCGATGTAGCGAATCTGGGGATCGGGCTTCCCACCCTGGTGGCAAACTATATCCCGGAGGACACACATATTGTCATTCATTCTGAAAATGGCTTCACGGGCCTTTCCGAAGAAACCAGGCAAGGAGAAGAGCACCCTGACGTGATCAATTCCGGAGGCTGTTTCGTGCGCTACACGCCGGAAGCTAATTTTTTTGACACTAGCATGAGCTTTGCCATTGTGCGAGGCGGACATGTGGACGTGACGGTCCTGGGTGCCATGGAAGTGGATGAACATGGAAATTTGGCCAACTGGATCGTGCCTGGGAAAATGGTGGCCGGGATGGGCGGCGCCATGGACCTGGTGGTGGGCGCAAAAAAAGTGATCATTTCCATGATGCATACCCAGAAAGGTAAGCCAAAGGTTTTGAAGGAATGCACGCTGCCCTATACGGCGTTGGGAGTGGTGGATCTGATCATCACAGAAATGGGAGTCATGGAAGTGACTTCGGAAGGCGTCCTGCTGACCGAACTGCATCCAGATTATTCCCTAGAAGAGATTCAGGCGGCAACGGGCTGTCAGCTGCGGGTCAGTCCTGGGCTGAAGGCCATGGAAGAGATATAGGAGCATTTTGGCATAAATGGAGCCAGGTCAGGCGCGGCCCTTTGGCTTGTGCCGAAACATACCCATGCGGAGGAAAGAGGATTTAAGCATATACGATAACATCCGGGGAAAAGTGGTTTTGGCTTTTGCCTCGGATGTTTTTTCTACGTACGCTATGAAAACTCTGGCGGGTTTAAAGGCTGATTTTTTTGATTTGGCACGCCGTAGAAATTTGCGGAGCGGGTTTATTCTGGTGTTTCTATGGTTTAAACCCGCCACCCATCAGCTTCGAGCGGGTTCGATTTCGTGTTTTTAGGATTTAGTACCGCTAGTTCATCAACGATCGGCGGGTTCAAATTTATATTTTTCAATTTTAAACCCGCTAACCCTTCCTGCGCCACCCCGCTCACCACTGGCGAAGAAAGCTGCCCCTGAATCTTACGCTTTTTTCAAGAAAACAAATCGCCAACTACCCTGATTGCTCCATCAGCAATAAAATGGAAAACCTCGTCTTTTGCATCAAAAACACAAAAACTGTGTAGATAACCTATAAAAACAAAAAAAGATTGTGAATTTGAACAAAAAGTGGTTGATTTTCTCAAAAAAAGCGTTATAATAGGTTGTACTCAATCCAAAAATAGTGTATATATAAGAGCGGACGAGAATTTTAGTGGAAAAGGATGAATACAAAATGAAATTAACAGGATCACAGTTAATCGCAGAAATTTTGTTAGAGCACGATGTGGACACGGTGTTTGGTTATCCAGGCGGTGCGGCTCTCAACATCTATGATGCGCTGTATGAATATAAAGACAAGATCAAGCACGTTCTGACTGCTCATGAACAGGGAGCCTCTCATGCTGCGGATGGCTATTACAGAGCCACGGGCAAGACAGGTATTGTCTTTGCTACCAGCGGCCCAGGAGCCACCAATTTGGTGACAGGGATCGCTACAGCCTTCATGGATAGCATTCCAATGATCGCCATCACGGCCAATGTGCCGGATAGCCTGATTGGGCGGGACGCGTTTCAAGAGGTCTGCATCACAGGCGTGACCCTCCCCATCACAAAACATAGCTTCTTCGTAAATAGAGTCGAAGATTTGGAACACGCTTTGCGTGAAGCCTTTCGCATTGCCAATAGCGGGAGAAAAGGGCCAGTGCTCATTGATGTGACAAAAGACGTTACAGCAGCGGCCATTGACTATAAAAAGGCAAAGCCATTACCGCTCAAGCCTAAACCTCTGGCAGACGAAAAGGAAGTTGCGGAAATCGCGGAAATGATCAACCGAGCTGAACGGCCAGTGATTTATTTTGGCGGCGGCGTATCTGCGTCAGGAGCGGGAGATGAGCTGAACGAATTGCTGGAAAAAGCTGATATACCAGCTACATACACGCTGATGGCGGCAGGGATTTTGGGCTATGAAAACAAACGAAACCTGGGCCTGATCGGAATGCACGGCAGCATTGCGGCGAACCGGGCCGTTGATCGGGCGGACCTGTTGATTGCCTTGGGATGTCGATTCAGTGACCGAGTGGCGTTGAATCCCAACAAGTTCGCAAAAAGGGCGAAAAAAGTACAGGTGGACATTGACAAGAGCGAGATCAACAAAAACGTGATCGTTGATAAAAGCGTGATCAGCGATGTAAGAGATTTTCTCCAGAAGCTGCTTCCATTGATTGAAAAGAAAGAGCACGAGGAATGGGTTATCCAGTCCACGGAATGGAAGAAAAAGACCGGTGACATCAAATGCCAGGACGCAGCCCTTCACCCAAGTGAGATTATCACAGCAGTATGCGACCTGACAGATAAAGAAACCATTTACGTGACAGACGTTGGACAGCACCAGATGTGGACAGCGCAGTACTTGAAGCACGATAGGACCAAAAGCTTCATCACCAGTGGCGGTCTGGGCACCATGGGATTTGGCTATGGCGCGGCCATCGGCGCACAGGTGGGCTGCCCGGATAAACGGGTCATCCATTTTACTGGAGACGGTTCCTTCCATATGAATCTGAACGAAGCCTGTACAGCGGTAAGCGAAGAACTTCCTATTATAACTATCATCATGAACAATAGAGTCTTGGGGATGGTTTACCAGTGGCAGACCAGTTTTTATGGAAAGCGGTACTCCTCCACCACGCCGGGCAGGAAGACCGACTTTCCGAAACTGGCAGAAGCTTTTGGGGCCAAGGGATTTTCCGCCTCTGACCCAGTAGAGTTTGAAGAGGTCTTCAAAAAAGCCCTGCAGGAAAAGGGACCGGTATGGATCGACTGTGCCATTGCTGCGGATGAACGAGTGCTGCCAATGATCCCAGGCGGCGGAACCATTGAAGACATGATCATTGGATAGGAAGGAGAAAAACATGGACAAGATACTAAAAAAAGAAGTCATCAGTATATTAGTGGACAACCAATCAAATGTACTGTCCAGAGTCGTCAGCCTCTTCGGCAGGCGGGGCTTCAACATCGACTCACTGACTGTTTCCGCCACCAATAATCCAGAGATTTCCAGGATTACCATTGTCTTTAATGGAACAGAACAGTCGCTGCATCAGATTCTGACCCAGACGGAAAAACTGGAAGTGGTAAGAGATATTTTCACGCTGGACGCAGGCAACAGCCTTTATCGGGAACTGCTGCTGGTCAAAATCAAATGTGACAAAAACGACAGGAGCGGTATACGTGAAATCATTGAAATTTACAGAGGTAAGATCATCGACTTGTCTAAAGACAGCATGATCGTAGAACTAACCGGCGCACCGGAAAAATTGGACGGCTTCATGGAAATGATGTCCTGCTATGACATCGCAGAAGTCTGCCGGACTGGTATCACCGGAATCGAACGAGGCATCCAGGAACGGAACCTTTAATTCAGGCAACTATATTGAGTTTCAAATAAACATATAAAAGGAGAAATTTTAAAATGATTAAGAAGTACTATGACCAGGATTGTAATTTAGGACTGTTGGATGGAAAAACCGTTGCTATCATCGGATTCGGCAGCCAGGGCCATGCCCATGCCATGAACCTGAATGAAAGCGGCGTTAACGTAGTAGTAGGTCTGAGAGCAGGCTCCGCTCACACTGCGAAGGCAGAAGCTGCTGGCCTGAAAGTCATGGACATCGAAGCTGCGGCGGAAGCTGGCGACATCGTAATGATGTTGGTACCGGACGAACTGGCAGCGGACATTTACAAAGAACAGGTCGCAAAGCACATGAAAGAAGGAAATGTTCTGGCATTTGCTCACGGCTTTAACATCCACTACAGCCAAATCACTCCAGCAAAGGATGTTGACGTTATCATGATCGCTCCAAAGGGACCTGGACACACAGTAAGATCCCAGTACACGGAAGGCAAAGGCGTTCCAAGCCTGATCGCCGTTTATCAGGATGCTTCAGGAAAAGCAAAGGACTACGCTCTGGCATACGCTTCCGGCATCGGTGCGGGACGTGCGGGGATCCTGGAAACCACATTCAAAGAAGAAACGGAAACTGACCTGTTTGGTGAGCAGGCTGTGCTGTGCGGCGGTGTCACAGAGCTGATGAAGGCTGGATTCGATACCCTGGTAGAAGCGGGCTATGAACCGGAAATGGCATACTTTGAATGTATCCACGAGATGAAACTGATCGTTGATCTGATCAATGAAGGCGGATTCGACAAGATGAGATACTCCATCTCCAACACAGCGGAATATGGTGACTACAGAACCGGTACAAGGATGATCACCGAAGAAACAAGAAAAGAAATGAAGAAAGTTCTTTCTGAGATCCAGGACGGTACGTTTGCGAGCGAATTCATTCAGGAATTCAAGGCTGGCGGAAAAGCGAAGTTCCTGGCAACAAGGAGAAAGGAATCCGAGCATCTGTTGTGCAAGGTCGGCGCTGAATTGAGGAAGATGATGAGTTGGTTAAAGAAGTAAAAGTTTTGCTTCGGCTGCTGGTCCTCGACCTGCGGTCTGTGGAGGCAGCCTGCGCAAGAACTTTTACTTTGGCTATGCCTCGTCGGCTTGCGGCTTGGAGGTGAAGCTGAGAACGCCAACATTTTGGGAGTTTTGACGGAAAAATTGCGTTTTGGGCTGAAGAAGAGTGATTTGCTCGGAAATTATGGATGATTTGATTATGATTTGAAAGATTTTAGAATATATTTCTATAATTTCTCTGAAATTTACAATTTTGCGGGGGGATTTTGAAGATATGTTGGCGCATGCGTCTTTCTGAAACACTCTTAAATAAGGTAGATATGCCTCGGATATGCTTTCTACTAGGTAGAACTGTAATATTTTGCGAAGGAATATTGAGTAAGAGGTGGAAAACGGTAAGACGCGAGCATAAGTGAATTTAACATGTAAGAATGAACGAATGGGACGGATGCGTGGGGTGTCTGTCCCATTTTATAAGTAAGGAGACTGAAGATTATGGCATTGAGAAGCGCAAATGTGACCCAAGGCGTGGAAAAGGCTCCTATGAGGAGTTTGTTTTACGCCATGGGATATACGAAGGAGGAGTTGGATCGCCCGTTGATCGCAGTGGTTTCAGCAAAGAGTGAGATTGTTCCGGGGCATATGCATCTGGACAAGGTGGCTGAGGCGGTGAAGGCTGGCGTGCGTATGGCTGGTGGCACACCCATTGAGATTCCGGCTATCGGGGTCTGCGATGGGATTGCTATGGGCCATGTGGGCATGAAGTATAGTTTGGCTAGCAGGGAATTGATCGCTGACAGTGTGGAAACGATGGTCATGGGACATAGCTTGGATGGCGCGGTGTTGGTCCCAAATTGCGATAAGATCGTTCCGGGCATGGTCATGGCTGCGGTGCGGATGGATATTCCGGCAGTGGTATGTTCTGGCGGACCAATGATGTCAGGCCTGGTGAATGATGAGGAAACCAGCCTTTCCAAGATGTTCGAGGCGGTTGGCGCTAGAAAAGCGAACTTGATCGACGATGAAAAACTGCAGGAGTTTGAGCAGAACACTTGTCCTGGATGCGGCTCTTGTTCTGGCATGTACACGGCTAACAGTATGAACTGCCTTTGTGAGGCCATTGGTATCGCCCTTCCTGGAAATGGGACCATCCCGGCAGTGGAAAGCGGTAGGATCCGTTTGGCGAAACATGCGGGCATGGCGATCATGAATCTGGTGGAAAAGAATATCACGGCCAGAGATATTATCAACGAGAAATCCATCCGCAACGCATTGGCCTGCGATATGGCTCTGGGTTGTTCGTCCAACAGCGTGCTGCACCTGCTGGCCATTGCCAATGAAGCGGGTGTGGAGCTAAACTTAGAAATTTTTAACGAATTCAGCGGCAAAGTCCCGAATCTCTGCCATCTGGCTCCTGCGGGCGGCACTCACATGCATGACCTAAACAGAGCTGGCGGGCTGATGGCCGTGTTCAGTGAATTGGATAAAAAGGGGCTGGTTGACAAGAGCCTGATCACGGCTACGGGAAAAACCGTGGGCGAAAACATGGAAGGCACTAACGTAAAGGATCATGACATCATCCGTCCGGTGGAAGAGCCATACAGTGAAACTGGCGGCATCGCTATTTTGTGGGGCAATATCGCACAGAATGGATGCGTGGTCAAGAGAAGCGCAGTGGCACCGGAAATGCTGTCTCACTCTGGTCCGGCTAGGGTGTTCAATTGCGAGGAAGAAGCAATCGAAGCTATTTACGGTGGAAAGATCGTGGATGGTGACGTGGTGGTGATCCGCTACGAAGGACCGAAGGGCGGTCCAGGAATGCGGGAAATGCTCAATCCGACCAGTGCTCTAGCGGGCATGGGACTTGATAAGACCGTGGCTCTGATCACAGACGGCAGATTCAGCGGAGCCAGCAGAGGCGCTTCCATTGGTCATGTGGCACCGGAAGCCGCCGCAGGCGGAAACATCGCATATATAGAAGAAGGCGATATCATTGAAATCGATATCCCGGCTTCTAAGATCAACGTGAAACTCAGCGACGCAGAGTTGGAACAGCGGAAAGCCAATCACACTGCCCCGGACTTTGGTGCGAAATCCGGCTGGCTGGCAAGATACCAGAGAAACGTTTCCTCGGCTGACAAAGGTGCTGTGATGGAATAAAATGAGAGAATCAAACAGGCCAAAAACCTGTCTTAATAGATTTGCAAAAATTCCCGTCTTATGGTAGGATAATCATAACGCTAAAAAAGAAAATGGAGGCATCATGGAAATAGAAGATATGGAAATAAGGCTGATGAAGGCTTATGATGACATACGGGCTGGAAACACGCAAATTGAAAAGGATACTGCCGCGCTGGGAGAAGAACTGCGGACCTCCATGGATAATATTAATCGGGACATTACGCTGCATATCGAGGATATGCACCAGCAGATGCAGGATATGGTTGCGGATTTTAGACACAATATGCAGGCACAGACAGCAGAACTCCGAGAAGATATCCGGATCGACATCAAAGCTCTAGAAACAGGAGATCGTATGGAACAAGAGCTGAACGAAGACGTGAAACTTCTCAAAAAAGACCTGAAAACTGATATTTCAGGCATTCGGGCCAACTTGAAAAATACCATACAGAATATAGAACAAACGACAGACGCAAACCTGTCGAATTTAGTTGAACGTTCGGAGGTGGAGTTAGGGACTGTTTTGGATAATATTATCGTACAAGCCAGAGCCAGCGATCCACCAATAAAGCCAAAGAAATGAAATGGGTCTTTCTCTATTTGCTCGTGATCAATCTGACCGCTTTTGCGGCCATGAAATGTGACAAGCGCAGGGCAGAAAAAGGCTTGTGGAGGATTCCAGAAAAAAATCTATTTTTGCTTGCGATCCTAGGCGGAGGGCTAGGAGGGATCGCAGGAATGCGTCTTTTTCATCACAAAACAAAGCACAAGAGGTTCACGATTGGATTTCCGTGCGTGTTGCTTTTGCAGTGTGTCCTAGTTTTGTGGGTCTGGAAATACATCATACAGTAAACGCTTTGATGAACAAAGAATATATTGCGTCCAGCAGCCCGCAGAAGGCTGAATAGGCTCAAATCGTTATTACTCACAGGGTGAAAGGAGAAGGAAATGAAGCTAGGATTTTCAAAAAAGGATGAGGAACTGTTGGAAGACATCACAAGAGATCAGGATAAAAATCCAAAGGATTTGCTGATAGGCCTAGGTGTGGCGACTGCGCTGCTGACAGGCATTGCCGCTGTTAGCTGGAAAGTGGCCGAAAAGTTTAAAAACAAAGATGACGAGGACTTTGAATAAACGACATATGCAAAAGGAGCCTGGCACGGTTTTGTGACAGGCTCCTTTTGGTATATAAAACTTAGAAGGAAAACAGTTTAATCAGGCCACGAGCGAGACGGGTCACTCTTTATTGGAAGGCAGGAACCTTCCCCCGTTTCCAGCCTCAAAACGACCGCCGGCCGCTAGCTCAAAATGAAGCTTGGCGATCCCCAGGTCAACGAGATCGAATTTATAAGTTTCCGGAACCCTAGCCCGGAGATTTCCTGGTTCGTATAGAAAACATACTTTCTGGGTGTTCCTGGTGGAAGGTGCTTTTTGCACTGCTTTCAGCCCTGCTTTTAGCCAGCTCGGACATTCCCCCACGATTTCCGATAGTTCTTGGATGGATTTGCTCTTGCGGTGAATGGCCTTGTAGATCATCCGCTCTTTCAGGGTTTCCGATTTAGAGACGTTCCCCACTGTGATGACGCAGACCAACTCTTCCCCTTCTCCTGTCCGTATGCCCGAATTGTCAAAGGTGCCGCCAACCCAGCAAGTCCCTAGTCCCAGCACGGTTGCTTCTAGGATCAAAAGTTCGCCATAATACCCGATTTTCTCCTTTAAATTCGGATCGCTTTTCGGACCTTTCATGACAAATAAAGAACGAACGCCCTTAAACATGCCATAGCTCTTGCGGATACCGGAAAAGGCAAATTCGCCGTTTTCCAAAAAACGGATACCCAAACTAGATCTCACATTGTATTCTTCGATGCGGCTTTTTAAAAGCGCAATCTGCTTGGGGTCTATCGGAGTAGGAAGATACGTTCTTCTGGATTTCCTGGCCTCAATGGCTTGTGTGATATTCATAGGCACCTCCATTATAGAAAAGAATAGCATAATTTTACTTAAAATTCAAGCTTGGGATGTTTCCTTTAATATGATAAAATAATAAGGCGTATGATTTGAGGAAATCGCCTATAGCTGCGACATACGGCAGGAGGACAAACCTTGCTGCGAATCGTGCGCGTTATTGATAGAATGCAAATAATTTTGAAATAGGCTCTATAAAGAGCGGGAGGCATTATGACAAACAAAATCGCAAAGGGAATGAAAGATGCCATACCGATTTGCGCCGGTTATCTGGCGGTGGGTTTTACCTTTGGCATGGCAGCTGCGGCACAGGGAATCGGGGCGGGGGGAGCTGCTCTGATTTCAGCGACGAATCTGACTTCTGCCGGACAGTTCGCCGGTCTGACAGTCATTGCGGCTGCTGCGCCTTACTTTGAAATGGCTTTGACTCAACTGATCATCAATCTGCGATACGCATTGATGGCCCTGTCTTTATCGCAAAAGCTGGAACCGGGTATAGGCAAATGGCAGCGGTGCGTCATTGCTTTTGGCATTACAGATGAAGCCTTCGCTTTAGTCAGCACGCAAGAAGGAAAGGTGGGCAAACATTATATATATGGAGTCATGTCCGTATGTATTGCGTCTTGGACAACTGGTACCTTTTTTGGTGCGGCAGCCAGCTCCGCTTTGCCGCCAGCTGTTGGCAGTGCGCTGGGGATCGCTATTTACGGCATGTTTCTGGCTATCATCATCCCGCCGGCCAAGAAAGAAAAATCCATTGCGGCTGTCATCTTCATCGCCATTGTGCTCAGTTCAGCTTTGTGGTTTTTGCCGGGATTGAAAGAAATTTCACCAGGCTTTGCCATCATCATCTGCACGGTACTGGCCTCTGCCATTGGCGCAATCATCCATCCAATCAGGGAGGAGGAAGTGAATCCATGAGTTTTTATATTTATGTGGCGGTCATGGCAGTAGTGACTTACTTGATCCGGATAGTCCCACTAGTGCTGATGGACCGGGAAATCAAAAATACGTTCATTAAATCTTTTTTGTATTACGTGCCCTACGCTGCTCTCGCATCCATGACCTTCCCTGCCATTTTGTTTTCCACTACCGAGCTGGTAGCGGCTGTGGCCGGGCTGGTGGTAGCGATTTTCATGGCCTTTCGGGAAAAAGGATTGCTATTGGTGGCCCTGGGAGCCTGTGTCACGGTCTTTGCCATAGAGCAGGGCATGGCACTGCTGCTATGAACAAATAAAGGAGGGATCAGGGAATCCCGAGCCTTTCATGGGAGTCCTGATCCTCTGGAACAGAAAAGACGAGCGAATCGGTTTCGTTTCGCTCGTCTTTTCACATACTTTACTTACTTATTTACTTGTGCTCTTTCAGGAGCGCTTAACCTCTTTTTTTGTGGAAACGCAGATCAATAGGAGAATCGTTCTTTTCCTGGAGTTTATCGATATCTTCCATCTGTTCGTGGATGTAATCCAGCACTTCCTCTTCTGTGAGTGCGCATTTGCACTCGTTTGCGTGAGCCATGATCTTTTCCTTGTAAACCTTGATCAGCTCTTCATCTTTCAAGTATGATTCCAGACCAGCTCTCGCAGCGTGCGCATATCCATCGTTTAAAACCATTTTCTTATCAACCATCGTAATTACCTCCATAAATATCTTTATTGTAAATTTAATTGCTTTCTGCTTATATATTGAAGCAAGCTCTGTGCCAACTTGGGAGATGATTTTAGGAAAATCTAAAAATGCTGGAATTTCAAGGAAAATAAAAAAATTGACAGAAAATACAGCAAACTAATGCCTGAAAAACGACTCGAATTCGATTCGAACCGCAAAAAAGTAACTCGAATTCGATTCAAAAATTGATTGACGCAAGGGAGACGTTGGGGTATGATAAGACAGTAACAAAAGTCTGCGAATCAGAGGGTGATAGGAGGCATCATGGAAGATCGATTTGGGATCAGCAGAGTCATAGAGCCAAAAGGATCAACGCCCGTGACAGCGTGGAAACTGGACAATAGCAGGGCGATTTCAGAAAATGAGGCGAGGATTAAAGTCGAACGGCTCCATATCGAACGAGACAGCTTTCAGCAAATCTGCAGCGAATGCGCTTATGATAAAGCAAAGATTATGGCCCGGATCATGGACATTGTGGAGCGCAGGGGCAAGCTGCACAATCCATTCACAAACAGCGGCGGAATGTTTTACGGAATCTTGGAAGAAATGGGCAGCGAGTTTCAAAAACGATCCAACCATAAAGCGGGAGATTCGGTCCTTGTCTGTGCGACTTTAACAGGGATTCCTCTTTGTTTACGGCAAATCAAGGAGATCGATTATAATTATGGCGACATTGTGGTCGAGGGCCATGCGATCGTGTTTCAAGCTTCTCCCATCCACCAGAGGCCTAAAGGTCTTTCCATCAATTACACCTTGGCGGCATTAGACGAGGCCTCCACCTTTGAAACCATTAGCGAAACGGTGTACAAGGGCATGAAAATCATGATCATTGGCAAGGATATCGTCACGACGCTTTTTTATGCGGGAAGCCTAAAACACGCCTTAGAAAATGACGTGCGGATTTTGGCAGTCATGGATGCGGATCAGGCCAGCCTGGGAATGCTCTCTGAGGAAGAAGCGGGCCAGTTGCTGGCCCATTATGTGGACAAGCTGATCATCACGGACATTGGAAAGCCGCTGGATGCCTTTGAGCGGATCTATGAAGAGGAGCGCAGCCTGGTAGACGTGACCATCAACACCGAGGACCTGCCTGGTTCCGAGACTCTAACCGTGTTGATGACCGTCTGCGGAGGAAAGATATTTTTCACCAGCCTAGAAAATGGTTACAGCACAGCGATCCTCATCGCAGAAGGCATGGCTAAGAAATTGGAGGCTTATTCTCCAGACCAGTATTCAGACAGTTATTTTGAGTATACGGTCAGCAACCTGCGGCGTATGAAGGACGAGCTGGAGCAGGTGGATCAGTTTTACGAAAAGCTAGGAAACAGCAGGGATCTGACGGAGAAGAAAGCCCGCAATCTGCTACTGAAAAAATCCGAAAAGATCGATGACTTTGTGTTCCAAAGCCCGGCCACCAGGGCGGTGATCGATGATGTCCTGAACATCGCGGGCTATGACTGTAATGTGATCATACAAGGAGAAACAGGCGTGGGAAAAGAAAAGATCCTGGGCCTGCTACATAAAAACAGTGTGCGCAGCAGTCAGCCATGCATCAAGATCAACTGCGCCACTATTCAGGAAAACCTAGCGGAATCCGAGTTTTTCGGATACGAGGCAGGGGCTTTCACCGGTGCGCAGGCTTCCGGAAAAAAGGGTTATTTTGAACTAGCCAACCATGGTATTCTGTTTTTAGATGAAATTGGCCAGCTTTCCCTGAACATGCAGTCAAAGCTGCTGCGGGTCCTGCAGGAAAACCAGTTTTTCCGCATCGGCGGGACGAAGCAATTATCAGTGAACGTGCGGGTCATCTGCGCCAATAATATTCCGCTGAAAAAGCTGGTGGACCAAGGAAAATTTAGAGAGGACCTTTATTACAGGCTGAACATCTGTACCATCGACGTGCCGCCATTGCGGGAGCGACGGGAAGACATCTACGTGCTGGCTGATGCGTTCTTGGCATCCTACAACAAAAAGTATGGGTTGGAGAAGGCTTTTTCACCGACAGCCATAGGCAGGCTGTACAAGTACGATTGGCCGGGAAACGTCAGGGAACTGGAAAATGCGGTCCATCGTATGGTTATCAGCAGCAGAGGCAATGTGATCGGAGAAGAAGACGCAGACAGCGTGATCAACGAGAGACTTTATGACGATGTTGTCTTTGACATGAAAAAGATCTTGAAGGGAAAACAAAATTTTTCTTTTGGAGAAATTATCGCGGCCCAGGAAAAGCGGCTCATCGAGTACGCATTGAAAAAGGAAGGCTCTACCCGCAAGGCAGCGGCATTCCTCAATATGACACAGGCCCAGCTTTCCCGAAAAAAATTGAAGTATGATCTTTAAAAGGAGGAACAAGCAGTGAAAGCATTAAAAAGTGCCAAGCAAAGAACAGAAGAAGACAGGGCCAGGCTCCGCCAGGCAGTAGGAGAAATCATTGAAAACGTAGTGAAAAATGGCGATGAGGCCTTGATGGATTATAACAGCCGTTTTGACCAATGCGAGCGAACTTGCCTGCGGATCTCCAAAGAGGAAATTCAGCAAGCGTACAAGCAGGTTTCGGAAAGCGATATTGAGGACATCAAAAAGGCGGCAGACAATATTCAGGCTTTTGCCAAAGCGCAGAAGGGAACTATGGGAGAACTAGAAGGATTTTCCCCAGGCCCTGGGATTTTCTTGGGGCATCGTGTCATCCCAGTGGATTCTTGCTGCTGCTATGTGCCAGGAGGCGGATACCCGCTTTATTCCACGGCTCTCATGCTGGGGATCCCTGCAAAGGTGGCAGGAGTCAAACGTATCACGGCTTGTTCGCCGGTGATCAAAGGGACGGACCGGATCCATCCCAAGACATTGATTGCCATGGACACAGCAGGGATCGATGAAATCTACGCTGTGGGAGGAGCCCAGGCCATCGCGGCATTCACTTATGGCACAGAGCAGATCGAGCCTGTAAATCTGATCGTAGGGCCGGGCAACAGCTTTGTCACAGAAGCAAAGCGCCAGTGTTTTGGAAAGATCGGGATTGATTTTCTGGCAGGACCCAGCGAAGTGCTGGTTATTGCTGACAAGCAGGCGGATCCGGAAATCATTGCCGCTGATCTGCTGGCTCAATCTGAACATGACAAGGAAGCCAAGGGCCTGGTGGTCACCACGGATGAGACCTTAGGAACAGCCATTCTGGAGGCAGTGGAAAAGCAGCTGCCAACTTTAGATACAGAAGAGATCGCCGCCAGTTCCTGGAGGGATTTTGGAGAGATCCTCATTGCGGACAGCTTGGAAGAGGCGATTTCCTACGCCAATGCGTACGCGCCGGAGCATTTGGAGGTCAACGTGGAGAAATCCAAGACCGAAGAAGTGGTAAAAGCTTTGCGCAATTATGGTTCGCTGTTCATTGGCGGCAATACAGCGGAGGTCTTTGGGGATTATGCTTCTGGGACCAATCACACGCTGCCAACGTTGGGTGCGGCTCGCTATACAGGAGGCGTATGGGTAGGTACGTTCCTGAAGACCTGTACATACCAAAGCATGACAAAAGAAGGCATGCTGGGCATTGCGCCGCTGGTATCCAATCTGGCTAGAGGTGAAGGCCTGACTGGACACGCTAGGGCGGCGGAGATCAGAATGGAAAAGAACGAATAAGATTCGTGTGATTGATAGGAGGAATAATAAAATGGAAAATGAAAATCGTGTTCTAAAACGAACCTTTGGAATGCGTGAAGCAGTCACCATCACGGTAGGGACTGTAGTAGGCGTAGGGCTTTTCACCACAGGGGCCAATGTCGTGGGAATGATGGGATCAGCTGTGATCATCGCTACTTTTGTGGCTATGCTCATCAGCATTTATCCGGCGTTATTGTATGCGGAAATGGGTGCGGCCCTGCCTTATGCGGGTGGTACATACAAATACGCTTCGCTGGGCATTGGGCGGCCATTTGGTATGCTGGCTGGTTGGAACTTTATTATTTCCCTGGTTTCCGTGACCAGCGGCGAGGCACTTGCCTTCAGCTTTTATTTCAAGACTTTTCTGGGAGCTTTGGGGTTTGAGGTGCCGGGAGGAGCTACCAGCGATATTATCATCGCCTGTGTGGCGGTTCTCATCTTTTTGCTATGCAGCGTACGGGGCGTGGAAATCACGGGCCGCCTCCAGAACGGCTTCATGTTCTTTTTCTGGGGCGTAGCCATCATCTGGTTCTTGCTGATGATCCCGAACGTAGGCTTATCCAACTTCGTGCGGCTGCCGAGTTATGTGGATTTTTCAGCCGGAGGGTTTATTGGATCCGTAGCTTTGATCTGGTGGTGCTTTGCGGGGTTTGAAACTTGCTGCGCTATGGGTGAGGAAATCAAATATCCTCACATCAACATCCCGAGAGCGCTGTTCCTGGCACCATTCATCGTGTTTGCGGTTAATGCGCTGTTCCAGTGGTTCCTGGTAGGAATCGTTCCTACTGGAGAGCTGGAGGCCATCTCTGTGGCTAGCGCGCCTTATGCGGAGGCCATGACCATTGCGGGGATCTTAGGGTTCCCATTGATCATGTTAGCTGCCGGCGTTGCGTTTGGCGGAGACTTTTCTACTTTGAACTCCAGCATTTCCGTGCCGCCAAGGTATCTGTTCACCATGGCAAGGGACGGAGCCATGCCGAAGATATTCGCCAAAGTGCATCCAAAGTACCAGACTCCATATGTGGCGATCATCACCCTGGGAATCTTGACACTGCTGCTGATTGCGACAGGTTCCATGATCTATATCGCATCTCTCAGCCTTTTCGCTGACCTGTTCTATTATGTGATTGGTATCATTGCCTGCGGATTCCTGCGGAGCCGCAAGCCAGATCTAGAAAGGCCATATAAAGCTCCGTTGATTCAGATCGGTGTTCCCATCAGTGCCATCATTTACATCATTATGATGACCCAGCTGGATAGGGAGGCCCTTTTAACAGGAGTCATCTGGTGCGCAGTGGGCTTGGTGATCTTCTTCATTTGTCAGGCGAAATACGGAAAGCAGGGCGATGAAGGTTTGGCGATGCGGATCATTGCGCATGAAGAGCCGCCTGCGGAGGAAAAAGCCAAGATGGATAAGGAATTTGCTATTTGGAGAGCTATCGTAGCCATAGCAGTGATTATTGCCATCCTGATCTATGTGATTCCGTTTGTGTTTTAAATATTCTAATAGGAAAGAGCGTGTTGCGCCGTCGGTTTGCCTTTTCTGTTTGGCAAGGCAGCCGGCCGGGAAGACGCTGGCCTGTTTCCTTGCTGTCACTGCTGCCGAAAGACGGCAAAAGAGGGCGGTCCCTATGAACTGCCCTCTTTTAGTATGGATTTATGTCAATTCACAGGCGCCAGTTTCCCGCCGCCTGGCAAAGAAAGGACTTTGCCTTTTAGCCACGCATTGTCTTTGTGGCTTGGATCGTAGTAAACAGTGTGACCATTGGATTGAATGTTACGGCACTGTTTGTCTTTGTTTTTCAAGGAATTCAAATAACTGTTCTCTGTTACTTTCCATGTGCTGTCCGCATCCATGGTTACAGAAGAGAATTTTGCGGCATCCTCTTGATCCACAGCACCTTCAAAGAGCGTGCCTTTTGTCAATTTCAGTCTTACGGAGCTGCCTGGCTGACATACGATACTGCCTTTGAAAACCTGATCAATGCCTTTTAATGTTAAAGTACCAGCGACTTTTGCGAAAACTTGGCCGCTGTAATAACAGGTCGTATTCTCCATGATTACTGAAAGGGAACCCGAGTCCATTGAAATCATCGGTCCATTGCAAGTGGTGGTCAGCTGTGAATCTGTAGCGTTGAGGACTCCCTTTTCATTTTCGGCACTGGTTCCGGTGCCACTAGCTTTGTATAAGATACCGCTTTCTCCAGAGCCGCGCAAAATACAGGAATCCAGCATGATCTGACCGCTGTTTTCTAGCACAGCGATCGAGCTTTGAGAAGCGCCTCCTTTCACCCACATAGCCTTCACATGGCCTTCGGCCCGGATGCAGGGGCTGTTTTCACCTTCGGAATCGACTGCTGTGTTTGTCACCTTGATCGTGCCTTGCTGCTCATCTGCGGCGATCGCAGGGCTATCGGTGCCCTTGGTGGCGATTTCTAGGCCTTCCGCATGGATACAGCCGCCATAAGTAGCGTCAAGCCCGCTAGAAGCATTTCCTGTTGTCTGAATTTTGATGTCATTAGCAGAGATCACCGTGTCTTTTCCAGTGGCAAAGATGCCGTTCGCTCCCTTGCCGCCGGAAGTCAGGGTGGTATTGTCAATAGATGCGTTGCTTCCCTCAGATGCGATGAGGACTGCGTTTAGACCGTGAAGGCGGCTCTTTGTTCCGTTCGTCGTATCCCCTGATTTCGTCAGGGTGCTGCCGCTCATTTGAAGAGAACCACGGTTGCCAACAAGGATCGTGTTTGCGTTTGATTTATGGGTATTATAGTTTTTTCCAGAAGCATCGGTTTTTTTATCATCAACAAGGAGCAGGGCGCTTTGCTTGGCCTCTTTTAAGTGAGGGTCTGTTTCCTGGCTGCTGGCAGTCTCTGGCTTTGGATACGATAAAGTTTCGATTGCCATGACAGTATCTTCTTCCACAGTCAGCTTTACGCACGTCCCTTCAGTAAGATCAGAACTGTTGATATCCGCAGACAGGGAATAATCCGCGGAGCCACCATCAGCCTGGAAACTGCCTTCTGTATTTTCCGTCGCTTCTGCGGCCTTAGCGGCGTTTTTCTTAGAGTCAGAGGCGGAACTGCAATTCCCTGTTTCTATTGTGATCTTTGATTTGCTAATTTTTTTGATTTTTCCGTATACCTGGCTGCTGCCGCAGGAAGGCAAGAAAGCCAGGATTGCCAGCAGCAGGGAGATCAATACGGCAAATCGCTGGAGCCTGCCCATGAGTGTTCTCCTTTTACATCTTGTGATAAGCACATTTTAACCAAAGAATGTGTTGTTCTGATGGAAGATAGAAGAAGGATGGGTGGTTCTTTGCTGTGGGCCTGAGACGCTTTTAGATCCCAATCTTCTGCAGCTCGACAAACTGTTTGGCTACCCGCGGACTCCTGCCATTGCATCGGAGAGCATGGGCCTCTGCTTTGCGTAGCAGTTCTTCTTCCGGCATTTCAATATCATAGTCCTTGGCAAGGCTCTTGACAATGGTCAGATATTCTTCCTTGTCTGGCTTTTGGTAGGTGATGGTAAGGCCAAAGCGTGCAGCCAGGCTCATAGTTTCCTGCAGCGTGTCGTTGAGGTGGAGCTCGTCTCCAGCCCTGTCACCCATGGATTCCTTTACAAGATGGCGGCGGTTGCTGGTGGCGTAAATGGCGGTGTTTTTACCACAAGTGGAAACGCTGCCTTCTAGTATGGCTTTCAGCGCGGAGAAATTGTCATCATTGCTGGTAAAACTCAGGTCATCGATGAAGATGACGAATTTCAGCGGATGTGCAGAAAGCTCTTCCACAATATAAGGGATCTGATAAAGCTCGTTTTTTTTCACTTCCAGCAAGCGCAGCCCCTTAGGTGCGTAGTGATTGCAGACAGTTTTGATGGTAGAGCTCTTTCCAGTGCCTGCGTCGCCATAGAGCAGCATGTTGCTGGCGGTTTTCCCGGAGATCAGTGCTTCTGTGTTTTTCATTACCAAGTCCCGTTCCCGCTGATAGCCAAAGAGCTGTTCCAGGCTCTGAGTGTCCGGATGCTTCACAGGTGCGATGCTTCCGTTTTCCAGATGAAAGACTTTGTGTTTGGCGTAAATGCCATATCCTGTGGAAGGCAGCTTTAGGATGCGTTCTTTGTAATTGTACTGTAAATCAAAGAGGGAGTTTTCCCAATCCGGCAGAAAGCCTTTGTAGCCAAGGACTGTTTTCACAGAGTCAGAGGTGACTTGGGATAAATCCTGGAGGATGCTCAGCTCAGCCTTTAGGCATGCTTTTACTACTGGGGAGATGCGTGCGCCTTTGGCCTTTTCTTTGATATAAAAGTTTTCATCGTTGAGGACCAGATTGTTAACATATACACCCAGATCTGGAGTTTCTTGGTACAAGGCAGCGGTAAAATCACAGTAAGCTTCCACCTGCGCCTGGAGTTCTTTGGTTTCCAGGGCGTTCATCATGGAACGCATGGCTTTTACCACTGGGTCGGACAATAGTTCCCGAAACACAGTCAGGGAGCTTAATTTCATGTTTAACTCTAAAAGGTTCTTTTTCATGATCAATGCACCTCAGTTTCTATAGGATTTCCTTCCATTATAATGAAAATCGGACGTGATTGCAATGGATAGCGGCTGTAAATCGAAAAATCGGAAATGAGCCTTGGTTGGAAACGGGCAGAGAAAGCATGTGACGGGGTAGGAGAAAAATGATACTTGCCAAAAGGAGAATTTGTGGTATACTGGAACTAACATAATCGTATTTGCCGCCGGGTAAACGCCTTAGATCCATTCCGTTAGGCCTTTGAAGGATTGGATTCAGGCGTTTTATTTTTTGGCAGCGACCAGGAATCAGGCGATCATGCCTGGGATAATCGCCGCTGCTTCCGGCAAAGGAGAACAAGGAGGTTTCAAGATGTTTCGAGATGTCAGACGTAACAAAAAGCAGGTTTTATCCGAAGAACGGGCAAGGGAGATCCTTTCAAACGCCACTTCTGGCGTGCTGAGCGTGATGGGAGACGACGATTATCCGTATGGCGTGCCTCTCAGCTATTCGCTGAAAGGTGACACTCTCTATTTCCACAGTGCGAAAAAGGGTCACAAAATCGATGCCCTGCAAAAGCATGATAAAGTTTCCTTCACCGTGATCGACAAGGATCAAATCGTGCCAGAGAAATACACGACTTATTATAGAAGCGTGGTTGTATTTGGAAGGGCCCGTTTTGTGGAAGACGTGGCGGAGCAAAGGGTGATACTAACCCATTTGGCGGAGAAATACTCCCCTGATTTCATGGATGGGTGCGATGATGAAATCGATAGATGCATAAAAGGAGTCCAGATCATTGCTTTAGATATCGAGCATATTTCCGGAAAGGAAGCCATTGAGCTGGCAAAAGCGAGAGAGACGGAAACAACAGTAGAATAAAGGCAAAATTAGTGATATGATAAATTTGTTGTCCAACCGATACCTGACAATAGGAGAAGGTTTTTGGATGGAATTTGCAATTTCTTTTTTTATCACTGTTGCGGCTGGTGTGGCCTGCCACTACATCATCAAATGGTTGGGCGGCGATCATGAGGACAACAAATAGCCTAGTGGGTGCTTTGCCACTCTAAAAAGAAAAGAAGAATCCCTGAAGCGTAGTCGCATACAGTTCAGGGATTCGTTCTTCGTCCAGATGGACTTGCAATTTCTTTTTGCCTATCGGCATTATAGCATATGCAGTTTTATTTTGTAATATTCATGGGGTTTTAAGGAGGTGGCCTATTTTGTTATATTCTTTTGTTTGCTATCGTCTTTCCTTTGCGGCTTCAAGCCGAAACCCGCAGCTGTTCCACAATGGTCTTCTTTTTCAAACTGCGATACGCAAGTTCCGGCAACAGCCAGGTGATCAGCAGCAGTGGCACCGCGCACAGCAGGATTGGGGTGACGGAAAAATGGTAAGTGAAAAACCAAATTTCTCCGGCAACAGCCTGGACGAGGATCCAGGTGGTCAGGCTTCCTAAGGTCAAAACCACGATCAAGGAAATCAAGGCATACAGCAGACCTTCCCAGATCAAAGTTCCTTTCAGCTGTTTTCCGTCCATGCCCACTGCCTGCATCATAGCAAATTCCTGCCTTCTGGCATAGATCCCGGTTACTATAACGCTGGAGAAATTCAGGATTCCAATCAGGCCTAGAATGCCGCTGAGAGCAGCACCCACGATATGATACATGCGGATGAAGCCTTGAAATTCCTCCGCATAGTGGTGCTTGGAACGATAAATCAGGTTAGAGTCGCCCTTTTCCGTATACGAGGCCACCGCTTTCTCCACAGCGTCCGCCTTGTCCGGCGCCAGGGTGAGGATGCTCAAAAGGGATCCTTCCGTTTCTCCGTGCGCCAGGTATTCTTTAGATGGGATGACAGCCCTGGTTCCCAGAGCAGAACCCATTTGATTGGTCAGTGCCGTAGGGATTTCAACAATAGCCATGACTTTATATTGTTTTTGGGAACCATCAGGCAGGTTCAGAGGGACAGTGTCGCCCGCCTGATAACAATCTGTGGCAGCGATGTTTCCAGTGTTATTGCCCACCACGTCTTCTAGCAGGACATAATCTCCAGATTCAAATGCGCCTTGGTCAATGCGCCCCTGTTTTATCACCAGCTGATCTGTGCCATAACGGTCCATGCCATAGATAGTACAATCCAAAAATTTGTTGTTTTTTACGTTTTCAAAATCACTCTCCATCCATGGATCATCATTGAAAATCTTTGGATGATCGGCTATGAATTTCATCATATGGTCATAGTCTTTTTCCTTCAGAGCAATGTGTCCAAAGGAGCAATACACGTCAGAAGCCTGCTCCACTCCATCCATAGTACGAAAAGCCTGACGGTCCGATTTTTTGATGGGATCGAGAATGATTTCCCCGCCAGCAGCGTGATTGAAAGTGCTGGCTCCGCCGATCATAAGATCGCCTGTCATTTGCTCCCCTACGTATTTGTCCAGGTCAAAGCCTTTGGTTATGGCAAACGTTCCATTGACCAACAACAGGCTTAAGCATATGGAAATGATCACAACTGCCACCTTTTTCCGGTTCCTGCCCAGGTTCCTCCATGCCATGGAAAGAGCAGTGGTTTTCCTGCTTTTTTTCCGCTTTTTCTTCACAGGCAGAGTTCCTGTGTAGCTGACGGCCTCCGCAGGAGAAACTTTCGCTGCCATATGGCAGGGCTTCATACAGCTGATCAGCACTGTGATCAGGGAAAAGGCTGCTGATAGAAGGTAGATCAGAGGGTGCACGGAAAAAAACATGTCTCCAATGTCAAAGTTAGAGATAATAATAGGCAGCAAGGCCCTGGAAAGCATGGTTCCCAAAACCAGCCCAGCGGGTATGCCCAGCAAAGCCAGGGCATAGCCCTGCAGCCGGACCAGACGTTTTAGCTGGCGGCCCGTGGCACCGATGGTTTTCAGCAGCCCGTAGTACTGGAGGTCTCGAGCTACATTAATGTAAAAGATATTGTAAATGATCAGGTACCCGGAAAGCAAAACGATGATCAGAAGCGAGGCATAAAGCAAAACCGTAGCAGCGTCCACGTCACTGGTGGTATAGGCCCAGTTGATGCCGTAATCCGTGTGTTCCGGATCATAGCCGTTTCTTTGCAGCAGTTCTATGGTCTTCCCCTCGATGTCCCAGCTGTTGGCATAGTTAAAATCAATCATCCAGTAGCCTGCCGTATGGAAGCCGTCCGTCTCTTTATAAGGTTTGCTCGGCACAGACGTTATTTCATCACAATACACTTTTGATACCCAGAACTGCTGCGCCATGCTAATGGAGTCCCCCTTCCAATAGCCGCACAGGGTGAAGGTTTCTGTTCGTTTTTTGCCATTTGAATCAAATGTGAGGCGGATCTTTTCTCCTATTTGGTGAGGTATGCCCAGTGCGTCCAAAACCAGTGTGCTGGTGGCCGCCTCCAAGCGTTTTTTCGGCATCTGACCTTCCTCAGGATAGGAAAACATGTTCTTTGCGTCTGCGTCTTGGGCGTAATTGACTTCTGCTGCAAGTTTGTTCAGCTTCTTACTCGCTGCGCTTCCAACGAGGATCCGGTAGGCGGGAGCCCTGACTGCGGCATCGCTGGAAAGCTTTTCAAAGTCCTGAGGAAGTGCGAATTTCAGGCCGGCCATAGAACTGCCTCCCACTTGGCGCATAGTACTTTCCTGAGAACTTTTCAGGATGGAGCCGCCAATGGAAAACAGGCTGGTGAAAAGGATGCAAGTCAGCATGATCCCTAGGACTGCGATGATGTTTTTCTTCTGGCCTGCGGCCAGACCTCTCCGGGAAAGGCGGCGAATCACTTTTTTGTTTTTGACTTTACGCATCACGTTCACCCCGCTTTTGGATCCTGCCGTCCTCAATGCGGATGATCCGGTCAGCCATTTGGGCGATGCTTTCATTATGGGTAATCATCACAATAGTCTGGTTAAATTTTTGGCCCGTGACCTTTAAAAGACTGAGCACATCCTGGCTGGTTTTAGAATCCAGGTTCCCCGTGGGTTCGTCTGCGAGGACGATAGCCGGTTTGGTGGCTAGGGCCCGGGCTATAGCAACTCTTTGCTGCTGGCCGCCGGAAAGCTGGTTAGGCATGCTGTTTCGCTTGCTTTCCAGGCCTAGGACCTTGATGATTTCTTCGATGTGGGCTTCATCCACTGTTTCTCCGTCCAATTCAATGGGCAGGACAATGTTTTCGTAAACGTTCAGCACGGGCACCAGGTTGAAAGCCTGAAAAATAAATCCGATTTTCCTGCGTCTGAAGATGGTCAAGGATTCGTCTTTTAATGTGGAAATATCCTTTCCTTCGATGGTAATTGTGCCTTCGGTGGGACGGTCCAGGCCGCCTAGCATGTTGAGAAGGGTGGATTTTCCACTGCCACTGGTGCCCACGATTGCGCTCATAGTCCCTTGCTCAATGGAAATGTTCACGCCATCCAAGGCTTTCACCAGGCTCTCCCCTTTGCCATAATACTTTTTTAAGCCTTTTGTTTGTAAAACGATCATGATTTGCCTCCTTTGATTGATGTGCTCGGCATCACAGGGTTTGATGCAGCCATAGATGCCGCAGACCTGCGTCTGAGCCGGCAAAAATGAAAGAAGTCTATACCTCTTACAGCATAGACAATAGCACAGCGATCTTTCCACGTCCTTTCGAGAATCTAACAGTTGTGAAAGATTTCCTCAGCGCAGTAGGTAAACTTGGAATTCAGAGCCTTTTCCCAGCTGGGAGCGAACTGTGATGTAGCCGCTCTGGGCTTCGATGATCTGGCGGCTCAGGTACAGGCCGATCCCAATGCCTTCTTCCAGGTGAGCGTCCTCTCCACGGTAAAAGCGGCCAAAGATCCTGGGAATTTCCTCTTCTCCGATGCCCTGGCCCTTATCTGTGATCTTGATGGTAGCGTACATTTCGTAGGATTCAGCGGTGATCTTGACCTGGCTGCCAGGCGGCGAATATTTGACGGCGTTGTCCAGGATGTTGAAGAGGGCCTCGGCGGTCCACTTTTTGTCGAAAGAGGCGGTCATGGCTTCATCCACCTGATTGGCGATGGTGATTCCTTTAGCTCCGGCTTTCTTCTCTGATTCACGAATGATATCGCAGATCATGGGAAAAACTTCATTTTCCTGGGGCTGGAGCTGGAAAGTGCCCGATTCCAACCTGGAAGTTTTAATCAGTGCTTGAATGAGAAATTGGAGTTTTTCCGATTGCAGATGGATCTGCGTCACTAGTTTTTTACTGTCTTCATCCTGGACCTGCTCTTGTAAAAGCTGGGAGTAGAGAATGATGTTGGACAGAGGCGTTTTTGTTTGATGGGAAATGTCTGTGACCAGTTCCTTGATACTGGCCCGTTCCTCTTCCACTTTGCGGAGGGAACGGTGGGAAGCGGTCAGGTAGCGCATCCATTTGGATTCCAGGCGGGACAGCTGGCTTTCGTCATAGCGGGATTCCTCAAAGGTTCCATTCATGGTGTCGTCTAGGATCTGGTTCAGTCTTTCCAGGGTGTCGTTTGTTCGGAATAAGCTCATTTGTCCCTCCAAGCGTAGCCGCAGCCGTAAACGGTTTGGATGTATTGGGGCTTGGACGAGTTTTCCTCCAGCTTGTCCCGCAGCCGTTTGATGGTGACGGACAGGGCGTTCTCGTCCACATATTCGGCTCCATCCGTCCAAAGCCGGTCAACCAGCGTGTCCCGGGACATGGTGATGTTCCGATTGGCGACCAGGGCGTGGAGCAGCTTTTGTTCAGTCTTGCTCAGTTGTAGCTCCCTGCTGTTTTTCGTATAGCGCATTTGCTCAAAGTCAAAGAAAAATCCATTCTGCCGATAAATCAGGCCGCTCTTTTTTCCCGTCTTTTCTAGAGCCTTGTGGATCCTGGCCCGCAGAACCATCAGGCTGAAAGGCTTGGTGACATAATCATCTGCGCCCAACTCCAGCCCTCGGATCTCATCGGTTTCCAGGTCGTTCGCCGTGAGAACGATGATCGGGGTGTCTGAAACTTTACGAAAGCGTTCCAGGAATTCAAATCCGTTTCCGTCCGGGAGATTGATGTCCAGTATGATCAGATCCGCTGCAGAGACGTTTTTTGCTTCCTTCAAAGTGTGATATTGGGAAAAGGTGAAGGAATCCTGTTTTAAGGCCAGAACAATACCATCGTTTAAGCCTTTGTCATCTTCGATGATCGCAATGTGGGTCATGGGCACCTCCTTGTGTAAACATGGTCATTATACTTCTTCGCAGCGGAAATGGCAAGAAGGGCGAATGAAAAACGGATCCGTAGCCATTGATTTTTGTGGATCCTAGTAGGAAGGCTTCGCAGAAAAAAGTGACCGCGTGCCGGATTTTTGTGGTACAATAACAGAAGAAAAAGGGATTGGCGCAGATTGCTGTATAAAACGCAGTGCAGTCAGGTGCGGATAAAAAACAGGAAAGCTTGAAGAGGGGAAACATAGCTAGGACAATCGGGATTGGGATCCAGGATTTTGAGGCGATTCGAATTAATAAATATTTTTATGTGGATAAAACGAGCTTCATTCGTGAATGGTGGGGTGAAGGAGATGGCGTGACGCTGATCACCCGCCCGCGGCGGTTTGGAAAAACCTTGATCATGGACATGGTGGAAAATTTTTTTCCGTGAAACAGGCTGAAAAGAGCCATCTATTTAAAGGTCTTTCCATCTGGGAGGATGAAAAGTACCGGAATCTGCAAGGCACATGTCTGGTTATCAATTTTTCTTTTGCGAGCGTGAAGGAACAAAACTATGAGCAAGTATTTCAAAGAATCTGCCAAATTATAACGGATCTTTATAGCGAGTATGATTTCCTGCTCAAAAGCGACCATCTGTCAGAAGAGGAGAAAGAACAGTTTAGAAGCGTTTCCGACAACATGTCAGAAGTAACGGCGATAGCGGCTGTTCACAGGCTTTCAAAGTTTCTCCGCAGCCATTATGACCGGGATCACTAGAGTGAGCAGGGAATCTGTTTTTTCTGACCTGAACAACCTGGAAGTCGTCACTACCACATCTGAGAAATATGCAGATAGTTTTGGCTTCACAGAGAAAGAAGTCTTCGCGGCCTTGTACGAATACGGAATGGCAAGCAAACGGGAAGATGTGAAGGCATGGTACGATGGGTTCACTTTTGGAAATCAAACCGGTATTTACAACCCCTAGTCCATCATTAATTGCCTGGATAAAGAAACCATAGGGCCATACTGGGCAAATTCCAGTTCCAATAGCTTGGTGGACAAACTGATCCGGGAGGGAAGTAAGGAAGTAAAGCTGGACTTTGAGCGGTTGCTGCAAGGCGGCGCACTAAATATGGAGATCGATGAGCAGCTGGTATATGGGGAGCTGTCCGCAAAGAGAAACGCCATTTGGAGTCTTCTTTTATCCAGCGGCTACTTGAAAGTCACAGGAAAAAAGTTTTGCCTGCGCACGGGCCGCTATACGTATATGCTGGCATTGACCAATCGAGAAGTGAGCGTTATGTTTGAAGCTATGGTGCAGAACTGGTTCGCGGTTTCCGAAGGGGAACAATGATTTTATCAAAGCCTTGCTGCTGGATGATTTGAAAGCCATGAACGCATATATGAATCGGGTGGCTTTGACGACTTTTAGCTATTTTGACACAGGAAACCGGCCTTCTGGGGCGCAGCCGGAACGCTTCCACGCTGTGAAAGCGATCACTAAGAATTTGGATGAGCCAAATTCAAGTGCCTGCTTTTATCATGGCTTTGTCTTGGGCCTGATGGTGGAGCTTTCAGGGCGATACATGCTGACCTCCAATCGTGAGAGCGGCTTTGGCAGGTACGATGTGAGGTTGGAACCAAAGGATCGAGAGGACCCGGCGATGATCATGGAGTTCAAGGTTCAGGGCCCGGAGGATGAAAAGGACTTGAAAGAAACAGCGCAAGCGGCGCTTTCGCAAATTAAAGAAAAGCGATACGCCGTTTACCTGGAGGAAAAGGGAATAGAGGCCGAGCGGATACGAAGATATGGCTTTGTTTTTGAAGGAAAGAATGTATGGATCCAGCGGGGATGATGAGCGAAGCTCATTTGATCGCAGGTACGAAAGGATATGCTAGAAAACGGAAGAAAGAGGGAGGCGGCAATGCTTACATTAGATCGAATCTACCATGCGGCGTTCACATTGAAGGATGCGGTGCGCAAAACGGACTTGATTTTGGCTCCGGCCCTGAGCACGGAAAACCAAATCTATTTGAAAACAGAAAACCTGCAGATGACTGGCAGCTTTAAAGTACGGGGCGCGTATTACAAAATCAGCCAGCTCAGCGAGGAGGAAAAGGCAAAAGGGATCATTGCATGCAGTGCGGGCAACCATGCTCAAGGCGTGGCTCTGGCAGCCAGCAAAAACGGGATCCCGTCCCTGATCTGCATGCCGGACGGCGCGCCCATCAGCAAGGTGGAAGCTACGAAAAGCTTTGGCGCGGAGGTGTGTCTGGTGAGCGACACCTACGATGACGCATATAACAGAGCGGTGGAGCTGCAAAAGGAAAAGGGTTACACCTTTATCCATCCTTTTGACGATGAAGCGGTGATCGCAGGCCAGGGAACCATTGGCCTGGAAATCCTGGATCAGCTGGATGATGTGGATGCGATCGTGGTTCCAGTAGGCGGCGGTGGACTGATCAGCGGCATCGCAGCAGTGATCAAACAGCTGAAACCGGAGTGCCAGATTTACGGCGTTCAGGCAGCCGGCGCACCTAGCATGTACAGATCCATACAGGCACATGAAAAGCAGGCCTTGGAAACCGTGGACACCTTTGCCGATGGAATCGCGGTGAAAGTGCCGGGTGAGCAGACTTATGAACTGGTGAGCAAATACGTGGACGAAATGCTTACTGTCACAGAAGACGAAATCGCGGCAGCTATCCTGACGCTGATGGAAAAGCAAAAGCTAGTGGCAGAGGGAGCAGGCGCAGTTTCCGTGGCAGCAGTGATGTTCGGCAAGATCCCGCTGCGTGGAAAAAAGGTGGTCTGCGTGGTGAGCGGCGGCAACATTGATGTGAACATCCTTAACCGGGTGATCACCAGAGGCTTGATCATGAGCGGCAGGAGAATCACCCTGACCATCGCTTTGATGGACAAGCCAGGTCAGCTGGTAGGAGTCAGCACGATCATCAGCCGTTGCGGCGGCAACGTGGTGGCTGTCCATCATGACAACAGCGACCCCAACATGTCGATCAACAGCTGTTTCCTGAAGATCGTCATGGAAACCAGGGATAATGATCAGGCGGAAATGATCAAGCAGCAGCTTGCCGAGGCCGGATTTAATCTAGTAGGTGAGCGGGTGTGAAAATACGGAAATGATGGAAAGAAAAAATGACGGAAAGCGTGACGGCATGTAGCGTGAAGATGAAATGTGTGTATAAATGCAATAATTTTTAGATTTTATACACACATTTTTACGCTGAAATCATAAATTTCCTCTTAATTAAGCAAATTTGACGATTATTTTATTAAATTTATCTAGAAATTGAATAAAAATGAGAATAGACAAAAATTATGTGTGTATAAACCGATCAGAATTGATGATTTATACACACATTGACTAAATGACATGCGACAAATCGTTATTTCACTTCCACGGTCCAGCCCATGGTGTCTTTTACAGCACCGGTCTGGATTCCATATAGAGTATCGTACAGTTTTTGGGCAATAGGGCCGATGTCTCCATTATTGATGACCATCTTGTCGCCCTTGTAGCACAATTCGCCTACAGGAGAAATAACAGCAGCGGTTCCAGAAGCGAACATTTCCTGGAATTTCCCGTCTTTATGAGCCTGCACGATTTCATCAATGGTCAGCCTTCTTTCCGTGATCTTGATGCCTTCTTTTTTCAGCAGCGCGATGACCGAATCCCTGGTAATCCCCGGCAGGATCGTTCCGTCCAGCGGCGCAGTGATCACTTCATCGTCGATCACAAAGAACGCATTGGAGGTTCCGATCTCCTCCACGTATTTTCTTTCTACGCCATCCAGCCAGAGGATCTGCTCATAACCTTTGGCGTGGGCTTCTTCCTGAGCCTTGAGGCTGGCTGCGTAGTTGCCGCCGCACTTGGCTTCGCCGGTACCGCCAGCAGTGGCCCGGACATATTTGTCTTCCACGTAGATTTTTGTTGGAGCCAGACCACCTACATAATATGGGCCTACCGGGCTGAGAATGATGATGAACTTATATGCGTTGGAACGTCTTACGCCTAAGAACGGTTCGTCTGCGATGATGAAAGGACGGATGTACAGGGAAGTGCCTTCCTTCTGCGGGATCCAATCAGCGTCCACATGTACCAGTGCTTTGATGGCGGCCACGTACAGATCTTCATCAATGTGCGGGATACAGAGTCTGTCGTTGGTGCGGTTGGTCCTTCTGGCGTTCATGTCTGGCCTGAACAGCTGGATCTTTCCTTCCTTTGTTTTATAGGCCTTCAAACCTTCAAACATTTCCTGGGCATAGTGGAACACAACAGCCGCAGGGTCCAAAGAAAGCGGTGCGTAAGGGACAATCCGTCCATCGTACCAACCTTCACCTTCTTCATATTCCATAATAAACATGTGGTCCGTGAAATCCACACCAAAACGGAGCTTGTCAGGATCCGGTTTGTTCTTCGGATTTTTTGTCTTTGTGATTGGAAATTCATATTTCATTTTGCTGTTCTCCTTTTCTCGTATATTTGATATCATAAAACACAAATTGTGTCATGTCAACAACTTTTATCTTTATTTTTTGGATAAATAAACAAATTAGGCTGATCTTCCCTATGAGGACATTACCTGTTATAATGATAATACAGTTTAGGCGTTTTGAAAATAGAAAGTATGTAAAAAATGAAGGAAAATACCATGAAGTTATGGAAAAAGATTTTGATTGTGCTCATGATTTTGGCTGTGGCGGGAATCATTGCTGTTTTCGGTGTCAACAAATACGTGATTGCTTCCACAGAAGATCAGATTCTCTGCAGCGTGGAAACAAGAGACAATCAGATTTCAAAAGAAACTTTGGACAAACTGCGAGAAAAGGACGCAGACTGCGTGCTGGTGTTGGGCGCGGCGGTGCGAAAGGACGGATCGCCCAGCTATATGCTGAAAGATCGTTTGGACGTAGGGATCCTGCTGTACAAAAAAGGCATTGCGCCAAAGCTGCTCCTTTCTGGTGACCATGGGCAGGTCCGTTACGATGAAGTGAATGCCATGAAGACTTATGCCCTGGAAGCGGGAGTGCCCATTGATGACATTTTTCTCGATCATGCGGGCTTTTCCACTTATGAATCCGTGTATCGGGCAAAAGATATTTTCCAGGTGGAAAAGGCGATCATCGTGACTCAAGGTTATCACCAGCCCAGGGCTTTGTACGGATGCGATAAAATGGGAATCCAGGCCTGGGGCGCGGCAGCGGACCAAGTGAGATACAGGGGGCAGCACATGCGAGATCTGCGGGAAATCGCCGCCAGGGACAAAGATTTCGTAAAATGGATGCTCAAGCCAGAGCCCACCTACCTGGGGGAAGCCGTTCCCATCAGTGGCAGCGGCATCAAGAGCCAGGATTAGGAAAGGGGAAAAATGAGGGAAGGGGCGAGTCAAATGGATCAAAGAAAGAGAAAAGGAATTCCGATTGGACATGAAGATTTTAAGCGGATCATTAATGAAGATTGCTATTTTGTGGACAAAACACTGCTGATCGAGGAACTCCTAGAATCGAAAGCGCAGACTACGCTTCTGACCAGGCCAAGGCGGTTCGGGAAGACCCTGAATCTTTCCATGCTGCGCAGGTTCTTTGAAGACGAGCGGACACAGCGGGGAGAACGGATTGATAACAGTGGTTTGTTCAACGGTCTGGCCATCAGCCGGTGCGGGGAAGATGTCTTGCGGCATCAGGGACAGTACCCTGTGATCAGCTTATCATTGAAATCAGCGAAACAGCCGAACTATGATATGGCACATGGATGCCTGATTGATGCGGTTATCAAAGAATTCCAGCGCCATGCTTATGTGCTGGAAATGGAAATGCCCCAGAGAAGCAGGGAAAGTTTGGAACGCATTCTTTTGGGAAAGGGAAAGCCGGAAGAATACGCCACGGCACTGGCGTTTTTATCAGAATGCCTTGCGAAATATCATGGCAAGAACGTGATCATTCTCATTGATGAGTATGATGTGCCCTTGGAAAATGCCTATTTTGAGGACTTTTATGATCAGATGATCAAATTTGTTCGATCTCTGTTGGAATCGGCCCTAAAGACCAACCCATATCTGGAATGGGGCATCATCACCGGGTGTCTTTGGATCAGCAGAGAGAGCATTTTTACGGGACTGAACAATCTGGAGATCCACTCTGTGATTAGTGCTTACTATAGCGACAAATTTGGCTTCACAGAGGAGGAAGCCAAGGAACTATTGGCATATTACGGCCTTTCCGCAAAATATGGGGAACTAAAGGACTGGTATGATGGCTACTGGTTCGGAAAGGCGGAGATCTACAATCCGTGGAGCATCCTCAACTATGTGAAGCAGGCCATAGCGGATGCAGAGGCCTTTCCGCGGCTATATTGGTCCAACACCTCATCCAACAGCATCGTGCGGGAGATGGTGGAAAACGCAGATGCGGAGACCCGGGCGGAATTAGAAATCCTCATAGACGGAGGTGTCATAGAGAAACCGGTTCATGAGGAAATCACCTATGGGGATATCCATACGGCCAAGGACAACCTGTGGAACTTCCTGTTCTTCACAGGATATCTGAAAGCAGGAAAGCAGCGACAGGAAGGAGAGGAAATTTATCTGCAACTATCGATTCCCAACAGAGAGATCAAGTCTGTTTATAGGAATTCCATTATGAACTGGTTTGATCACAAGATCCAGACACTGGACCGCAGTTTGCTGATCAAAGCATTAGAGGAGGGGGACTGCCGGTCAGCGGAAGCTTTCCTTTCAAAGCAGCTCATGGACACCATCAGTTGCTTCGATTATGCAGAAAATTATTATCACGGCTTTCTTGCGGGCCTTTTGAAAAACACGGGAGATTATCAGATCCTTTCAAATCGGGAAAGCGGCACTGGCAGACCGGATCTTCTGTTAAAGACCCGATATATTCGCAATGGAAAGGTGATGATCCTGGAGTTAAAAGTGGCGGATCGTTTCCAGAACATGGAGCGATGCTGCCAGCAGGTGCTGGAACAAATCGAAGAAAGAAAATACGAAGCAGCCGTGCGGGAAGAGGGATATGAAGATATCCGCAAATACGGGATCTGCTTTTTCAAGAAAGAATGTTTGATGATGGAGCAGCGTGAACGATGAAGGTAGCTGTAATTGTGCTCTTTGCGGGAAAGAGCACAAAGATAGATGATTTACGAAAGGAGTATAACAATGAAGATCAAAACATTTAAAGTAGAACAATGGATGGGCGAGTTTGAAAATGACGCAGTGTATAATCTGGGGGAAACATGCATTGACTCTTTGACCGTTAAAGAACTTCTTGCGCTCTGCGGAAAAAACGTGCCAGAATACATGGCGCAGCTGGCAGAACTGAGATTGACTTATAGCCATATCTTTGGCTCACCAGAGTTTACCGCAGGGGTGGCGGGTTTGTATGAAAACGTCCTGCCAGAGCAGGTGCTGCCTACTCACGGAGCGGTAGGCGCCAATCACCAGGTGATTATGACGCTGATCGAACCGCAGGATAACATGGTGTCCGTAATGCCTACATACCAGCAGCATTATTCGATCCCAGAATCCGTTGGGGCGGAAGTGCAGATCCTGCAGTTAAGGAAAGAAAACGATTATCTGCCGGATTTGGACGAACTGCGGAGTCTGGTGGATAAAAACACGAAAATGATTACTATCAACAATCCAAACAACCCTACTGGCTCGTGGATTCCGGAAGAGTGCCTGCGGGAAATTGCGCAGATCGCTGAAAAAGTCGGCGCATATGTGCTGTCAGACGAAGTATACCGGGGTATTTCCGAGGATGGCAGCTATATGAAGTCCATCGTTGATCTCTACGAGAAAGGCCTTTCCGTGGGAAGCATGTCAAAGGCTTTTTCCCTGGCAGGCTTGAGAATGGGGTGGGTCGTCACTCGTGACAAAGAAGCCATGGAGCGAATGAGAGAGCGCAGAGACTATGATACTATCAGCTGCGGCGTGATCGATGATTGGCTTGCGGCTCTGGCCTTGGCAAACAAAGAAAAGATTTTTGAAAGAAACAGAAAAATTCTGCTCCAAAACCGGCAGATCTTAGATCAATGGGTGCGGGAAACGCCAGAAGTCAGCTATGTGCGCCCTGTGGCGGGAACCACTGCGCTGGTATATTACGACAAAGACACGCCATCTTATGATCTGTGCGTTGATCTGTTGCGCGAAAAAGGCGTTCTGTTCACGCCAGGCTCTTGCTTTGAAATGGAAGGCGCGGTGCGCATTGGCTACGCCTTTGACTCTAAGACGCTCAAAGAGGGCCTGGATCGATTCGCAGCGTATTTGCGGCAGAAATAAAGAAAATGAATTGCAAAACTTGACTCAGATAATCAATTGTGATAAGATTGCTTGTAATTGAATAGAACTAGTGAGGCGTTCGGAAGTTACCCCTGTGGTACGGTTTTTGCTGTATGGTAGCTTTTAGAACGCCTTTTGTTTAAAAAAAGCTGGAGGAAAAAATGGAAAACAACAAATTGACACAAGGAAGCATTGCGAAATCTTTAGTCATTTTTACGGTTCCCTTGATATTGAGCGGCATGTTCCAGCAGATTTTCAATTGGGTAGATGCGTTTATCGTTGGAAACGTAGAGGGCGAATTGGCTCTAGCGGGGATTGGAGCGACAACTACCATTTATCATTTGTTTGTGACAGTGATCGTTGGCTTCACATCAGGGCTCTCTGTGCTGGCAGCGCAAAAATTCGGCATGGGCGAGGAAAAAACGCTGAAAAGCATTTTAGGGAGCTTCAACATATTGCTAACAAGTGTTTTTGGCGTGATCGCCGCTCTGGGAATCGTGTTTACGGATCAAGTTTTAATGATTCTAGATACGCCTGCCAATATTTTTGAAGTCGCAGGAGAATATATGCGATTACTATTGATCGGCGTGCCTTTTTTAGCCATATATAATACATACGCCGCTGTGCTCAGAGGCGTGGGAAACAGCCGTGCGCCATTTCTGGCTGTGATCGTCTGCTCAGTGGTCAACGCTCTGCTCGATGTCCTTTTGGTAATCGTTTTCCCCTTTGGCGCAGCAGGAGCGGCGGCTGCCACAGCTATTTCTCAGATTGCGATGGCAGCGTTTATTGTGATATATACCATTAGAAAATATCCTATCCTTTGCTTTCGTATGAACAAGGAAATCATGGATCAGGCAGTGATCGCACAAGGGATGAGATTTGGCATGCCTCCTGCGATACAGATGGGGATCACGTCTGTGGGAAACATTGTGCTCCAGAGATTCATGAATGGCTTTGGAGAACAGGTGGTGGCTGCGATCACCACGGCTTATCGAGTGGACACGGTCATTATCCTTCCCATCGTGAATTTTGGTTCCGGGATCGCCACGATTGTCGCCCAAAACATAGGAGCGGGTCAGCCACTGCGGGCCAAGAAAGTGTTAAGAACAGGCGCAGTGATGATGGCTCTGATTTCTGTGTGCCTCACGGCCTTTGTTATTGCGTTCGGCGGCGATCTGATCAAAATGTTTGGATTGACTTCTGAACCAGTGGAAATCGGAAAAGCCTTTTTTTACAGGCTAGCGAGCTTTTATATTGTATATGGTTTGGCAATGGCGGTGCGAGGCTATTTGGAAGGGCTGGGCGACATGCTGTTTTCCAGCGTCGCGGGTGTCTCGGCTCTGGTCGTTAGGATCATAGCTTCGTATCTGCTGGTGGGCTGGTTCCATAGCATGGTCATCGCCTATGCAGAGGCGTTTTCCTGGGTCATGTTGCTGGGTCTGTATGTTTGGCGCTATTTTTGGATCGACCGAGGGCATAAGTCGCAAAAGGCTTGACTGGCATGTCTATGTCTTTGTCGAAAAATCCCTCTTGCCTTTTCCCTTCCTATTGCATATAATAAAGAGCAAGAATGCTGGAACCGTTGAAAACGGTTAGCCTGATGCGTAAAAAGTACCACACCAATGGCTTCGGAGTCGGTTACTTTTTCATGCACTCAATCAAAACTGCTGTAAGGATATCTACATAATTTTCCTAAAGAGAATTTTTGACAAATTTTGCGTTGCCTTTTTCCACTAAACAATCAAAGCCCTGCAATGGGAATCAACACAGTAACAGAAAACGTTGCTTTGTCCCAAGAAATATCCATGACTCCATCATACCGCCGAACCATGGTCTCCACGCTTCGCAGGCCAAATCCGTGAGCGTCTTTTTCTTTTTTCCTAGTCCAGAATTTCCCACCTGACTCTGAGACCGGCATTGCCTTGCTGTTTTCGATCCAGTAGCTGAAATGCCCGTCCGCACAGCGTGATTTCAGCAAGATCCGCCGCTGAGCAGGTTCCGGCACACCCTGGCAGGCTTCGATCGCATTGTCCAGAGTGTTGGCGGCCAGAGCACAGAGACTGACATCATCGATCCCCATATCCTGGCCTGCTTCCACATGAAACTCGCACTGGATCTCAACGGACCGAGCCAGCTGATATTTTGCGTTCAGCACTGCGTTCAAAACAGGATGCTGGCAGAAAACTAAGGTTTCTGAATGAAGCTGGCCGGACAGATCCGCAAGATAGGCCTGAGCATGGTGAGTTTGGCCGTTTTTCAGCAAGGTCCTGGCCACGGCCAGATGGTTTTTCATATCATGCTTCAGATGCCGGGTCTCCGCCTGGCTAGCCCCCAATTCCTCATAATAAGCCTTCTGTGATTTCAAGAGTTCTGCTTCCATTGCGTCACGAGTGCTCTGTGCGATATAAACGCACAAGCGGCATATACCAATATTCGCCAGGATACAAGCGGCGCAGGCCGGATAAATGGTATAGGAATGATCCGTGTCCACCTGGTAGATGAGGGTGATAATCCCGAAAAAGGTAGTCAGGCAGATTAGGTCGATCATCGGCCACATCTTTCGGGGAAACAGCAGGGATTTGTCAGAAAAAAACCCTTGCGCCAGCCGATAAACTAGGATCCATGACAGCAGGCGCAGTACCATGGTACCTGTATGGAGGGCAAGCTCGCCGCCTGGAGTCATATTCCCATGAAACACATAGAGCCAGCAGAGGAAGCCAAGATCTTCTGTTAAATAAGAGAGCGCTGCGTGGATTGGGTATAGCAAAAGCACAGAAGACAATTTCACCAGCGCGTCATCCGTGTAGGCTAAGAACACCGCCAACAACAGAAGCACCAAAGTGGACAGCGTCCCGGTCACTTCCTCCGAGTAGATCCGGGGTCCAAAAGAGAAGCACAAAGCCAGAATCACCAAAATTCGACTCCAAATATATGGACGGAAATTCAGACGTTTCTTCAATAGCAAATAGACGATGTAGGCGCAGGAAAGAGCAATGAGAAAATTGATAGAAAACTCTAGGTAAAACAGCATGGGGTTCCTCCCTTTTTCTCGCATTGGCTGGTTATCGCAGCAGATACCTGGCAAAAGCAATGGAAAGCGCTTGTTTGTAGGAGCGGCTCACAGGCAGAGTTTTCTGTGCGACGCGCACGCTGTTTTTTTCCAATGCGTCCAGATGGTTCAGGTTAACAAGATAGCGGTTGTGGATTCGTACAAAGCAGTCAGGCAGGGTGTTTGCCAAATCCCCCAGCTTGCCGTAAAAGGAAAAGGTCTCTCCTGCGGCCACTGCGTGGAGCAGGTGTTTTTCGCTGAAGATATATTGGATCCGCGCAAAAGGAAGGCGCAGAGTCTTTCCCCGCTGTTCAATGAAAAGACAAGTCTCTTGGCTCATGTTCAGCAGGTCCAGAGCGTCCCGCAGCACTTGGACGATTTTTTCTTCTTGATATGGTTTGAGGATATAATTGAAAGCCCGGACATCATAGCCTTGAAACACGAAATCCGAGTAAGCGGTCACAAAGATAATCACTGCGGATGGATCCAAGCGGCGAATGTGCTCCGCCGCGTCCATGCCAGAAACGCCATCCAGTTTGATATCCAGAAACAAGATCTGTTGATCCTGATTCCCCTTATAACTTGATATGAGCGCTTCTGCGCTGGAAAACTCAAAAATGCTGTAAGAAACGCCCCACAGCCCTAAAGAGCGATCGATAATCCTCTTTAGATCAATGCGGAGCTCCTTTTCATCATCACAAATCATCACATTCAGCATACAAGCCAGAAACCTTTCATGCGTTTTTCTTTCATGATCCTGTGATCATATTACCCTAATCATACTACATCAAAAGTGAAGTTTCATTACAATTTTGGAAAATCTGCGAAACTTGCGGAAAAAGACGCGGAACTTGTGATTAGGAAAGCTGAAAAATAAAGTGAAGTTTTGTAAAATACAGGAGAAAAACAAAAGGAGGAAAGCAAATGCTGGAAGTAAAAAATTTGCATAAAAGTTATAAGACCGGCACGACTGTTTATCCAGTGCTAAAGGGCGTAAGCTTTAAAGTGAATAAGGGAGAATTCGTGGCAGTCATGGGACCGTCAGGCAGTGGCAAGACAACGCTGCTCAACTGCGTTTCCTGCTTTATTCCCCATGATGAAGGCGAAATCATCCTCAAAGGCACTGATCTGTCAGGCCTCAGCGAAAGTAAGATCGCCAAGGTCAGGAATCGGTATCTGGGTTTCGTGTTCCAGGATTTCATGCTGCTGGACGGCCTCACAGTGTTTGAAAACGTATGTGTCCCAAAGGTTATCAAGGAGGAACCTTATGAGGAAATGGAGAACAAGGCCAGGAAGCTGCTGCGGCTCTTTGACATCGAAGCCATTCAAGACAAGTTTCCGGCGGAAATCTCCGGCGGGCAAAAACAGAGGACTGCTGTGGCTAGAGCGTTGATGAACGATCCGCTGTTGATCCTCGCGGACGAGCCTACGGGAAACCTGGACAGCAAATCCAGCGAAGCGGTCATCGGTGCCTTCACAAACGCACAGAAACAGCTGGGGGCAACGATTTTCATGGTGACGCACGACAGCTTTTCCGCCAGCTATTGCGACAGAGTCATTGTTATGAAGGATGGCGATATTTTTAAGGAATTAGAGCGAACCAGCAGGCCTCGGCAGTTTCATAACCAGCTGCTGGAAACGCTGGCAGCGATGAATGGTGGTGAAAGCAATGACGATGAATGATATTTGGAGAAAGCTGCGGAAAAACAACAAAGGTCAGTATCGCCAATTCCGTTTTTGCGTAGGGTTCGCAGTCATGCTCATCACATCGTATTTGATGATGTTGCAAAGCCCGTTGATCCAGAACACCTTGCCTGAAGGGGGCGACTCTCGCAAGCAGGTTTACATGATCTTCGTTTTAGCCGCGGTGGGCTGCGTGATTTTCATTGCCTACGCTGCAGGGTTGTTCCTTCGGTACAAGAGCCGAGAAGTTGGCGTATTTTTGGCCCTGGGCACGAACAAGAAAAAGGTGCGAAAGGCACTACTGTATGAGATCGCAGCATGCGCAGCAGCCACCTCTGCGGCAGGGTTTGCCGCAGGCTGTTTGCTGGCCTGGTGCATCGGGCGGCTTTTTGAACTTTTAGTGAAAGGAATTTCTGAATATCGATTTGGTTTTACACTGGCTGGCTTTGGCGCAAGTCTGATTTATGCCGCAGTTGTCTTTGCTCTTGTGATTGGCTTAGCGATCCGATTCATGAAGCGCGGTAACATCATGGACATCCTCAACGAGCAGCGAAAGCAAGAACCTTTGAAAAAGATCGTTACGCCAAAATACCTGATCAGCGGCTGGGTTTTGCTGGCAGCTGGCATCTTGCTGGGATTCCTCATGCCTACCGCGGTGGCGAAAATGACAGGTCATTATCTGGGCGCTTGGACAAACCTCTTTTATCTGGCGGCTCTTTTGGGACTTTATCAAATTTTGGTGTATTCGGTTTCCTGTCATAGGAGAGGCGTGCGTCCGCAGAGATACTATAATCACTTGATTTCTTACGGCATGCTGAAATTCCAGGGCCGTTCCATTGTTCGCAACATGCTGGTGATCAGTTTGCTGCTGGCAGGAGGGCTGTTCGCTGTTTTTTATATCCCGCAGAACACCATGACCATGCAGGAAGGGTTTGAAAAATGCGAAGCCATGTACAGCATGTTTTACACCAAAGGCGCGAAGGTTCCTGATCGGGAAGAAATTTATAATCTTGCCAAGCAGCATGGCGTGAAACTGCGGGATTACCGTGAGGCCCAGTTTGTACAGGCAGTGGGGAGCGGTGTGAAACGGGATGATGTAGATGAAAACAACAACTTGATGGATGTTTACGAAGAAAAACATGCGGTCTATGAATTTCTTAGTGTCAGTGGCTTTGAGACCCTCACTGGACAGAGCGTCCAGGTGGAAGAAGGAGCGTATTACCAGATCCAGACAGGCGATGCGCAGGAAAATCTTTTTTTTCGGTTCGATGATCTAGATCAAGTTTATTTGGATAAAAAAGATGTTTTCATGAAAATGGAATATAAAGGGAATCTAGTCTATCACTCTCTAGTGCAAGGATATGGATTCGACGCTGAAAGCCGCTATGTGATCAGTGATGCGGACTATGACAAGCTAAAAGCCGGAACCAGCCAGTTTCCAAGGGAAACACAGGTCTTGTTTGACAGTGATACTGGCAGCGAGGAGGATGAAACAGAAAAGGCGGAAGCTTTTTCCGCGGCCCTTTACAAAGAATTTGGTGAGAGGATGGCAGAAGACATGAAGGTTTGCGGTGCTTTTGACGCGTATCAAAGTTTCCTGGCCGGGCCGGGATACGGTTATGCGGGCATGGTCCGCTATGACCCGAAAAATTCCACAAAAGAGGCGGACTGGCAGTACGAGCCTCAATTTTTGCCTTTGCGGAAAGCCAACGGAGTGAAATCTTACAGCGTTTATATGCTGCTGTTTCTGTATGTGGCTGTCATCTGTCTGGCGGCTGCGGGCATCATCTCTTTTGCTAGGAGCCAGAGCGTGGGGCTGAGCAGCCAACAGGTTTTTCAGGATTTGGAACGGTTGGGAGCGGACCGCCAGTATTTGAACAAGCTGTTGGCAAAGCAGGTGCGGAAAGTGTATGTGCTGCCGACCGCCATCGGAACAATCGGGATCTTTGCTTTTGAAGCTCTGCTGCTCCAAGGAAACGACGGCCGCCTAACAGCGGATGAGCTGAAGCTGCTGCCCATCATAGTGCTGGTGCTACTGGTAACCGCGGCGTATCAATACAGCGTGTACCGATTTTCCATGAAAAAAGTGGCGGAAATGCTGAGAATAGCAAATGAATCCGGGTCACAAGCAAGCAGCTGACCCAGCGATCGGATCTTGTGAAGTGAAAATGCGTGTAAAACAATATCATCGTTTAGGAACAAACGATGATATTGTTTGATTTTTTTGATTTATCTGGAAAATTGCCTTAAGATATTGACAAAAATATGAGGTAAGGTATAATGAAAACAATCTAGATAAAAGGCTTTAGCGGCACACAAATAGAATAAACCTTCTCTACAGTACAGTATATCCTTTGAAAAAGCCTAAAAATGATATGGCATATCTAATTGATCACTTCACTTTATTTGATTTGTTGTAACCCAGTATTTCAAAAACATTGAAATACCTCTAACCATGATGAGGGGGAAAGTTATGTTTAAGAAAAAAATTTCTAAGGTGCTCGTATCCTTGGTGACGATCGTGTTCTTCACGGTTTCCAGTACGGTCGTTTCTTTTGGATGCACGGGAATCTATTTTGGAAAAGATGTCACGGACAATGGTACGACTCTAGTGGGTCGATCTGAAGACTCTGGTTGGACACGGTACAAAAAGAACTATACTGTTAGACAAGGTGCTACTCATGCGGCAGGAGAGATGTATAAAGGCAGCGGTGGCTTTACGATCCCATATCCAGCCAAAACCTTCCGCTACACATTGGTAAAAGACTATACTGGTGAAGGCGAAGAAGAAATGGCGCAGGTAGGGACCAATGAAAAGGGCGTGGCCGTAACCGGAACCGTATCCTTGTCTGGCGGGAAGCCAGAGATCGTAGGTTCCCGAAATTCAAATGTCACACCTGCCGATGCGATGGTTAACGATGGTCTTTGTGAAGAGGACATCCCTTCCGTGGTTCTCATGCAGGCAGAATCAGCCCGTCATGGTGCGGAAGTGATGATCGACATCTATGAAACCAAAGGCGCAGGTGGAAGAGACATGACCATGATCACAGATAAAGATGAAACCTGGATCGTGCAGTCTCTCAGCGGGCATAACGCTGTGGCTGTCAAAGCACCAGATGATATGGTTGGGCTGTCACCAAATATAACGGCGAATGTGGATCTGTCCAACAAGAAAGATGTCATCATGACAAAAAATCTGGTGAAAACACCGGATCAAGCAGGGACTCTCAAAAGAGACGCACAGGGTGTCATCCTTATTGCGGATAGTTATGCGAACGAACCACAGAGCGTGAGCAATCGTCTCTGGCAGGGTTATTACTATCTGAAGGGTGAGACTTATGCCAACAATACAAAGCCTGGCTACATCGATTTCTTTAAAACTCCGCGCAAAGAAAAGAACTATTCACTTTATGAGGCACTTCGCCTGCTGGCCTTTAGAGGCGAAGGAACGGCAAAATACGGTGGAACAGGCACGGGCAACAGTGCGGGAATCGGAAACGACAACAACCTGGAGTCCCATGTCTTTGAAGTTCGTCATGACATGCCGGCAGAGTTGTCCGTTGTTCAATGGCTTTCCCTGTCGCCGGTTGAATTCGGCGTATACATCCCAGGGTACAATGCTCTGGTCACAGAGACGATAGCTGAAAACAGCATTGGTCTTGACACCATGGTATACAACGAGGAAAACCCAAGCGCCAATTCCTACAGAACCGTATTCTTCGAACTCTACTTCCTGTGCAAAGGAAAAGGTAAAGTGGACGACAAGAACGTAGGAAGCCTGGAAGCAAGGACCAAATACGGATCCGGCGTTCAGCAGTTCTGGGAAAAGTATCAGAAATCATTGATTTCTCAGCAGAAAGAAATCGACAAGGATATGCAGAAGATCTTAGCATATGATTATGATCTGGCTCTTAAAAAAGCGACCGAGCTGAACAAACATCTGCAAAGTGAGGCTCTTGGATATGCCAAACAAATGGTGAACGAGCTGAAAGCTTGGAAGGATGACGGCGGTGTGTACATGCCAACTGCTCTGAAAGAAGGGAAGCTGCCGACTTACACCTTTGACGCCATTGGCGGCACAGGTCTTCCGAAAGATGTGAGCAACGCTAAGGTTTCTAAGATCAGCAATCAGGCATACACGGGAAAGGCAAAAAAACCAGCGTTTACTGTAAAGTATGATGGAAAGACACTTGCCAAAGATAAAGACTATACCGTCACATATTCCAATAACAAAAAGGTGGGGAAAGCAACAGCCACCATTAAGGGGATTAACGGCTATACAGGCACCAAAACTGTGAAATTTAATATCGTTCCGAAGAAGACCAGCGTCAAAAAGGTAAAGGCTGGTTACAAGAAAGCGACTGTTTCCTGGAAGAAAGTCTCGGGAATCACCAAGTACCAGGTAAGATACAAGACGGCCAATTCAAAGACTTGGAAAATTAAGAACGTATCTGCCAAGAGTACAAAAGTGACAATCAAAAAACTGAAAAAAGGGAAGAAGTACAACTTCCAGGTAAGATCTTACAAAACAGTGAAGAAAGAAAAATATCGCAGTGATTGGAGCAAGACCAAGTCCGTAAAGGTCAGGTAATTAGGCCTATCGGGAAAGAAACCGCAGAACAGGAGGCTTGATAAAAGCTGCCATATCGCTTATGCGCATGCTTTTACTCAGTCGATATAGCCTTAAAACTAGATAAGAAGTAAAGGCGATATGCCCTGTGGAAGGGCCGAGCGGACACCTCTTAAGCAGATGGGAATCATTAAAAGCTGCTTGAGAGGTGTTTTTCGTTTTTCTCCAAAGAATGTACAAATCTTGCGTCCTGTGGTAAAATGAGAACAAGCATACCGAGAAAATCGCGACATAAAGGAGAGTGCAAATGAAACAGGACATGATCATAATACTGGATTTAGGCAATGCGGAAAATACCACCATCGCCAGAGCCATCCGGGCCCTGGGCGTTTACAGTGAGATTTATCCGCATGATATCACAAAGGAAGAGCTGGCCGCATTGAGCAATGTGAAGGGAATCATCATCAATGGCGGGCCAAACAATATCGTGGACGGAGAAAAAATCGACGTGGGACCGTGGGTCTACGAAGCGGGCTGTCCGGTGCTGGCAGTGGACCATCCCCAGGCGAATTGCGAGAAACTAGACAAATGGCCGGAAGCAGAGGCGGAGCAGGAATCCGCGCTAAAGGGCTTTATTTTGGAAACATGCAGAGCTGAGAAAAATTGGAATATGAAAAATTTCGTCGCGGATCAGGTAGAGCTGATCAAACAGCAGGTTGGAGATAAAAAAGTGCTGCTGGCTCTGTCCGGCGGCGTTGACAGTTCCGTAGTGGCCGCGTTGCTGATCAAAGCCATCGGTAAGCAGCTGGTATGCGTCCATGTGAATCATGGCTTGATGCGCAAGGGAGAATCAGAGAGCGTCATCGAAGTGTTCCAAAACCAGCTGGATGCGAACCTGATTTATGTAGATGCCACAGACCGTTTTCTGTCAAAGCTAGAAAATGTGGCTGACCCGGAAAAGAAGCGCAAGATCATAGGCACTGAATTTATCCGTGTGTTTGAAGAGGAAGCCAGAAAGCTGGAAGGCATTGATTTCCTTGCGCAGGGAACCATTTATCCAGATATCGTGGAAAGCGGAACGAAAACCGCTAAAGTCGTGAAATCCCATCATAATGTGGGCGGGTTGCCTGACGATTTGCAGTTTGAGCTGGTAGAGCCGGTTCGTCAGCTGTTTAAGGATGAAGTGCGAGCTTGCGGCCTAGAGTTGGGACTGCCTCATGATATGGTGTTCCGTCAGCCGTTCCCAGGTCCAGGGCTGGGCGTTCGCTGTCTGGGGGCCATCACTAGGGAAAGGCTGGAAGCCGTACGGGAATCCGATGCCATTCTGCGGGAAGAATTCGCCAAAGCTGGTTTGGACAAAAAAGTATGGCAGTACTTTACTGTTGTGCCCGACTTCAAATCCGTAGGGGTGAAGGACAATGCCAGAAGCTTTGAATATCCGGTGATTCTGCGGGCTATCAACACCATTGACGCTATGACCGCCAGCATCGAACAGATCGAATGGCCGATCCTGCTGAAAATCACGGATCGGATTTTAGCGGAAGTGAAAAACGTGAATCGCGTGTGCTACGATATCAGTCCGAAGCCTTGTGCGACGATAGAGTGGGAATAAAATGATGAAAAGCTCCCAATCCCTGAAAATATAGGGGTTGGGAGCTTTTTGAATCCTGTGGCTTTTCTTCTACAATTCAGACCATTGCGTTAGTTGATGATTTTCCAATGGCCGGTTTTGTCAGAACCAACCCGTTCAATGGCTTTTTTATTTTTCAAAGATTTGATTGCGCGATCAATAGTACGAGCGGAAATGTCAAGTGCCTCGATTAAATCCATGCGAGTGATACTAGCGTTTTCTGCGATCGCCAGCGCGGTAGGTGGGGAAACAATGACAATTGATCTTACTAGGCCAGAGGCCAGGCAGCGAGTTTACCATTTTGGCGAAAATGACATATTGGTATTAGGCTATCCAGTATACGGCGGCAGGATTCCTGCCATTTTGCGGGAGGTGTTTCAAAACTTAAAAGGCGCAGAGACACCGGCGATCCTTGCTGCGGTTTATGGAAATAGAGCTTATGAAGACGCACTGGTAGAGGGCCAGGACACCCTTACTGAAAATGGGTTCGTGGTCACGGCTGCGGGAGCGTTTATTGGCGAGCATTCTTACACGGAAAAGGTTGGAACAGGCAGACCTGACGTAGAGGATCTCCATGCTGCCGCTGACTTTGGGAAACAAATTGCCGCAAAACTGAACAAAGATGGACCAGTGCCGATCACAGTAAAGGGAAACAGGCCATATAAAGATGCTATGGGGCCTATGCCGTTCAGGCCAGTCACGACAGATGCCTGCGATAATTGCGGACGCTGCGCAGAGAAGTGCCCTGTGGGGATTATCAGTAAGCAAGATGCGAAGATCGTAGGCAATGGTTGCATCCTTTGCGCTGCCTGCGTCAAAGGGTGACCGAAACATGCGAAACATATTGAAGCGGCGCCTATTTTGAAGATTAAGGGCATGCTGGAAAGCAAATGTGCGGATCGGAAATTGCCGGAGCTGTTTTTGTAGCACGGGCATGCAAAAAACGGACTGCTATATATAAACTGACGGACAACACCTTTTAGAAAGGATAGGCTAAAGTTTTTCAGCCCTCATAGCGCAGGCAAAGAAAGAAGAGATCGCTTGACAAGTAATAAGTTTCTTTATATAATTAGAAATGCAACAGTAAGAAAAGCAATAAAAGAGGGATTCAAAAATAGACTACAAAACGGGAATTTTATATGATGACAAAAATAGATAAAAATATCTTTGATAAGATCATGTTCACCTATTCCATGTTTCGCAAGCTGGTGTTCCATAGGCTAAAGGGCAGTGGTTTGACGACGGGCCAGCCTAAGATTCTAGAATTTCTTGCGCAAAGTGGTCCAGTAATACAAAAGGAAATCGCAAGTGCTTGTGAAATTGAGACTTCCACAGTAGGCAGGTTGCTGAGGAAATTGGAATCCGGCGGTCTGATCCGAAGGGAACAGTTGCCGGAAAACAGACGGGTTGTGCGAGTTTCTCTAACGGATTTAGGCAGGACGAAGGCTAGCCTTGTCCAGGAGTCATTTCGCCTGTGTGAAGAGGATGCGTTTTTGGGTATAGGAAGGGAGCAGCGTTGCCATTTTCTTGGAGTCCTTTGCCAAATGGAAGAGAATCTGAGAGCAGTTGCTTTAGAGCAGGAGGAAAAGCAAAGACACGGATATCAGCAGGAGCATGCGACAAGCCTATTAGATGCGGATCCATTAAGTCCATCACTCCTGAAACAAGTGCTTTTCAGCCAGAGCGGTAGACAAACGCTATCAGAGAGGAAACCGCGAATCCGAAGCTTGCATCAAGAGCTGCAGTCCTGCCAAGCGGTACTTTATCAACAGCTGTTTCGTTTCTTGAAAGGTACGGGATTAACGCCGGGACAGCCCAAGATCCTAGAATTTTTGGAAACTGGAGAGGGCAGCCAGCAAAAGGAGATCGCCGCGGCTTGCCGGATCGAACCGGCAACTGTGACCAGCCTGCTCTTTTATATGGAACAAGCTGAATTGATCGAGCGGAGGGAAGAAAATGGCGACCGCCGTTCCCAGCATGTGTATCTAACTCCCAAGGGGCGGCAAAATACGCAAAAAACCATACGGGCATTGGAGCAGACAATGGAAGCAGCGTTTAAGGGTATAGAGCAAGAACAAGAGGATTTTAAGAAAATATTGCGGCTACTGCGTGAAAATCTGCGGCAGGCGGCGGAAAGAGAGGGTTTATGACAAAACGAGAGCTAACGAAACGGTATCTGATTTTTTTGGTTGGCCTATACATCAACTCCTTTGGAGTCAGCTTTATTACGAAAGCGTCTTTAGGCACTTCGCCTATTTCCAGCATTCCTTATGTGCTGAGTTTAGGATTGAAACCCACTTTAGGACAATTCACCATTTTTTTCAGCCTGCTATTGATTTTTCTGCAAATCGTGATCTTGGGCAGAAAATTTAAGCCAATGGACTTGCTGCAGATTCCAGTGTCAGTTTTGTTTGGATATTTCATTGATGCGTCCATGTTCCTGCTGCAAGGTTTAGAGCCAGGATTGTATTTCCACAAGATGCTATACCTGATGGCAGGGTGCGTGATTTTAGGCTTTGGCGTTTTTATCGAAGTCGCGGCAAACGTAGTTATGCTGCCGGGAGAAGCTTTTGTTCGAGCGGTTACCATCCGTTTTCATACGGATTTCGGCGTGACAAAGGTCTGTTTTGATGCTTCCATGGCTGTTATTGCCGCAGGCATTTCTCTGCCGTTGTTCCATTCTGTAAACGGTGTGCGGGAAGGAACGATCATCGCCGCTTTGTTGGTGGGCCTGATCGCGAAATGTTTTAGCAGGGTGTTTCAACCAGTCACAAAGCGACTGTTTCTAGAGGTAAAAGCAGAGGAGAACGCAGAGTCAATGCCACGACACCATAGGGTGATCACTATTGCCAGAGAATTTGGAAGCGGCGGCCGTGAAGTAGGAAAGCGGGTCGCGGAAAAACTGGGAATCGCTTATTACGATAGTGAACTGATCGAATTAGCTGCCCGAAAAAGCGGGTACACAGAGAAATATGTGCGGGACAACGAGCAAAGGATGCCTTACAATCTGTGGTACGATTTGTATACCCAGTATTATTCTTACGAGTCCGGAGAGCAGCCTAAATATGAAGCCCTGTTTCAAGCTGAAGAAAAGGTGATGCGAGAATTGGCGCGAAAGGAGTCCTGTGTAATTGTGGGGCGAGCCTCTAATTATGTGTTTCGAGATTATAGCCAGGCACTGCATGTGTTTATTAGTGCCAGTATGGAGCATAAAATTAATCGGGTGGTTAACCGGGACGGCATGAATCCAAAGGACGCAGAGAAGAAAATCAAAAAGGTGGATACGCAGCGCAAGAATCACTGCAAATATTTTACGGGAAGAGAATGGGAACAGGCGAATCAATACCATCTGGCTTTACGGACAGATGTCTTTTCCGTGGAAACCGCAGCTGAAATAATTGCCCAATTGGCAGAAGGGAAGGAAACCGCAAATGACTATGAATGATGGCAATAGATCATGGATCCTATATCCCTGTATATATAATAGAAGGCTTTTAAAAGATCAAGTTTGCGAAGCGACAAATAAAGGGAATAATTTTAAGATGATGCCCCTCCTGCCTATTCTGCTCAAGCCTTGATTTCGATTTGTCTGACCACGGCGGTAACAACAGGGTCCGCGGCATTGGTGCTGCTCTGCCAGTAAGCTTTCTGCGCTTTTGCTCGGCGGACCTTTTTTGCCTCAGGCGTTTGCTCTGCTTCGGTGCGGGTCATTTCTGATTTGTCATCGCCATCAGGGGAAACAGGGCCAGAGACTCCGTTTTTATCCAAGTCCTGCTTTTTCATTTCCTCAGCAGCCTGAGATGGTGTTTTCGTTTCAATGGCTTCCGCCTCTTGTGTCTCTTCCCGTTCGGTCTGCTCCGCTTCTTCTAGATCTTTTTCCGCCTTGCGCTGTTCTGCCTCGGTAGGCAACTTGTGATAACGACCGCTTTCAATGAATTCCTGAGTCGATGATTCGAGAGCCTTCACTTTTTGATGTTCAGCCAATACTAGCTTCAACTTTTCTCCTTCTGGTATATGCGGGTCATGCATGATGGAATTCACAGCAGAAAAGGATGTGGACATATGGGACATTTTTAGCCGTTCCACATCTTCTTTGGTTTTGCACTTTTTCAGAGCTTCTTCATAATTTTTTTGTTCTATTTCATTGGCTTTCAACTTTTCGTAGGTCTTAGGATCTTTTTCCTGAAGATATTTCTTTTCCTCTGCGGTCAGCTTTTTCCCAGAATAAATTTTGGCCTGGATGGTATCCATGGTTTTGTCCCTTTTCTGGTGAAGACGAGCCGCCTCTTCTTTTTCCTGAGCGATTTTTGCTTCCAGCCAATCATTGATGGAGGCTTTTCCCTTGGAGGTAAAATCGTTGGATTCCTTTTTTTGGTTCCACTTCCACTCCAATCCCATATTTTTAACGTGACTGTTTAAAGTACTGATATTGATGAAATTCATGGTGGACCTCCTGTTCACGTAGACATACGCTACTACTGTGCTGCTAATAGCATTATCTATATTATCGGCATTTTGCCCTAAAAGTTAAATGCCTGGACACAAATGAGGCGCAACGGGAAATTAACTTTTTATTAAATTTCTCTTATGATCTTTAGAATGGGTGCATGAAAAAAAGAAATGTGCTATCATGGAATCAATTGTGATAAAGAAGGAAAGGAGATACAAGCATGACAAACCTAATTGAGTTGCGGGACGTATGTCTCAGGCTGGACGAGGATTTTGCTATCCAAGATTTAAGCTTTGAGGTGAGAGAAGGCGAAATCTTTGGGTTCTTGGGGCCCAGTGGCGCTGGGAAAACCACGACCATTAAACTGTTGACAAAACAGCTGAAAAAGCAGGCGGGAGAGATCTTTTTGATGGGAGAAAGCATCGAGCGAACGAAACGCTCTAGATATGATGAAATCGGGATTCTTTCTGATACCAGCAATCTTTACGACCGCATGACCATTGAAGAAAATCTGAAATTTTTTGCTGCTCTGAAAAATATTCCAGGAAGCGAAGTGGCGGAAGTCTTAAAAAATGTTGATTTGCTGGAAGAGAAAAAACGCCCTTTCAAAAAATGTTCCAAAGGTATGAAGCAGAGAGCGATTCTGGCTTCTGCGGTTTTACATCGGCCAAGACTGCTGTTTCTTGACGAGCCCACCAGCGGGCTGGATCCAGCTACAAGTCAAGAGATCCACAAGCTGTTGGAAAACCTGAATCAACAGGGGACTACGATTTTTCTGACCACCCACAACATGGAAGAGGCGGATAAGCTCTGTCAGCGAGTAGGCATTCTGAACAGGGGAAAGATGATCGCCTGCGGCAGGCCGCGGGATCTCAAGCTGGAATTCGCCAAGGATGAGGTGGAGATCCTTACTACGGACCGTGAAATCCTCCGAATGAAAAAGGACAGAGAGGGTGCCGCGCGGATCGCTGAAATCATCAGCCAGGAAAAATGCCTGACCATTCATTCAAAAGAGCCGAATTTAGAAGAAATATTTTTGCAGCTGACAGGGAGGGAATTCTAATGGATGTTTCAATGAGGAAAATAGGTGTTTTATACAAAAAGGACTTTATGGATATCCTGAAAAACGTATCCATCTCCATCAGTTGCGTCATACCGGTGTTCTTTGCTGTTTTATACAAGTATTTGTTCAGCGAATTGCCTATGCCGGAGGGATACTTGCTGAGTTTGATCCTGGCTTTGAATCTAACCATGGGGGCCGTGATGATTCCGGCCACGTCCATCGCGGAGGAAAAAGAAAAACACACGCTGCGGACTTTGATGCTGTCCAATGTCAGCGGCCTTGAATTTTGCGTGTCCAAATTGTTGGTCACCAGCAGTTTCATGCTGATCACGAATTTGCTGATTTTCTTTATCATGAGTGTGAAAATCGCGTGGCTGCCAGCGTTTATCGTGATCACTGTGGTGTGCGCGTTTCCTGTCATCGTGCTGGGGGCCGTGGTGGGGCTGGCGGCAAGGGACCAGATGACAGCAGGCGTTTATGAGATTCCCCTTATGCTAGTGTTCCTGCTGCCCACGATTTTCGCTGACCTGAATAAAATCGCAGGGATCATAGCAGATTTCACCCCTTGCCATGCCATGGTGCAGATCGTTTCCAACTTGACCACAGGGGAACTGGCATCGACAGACACACTGCTGGCCGCTGTAGTGGTGATCGCCTGGATCATTGTAGCAGTAGCAGCCTTTGTGGCGCTGTTTCGGAAAAAAGGCGTGGATAATTGATATTTGCGCATGGAGAGGGCTTTAGGCACTGATGTTGTTGTTAGGAAGCCTTGAAAACACAACTTCATCTTGGATAAACAAAGAGGGAAACCGTGAATCGCATATCAATGTGTCACGGTTTTTCATTTTACTTTTAAACTGCGTTCATATGAGGGTTCGGTAATGGTTTTCTAGCTGATCGTCTAAACGCCCTAGCCATTTTCTTTCTGCTCAAGGCTTGTTCCACTTTCAAGTCATCTTAAATGCGTTCATAATAAAATCGTAATGATAGGATCAATATAATGCATGTTTAGGAAAAAACAATAAAAAATTGAAAAAAATAACTGATAAATATTTACAATTAAACTGTGATGTGGTACAATGAGGATGTTCATTGGAACAGTGAAATCGTAAAACGAATTGAAGGGATTTTTGCGTCAAGACATACGAAATCTGGTTAGATCACAGTCAAAGCAATATTTCTAGGAAAGAGCCGCGCTATAAGATGAATAGCAAAAAGAATATCCTACAGGAGATAAAAATGAAACTTTTAGATGATTATATATTGCAAGCAGGGAATCGAAGCCTTATAATCAAAGAAAATGAGGCAGCGTATCACACCAATCGAGAATTCAAGGATGGTATGTTCCGCCTGTTGTTCGGTGAGGAAAAGGCGGCATTGGAACTGCTCAATGCCTTGGAAGAAACGAGCTGGGCGGAAGCTGAAAAGATAGAAATTGACACGCTGGAGGGAGCGCTCTACAAGCGCAGCCGCAATGATTTGGCTTTCCAATACGACTCTGTGGTCTTGTCTATCGTGGAACATATGTCCACCTGGAACGAAAACATGCCCCTTCGGGATCTGGTTTATCTGGGGCGAACCTATGAAAAGATTCTTCCGGCTAAAGCCCTGCATCGGGAGAAACGATGTGAAATCCCGATCCCACGTTTTTATGTTCTGTACAACGGGCTTCGGGACAGGCCCCTGGAAACCACCCAATGGCTGTCCGACGCGTTCCCGGCATGTGAGATCAAGTCCATGATGGCCATGTCCCTGAAGGTCATCAATATCAACTACCACAAGCAACATTCAATCCTGGAACGCAGTCCGCTCCTGAATCAATACGCCCAATTCGTAGAACGGGTGCGAAGGCACATGAAGCAAGCCGAGACAAATGGGGAAAAGGTGGATCGAGACGAAGCGATCCGGACCAGCGTGGAAAGCTGCATCAAAGATGGGATATTGGAAGATTTTTTGAGGAAACACGGAAGCGAGGTGTACAACATGCTGATGGATATCACATGGGAAGAGTTCTGGAATATTCGGATGGAAGAGGCCGAGGAGATCGGCGAAAAGAAGGCCTGGGAGAAAGCGGAACAAAAGATGCGGGACCTTGAGAGCAAGGCAGAAAAGGAACGGGAAAAGGCTGAGAAAGAGAGAATGAAAGCAGAGGAAAAAGAACGCCAACTCGTAATCAATCTGCTGGATGACGGCTGCGAGGTAGAAAAAATTCATAAACTGACGAACATGCCGCTGAACAAGATCCAAGAAATTCAGGCAGGGCTTGAAGCATAGAGGATATCTTCAGCACATAAGCCCTACAAAATAGCACGGAAATAATAAATAAACAGAAGAAACACATGCTTTCAACTAGGGAAACAGCCTCATGGAATCCTTCACTCCCCGTGTGGCTGTTTCCTGTTTTCGCATTCATCGCCAATCAAAAATGAAGCCCGTGAATCATTACATATTTCTCCCCAAATGTGATGATTGGATAAAATCATGGGAAAAAGGAAAAAACCTATGGACAAATCTCAACTAAGATGCTAGGATGTAAATGTTAGTTGTTTAAAAATTTTTTTTAGGAGGAAAAAACATGACAGAATTAAAAGTGAACCTGCAGGGATCATGGAAAAGAATCCTTGCAATGATCACAGTAGCAGCTATGTGCTTTACAGTGATTTATGTTAGCCCTGTTTCTGCGTCAGATAGCGATGGAAGTGGCACAACTCCAACGGAGGCTACTACGCCAGCAGAGCCTACGCCAGCAGAGCCTACGCCAGCAGAAATTCCGGTTACAGGCATTACTCTGGACAAGACTACGCTGAACTTAGAAGTGGGTAAAACGGACAAGTTGACTGCGACAGTGGCACCTGAAAATGCTACAGATAAGGCTGTTACATGGACTACCAGCGATGCAAAAATTGCAGAGGTTAAGGATGGTACGGTTACAGCAAAAGCAGCTGGAAAAGCGACTATCACAGCAAAAGCTGGAGATAAAACAGCGACATGTGCTGTGACTGTAAAAGAAAAAACAGTTACGCCGCCACCAGCAGACAACAAAACACCAGATAGCAATACTGTAGGTACTACTAAAAAACCTGCGAAAGCTACTGTAACTCTGAACGCTACAAAACTGACCATGAAGAAGGGTACTAGCACAAAGGCTCTGAAGGTTAAGAAAGCAAGCGTTAAGGGCGACAAGATCAAGGCAGTCAAGACTTCCAACAAGAAGGTCGTAGCGGTTACTAAGAAAGGCCAGACCATCACTCTGAAAGCAAAGAAGACTGGTAAGGCTACTATTACTGTTACCATGAACAGCGGTGCGAAAGCAACTGTGAAAGTAACTGTAAACAACAAGAAGGTTGTTACAAAGAAACTCACTATGAGCAAGAAAACCGCAAAAGTGAAGAAGGGTAAGAAATTAACTCTGACAGTTACTAGAAATCCGATCAATGCTACAGAAAAGATCACTTGGAAATCCAGCAACAAGAAGATCGCTACTGTAAAGAACGGTAAAGTAACAGTTAAGAAGAATGCGAAAGCAGGCAAGAAAGTAACAATTACAGCAAGAACAACTAACGGAAAGAAAGCAACCTGCAAGATCACTGTAACAAAATAAGTGCACATAGCAGAATGCAAAGCTGCTAATCATAGCAGCCACATAAGATCGTAATTAAATACATCTTTTGTACAATTTAGGCGGTAGCAGTACCGCCTAAATTTGTTCTAACATGAGACAAAGCTATGGCAAGACTAAAAGCAGGCTTTGCTGAAATTCCGTCAATGCGGTCATAACCAGATACCTTATGCATTGATCAAGATATCCCCACTTGTCCATATTGACGGGACTTCAATAATTTTATACGAACATACAAAACGGAAAGGATATTTCAAAAATGAAAAACAGTGCTTTGGCAGACTCAGGACTCAATATGCTGGCCTCCTGGGCAGCATACATATTTACTGCCATCATGATCGGGATTTTTCCATTGTATTTTCATGACGATTATTTTGACATCATGCGCAGTAAGGTAAAATTCTTCGAAATTGTGGCCCTTGTGTTTCTAGTGAGCACCGTGTTCTTGATGGTTTTACAGATCATAATCGAATCCATCAAAGAAAAACAGCTGATGCTTCCTAAGAGGACCGTGCCTATCCATGTGTTGATCTTTGCGGGCTTGTTTCTTGTGGTCGTGTTTATTTCCGCATTCATGACCGACTATGGTCAAGAGGCTTTCTGGGGTGAATCAGGCCGCAGGACAACGGCCATTTTTTGGCTATTAGCGACTCTTGCCATCCTGATGGTGGGCAAGTACTTGAAGGCGGGTATGGGATTGGTGTGGATCTTCCTGATCAGCAATGCGATCGTATTCCTGTTGGCTGTGCTGAACTTCTGGGGATTAGACCCTCTGGGCATGCACAAAGATTTGGATGAATCCCAAATTGCCACCTTTATTTCCACCATTGGAAACGTCAATATGAACGTCAGCTATGATTGCCTGGTTTATCCTATTGGCCTAGCCCTGTTTTATCAAAGCAGAGAGCGGCTTTCCCGCATCCTTTACGGTCTCTTTGTGGTCATAGGATGCTGGGGATTGTACAGCACCACAAGTGAAGGCTGGATTCTGGGCGTTGCCGGCGCTTTTGCCCTGCTTCTTTGGTTTGGCATGAGTTCTGTGGAAAATTTCAAGCATTACTGCGAGACTGCTATTTTATTTCTTGCCAGTCTTCTTGCCATGCAATATCTCAGTACTTTTGCGGTGAACCATGGTGTGACAAACCTGATGCTGCAGAAAAGTCAGTATCAGGAGGCAACTGTAACCGTCCTGCACCCTGCTATTTTATGGGGGATACTGGTGATTTTCGCTTTGGGTTTTGTTTGGGCGTTCTTAATTTCCAGGAAAGCCGGGCAGGAGCTGCAGACAGAGCGGACGGATGTGATTTTAAAGCGGGCCAGGCTGGTGTTCTTCGGCCTTTTGATCCTGGCGGTAATAGCAGGTATCATCTTAGTAGCTGCGGTTACTTCTAATCCAGCCATGGCAGAGGGAAATCCCATGCTGCAAAAACTGATCATCAATGATGCCTTTGGCAGCAGCAGAGGCTTTATCTGGCACAAGACCACCGGTGCGTGGACACAGCTGCCATTTGCGGAAAAGCTCTTTGGCTACGGCCCGAACTGCTATCGATACATGATTGAAAACGCCTGGGGCGATGAAGTGAAAAATTACTTTGGCGGTGCTGTTTTAGTGGATTCTCACAATGAATTCCTGTACATCCTTTCCACCTTAGGAATCGCAGGAGTCATCGGATACTTTGGATTGATGTTTTCCTATCTGGTGCGTTGCTTCAAAGGCGTGAAGGACAATCCGCTGCTGCTGTTAGGGGTGGCGGCCATCGGAGCTTCCCTGCTGCAGGGCTTGGTAAATAGCCCGCAGGTATTTTCCACGCCACTGCTTTTCATTTTGCTAGGCATCTTAGAAGCGATTTTCCGCAGACAGAAGCATCCAGAACTGGAATACGTGGAACCGCCACAGCAGAGCACAAAACCTTCTGAAACGAAAAAGCATCATAATAAAGGCAAAGGAAAGAAAAAGAAATCTGGAAAGAAACGGAAGTAAGCCATGCTGTATGTGATGTCAGGAGATAAGCCTGTTGTTGAGTTTGACGGCAATACGTATGAATACAATATCTTAGACAAAGCCCTCGCGCCTTTGTACATTACTAACCAGGGAAATATCAGGCGGTGGATTGAGGAACGAGCAGTGGATCCTACAAGGGCCAATTCAAGAGCCGTGAAATCGGTCCAAGGCCTGTCGAAAAACGCTTCAGACTATGTAACGGCCATGAAAGTTGACGCGGCTACCATCACAGATAATTACTGGATCAAAGACAGCAAAGACGCAAGATGCTATCAAGATGTCATGTTCCAAAAAAACGACTTTTTTTCCTTGGCACTTGCCAGGGACAATCAGGCTCTGAACAAGAAAGCTTCCCGCACACCGGAGCTGACCAATATCGGACAGCAGGAAAAAGGATGGCGGCTGGAACTAGGCGACTGGTGGCTATATAAAAACGAACCGACAAGAGAAATCGTATCCGAATATATCACCTGTCTGGTAGGAAAAGCGTTGGGATATGATATGGCGGATTATTTCATCGAAAATAATGGTCCGTTGTTCATAAAATCCAGATGCTTCACAGGGAGAGCCTATAATCTGCACCACATTGACAGCATTGTAGCTGACCATACGGAAGACGACACCTTTATCACAGATGATGATTATGGATACAATTATAGGACTCTATATGAAATTTCACCTCAGCTTGCCTGTCAGTATATTGACATCTGCGCCTTAGACGCGATTTGCGAGAATTTTGACCGGCATACGAAAAATTACGGCATCTTAACGGAGCGAGAAACCGGTAAAATCGTGAAGCTGGCACCGAACTATGACAACAATAACAGCTTACTGGCAAACACCAATCTGTCTTTAGATCGAAATTGCGGAGTCATGAAAATGTTTCTGAATTTCATAGAAAAAGAGGGCATCGCAATTAATTTGCCAAACATAAGTCAAGACAACATAAAGGATATCGTTAAACATGCCTATTCAGAGGCCAGCTATTTCCAAGACCAAATCGATTTAGCGGCAATGATTATTAATGGCATCGATTTACTAGCAAACCATGCGAAGTTCCTGGCTACTCCATCTCCCACACCTGCCGCAGGGTGAGCATGATTTCCAGAAACGCTGTATCTGGGACCGTGGGCAGCCCTAGCAGCAGTTGGCTGTGGGGGCAGTTGGAAGGCTCCATGTACAGCACTTTTGTGGTATAAAACCGAATACCGGCTTTTTCAGCCCTCTCGATCAGTTCGTCCTGAGAAAGAGGGCTTTTTACGTCCAGCAAAAGGTGGATCCCCGCTCCCTCGCCGGAAACCGCGATTCGATTTCCGAAGACTTGGTTCATGGCTGTCAGCAGAGCGGTCTGTTTTTTCCGGTAAATGGTCCGCAGCCGGTTGATGTGCCGCTCGTAATTCCCGGCCTCCATAAAATCAGCCAGAGCCAGCTGGTGCAAGGGCGGCACTTGTGCGTTGTACCGCTGATAATATTGGAAATAGCGGTTCAGCAGCGGCAGGGGAAATACGATATACGACAGACGCATGGACGGTGCTAGGGATTTAGAAAAGGTCCCCGTGTAAATGGTCCTGCCGTGGGGATCCAAGGACTGCATGGCCGGGATGGGGTTGGTATAATACCGCAGCTCACTGTCATAATCATCCTCGATCAAATAAGTGTCCCGTTCCTCAGCCCATTGGAGCAGCAGCCTGCGTTTGGCGATAGGCAAAACCGCACCAGTGGGAAATTGGTGAGATGGTGTCACGTACAACAAACTGGTCTTCAAATCCCGCAGCGCGTCCAAAGAAATGCCGTCCTTTTCCACCGGCACTGGATAAATTTGATAGCTGTGATTGATGAAAACCGCCCGGATCCCATCGTAACCCGGCTCCTCCATGGCAAAGCTCTTGCCCGGTCTGTCAAAGAGATTGGCGATGATTTCCATGGCGTGCTGCTGGCCGCAGGCAATGATCACTTGGGAAGGATCGCACGAAACTCCCCGGTTTCTCTGCAAATAGCGACAGATTTCCAAGCGCAGAGCAGGTTCACCCTGGCGGCAAGGATACGCCAAGTGATCCGCTAGTTCCATGGCGGTCAAAGCGTTATTCATGCTCTTCCGCCAAGCGTTGTAAGGAAAGACCGAGTTGTCCATGGATCCATAGGCAAAATCATAGTGGGCAGGAGCCAGCTGGTCCGGCAGGGGTGAAGGCAGTGGAATCGAGTGCCCTTTGCCTTTAGAAAGCTCCAAGGGAATCCCTTGAGGGATCTCGTTCACCAGAAAACCACTGCCAGCCCGAGGCTGGACATAACCTTCCGCAGTTAGCTGTTGATAAGCTTTGTCCACTGTGTTGCGCCCAACCGATAACTCCTCCGCCAGCTTTCTAGTGGCCGGGAGCCTCTCCCCCGCAGATAGGGAGCCGGAAAGGATCTCCCGGATCAAGGATGCGTAAATTTGCTCGTACAAAGGCGTGTCACTGGTTTTATCCACATATAGCATTTTAATTGGCTCCTATCAAAAACTAATAATTGGCACTTCCATAAAGAACAATTTTATTGTATCCTTTTATTAAGAAAAACGCAAGGAAAACTGGGAGGTAAGAACATGGATCAGGAAATGAGAAGAAAAGAAAAAGCGATGTCAAAGGAAGAGACGCTGGAGGTCCTGGAACAGGCCGAATACGGGGTGCTGGCGACCATCAGTGGCGATGACACACCTTATGCCGTGCCTATGAATTTCGTATACGTGGGTGACGTGATCTACTTCCACTGTGCGCTGGAAGGTCATCGCCTGGAAAACATCAAAGGCAATAACAGCGTGTGCCTGAACGTAGTGGATTCCGTGGTGCTGATGCCAGAAAAATTCAACACTCAGTACAGGTCAGTCACTGCTTTTGGAACCATCAGCATCGTGGAGAACGAAGAAGAAAAGAGAAAGGGCATCAAAGCCATTGCGGACAAACTCAGCCCCGAATTTCCAAAAGAAGGCATGGAATACATTAACTCTGCGTTCCATAACATGCATGTCTTGCGGATGGATGTCACAAAAATGACGGGAAAAGCGACGAGAGGGTAAGAGGCACGAATATGTATATCGCGGATCTTCACATCCACTCCAAGTACTCGAGAGCTACCAGCCGGGAATGCGTGCCCGAATATCTGGACCTATGGGCAGGCAGAAAGGGCATTCACATCCTGGGGACTGGAGATTTCACCCATCCTGTTTGGCGGCAGGAGCTGAAAGAAAAGCTAGAGCCCGTAGAAGAAGGGTTTTACAAATTAAAACATGATTTCAAATCCGGGGATTCCATCATGGAACCCCGATTTGTGGTGTCCGGAGAAATCAGTTCTATTTACAAAAAGAACGGGAAGACAAGAAAAGTCCATAACCTGATCCTTTTGCCCGGGTTGGAAGAAGCAGAGCAGCTGTCCCGCCGACTGGAAGCCATTGGAAACATTCACTCTGATGGTAGACCGATCTTAGGGCTGGACAGCCGGGATCTGCTGGAAATCACCTTGGAAACTTGCCCAAAGGCCATCTTTATTCCCGCCCATATTTGGACGCCCCATTTTTCCTTGTTCGGGGCATTCTCTGGGTTTGATACGATTGACGAATGCTTTGAAGATCTGACTGGTGAGATCCATGCCTTGGAAACAGGCCTGTCTTCCGACCCACCGATGAACTGGCGGCTTTCCGCCTTAGACCCCTACAACCTGGTTTCCAATTCCGATGCCCATTCCCCGGCAAAGCTGGGGCGGGAAGCGAACCTGCTGGATATCCCCCTATCCTACACTGGCTTGTATCAGGCCATACAAGAAGGGAAAGGGCTGGAAGGCACCATTGAATTTTTCCCAGAGGAAGGAAAATATCACATGGATGGCCACCGGAAATGCGATTTGTGCCTCAGCCCTTTGGAGACAAAGGAGCATAGCGGCACCTGCCCGGTATGCGGCAAGAAAATCACCATAGGAGTTCTGCACCGGATCGAAGAACTGGCCGATAGACCGGAAGACTACCAAAAGCCAGAGGGCAAGCCCTTTGAAAGCCTAGTGCCTTTGCAGGAGGTCATCGCCGCGTCAACGGACAAATCGCCTACTAGCGTAAAGGTGAAACGCCAATACGATGCCATGATCAAAGACTTGGGCCCGGAATTTTCCATCTTGCGGGATATGCCTTTGGAAGAAATCAAACACTGCGCAGGACCATGCATTGAAGAAGGAATCCGGAGGCTGCGTCAAGGTAAAGTGGAACGGATCCCTGGGTATGACGGAGAGTACGGAAAAATAAAGATCATTCGTAAAGAAGAGATTGAAGAACTGTGCGGCCAAGTGAGCCTTTTTGAAAGCATCGCCCTGCCGGCAGGAGCGGCAAAAAAGAAAGTACCAAAGAAAAAAGCGGCCCAAGCAGCCTCTGTAGCCGCACAAGCGTCTTCTGCCCTTTGTGCGCCCGCAAAAAATCTGCCCCAGCAGAAAGCCATCACATCATCAAAGCGATTCTTGGCAGTTATAGCTGGACCGGGAACTGGAAAAACATATACGCTGGTCCACCGCATTCAGCACCTGATCCAGCAGCAAGGCGTAAAACCAGTTAACATCACAGCTGTCACTTTTACCAACAAAGCGGCTGCGGAATTGCGCCTGCGGCTCCAGGCCTTGTTGGGGAAGAGAAAAATAGAAACCATGACTATCGGCACGTTTCATGCTATTTGCCTGAAACGATTGAAAAATCAGGGCCAGGCTATTCGCCTGGCAGATGAGCAAAAGCAGCTAAAAATCGCTGGATCGGCAGCGAAAGAGTTAGATCTTAATATGTCGCCGGCAGCCTTGCTGCGCCAGATCTCTCTTTTGAAAAACAGCGGCCAGCATGGCGAAACCGCACCGGAATTGCTTAGTGCCCAGGATGCTGGGGAACGACTGGCACATGAGGCAAGGGAGTTGTATGATGAAAAATTGCGGGCAGAGGGCTTGCTGGATTTTGACGATCTGCTGCGGAGAGCCTTGGAACTACCAACAGCAAAAGATAGCCTGCTTCTGGTGGACGAATTTCAGGATATCAGCCCGCTCCAGTACCAGCTGATTCAAGAGTGGAGCAAAGGGAGCCTTTTTGTTATTGGTGATCCGGATCAATCCATCTATGGTTTCCGAGGCTCTGATGCCCGCTGCTTTCAACGGCTGCGGCAGGACTATCCTCAGATGGAAACCATCCGCCTGGAAACCAATTACCGTTCTACTGCGGAGATTTTGGACTGCGCGCTTCCGGTGATTAACCATAATCCTGGCAGCCAGCGAAGGCTGAAAGCTTTGGGAAACAGCGGTCAAAAGCCTTATTTGATCAAAGCGGAAAGCGATTTGTCAGAGGCTATCTTTATTGCCCAGGAAATCAACCGCATGACCGGAGGCATGGACATGATGGATGCGCAGAACTACGCCGTGGGCAGGGAAATTCATAGGAGTTTTTCTGACATTGCTGTGCTTTATCGGACCCGTCAGCAGGCGAAAATACTGGAAAATTGCCTGCAAAAAGAAAGCGTCCCTTATACTGTCACTGGTAAGGAGGCTTTTCTCGATGATCCTGTTGTCAAGGGGGCTATCGCATTTTTCCGCTGGTTGCTGCAGAGTGGAGAACTGCCAACAGACATTTTTGAGACTGATCCAGAAGAAACCTGCCGTTACCTCGCGGAACAGATTTCTGAGAATATAGAGAACCAGGCACCTGCTGAGACTCTAAAGGAGTGGAGCGAAAAAGCGGGATTTTCCAATCACGCGCCTTTAAAGCAATTGGCGGAAATGGCCCTTTTTTATGATCATATGAAAGAATTTTTGGACAACCTGCTTCTGGGAGAAGAGCAGGATCTAAAGCGAAATGCTGCGGGAAAGCTTTATAAAGCGGGAACCGTATCTCTGATGACGCTTCATGGAGCCAAAGGCCTAGAGTTTCCAGTGGTGTTTCTCTGCGGCCTAAAGGAAGACCGTTTTCCTGTGAAAAGCGGGGACTTGGAAGAGGAACGGCGGCTGTTTTATGTGGGCATGACAAGAGCAAAGGAAGAATTGCTGCTTTTGACAGCCGGAGAGCCGTCCCCATTTATTGCGGAGATACCGCAAACTGCCATGGAGCGGCAGGAAGCCTATCAGAGAAGGCCAGAAAGCAAGGATGAACAACTATCTATCTATTTACCTTGAAATTTCAACGTTTATACCTATTTTTCGTTGCAATATGGAAACCAACATAAAAACCTATTGACTATATGGTAACCCGATAGGATATGATAAGGCTATGGAAAAATTAACATTCAAGAGTAAAATCGGCTATGCGTCGGCAGCGCTGGGGGATGCTGCCTCATATGCCCTGATCAACATGTTTTTGCTGTTTTTTCTCACCACCGTGGCTGGCATTGAGCCAGCGGCGGCAGGGACCATCACCATTGTAGGCGCGCTGTGGAACACATTGATCAATCCCATCGTGGGATACATCAGCGATAATGCGGCCACAAAATGGGGAAGGCGCAGGCCTTTCATGTTTATGATGTCCATGCCCATAGCGGCCTCTGTTTTCATGCTGTTTACGGCCGTGGGCGTTGTCCCGGAGATCAAAGCTCTTTATTATGGTGCGATCTTGGTGATTTTTTGGACAGCGTACACTGGTTTTTTTGTACCCTATTTGGCACTGGGAGCAGAATATACCCAGGATTATAACGAACGAACGGAGCTGCGGTCCTATGCTTCGATTTTTAACATGTTGGGAAATCTGATTGGTATGGTGTTGCCCTCTATTTTTGTGGATTTCCTCTGCGGATTGGGGCTGTCTCAGGCAGGAGCCTGGTCTGTGACTGGTGCCATGGTGGGGATTTTTTCCATGATTTCTATCATGATCACCGTGAAAGCAGCGAAAACAAAAGACTTAGATTGTGCTTCAAAAGATGTGCCGTCACTACCCAAGTTCAGTTTAAAGGAAATTTTTGGAGAATATTGGCAGGTGTTAAAGCTGAAGCCCATCCAATATCTGCTGTTCACCAGCTTGTTTGCGTTGATCAGCTATGCGATCTTTTCGTCAGCGCTGATTTACTATTTTACATATAATCATGGACTTTCCGCAAGTGTGATTTCCGGCATGCTTCTTTATCGGACCGGTGTTTGCATTGTTTTGATTTTTATTGCCAAACGCTTGAGCGCAGCTACGGATAAACGGACTGTGTTGCTCCTTGTCTTCGCAGTAGGTGCGGTCAGCGTAACCATTGAGAAGTTCATCGGTGTCCATGGGATGGTACAGTTGCTGATCTTTGTCTTTTTTGTGGCCATTTCCACGTCCATTTATTGGCAGTTGATGCCAGCCATCATTTATGATGTGTGCGAGTACGATGAACTGGAAACAGGGAAAAAGCGGCAAGGTGCGATCGTGTCTCTGCAAGGGCTGGTGGAAGCCTTAGCCACGGGGATTGGCACGCAGGTATTAGGGATCGTGCTACAGATCGGCGGTTTTGATGGAGAGGCCGCTGTGCAGACGGAAACGGCACTGCGCTGGGTGGAAACTTCCGTGACAGTACTGCCTGCCATCTTTCTGGTGCTGGCACTAGCAGCCTTGTACAAATATCCAATCACGAAAAAACGGTTTCAGGAGATTCAGAAAGAACTGGAAAGGCGGAAAAAGAGCAGTTAACGATGATCTAAAGTATACTAGAAAGGAGCTCCGCACGAGCGATAGGTTTTCCCTTCATCTGCGTGAAAGCTCCTTTTGATATATAGTGGCACTTTATTTCATAGATTATGCCATCGCAAAACCAGCAATGATATATCCGATCAGCGATATTGCTGTGACAATTCCGATATACGGCAGCTGTGCCACTGCGTAATCTACATTATTGATCCTGCAGGCAGAGGCTGACAGCAATGTTACGTCTGAATAGAAGCAGGCCTGCGCGCCAAAGCACGCTGCTGAAATAATGGCCCCTAAGGTGAGCGGAATGCTTGCGCCGCAGGACGCTGCCAGCGGCAAAATGATTGGCGTGCATACTGCGGGAACGCTCCAAATGTTGGCTGTGGCAAAGCATACGAGACCAATGATCACAAAGGAAATGGCTGGAAGCCATGATGCGCTCATATATGGACCAGCGACTTCGATCAGGTAATCAGACAGACCGATCAGGTTGATCGCTTCCCGATAGAACAGGGACGTGACCAGTACGACTGCGATAAATAGCATGTCTTCGAGGCCTTTATAGCAAGCGTCACAGAATTTGCCCAAGCTCATGATCTTGGTAGGAACGAAGAGGATGAAGCAGGCAAAGATGCCGATGCTGACGCCATAAAGAATATCGTCCAGCCATAAAGTAACGATGATCACCACTGCCATTGGCACGATGAAGGCCCAGAGATGAGGCTTGACTTCTTTATCATCCTGGGAGTTATCTGTGATTGCGCCCATGACTTCGCCCAGCTCATCGCCCTGGTTCTGCATGTTGCTAGTGGCTGGCCATAGCTGACCGGTTTCCGCGACTCTGGCATACGCCTTTTTAATGCCGCCCATTTTAGGAACAATGCCTAGGATTACCAGCAGCACAAAGAGCACACAGAGGAATGGATAGAAGAAGTACGGCATGATATGATAATAAATGCTCATGGCACTGCCGCCCACTTCTGCGGCTTCCGGCTGCTGTTCAAAAACACCGGAGAAAAACACGACCCATGCGGAGATAGGTATGATCAGACAAACTGGTGCTGATGTGGTGTTGATGATGTAGCATAGCATTTCTCTCGGTGTTTTTTGTTCATCCGCCAGGGGCATGACGCAGTTAGCTGTAACCAGGATGCTCAGATAGTCATCCACAAAGATGATGATCCCGCAGATCCAGGTTAATAGCAGCACTTGCTTTTCCGATTTTACATATCTTCTGGCTAGGTCACCGACTGCCACGGCTCCTTTTGATTGTCTCAGCAGCTGCACAAAGCATCCAAACAACAGACAAATGATCACGATATAGTTGTTGTCTCCATCACATGCCGCCTCTTGCAAGGCATTCATCATTGGCATGAAGAACCCTGCTTTATAGTAAAATATGTACCCCAGCATGCCTGATAACATGATGCTCAGGATACACTTTTTGGTGACCAGCGCAAAGACAAAAAAGCCAAGTGCTGGAATTAGGGTAATGATCCCTAAATTAGTTCCTTCCATAATGATTCCTTTCTTTCTAAATAATGATAATTGATTTTTAAACCCTTCCCAATATGTCCACTTTTAAATGAATTTCACTTTTAAAATAAGTTTCAATTTCTGTTAACCGCTCTTCTGTGGGTGGCTGAAATTCTTCCTGTTTGCCGCCGATATTTCTTTTCTTGCTGATTCCAAGGTTGTGATAAGGAAGCAGATTCACTCGTTTAATGCCCAGTTCTTTGTAAAGCTGGCCTGTGCGCTGGATGATAGCAGGGGTGTCGTTAACGCCTCGAATCAGAGGTATCCTCATGATTAGCTTATCCAAGATGCCAGCGTCCGCTGCCAGCATCCGCAGGTTGTCGATGATCAGTTGGTTGCTGACTCCTGTGTACGCTTTGTGAACTTCATCGTCAATAGACTTCATATCATAAAGAATATCCGTGACGTTTTCCGCCAGTGCCAATTCCATGAGGACCTGGGAGTCGCCAAAGCCGCTTGTGTCCACGCATGCGTTGATGCCCCGCTGAGCAGCTTCCTGGATTAGGCGCTTCACAAAATCTCCATGGGTGAGGAGTTCTCCGCCGCTGACGGTGATGCCACCTCCCGTGTTATCATAAAAGCCTTTGTCCTGCTGTGCGACCTGGAGTATTTCTTCGATGGACATGGGCTGGGCCACGGGCCTTAAGGCTTTTGCGTAGCATTGATCAGCGCATGCTAGGCACACCTGGCATTTGGAGCGGTCAATGACAATGCCGGTTGATGGATCCATGGTCACTGCGTCTTGGGGGCAAGTTTCGACACAGCATCTGCAGCCGATGCAGTTGTTTGGCGATTGAATCAGCTGCTGTTTCGGGTTAATGAGCTCAGGATTGTGGCACCACTTGCAGTTGAGGGGGCAGCCTTTTAAGAAGATCGTGGTTCTGATGCCAGGTCCGTCTTCGGTGGAAAATTTTTGAAGGCTTCCCACAAGAATGCGTTCAGGTATATGAATCATAGAAGCCTCCTTTCCACTTTAGGGAGAAAAGGCGATTTCCCCCTGTTCTTGTCCCATTAGTTTTGCGATAAATGCGGTGTTCTATAGATGATCGCATCTTGTGCGCTTTTGTCCAGCTCTGTGAAGTAAGCCATGTAGCCCGCAACCCGGACCATGAGCCCCTTGTAGTCCTCCGGCTTTTTCTGGGCTTTCTTGAGAGTTTCGTTATCCACCACATTGATTTGGATGTGCTGGCCGCCATCTTCAAAATATGTTTTCACCACGCCTTCGATAATGTTTCTGCCGGCTGCGCCCTGCACGCCGTTGGGATCAAAGCGTAGGTTGTACAGCGCGCCTTCGTGCAGCGCTTCGCTAACCATGCTGGCTACTGACTTCACTGTGGCCGTAGGGCCGTTGATGTCCCTGCCCATCATCGGTGAAGCCGCGTCGCAGAACGGTTCGCCCGCCAGCCTTCCATCTGGAAGCGCGCCTGTGACTTGGCCATGAGGAATGTTCATGGTCTGTGAATCAATGCCGAACGCATACCAACCGCCTCGGGCATCCTGCCATCCCTGGACAGTATCTGCGATGTAGGTCATCATTTCTTTATAAATAGCATCCACATGCTCCGAGTTGTTGCCGAATTTTTCAGGCTTGTTCAGCAGTAACTGGCGCAGCCGCTCTTGTCCTTCAAAATTGGTGTCACATGCTTTGATCAATTCATCCATGGTCAAATCCTTGTCCTCAAACACGCACTTTTCCACAGCAGCGATAGAGTCCGCCAAATTCGCAGGGCCTGTGACGTAGAGCCCGCAGGTGGAATACTTCGCGCCGCCGTGCTGTACGGACTTGCCGCTTTCCACGCAGCCTTTTGTTACCATGGAAGCGAAAATCACAGGATACCGATTCATATGAATGCTCTGCATCAAGTTGTAGCCAGTTCTAATCAGGCCGTAATGATGGATAATCTGTTTTTTCAGTGCGTCTTTGAATTCTTCGATATTCTTGAACGCTCTCGGGTCGCCTGTTTCCAGGCCCATCAGCTTGCCTGTAGCAGGATCCACGCCATTGTGCAAGACGAATTCAATCATCTTACCCATGTTCACATATCCAGCGTCAGGAGAGCCATCTGTTCCGCCGCCGCCAGGTCCTGGTTGGATGCAGCCCACAATGGTCCAGTCCCGCGCTTCTTCCATGGTGCTTCCCCTGCCCTTGCCCAGAGAGATCGGTATCGCTGCGTTATCATTGAAAAATCCTGGGTTTGCCTGACCTTCCTGAATCATTTTGCAGCCAAACTGGATCAAGTCTTCCGGCGTTTCTTCCCAGACTCTGAGGGCCATGACAGGCTGTTTGACTTGCAGATCGTCTGCGGCCTCCAGACACAGGTATGACAAGTCGTTGGTCGCGTCTTTTCCGTCCGGCGTTTGTCCGCCTACCACTAGAATCTGCCACATGGGATAACCGGCGAAGGCTGTGGCGTACCAGTTGTCCCGAACTTCATAAACCTCGCATGTTTTCAGGTAAAGGCACTCCAACATTTCCAGGGCCTCTTCTCTAGTGATGGTTTTCTCGTCAATCACGTCCTTTTTATAAAATGGCCACATATATTGATCGAATCTGCCGAACCCACATGCTGTGGTACAGACTTCGATATAAAAATAAACGTGTACAAACCAGACCGCCTGCAGGGCCTGCTGGAAGGTCCGTGGCGGATTCTCAGGGACGAGTCTGCAGTTTTCTGCGATGGTCAGCAGTTCCTGCTTTCTTTTTTCATCCGCGCATGCAGAGGCTATTCTTTCCGCCTCATCTGCCATTCTGTGGGCATAAGTGATCAGACCCTGGCACTGGATGACGCAGGCTTTCCAAAAGTCCACCTTGGCTTGTTCTTCCATGGTCTGGGGGATCAGGCTGTCGATATTTCTCTGGCATTCTTCCATGTATCCTTTGATACCAATCGTGAGGATTTTCTCGTGGTCGCAGGTAGTTTCCCCAGAAACGCCATTTTCCAGGCCTACGCAAATGATGTCATCCTTCTCCAGCTCTTGGATCTTGGCGGGCATGGCTGTTTCTGCCAGATCTTCCATGGACTTGCCTTCCCAGTATTTGAGTGTTTCCAGGATAGTTTTCTTGTCCTCGGGAGAAATATAGTAAGGGTCTTTCTCTCTTGTGGAAAAATCGTCAATATCGCTGATATACCAGGAGCTTGATTGGAATTCCGGGTGCAGGTTCGCGCCTCTGTATACATTGGTGGCTGTTCCTACGATCAGTTCATCGTCCATAATGAGCGTGGTCATGTTTTCCATGATATGGTTGACGACTTTTGCTCTGAAAATAGGGACCGCGTCGCCGGCGAACTTTTGATAAGCCTCGGTTGCCAGCACCAGCCTTTCTGCTGTGATCTGTGGAATGGTATCGAAATACTTTTCTCTCATTCTTTCCACTCTCGGTGTTAACATATCTGTCCTCCTTTTGGCTTTTAACGAGTTTTCATAGACTGCGTTTGCCGTATAAATGAAAAAGTCAGCGAGCAATCCTCGCTGACTGAAATAACAGCATCGACTAACATGGCGCATGATCGATCTAGCTGTGCGAAATGTCACGTAAGGATAGCTCAACTGCTCTGAGTAATTGAAATGAAATGCTCAAAGCAGACAGTCATACGGCTATTGACCGCATGCCCACCGGGATCCCATGCCTGGATATCCCAATTCGGCGAAGGTTACCTCCAAATCAGGTCATTGTCTGCCGACTCTCTGATTTTTCTTTTACTTCGCGCCTCTATCAATCCGCACTTAGTGTACTAGATATTACTTTGAATTGCAATCCCTTTTTCGTGCTTTTTTGCAATTTTTTTGGGGTCTGCAGGGGCTTTATGGAAATCGGACAAGTGGGAGGAAAAAGGGATGTGGACGCAGGTGAGCATTGGAAAGGTGAACAACAGGTTTCAGAATAGCAAGGGACATGTAAATGATTGACAAATCATTTGGATTGATGTAAAATTATAGAAAATATACAGAAAAATTACATGACAAAAGAGGTAAAGTATGGCGCTGACATTAAAAAATGACGTAATATTCAAAGCAGTATTTGGAAGAGAAGCCGAAGAATGTAAAGCTGCGCTGGTCGGCATGCTCAATTTGATCTTGAATCGAAAAGACGATCCCATTAAATCTGTGGTCTACAAAAATCCCTTCAATGTACGGGAAATGGATGCTCAAAAAGAAGGAATCTTGGACATTAAAGCGGAAACAGATAGGGGAGAACTGCTGGACATCGAAATGCAGTTCGCGGAAGATGGAGAAATCATTGAACGGAACCTTTACTATCACTGCGGCATGGTGACACGGGGATTGGCAGCAGGCGAGAAATATGGTACACTGAAGAAAACCATCAGCATATCAATTTTGAATTACGCCTTGCTGCGGATGGGCGGAGAGTTTCATACCTGCCATATTCTCAGGGAAAAGCAGACAGGAGAAACGCTGACAAATCTAATGCAGTTCCATTACATCGAACTGCCGAAAGTGAACCAAGATAAGCTGCCTGTTGCAGCATTAACGGAAGTGGAACGGTTTCTCGAATATTTAAAGTATGCGGGAGAGCCAGGATGGGAAGATTATGTGGAGGAGCTAAGACGGCAAGGGGGAAGGGAGATCCAGATGACGGACGCGATCATGAGGGAAGTGACGCAGGAAGAGATCTTGCGAGAAAAGGCCATAGCCAGGGATAAATTCCTGCACTGGCAGGCTAGCTGTCAGCGGGAAAATAAAAAGCTGAAAGGTGAGCTAGAAGAGGCAAATGGCAAATTGGAAGAAACAGGTGCTCGGCTACAAGAGATGAGCACGCAATTAAGACATATGATCCAAAGCCTGGCGGCCCAGGGAATGGATATGGTGGAAATCGCAGAAATAACGGATATGGAAGAACGTCAGGTTAAAGCTTATTTGTGATAGGAAACATAGCAGATATGATGGTATTGGCAAAATTTCAACAAGGATATTGTCAGAGACGGATATAAGAATGCTGGTCAATTTGCCCGGGGCGACACCATCTAGAGCGATTACTAGAACCCTTGACGCAGACACCTTTGAACGCATGTCAGAGCGAGAGCAGGGAATGCGGGAACTGGATTTTAGGACAGATGGAAGGAGACGTTCCTGCTGTGTTTATGGCCGAGCACCTGGCCATCTACAAAGAGGGCGGCGTATACTTTGAGCTAGAGCCTGATTTTGTTATGTTCCATGAAGAGCTTGACGGCTAGTATCATTGTCTGCTTACTGTGGAGTATACGATAAAGGGAAACAATTACGTTAGCTTGACAGCGTTTTCGATCTTTCAGGATCAAATGTGAAATGATAAAGTGATAATTTGGATGAAAACCCGGAGATGACAGTCTTCGGGTTTTTCTATGCCTTTCTATCAAAAGCCCAGAAAATGTAAGAAATTCTAGATTAGTTATAATAACATGAAAATTAGATATTTTTCATCTATTTGATTTCATGCTATGCTTAAAGCATAAAGAAAAACAATCATTTAAACTCATACTTTTGAATGAACTTGATAAATGTCAAAGCGTGGCTCGACAAATGGATCTTTTTCTTCCATATCAGGCCAATCTGGATAGGCATTGGTTCTGATAAAGGAATCGTGACTGAATGATCTTGTTCGTCAAGCGCTTCTTTTAGAATAAAGGCTGACGCAAAATCATTTTTTATGAAATTTTTGATCGTGTGCACCTGATTGGAATACAGGATGACATTTGGAGCAAGCTGCTGCTCAGCAAATCTTGCTTTAATGACAGGGTTCTGATAGGAACCTTCTTTCATAAGGATTAAAGGCGAATACTGAATGTCAGAAAGAGACACGGGATCCAGCCCTGCGAAGGGAGACGCGGCGTTTGTGCAATATAGCAGCTCTGTGTCATAGATATGCACCATATTATATTGCGATAAAGGCAGATCGTTTAAGATAATAATCGCCATATCAAGAGTATAGTCATCAACAAACTGAGTCATCTGAGAGGAACCATGTTCAAAGATCTCGATATCAATGCTAGGATGCGCATCCTTAAATTGTTTGAATAAATGAGGAAACATAAACGCCCCGATCATTGGCGGCGCACCAAGTTTGATCGTCTGTTTGCTATGAGCCTTTTCGTGCATGTGCTCCTCGAGGAGCCGAATTCGATTGGTGATATCTTTGGAATAGCGAAGAAAGAATTCGCCCTCCTCCGTGAGAGACAGATGGTTTCCAAATCTGTGAAACAAGGCGACATCGAACTCGGATTCCAATTGCTGGATCGCTTTTGTGATCGCAGGTTGAGACACATGCAATTGTTCGGCGGCTTTATTAATGCTTTCATATAGGAACATAGCCGTATTTGTTTTACTTGTGATGGTAGCCAATTCAGCAGCTGCCCAATTCAAAGCCGGCGGGACCATACTTGAAACCCTAGGCATACTGGATATGAAGACAGGCATCATAATTGGCGGGATCATCATCATATTGTTTACTTTGTTTGGAGGGCTGTATTCCGTCGCGGTCACGGATACGATCCATTGCGTGGTGATTTTTATCGGTGTTGCGATCATTGTTCCGATTGTGGCCTTTTTTAAGGCTGGCGGCATCGGCGAAGTGTTTTCAAGAGCAGCGGTGGAAACCCCTGAAATGCTCAGTTGGGATAGCATCCCGGTCATTGTTTTGATTGGATACGCATTGTCTTATTTGTTGGCGGCGGGCTGTCATCCGGCCTATGCACAGAGGATCTTGGCGGCAAAAGACGCAAAAACGGCTGTAAGAGGGAGCGTATGGGCAAACATTTTTTCGTTTCTCATTGAGATCCCAGTTCTATTAGTGCCGCTGACAGCATTCATTATTTTACCAAACCTTGATAATGGAGAAATGATGGTTCCATCAGTAGTCGCGGCCTTCTTCCCACCGATCTTAAAAGGCATCATTCTAGCAGGCTTGATTGCCTTGATCCTCACCACGGCAGATAGCTTTCTACTGCTTCTCGCAACTACTATTTCAGCGGATATCATTCCGATTTTCAAACAAAACGTGCCAGATAAAACCAGTCTTCTGATTTCCCGGATCGTAGTTGTTGTAGGCGGAATTCTGGCAATTGTTCTGGCCATAAACGGCGGCGGCGTGTTCCAATTGTTTAGAATGGGTTCAGCGGCTTACGGTGCGGCGATGTTTGTGCCGCTGATTTTAGGGTGTTTCTGGAAAAAGGCGAAAACAAAGGCCATCAATGTGGGCATGATATTAGGCTGCGTATTGACGATCCTGTGGAACCAAACGCCTTTATACGAATCTACCGAAATCGAGGGAGTTATCACTGGCGCATTGGCCTGCTTGATCGTATGTGTGGCAGGAAGCCTGCTGATCAAGGATGCGACAAAGCTGGAAGAAAAATAATTGAATAAGGGATTTCGATCAATAGAGGCTATGACCATAGGTCATTGATCAACGCATATGGTCATAGCTGTCAGACACACAGATAAAAAAATAGGAAGGAAAATCAGATGAGAGAGAATTGATGTGGAATTGTCAGCGCGTTTTCAAGAGAAGATTTTGTTGCCAGAAGCGCTGAGGGATTATGATTCCAATTTTAAAGAAATGATATTATTAAATAAAGCTTATGCGTTGATGCTCAAAAAAATCGGCATTGAGGTGGGAGGAAAACTGCATACTGGAAGAAGCCGCAATGACTTGTATTCGTGTCTCACAAGTATGGAAGTCAGAAAAGCCATATGGGAAGTCGCAGACAGGCTCATTGAGCTGCAGCAAATATTAGTAGACAAGGCGGAGGCGTACACAGATACTGTCATTACTGGCTACACGCACAACCAGCCTGGGCAGCCTATCACATTGGCCCATTATTATATTGCGGCGTGTTATGTGTTAACAAGGGACTTCGCAAGGATTGTCCATGCCTATGACAACACCAATCGATCTCCGTATGGAACAGCTGCCTTCGCAGGAGCCACCTTCCCGATTGATCGGAAATACCTGTGTGAATTATGTGGATTCGATGACTTGATGGAAAACTCCCTGGATAGCATTGCGTCAAAAGACTTTCTCGTTGAAATGGAAATGGCGCTTGCCATCATGATGACAAACATCAGCAGATTTGCCACGGATTTGTACTTTTGGGCCACGGATGAATGCGGCATCATTGATTTGGGAGGAGAAGTGGCGATTTGCAGCAGCATCATGCCGCAAAAAAAGAATCCAGTATGTTTTGAATACGCAAGAGCCAAAGGCGCACATACCATGGGCGGCATGGTTTCGGCCCTTACTGCGTTAAAGAATGTTCCTTTTACAAATAACACGGATATCTTTGAAACCTCAGCCATGTTTGAAGACACGGTAGAACAGACAACCCAGGGCATGGAAATCTTTATAGAATCTATTAGATATTCCGAGGTGCGTAAAGAAAAAGCGTTTATCATAAAAGGATAGATTTCGCAAAGGGCACCACTGTGAATCCCTTTACAGAGGACGAACTGGCAGAGAAGTTTTTTGCTTGCTTGGGCGGGGAAACGGAGAAAAACAAAAAGATGCTAGAAAATCTTAGAAATATAGAGCGCATCCCTGATGTAAGGTTTTTTCTAGGCATGGCACTGTGAACGATACTCAGAATCAATCAAAGATTGAAAAAATTACATTTTAAAATTTTTTCAAAAACATGCAACAAAACGAGGCCTTCATGCGTTTATATAGTAGAGAGTGAAAAAGATCAATTTGACAACCACCCCTTCTCCTGAGTATAATAGCAAAAGCAACCAATGAATCAGGAGAAACGAAAATGAGCGAAAATCAAACAAACCCTAATAGTTCAAAGCAATCGCAATCTGTCAGGCTGGCGAAAATGGGGATGCTGGTGGCAATATCCATTGTGCTGGTGTATTTTATCCATATTCCTATGTTCACAGCCTTTTACGAATACGACCCAGCGGACATTCCGATCCTTATGGGGGCATTTGCTTTCGGACCTTGGGCTGGACTGCTGCTGACAATCGTCACTTCCATCATTCAGGGAGTCACGGTCAGCGCGGGAAGCGGCGTTTATGGGATCATCATGCACGTTATCGCCACCGGTGCCTTCGTACTAGTGGCAGGACTGATCTATAAAGACGAAAAAACGAAAAGGCGGGCGATCATTGCGCTGGTATGTGGTGTTCTGGCAATGGTTATCATCATGATACCAGCCAACATCCTCATTACCCCTTACTTCATGGGTGCGCCAAGATCTGCGGTCATAGCCATGGTCCCAGTAATCATTGGCTTTAACTTTACAAAGGCGGGAATCAACGCAGTGATCACGTTCATTCTCTACAAGAGGCTGTCAAAGTTCCTGCACAGATAACCTGGTTTGAATGACATAGCCATCTAAAGGTCGGCAAATCTGTTATTTGGATTTTGCCGCCAAGTGAATCAAAAGCAAGAGCACGCAGTTAGCGGTCGCCCTTGCTTTTTGCATCGTTTTTGCGAACTGTCGATTTCAATGGATGGCGGCTTGTATTTCCAAAATCTTACCCAGCGGCACTTCCGTTAGTTCCTGGATTTCTTCGACCGCCCAGTTCTCTTTCAGCAATTTCGTGATATAGTTTCGGTCCTTTTCTTCCGCAGTCTTTTTAGTGGCGTCGGCCTCAGCTTTCTTGACGGCCGCTTCTTTTCCTTGGCTACCCTTGCGGCCCCTCTTTCCTCCGCTTCTTCCACTCGGATTTCATAAAGTTCTTCCAACGTGACGCCTGTCAGCATGTTGATCACCTCACTCCATGTTTCCTCAAAAAATCTTCCAATATCCCTTCTTTCACGCAGCTCTCGACGCTCGCCAGGATCGCCTCGTCCCTTCGCTCCGTGCCTTCCAAAGCGTTGAGCAATTCCAGGGCGGCCTTTTTCTCGCTGAACAGCATCAAAGAAACCGCATAAAAACATGAGCATACAAAAGCTAGAACAACTCCCATGTTGTATACCAACCGTTTCTTTGCGGTCAAATCAAAGGCACTAGCGGCTATTGACCTGGGATTTTTTGTTTTCGCTTCCATATCCATATTTCCACTCATTATTAACACGCATCCTCCAGCTGGACAGAATCCCACAAAAAATTGAAACATTGATTTCCACAATTTTTGCTGGAAAAAGTTTTAACATCCGGGGCACTTGTGGTAAAATAAAAAGATATGAGAATAATAACCTTAAAGAATGAACAAGAAACAAAGCGATTTGGGATAGAGCTGGGAAAATCCTTGGAGCAAGGGGACGTAGTAGCTCTAATGGGTGATCTTGGCACTGGGAAAACGGCCCTAACAAAATATATCGCTCAGGGAATGGGCATTCAGGATCTGATCACCAGCCCTACCTTTACCATTGTGCAGGAATACCATAGCGGCAAGCTGCCCCTCTACCATTTTGACGTGTACCGCATTGGCGACTTGGAAGAAATGTTCGAGCTGGGATATGAAGAGTATTTTTATGGACAGGGAGTCTGCGTCATAGAATGGGCGGACCTGATTGAAGAACTGTTGCCCGAAAACGCCAAAATCATCAAGATTCAATACGGACAGCGGGAAGGGGAAAGGATTTACCAATGTATATTTTAGCACTGGAAACCACAGGGGCCCACGCTTCTGTGGCGATCATAGATGAAAAAGGAAACGTGTGGGAAAAGCACTGCAAAGGCGTGCTGAATCACTTGCAGTATTTGATGCCCATGACAGACCAACTGCTGAAAGAACATGGATTGCGGTTAGGCGATGTGACTGCTATCGCGGCTTCCAAAGGGCCAGGCTCTTTTACTGGAATCCGCATCGGCGTGTCTTCCGCCAGGGCCTTGGCTCAAGTTTTAGATGTGAAAACCATTGCGGTTTCCACGTTGAAAGCCTTCGCCTACAACATGCCTGATTACCAGGGGCTGATCTGCCCAGTGTTCGACGCTAGGCGGAGCCAGGTTTACGCAGGCGCGTATCAATGGGAAGACGGCAAGATCATAGAAATCGTGCCCGGCGGGCCTTATACTATTGACGAATTTTTGGAGAAGGTGAAAAGCACTGGCGAAGAAGCGCGGCTGTTTTTCGGTGACGGTACCAAGGCTTACAGCAAGCGGTTTCAGGAAGAAGAGTTGGCCCCGGAGGCTGCCAGATTCCAATCTGCGGCGTCAGTGGTTCAGCTGGCGAGGGACATGGCGGAGCAGGGCCTAGTGACGGATTATGAATCTTTAAAGCCAGATTATATGCGCAAAGCGGAAGCAGAAAGAAAGTTGGAAGAAAAGCATGGATAAGCTGATCGTTAGAACCGCAGAAGCCGGAGATATCGATGCCATCGCGGCAATGGAGCAGGTTTGTTTTTCCACGCCATGGAGCAGAGAATCCATTGCTCATGACCTTACAGATAATTCAATGGCCCAGTACTTGGTGGCGGAATTGGATGGAGTCATCGCGGGCTATGGCGGCATGTGGGTGATCGTGGACGAAGGCCACATCACCAACGTAGCGGTCTTGCCTCGGTACAGGAACAAAAAAATCGCCACATTGCTGATGTCCGTGTTGCTGACTGCGGGAGAAAGGCAGGGGATCCGTCGGTTCACGCTGGAGGTCCGCAGCTCTAACGAAGCGGCAAAGGCTCTGTACCGAAAGCTGAATTTTAAAGAAGCGGGTCTGCGGAAAGGCTATTATCAGGACACAGGCGAGGATGCGCTTATTATGTGGCGGGATCCAGCGGAACCGCCGAAAAACTGATTGCAAATAGAATAAAAAATGTTTCCCGGAAAATACTAGATAGTAAGACTTACCGCAAGGAGGGAAACATGATACGAACAGGCGACTTTTACGAGGAAAACCGGGAGGGCGACGACATGATGGCCATCGCTTCTCACTGCAGCAGATTTTCCAGGAGACATGACTTTGATACCTTCAGCATGAGTACCTATCAATCCTGTGAAAACTGCAGGCACCTGTCATCAGACAACCAATGTGTCTGCGGTGCACAGAACCGGATCTTTCCTTTGGAATAGAGGAGAATCATGAAACAGGGAAAACTAGTGACACTAGCGATCGAATCCAGCTGCGATGAAACAGCTGCGGCGGTGCTGTTAGAGGGAAGGCGGATCCTTTCCAATATTATTGCGTCACAAATAAAAACACATCAGGTATTTGGCGGGGTAGTGCCGGAAATCGCTTCCCGCCATCACCTTGACAATGTGAACAAAGTCGTGACCCAGGCTTTAGAGCAAGCGGATGTTGGCATGAAAGACGTGGATATCATTGGCGTGACTTACGGACCAGGGCTGGTAGGTGCGTTGCTCATTGGACTGGCTACTGCGAAGGCTTATGCCTTGGCAGCGGAAAAACCGCTGGTGGGCGTTCATCATATCCAGGGGCACATCAGTGCCAATTACATAGAACATCAGGATCTAGAGCCACCCTTCATGGCTCTTGTGATTTCCGGCGGGCATACCAATATCGTCCAGGTGACGGATTATAACCAGTGTGAAGTCCTAGGACAGACACGGGACGACGCGGCGGGAGAAGCGTACGACAAAGTGGCTAGGGTGCTGGGTTTGGGATATCCTGGTGGCCCTCTTATTGACAAGATCGCAAAGCAGGGAGATCCGGCGGCCGTGGCCTTCAAGCGGGTGTTTTTAGAAAAAGGCAGCCTGGATTTCAGCTTTAGTGGCACCAAAACGGGCGTGCTGAATTACGTGAATTCAGAAAAGCAGTCTGGTCGGGAAATCAAGGTCCCAGACGTGGCCGCCAGCTTCCAGCAGGCTATTTTAGAAGTGGTCGTGGCAAAAACAGTGGGTGCCGCAGTAGCGCGAAAACAGGATAAGATCGTCATGGCCGGGGGAGTCGCGTCAAACAGTCGCCTGCGGGAAATGATGACAGACGCTTGCGAAAAAGAAGGCGTTCGCCTGTACTGCCCTTCTCCGATTTTGTGTACGGACAACGCTGCCATGATCGGGTGCGCGGCTTATTACAAATATAAAGCGGGATATACGGATGGCCTGGATCTGGACGCTGACCCGCGGTTACCATTATAATAAGGAAGAAAGACAAATGATCATATTATCAGCAAAGGATTTAACCAAGACATACGGAATCGATGTGATCTTGCAGGACGTATCCTTTCATATCAATCAGGGTGACAGAATTGGCATCATCGGGGCCAATGGAGCGGGGAAAACCACCCTTTTGAAAATGCTCTCCGGCGAGCTTCCCTGCGATTCAGGGGATTTCTTTTTGTCCGCGGACGCTACTATTGGCTATTTGAAACAGAGCGACAATTTTCAGTCGGAAAACACGGTGATGCAGGAAGTCCAGAGGATTTTCGCCCACCTTGCCAAAATGGAACAGGACATGCTGACCCTTTCTGCGGAAATTTCAAAAAAAGCGGAGGCCCAGAGTGCGGGTAGCGAAACCACAGACCCAGAAGTGGACAAACTGTTGCGCCAATACGACCAGATGCAGGAAGAGTACCGGGACAAAGGCGGTTACAGCTACAAGAGCGAAATCAACGGGATCCTCAGCAGCATGGCTTTTGGGGAAGACTTTTACGATAAGAAGATTTCCACCCTCAGCGGTGGTGAGCGGACGAGGCTGGCATTAGCCTGTCTGCTGCTGAAACATCCGGACCTGCTGTTCTTAGACGAGCCTACCAACCACTTGGACATTGGAACCTTAAAATGGCTGGAACAGTATTTGAAAGCCTATAAAGGCACCATCTTACTGGTTTCTCATGATCGGTATTTCCTGGACCAGACTGTGAACCGGATCTTTGAGGTGGAGAATCACAAACTCTATTCATATGAATGCAGCTATTCCGGCTATGCGGAGGAGAAGCGGCAGCGGCGGGAAGCTCAAATGCGGAAATATCAGAATCAACAGAAAGAAATCGCCCGTCAGGAAGATATTATACGTCGGTTCAAAGAGCGAGGCACGGAAAAGCTGGCTAAACGGGCCGCATCCAGGGAAAAACGCCTGGATGCCATGGAAATGGTAGAGCGGCCGGAAGCCCAGCGGGGAAAAATGAAGATCCAGTTTAAACAGAACTTCAAAAGCGGAAACGATGTGCTGCTGGGAGAAGGACTGGCGAAAAGTTTTGGCTATGGCAGGAATGAAAAGCATCTGTTTTCCAATGTGGATTTTGACATCAAACGGGGAGAGCGAATCTGCGTCACAGGACCCAATGGCGTGGGAAAAACCACCTTGCTCAAGATCCTCATGGGAGATCTAGACGCCTCCAGGGGTAGACTAAAAGTGGGACACAACGTGGAATTTGGCTATTATGATCAGGAACAGCAGCTGCTGGACAGCGAAAGCACAGTGTTGGAAGAGCTTCACGACGCTTACCGGCTTTACACGGATACAGAGCTAAGGTCTATTTTAGGACGCTTTCTGTTCCAGGGAGACCAAGTGTTTTTACCCATCAGTGCCCTCAGCGGCGGGGAGAAAGCTCGGCTGTCCCTTTTGAAAATGATGCTTTCTGGCAGCAATGTGCTGATTTTGGACGAACCCACCAATCACCTGGACATCGAATCCAAGGAAGTCTTTGAAGACGCGCTTTTAGAGTTTCCAGGAACCGCGATCATCGTTTCCCACGACCGGTACTTTCTCAATAAAATCCCTACCAGGATCTTTGAACTGGGCCAAGAGGGTATAACTTCATTCCTGGGTACATATAACTACTATGTGGAAAAAAAGCAGCAGATCGAATCCGGGAAGAAATATTTAGAAGAGCTGGCTGGCAAAGCGGAAGAGCCAAAAGAAAAGAGCCTAAGCGTAAACGAACAGCGCAAGCTGAAAAAAGAAGAAGAGGCCAGACAGCGGCGGCGCAGGCGACAGCTGGAGGAAGCGGAGCGACAGATTGAAACGCTGGAAGCGAAGATCTCGCAAATAGAAGAAGAACTTTGCAAGGAAGAGGTGGTCACGGATCATGGCCGTCTGACGGAACTCAGCGCTGATTTGGATCAAACAAAGGAAAAACTGGCCGCAGAGTACGAAAAATGGATGGAATTGCAGGAGATTTGAGAGAAAACAGCAGGTATTAGCACAAAAAAATTAAAAAACGGTTGCAATACACGGAAGGGTCAACTATAATAAGTTTTAGTCATTTGCAGATAACATTGTGCGACAGGCAAATAGAATAAACATTTGATGTTTGAACTGAATGGAGGTATATCATGGTATTTGATAAAATTAAAAGCATTATCGCAGAGCAGTTAGGCGTTGAGGAAGACGCAGTAAAAATCGAAACGCATCTGATGAAGGATTTGGAAGCGGATTCTTTGGATGCGGTTGAGATTATCATGGCGATCGAAGATGAATTTGATATTGAAGTTCCGGACGAAGACGCTGAAAAATTCCAGACTGTCAGCGATATCGTGAAATACGTCGAAGACAAGGCATAAGCCAAAGGGAACAGAAACCATGAAACAGAAAAACCCGCCTTCCGGCGGGTTTTAAAGGTTATAAAACTTATTGAGGGAAAGCAATGAAAAAAGACACGAAGATATCGAATGCAGTGATAAAGAGACTTCCGAGATACAGGCGATATTTGAAAGAACTGCAGAAAAAAGGCGTGGATAAAATTTCATCCAACGAGTTCAGCAGACTAATCGGATACACTGCGTCCCAAATCCGACAGGATCTGAACAACTTTGGCGGCTTTGGACAGCAAGGGTATGGCTACAACGTAGAGGGGCTATACAACGAAATCAGTGCGATTCTCGGTCTTGACAAGGAGTATCGTATGATCATCGTAGGAGCGGGAAACCTAGGACAGGCCATTGCGAACTATACTCATTATTATAAAGCGGGCTTTGTGGTGTGCGGAATCTTTGATATCAATCCAAGGCTTATCGGTCTGAAAATCAACGATATTGAAGTCATGGATTATGAAAACATCGTAGAGTACGTGGAGCAGAATCAGATTGACATCGGGATCATCTGCACCACAAAGGACAGTGCCCAGGAAGTGGCTGACAAGCTGTGCTTTGCTGGAGTCAAAGGCCTTTGGAACTTTGCTCCCGTAGATTTGGAGGTGCCTGATCATGTGGCCATCGAGAATGTGCATCTCAGCGATAGCTTGCACTCATTGGCTTATCATATGAATCAAAATGCGAATCCAGAAAGAAGTAAATAGAAAACTAAATAACCGTTTCTCGAGAGAAACGGTTATTCGCATACAAGTTATTATGTATCAACTAAGCTTCAGCAGGAGCGTCCACTGGACATGCGCCTGCGCACGCACCACAGTCAATGCACTTATCAGCGTCGATCACATAGATGCCTTCGCCTTCTGAGATAGCTTCAGTTGGACATTCACCTGCGCATGCTCCGCAGCTGATGCAAGAATCTTTAATTACATAAGCCATTGTTAAGTAACCTCCTTATTTGTTTATCTTCACGATACACAGATTATAACAGAAGGATTAGGAGAATTCAAGATGAAAGTTTACGCACTTGTGGGAAAAAGCGGAACTGGTAAAAGTTATCAGGCTCAAAACCTATGCAAAGAGCTGAATATTCCAGGGATCATAGACGATGGCCTCTTTATTTTTGAAAATAAGGTCATTGCCGGAATTTCCGCAAAAAGACAGTCCACAAAAGTCGGAGCCGTAAAAACAGCTCTCTTTCATAAGGATGAACATCGAGAAGATGTGGCTGCTGCCATTGAAAAAATCAATCCGGCTCAGATCCTGGTCATCGGTACTTCTGATGAAATGGTGAGGCGGATCGCAAAAAGACTCGGACTCCCGGAAATTTTCGAGACCATTTACATAACGGATATCACGACAGAAAGCGAGAGGGCCATTGCTCACAAACAGCGTCATGAATATGGGCAGCATGTCATCCCTGCTCCAGCATTTCAACTGAAGCGCCAGTTTTCCGGGTATTTCATGTCGCCGCTGATGATTTTCAAGGAATGGAGTGCGAACAAAGGCAACATGACAGAAAAGTCCGTGGTGCGGCCAACATACAGTTATATGGGAGATTACAAGCTTTCGGATAAAGTGTTCAGCGATATCGTGGAGGGCGTGGCTAGACAATTGGAAGGCGTGGATAGCATACTGAGAGTCATTACCATGACTGCCATGGAAGGGGTAGAAATGACTGTGCTGGTATGCATGAAATACGGCTTCAACATGGTGGAACAGGCAAAACAGTTGCAACAGCAGGCTGCCAGTCAGATTGAGAAAATGACGGCTTTCAATGTGAACCGCTTTGACATCGAAATCAGGAGCTTAAAATAAATGGAGCAGGTAAGGCGAGAGCATATCAGGGATTTTCATTTGGATCATATTTTTGACTGTGGTCAGGCTTTTCGCTGGGAACGTCAGGCAGACGGTAGCTACACAGGCATTGCCGGCGGGAAGATCGCCAATATCCAGTTCCTGCCTGATAGAGATTGCCAGGAGGAAGGGCAGATTGTGCTTTCCAATGTGACGGAAGACGATTTTCAGAGGTTTTGGTCCCAATACCTGGATTTGGAACGAGACTACAGGGCCATCAAAGAAGAATTGGCCGTAGGTGACGATGTGATGGGGGAGGCCATTGGCTGGGGTCAGGGGATCCGCTTGCTGCGTCAGGATCCTTGGGAAACGCTTTTATCCTTTATAATTTCCCAAAACAACCACATCCCTCGGATCAAAGCCTGCATTGAATCTCTTTGTGAAAATTTTGGAAAAAAGGCAGGTAGTTTCCAAGGTCAAGATTATTATTCCTTTCCTGAACCTGAGACGCTCGCAGCCTTGGAACCAGAAGACTTGGATCTCTGCAAGCTGGGATACCGAGCAAAATACTTGGTAGGTACGGCAAGGCAGGTGGTGGAGGACGGGCCAGAACGGCTGCGGGCCATGGCTTTGCCAGAAGTTTCGGGAGAAGAGGCTTTTGACTATGTGACTCGGTTTTGCGGCGTAGGACCCAAGGTCGCCAACTGCGTGCTGCTTTTTTCCATGGGAAAATATGATCGGTTCCCTGTGGACGTGTGGATGAAAAAGGTTATGAAAGACTTATATGGCCTGGAAACGCTGAAAGAAATCGATCAATTTGCTAGAAGAGCTTTTGGCAGGCAGGGAGGATTCGCTCAGCAATACTTATTCTATTATATCAGAGAGAAAGAGCGGAAACAGCGGTGAGCCGCTTCACATCATGTGAAGGACCGCGCTGCCATTCTTCTTGCGGAAAATGCCGCTGTGAGATATCAGCGGAACTCCAAAGAACTTACCTTTTCTCTTTTTAGCAAAAAAATGCAAAAAAACCTGTTGACAAGTGGGCAGGAAAGTATTAAATTATAGTTAGCACTCGAAAAGAGTGAGTGCTAACAAAATACAGATAATGAAAAATAACGATAAAAGGAGATGGAATTATGAGTTTTGGAATCAAGCCTTTAGGCAACAGAGTCGTAATCAAACGGTTAGAAGCAGAAGAAAAGACTGCCAGCGGCATCGTGCTGCCGGGCCAGGCGAAAGAAAAACCGCAGATGGCGGAAATCATCGCAGTAGGACCTGGAACTGAAGATGAAAAGATGGAAGTCAAAGCAGGGGACACTGTGATTTTCTCACAGTACGCTGGCACAGAAATCAAATATCAGGGTGAAGAATACACGATCTTAACGCAGAAAGACGTTTTGGCGATCGTAGAGTAATTAGGAAAGGCAGGTATTGAAAAATGGCAAAAGAGTTACATTATGGCGAGGACGCAAGAAGAAAATTACAGGCAGGCGTGGATAAGCTTGCTGATACAGTAAAAATCACACTGGGACCAAAGGGAAGAAACGTTCTTCTTGACAAGAAATTCGGTTCCCCTCTCATCACAAATGACGGAGTTACCATCGCAAAGGAAATCGAGCTGGAAGACGCTGTTGAAAACATGGGAGCGCAGCTGGTAAAAGAAGTCGCCACAAAGACAAATGACGTAGCAGGTGATGGTACGACCACAGCGACGCTGTTAGCGCAGAGCATCATCAGAGAAGGATTCAAAAACGTGGCAGCCGGTGCGAACCCAATGATTCTAAAAAAAGGAATCCAGGGTGCGGTAGACGTAGCGGTTGATGAAATCAAAAAACTCTCTAAGGAAGTTGACAGCAAGGACAGCATCGCACAGGTAGCGTCTGTTTCCGCAGGAGATGAAGAAATCGGCAAGCTGATCGCAGAAGCCATGGAAAAGGTAGGAAAAGATGGCGTTATCACAGTGGAAGAAGCAAAATCCATGGGAACCACACTGGACGTTGTAGAAGGTATGCAGTTTGACAGAGGATATCTATCCGCATATATGGTAACTGACACAGAAAAGATGGAGGCTGTTTTAGAAAATCCTTACATCCTGCTGACAGACAAAAAAATCTCCAATATTCAGGAACTTCTGCCAATCCTGGAACAGGTGGTACAGCAGGGCAGAAAACTGATGATCATCTGTGAAGATCTGGAAGGTGAAGCTCTGGCTACAATTGTTGTCAACAAGCTAAAAGGAACCTTCGATTGTGTCGCAGTCAAAGCTCCTGGATTTGGTGACAGAAGAAAAGCCATGATGGAAGACATCGCTATCCTCACAGGCGGCACGGTGATTTCTGAAGAAGTTGGATACGACATCAAAGAAGCGACCCTCGATATGCTGGGTACGGCAGCTACTGTTAAAGTTGACAAAGAAAACACAGTCATCGTAGACGGTGCGGGCGATGCAAAGGAAATCGACGCAAGAGTCGCTCAACTGAAAGCCCAGATCGAAGAAACCACTTCTGACTTTGATAAAGAAAAGACACAGGAAAGACTTGCCAAGCTGTCTGGTGGAGTAGCGGTCATCAAAGTGGGCGCAGCCACAGAGACAGAACTGAAAGAAAGAAAACTGAGAATTGAAGACGCTCTCAACGCTACAAAGGCAGCAGTTGAAGAGGGTATTGTATCCGGCGGTGGCGTAGCCCTTGCCAATGCGATTCCGGCAGTCGCAAAATACGTGAAAGACCTGGCTGGCGATGAAAAGACAGGTGCTGCTATTATCAAGAGAGCTCTAGAAGAACCGGTTAGACAGATTGCGGAAAATGCTGGATTTGAAGGCAGCGTAGTTGTGGCTAAGATCATCAGCAGCGAAGCAGGTATCGGCTTCAATGCGGCTAATGAAGAATATATGGACATGATCGACGCTGGCATCGTAGACCCTGCGAAGGTCACAAGATCCGCTCTGCAGAACGCTGCGTCTGCGTCTGCGTTGCTTCTAACAACAGAAGCGGGCGTGACAGATGCTCCGGCAGAAGAAGGTGCTGCGGCAATGCCTCCAATGGGAGGAATGGGTGGCGGAATGCCGGGAATGATGTAAATTCCATCCCCAAGAATGAAATAGCTGAAAAGGCAGCCTGCGGAAAAAGAGCAGGCTGCCCTTTTTCAATCTTGCTTATGGTGCGTGTCAATCATGGAGCAGGGATGAAACCTTGAGCTTTAGTAACAATCACAGATGAATTTCCCAAATCAGTGTTACATATGGAAAAATTGTGGTACAATGAACAGAAGCGTTAAATCAATCAATCAGGAGGAAAAGAAATGTTATCAAAGAAAGTAATCGAATTATTAAATGATCAGGTAAACAAAGAATTCTATTCTGCGTATCTGTATCTGGATATGGCGAATTATTACAAAGATCAAAGCCTAGACGGCTTTTACAACTGGTACAAGATCCAGGCACAGGAAGAAAGAGACCATGCAATGCTGTTTATGGAATACCTGCAGCAGAATGGTCAGTCTGTGACACTCGAAGCCATCGCCAAGCCGGATAAAGAATTTAAGGAATTCATCGATCCGCTGAAAGCAGGTGCGGAACATGAACGTTTTGTAACTGGTTTGATTCATGCGATTTATGATGCGGCATATCAGGATAAAGATTTCCGTACCATGCAGTTCCTGGACTGGTTTGTAAAAGAGCAGGCGGAAGAAGAAGACAATGCGGATAACATGGTGAGTAAGTTTGAACTCTTTGGCAGCGATGCGAAGGGGCTGTACATGCTGGATTCCGAACTGGCAGGAAGAACTTATTCTGCTCCATCCCTGACACTGTAAACAAATATTAGATACATATTGAACAGCATGGATTCTTTTGTGGACCATGCTGTTTGCTACTCTGGACATTTTCTGCCGATTCTTGGGCGGCGTTCCCTAAGAAAAGGGGATTTGACGCCGATCTTTGGCATTTTGACCGACTTTTCCTAAAAAACCTTTGACTTTCAAGGTAGGAACGTGTAAAATGTCCTTGTGTCCGTTTGCGGGACACATTTTTTCGCATAAGCAGGATGGGGATCCGTCCGGGCGACTGCGGCTAAAAGTTTTAGTTCGTCGAACAAGATGGCAGAGAGCGGCCATCCTAGTAGACAGGGCCGAACAAGATGAGATGAAAACGCATCTGATCCTAGTAGGTAGAAAGGAAAAGTAAATGAGTTCATTTATTGCGAAGCCTCATGAAGTTGAACGTAAATGGTACGTTGTAGACGCAGAAGGCAAGAACTTGGGAAGAATGTCCGCACGAATTGCGGCCATCCTGAGGGGAAAACACAAACCAACTTACACGCCTCACGTTGACTGCGGTGACTATGTGATCGTCATCAACGCTGAAAAGGTAGAAGTAACAGGCAAGAAGAGAAAAGAAAAGATCTACAAAAGGCACACTGGATACCCAGGCGGCCTGAGAGAAAGAACTTTTGAACAGTTAATGGAAAAGCACCCAACAGAAGCGGTAAGGCACGCTGTAAAAGGCATGATGCCAAATGGCAAGCTGGGCAGGCAGATGTACAAGAAGTTAAAGGTTTATGCGGGTCCGGAACATAACCATGCGGCACAGAAACCTGAAACTCTGGATATTTAAAGGAAGGGAGGAACTACACAATGGCAAAAACGCAGTATTACGGAACAGGAAGAAGAAAGTCTTCAGTTGCTAGAGTGAGATTAATCCCTGGTACTGGAAATATCACTGTAAACGGAAAATCCTTAGACGATTACCTGCCAATGGAAATCGTAAAGAGAGAAGTGAAGAGGCCTTTTGAAGTTGCGGGCTGTGAAGGCAAGTTCGATGTAATCGCACGAGTAAACGGCGGCGGATATACCGGACAGGCAGGTGCGTTGAGACACGGAATTTCAAGAGCGTTATGTGAAGTTGACAGAGACGCTTATAGACCAGCTCTGAAAGCGGCGGGATTCCTGACGAGAGACCCTCGTATGAAGGAAAGAAAGAAATACGGTCTCAAAAAAGCGAGACGAGCGAGCCAGTTCTCAAAACGTTAATCAGAAACGAAATGAAGAACATTGTAAAGCCCTTGAAAATCCAGAATTTTCAAGGGCTTTCTGTTATGCGGAGTTTTGGAGCAGCGTTAGCTTGGGTGTTCCATTCTGTATCATTTATCATTGATATGCATCTACGATATTTGATACTACAAATGTGTCTTGACGTAGAACATGCTCTAAAAACCAGATTATTAAATGATATGGAGAATAATCCACAAGAAGATGGTTATGATCTTATCAGGCGATTTATCGCAAAATATGAGAGAAATTGTCAAAACATACAGAAGCGTAAATCCATCGAATATTGTAGAGAATTGATGGAGAAGTATTATCCGTATTTTCCAGCATGGGTGTTTGTGGAATTGATCTCTTTTGGTGATATGGTTAAACTATACGAATATTATTGTTTGAGGTGCCCAGGACGGTTGAAGGATAGTAATTTTTGATAAACAAATTACAAAAGGGAACGAACAAGCCGTCTGTAAAAATTATAAAATTTGTTTCGAATATAGATGGAATAGGCACATCTATGAGAACGAATAAATTGAGCAACAAGTTTTTATATGCTTTTGTTTCACTACTTTATGTCTATAAAGAATTTATCAATGCAAATATTGTAAAAACAAAAAGATTCGAGCAAATACAGGAATTTATAGATGGTCATGTGATAAAAACTAAGGAATACTTTGCTAAAAACGAATGTATAAAGACCGCATACTTGTTTGTGGAAAAAGTTGTTGACTATATGAATGAATCGTGCCAAAATAATTCAACGATAATAAATTGTATTTTGTAGGGAATGAGTTTCATTCGTTCCCGATTTTTTGTTAGAAAATAGGTGAGACACCTGGTTTTGCCGCCTTTATATGGAATCAAAATTCGTAAAACGCGAATAGAGGTGCTTTCAGATTTTCCTTATATTCGGTTAAGCGAAGGAATCAGAAACGAAATATCAGAAATTTTTGCGGTGCGTCGGATATACGATTTATTGAAGAAGACAACCATATTTCGGAGATTTTTTGCTATGTGTGGCCCGTGTCTTTTAATGGGAAGAATTGACCTTGCTATATCCTTTGGATGCGCACCATGATTTTCGTTATATACTCCTCCTCTTTTTTTGTCGCTGTCTCAGCAATCAGATACTCTTCATATGCATCGCCAATAGGCACATAGCCAAGCGCTTCAATTTGCGACAGCATTTTACGGTAAGCGAACTTCACATTTTTGTAAGGTCCCTTGTGATAATAAACAGCATATGCGCCGCCTTCACGAAGATGTTCAGTGGAAATGGAACTTTCTGCGTAAAGACAGTGGATGTGGTCAAAGTTTCCAGATTTTAAATCGGATTCTGCGATAATGGAATGAATCCTCGTGATTCCCGATAGATCAGAGCTTAATATAAAACTATCCTGCGCTTCTTCCCATTGTTGTTCAGATGTCTCTTGAGAATCATCCATCTGTTTACTGCAAATCAGATATGTGGGTAGTAATTGTCGAATTTGCGCTTTCTCGCATTCAGCATTGAGAGCTTCTTGAAGCGATTCAGAAATTTGCGTCAAATGATTTTGTATTTGCGCCAGCTTTTCCATTTCCGCTTTCAGTTTTTCCAGCTGTTGGGTAGAGATCGCAGACAGTTTGGCAGGGGAGGGGTCCTGAAAGTAATCGCGCAGGGTCTTAATGGAAAGATTGAGCCTGCGAAAAGAAAGCAATGTACGAAAAGGCACTATTTGGGACGCAGTATAGTATCGATAACCGTTATTCTTGATGCCAGCAGGGGAGAATAACCCAATCTTATCATAGTAAAAAAGGGTATCCTTTTTTATCCCAAAATGCCTGGCAAATTCACCGGTACTGTATGTAATGTTTTTATTATGCATCATCTTGAAATACCTCTTGACTATGGAGTTACACCATAGTATATACTGGCTTTAAAATAAATACAAGAGTAAGGGAGGTTTCAATATGTTGGAAAACTTAAAACTACTGAACGATTCTTGGCTGAGGTGGGGAGCAGCATCTAAAGAAGATGCGAAAATCTGCGTGATGGGCGTGCCTTTTGATAATGCGGTAAGTCTGAATAAAGGTGCGGCAAAAGGACCAGAGACCATGAGAAGTTTGTCTGTGGACATGTCTGATGCCACAGAAGATGATATCGTAATCAAAGAAGGGCTGATATATGACATTGGAGATATCCCAGTAGATTTGGATTGGGAAAGATATTTTAAAACCGTGGCAGAAGAGGCCTATGAGCTGATGAAAACAGGAAACTTTTGCCTTTTTCTAGGCGGCGACCATTCTGTGACCATTCCATTGCATCAGGCTTTCGGAAAGTATCAGAAAGAGAAAAAAGAAAATGCCAAGATTGGTATTGTTCATTTTGATGCGCATTATGACTTGTGTAATGAATACGATGGGCACAAGTGGTCTCATGCGTGCACAGAAGCACGGAGTTTGGAAAATGTGATTTCTGGAGAAGACCTGTTTTTTGTAGGGGTCCGGGTCGCGGAAAAATCAGAACTGGAATTGATCGCCAAGAACCCGGGTATCACGTCGGTAAAAGCAAAGGACGTTCACAACAATGGAGTGGAGCCTGTTTTTCAAATGCTGAAAGATAAATTCCACAGCTACGACGCAGTTTATCTCACGATTGATATTGATGTGTTGGATCCTGCTTTTGCGCCGGGGACCGGTACTCCACAGCCTGGCGGCCTCACAAGCATGCAACTGATCCAGCTGTTCCAAATGATGCTGGAAGAATTGCCAATCAAAGCCATGGATATTGTAGAAGTCGCACCTGACTTGGATGTCAATCACATTACTTCTTGGGCAGCGCTGCGCCTGATTTTAGATTTGTTTGGACATTTTAGCAAGTGATGAGCCTTAATAAGCCAGACGCTATGACAACCCCCAGACCTTTTTTAGATGGGCGCGAATCAAAGAAAACTTCTCCTGGGGTATGGTTGGAAAGCCCAACTGAATCTGGCATTTCGGCACTTTTTTGGAATCAGCGTAGTATGGCTTGACCGAATATAGCTTTATATCAATTGAGGCCGCTTTTTCTATCAGTGTTTCCGGAGGCGGATCCGTATCGATATCTAGCAGCAGATGCAACCCAGCACCTTTGCCGCTGACTTTTATCTTTTTTCCGAAGACATTTGAAATAGCCGTTTGCTATGGTCGGCCAGTGCCAGTTGATGCAGAGACGACACTTGTGGGCCGTAAAGTTGGTAAAATTGATGATACTGCGCCAGCAAATCAGGGGGCAGGGCCATATATGCGATACGTATGGCTGGAGACAGCGCTTTGGAAAAAGTGTCAGTGTAAATAATCCTATCGTGACAGTCATCAAAGGTATCGGGTCAGTATAATATTGAAGCTCGCTGTCATAATCATCTTCAAGAATGTACGCATCTGCGTTGTGAGCCCACTTTAGCAAGCGAAGCCGTTTGGCAATAGAAAGACGACTCTGGTAGGAAACTAGTGAGAAGGTGTCACATACAGCAGCTCCAGGGAAAGCTTTTCGACTTTGCTGATATCTAAGCCGTCCTTTTCTACAGGTATGTGGTTCATATGAGAGTCATGGTTCAAAAAGGCTGCGCGGATCCCATCGTAACCAGGGTCTTCCATAGCGCGTCGCTTTTGACCAGAACGAAAGAGATTCGCCAGGATTTCTACAGAATGTTGATGCCCACAGGTGATGACGATTTGTTCGGGAGAGCATTTGACACTGCGGGAACGGTAAAGGTATTGTGCGATTTCCTGTATAATGAGGGTAAAGGATGTTCGGCAATATTTCTGCGGTATCCAGTATGCGGTTGATGCTTTTGCACCATTGTTTGTAGGAAAACGTCTGGTTATCGATGTTGCCATAGTCAAAATCGTAACGGAAATGAATCGGCTGCGGCGCAGGTTCGCAGGGGTTTTGGTTTTGAGCGTGGACCATATCCACGGGAATCGGATTTATGGTGAAACCACTGCCTGCCCTTGGCTGAATGTAGCCTTCTGCCGCTAGTTGATGATACGCTTTGTACCGTGTTGCGGCTGATAGAAAGTTCTTCTGAGAGTTTGCGTGTTGCAGGGAGAACAGAGCCTGGTGCCAAAGGATCGGATATGATAGAGTCTATCAGTTGGAAATAGACTTGCTCGTAAATAGGCGTTTTGTTAGTCTTGTCAATATATAGCATGGTAAATCTCTAAAATCGGTACTTACAAAAAACGTGTAATTGGAACTTGTAGAAGTTCCAGTTTTGCTATATACTGCACTTACAAAACAGTCAACAAGCAAGGAGGAAACACAATGTTTAGAGAGATGAGACTCAAAGAAGAAAACCAGCTTCCACAAAAACAGGCACTGGAAATGCTGGAAAACGCGCCTTATGGCGTCATGGCCTTAGAAGGCGATGACCACTACCCGTACACGGTACCAGTCAATTATGTTTATGCTGATAACAAAATTTACTTTCACGGAGCAGTGGAGGGGCATAAAGTCGATGCGGTGAAGAAAAACGAAAAGGTTTCCTTCTGCGTGGTGACACAGGCGGAGGTTGTGCCAGAAGCGTACAATTGTCTGTATCTTAGTGCTATAGCTTTTGGAAAGATTAGATTCGCTGAAGACGAGCAGGAAAAACGCGAAGCTCTGGAACTGATCATCGACAAATACTCGAAAGGATTTGAAGAAGATGGACGCAAATACATAAAAGCCTCTTGGGATGAAGTGCAAGTCTTTGTGATTGAACTAGAACACATCACAGGTAAAAAAGGTACGCCATAAAATGATTGATGTTATTGCTGCGGCAGGATGCACATGCTGTTGGATATGAATCCATTGAAAGGAAATAAGCAGCTATAGATACGTCCCAGCACTAAACCACAAAAAATTGGCTGCCATCCGTTTCATCGGTGGCAGCCGTTTCCGTGTCATATTAATTTAGAAACGTTAGAACCGCAGGGACAGACAGGTGAGACTGCCGTCGATTTTGCCGAATTCGCTGGTATCCATCAGTTTGATGGGATATCCTAAATCTTCAATGATTTTCCGGGTCTTTGGATAACCGTCTGGCACAAGAATCGTGCCATTGATGTTCATGCTGTTGATGGCATAGAGTTCATCTGGGTCAATGACAAAACGGTTGAAATCTTTGAATGACGGCTCCTTGTCCATCAAAGTGCTTACCAGCATATTGTTATTTTCTAAATAGATGACAAAATCTTTCAGGTGCAGGCCTTCTGTTACTGGAATCGTGGAGGACGTGTAGCCGAACTTTGTCACGATATCATTGAACTGCTTTGCGCCTTCTGCATTGGTACGGTCGGATAGTCCAACATAGAAATGATCTCCGACTTTCATCACATCGCCGCCTTCCATGGTTCCTGGAGCTTCGATATAAAAAATTTGAGATTTATCATAGAACTTTTCGATTGTGCTGACGATTTCAAGTTTTTCACCATTTCTGGAATCCGTGGCAGGGTTAGTGATCACAGCGCAGCGCTCCATGACCACTGCCGGATCCTCCACGAAACAGGAATCAGGATATCTTTCATCTGCTTCCAATTCCGTAACATCCAGTCCTAACTCTTTCAGCGTAGCCACATACTTGTCGTGCTGTTTGACCGCATCTTCATAAATTGGCGTTCCTTCACCGAACATAGCGGTAGAAATTCCATCGATCAGTGCCTTGCAAGGCTTTTTGGTAATAGCTTTTGTAAACATATCAATGCCTCCTGTGTATTTTCAATAAAAACAATCGTCATCCAAACAGCTGACCGCATTAGGCAGATGCGCTTCTGTGCCGCGTTCAGACGAGTGATTGGTTTTTTTCTATAGGTATCATATAATAAATTTCATGATTCGTAAAGTACAAGTTTCGCATGACCATGGAAATCAGTTTTCATATGAAACAGCATCTACTTTTTTTGAGCAGGGGAGAAATCTTAAATTGTGACTATCGTGAATGAGTGCTATAATAGTGCCAAAAGCAAATAGAGCAATCAGGAATTGTAAAGGGAGGGTTTTATGAAAAAAGATGATAGATTTATTGTTATGTTAAAAGAGGGTTCCGCATTAAAAGATGACGGAGTCAGGCAGGTATTAGTGGATAAAGAAACAGGCGTTAATTATTTAATGATCAAAAGCGGCTATGGCCTTGGGCTAACTCCATTGTTGGATAAAGATGGAAATCCAATGATTACAAAGATAGAAAAATGATGCGCATTAATTTATAAAAACAACGCTTGACTATAGAGTCACATGATAGCTTATACTGGTTTTAACGTAAACGCAAAAGGAGATTTCAATATGTTAGAACATTCAAAATTACTCAATGACTCGTGGATCAGGTAGGGCGCGGAGTCTAAAGAAAAGGCGAAAATCTGTATCATGGGGTTCCTTTCGATAATGCGGTTAGTCTTAATAAGGGCGCGGCGAAGGGGCCGGAAACCATGAGAAACCTATCCGTAGACATGTCCGATGCCACAGAAGATGATATGGTAATTAAAAAAGGCTTGCTGTACGATATTGGAGATATTCCAGTAGAACTGGATTGGGAAACCTACTTTGGGACAGTGGCGGACGAGGCCTACCAACTGATGAAAACAGATAACTTTTGTCTGTTTTTGGGCGGTGACCATTCCGTGACCATCCCGCTGCACTAGGCTTTTGGAAAATATCAGAATGATAAAAAGGAAAACGCCAAGATCGGCATTATTCATTTTGACGCACACTATGACCTGTACGATAAATACGATGGGCACAAGTGGTCCTATGCCTGCACGGAAGCAAGGAGTCTGGAGAGCGTTGTTTCCGCCGAGGATCTATTCTTTGTCGGCGTTCGAGTGGCGGAAGTGTCCGAGTTAGAGTTGATTGCCCAAAATTCAGGTATCATGGCGATCAAAGCGAAAGAAGTTCACAAACTTGGCGTAGAAGCCGTGTTTCAAAAGCTAAAAGACAAATTCAAGGGCTATGACGCAGTTTATCTGATCGTGGATATTGATGTCCTGGATCCTGCGTTCGCACCAGGAATTGGAACGCCGCAGCCAGGTGGCCTCACGAGTATGTAGTTGATTCAGCTATTCCAGATGATGTTGGAAAAGCTGCCTATCAAGGCCATGGATATCGTGGAGGTCGCGCCTGACCTAGATGTGAACAACATCACTTCCTGGGCGGCATTGCGGCTGGTTCTGGAGCTGTTTGGACATTTTAGCAAGTAAACCATTGGCAGCACAGTCATCAAGCCTGAATGGGATGCGGCGAATATATGGATTCGGAAGATCACTATTTGTGCTTTTGAGGAAATCATAAGGGTGTATAAATATGCATTTCCCTTATTTGTGCAGTAGACAATTTGAGTTCATTGTTTTGCGAGAGTGAATGAAAGAAAGGACTCCCCATGAGTTTGAACCTATACCAGATGGCTTATGTAGTGGAAGTGGCGAAATGCGGCTCCATTTCTAAGGCAGCACAGAACCTATTTTTATCTCAGCCTCACCTGAGCAACACCATAAAAGCGTTGGAACAAGAGCTAGGTGTCGCCTTGTTTCTGCGGTCTTCAAAGGGCATCACTTTGACGGAAGAAGGCCGGCTGTTCGTGAGAGAAGCGGAGAAGATCCTGGAAAACGTAGAGCATCTGCAGCAAAAAATAGCGGTTAAACCTGAGGAAGCCGTGAGGAGTGCCATTTCCTGCACTCGCTCTTATCAAGTCAATCAGTGCGTGTCCCAATTTATCAGAGAAAATTCCCACAAAGAGTCCTTTGTGCTACATGTAAAAGAGACAAATCCCTTTCAAGTAGTGGAGGATGTTTGTACTAGGGAATCTGAATTGGGGATCTTGCATATTTTTGATGCGCAGAAGGAGTATTTTCTGAACCTTTTTCAAACCTACGGCCTCAACCATCGTCAGGAATACGAGAGGGAATTTCTTGTGGCAGTGTCGGAAAACAGTTCATTAGCGTCTGAACCTGTGCTGACTAGTGAAATGCTCCAAAATTATATGGTCGTCATTTATGGGGATTATGAAATGCCCCGTGCGTCTTATGAGGCAGTCTCTCAGGTCAGCGACATAATTTTTTCTGCGAAACGGGTCTATGTCTATGATCGGGCTTCGGCCATGGAAACGCTGAGCAGTTGTCCAGAAGCGTACATGTGGATCACAGGGCTGCACAGGGACACCTTGAAACTATATGGGTTGGTACTAAAGCGCTGCAAGGACGTGAAGGTGAAGAACATCGGCTATTCTATTCGCCGGTCAGACGCGCCCCTGTCTTGGAGCACTCAGGCTCTATATCACAAGATGCTTCAAATCGACTGGACGGAAGAATTGAATTGAATGTTTTGGCAAGAGCTGCAGAAATTCAGCAATAGAAGGTCTGGCGGCTTTTTTCTTTGCTTATAGCATAAACCAATAGAGGTATTGGGAACCCGTATTTCTGTCTGCTGGGCGAAATCTGTTAGAATAGAACCAAGAGATATTGCAAAACAGCAAGGAGGCCGAATATGAGTTTTAAAAGAAACCAAAATGAAATTTGCGAAACCTTAAAAGGCGGCATCACAGATTTTCCGGGAGCGGAAATCATGTCCGTATTTTACGAGACAACGCCAGACGCAGTGGCAGAGGTTCTGCCGCCAGGCTTAAAGCCATACAAAACCCCTATTGTGATCGCAGGGTTCAATCACTTCACGAAGACTAATTTTGAGGTGCCATACAATGAAGCCGCATTGTATGTTTCCGCAGTACACGAGAAAACCGGACTGCCAGGGCTGTTTGTTCCAGGCATGACTCTAGATGTGGACATGGGGAGCATCCTGGGACGCGAAGTGGGCGGCTATCCAAAGAAATGGGGAAATTTGGCATTGAAACAGGAAGGAACCTCCTATGAAGCGAGCGCAGAGCGTCATGGAATCAAGTATTATAACATAAAGGCAGAGTTGAACGGAAAGCCGAATGACCCGGACATCATGGAGAAAATAGGCGGGCTGCTATCACCGCCGGATCCTAAAAGGCACCCAGGCGCAACGATTATCTATAACTATCTGTGGCCTGCGTCCCAGTGGGCGCATCTGGAAAATATCAAAGATGCGCCAAATCCGATCCTCTATACAGTTTGGAAAACAAAGCATCTGGAAGAAAAGAAGCCAGTGATCGGCACAGGTGAAGTGGTATACCAGCACTCTGACCATGATCCATGGGACAGCCTGCCGGTGGTCCATACTCTGGGTGCGATCATGACTTACAACGGGATCGCCTTGGATGGAGCCAGGTCATCGGAAGATGAATACCCGGTGGATCAGGAAGCATACCTGCCATATGCATTTTATGGATTTGATCACAAGTTGGGTTAGTAGAAGGGGATAGAGATGTCAGTACTATTGTTTATGAAAATGGACCTTGGCGTTGAAAAAGATAATTTTGATGAAGTCATAGAAAACGCTTTTGACGAGTCAGGAGTCAAAAGAATGCTGGGTTTGCCAACGCTCCAGTGGAAGATTTGGGGCACAGATCCGGTGAAACGGGAAGGCTGCGGCTGCTATCTTTTCGCGGACCGAAAGGCTGCGGAAGTTTATGCTGCCCAGGCAGTGTCAATGCTTGGATCACGGGAGGGCGTGACCAATGTAACTGCGCAGATCTGGACCATTTCAGAGGAACAAACTCGTATCACGAAAGGTCCTATTGACCTGCCGATGATTTCTGAATTGCAAGCTTCCGTGTAAAGTGAAGATCACAGTGCCCTACAAAGAGGGCGCATAAGCAGATACATTGGATGTGAATGGAAAAGCGGACAACAGCGGCGTGGTCGTAGAGTGTCCGCTTTTTTATTATGTAGGAAATATTGTTTGTTCTGTTTTTATCTTCTCCACACTCGAACTGCGAAATTTCCCATGTTAGAGCTAAAGAGCACGCTACACTCTGGAGCTTCTTGCGGGCTATGGCGCCATACATCCTTTGACTGGATCATTTTGATCTGCTTTCCCTCGAAATTTTCACTATTATGAAACAAGGTGAGCACCTGGAGGATCAGGACATTTGCCAGCTCCTCGATGGCCGAGGCCACCAGTTCATCAACTTCATCCAGGGTTTCTCCGACAATGCTGCCGACTGTACGGAGTGCTAAGTATTCTTCCAAGGCAAGGATAAACCGATATTCACCCTCCTCCTCATCGCTGCTGAAATCCAGTACACAGAACAAATCTCCATCAGAAAAATCGCCTTTATAATTATCGTCAGCCACTTCCGGATTAATATGGAACATATCCTCTATGACTTTGAGCATCACCTTTTGCAGCATCCGCGACATGCTACTGGCATCGCTAAAATGCGTGACTGTTCCAACAATGCTCTGATCGGAATTCTTGATATGATAAAGCAGCCAAGATGTCAGCACTCCTACAAAACGTTTGATGGACGCATCAGAAAAATCGGATTGTGTCAGATCCAATTTTGTATAAGAAATGGTTTTTAGGAAAGCGTCGTGTTGTCGTTTGTGCTGTGCGTAATTGATATATCCAATGGACTGTTGGTATTCTTCTTCCTCCTTAAAGTGGACGACAGTATAATTTTCCAGATACTTGAGCGCCTCGAAACAGGCTCGCTGGCTGCGCCGCTTATTTGATGTTTTCAATAAGTCGCTTAGGCTGTTTACAGCAATAAAAAGGCCTTGATGCTGTTTGTCCAAGGCCTCTATGCCTAGAGCGTATTCCTCTCTCCATATCATGTTGTTGACCCTCTCCTTAATTATAAGTAAAATGATTCATATACTATTTTAAAACAAGAGTCGGCGAAAAACAATAGGAAAATTCCCGGATTTTGGGCTGTCTTTGGATATCTTTGCGGGCCACTTTGGCAGCTAAGTGCCAAGAGTCTCGGCTAGAGGCGCGAGCAGCGTCACATCAGGGTAGCCTTCACCCATTTCCCACCGAGAAATTGTTTTATTGCTGATATGCAGTTTTTCTGCCAGCTGCGCCTGAGTCAAAGGCTGTTCTTTGTATAGACGAGCTATTTTTCACCGAATGATTTATTGTCCATGTAAAAACCTTATAGTATAAGGGCGCATGGGGAATTGGCAACCCGTTCGTGCTGGAATGTAGTTCATGATTCATAGAATGGGCGGTGTTGTTGAAAACTCGGCTTTGCGCAGGTTTCAGAAGTTGACTGTTTCTTTGGCAAGCTTTAAAATAACACAGGGAGGTTTGAATGATGCAGCCAAAGAAAATCGTATATATCGCAGCAGTTATAGAATCCATCTTGTTTGGTTTGACTTTTTTGGGAGCGAAGATCGCCTTGACAGAACTGAATGCGATTCAGGTTCTGGCGTGCAGGTGGACCATCGCATTCCTGCTGTTTTCCATTTTGCTGGTGTTTCGAGTGATCAAGGTGGATTATAAAGGCAAGCCGGTCAAGCTGGTGATCTTAATGGCTTTTGTTCAGCCCTGCGTCAACACGATCTGCGAAACTTATGGAATCGACCTGACCACTACCTCGGAATCCGCGATTATTTATGCAATGATCCCCATGGCGGTGGTGCTGATTTCCGTTATCGTTTTGCGGCACAGGATCACACTGCTGGTAGGGATAGGAATCGTGTTATCCTTTGCCGGGATCCTAGTTTCCATTGTGTTCGGTGACAGTTTTTCGCTGGGTGGTAAAGCTGCCGGATATCTGTACCTGACCGGTATGGTGCTGACCGGAGCTATTTGTACGATTTTATCAGGGCGTATCGCAAGTCATTTTTCGCCTATGGAACGAACATTTGCCATGGCCGCGTTAGGCAGTTTGTGGTTCAATTTGCTAAACGTGGCTCGGGGGAAAGGGTTCGCTTGTTATGCGATTTGTTTTCAAGAGCTAAAGGTAGGACTCGCAGTGATCTTCTTAGGGGCTATCGGTTCCTTTGGGTGTTATATTCTGTTCAATTATGTGGTAGCTAACATGCCTGCGCCTCAGGCTTCCGCACTGCAGGTAAACTTGATTTCTCTGACAGGAGTGGTCACAGGCATTTTATTTCAGGGAGATTCCTTTGGCTGGTATACGGTGATCGGGATGCTGCTGGTGATCGTTGGCGTGGTGATGGCGAATATGCAGAGTGGTCAGAGCGAAGATTGAGCCCGCTGTGCAAATGGGTCAGATAAGATGCCCTTGTGAAGCGTTGCCCCCTTGCGAGGGGGCATGTGAAAAGTTGTTTGTTGGATTTTTACGCTTACATAACGGCATACATGGGAAGAAGCAGTAAATAAGGAAGGCAAAAGTTAATAATCGTGAGAATGGTTCCGGTTTTGTATTGCTTTTCGCATAAATTCGTCAGACCCAGCAAAATGCCCAGCGCTGTGACCACTCCGCCTGCTTTGGGAATAGTTGTGCACAAAAGAGCGCAAAGTGGAACAGATGTTTCCAGAAAGCGATTGGCCTCATCCGATGCTTTTCTTTGATCGTTTCTCTGGGAGCTTCTTCATCGTCGGAAGTGTTTTTTTTAGAAGCTTCCTTTAATAATTCATCTGTGGTGGTGCCAAGGGCATGAGCCAAAGGCGCGAGCAAAGTGATATCCGGGTAGCCTTCTCCTGTTTCCCATCTGGAAATCGTTTTATTGCTGATATGAAGTTTTTCCGCCAGCTGCGCCTGGGTCAGACGCTGTGCCTTGCGCAGGCGAGCTATTTTTTCGCCAAATGCTTTGTTATCCATGTCAAAACCTCCCATTGCGACTGACTATAGTATAAGGGCTGCATGGGAAATTGGCAACCCGTCCATGCTGGAATGGAGTCCATGATTCATAGAATAAGCGGCACCGCTGGAAAATGCGACTTTGTGCGGGTTTCAGAAGTTCACTGGTTATGCGATTTGTTTTCGGGAACCAAGATGGGACTCGCAGGATGTCTGTATATTGTCAATAGACGTTTCAAGGGTTTCTAGCCATTGAAAAACAGGGCCGGACCAACTACTATACGCCGCAAGTGGCGGAGCGTGAGTATTTGGCTGTGGAGAGCCGCAAGATCCTGGACAAGCTTTATGGTGGCTCCATATCCACGTTCGCCACAGCTTTGTGTGACAGCGGCATCAGCAAGGAGGAGCTGGAACAACTGCGTGATATGCTGGAAAAGGGGGGATTGTGATGTCGTTTGTGTTTCGTTTCCTTTGGTCCATCATTTTGTCGCTAGTGATCGTGATCGCATTTTTACGCACCTGGAATTGGGAGTATGGCGGCCACCGGAAAAAGTGGCAAGATCAGAATGAGACGGTGGTCTATATATCGCCCTTGTTTTTTCTCGCTGCGATCGGGTTCTATGGTGCACTCAACTTTCTGCTTTATGGAATCAGGGGCGGTCTCCTTCATTTTGCCATGGATGTAGCGGACATTTTTATCTGTATGAGTGTGTATTTTATCATATTGCTGGTCTTGCTGCCTTTTCTTCGCAAGCGTTTCAGTGCCAGGGCCTGTGCGCTTCTTTGGAGCATGCCCGTGTTATTATTGCTTTACCGATCTTTCACATTGTCAGATACTGCGTATACACCCGCACAGGGCGGATTTCTGTATGCCATATATGTTCCCGGCAGCATGTTACATGGATTCGTTTATCTTTGGTTAGTGATGTTTGTCATATTTTTCGGATGGCAGATTCTTTCCCATTTCTTGTTCCGGCGCAAGCTTATGGCAGGTGCCAGGCCAGTGGAGGACACGGAAATTTTGGGAATTTGGGAAGGGCAGTGACGATCTGGAGCTTGCCTGTGATGAAATTGCCTTGCGAAAAGCAGGGGACAGCGAGCGCCGTCAATACGCCCAGCTGCTGTTACGCTCTGCGGGAAGTTCTCGAGGATTTTCCACATGCCTTTCTGCGGCGGCGAACTCTCTTCGTTATCGCTTGAAAAACGTGATGGAACCTGGCAAGCGCAGAGTGGGGGCGTTCCTGTTAGCAACGGCCATATTCTTCTGCTGCATGAGTTATGGCAGCATCGTGCTTGTCAGTGAGCGGGGAACCATCGGAGAACTGGATGTTTTAGGCAATGCCGCTGCTGCGGATGTAGGTGAACTGGGATTCTGTGATAATGACAAGCTGGAAGATCCGGACCTGTATTCTTGGTATGAATTGGACTCCTGCGGCAATGATTTGTTTTCTTGGCTAAAGGGCCTGAAGGTGGAAAAGCTCTTTAGCGGCAGCACATTTGATGAAAGCAGGGTGCCGGAATTTTCTTGCTGTGTCAAAGCAGAGGGGAGGGAGGTTCAAGTTACTCTGAATGATGATATCCTGGAGATTTCTGATAGTGAGGAAAGGGGCGTGGACTATTACCTGGTCCGCTCAGAGATCTGTTGGAATGATGTACGGGGATGGTTTCAGGCCGGAAAGTGAGGAGAGGAATGCGTCGCAAGGCTAAGGCCAGCAGCTGAAGGATATGGGGAATATAGAGAAAAACGGCAAAATTTATTAAATAAGACTTATTCTGTAAAAAACCCATAAAATGTATTTCAAAGATGCGATACGTAGCTTTTTAAACGTCACATAGGGCAGCATCGGGATTTTTCCTTTGGAAACCAGGAAATAATCTCCGATCATAGCACCTCCTAAAGGTGGTACGAAGACACCGAGGAAGTTCAGTATGCTGGTAAAATAGTTGGAAATCCCAGAAATGGCTAAACCGATAGCGATGATATCTCCGCTTCTTCCGGGGAAATCATCAATGTGGAGATGCAGGTGGAAGGGCTAAAGCATTATGCCCATAGGAGCATCCTTTATACGGGTCAAATCTCGGAGGAAAGCTTGGAAACGGGAGAGGAGGCAATCGTTTTGACGGATACGGTATTGAGAAAAGCCAGCCAGGAGGAAATTCTGAGAGGGCAGGAACGAGCCAGGAAATGGTGGTTAATGGATCAGAGAGTTCTAAAGCGGGAGAGCATAGATGAGAGTTTACAGCAGGGCCGCTTCATTCAGCGGCCTGTTTTGTTTTCATGCGCCGCCAATTGAGAAACCCGTAACAGTCGTTGGCCAGGAAAACTGCGAAGCAGATCACCATCGGCAGGTAAGAGGGGGTTTCTGCGGTCGCCATGATCCACATGATTACAAGGACGATATCATTGGATCCATAGGCCAGGCCGTATAACGGCGATCGTAAAAAAGTCAGGGAAGAAGCAAGGAAACTGGTGGCAACCGAAACCGTGCTGATGGCCAGATTGTTCGTGTTGAAAAAATCGAGAATAAAGTAAAACGCAAAGGTCACCACAGCTGTCAGCGCAAGAAGCACCGCCCATTTTTTCCAAGTCATGGCTACGATCTTCACTTCGTTTTCCCCCTCCTTGTAAGGGTGGCGAAACCAAGCGATCATGGCTGAAAAAGCGATAGGCGCAGTCATGCCCATGTAGGTGATCATTTCTCCATAATAGCGAAATGTAAAAGAGATAACAGAATACATGATGGAAAAAACAACTGTGAGCCCCTGCCCGACCGGATCACCCTTGGCCACAAAAATCAAGGCCGTCACGCCTACCAGGCAAGCGGCTAGAGTCAAATAATCTTTCTCACTGGCAGACAAAAATCCAATGGTAATGGTGGCAAGAGAGCAAAGCCATAAGCACCACTCCAGCTTTGTCAGCGTTCTAAAAGGGTTTTGATAATGTTTCATGTCTGCTCCTTTCATTTCTCTAATCATAACAAAGTCAGGTGCGCTGATTCTTTTTCAGCAGTAGAATTTGTTGATATTTCATCAATATCGCAAACAATATTTCCTACAGAATAAAAAGAAACATCCGAATCTCATCTCCTAAGACCTATCGATGAGCGCGAATGTTTGCGTTACCCGGTGGCAACAATGCCTGTATTAAGCTAATTCCAGTATAGTACATGCGGATTTATATGTCAATAAGATATATGGAACATACTAAAGCGCGGTCTTGCCTTCCGCTCTCCAATTGATTATACTATTGGCATGATCCATACGGCTTCAAGGAGACAGAATCATGAACGGAGGAGGAGCATGAAAGTTTTTGACTTGACACATGAAATAAAGAATGGCATGCTAATATTTCCAGGAGACCCGGATATTCTAATCCAACCAGGATTAACGCATGAATCCGACTATTGTAAAGTGGATCGGCTCGGATTAAATTCTCATACAGGAACCCATATCGATGCGCCGCAGCATTTTCTTGAAAAAGGCAAGGTGCTCACTGACTATCCAATTGACAAATTCATGGGCAAAGGCATTTTGATGGATGTGAGCCTGAAAAGGGAAAACGAGGCCATCGCCTTATCAGATGTTGAGCCTTACCTGGAACGATTGAAAGCATGTGACATCGCAGTTTTCAAAACCGGCTGGTCCCAGTACTTTGGCACAGAGCGATATTTCAATCATCCATATGTTTGTAAAGCTGTGGCAGAAGCCCTGGTGGAAACAGGGATCAATATTGTAGGAGTTGATTTTCTTAATGTGGATCCCACGCGATGGGAATCCTGGGAGGTGCACCCGGTGTTTCTTTCCAACGATGTTTTAATCGTAGAAAACTTGGCGCGTTTGGAAACGCTAGATGTCTCAAAGGAGTATACGTTCAGCTTTTTCCCATTAAAGACAGTGAACGCAGATGGTTCGCCTATACGAGCTGTCGCAATAGAACAGAACTGACAGAGAAAAAACGAGCCGTATCAGAGAACAGATGCGGCTCGCTGCTTTCACTTATGTAGGAAATATCGTTTTCCATATTTCCGGAATACCAATAAAGACTACCACTGAAGGAAAACCAGTGCGGCCAACTTTGCTCCCATCAATATCGTCTACTCCGTGGAGCACTCCGAACCCTACTTTTTTCAGTGGATCTGCCCTCCAGCCAGTTTGAAATGCCGCTTACTTGACTTTTGCGTTGGCCTGCTGCCACAGCTGGCGATACTGTTCATAGCCTTCTGTGATTTCTGCGTCAGCCCCGCCTGTGGCCTTGCTGACCACAAAGAGCGCCGCAGCACCGACGGCAAAGCCAGGGAACACCTCAAACAAGTATGTGGACATGCCGGTAGTGAACCAAATGACCACTGTCAGGAATCCGCAGATAATGCAGGCGATCGCACCTTTGTAGTTGATCTTGTTTCCAAAGAGGCTGGCGATGACCACTGGGCCAAATGCGGCGCCTAACCCAGAAGAAGCGAACATGGTCACAGTATGGAACGCTCCGCCTTGGAACGCCAGGCCAATGGCAGATGCGCCTGTCAATGCCACGCTGCCCCAGATAATAGCGATCAAGCCAGAATCCTTCACATTGTTCGGATTCTTGATCGCCATGATCCCTGTCAGAGAATGGACCATCCCCGGATACATAAAAGCGATGCCAGCTCCAGAACAGATCAGCGTAATGGATTCGCCCACAGAGGCGCTCCCGTGAAGAAACTGGAAAAAGTCAGCATCCTGCGCATAGAGATCCGCTGCGATGGCCTGCATCCCATCCGTGCTGAGGAAAGCCACAATGGGAACGATCGCTAGAGCCAAGAACATCAATGCGCCTTGCAGCAGGTTAGTCCAGCTGACAGCCAGATATCCGCCCAAGAACGTATAGATGGCCACGACCACCAGGCCGATGGTGACACCAATCGTATAATCAATGCCAAAGACTGCATTGATCAGCTTGCCAAATCCAATGAATTCGGAAGTGGAGTTTATGATCATCAGGAACATGATGGCTAGAGCCGAGAAAATACCGACAATGCCTCTTTTGTCTCCAGTCCGCTTTTCAAAGTATTCCACACAGGACACTGCGTCATAGGCTTCCGTGGCTACCCGTAATCTTTTTCCCAGCAGCACCCAGTTGATCAAGCTGCCGCCTAGCCAGCCTACTAACATCCATACGGCGGAAAAGCCAAAGGTGTAGGCCAGCCCCGGCATAGCTAAAAGCATCCAGCCACTGGTGGAAGCTGACTGTGTGGAGATGCCGCCGATCCATTTATTGTTGCCCCTTCCTGCCAGGTTATAGCCTTCATAGGAACTGGCTTTCTTTGTGGAATAAATACCGATTGCTAATATCACGAATATATAGAGCACTAATATCACAAGTTTTGTGACCATGTTTCCTACCTCCTAACACAATTCCATACGCGCACAGCGATGGCGACGATCACAGGGGACATATATAATATTGCGTCAAAAAAAGTTGGCATACTAACACCTCCAAGATTACAGTTCTGCTTTTATGATTGGAATCAACGTCTGTTTTAATTCCTGCCAAATGCGCGCCCCCTTTTCTTTTGTGGCAAGGGTCGCTTTCCACAGACTGCCGCTTTTTGTGGTGAACTGGGATTCGATAGGCAGCTTGTCATAAAAGACTTTTTTCTCCAGCCTGTCATCCACAGCCTTGTCCATGATCACGAGATCGGGCGCAATGTGGAGCAGGATGGCTGTTTCAAACATAGCGGCGCGTTCCACGCCCCAGCCTGGGAATCCATCAGGGTAAAGAAAGTCCATGGTGGCTTTGTCAAAACTATCAAAGGGCGTTTCCATGACCAGGATTTTTACGGCCCGGTTAGTCCCCTTATCAGAAGCTAGCCAGGCGGCTTCATACATGAAGTTCGAGTTTTCCATGTGCCAGTTGAAGAGAACGATCTTCCGGAATCCATGCCGCATGAATTCTCGGAGGATATCTTCTAATTCATTGATGAACGTGATTCCGCCAATGGAAGTGGTCCCAGGAAAACATTGCCCGCCGCCGCTTTGAGGCCTGGAATTAGTGGCGTACATGATGGGTGGAGCGACGATCATGTTTGTTTCTTCTGCCATGTCAAGGAAGAGCCTAGTTGGGATGAGAGAGTCTGTGCATAGTGGAAGGTGATGGCCGTGCTGCTCGATGGAACCAATGGGCAGCATAATGCCCAGATCATCGTTTACAGCTTGTTTTACTCCCAGCCAGGTCATTTCCCACATTTTATGAGTCCGTATCATCAGAATAGCTCCTTTCGTTTTCTGTTTTGGTATGTTCAGATTACTATCAGCTGATGATTCTATCATATCTCTAAAATGATTATCGAAATGAGAAAGAAATAGGAAGATTCGTTCAAAAAGATAGAAAAACCGCAAGACAGTCCTGCAGTAAGAACAGTTTCGCCTTTGGAAGCTTTGCGCTTTGCCCAGAGATGGTCTATTTGTGAGGAGCGGATCGTCCAAGATCCAGCGGGAGTGGACGTATGAGCGCATGTCGCAATAGAAATTATTGTAGTCCGTGTATTTTAGATGATTCTTTAGTTTGTTTAGGCGATACCGGACAGTGGTTTCGTGAATAAAGAGTTTTTCTGCCATGAGTCGGTAGTCGCCGCTGGTGATCACAAGGAGTTCTAGTGTTTGCTGCAAGTTCAATTTATTGATCCTGTCAAACTCACGGATCGTTTTATCCAGCCTTTCTCTATATTTCCTCAGAGAAGGTGAGGGACGCAGCTCTGACAACAAGGTAAAGTGATTCAAGTTGTCATACTCAGTAATGGTCAAGTCAAGGTGACTGGCGTACACAAAGGCGTCCACAGCTTGCAGTATACTAGTTTTGATCTGGAAAGGGGAAACTGCGATCTCACTGATTCCAATATGATAGCCATGGTAAGAATCTGCGATTTTCTTTAAAAAGGATTTGCGCCGCTCATTGATTTTACTGTCATCATCATCGCTGATGACATACAGGTAGCCGTCGTACAGCGGGAGCAGAAAATCCGTGCTAGGAAGCTGAAACAGCAGGCTGGGCAGACTGCTGTCAAGGGCCATGTACAAAGCCTGGAGGTGGTCTCCCATTTTCGGATCAAGGCTCATGACAAAATGTCTGATCTCAGAATAGGACAGATCGTTTTGCAGGAGCTGCTGGAACCGGAACACGTCGTTGGCAATGGCCTTGTCCTGTAAAATCAAGTCCACGACCGCGAAAATGAGTTCTGTCAAACCAACATGATCGTCTATGGCGATAATGGGAATCCCGTAGCGATCTGCGATGGACAATGCGTCCTCATTGATATGCGGGATCATTTCTTTGTGGGTAATTAGGCCACTGCCTTGCGTTTCATGCTGAAATTCGATTTCCTTGCTGAATTTTTCCATGTGGTCAGCAAACATATACAATTTGGAAATATAAATATCACCAGGCCTAGCTACTCGATAGCAATATTCACGGTGATCAACGAAGGGCTTTTCAATGGAAGCGATGCGGTAGACGATCTTATTCAACCCATTTTCACCTGCCAGGATCCGGGCATCCCGCAATTGCGGAATGAGCAAAATATCAGAAACTTTCACAGCCATGATGGTCCTCCTCTTCTGCGGGTTATTGTAACACCATCAAACATTTTTAGAATTAGAACCCTTATTGATTTTGACTTTCTTAATAGGGTTGTCCTGATTTGTCCTTGTGTATAGTCTTGATTTGTTTGTGCAAAGAATGATATAGGCCTGACTTTATCAAGTGCTTCTTTCTTTACAAAAAGATAGAAAGTATTGTTGTGATTTTTACAGACTATTAGATAATCCGCATCTATGTTTGAATATTTCGTTTTGTTTTTCAACCAAATAAATACAGTGTCTTGACTATCCAATAGTTCCTGCAATCTGCCCAAATTTTCAATGCGACTCTGTATTCGATCTCCAATAATTGCTGAAATCTTTTTGCGCTGTGCAGTAATTTGTCCATTGTTCTCCTAGTAATAAAGGGTGCTTTTCAGCACCCTCATTGCATGTTTTCTTTCGGTATTCACCCGCCCTGAGAAACAGAGCGGAGATCTACGTGAATTTTCTCCTTTCCACATTGTATTAGCCAAAAAAATCCGGTATACTGAAAGCAAAAAGGAGAATCGACCATGTTAGAAATCGGCACAAAAGCACCTGGCTTCACGCTCCCGGATCAAAACGGAGAAATCCATTCATTAGAAGAGTTCAAAGGCAAAAAAGTGATCCTTTATTTCTACCCTAGAGACAATACTCCTGGCTGCACCAAGCAGGCCTGCGGCTTTGGCGAGCTGTACCCGCAGTTTCAGGAAAAGGGCGCGGTGGTCATTGGCATCAGCAAGGACAGCGTGAAATCCCACAAAAAATTCGAAGAAAAATTCAATCTGCCCTTTACCCTGCTTTCTGACCCAGAGCTGGCAGCCATACAGGGCTATGATGTGTGGAAAGAAAAGAACATGTATGGAAAAAAGAGCATGGGCGTTGTGCGGACCACTTACCTGATCGATGAAGACGGCATCATTGTGAAAGCCTTGGGAAAAGTAAAGGCCGCCGATAACCCACAGCAGATGATAGATTTGTTATCGGAATGATCCGCATATGAACAAGAACGCAGAGAAAAAAACAGCAGGGAGTTGGTGTAAAAGCATCAGTGCCTTTGCCAATGGGACCGGTGGAACTTTGATGCTGAACCTGGACGACACGTCTTTAGATCCAGAGCGGCCAATGGCTGCTGTCACAGAACAGATCAAGCGGGAAGTGGAACCGCTTCCCGAATTTGATGTGTTGCTGCAGCAAGTCGGTGGCAGGCGGTTTCTCATGATCAATGTTTTTCAAGGAAAAGAGCCGCCTTACTATTACATTGGAGAAGGGGAACGAGTCGCGTACCGCAGGGAAGGGAACCGGAACGTACCCACGGGCCATAAGGCGCGGGACGGTTCAGCCACGCAAAGCAGGGCCAGTGAGGCGCGGCCTACATATGATAGCCAGATTACTTCTTATGATTTTGAAGAGGTTTCTTTCACAAAACTGAAAGCCCTGTATAGACGGTACACCAGCCGGAACTTCCGGCCCGGTGACTTTGAGGAACTCGGCCTAGTACATGAGGACAAGCTGACCAACGCTGGGCTGCTTTTGGCAGACGAAGTTCCGGCTCCAGCAAAACAGGCTCAGCTCATTTGCGCCAGTTGGGAGGGCACTAGCAAAGTGCCTGGCGGTTTGAACGCATATGACTACCAGCAGTATAGCGGCGGTCTGTTGATCCTCTTGCAGAGTGGCATTGCCTTTGCGAAGCAGAACTCCAAGATCCAGAGAGCGGACGTCGATGGCATGGCGCGGCAATATCCAGACTATCCCAGATACTGCGTGGCGGAGGGCTTGGTGAACGCTTTTGTGCATGGCAGTTATGAGGGGCAGGGAGGGGAGATTCGCATGGATCTTTATGATGACCGACTAGAAATCTGTTCATCCGGTGGCCTGTGGCAAGGGAACGTTCCCCAGGATCAGCTAGAGAACGGATTCCCTTTAGAGCCAGATCCCCAGTACCGAAATCCTGTGATCGCAAGGGTTTTTCAGCAGGTGGGATGCATGAAAGGCAAAGGCGTGGGGCTAAAACAGATCTTGGACACTTATGAGAGGCAGCTGCGATATCAGGAGGATCATGAGCCTCAGCTGCGCTGGGAAGAAAATAGCTGCACCCTGGTTTTATGGAATTTAAATAAACAAGCGATAAAAACAAGCGACAAAAAAATAACGAAAAAAACAGTCGCCAATAGGGAAAAAGTCTTAGAATATCTGAAAAGCAACGGACCGTCAAAAACAAGCCAAATATCTGAGCTGCTGGCACTCAGCCTGCCAAGGACCAGGGCTTTGCTCAATGAACTGACCGTGGAAGGCCTGATCAAACCCAACGGCGGCAACCGGAACCGGACTTATGAACAAGTGAAATGATCCTCACAAATCAGACTTCTCAAAATTTTTCTTCTAAATCCTGTCACAAACTCCCCCCTTTCATTGTTTAATAAATAGAGCATGGAAAAACGCAGCTCCAAAATGATGAAAGGAGGGAGCGCGATTGAGCACAAGGAGCAACAGAAACAGAAAAAAACAAAATAACAAAAGCGGAGGACAGCGGCTGATCGAACAGCTATACGTCAAATACTACGATTCGCTGATGATCATAGCCTGCTCTTACACCCATGATAAAGCGACTGCGGAAGATTTGGTGCAAAGCATGTTTTTAAAGGCCTTGTTATCCTACGAAGCCAAAGGCAGCTTTCTTGGCTGGGCCAACCGAGTACTGCGAAACGATTTTTACAATCTGGCGCGGGCAAACAAACGATTCATCGATGAACCCTTTGATTCCCTCCAGCTGCGCTCCCAGGACGATCTGCTTTCCAGCTACATCCACAGCGAAGAGCGGGCAAAACTAGCGGCCATGATTTCCATGCTGCCTATGAAGTACCGAGAGGTGATGATCGAAAGCGTGTATCTGCAGAAAGATAACCAGGAAATCGCTTCGGCACTGAGACTCTCCCTTGCCAATGTGCGCCAGATCAAATCTCGGGCCAAAAAATTGCTGCTGAAAATGAAGGAAAACGAAGAAACCGCACCAGTGGCAAAGCGCGAAAACCAAGGAACCGGAGAAGGAAAGACAAAGGAGGCTAAAAAGGATGAAACGCAATGAGGAAGATCAGTGCCGCAAAGCGGGAAGCGGCCAGACTAACAAGGCGCAAAGCCATCAGGTGGACAAGGCCCTGGATGAGATGGGCAGCAGCATGGAGCAGGAGCTGGGGAATCTGGCCATGGAGCAGGATCTGGATTTTGATCAAAGGTTGGAAAAGATGATCGCCCGAAAAATGCGCAAAATTGCCATCAGAACCGCCGTCATCGTTGTTCTGATCATTGCAGTGATTTTTCTGGGCATCAGCCCGATGATGAACCTATGCTACAGCAATCCCATTCAGATGAATGTTGTGGACGAAAACAAAGAAAACGACCTCTGCTCCGTGCTGGATGCGTATTATCAGACTACCAGTCCATATGTGGGGATCTGGGGCGCGGAAGTGAAGAGGGAAGGCTTTAGCCGCTATACCCTGAATCTCAATCTGACCAACTGTGGAAAATCTGCGGAAGCAACGCTGGAAATGAAGCGGGGCAGGCTTTCCATCATTAATGACAGCAGCCAATGCATGGGCGTGATCTTGGGGCGGTTTTACGAAGAAGACACCCATGACAGCCTGGCAGAAGAGCAGAACGGGAAAGAACTGGTGGAAGAAATGAAAAAGCTGCCGGAATCCGCATACCTGTATCTGGCCCTTTCTGACAAGAAACCCCGGGACGTTTCCGCCTTATTGGACCAAACCAATGATGATCTGGAATTACAATGGATCCAAGTCTATCAGCCAGAAAACGAATTCCAAGCAGGCATCGGCACGTGCCCTGGGATTATCGGGCCGGACCGTGGATTCACGCCAGAAGAGCTGACTGCGGAAAGGTTGAAAGAGGAATATCTGAAAAACCTCAAGCTGCTGAAAGACAATCAGGATGTCTGGAAAGGCCTGGAGTTGTACAGTGAAAATTCCGTCTGGTCGGAAAGCGAGAACGATCAATTGCTCCAGCAGGCCATATCTGCGGCAGAAAAATCCCAAACATTCCAAACAAAGAACTACTGCATATCGGGAACAAAGAAAGAAGTCCTGGCATTTTTGGAAAAAGGCGCATATCATCGGATCTATGTGGATGATGTGATGTTTAGCATTTTGAAGTAGATGTTCCGATATTAGAACGCAAATTGTTCCGAGTGTTCTAAAAATGAAACGATTAAAACGAACAAATCCATTTGGCCGCTGCCTGCGGCCATCTTTTTATCCCCTATTTTCCAAGGCTTTCTTTCCTCAATAAAAACAATTTTTCGACAATGCGCAAACTGGCACAAGACTTGCGCATATAAAATAGTATCATGAATCATTGAACTAAGAACCACAGAGGAGGACACAAATGGAAATCAATTACGCGGACTACATGAGTGGTCTGATAAACAGAGCAAGAACAGCACAGAAAGTATTGAACGATTACACGCAGGAACAGGTAGATGAGCTTGTGGCCGCCATCGCCTTTTACGGGACTCGCCCAGACTTCATGCGCCAGGTAGCGGAACGGACTGTAGAAGAGTCAGGCATGGGAAACGTAGAAGACAAAATCATGAAAATTTGGAACAAGACCATTGGTCACTATCGTGAAATGAAAGACGAAAAATCCGTTGGCTTGATTGAATTTGATGAAAAAAGAAACATCGCCAAGTATGCGAAACCAATGGGAGTCATCGGAGCTCTGGCACCTGTAACAAATGCGGAAAACACAGCGGTCGTAAAACCGATGAACGCCATCAAAGGTAGAAACGCCATTATTTTGGCGCCTCATCCAAAGGCGGCTAAGGTCAACCAGTTTGTTGTGGATTATCTGAGAAAAGTGCTGAAGAAATTCAATGCGCCAGAAGACCTGATCATCGCTATCGAACCAGAATACGTGAGCATCGACTGCTCTGGCGAACTGATGAAACAGTGCGATTTCGTCCTGGCAACAGGCGGAGCTGGCATGGTAAAGGCTGCTTATGCTTCCGGAACTCCGGCCATCGGCGTAGGAACAGGAAACGATGCGGTATACGTAGACGGAACCACGGATCTGGACAAGGTGGCTGGCATGGTTCGTACTTCCAAGTGCTTTGACAATGCTACAAGCTGCTCCACAGAAAACGTGATGCTTATTCAAAAAGAATGCTATGACGAGTTTGTAAAAGCTCTGCAGAACCACGGCGGCTTTTACATCAAAGAAGGAACAGAAGAAAAATCAAAATTGCAGAAAACACTCTGGCCACAGTGGCCGGAAAATCACAACCTGAACCGACACATCGTAGCGCAGCCCGTTGAAAAGATCGCGGACCTGGCAGATCTGAAAATCAACGATGATACCGAGTTCCTGTTTGTAGAAGAAAACGATGGCATCGGACATGACCAGCCATTCACAGGCGAAAAGCTTTCAAGAGTTACCACTTTGGTAAAAGTAGACAGCTTTGAAGAGGCCATGGACAAGATGGAAGCTGTCATGGATTATATGGGCAAGGGTCACGGCTGTGGCATCCACACCAATGACGATGAAAAAGTAGAGAGAATGGCACTGAGAATGCCAGTTGCCAGAATGATGGTTAACCAGCCACAGGCTGTTGGAAACAGCGGCTCTTGGGAAAACGGCATGCCGATGACCATGACGTTGGGCTGCGGAACATGGGGTAACAACAGCGTTTCCCACAACGTGAACTGGAAAGACCTGATCAATATCACGCACGTATCCAGGACTCTTCCGCTGAACATTCCGAAAGAGGAAGATTTATTCAGTGCGGAATTCATTAAAAACAACTCAAAACCATTATAATACCAAAGCGTAAAGGGCTGCCGCCCCAGTGATGAAACAGCCATTCATCCCGGACGGCAGCTTTTTGCTATCTATAAGGTATAGAAACAAAATCACCGACATGCGGGCTAGATCAAAGAATCAACAAGGAGAGCCAACGATAACCTCTGGCAGCTCTGCGGGAGCGTAACGCACAAAAATAAACTTAATATTCTGCAACTTTAAAGGAATATGTTTGATATAATGGATAACTGGACAAAATTTGAATAACCGAATGAAAAGAAAGGGGTTGAAGAGTTCCTATGGTGAGATTCAACGACAAAATTTACGAATTTGAAGAAATCGAACGAAAGGTATTGGCAGGCGAAATAGAAGAAGACAAAGAATTCATCATTGAAGCCCTGCGATCCTGTTTTTTTACAGAGGATGGAATGACGACCGTAGATGAACAGGGAATTACCATTATGGCTAACGAAGCCCATAGCCAGATCATGGGCATTGACAGCGAAGACATCGTGGGGAAGCCTACGACGGACCTAGTTACAGAAGGCATTTTTCAGAAATCGGCCTCTGCCTTGGTGTTTGAATCCAAGCAGAAAGAAAGCATCACGCAGAACCTATCCAATGGCAAAACCATTCTGGTTACAGCCAAACCAATCTTTGATGAAAATGGTGAAATAAAACGGGTGATCAATACGCTGCGGGATGTACCGATCCTGAACGCCTTATATGAAGAACAGATCCGCCAGGAAGCCCTGCTGGATACTTACCGAAGCGAGCTTTTCAAGCACAATAACATTGCGCACAAAGGCTTGGTGGCGGAAAGCGTAGCCATGCGAGGTGTCCTGGGAATTGCGGAACGAGCTGCCATGAATGATAGCATTGTCTTGATTTTAGGAGAATCTGGAGTTGGAAAAGGCGTGATCGCCAGGCTTATCCACGAAATGAGCAAGCGAGGCAATGAGCCTATGATTTCCATCAACTGCGGCGCAATTCCTGAACACCTGTTGGAATCCGAGCTGTTCGGATATGTGCCAGGTGCCTTTACCGGAGCCAGCAAAGATGGAAAAATGGGTCTATTTGAAGCGGCTGACAAAGGCGTGGTGTTTTTAGATGAAATCGGAGAATTGCCCATCAACCTGCAGCCAAAGCTTTTGTCCTTTCTGGAAACAGGAGAACTGATGCGGATTGGCAGCACAAAGGCTAAAAAAGTAGATTGCCGAATCATTGCTGCCACGAATCGGGATCTAAAGGACATGGTGAGCCGCAATGAATTCAGGGAGGATCTGTATTATCGGCTCAGCGTGATCCCGATCTACATCCCGCCGCTGCGGGAACGGCGGGAAGACATCATCCCTCTGACCATTACCTTCCTGAAAGAAGTCAATGAAAAAAACGGTTTGAACAAAACGATGAAGCAGGAGGTCCTAGAGGTATTGAAACAAGCTGATTGGGATGGAAACGTGCGAGAGCTGAGAAATGCGATCGAGCGATACGTGGTGTTGAGCTTAAAGCAGGAAATTTCCCTTGCGGACCTACCTCGCGAAGATGCGGTCATGAAAGGTAAAGAAATCGTATCTGTAGAAAAACTGCCTATGTCGCTGCCATCGGTGATTCAGGAAATCGAGGACGAATATATTGCTTTAGCTATGAGAAAAGGCGGAAGCATCCGAAAGGCCGCAAAGCTGCTGGGACTTTCTCCGACCACCCTATTTAGAAAAATCAATCGAGAATGAACTGTTTTCAAAACGGAACAGAAAGACGTTCCGTAAGTTGCGAAAACGGAACAAAAATAAGCCGATGAGCCACACTGCTTTCAGGGCTTATTTTTTTTAATTGTCAGAAAAAAGCGGAAAATGGGGGATTTCGTCGAATCCTTGTCAAGAAACAAAGAAACTTGGCACGATAGTTGCTTTATATATTGTCACAATTGATAACATAATTCGGCCGTTGTTATGAAGTGTAATTTTAACTAGAACCTGGAAACACAGGAAAGGCGAAGCTCAAAGGAATTTCGTCATAAGGAGTAAGCATTATGGAAAACAAGTACACACAAGTAGAATTTTCCGAAGGGCTTTTTGAACTCAGTCCGGAAACCCTTCAGGAATTAGCAGGGTCCAAGTACATGAATGCGGACCTGGTGCCTACGTCGGCAACCGAGCGGACATGGAGCACTTACAACATTGGAATGCTGTGGGTTGGGATGGTAATCTGTATCACCGGTTTCTCCTATGCGGCAGCCTTGATTGCCCTGGGTATGGCACCGATTATCGCATTGATCAACGTACTGATTGGAAATTTGATCATCCTCATCCCAATGCAGCTCAATTCCCATGCGGGGACTAGATATGGAATCCCGTTTCCGGTATTTTCAAGGATTACCTTTGGTAGGATCGGTGCGCATCTGCCATCCTTGACCAGGGCCATCGTAGCTGCTGGTTGGTGCGCGGTGCAGTGTTGGGTCGGCGGTGCGGCGTTCTCGTCTATTATTTCTGTTTTCAGCAGTAGCTGGGACACAGAAGGAACGGGGAGATTCATTGGATTTGGTCTGTTCCTCGTTGTGACCCTGATTCTGGGCCTGAGAGGATCAGAAGGAATTAAATGGATCGAAGCGATCGGCAGCCCAGTGCTCATCATACTGTGCGTAGGACTGCTGGTCTGGATCGTGGCACTGGGCAATGACTACGGTGTGTCCGTAGCCGATATGTTCCTGGCAGGAAACAATGAAGAAGCTCTGGCAGCCAATGGAGGAATGGCATACGTCTTCATGGCAGGGATCACCAGCAATATCGCTGTATGGGCGACCCTGGCGTTGAACATTCCAGACTTCTCAAGATATGCGAAATCTCAAAAAGCGCAGTTCAGAGGTCAGCTGTATGCGATGCCGACATCTGTCATGGCACTGGTCATTATCGGAGCCATGTTCGCAAAAGTAACAGAAGTGGCTTATGGAAAGGCGGAATTTGACCCAACTGTGGTCCTGCTCCATCTGGACAGCAAGATCGTAGTGTTCGTGGTATCTATCGGTGTCATCATTGGTACGCTGACTACAAACATGGCGGCAAATGTCGTAGCGCCTGCCAATGGATTCGCGAATCTGGCGCCAAAGAAAGTCAGCTACAAGGTGGGTATCATTATCACCTGTATCCTATGTGTCGTATACAGACCATGGTGGATGTACGGTGACGCAGGCGCGTTCATGTTCTCCTGGTTGGGCACTTGCGGGACCATCTTAGGCCCGGTAGCGGCCATCCTGGTAGCGGACTATTTCGTAGTAAAGAAAAAACGCATCAATGTCAAAGCCCTGTATGATGAAAAAGATGACACTTACGAATACAATAACGGCTGGAATGCTAGAGCCATCGCCGCATGGGTACTGGGATTCATCGTGCCGATGCTGGGAAAATTCGGGATCGGCGGCACTGTTACCATGTGGCTGGACGCAAACAGTTATATTGTTGGATTCATCATCGCCTTCATTCTCTATATCGTATTCATGAAGAGCGAAAAAAAATCCTACATTTCTGAAGAGCAATTCGCGGAAATGACAGAAAAGAAATATGCATAAGGAAGAACAGAGAGGAACGAACACAAAATGTATGATGAAAAAGTATATAGTCAGATCAATGATATCGCAAAAGAATTAAAAGATGACTGCCTAAAATTCGTCCAAAAGCTGATTCAGACTCCGTCCATCAGCGGCGACGAATTCAAACTGACAGAAGTCCTCATAGCAGAAATGGAAAAGCTGGGTTATGATGATGTGAGCAGAGACAAATATGGAAACGTCATCGGCATCATCAAGGGCGATGAAGAAGGCCCGACCATCATGTACAATTCCCATATGGACCATGTTGATCCAGGTGACCCTAATAACTGGGAAGGCTATGATCCTTACGGCGGAAAGATTGATGTCTGCGAATGTGACAATGCGGATCGGACTGTGAAAGAAATGGTAGAATGTATCCATGGTAGAGGCGCATCCGATGTAAAGAGCGGCCACGGTTTCCAGATTTACGCAGGTGCGATTTTGCTGAAACTGCGGGAGCAGGGCGTGAAATTAAAGGGCAACTTTATGTACACAGGCGTTGTGCATGAAGAATCCGGACAGAACGGCGGAACAAGAAGACTGATCAAGGAAACGTTCCCAGAAAGAGGACTGGACTTTGACGCCATGGTTTCCTCCGAAGCCACCAGCCTGAACCTGTATCTAGGACACAGAGGCAGGATCGAATATTTGATCACTGTATACGGCAGGACTAGCCACGGCAGCTGCCCGCAGAACGGGATCAACGCCATTTACAAGGCAATCCCGGTTATTGAAAAAATTAGGACAGAAGTCATACCAAACCTTCCAAAGGATCCTGATGGAGAGGTGGAACAAGCGTCCATTTCCCTGAACATCATCGAATGCTCACCGGGAGCCCTCTCCATCGTACCGGATCAGTGCTTCCTGTCTTATGACAGAAGGACCATGATCGGGGAAACAGAGGACAGTGCCATGAAGATTCTACAGAAAGTGCTGGATGACATCGCAGCAGAAGATCCGGAATTCAAAGCTGATATCCAGGTAAAACCATGCATCGACACATGTTATACTGGAGAAGTGATGGAAGGTTACAAGTTCACAGAAGCTTGGAAAATCAAGAAAGACCATCCTTTCACACAGGCTTGCTCCAAGGCGCTCGAAAACGTGGGGCAGCCTGTGAAATATGGCTACTGGTCCTTTGCCACGGACGCTGCTGTCACTGCGGGACATTACAGAAAGCCGACTATCGGATATTCCGCCATGCAGGAACAGTTTGCCCATACGCCATATGACAAGTGCAGAACAGACTTTATTGAAAAGGCTATGGCCGGCAATGCGTCCATTTTCCTCAGTGCCAGCGAGATGAAAAAAGAAGAGTTTACAGCATTAGATTTTTAAACAGATGGGAGTGAAAGATATTGAGTAAAGTTATGAAAAGAGGATATCTTGAAGAAGCGGTTCAGCCACTGAATTTGAGAACTGCTCTTGAAGAAGCTAACAGATGTATTGTTTGCCATGATGCTCCATGCAGCAAGGCATGTCCTGCGGGAACGGATCCTGCGAGGTTTATTCGCTCGTTAAAATTTAGAAATGTCAAGGGTGCGGTTGAAACCATCAGAACAAACAACGCCCTGGCCGGAAGCTGCGCAAAGGTATGTCCTTACGACCAGCTTTGTCAGGAGGCATGTTCCAGATGCGGAATCGACAAGCCTGTTCAGATCGGAAGACTCCAGAGCTTTTTAGTAGAACAGGAAAAGGCCTTTGATATGAAGGTCGTAAAAGCTCCAGCAGAAAAGAAGGCAGGAAAAGTAGCCTGCGTCGGTGCGGGCCCAGCATCTCTGGCAGTAGCGTCACAGATAGCGCGAGCTGGATATGATGTGACAGTGATCGAAAGAGAAGCAAAGGCAGGCGGCGTTCTCACATACGGGATCGTTCCTGCGAGACTTCCGCAGAGCGTTGTTGATTTTGATATACAGCTGATTGAAGAGCTTGGCGTTAAGTTCAAGTTCAATACTGAAGCCAAAGCCGCGGACCTGGAAGCCTACGATGCGGTATTTGTAGGAACAGGCCTTTGGGACGCAAATGTACCGGAGATCGAAGGCGGTGACCTTGACGGCGTATATTCTGCGATCGACTTCCTGAAAGAAGCAAGAGAAAAGCAGGCTGATTTTAAGATTGGAAACAGAGTCATCGTTGTTGGCGGCGGCGATGTGGCTATGGACTGTGCAGTTACAGCCAAGCTTTTGGGGGTCGACGATGTGAGGATTCTGTACAGAAGAAGCATTGAAGAAGCTCCTGCTGATATGAATGAGATTCAGTATGCGACTTCACTTGGCATAGGCATGACAACAGGTGCTTATCCCGTTGCTCTTAAGGGTGACGGCAAGCTGAAAACAGTGGAAGCGGCAGGTTTCTATGATGAGGAAGCCAAAATGTCCCTTTCAGCAGATACAATCGTATTCGCGACAGGTCAGAAAGCAGAAGCACAGAGCGGAATCGGCGCTCTTGAGCAGGATGCAAAAGGACTGATCAAAGCGGATGAAAACGGGTTCGTAGGCGGCAAATACTTTGCGGGCGGAGATGTCGTTCATGGCGGAAAGACCGTTGTTGAAGCAGTTGCCGCTGGTAAAAAAGCCGCAGCCGCGATGATTGCTTATCTGGAAGAGAAAGGAGTGAAATAGTATGGCATTTAAAAAAGATTTATCAATTGAATTCGCAGGCGTAAAATGCTTGAACCCATTCTTCTTAGCTTCATCGCCGGTATGCAACAACTATGACATGATTGCGAAAGCGTTTGAAGCAGGCTGGGCTGGTGTGTTCTACAAGAATCAGGACTCAGTACCAGAGCATGAAATTTCCCCGATTTTCGGTGTAACCGATATGGGAGGTCCATGGTCCATGTTTAAGAACTGTGAACATGCTTCACAAAATTCATTTGAGCAAAACGCAGAGTTCATGCACAGACTGAAGAGAGATTATCCCGAACACAGAATCTTCGCTACCCTGATGGGCGGCAGTGATGATGACTGGAAAAAATTGGTCAAGATGGCGGCGGAAGTTGGTATTGATGGTGTTGAGCTGAATATGTCATGTCCTCATATGGGACGTGATAATATGGGTTCTGACGTAGGGTGCAACCCGGATCTGGTTGAGCAGTATGCAAGAGCAGCAAGAAGCGTAACCGATATTCCGATCATAGCAAAGATGACACCGAATATCACCAATATGATTCCTTCTGCAATGGCAGCTGTAAAAGGCGGAGCCTCCGGCGTTTCTGCGATTAATACAGTAAAATCCATCATTGACATAGACAAGGACCTGCTGACAACCGAACCAGTAGTAAACGGAAAGTCAGCGATATCAGGTCTGTCAGGTAAAGCGGTCAAGCCGATCGCATTGAGATTCATCAATGAAATGGCTCAGTATCCAGGACTCAAAGATGTTCCTATTTCTGGTGTCGGAGGAGTCTATACATGGGAAGACGCTTTGGACTTCCTGCTGCTTGGAGCTAGAAACGTTCAGATCTGCACATCGGTTATGGAATACGGATACAGGATCCTTGAGGATATTATTTCTGGTATTTCCTACTGGATGGAAGAAAAGGGATTTGAAAAGCTCGATGACTTTGTGGGTATGGCTTTAAGAAACATCACCACACCGTCAGAATTTACAAGAACCTTCAAAATCAGACCCGCATTCGATCATGACACATGCATTGGCTGCGGAAGATGCTATGTATCCTGCTATGACGGCGGGCATCAGGCAATCGACTGGGATGATGAACTGAGAAGACCAAGCCTGAATACCGACAGATGCGTAGGATGTCATCTTTGCCAGAAGGTATGTCCGGTTCCTGGCTGCATAACTCCAGGAGAGGTGGCCTTTGATGAGGGCGCTACGCCGGAAAACATCGTTTACAAAAAGAGCTTTCGGTAGAATTTAGCAAGGAGCGATTTATGGATTTATTGATAAAAAATGGCACCATCGTCACAGCCACGGAAACCTATGAGGCGGACGTGGCCGTGGACGGCGGAAAGATCGCTGCCATAGGAACAGAATTCAACGAAAAAGATTTTACAGAAGTCGCAGACGCAAAAGGAAAGTACGTTCTCCCCGGAGCCATTGATGGACATACCCATCTGGCACTGGCTTTCGGGGGAACCATTTCCTCCGATGACTATTATGCGGGGACTAGATCCGCTGCCTGCGGCGGCACCACTACGGTCTTTGACTTTGTGCAGCAAGGTCAGGGCGAACGGATGCTGGACGCAGTGAAGCGCAGAGATGCGATGGCCTCTGTGGATGCGGCCGTGGACTATTCCTTCCATATTGGCGTAGGCGATGTCAATACAAAAGAAATGCTGGACTCTATGGAAGAAGCGGTGGAATATGGAATCCCTTCTTTCAAGGTGTTCATGGTTTATGACTTTGGCGTGGATGACGGTTCTTTTTACAAAGTGCTGCAAAAATCCACGGAGATCGGCGCCCTGGTAGGCGTACATGCGGAAAACCGAGATGTGAACAACCTGCTGGTGGAACGGTATCTTAGCGAAGGAAAGACAGAAGCCTGGTGGCACTACATGGCGAAAAACGAAATGGTAGAGGGCGAAGCTGACGTGCGGGCCATTAACTTGGCAAAAATGGCGGGAGCACCGCTTTATATCGTCCACCTGGCTGATGAAATGGGCATGAAGGCTGTGACAGAAGCGCAAAATGAGGGCTATCCGATCTTTGCAGAAACCTGTCCTCAGTACTTGCACTTTACAAATGAAGTTTATAAAAGAGAGCGGGGTAGAGATTTCGTCTGCTCACCGCCAATGAAAAACCAGGCATCTCAGGATGCTATTTGGGATGGCATCCAAAACGGCAGCATCACCACTGTAGCCACGGACCACTGCCCGTTCACGCAGGCGGAAAAGGACTGGGGCATCACAAAGAAAGATGGCACGCCAGGAGACTTCACCACAATCCCGAATGGATGCGCTGGCGTGGAGAACATGTATCCATATATGCTGGCTCAGGCAGTTTCTGGCAGGATCACTATGAACAAAGCCGTAGAGTTATGTGCGACCAATCCATCCAAACTCTTTGGATTGGATTACTGCAAGGGAGCCATTCGAGTAGGCCTGGATGCGGATCTGGTGATCTACGATCCGGAAAAGGCGTTCACCATTACCAACGATGCGATGCATGGAGACACGGATCATACGATTTGGGAAGGCGTTCAGCTAAAGGGCTATCCGGAAGCGACTTACAGCAGAGGCAATCTGGTCTTCAAGGATGGAGAGTTTCTTGGAAAACGGGGAGATGGAAAGCTGATCAAATGCAAGAAACTGAGCTTCACAGGCCCGGAACTATAGATCAAGGAGACAAGAATGGCAGACATTTACGAGCAATATCGAGAAAAACGGGAAGCTCTCAAAATAAAGAACAACCCAAAACGGGTAGACAAAATGCACAATGCGGGAAAGCTCACCGCAGAAGAACGAATCGATGGATTTTTTGATCCAAACACTTATATCGAAATGAAGCCTTGGACCAAGAACCGCTGTGCGGACTTTGGTCTGAACAAAAAGGATCTGGGAAATGAAGGCATCCTCTGCGGCTATGGGAACGTAGGCGGCAGACCGGTCTTCGCCTATGCTAACGATGTGACGATCATGGGTGGTTCCATGGGAGAAGCGGGCAGAGATAAAATCATGAACTGCTTTGAAAAAGCCATGGAGTCAGGTCATCCGATGATTTCCTTTAACGATGCGGCTGGAGCGAGGATCCAAGAAGGCGTTTCCGCGCTCCACGCCTATTGCTCCACATTTGGCAAGACCAGTGTGGCTTCAGGCTGGATCCCGCAGATTTCCATTATACTTGGGACCTGTGCGGGCGGCACGTCTTACTGTGCGGCATTGACAGATTTTATCATTCAGGTGAACCCGATTGGGAAAATGTTTATCACCGGACCGGCGGTTATCGAATCGGTTACTGGAGAAAAAACCACTTTTGAGGAAATCGGAGGAGCTGGGGTCCATGGCCGAATCACAGGCCTGGCGCACTTTGTTGTCAATTCTGAGCAGGAAGCTTTTGCTGTAGCAAAGCGTCTCCTTTCTTTCCTGCCTGCAAATAGCAAGGAAGACCCGCCGAGATACGCAGAAAACGACCCGATCAACAGAAAAACGCCAGAAATCAGGGACATCATCCCTGTGGATGCGCAAAAGTCCTTTGACATGAAGGATGTGATCCGCAGTTTTGTTGACAACCGGGATTTCATGGAAGTGCAGGAGAATTTTGCGCAAAACATGGTAGTGGGCTTTGCCCGCCTTGGCGGAGAAACCGTGGGGATCGTAGGGAACCAGCCGAAAATATTGGCAGGCTGCATTGACGTGAACGCTTCTTGGAAAGCAGCTAGGTTCGTGCGGTTCTGTGATTGCTATAATATCCCGATCATCACTTTGGCAGATACGCCAGGCTATCTTCCAGGCGTGAAGCAGGAGCACAATGGCATCATCCGAAACGGCGCAAAGCTTCTCTTCGCCTATTCGGAGGCCACGGTTCCAAAGATCACAGTGGTGGTCAGAAAGGATTATGGCGGTGCGTACTCAGCCATGTGTGGAAAAGGCATGGGAGCTGATTTTGTTTTCGCCTTGCCGACCGGAGAGCTGGCTATCATGGGAGCGGACGGCGCAGCTAACATCGTGTTTAAACACGAGATTGCAGAAGCCAAAGATCAGGAAGCCAAGAGAAAGGAATTGACGGAAACTTACAAAGAAGTGTTCCTGAACCCATACAAAGGAGCGGAGTATGGCATTGTGGACGATGTGCTCGATCCAGAAGACCTGCGAAGCAGGATCATTCGGGACTTGCGGATCATTCGCAACAAAAAGCCATCCGTGCCTTACAAAAAACACTCAAACATACCACTTTAAATATGCTTTACAAACGAGTTGACAGGCATATGTACGCCGGATGTGTGTGCTCGGCGGGCATATGTCTGTTGATTAGCGCAGTTTTTTAATGCGTTCGAGGAGGATGATAAATGGATGTAAAATTAATCGCTCTAGATCTAGATGGGACGACTCTGAATTCAGAAAACGAATTGACAGAAAACACAAAGGCAGCTTTGACAGAAGCGGCTCGCCGCGGAATTCAGGTAGTGCCAGTGACTGGAAGATGTTACAGTGCGCTGCCCCAGGAACTGCTTAATCTAGACGATGGAAATTGTGTCCACTATGCGGTTACTTCCAATGGAGCAGAGATCCGCAAGGCGGACACGGGGGAAATCCTGTACCAGAACTACATCGACCCGATTGGGATCGGAGAAATCAAGAAGGTGCTTTATAAAAAGGACATTATGACAGAAGTATACGTAAAAGGCAATGCGCATATTGAGAAATGCTATTATGACAAGGTGCAGGCAGGCAGGATCTCCTACCGGGGGCGGGATTATGTCCTGTCCACTAGAGTCCCTGTACGGGGCGCGCTCAACCTTTTAGACGTGCATAATCATAAAATCGAAAAAGTGGCTGTTTATTTTAAACCAGGATCCCCGCAGAGCAGGATTAAAGAAGAATTTGAAGCCATAGAGCACGCCCACGTCACGTCTTCGGGCCGTAACAACATAGAGTTGATTGCAGAAGGCTGCAGCAAGGCTAAAACACTGGAAGTTTTGTGTGAAAAACTGAACCTCACCATGTCACAGGTCATGGCTATGGGGGACAGTAAAAACGACCTTGAAATGCTGGATGCGGCGGGCCTTTCCATTGCTATGGGAAACGCGGAAAGCGAAGTGAAATATCGTGCGGATCACCTGACGACCAGCAATGATCAAGACGGCGTGGCGGAGGCCATCAACAAATATATCGTACAGTAAGGCCAAAGTCCCGAAATCATCATGTTTTAGGATTTTCCACAAACAATGAACCAAATTTTCCATAAGAAAACAATCAAATAAAAATAGAGAGGAATTTTAACATGTCTCAAATAAAAGATAAAAGCTTACAATATAACTTACATTCTTGGAGTGCCCAGAAGGCCATCAATCCGAAAGTCGTCACAAAGGCAGAGGGAATTTATTTCTGGGATGAAGACGGGAACAAGTATTATGATATGTCATCTCAGTTGGTAAACTCCAATCTGGGTCATGGCAACAAAGCCATCGGTCAAGCCATCAAAGACCAGGTGGACAAACTTTCCTTCATCAGCCCGGCTTTCGCGGTGGATGTAAGATCAGACGCAGCAGAAGCGATCGTTAAGATGTCAGGCATGAAGAACGCTAAAGTGTTCTTTACCAACGCTGGCGCAGAATCCAATGAAAACGCAATCAAAATGGCAAAGCAGTATACTGGAAAATGGAAGATTTTCTCCATGTACCGCTGCTACCACGGCTCATCCGCTGGTGCTGGAATGCTCACTGGCGAACCAAGACACTTTGCCAACGAACCAGGGCCTGCTGGTTTCATCAAGTATGATGGTCCTTATGCCTACAGAGCGCCAAAGCAGGTAAACTTTAAAGATGAAGACGATATCGCAGATTTTTATCTGGAACTGCTAGAAAACCAGATCCTGTATGAAGGTCCTGACAGCATTGCGGCGATTTTCATGGAAAGCGTCGTAGGTTCCAACGGCATTCTGATTCCGCCGAAAAAATGGGTAAAAGGCGTGCGGGAACTTTGCACCAGATTCAATATTGTCATGGTCTGTGATGAAGTCATGGCTGGCTGGTACAGAACTGGAAAAGCCTTTGCGTTCCACAATTTTGACATCGAACCAGACCTGGTGACATTCGCCAAAGGCGTAACTTGCGGTTACGTTCCAATCGGCGGTGTGATCGTTTCTGAAAAGATCCAAAAGTATTTTGACGATCACAAGATGATGTGCGGCCTGACTTACAATGCGCATCCAGTAGGCTGCGCAGCTGCCATTGCGACCATCGAAGAATACAAGAATTTGAACATCGAAGAAAACGTAGCAAAGCAGGGAAAAGTGCTGCGGGAAATCCTGGAAGGATTCGCCAAGAAGCACCCTTGCGTAGGAGAAATCCGTCAGATCGGTTTGTTCTCTGCGATGGAGATCGTCAAGGACGATGCGGGCACGCCGATCGTTTCCTTCAACAATGATCCAGAAGGCATTATGCCGAAGATCATCGGAATGCTGATGCAGGAAGGATTCTTTACTTATGCCCATGAAAACATGATCGTCGTAGCACCGCCTCTGATCATCACAGAAGAAGAGCTGCGGGCCGGCATGGCGATCATGGACAAGATCCTGGATTCTGTGGACAAAATGATATAGCAGCCACGGATTTGAATGGATTAGGAATTTTAGCAAGCAACACACTCTCTTAATCATAACAGGTACAACACGAAACCCGCTTTCACAAATGAGCGGGTTTTGTGGATTAAGAGGAAATAAATAGATCAGAAAGAGGTCGATTTTATGCTGAAAGACGGCAAATACGGAACCCCGAAAAAAACCATGGGATGACTAAAAGTAAGCGTAGTGCGACTCAGTGGCATGATATCATCGCAAAGGATCGGTCCATGACAGTGATCATTGAGCTGATTCAGGAAATCGCAGGGATTAATGCCACTGTATTGATTACCGGAGAGTCAGGCACAGGAAAAAACAATCCAAAGAGTGGGCGGCATTGAAGAAATCAAGGTGGATGTACGTGTGATCGCCGTCTCTAACAAGGATTTGAAGGCAATGGTTTCAGAAGGGATGTTCAGGGAAGATCTTTTTTATAGGCTAAATGTGATACCCATACAGATTCCTCCCCTTAGAGAACGGCCAGAGGATCTTTTATTGATGATCATGGATTTCTTGAAGAAAGCCAATAAAACTTACAATAAGAATAAAGTCCTAGCATCCAATACCATTGCGGCCTTGCTGAAATATGACTGGCCTGGAAACGTCAGAGAGCTTGAAAACATTATTAACCGGCTGGTGATCACATCAAAGAATTCCACGATTTCTCCGGACCAGCTGCCAACCTATATGCATGACAGCGTCAGTGTTGTGGCTGACATAGCGATCAATCATAATATGAATTTGAACGATGCCATGAAAATGTGCGAGAGACGCATTCTCAATGACGCATTGACAAAATACAAGAGTTCTAAAAAATGGCTGAAGTATTAGGCATTGATCAATCCACTGTGATCAGAAAGCTAAAAAAACATCATCTTAAAATAAAATAATTGGCAGTATTGCTAATCAAAAGGCAGAGTTGCCAACGAGCGATCGCAAAACAGGAGAAAAAAATAGTTTTGCGGTCGCTTTATTTATTTCTGTAAAATACAAAAGAACGCCTGAAAACTCAGGCTTTTTTGGTGCCTGCGGGGGATGGACAGCATAAGTAGACCAATTGGCATAAGATTTGCTTTAAATAACGACATAGACTATTTCACGGACACAGCGGAATAGTCTATGCAATCATTCAAAGGTTAGAGTTTTTAAGTTAGGAGGAAAATGATGTTGAAACGAAAAAAACTGATGCCAGTATGTATTTTGATGCTTGTGCTTGCCATGGTGTTCACGGGGTGCGGTGGTAAAGGAGACGGAGATTCGGGGTCCGTCACTTTAAGGTTAGCATCGGATGCGCCTGAAGATCATATCGCAACAGGGATCAATAAAGAGCTTTGTGACATGGTCCAGGAACAGACAGACGGACGAGTAACGATTAAATATTATCCAGGAAGCCAGTTGGGAGGCTACGAAACCGTGTACGATGAACTGAAAATGGGTTCAATCGATTGTGCGCAGATTTCTCTGCCAGATGCTAACGATTCAAGGCTGAGTATGCCCTATGTCCCATATTTAGCCACAAACTTTGATGAGGCAAAGATTCTGTACGGAAAAGACTCATACATGACAAAGACATTTACGGGGCTTACAAAAAAAGATCATGTAAAGTTCTTAGGATGGGTATTGGAAGGCTTTATTGGAACAGGCCTTACAAAAGAGCCGAATGATATCAAAACCCCTGAAAGCAAAAAGAACGTAAAGCTGCGGGTTTCACAGACGATCCCTTTGTTGTACCTAGGTGAAGACTTACACTATAATACAGTCACTATCCCATACGCAGAGGTTCCGACCGCGATTCAGACCAATGTGGTGGATGGCTAGAACGGCGGAACCGCCAATATGAATTACGCATGGCTGGGCGATGTGATTAAGTATTATTATTGTAACTACATACATGCGGAGGCCACCTGTTATGTGGCCAGTGAGAAAGCTTTGGAAAAGCTCAGTGATGAAGACAGAGCCATTGTGGAAGAATGCTTTTGGCAGCAAAGTGCGAAGACCTTTGACGCTGCTAAAGAAAATGAAGACAAATATATGAAAAAACTAGAGGATAAGGGTGTGAAAGTGCACAGGTTTACCGAAGAAGAGGTGAAAGAAAACGCAGAATATGTGAGAGATGTTACATGGAAAAGACTAGAAAAAGATTGGGGAAAAGAGACGATCGAGGGTTTGAGAAATGATATCGAGACTCTTTTGTGAACATCGGACCACTAGTTTGAACAGATTGGTTTAAAATTGCGGGAACGTACCGTATGACGCAGTGCGTTCCCATACTGGAAAGGAGGGCGTTATGCTTGGATAGATGGAAAGAAAACATTGGAATAAAGGCTTTGACAAAGTTTTTACGCATAGGACTGATCGTATTAGGAATCATCGTTACATTGATCCTATTCGTGGAAACAGCAGGTCGTTTGTTCAACCATAACTTTGCGGGTTATGAAGAAATATTGATCATCGTAGTGTTCTGGCTTTATATGTTCGGCTGTGCGCATGCCAGCTTTGAAAACAGCCACATAAAGGCAGATATCCTTGATCTGATGATAAAAAAGGATTCTATAAGAGATTTTGTTCATTTGATCAAATGGACTCTGACGTTTGTGTTAGGAATTGTGTTATGTTATTGGGCTGCGTAGTTAGTGATCTGGTCCGTGACACAAGGCAATGAAACGACTGTATATCGGATTCCATTGGCCAGGCGGCGATTGTTTTTGGACTAGCTGTGTCCACACTATTTAATGCGCTCTATCTTTATGAGGAAATAAAAGGCTTGAAAGCAAAGTATCTGAACAAAGGAAATAAGGAGGTGACGCCATGAGCACGGTACTTATATCCATTGCGATTTTAGTGGTAGTGTTGATCATAGGTGTACCAATTCCTTTTGCGTTTCTAGCGTCTACGCTGACGATCATTATGCTGGGCGGATACGACTACTCGTTTCTAGTGCCTTATGGGTACACAGAAGCTGGCTCTATCATCATCGTTGCGGTGCTTTAGCAGGCACTGTCATGTATTGGTTCCATCATGCTGCCCAGGACGTACGCTGCGGGATATCCAAAAGGCGTTTCTTCAGCGCTGATTTCAAGTGCGTCCCTGCTGGGACTGTTGATACCTCCCAGCATCAATATGATCTTGTACGCTTTTGTGGGAGGTCAATCGGTCCTGGCGTGTTTTCTCGCCACCATCATCCCAGGAATCATTCTCATGATCTTACTTAGCGGAACTAATATTTTCCTGTTGAGAAACAATGCGGACATTGTTGTCAGACCAAAGGCTGAAATGAAAGTTTATATGAGACATGCGGGTGTGACTTTAAAGAAGGCCATACCAGCGATCATTTCACCAGTGATCATATTAGGCGGAATCTATTCTGGAATCATGACACCCACAGAAGCAGCGGCTGTCGCGGTCATTTACTCCATACCGGTAGGCTGGATCATCTATAAGGGCATTAACGTTCAGACCATGAAGGAGTGCTTCGTGTACGCGGGGACCACTGCGGGAGCTGTGCTGATCATGCTTTTTTCTGTCATGATACTATCGGGGCTGTACGTTATGGAAGATGTTCCAGGCATGATCCTCGATACGCTGCTGAGCATATCGGACAATAAAGTGGTACTCGTTATTTTTATCAATGTGTTTCTGATCCTCATTGGCATGATCATGGATGATACTAGTGCGATTCTGCTGACCACGCCGATCATGGTGCCAGCGATCACTGCGCTTGGTATCAACCCTGTGCATTATGCTGCGCTCATGGCTATCAATTTAGGGTTGGGCTGTGTGACGCCGCCCTGCGCGCCGTTCTTGTATTTTGGATCCAGAGTCGGCGGAGCACCAGTGAGCGAGATGTTAAAGCCAACGCTATGGTTTATTTTATGCGCATGGCTGCCAACATTGATTATCGTAACATACATTCCAGGAATTTCGTTATTCCTGCCATCCCTGTTTGGTTACATATAAAAGGTGCGGATATGATTGACAAAAACATGTGTGAACATAAATTCACTTTTAAAAGAGAAGATTTATTCAATGTGGACCCATTTTTTTCAAAAAAGAGGTGCGAACTGTGTGGGGAAACCATCACGCTGGAGAGAAAGCATAAGGTTTGTGTGATCCTATATGTGACTACTATGGTGCTACTCCTGATGCTGATTGCCTTTGATTATAACTTTTGTAAACAGACATATGTACGCAGAGGGCACGTTGCGAGCATATGTCTGTTGTTGGTATGGAGATATCGCATTCAGCCTTGAAAGTCGTCTGTAAACAATCCCAGCGCATTGGTTGTTTTCCAAGAGGCTGGTCTTTGTGCGTGCGACAAAAAACCATTCAAAGCCCGCTCTTAAAAAGAACGCCGTTTTTTGACTTTTTGTGTTACAATAAACCATGGGCATGGCAAAAGGAAAACATAGAGCCGTGCGAGGCAGTGATATGAAGATGGCACTGTTGATGGATACATGCTTTGAAGGAGTTAGGATGAAAGACAATTGTCAGGCGACACAAACAGTACATAATAAAGGAAAGAAACGGGGCGTGCTGTCTCTGTTTTCTGGATGCGGCGGAATGGACCTGGGCTTTGAGGGCGGCTTTAAGGTGCGAAAGGCTTCGGTCAACCAGGAACTTCACCCTGATTGGCAGGGAGCCGAGATGCCAGGAGATTGGATCCAGCTTTCAGAAACTGCTTTTAAAACGGTTTTCGCCAATGATATAAAGCCAGAAGCAAAAAGCGCATGGGTGAAATTTTTTGGAAAAAAGGGCGAGCCAGCCCCCTATTATGTAGAAAGCATTGTTGATCTTGTAAAAGCGCAGAAAGACATGGAGCAGCATGTTTTCCCTCAAAACGTGGATGTGGTGACCGGCGGCTTTCCCTGTCAGGATTTTTCCGTAGCCGGAAAGCGCAAAGGCTTTCAATCCCACAAAAGCCATGACGGTGGTGTCATAGGCGTTGATGAGCCCAATGTGGAAAACAGAGGGCAGCTCTACATCTGGATGCGGGAAGTCATCAGCCTGACAAAACCGAAGGTTTTTATCGCTGAAAATGTGAAGGGTCTGACAAACTTGAGCGATGCCAAAGAAGTGATCGAGCGGGACTTTTCCTCGATCAATGGCGACAGCTATTTAGTGATCCCCGCTCAAGTGCTGAATGCCGCGAATTTCGGTGTGCCCCAGGGCAGGGAAAGGGTGTTTTTCCTAGGATTCAAGAAATCGGCGCTCACCAAACAGGCACTGCGGGAACTATCTAAAGAAACCATCGATGATCAGTATATGCCCTACCCAGAAAAGACACATTATTTAGATGAAGAGCAAAAGCTTTCAGGGCAGCAAAAGTACGTAAGCGTGGCCCAGGCTCTGGCCGGATTGGGAGAACCAGAAGCTTCGGGTGATCCGAGCCACCGCAAATATTCAAAGGCAAAGTACATGGGCAAGCATTGTCAGGGTCAGCAGGAGGTAAAACTGGAGGGGATCGGCCCAACCATACGGTCCGAGCATCACGGCAATATCGAGTTTCGCAGATTGTCCAGGGAACACGGCGGGCGATACGAAGACGAATTGGAACAAAGGATGCAGGAACGGCGCTTGACCGTGCGGGAATGCGCGCGCCTGCAAACTTTCCCTGATGAATATGAATTCATCCTTCCCAAAATAGCAGATCTGAAATCCGTATCCGGATCAGAAGCGTATAAATTGATCGGAAATGCGGTGCCGCCTCTTCTAGCGTATCATATCGCAAAGCGATTAGAAGAGAACTGGAAGCTGTATTTTGGAGATGACTGAGCCCATGAACCAGACAGAAAACATACCTACATTAAAAGAATTTGAATCTCTATGCCAAGCTGCGTGCCAGAGAATGAATGAAAAAGCGGCTTTGGAGCCTGCGTACTATTTATCGAAAGGTGGCAGACAACTAGAGAAGGAAGTAGAACGAGCACTGAATCAAGCTGCGGAGCACACGCTCTTTCAGGGGCGGATTCAGGTGGTTAGCGGGCAGAAATTTCCGGATATCGTAGTCTGCGGCTATTATGGGATCAAGGTGAGGTCAACCCAGAGCGACAAATGGGAGCTGATTGGCGGCAGCGTCGCAGAGGGCACCCGGGTAGGAGGCGTTGAACATATTTATCTGCTCTTTGGGAAATTGAGCAGGCCGGCGGTCTTTAAAACTAGAAGGTATGAGGATTGCCTCGCGGATATCGCAGTCACCCATAGTCCGAGATACAAAATTGATATGGATCTGGGAAAGGACGAAACCATTTTTGATAAAATGGGTGTTAGCTATGAAACATTGCGGCATCTGGAGCATCCCCTGAGGCCAGTGGTAAAGTATTTCAAATCCACCTTAAAGCCAGGTGAAACGCTATGGTGGGTCAATGAAACAGAGCCGGATGAAAATTCGGCCCCGGCAAAAATTAGAATGTGGAACACCTTGGCTGCTGATGAAAAATATCACTTGGTTTCAGCAGGCCTTGCTTTATTTCCAGAGTTATTCAGCCAGAGCACCGATAAATACCAACGTTTCACGCTATGGTTAGCCGCACGTCATGGGGTGGTATCTTCTTCCATGTGCGATTCCTTTTCAGCTGGCGGACAAGTGGATTTACATTTAGGTGGCTTGATATTTCAAAGGATCCCTCGAAAATATGAGCAATTGTGCGAGCACTGTGAGGGAGTGAAATGGATCATAGAAAATACCCATATGAACCAGCTGAAGGATTATTGGAACATTGAGCAGGCGGATTTTAAAGATCGCCTGCAAATATGGATCGAAATCGTGGCGGAGCAAGCAAAAGAGCCTTTTGATGTCAAAGAACTGCTGACCCAAATTTTTTATGCGCCGCAAAAACCGGTGTAAGGGCGCTCTGCTGCCGCTTATTTCAGATGCTGATAGAACTTTTGACTTTCAACAGCCAGGAGCACTTTTTTCACACATTGATCTAAATGCTTTTTGACTTCTGCGTCCCAAAAGTGCAGCACCAGCCAGCCCATGTCGTGCAGCAATGCGTCGTTTCGTTTATCCCGTTCCATGTTCTTTTCAATTTTATTGAGCCAATATTCCCGGTTCGCTTTGAAACGGCGCTGGGAGTTTTCCCAGTCAAAGCCGTGCCACAGCTCGCCGTCCACAAAAATGGCGATGCGTTTGCTGGTGATGGCGATATCGGGAGAACCAGGGAGCTTTTTATAGTTTTTTCGATAACGGATCCCTTCCTGCCAGAGCGCTTTGGCCAGCTGGGTTTCTGAAGGACCATTCTTGGATTTGATTCTTGCCATTCGCTCTGAGATTTCAGGCGTGGTGTTAAAGTCTTTTTTCTTTGCCATTTGAGTATCCCATATATCTTTGATTTTGTTTGCCACAGAAACGATGGTTGTGTTGTAAAAATAGTGTTTGCGTTTTGTTTGCGCTACTTGCGGCGATTGTCCTCTCTGCCTCCCGCCGTTTCTGCCAGGCCTGCTCTTGCTGACGTATGGCAACATTGGCGTTCCGCTTCACCTGTTGCAACCTCCGTAAATCGCCCTGGATGGGCTTGTACTGCTTATACTCGGCTGTGTACTCCTGGTGAGGCCTCTCAAAATTTTCCCTCTGCCCTTCCACTTGATACTTTTCTACTCGGCATAGATGGGCTTGGTGTCCCGGTAGAGGTCAACAAGACGAAGCAATTCCTTCAACTTGTTCAGACGGGTGTGCTTGGCTTTCATGGATGTGTTGATGGCCTTTGCCCGTTCACCTTAGGCGGCAATATGGGCCTCTAAATCTTCCAGAGTGACGATGCCTTTCTCGGTCAGAAAATTGACGGCCTTGGCAAAATCTTTGAGATTTCCAATCTGGCGTTGCAGCTCCATGCCCCGGCCCACAAACTGTTCCGATACAAATTGCCTTGCAAGAGCGATGTTTTCCTCCAAAGAAAATTCGTTCTGCAAGGCAATGTCAAAGTTATATGCAAGCTGGGCTTTCTTGCTGCGCTCGGCCCTCTCCACGGCGTTCCAGAGGGTGGCGCGGTCTTGGTACTCGGCAGGGGCCTGCGGCGGCAGGAGAATATCTGTGCAGACCATGCCGCCCTTGCTTTGCGGCGGAATTTTCAATTCCCTGATGATTTCTCTATGCAACAGTTCCATGATCTAAGTGCGTTGTTATTTTTCATTGATTTTTAGTTCAAGTACATCGGGTCGTGCATAATGTCCCACTGCGTCATGCTCCATCTTGCAGGCAGCAGCCAGGCTCATATCAATATCCGCATAAATGATAGCCTCTTTGTCCCAAACAGGCTCTGTCACATAATGCCCATAGGGATCAACGATACAGCTGCCCCCTCTGCATACCATTTCCGGCAGCTGAGAAACCACATCCTGTTCTTCCAGATCCGAAGGATAAGAGTTGCGTGTAATAATCATATCGGCATTGATAAAGAAACATTTACCTTCAATTGCGATATGCTGAATGGTAGCCTGCCACTCAGGGTTATCATTGGTGTTCGGAGAAATATAGATGGTGATCCCTTTTTCATAGAGAGCCACACGCGCAAGCGGCATATAGCTTTCCCAGCAGATCATGCTGCCAATCGGACCCCAGGGTGTTGTTGTGATTGGAAAATAATCCTTATTTGCATCTCCCCATACAACTCGCTCAGAACCAGTGGGTTTCAATTTCCGATGTATCTTGTAAGAACCGTCTGGCTCAAAAATTACGTTGCTGTTGTAAAGTGTTCCGCTGAAAGCATCTCTTTCGGAGAAACCAAGGCTGATGTATGCGCCCGTTCTCTTTGTTGCCTTCGCAAGCTGCTGAAATTCTGATTCACCCGCAACAACAGAGGCATCATAGTAGCGTTTCCAATCCTTGCGCCCATTGTCGTTTCGTTTGCCTACGCTGAATCCAAAATTCATCCCAACAGGATAACCGGGGATAAAAAGTTCAGGGAAAACAATCAAATCGGGCTTTTTCGCAGCAACCTCATCAATGTATTGCAGTACCTTTTTCAGAGATGCGCTTTTATCAAACAGCACAGGTTCCGCCTGCACCAGTGCAACTTTGCAAGTGTTTTTCATATCTTTCATAATAAGCTCCTTCCTACATAAAAACAGGACTTGTCGGGATATTCTCGGAAGAAGTATAGCACAGCAGCACAACCAAATCAACCAGCCAGAGCGGAAACTTTCTCTGCCTCCCTCGCCCGGCACATACATAAACGGTTTTGTTCCCGGTTCCTCGCCGCCAACGCCTTTTGCGCTTTCGCTTCTTCCTCGGCGGTCAAAACAACCTCCGGTTTGGGCGGTGATGCCCTCGTTCAGTTTCGCCGCCTCCTGCTCCATGGCGGTCTGCTCCTGCTCCGTACTGGCGGCGTCCCGCACGATGCGGATAAACTCTTTCTCGTTCTCCCGAACATAGGAACTCACCTTGCGGATCGCCGTCAGCACCAGCTTCTCAACGGTGGAAGTTTTGATAAAGTGCATGGTACAATTGCAGGTCAAATGGTGGTAGCCGCCGCAAAGGTAGGTGTCATCAGCGTCAAACACTTTCTTCTTGGTGGGGACGGCTGGCGGTGGGTCATCTTGCACCTGCGGTCAGCGCAGTAGAGAATCCCGGTCAGCGGATTGGAAGGGCGGTCTGGATAGCTGGGCTATGTTTGCCACCTCCTGTTGTTGTGCGGCTTTCTCCGTCCCTAAAATGCTAACCCTTTTGTCATGTTCCTAAGAGAAAATACAGATCCGCTCCGAGCCTTGGTAAAAATAACGCCGCTTTTTGCTGTTTTGTGTTACAATAATCACAAGTATCGTAGAGACACAGATCTGGGAAGGATAAATCAGGGAAAGCAATATGAACGAAATCATTGATATTTTACGAGAATTTAATCAAGAACGAGATTGGGAGAAGTATCATACACCGGAAAACCTGGCAAAATCCATTGCCATTGAAGCGGGGGAGCTGCTAGAATGTTTTCAGTGGAACAGTGAGTACGATAAAATGGCTTTAAGCGATGAAATAGCGGACGTGATGCTGTACTGCCTGATGCTCAGCGATAAGATGGGCATTGACATGAAGCAGGAAATGCTGCGAAAAATTAAGAAAAACGGTGAAAAATACCCGGTAGAGCAGTGTCGGGGCAGCAGTGCGAAGTACGATGAACTAGGAACGGAAAAGCCGTGAAGCGCACCATGAACAGGAGAACGATCAACATGTATACTACGAAGTACTATCATAGTTTCATTTCTGTCAGTGACTATTTGGAACACTATGTGGATGTGGAAGCATTTCTGGAAAAATGCCAAGAATGTCCCAATTACGACAAGATTTGGTCCTGCCCGCCTTATGATTTTGATGTGCGGGAATATTGGAAGCAGTACGAGACTTTGGAGCTGACAGCCGTAAAAATCATTTTTGATGAAAAATATGCGGGCAAACCTGTTTCACAGGAGGACGCACAACGGATCATAGAAGATTCGCTGTGGAACGTAAAGGCGGACCTGTCAGCCGAACTTTTGGAAAAAGAACAAGCAAACCCAGGCAGCGTGAGTCTGTCTGCGGGTTCCTGCCACCTTTGCCATGGACAGTGCGGCAAGGCAGATGGCAAGCCTTGTCGTTTTCCAGAAGAAATGCGGTATTCCATTGAAGCCTTAGGCGGAAATGTAGGGCTGACCATCAGCAAGCTGATGGGGATCGAACTGGAATGGATGGAAGAAGGAAAACTGCCTCACTATTTTGTGTTGGTCTGCGGCCTGCTGACGCAGTAGGGGCGGAGGCCTCCTTGTCAATGATGGTTTTCTGGCTGATCTTCTGAAAGTCCAAGCCATTCCTTTACTGTTTCCAAGGCGTATCCAACACCTAGGGCGATGGTTTCCCCGTCTTTAGAGTGCTTGATGAACAACAGGACCTCCCGAAGGATAGATTGAAATTTCATGATCTCTGCGTCCCGGAACCTCTGGACGGGCACTGTCGTGCCGTCCGCTCCATAAGGGAGGGCGATCTCTATGGGGTCACGTTCCTCCAACTGTTCTGGTTTGATAACCTGCTTCCCGTCATGGATGTAATAATTGAACACATCTGCGAATACGGCGGCATCGGATATGTAGTCTTTTGTGATCGTATCTGTTTTCATTGGCATTCTCTTTCTTTTTCAATAATCCTAACGCAAAGCGGGGTGGTTTCCAGTTGATCACGCTTCTTGCTTTGTTTGTGGCCTAGACATTTTTTCAGATGATTCTGCCAATGACTTGTTGCCAATATTGTAATATACTTTCACAGAAAAATACCTGAATTTTTCATTATTCATCGTAAATCCTAAAACCAAACGCTACAAATATGCGATCCCTTTTGTGAACACAAGGTAAATAAGGATCAGAGATGAACAATTGTGCACAACAATATAAAATATTCCTAATATGGGTAATTACAACATATTATGTGCAAAAGTCAACAATAAATTACAAAAATTAACATAAAAATAAATGTGCTTCACCTTGCAAGATGACGGCCTGGCAGTTATACTTAAATAAAACAAATATTGCGGACCAGTTTCTCCAAAACACGAGCTTTGTAAAATCAACACAATAAAATTTGATTCCATGTGACATAATAGAAATATCATACCTTTCTCCCTCCAACAGCCAGCAAGCGATTGATTCGCCAAAACACAGAGAAAGGAATTATGGAACATGATAGAGAATTTAAAGGGACTCATCTTTGACATGGATGGGTTAATGTTTGACACAGAAAGCTTATCATCCACCTGCTGGGTAAGAGTAGGGGAGGAAAACGGGTTTCCAATCACACGAGAATTAATCGACAGCACCAGAGGCTTGGATCGGAGAAAGACAGCCAAGCGATTAAAAGCTGAGTTTGGCCACGGCTTTAACTTTCAGCGATTTTCCGATAAAACCAGAGCCTATATGGACGAAGAAATTTTTGCCACCGGCATGCCAATCAAAAAAGGCCTGCTGGAACTTTTAGCGTATGCGCAAAAGAAGGGATACTTGTGCGCAGTGGCATCTTCTTCTGAACGGGAGCGGGTCGATTTTTATTTAAAAACAGCAAAACTCACCCAATATTTTCAGGCTACAGTATGCGGCGATGAAATCGAAAGGGGAAAGCCTGAGCCGGATATTTTTTTGAAAGCCGCTGAGAAAATAGGATTGAAGCCAAGGGAATGCATGGTGTTAGAGGATTCCAAATACGGAATCAAGGCTGCTGCGCAGGCAGGCATGCCAGCGATCCTGATCCCCGACATGGTCGAGCCGGAACAAGAAGACAGAAGAGAAGCTTACGCAGAGAAAACGTCTTTGCTGGAAGTCATCGATTTGCTGGAAGAGACGTGAAGCCATGTTAAGAATCGATCATGTATATTTAAAGCTCAAGGAACTGACAGAGCAATTGGATCGTCAGGCATTAGCAACTGGCTGCGGCGGATTCAGCGCCGGAGAGTTGGCGGAGTCCCTAGGATTTGATCGGAGCAATGTGTCCAGAGATCTGAACAAGTTGGCAGCAATGGAGAAAGCGGTTAAAGTCAATGGCCGGCCAGTCCGCTTTCTGGAAAAATCCGCTTTTGAAAAAATGACGCAGGGCATGCTAAAAAAAGAGATACTAACACCAGGGATTTTAACTTCCTTTTTTTCCGCAGGTCCAGAAGAACCAGAAAAAGATGACGCATTCACCTTCCATAATCTAGTAGGTGCGGAGGGAAGCCTAAAATCAGCGGTGCAGCAGGCCAAAGCCTCTATTCTTTATCCAGGAAATAGTTTAAACATTCTTTTGACTGGAGCCACAGGCGTGGGAAAGACCACATTTGCGGAGCTGATTTACAAATATGCGAAAGAGAAAAAGACGATAAAAGAATCCGGTAAATTCATTACATTTAACTGTTCAGAATACGCAGACAATCCGCAGTTGCTACTGGATCAGATCTTTGGGCATGTAAAGGGGGCGTTTACTGGCGCAGATCAGGAAAAGGCCGGACTGATCCAGCAGGCAGAGGGCGGCGTGCTGCTGCTGGACGAGATCCACAGGCTAGGACCGGAAGGGCAGGAGATGCTCTTTATGTTCATTGACAAAGGGCGTTACCGCAAGCTAGGGGAATCTGAGCACTTGAGAAAAGGGCGGGTCATGCTAGTGGCAGCGACTACGGAAAACCCCGAATCCCATTTGCTGCGGACCTTTGCCAGGCGCTTCCCGATGGTGATCAAGATCCCTGATTTAGACGAACGCCCGCTAAGAGAACGCTGTGAGTTCATCAAAACCTTTTTTTCCATAGAAGCCAGGGGGATCAAAAAGCCCATTGCTGTTGACGATGAAGTGATGAACATGCTGCTGGCATATCCCTGCCAGGCAAATATCGGTCAGCTGCGGGCGGATATACAGCTGATCTGCGCCAGAGGCTTTTTGGAACACATGACAGAAAGCGGCGGGGAGGGTGGCAAAGATGAAGAAGTCTACGTGGAAACCGCAATGCTTCCAGATCATATTTTGGAGTATTTTTCCCAAATAGGCTGCGCTGGGATTTCTCGAGAAATCGAAGAATTGACAGAAGGACACAATACGTTCCTGTTCCGAGAAGACAACAAAGTGCCAGATACGGGCATGGCGGCGCATAACAAAAATCAATATCACCGGATTTTCGCAAAATACAGGCGGATGCTGGAAAAGGGGCAGGAGAGCCACGAAATCAATCGTGAGATCTACAAAAAAATCAATAAATATATCAACGAAAGCTTTGCGGAAAGCATCAGGGAAATGAAGGGCTGTCAAGAAGGGCAGCCGCAAAAGAAGCGGATTTACAAAGAAATAACGCCAAAGATCTATAATGCGGTCGCAGCGGCCTTAGATGATGCGCTGGGTCATGACTGCTGGGAGGTGGAATTAGCCATTGCCTTAGCCATGCATATTGAAGCCATGGAGTATCGGCCTTCCAGTCCTAGGAAACGGCAGATCAGTACCAGCAGCCAGATTCAGGTGGGAGAACAGGTCGCGCGATTCATTGAGCAGCGACTGAACTTGGTTCTCGATGAAGATGAAGCCCAGTTTATTTCCCTGATCATTGAAAATTGGAACCAGCCACCGGAGGAGACGGGCGGTCACATTGGGATCCTGCTAATTTCCCTTGGGGAAAAGGCGGCGCGGGGCTTGGTGGAAAGCGCACGGGACATTGCCCATAACGAGGATATTGAATATATGCTCTATGCTATGGGAGAAAACGATATTGATTTTTCATCAAAGCTTTTGCAAAAGCTGCGGAACGCGGATCAGGGCAAAGGCGTGATCATTTTTGCGGATTTAGCACTGCCTGATATGGAGGAAGAGCGTCTATCCCAGCAAGTGGGCAGCATCATCAAGGTAATTTCTCCATATTCTGTCCCCATGCTCTTTGAGGCTGCGAGAAAGGCTGTGAGAACAGACCAGAACATTGAGGGACTGTTTGATGAACTAGTAGGAGCACAAATCAACCGTTGTGCCAAGGGCCCCCAGGGGTTTGCCAGGAAAGAGACGAGTGTGGATCGAAAAGTGATTTTGACCACCTGTATCACAGGAGCAGGGACTGCCGTCAAGATCGCTGATAAGATTCGGGACCTGATTCCGGGACTAAAGGAACGGGGAATCGACATTATCTCTCTGGATCTGGCAGAGAGTAAAATAGATGAAACTACCCGGCACTATGCGGACACGGCCCTGGCAGTAGTAGGATCCGTGGAGATCCAGATCCCCGGCGCGCCCTTCATCCCTTTGGAGGACTGGATACTCAAGGACGGAGCGCAGCAGCTGAAACAGCTGGTCCAAGGGTCATCTGCGGCAGCGGTCGATGAGGAAAAAGAAAAGATCGTTAGAATGCTGAAGGATGCGACTGTGTTCCTGGATATAGAAAAGGCATACACAGAAATCATGGCTGCTTTTGAGAAGCTGGATATTCCTCGCAAGGAAAATACGGAAAGGCGAAAAAGCCTGGAAGTCAGGTTTTTGCTGCACATGGTATGTATGCTGGAACGAGTCATACAAAAACTGCCTATCGAATATCCAGATCTAGCACAAAGATCACAAAAGCAGCTTGCGGAATTTACGCAAGTAAAACAAGCTGTCAGCAGCATTGAGCAAAATTTTAATATTGAAATCCCTGACAATGAAATTGGTTTTATCATAGACCTGATTTGCACACAATGACACAGTAAACACACAAAAGGCAATCTATCAGAATGAACAAACAATTGTAAGGAAATATTTTTTAAAAGGCATGGCATACGGCTGTGCCTTTTCAAGTATCATAGGGCCCAGGCGGCGGCTTCCTGCTTTTTTACACACTAACTTGGCATCGGACTTGCGTTTTATAGTGGCGGAGGGAGAACATTATGATAGGAATCTTAATTGTCACACATGGAAATTTGGGAAAGGAATTTTTAAAAACAGCAGAAATCATTATGGGGAAAGCTGAAAACGCAGCAGCGCTGTCCCTGGCCTATGAGGATGATGTACTGGCTTTAAAAGATATGATCCGGGAAAAAATCATCGAATTGGATCAGGGCGACGGCGTGGTGGTATTCACTGACCTATTTGGCGGCAGCCCTAACAATGCTGCTGCGGCAAACCTAAAAGACCTAAAGTTCATAGGAATCACAGGGCTGAACCTGCCCATGCTCATGGAATGCGTGACCATGCGGGAGCAGATGGACACGGAGGAATTAGCGGAACACTTGCAAAGCGCGGGCAAAGATGGTGTCAAGCTTTTGAACAAATTGTACAAGGTATGAAAGGTTTGAGAAAGGAGCGGAAAAATGGCAGAAATAAAGTACAGGGTAGACAGTCGGTTGATTCATGGACAAGTGATCGCAAGGTGGTCTGTGAAATACGGTACGCAGGGGATCATAATCATAGACGATGCTCTGGCGGATGATGATTTTATGAAGGATATTTATATGATGGCAGCGCCAGCGGATGTTTCCGTGGATGTTTTCAAAGTGGACGAAGCCGCTGAAAAGTGGCAGAGCAGTGGACTTTTAGACAAAAAATTGCTGGTCCTGTTCAAAGATGTGGCTCATGTGGACAGGCTAACGCAAAAAGGCGTGAAAATCGATGAACTGCAGATCGGGGGACTGCCCAGCGGGGCTGGAAGAAAGCTGGTTTACAAAACCATATCCCTCAGCGAGGAAGACTATGAAATGCTGGACCGCATTGCAGAAAGCGGCACAAAGGTATTCTTTCAGATGCTTCCAGAGGAAGATCCGTTCCCGTATGAAAAAGTAAAACGATAGAAAAGAGGAGAAAGATATGGATATGAGTTTAGTGCTATTCGCATTATTTACAGGCATCTATTACTGGTTCACGTTTTCTGTGATTGGATATACTTTTTCAGATGCCTTTTTCTCACCAGTCGTGGTCGGCTTCATATTAGGCCTTGTATTAGGTGATATGACAACTGGGCTGACGCTGGGAGCCACGATCCAGCTGATCTATATCGGGATCATAGGCGCGGGCGGAAATTGGCCGGCAGACGAATGCATGGCAGCACTGATCGTCGTTCCGCTAGCTATCAGGACAGGCATGTCCGTGGAAGCGGCTGCTGCTTTGGCTGTTCCCCTGGGCCTGTTGGGCGCATTTGTAAACAACATCTGGAGGGGCGGTAATACAGTGCTAGTTCACTGGGCAGACAAATATGCGGAAAAAGGCGATGAAAAAGGCGTGGCTAGATGTGGATTCTTGTACGCTATGATTTGGAGTTTTATCATCACCGTGCCGCTGATGTTTGTGGCTAATTATTTTGGCGCTTCCCTCGTAAAACCGCTTTTAGGGGTGATTCCGGAATGGATCATGCATGCCTTTGAAATCGCAGGCGGCGTACTGCCTTGTCTGGGAATCGCCATGACCATTGGACTCATTGGAAAGAGAAACAACTTTGCGTTATTCTTTCTAGCGTTCTTCATTGTCATCTATTCTGGAGTCAATGTGATGTTTGCGGCGATCATGGGCGTGTGCCTAGCCTTGACCATGGTGTTCAATAGAAACAAAGGAGGTAGGGAGTTAAATGGAAGATAAATCAATGGATATGAAAACAACAGAAGAAAATAAGGTGGAACAAATCGTCGCAGCGGAACCAATGGTCCAAGAGCCAGCGGATATGGAACAGACAGCCGCGCAAGCGGCAGGATCAGAAATTCCACCGATCACCAAGAAAGATGTGAACAGACTGTTTTTCAGATGGTACGTGCGGGCGGAAATGTCCAACTCCTTTGAACGGCTCCAGTCCCTTTCCTTCTGTTCCTCCATGGTGCCAGCACTGAAAAAGTTGTACCCGGACAAGGAACAGCGTGCAGAAGCTTTAAAGAGAAACCTGCAGTTTTTTAATACAGAAGGCATCTTTGGCTCCGCCATCCACGGCACAGTACTAGCCATGGAAGAGCAAAAAGCCAGAGGCGAGGACATCCCGGACGATATGATCACCAATATTAAGACCGGGCTCATGGGGCCTATGGCTGGCATTGGAGACACTCTCACCTGGGGCATCATCAGGCCCATCCTTTTAGGTTTGGCAGCGTCCTTTGCCATGCAGGGCAGTGTTTTAGGGATCCTATTCCCATTTGCTTTTGTCATTATCACATATATCATTGGAAACTATATCTGCAACATGGGCTACAAACTGGGGCGGAATTCTGTAAAACAACTGCTTCAGGGTGGCTTGGTCAATGATGTGATCTACGGTGCGGGGATCGTTGGGATGTTCATGATGGGAGCGCTCGCGGCCAGCTATGTGGATATCAGCACGCCTTTGCAGTTTACCATAAACGGAGAAGAAATGGTGGTGCAAGACATGCTGGACGAGATCGTCAAAGGTCTGCTGCCCTTAGGGTTTGTTGCGGGGTCTTATTTCTTTTTGAAGAAATTCCCTTACAAAATTTTGTGGCTGCTGCTGATCATCGTAGCCATCTGCTTGCTGGGTTCCTTAACAGGCGTATTGTAAGAGCAAGCTGCGCATTAATATAGAAAAAACATATGGAGGGCAAAGGATGGAAGCTTGACATGAAGACGATAGAATTAAAAAAACAGGCAGGAGCTGAAGCAGAACAGCTGATGCCCCAGTTAAATCAAATATCGAGATTCATCTATGAAAATCCGGAGCTGGCTTTTGCGGAAAAAAAGGCCTGTCAAAAGCTGACGGCCGTTTTGGAGGAACATGGATTTCATGTGGAAAAAAACGTCGGCGGCTTGGAAACCGCTTTTACAGCCACCTACCAGCAAGGCGAAAACGAGATCGGCCGCAAACTCATAGGCATCGCGGCGGAATATGACGCTCTACCGGACCTGGGGCATGGGTGCGGGCACAATTTGATCGCCGCCTCATCTCTCGGCGCGGCCCTGGTTTTAAAAAAAGTTATGGAAACAACAGGGCTGGAAGGAGAACTCCGAGTGATCGGCACGCCAGCAGAGGAAGATGGCGGCGGAAAGATCCTGCTCTTGGAAAAAGGCGTTTTTGACGGTCTTTCCATGTGCATGATGATGCATCCCACATCAGGCGTAACTAGGATCGCCGGCAGATGCCTTTCCTCCCACGGCATGGCGATCCGCTGGCAGGGAAAGTCCGCTCATGCGGAGTCTCATCCAGAAGAGGGCGTCAATGCCCTGGATGCGCTGCATATTTATTATACTGCCATAGCTTGCCTGAGGCAGCAGCTGCCAGATGACGTGCGGATCGCGCAGATCATCACGGATGGCGGGCGCAACGAGGGGATGATCCCGGACTCCGCGTCTATCAGCGTGGACATTGTTTCCCAGGATCAGAATTTACAGGCCACCATAGAAAAGGTACAAAACTGCGCAAAGGGAGCGGCAATTGCGGCAGGATGCGATTGTGAGATTGAGCATATCACCGGATATTTGGGGCGCAGGCCCAACCAAAGGCTGGCCCAGGTGTTCCGGGACAATTTTGAGATCATCGGAGAACCGCTGATGGATGGAATGCCAGAGGATTTTGGCACGACAGATTTTGGTAACGTAATGCGTAAAGTGCCTTCCTGCAATCCATACGTTTCTCTGTTGCCATCAGAAAAAATATCAAATCACACAGAGCGGTTCAAGGAGTTGGCTATGGCTCCGCGGGCGGAACAGGTAATCGAGATTTCCGTAAAGGCTATGGCATATTCCGCCATAGATCTGTTAACGGATCCGATGATTTTAAAAGCGGCTTGGCATGAATTTTTACAAGAGGAATAAGGGGGAGGTGCGGTGATGCGAAAAGAGATAGACCAGGAAGTGGGGTTGATCGGTCTGGGAGTCATGGGTCAGGGCATCGCCTTGAACTTGACGCAGCACGGCTGTCAGGCCTTTGTTTATGACAAGGATCAGGAAAAAATGCGGAAATTGGCGGAGCGAGCAGATCAGACAAAGATTCATCCAAAGCAAAGCCTTTCTGCCCTTGTGGACGCAATAAAGCGGCCAAGGACCATCATGCTTCTGGTCAGAGCAGGAGAAGAAACAGACCATGTGATCGAGGAACTGGTTGCCTTGCTAGAGGCGCAGGATACGATTGTTGACCTGGGAAACTCCCATTATCAAGATACGGAGCGGCGGGAAGCGCGTCTTGCCAGGCAAGGCATTCGATTCTTAGGAACTGGGATTTCAGGGGGAGAAAAGGGTGCGGAAAAGGGGCCTGCCATCATGGCAGGTGGGAATGAAAGCGCATGGCAGGATCTGAAAAAACTGTTCAGTGCGATTGCAGCATCCGGGTCTCATGAAAAGCCCTGCTGCGATTATTTTGGCACAGGCGGGGCCGGCCATTTTGTCAAGATGGTGCACAATGGCATTGAATATGGATATATGGAAGTCATATCGGAAATCTATTTGCTGGCGAAAACCTACTATGGGCTGGAAACTAGCCAAATGGCCGGAGTTTTTCGGGAATTTTCCCAGGATGAACGAGTTTCTTCCTATTTAATCGAAATCACAGCTAAAATTCTAGAAAAAATAGACCAAGATACAGGCAGGCCACTGATCGAATGGATCGCGGACATAGCTGGAAACAAAGGGACTGGGAAATGGACCAGCCAGGCCGCCTTGGAGCTGGGAGTATCCGTGCCCGTGCTCACAGAAGCCTTATATGCTCGATATCATTCTGCGGAGCCGAGACAAAAAACACAGAAAAGCCAGGCAGCGACCGGAAATTTTGATGATAAAGCTATGAGCGAACTGCGACAGGCCTTGGAGTTTGGTCAATACCTGTGCTTTGAGAATGGACTGAAGCTGATACAAAAAGCAGCAACCGCGCAGCATTGGAACATGGATCTGGCGGCATTGCTGGAAACTTGGGAAAACGGCTGTATTATCAGGACAAGGTTTTCTGAAACAATCAAACATGCCTGTCAGCGAAACAAGGGAATGGCCTCGCTGCTGGAAGACCAGAAAATCGCAGGGATACTGGAACGTGACCTGACAAGCGCAAAAACTGTTTTGTGGAAAGCCTGTCAAAGCAATGTGCCGCTTTTCTGCCTTTCAGCGGCATTGCAGTACTATACAGCGTATCATAGCAGCCAGCTCCCAACTGTGATGGTTCAGGCGCAGAGGGATTTCTTTGGCGCGCATACGTATCAGCGGATCGATAAAAAGGGAACGTTCCATACAAAGTGGGAAGAATGACAGGAGGTAAACATGTATCAAAAAGAGATCATCATTCAAAACCCGGAAGGACTTCATGCGAGGCCTGCGGCAGCCTTTGCGAAGAAAGCTGCGGAATACAAAGGAACGAAGATCCTCGTAAAAAAAGACGGCATTGACGCAAATGCGAAAAGCATCATGTCGCTCTTGAGTTTAGGTGCGGCAGCAGGGACCAAGATTACCATCACCGCGGATGGCCCTGACGAAGAAGAGGCGGCGGAAGTACTCTGCCAGATCATGTCATGAATGTGAATCAAGGGAGGACGACGGTGAAAGGGATATCAGCAGGAAGCAGCAGCGTTGCCTTTGGCAGCGCTTTGCTGGTAAAAGAAAAAGAGCTGCGGATCGAGACTGGCAAAGCACGGGACATTGAAGGGGAAATCGAAAAACTGCGCAGGGCTTTGCGTCAAGCAGCTGAAACCATACAGCAGGAAAAACAGAGGTTGGAAGACGCAGGCGGGGCAGCAGAAGCTTATGAGTTATTGGAAGCCCATGAAATGATGCTGCTGGATGAAGAGGCGCGTCACAAGATGGAAGCCTTTATTCATCAAAATCAAGCAACGGCTTCCTTGGCCGCTGACCAAGTGTTTGAAGCATACAAGGCAATGTTTGAGGCCATGGAGGACGATTATCTAAAAGCTAGGGCCGCTGATTGCGCAGATGTGAAAAAACGCCTCTTGAAAGCCATGCTGCCTGAAGACGAATCGAAAGCATCTATGCTAGGCAAAGCCCAGACAGGTCCTTTTGTGCTAGTGGCAAAGGAACTGCTCCCATCTGCGCTGTTATCCACGGACCGAGGCAGCATCAGCGGGCTTCTGACAGAGAAAGGAAGCAAAACATCGCATATCGCCATTCTTGCCCGAGGCATGGGAATTCCAGCGATCATCAGCGCACGAAACATCACGGAGCAGATAGAGCAGGGCGATGAGATCATCTTAGATGGCGGCACAGGAAGCTATATGATAGGCCCCTCTGAAGAGGAAAAAGCGCATTACGAGAAACAGATCAAAAAGCAGCAGGAAGAAAGGCTGGCGTTGAAAAAAATGATGGGCAAGGAAACTGTCACCCAGAGTGGAAGAAAAGTCCGGCTCCTAGCCAATATCGGCTCTCTGGATGATATCTCCGATGTGAAAAAGCATGACGCTGAAGGCATTGGTCTGTTTCGGACAGAGTTTCTGTTCATGGACCGGCAGCAGATACCGGGAGAAGAGGAGCAGTACAAAGCCTACAAAGCCGTAGCAGACGCTTTCTTGGGAAAAGAAGTAATCATCAGGACTTTAGATGCTGGCGGTGATAAAAATATCTCGTATTTCAACATCCCAAAAGAGGACAATCCATTTCTAGGATATCGGGCCATCCGTCTGTGCCTTGAACGAGAAGAAATGTTTAAGATCCAGTTGCGGGCCTTGCTGCGGGCAAATGAAACAGGAAATATAAAAATCATGCTCCCGTTGATCTGTAGGATAGAAGAATTGCAAACAGCGAAAAAGTGGCTGGAGGAAGCTGCGCAAGAGTTGAAGGCACAAGGGCTGCTGCCTGCGGGGGCGGAAAAAACGGCAGTGGGCATTATGATCGAAACGCCTGCGGCAGTGATGATCTCCGACCAATTGGCAAAGGAAGCCAACTTTTTCAGCATTGGCACCAATGATTTGGTCCAATACACATTGGCAGCGGACCGGACCAATGAGAGCGTCGCTGATTTGTATGACCCGCATCATCCGGCAATCCGGCGGATGATCCAAATGACCATAGAAAATGGTCATAAGAACGGGATACCAGTGGGGCTTTGTGGAGAAGCGGGAAGCGATGCCCGTATGCTGCGCTTTTTGGTGGAGCAGCAGATTGATGAAATCAGCATGTCTCCTGGCAGCATACTGAAATCCCGGGCCATAGTAAGAGCTTTGGCATAAATGGAAAGACTGCTGCGGGATGATCACAATGAGAGGGTGGAGGAACGCATCGGGGTGGTTATGGTCGGAACATTTTGTTAAAGTGCGCTTTTATTGGCGATGATTCATATTTTTCAATAAATTTCAAAAACAATTTTGTTGACAGCAGCGCAAAAAACAAAGTATACTACTAAAGAAGTATGAATTTAAAAATGACTCCGATTTTCGCATGACACCCTGTGCCGGCGAAAACGTTAGGGTAGTGGGAGCGATCCTGCTGCCTGCCATTGTGCGAAGGAGACCTGATTTTATGTCAAGCCTGCCTGCGCACTTTTTTTGTTCAGGAAGCAGATGGCAGGGCATCATAATCAGTGAAAGTGCATTGCGATAATGAAAGGTGGAGATATAAAATGATAAAAGATGCACGAATCCTGTATGTAGACCTGAACACAAAAACTACAGAGGTAAAGACCCTGGATGCGGAAACATATCGAAAATACCCAGGAGGCTCTGCGCTGGGACTCTATTTGATGCTGAAAGAAATGGATCCAAAAGTTGATCCTCTGTCCCCAGAAAACATGCTGATTTTCTCAGTTTCACCCCTCACCGGGATTCCAATCAGCGGTCAGAGCCGCATGTGCGTGACCACCAAAAGTCCGCTCACTGGGACAGTTGGGGATTCCCAGGTAGGTGGATTTATTCCTGCTGTTGTGAAAGCCAATGGTTGGGATGCCATCGTACTGAAAGGCAAGGCTGACAAACCAGTATATTTATACATTGAAAAAGATAAAGTGGAAATTAGAGATGCCCAGCATCTGTGGGGAAAGATCACAGGCGATACGGAAGACGCTTTGATCAAAGAGTTAGGGCACGACAAATTTGAATCTTCCATCATTGGACCTGGCGGCGAAAACATGGTTTCCTATGCGGCGATCATGCACAGAAGAAGCCGGGCCAACGGCAGAAACGGCGTAGGAGCAGTTATGGGTTCCAAGAATGTGAAGGCCCTGGTAGTGAGAAACGCCAGGCCGGTCGTGCCAGAAGATCAGGCTGGCATGAAGACGCTGACCCTTAATGTAAAGGAACGAATGGCAGCAAATGATACGATCGTGGACACTGCGCTCAACGGTTCTGCGGGATGCGTGGACGGCCACGCGGCAGAAGGTTTCCTGCCTTCCTACAACTGGGAAAAGGGTATGATGGATGACTGGATCAAAACTGCGGGAACCACGATCACGGAAACTGTCCTCAAAAAGAGGGAAACCTGTTTTGGATGTGCGATCCGCTGCAAAGGAGTGGTTGAAATCCCAGGGAAAGCAGACCCTGAATACGGCGGACCAGAGTATGAAACTTGCGCCACATTTGGCTGCTACTGCGGAAACACGGATCTAGGCGATATTTGTCAAGCCAATCAGCTGTGTAACATGTATGGAATCGACACCATCAGCTGCGGCGCTACTATTGCCTGGGCCATGGACTGCTTTGAAAAAGGCATCTTGACTGCGAAACAGACAGATGGCTTAGAACTGAAATTTGGAAACGGAAAAGTTTTTGAAGAACTGATCAAAAAAATCGCGCGCAAAGAAAAGGGCATCGGTGAACTGTTGGCAAAAGGAAGCGCTGCTGCCGCAAAGACATTAGGAAAAGAAGCGGAAGACTTGGTAGTGGCATGTAAAGGTCAGGAATGGCCGGCGCACATGGTGCAGTTCAAGCCGAACTTGGCATTGAACTATGCTGCCAATCCATTTGGCGCGGACCACCAGTCCTCTGAACACGACCCAGCGCTCATGGCACCGGATGATGACCAGAACTGGCTGTGGCCGAATATGCTGGACACTTTTGAAAAGTGTGACAGCTATGGCATCCTGGATGACAATAAGGCTCGTTTCGCCTATGCGACGCAGAAATTCTATGCTATGATGGATACTCTCTGCCTGTGTCAGTTCGCATGGGGACCAGCTTGGCAACTTTACGGTCCAAAAGAGCTGGTGGAATTCTGCAAATACGGGATCGGTTGGGATACTTCCGTCGAAGAATTGCAGGAAATCGGTGAACGCCGTATCAATATGATGCGTCTGTTCAACCAAAAGCTGGGATTCTCCAGAAAAGATGATATACTGCCGAAGAAAGCTTTCCTTCCAGTGGAATATGCAGAAGGCGAAATTGCGCAGATTACACCGCAGCAGTTTGAGGACACCCTCACCACGTACTATCGCTATGCGGGCTGGGATGTGGAAACAGGAAATCCAACGCCAGAAACCATCAAGCGGCTAGGCTTGGAATGGGTGTAAAAGACGATGTTGGTGACCATCAATAAAAAGGAAACACAATTGGAAGAAGGAATGACCGTGAGCCAGTTGCTGCAGTTGCGGAACCTACGTAAAGCTGCGGTCTGGATCAATGGCAAGCAGCTAATGCTGGCAGACTACGAATCCTGGAAAATTCAGGAGGGGGACAATATTAAGCTGCTGCGGATCATGGCCGGAGGCTGACGCTCCGGGGTTTCAATGGATGTGGAAACGACTGCGCCAGCCCAGCATGCGTGCAAAAAAGCCACAAAAGGCTGGAGCGTCTTCGCATTGATTTTCTAACGCCTACAATTGGTTATATTTCCATAAAAAGCACAGGACTCTTAGGTTGGAGGAATGTGCTTTTTACTTTGGATCCTATGGGTCATACCTGATATTGCGAGTTTGACGTTTTAACATGGATGTGATATATTTTAGTCAGAAAAAACTGAGTCAGAAGGAACCGAGTATTAGAAGGGATTTACAGATAATGCGATGTCGGTGATTCCGTTTACTGGCATTTTCGTATTTCTTGGCGAAAAAAAGAAAAACTTCACCCCTGACACTATGCGGGCTTGTCCGATAAAATAGAATTATACAAGGGGGATGAGGAGATGGGGAAAAAATTCGCAGGGATCCTGTTTGCGATGGTGATAGCCTTGACTACGTCAGGGCTGACATTTACAGAACCAGAAAGCGCAGATGCGGCAGGGGATCTGCCATCTGCGGTATTGTCGAAAGAGGTGTCGCTAAGTGAGGCATCTGATGTTTCGCAGGCTGAGATGCCGGAGGTGTCAGCGAGCCAGCCGTCGAGTGGATCACCGGAGTCAGAAACCGTAAAATTCACAGCAGAGCTTCAATTTAACTCAGCCATGGATGATCATGTGGTGCTGCGGCTGACAAACTTAGAATCAGAAAAGATAGATGTTGCGGAGCAAGCCCATTACATGGATCAGCTAGGCAGCGCGGGTTCATGGGACTGTGTGGCCCGGCAGGAAACCGCAGTGGAGCCGGGAGAGACAGTTGATATGGAGTTTAATATGGATCAGGCAGTCACCCATGGTGAAAACTCTATTTTAGCGTTTTATATTCAATATCAGGGCCAGTGGTATCTGGCGAAAGTCGGGGAGCAGAACGGGACGGAGTGTTTTTTGGGGCATGACTAAAGGGCAGTGGAGCGAAATGCCACATCCATATAAAGACATCAAAAGTAAAAGAGCGTTTTTCAAGAGGATACAGAGGCTTTATGTGGAGCCAGAGATTTACCTAGACCCATACCGTGGCGTTCTCCGTTGGCATACCAGCAAAAAGCTACAGCAATTATGAGAGTCCGTTCATAATGACTCTACCTTAATTTCCTAAACAAAATTGCCGATAATAATAGTAGCAGCAAATTATTCAAATATCAAAATCCTTTGAGCGATCTTAGGTAGAAAGGGAGTAAAGCTATGGCAGTATCAGGTATCGCAAACAGCGGCATTGGCACTGTAGGCATGACCAACAACGCAAAGCACGCACAGCAGGGAGACAGCGAATTTTCAAAGCAGATCATGAAATGCGTGGCTGTTGGTGGGAAAAAAACGCTATTATGTTCAGATGCGTTATATGCTTCGGCCAATCCTAGGACAGGGGAATCCGTCAATATTTATCGTGCCGAGGGGTATTCAAAGAGTAACCCTATTTATACGATCAAGGGGATTGATTCTCAAGGAAAAGAATTCGAACAGCAGATCAACGCAAGCATGATCGATGCGAATTGCTGCAGTTATAATGAACTATTGGTTCTGAACTTAGAGACAGGTCACACATCGGACAGAGATCGTCTATATGCGGCTATGACCAGGGACAAAGCAGGGACTAACAGCATTTTTGACAAAACAGATTATTTATCATATGTACAGGCAGTCATGAAGGACCAGAAAACACTGGGAAACTGGAATTCTTATTGGGCTATGGACACATGGCGGAATGATCTTTTGAACTATCTATTCGGAAATAGGCAGAGTAGCCTTTTAGGAATGTAAGGCCAAAGTGGGTATAGTGAAGAGGCATAGCTATGGGCTGGATACCCTGACACTGACCAGGTACGAAACGCTTTGTGATTGAGGATTATGATAGATGAAGGGCAGAAGCCAGAATGATTGAACACCTTCTAAGCAGTCAAGATAATCGGCCGAAAACTGTTTAGAAGGTGTTTTTTTACTCAACCATGGATCGCCCGACGGCAGGACCGCAGGGCGATATACCCCCCTTCCTCTGCGTTTAAATGGTTGTTGCGGTCAAGGGTTCAGGTCAAAGGAACGAGCGATTCTTGCTGATACACGATATTCCCGGCTGTCATAGTCATTACGGGTTTGATATCCAGGATCTCCTTGTCGCTGGCAGTGAAAATGTTCCGATCCAGCACCGTGATATCCGCGGATTTCCCAGTTTCCAAAGTCCCGGTGTCCGCATCTATATTCAAAGCCATGGCAGAGCCGATGGTGTATATTTTCAATATTTCCGCAATAGACAGCTTTTGTTCTGGATGCCAGCCTCCTGCCGGATGACCGTTGTCATTGGCTCTGGTGACAGCGGCGTAGATGCCCAGCATAGGATTGAAATGGACCACAGGATAATCGGAACCTGTACCAATGATTCCACCGGAATTTAGAACGTCACGGAAGAGCCAAGTGTGCGCCTCTCTTTCTTGACCTAGGTAATCCAAAGCATCGTCAATATAAAAGGTCAAATGGCAGGGATGCATGTCAGCTACCACGCCCAGTTGTCCGAACCTAGGAACATCGGCGGGGGCACAATATTCGATATGCTCCACAGTGTGGCGGCGGGAAATCGGGCCATATTTACGTAAAGCTTTTTCATAGCAGTCCAGAGTGAAGCGAATGGCTGCGTCACCAATAGCGTGGACACGGCAATTGATGCCCATGCCACAGGCCCTCGTGATATCCGACTCCAGTTTCTGTGCGTCGATCACCGGACCGCCGCAGGTATCTTTCTTGTTAGAATAAGGTTCCAGCATCCATGCCGTATGCACGGTGAGAACACCATCCAAGATGGCTTTCAATCCAGAGAACCGGAGCATGTCAGAACAATACTGCTCTCGGAGAGCTTCCACCTGCGCTTTGTTGAAATCCAGCAGGGGCGGATAGAAGCAGATTCTTGTGGTCAGCTGGCCTTCTTGCTCCATGGACTGATAAAGGGGATAAGGTTCCGTGACTCCGCATGGGAAAACATCGCCCACAGTAGTGATGCCAGCAGCGTTGATTTGGCTCAAGAAGCGGGCCAGCGATTTTTTTCTGGCTTCCAGGGGCCTTACCAGCAACATCTGCAGGGGGTAAACCGCAGTATCGTTGAGCACGCCGGTTAGCTCCCCACTTGCGTCCTTTTCTATGCTGTTTGTTGGATCAGGGAGATCCTTTGTGATTCCGGCTTCTTCCAGGGCCTTGCTGTTGACATACCAGGTATGGCAGTCCCATGTCATGATCATGACCGGCCGATCACTGATATATTGGTCAATGGCCTTTGCGTCAGGGACAAACTGATCTTCCAGGTCAAACAAGTTAAAGTTGATGGCATACAGCACCGCGTCTTTGTTCTTTTCACCAAAAGCCTTTATTTTCTCTATCACTTCTAGGAAGGTTTTGGAACCTGCCACATCAACGCAGAACTCCGGGTCAGTCATTTCCATGAAATTTCCCATGTGAACGTGGGAATCTATGAATCCCGGCAGGATGGTTCTATGGCCATAATCTATGACTTTTGCGCTTTCCGTAAGGTAAGGAAGTAGTTCTTCTTCAGGAAACGTGCCTACGATTTTCCCATCCTGGATTACGATGCCTCCGGCCATGGGAACTTCACTGACACTGTCAAAGATGCAGCGGCTTTTTAAAACATACCTTGCTTTCATCGTTTTCATCTCCTCTGTTGTTTATTGATACGCTTTTTGAAAGATATCTAGAAAATCGGCTTCAGTTGCTGTTCTAGGGTTGCTTTCCACAGAAACGTTCACAGAGGCTCTTTTGGCAAGCTCCGGCAGATCTTCGGCCTTAGTTCCCAAATCTTTGAGAGAAGGAATGTTTAGATCCTTGTTCAACTTATGTACGGCTTTGACAGCTGTGAAAGCGGCCATTTCTGGGCTCATACCATCAATGTTTTCACCCATGGCCTTTGCGATTTGAGCGAACTTCTCATAATCAGAGGCATAATTATATTCCATCACATAAGGGAGCAGGACTGCCATGGCCACGCCATGGGGCGTATCGTAAAGGCCGCCTAGGGCTTCTCCCATGCAGTGGACTCCAGCGATATCGGAGTTCCCAAAGCAAATGCCCGCAATCAGGCTTCCCAGCAGCATGTTGGCGTTGGCTTCTTTTGAAGTCCCGTTTATTGCTTTTCTGATGTTTTCCGCAATCATTTGGATTGCGTAGATGCCGCAAGCGTCTGTGATAGGTTCTGCTGCCTTGCAGGTGTATCCTTCGATGGCATGGGTGAGAGCGTCCATCCCCGTGGCCGCGATCATGGAAGGCGGCAGGCTTTCTATTAGAAGCGGATCCACTAAAGCGAGTTTCGCTGCGATCAGGGGACTACCGATGCTCATTTTAAAGTGGCGTTTCGTATCAGTGATCACAGACCAAAAGGTGACTTCGCTGCCTGTCCCGACTGTGGTCGGAATGGCAATCAGATCGCAGATGGGCTTTTGAATCTTATCCAGCCCTTCATAGTCGTTGATAGTGCCGCCGTGGGTCATGAGAACGCCTACGGCCTTGGCCGTGTCCATGGAACTGCCGCCGCCTATGGCCACCAGCATGTCCGCATCATATTCCTCTGCCATTTGATAGGCTTTCTGCACAGTGATGTCGCGAGGGTTCGGCTCAATGCCATCAAAAATCTTGTACTGGATCTTGCTTTCTGCCAAAGATGCGGTGATTTTGTCAATAATACCTGCGGCGATCAGCCCCTTGTCTGTAATGACCATTGGCCGGGAATGGCCCATTTTTTTGATCTCATCTGCCAAGTTTTGAGAAACACCCTCTCCAAAAGAGATTTTGGTAGGGAGCACGAATTCAAAATTATTCATTATTTGTCTTCCTTTCTTTCCTGAAATTTAAATGCGTTAGAAGTAACAGTTCCGCGGATCAGCCCACAGATCACAATGAAGGCTGCGCATACGATAAATGGAACTGTATATGTACCAGTAGCGTTGAGCACCATGCCAATGATAGTGGCACCAAAAGCTCCGCCCAGAGAGATGAACATGTTCACATAGCTGATATAGCGACCAGTGTCCTTTTCCCCAAACATATGGTTCACCAAGAGCGGCGAGATCACGTTGACTGCGGGGCAGCCAAAGCCATAGCCGATAATGAGGATTCCGATTCCTGCTATGCCCAGCTGCGGGATGAGCAGCTGTCCAATAAAGGCCAGGGCGAATAAAATAGCTGTCAAAATCGCACCTGCCCGCAGATGGCCTTTGTCACAGACTGCGCCGATCGCAATGGAGCCTACGAACAAAAGCCCGATAGACACGGATACGATATTTCCGCCAAAGGTAGGGCTGTAGCCATTCATGACTAGGAAGGTCTGGGTATGAAGCAGTACATTGACAGAAGCGACCACTAGTAAAGATCCTGATAAAAACATCATCCAGGTGGAAACTTTGCGGATTCCAATGCGGAAAGGAATTCCAGGCTTGTCCTGTTCTAATAGGACGGAGGCCTCACTTTCAGCACCATCTCCCATTCTAGCGATACCTTTGCTTTCCGGGCTCCATTTGGCGAAGGCCAGCACCAAAGGGACGCATATGACGATCAGGGCGATGGCGATCGACAGATAAGCGGTCCGCCAGCCCAGGTTGAGTACAGTTTGGTTTAGGATGGGCATGATGGCCATGCAGCCCAGGCTAGTGCCTCCAAAGACCAAGCTGAGGGCCACGCCTCTGGCCTTTGCGCCGAACCAGTTTGTCACAAGAACCGTGCATGGTGTCGAAGTCAACCCGCTCATGCAAATCCCCAGGGGAATGGCGAATAAATAAAAATGCCATAATTCTGTGCTTCTGGAAAAGCCAAACATACCGACTGCGCCGCATATGGCACTGATGATCATAATGGGTTTTATCATGTTTTCTGTCATACGCTTTTGGACAAGCAGTAGCACGATAATGGAGGCCAAGCTTTGGATGGTCATCCATACGACAAAATCTCCAATCTGAAGCCCCAGATCCGTAGTGACCGGCAGCGTGAACACGCCAGACACGGAAACGATGCAGGCATAGCCAAAGATCATGAGGATGAATCCCATAATTACCACATACCAGCCAAAATAAAATTTTCCATTTTCATCTTTTAGTCCTATTTTATTCTGCATTATTTTCTATTGATGCCTTTTTCTATTGGGCATCAATATCCTCCTTTCTGTTTTTTCAAAGGTTTTGGCAGCTGCCGACGAATGTATACATGCGATGATTTTATATTACTATATTTTCTGAATATTGAAATAACCACCTTGTGTGATCGAGGGGGTTACTATTTCTGAAAAAAAGACCAGCCTACTACGTTTCTACTACTTTTGTGGTACAATGAGTATTATTTCCCGCGTAGAATGTTTCCTAGCAGGGGAACCTATTTTATAATGAAAGCAGGAAATATTGCTTGTGACATTTCTGGAATATCATAGGGAGAACACTGATTTTGGGAAGGGACAGGTGCGGTGATGCTTTCGTCTAATGAATGGGAAGTGATGAACAAAATCATATTAAAGATTTATTCAGAAGAGCATTCGCGGTCCATGCGCCAATCTTTTCTTGAAAACCTGCGGGCTTTGATTGATTTTGACATAGCAGAGTTCAGCTTGCTAGATGAACAAGCTAGGTTATGCGATTCTGTGGAAGTCAATATGTTCAGCGATGAAAAGATCCATATTGCGGAAACGTATAACAAATACAAGGAAGTGTATGGCAGTGAGATCACTGATTATATCTTCAGATATCCTGAATCTTTTATTGCCTGCGGACGTACCACTTTATTTCGGGGAGACACCTTCAAACGTACAAAATTTCAAACCCTGTTTCTCAGATCCATAAATATGAAGTATTGCTGTACGCTGACAGTCAGAGCCAATGGCGATCTGATTGGGGAAGTGTCTTTGTATTGCTCTATGGATCCTGATTTTTCGGAGAAAGATATCTATATCTTGTCACAGCTCAAAGACCATCTGGCGGTTAAACTTTCCCAGCTGCGTGACCGGAACGCCTCACGCAAGCTTTCAAAAGCACAGCTGGATTTTCTGCTGGAAAAAAACTTGACAGAAAGGGAAACGCAAATCATTGAATTGATTTTTGCGGATGTTTCCAATCATGAAATCGCCGCCTCCCTGTATATCAGCGGCAATACTTTGAAAAAACACGTCTCCAATATCTACAAAAAACTTAATGTTTCCTCCAGGAACCAGCTGCGCTATGTCCTGTCTGAAATCAGCATCTGAGAAATCGACCCCCGTTGAGCTAACTTGTTTTCGTAAAAATTTGATTTTTGAATAAAAATGAGATACAATGTTTCTATATGAAAATCAGGCCAAGAAGCTTGAAATTTGAAGAAATGAATAGAACAAAGAAGAGAGAAAACATGGAACATATTATTTGGAACAAAGAAATGGAATGCGCGGATAAAACCACGATCAAGAATATCCAGCTGGAACGTCTGAAAAAAATCGTGGACACCTGCTATAATCGGGTGCCGCTTTACAAGAAAAAATTCGATGAGATCGGCTTAAAGCCAGAGCATATCAAAACCCTGGAAGATGTGAGACACCTGCCGTTCACAACAGCAGATGACTTGAGAGACAGCTATCCATTTGGAATGTTCGCAGTGGACAAACGGGAAGTGGTGCGGATTCACGGTTCTTCCGGCACCACAGGAAAACCAAAAATCGTAGGCTATACGAAAAAGGACTTGGACAATTGGTCTGAAATCATGGCTAGAGTCATCTGCGCGGCAGGGGGAACGCCTGACGATATCGTGCAGATCGCATTTGGCTACGGCCTTTTCACAGGAGGATTCGGCCTTCATTATGGCATGGAAAAGCTGGGAGCCATGGTGGTGCCATTGTCTAGTGGAAACACGGAACGGCAGCTGATGATCATGCAGGACTTTGAATCCACCATCCTCATCGCTACCCCGTCCTATGCCTTGTATCTGGCGGATGAAATCGAGAAAAAAGGGATTGACAAAGATAAGATCAAGTTGCGTCTGGCGCTCTTCGGCGGTGAAGGCCACACGGAAGAAATGCGCAATAAAATCGAAAAGCAGCTGGGCATCCTGGCAACGGAAAACTACGGCCTTTCCGAAGTAGGCGGCCCGGGTTATTCCGGTGAATGCTATTTGAAGCGGGGCATGCACATTGCGGAAGACCAGTATTATTCGGAGATCATAGACCCAGATACCCTGCAGCCGCTGCCAATGGGAGAAAAAGGCGAGGTGGTTATCACCACTTTGACAAAAGAAGCCTTCCCAGTGCTCCGCTACAGGACTAGAGACATCAGCTGGTTCAATGACGAACCTTGTGAATGCGGCAGGACTTCCATGCGCATGGCTAAGATCCAGGGACGCACGGATGATATGATGGTCATCCGCGGAGTCAATGTGTTCCCATCCCAGATCGAATCCGTCATCATGAGCATGAAGGAAGTAGAGCCGTTCTACGAGATCGTATTGACCACAGAAGGGTATATGGATCGGATCGAGGTCAAAGTAGAGTTCTCGGATTCATCGCTATTAGACGATTTTACCAAGTTGGAACACCTGAGGCAGAAAATCAAGCACAAGTTGCGAGTGATCCTGAACATTGACGCAAAAGTGACGCTGGTTTCCTCAGGTACGCTGCCAAGATTTGAGGGAAAAGCCAAGAGAGTGATCGATCATAGAAAAAACAAATAAAAATATCAGAGGTTAAAATATGGAAAAGAAAATCATGTTAGGAAATGAGGCCTTCGCAAGAGGTGCTTATGAAGCGGGAGTAACGGTCATATCCTCTTATCCTGGGACTCCTAGCACGGAAGTGACAGAATCCGCTGCCAAATACGAGGAAATCCATGTGGAATGGGCACCCAACGAAAAGGTGGGGACAGAAGTGGCTGTGGGTGCGTCTATCGGCGGGGCGAGAGCACTGTCCTGCATGAAGCACGTGGGACTCAACGTGGCTGCGGATCCGTTCTATACGGCGGCTTACACAGGCGTGACAGGCGGGCTGGTGATCTTGGTCGCAGATGACAACGGCTGTCATTCTAGTCAAAACGAACAGGATTCCCGCTATCACGGAAGGGCTGCGGGCGTTCCCATCCTGGAGCCTGCCAATGCCCAGGAATGCAAAGACTTTATGAAATACGCTTATGATCTGAGCGAAACATATGATACGCCAGTGCTGCTGCGCTCCAACACAAGAATTTCTCACTCCAGGGGCATTGTCACAGTGGAAGACCGGCAGGCGCGGGAAGTCAAGCCTTATGAAAAGAACATTCAAAAGTACGTGGCAATGCCAGCCATGGCCAAGAAATTACATATCGCCCAGGAGAAAAGACTGAACCAGATCCAAGCGGATTCTAAGGATTTCCCCATCAATAGGATGGAAATCAATGATAAAAAGATGGGCATCATCACCAGCGGCATCTGCTATCAATACGTCAAAGAAGCGCTGCCAAATGCCAGCGTGCTGAAAATGGGACTGATCAATCCCCTGCCAAGGGATTTGATTCAGGAGTTCGCAGATCAGGTGGAAGAGGTCTATGTGATCGAAGAGGGAACCCCATTCTTTGAAGAACAGATCAGAGCCATGGGCATCCCAGCCAAGGGCAAGGACATGTTCACCATTCAGGGGGAATACTCTGCGAACATGATCCGCAAAGCCTTTACTGGAGAAGAACCGGAGCACGTTGCGCCCCAAGAAGCGCCGGGAAGGCCGCCGCTTATGTGTGCGGGCTGCCCGCATAGAGGATTGTTCTACATTCTTTCCAAATTAAAGAAAACGGTTTTAGGCGACATCGGCTGTTACACGCTGGGCTCTTTGCCGCCAATGTCAGCCATGGACGCATGCCTTTGCATGGGTGCTTCCATTACCATGGCTCATGGATTTGAAAAGGCAAGAGGAAAAGACGCCGCAAAGGATACTGTTGCGGTTTTGGGCGACTCCACTTTCTTTCATTCTGGGATCACAGGTTTGATCAACATGAACTATAATCAGTCCGCAGGGACCGTCATTGTGCTGGACAATCGGATCACGGGAATGACCGGACATCAGCATAATCCATCCACAGGGAAAAACGCCAAGGGTCAGGAAGCTCCGGCTATCGATATCGCCCAGCTGGCAAAAGCCTGCGGCGTAAAGCATGTGGTAGAAGTGGATCCATTCGACCTTGAAGCAGTGGAAAGGGCTGTGAAAGAGGAAACTGCCAGAGAAGAACTTTCCGTCATCATCACAAAACGTCCTTGCGCCCTGATCGTCAAGCAGCCAGATATTCCATATGTGATCACGGATAACTGCAAGAACTGCAAAAAATGTCTGTCCATCGGCTGCCCGGCCATCGAAGTGGCTGAGGGCAAACCGGTCATTGCCCCAGAAAGCTGCGTTGGCTGCGGACTGTGTGCGGACGTATGTCCGTTTGAGGCCATTGAAATGGAGGTAAAATAGGATGAAAGACATGAATATATTGATCGTAGGAGTGGGCGGTCAGGGGACCTTGCTGGCTAGCGTGATACTAGGAAAGATCGCTTTGGAAGAAGGCTTTGACGTGAAGCTGGCAGAAGTCCACGGCATGGCGCAAAGAGGCGGCAGCGTAGTGACCCATGTGCGGATCAGTGAAAAGGAAGTCTGCTCCCCGCTCATTGAAGAAGGTGGCGCGGATGTGATCGTTGCCTTTGAAGAACTGGAAGCCTATAGATGGATTCCTTACCTAAAAAAAGACGGTGCTATTTTCGTTAACACGCAGCAGATCAAACCAATGCCAGTTATTTTAGGGGATGCGGATTATCCAGAAGACGTGGTGGGTTTTCTGAATGCGAACGCCAACAAAGTGACCTGTCTGGACGCACTGGGGATCGCTACGGAATGCGGCAGCCAGAAGGCCGTCAACACTGTGCTCTTAGGAGCCATGGCAAAGGAACTGCCATTTCCAAAGGAAACATGGCTGAAACAGATCGAAAGCACAGTGAAACCAAAGTTTGTTGAGCTGAACAAGACAGCCTTTGAAAAGGGCTACCAAGCTTAATGATAGAAAAATTACATACAAAAGGAGTTGAAGCACAATGATTTGGAATGAAAGCATCGAATGCGCTGACCGCGAGACCATGCAGGGCATTCAGCTGGAAAAACTGAAAAAGACAGTGGCTCATGTTTACAAGAACGTGGAGCCCTATAGAAAAAAGATGGAAGAAAAGGGCGTGAAGCCAGAGGATATCAAGTCTTTGGGAGACATTACAAGACTACCTTTTATCACAAAAGAAGACCTGGCGGACAATTATCCAAACGGACTTTTCGCCATGGACATGGAAGATATCGTGCGGATCCATGCGTCTTCTGGCACCACAGGAAAACCAAAGATCGCAGGATACACCAGGAGTGACCTGGACATGTGGGGCGAATGCGTAGCTAGATGTCTGGCCATGGCAGGTGCCACAAAAAAATCAGTGGTCCAGGTAGCTTACGGTTACGGGCTTTTCACAGGCGGTTTGGGAGCTCACATCGGGGCGGAAACCATGGGAGCCACGGTCATTCCAATGAGCAGCGGCAACACCCAGAAGCAGTTAATGTTCATGCAGGATTTGAAGAGCACCCACCTTTGCTGCACACCGTCTTATGCCTTGACCATTGCGGAAGCTGCGGAAAAGGCTGGACTGAAGCCAGAGGAAATCTCCCTGCAGGCAGGGGTGTTCGGCGCAGAGCCTTGGACAGAAGGCATGCGCAATGAAATCGAAAAGCGTCTGGGGATCCATGCTCACGATATTTATGGACTTTCTGAAGTCATGGGGCCTGGCGTTTCCACTAGCTGCGGCGAAAATGCTGGTATGCACATTATGGAGGATTATTTCTACCCGGAAATCATAGATCCCGACACTTTGGAGCCACTGCCTGATGGTGAAAAAGGCGAATTAGTTATCACTACCATCGGAAAAGAAGGTATGCCGCTGATCCGTTACAGGACCAGAGACATCTGCTACCTGAACCATGAAAAATGCAAGTGCGGCAGGACGCTGGTAAGAATGAGTCGGGTATTCGGACGTACAGACGATATGCTGATCATCCGCGGAGTCAATGTATTCCCATCTCAGGTAGAAACCGTCATTGCGCAATTTGAAGACACCCTGACCATGAACTACAAGCTGTATGTGGGCAGAGAAGATAACAAGGATACCTTTGAACTGGCTGTCGAGTTGGCTGACGGTCTGGCCATTGATGATATCAAGTTCGTGGAAAACCTGAGAAGCCAGGTGGATCATGAATTGCGGAGCATCCTGGGGATCGGATGCAAGATCCGCTTCTTGAACGCAGGAACCCTGCCGAGAAGCGAAGGCAAAGCCGTTCGGGTCGAAGATACGAGAAAACTGTAACAGAGGAAATAGGAGGACGAAAATATGTTAATTAAACAGATGTCCGTGTTTGTGGAAAACACGACAGGAAGACTTGCGGAGCTGACGAGAGTCCTGGCAAACGATGGGATCGATATTAAAGCTTCCTGCATTGCAGATACTGTGGATTTCGGGATCCTCAGGTGCATTGTGGATGATCCGGAGGAAGCCACAAAAGTGCTGAAATCAAACGGTTTCACTGCCAGCATCACAGAAGTGATCGCAGTGGAGCTGGCAGACCGTCCCGGCGGTTTCGCGGACGTGCTGGAAGTGCTGGCTGCTGAGAAGATCGGTGTGGATTACATCTATTCCACCATCCGCTCCAAGGAAGGGACCGCAGTCATCGTGCTAAAGGTGGAGGATCCGCAGCAGGCCATCGATGTGCTGCAAAAGCACGATATTAAGCTCTATGAATTCAAAGAACTGGCTCAAATGGGCTAAACAGCAAGATTTGGTTCATGGAGCAAAGGAGGATATTATGAAAAAGCGCATTACATGGATGATCGCTCTGGTCATGACATTCACAGTGATCGCCGCCATACCTGCAACAGAAAAGGCTTCCGCTGCAGATGCATTGAAAAAACCAACGCTGACCAATCATGCCGCAGGAAAAACCAGCATCAAGAACACCTGGACCAAGGTAAAAGGCGCAGAGGGATACGAGGTTTACCGGGCAACAGGAAAAGACAAGGAATTGAAGCGGATCAAGACCATCAAGAGCGGTAAGACCGTGACCTGGACAGATAAAAAGGTGAAGAGCGGCAAGGCATACTCGTATGCGGTACGGGCCTATAAAATGGAAGATAAGGAAAAGGTATATAGTAAATTCAGTGCGGAGGAAGCGGCCGTACCAACCAATCAGCCAAACTGGGGCTATGCTTTGGATAAAAAAGCAAAGACTACTAAGACATTGAAGCTGACCATCATCAATAAGGGCATGTACACCATGAAAATCGATGCTGATGGTCAATATTTAAAGGATGCCAAAGCCTTTCGGGAGTGGAAGAAAATGAGTGACGAAGAATTAAATAGCGCAGAACCGGGCCAGATGAAAGCAGCAGGAATCGCTCCTGTTAAAATGAAAAAGAAAGTGACTGTCAAACCAGGTAAAAAGGTGACGCTCACTTATCGTTCGACTGTTTCAGTGAAATATGCGAAAACAGGCCGCATCGTGTCCCAGTTCCGTTCAGGCAGCAAGAATTATGGCATGTGGAACAGCTTGAATTATGGAAACAGCATCTGGCTTCGATAATAAATCCTTTTTGAGGTAAAAAGAAATTATGAGTATAGGAAGAAAGATTATCTTTGTGATTGCCCTGCTGGTTTTTCTCGGATCGCTAGGCATGATCGTCAATTACTATTTCTCAGGCTGGAAGACAGAGCAAGCCCTCAGCAGCCTAGCGGAGATGACTGGCGAAGAAGACCTTGTGACGGATAAAGGCGTGGTTGTCGCGAAATACACGAAACTGTATCAGAAGAATCCGGAGATGGTCGGGTGGATCAAAATCGATGACACCCGCATCGACTATCCGGTCATGCAATCGCCAAAGGATCCGGAGTTTTATCTGCACCACAATTTTGAGAAAGAGCCAAATGGAGCGGGCGTACCTTTTATAGACACCAATAGCGACATCTTCAAGCCCACGTACAATTGGCTGGTATACGGGCATAATATGAAGGATGGGAGCATGTTCCACACTTTGGTGGAGTATGCGGATGCGGAATTTTACCAGAAGCATCCTACTGTAAAGTTTGATACTATCTATAAGGGTGGACAAGGCGAATACCAAGTGGTCGCAGCCTTTTACTCTCAGATTTACCCTGAGTCCAAGAACGTGTTCAAATATTACGAATATGCGGGGCTGCGGAGTAAAACGGACTTTGATAACTATATGCTGGGCGTGCGCAGCCTGGCGGAGTACAGCACAGGGGTGCAAGTGGAATACGGCGACCAGCTGATCACTCTTTCCACCTGCAGCTATCATGTGCCTGACAGAAAAGGCCGGTTCGTGGTAGTCGCGAAGCGGATCCGATGACTGAAAGAAAAATCCTGCTGAAAAGGCGGGATTTTTTTATACAGAAAACCCTGCGTTAGACGCAGGGGTCATTTTGAGCCGGAAGACACGATTTGCCTTTGCTACGTTTATGCCCAGAAATCGTGAATCAGCACAATGATGAAATTGTTGTCATATAAAGTCTTCGCAAAGTAAGATGCGTCCAGGCTGTTTACCAAGAACTGCGTACTTGTGGGGGACACCAGGTTCACAAGAGGAATGAGCACCGCTAGGAACAGAAACACAAAGATCACGCCGCGGATCAGACCAGCCACCAACCCTAGGATTCCATCAAACATATTGATAAAGCCTTTGTTGTGCCGTTTTGACAAAGCGATAGTCAAGAAAAAGAAAATCACTTTTATAATCAGCGTCACTATGACAAAGGAAATCAGGATAGTAGCAAGAAACGTCAGCTGATCTGACACTAAATCCACTGCGTTGTTTGCCATGGCATTGATCCCAGAACGGAAAACAGGCGGCAGGCTGCCTGTAGCGACCGCAAGCGTGTCAGAAGAAAGGCTCAATTTATCATAAAACATACTATGAACTTTTTCGTCCAGAGCCGTGTATTTCACCACAAGGCTTTGGATGGGTGATGACGCGAAAAAGCCGATCACCATGGCACCGAACCATCCAAGGGCGTGGACAATGGTGAACACGAACCCTTTGCGGAATCCAAAAACCATGGTAACGATTAAAATAATTCCTACGATAATATCAAAAAACAAAGCATACCTCCAAGTTTATTTGAATAGGTGACAAAAGCTATTCATATATTACTAAAAAAGCAGCGAAAAATCAAGGAGGCCATGGATTATGGAATATAGGAACCATAGAAAAAATTTTATCATGCTGGAAGAGCAGGATCGAGGTTTCGCACTAGACAAAGAACGCCCGATCCGAGGGTATTTGAAAATGGAAACCGGGGGGAATCGAGGCAGCGTCCGAGTGGGCGCTGAGAATTTAAAACCTTTTGACCGGAAACATTATATCTACAAGTTGATCCTTTTTGGAAAAAGGAATGAGAGAACCATTTATAAGATCATGGGAGACTTGGTACCCAGCAGCAGGGGTAAAGGAGAAACATACTTGCGGATGGATCCCTTGGATCTGGATGGAAAGGGCAATGAACTCAGCAACTTTTCTATTGCTACGGTAGTGGCTGTTTCCATGGCAGACCACAGAGAGCCGCTTCATCCTATCTTGCGGGGCAGGCTAGAACACAAGGATCGGCGGGGATGCAGGCGGCAGCGGCGGGGCGGCTTCAATGACTTTTACAATCAGCATATCCTCAGCTGCTGTCAGGCCATTGAATATAAAAAGGAGCTTTACGACAAGACCATTCCTTTCCGTGAGGATCGTACAGGCGCAGATTGGCGCAGGGTCGTGAATTTGGGCAAGTTTCCGGTCATTTCCCCGGGAGCCCAGTACATGATCGCCCGCTACCGCCATTTTATTTTTGGTTCTGATGAAACTTATTATTATGTGGGTGTTCCAGGGCGTTATCTGGAAAACGAGCAGCCAGATGAAGGCAGGTCCGGCTTCGTGCTGTGGCAGCCAATCGTTGGCGCGGAGTCTTATCACGCTGATAAAAATGACGCGCCGTTATCCAGCAGGCAGGTGGCCTATGGCTACTGGATCGCCGCCATCCATCGAGAAAGCGGACGGATCGAGGATATTTGGAGGAAGTAGAGCAGTGAAAATTGAAGAATACCGTCAATGACAAAGCGGAATGATTCGTGGTATAATGAACGCAGTGAATTGATACGGCGTTGCCCTATGCACTGTTTGGATACGAATGGCCCGCTGATTTTATTCGAGCAAAGTGTGAACAGCGAAATCTATGTTGATAAAAGCTTGCTGATTGAGCAGATTTCGCCTAAGATCAAAACAGGAAACAAATATATTTGCGTCACTAGACCCAGGCGTTTTGGAAAGACAGTCAACGCGAACATGTTGGCGGCCTATTACACAAAAGGCTTTGACAGCCATACAATTTTCGATGGCCTTACTATCGCAGGGACAAAAAATTATCAAACCCATTTGAACCGCTATCATGTGATCCACATGGATTTAAGCCGAAGGCCGGATCCATGCGACTCCTACGAAGCTTACATTGGGTATGTCAAGTTTCAGCTGACACAAGACTTAGAACGGACATATGGCCTACATGCGCCGGAGGGGGTTCCTATTCATGATATATTAATGGAAACAGGCGATACGTTTGTGTTCATACTAGACGAATGGGATTCGGCGTTTTATGAAACTTTCATGGGCCAAAAAGAAAAAATCCATTATTTGAAATTCCTCAAAGGCCTTCTGAAAGATCAGCCATATGTGGATCTGGCATATATGACAGGTGTGCTGCCCATTGCGAAATATTCCAGTGGATCCGAGCTTAATATGTTTGAAGAATACAGTTTTATCAATGACAATGTGTATGATGATTATTTTGGTTTTACTGGCGATGAGGTAAAGGCTCTCTGCCAGAAAACGCAAAAGGTAAGCTATGAAGAGCTGGCTGATTGGTATGATGGATACCGCACCAGCAATGGGGAAAGTTTGTTTAATCCTAGGTCTGTCATCAATACGTTGACGCGCGGCGTGTGTTTGAATTATTGGACAGAGACAGGGCCAATGGACGAAGTTGCGTGCTGCATTGAGCATAATGCGGATGAAGTCCGGGAAGACGTGGTGCGGATGGTAGCCGGAAATCCGGTAAGAATCAGGCTGGAGGGCTATAGTGCGTCTCAAGAGCAAATGACTACTCGAAATGAGATCTTGTCAGCCATGACGGTCTATGGATTTCTATCTTACCATGAGGGAGAGCTGCGTATCCCGAATCGAGAATTGATGGAAAAGATAAAACCGCTTTGTGGATAAAACCATGCTAGCCGCAAAGCGGTTCTTGCTACTAGAAAAATTTCTGTGCGGAACAGAAACAGCTAGAGCGTATGAATGATTTTTGTTGTCCTACAAAACCGATTTTTTGTCTTCGTAGGCCACTAACCGCACTTTCCTGCCTGTCATTTTTTCAATGTGCCGCTCCGTTTCCCGCAGCATGTGCTCGATCACCAGGGTCGGGTTGGCCCGATTGTCGTTTTTGAATCTTCCCATATTAATCACCTCGTCTTTAGTGTGTCCGGAAAAAAGGTTTGAACCCAAGACAATATGTGGATTTGGATAAAACGGCACAGTGTTACATTTGCCTTGCTTTTTGTTACAAGTACGAGATTTGCACAAAATAAACATGTATAATAGAGAAACCAGCTTTTTTCTGTGATTGAAAGGAGAAGAACATCTATGAAACAGAGGAAAAAAATCAGCGTTCTAGTGGCACTGATGGTACTGCTGTCTGTGTTTGCTGTTCCCTCCATGTCCTACGGAGTAGCAAAAGGAAAAGCAGCGCCAAAATACACAGTGAAGCTGAAAAAAACGGTTTACACCATGAAAAAGGAAAGACCGTGAAGCTGAAAGCCACTGTGAGCAAAGCAGCGAAAAAGAAAAAGCTGAAATGATCCAGCAGCAACAAAAAAGTTGCGACCGTATCAGCAAACGGAAAAGTAAAAGCAAAGAAAAATGGAAAAACTACGATCACGGCCCAAGTAAAAGGTACGAAAGTCAAAGCTAAGTGTAAAATCGTAGTAGGAACACCTGTCAGCAAAGTGAAGCTGAATAAAACGTCTCTTTCCTTGAAAACAGGACAGACGTTCAAATTGAAGGCTGCCATATCGCCGAAAAAGGTCACGAATAAAAAAGTGGTTTATAAAAGCAGCAATAAAGCAGTAGCTTCTGTTACTGCCAAAGGCGTGGTAAAGGCCGGAAGCGCAGGAACCGCCAAAATCACGGCTGCGGCTGCTGATGGAAATGGTAAATCGGCAAAATATACGATGACAGTAGCTAGAGTCAACAATGAAGTGGTGGTAACCGGCGTAACTCTCGACAAAACCAGCCTTGTATTGGAACCAGGACAGCAGGAAAAGCTATCTGCTGCCATCAGTCCATCAGAGGAAATCAATCAAGAGCTGCTGAAAGAGGAAAAGCATAAGGCCCTGCAAGCTGTGGATTCATTTCGGTACTCACTTAAAGAATACAGCGATAATGCTAGAAAAAGAGAATACCTAAATCAGCTTTCAGAATGGGAAACGCAAATCCAATAGGCTATAGGCGCATCAGAAGCCAAGAAAATTACAGCGGCAATTCAGGAAGAATGGGATCTTTTGAGAAGCACATCAGGTCTCATGGGTCCAGCTTTTGATGTGGAAAATTTGTATAATATTCAATATGGAAATAATTACATCTACGAAGGAAGTGGCGACTCTGAAAGGAGTATTCCTGTGGCCATCCTCAGGGTATTAGGAAGTAAAATAGGATCTATTACAGCAAATTCAGATAGTTGTACAGAAACAATTACAATCAACCAAACGGGAGCCCCACCATATATGGCGCATGTCGTACTAAAAAATGAGATGGAATATGACTTGCAGATTCAAATCATAACAAACTATTCTGTAGTTACCGAGGTCGAGAAGCGGCTATCTTCCTTACGCAATTCTATGGTCGGCTTTGAGGAGAATGACGCGTTACGACAAATCGAGGCAAAGATGGGAGAAATACGAAACAAGGCACCCAGTGTTGAAACAAAGGAACAGGATTGGGCACTTAGAGAGGAAATCAATAATATTCAGAAGAAATTTCAGGACTTTGATATTTACACAGTTAACTTAAGCGAACCTCCAAAGAGTTGGGAGACAGTTTTTTGGGTTAAAGCAATAGATATAACAGGCAATACCAGCGGTGAGGAAAAATGCGGTTTGAATCTGAAATATAATAAAGGTATCGTTGATGATGGAGTATTAGAGAAAATGGAATTGGGCTTTGGAAATGAAACGATTACATATGAGATACTCGACTCATCAGACGCATCATTCCGAAAGATGATCAAAGCTACAGATTCAGCGACAGGTCTGGTGAGAAATATCTATGCAAAGGTTCTTCCTGAGTGATACGAATGCGGAATTTTAACATCTAAAACAAAAAGCAGAATGCTAGCGTCTTAAACTCGGATATGGCATTCTGTTTTTTAAACCTTTTAGAACCTCGACATCACTTCAAATCCTGCTTGTTATTTTGCGAATATCACCATATAATATAATTGATTAAAAAACAGGAGGTTGCGTCCATGGAAAAATATAACGAACTGGATTCCATGTGTGGAATATCGGATGAAGAATTAACAAATCGGTTTCATGAAGCTGTGCGCATTGATAACGAAATCAAAAAGATAAAAGGCGTACCTATTGCTAAATTTGATAAAGAAAAAAGAAAAGCGTATTTAGAATACCCAGACGGTAGGAGAGAGTATGCATAATACAAAGAAACCTGAGATTATTGTGTTCGCAGGACCAAACGGCAGTGGGAAAAGTACTATCACGAAGATGGCGAGAATTATTGAGCCGTATATAAATGTAGATGATATTAAGCGCACAAATTTATGTGATGCCTTAGAAGCAGCCCAAATTGCAGAAAAGCTTAGGAATAAATGTGTGGATAACAATCGGAGCTTTACTTTTGAAACAGTGTTATCAACGGAAAGAAATTTGGAATTGCTAAGATGTGCGAAAGAAAAGGGTTTTTTTATTAGGTGCGTATACGTTTTGACGTGTGACCCAGACATAAATATTTTAAGAATAAAATCTCGTGTTGCAGATGGCGGCCACGATGTGCCTTCAGAGAAAGTAAAAAGCAGATATGAGAAAGCACTGAAACTACTCCCTAAATTATTGGAAGTTTGCGATATTTGCCATATATATGATAATACAGATAAAGCTTTTCGGATTTTCAAAAAGAGAAAAGGAGAAATCTTTTTATGGGAATCAGAATATTGGAGTAAAGTGGATATTGAACATTTAGTAGGAATTTCCCTATAGATATATTAATATATAGGCTTATTTTATTGAAAAACAAATATGTTCTTTTTGGCAAATTAGTATGCTTGGAGATTAATCATATTCAAAAGATTTGTGAATACGGATTTGCTTTTGAAGGGAAACAAGTGCTGATTTGCTCGTCAAAAGGATAGGATACGCCTGTGATCCTCAAACCATAAAAAGCAAAACGCCCTCTGCCTTACAATCGGGAGGAGGCGTTTCAATATTTCCAAAACATGAAAGAGATGCTGAATGCCTAGACCGCCTAATCATCTAGCTATAGCGGCAGCTCTTTTTTGATCGCTTCATTCAATTTTGCCAGCTGCGCCTCCCAGACTCGTTTGCCCATTTCCGGGGTCGCATGTTTTGCTTTCCAAAGGCAGCCGCTTTCGCTGGTAAAGCTATCTGGAATTGGAAGCACGTCATACCAGACCATTTCACCTGGCCGGTCATCAACTGCCCGGTCAAATTGCACCAAATCCGGTCGTTTGTACAAAAACATGGATGTCTCATAAATCCCTGCGTGGTCATAACCCCAGCCAGGGAAGTCATCTCCGAACAAATCTTTCATCAAATCTTCTGGGAATTCATCAAAGGCCATTTCAAAAATGACGATTTTCACATCACCGTGCTTTCCGTCCTCCATGGACTGATAGGCGGCATCGTAGATAAAATTGCTGTTTTCCATATGGCCGTTGAGCAAAACGATCCGCTTAAATCCGTGCCGCATGTAGCCTTCGATCACTTGGCAGAGCATATCGATGAATGTCTGCCCTTTCAAACCGTGGGTTCCAATGAAGTTCATCCCGCCGCCAGTCTGCGGGCGGGATTTGCAGGTATAAGTGATCGGGAGTGCCACTAAAAGGTTGTTTTCTTCAGCTAAGGCCATTGCTGTTTCTGTTGCCACAATGGAATCCGTGGCAATTGGCAGGTGAGGTCCGTGCTGCTCTGTCGCACCGATTGGTATGATGATGCCGGCATTGTCGGCAATCGCGTCTTTTATTTCAAACCATGTCATTTCCCATGTTTTTCTCGTTCTCATTTTTTCTCCCTTCTATTTGCTGTTTACCTTTTTGTATTCTGTAATATATTCTTGATATTTTTCATTGCCTTCCTGAGCTGGGCCGCCTGTCAATTTGCTTACCGCCAGCAATACGATGGTGCTCACGATTACGCCAGGGAACACCTCAAACAAGTAATTAGATAGCCCAGAATAAAACCAAACCAGCACTGTAATCAGGCCAGCAAGGATCGAGGCTACTGCGCCTTTGGCGTTTACTCGATTGGTGAACAGGCTGAATATGACCAAAGGCCCAAAGGCGCTGCCCAGCCCGGAGGATGCGAACATAGTGATCGTGTGCAGGCTGCCGCCCTTGAACGCCAAACCATAAGCGGTCAGAGCGATGACGATGATCAAAGCTTTTTCAATGAAAACAACCATTTTTTCTTTGCCAACGTATCGCCTAGCGATGCAGCCGCCAATGGAGGCGGATGAAACAATCAGATATGCGCAAACTGAGGACAGGATCGCCGCCATGACCGCTGCGCCTAAAATGGCGAATATGGCAGTATTGAAATATTTTTCGCCCAGCAAAAGAAATACCTGCTCTGGGTCTTCAGCCTGCGGAAAGATTACTCTGCCCGCCATGCCGATGCCAGAAGCGCCGACTAGTGCCACCGCACCCCAGATGATGGCGATTAATCCAGAATCTTTGACTTCATTTGGATTCTTGATGGCCATGATTCCTGTCAAAGAATGAACCATCCCTGGATACAGCAGGCCAATCCCAAGACCGCCTGACAGAGAAACGATGATTTGGCCCGGCTCAGTCATACCGCCTAGGAACTGGAAGAATTCAGGCTGCTGTGAAACAAGCTGCTCCGCCATTTCATGGAATCCGCCGATATCTGCGATGGCAACGATGGGAACGATACAAAGCGCTAGGAACATCAAGGTGCCCTGCAGCAGGTTCGTCCAACTGACAGCCATGTACCCGCCTAAGAAAGTGTAGACTGCTACTACAATCAAGCCTACTGTTACGGCAACTGTGTAATCAATATGAAATACCACAGAAAGCAATTTCCCGAACCCGATCATTTCAGAGGAAGAATTGATGGCCATGAGAATCACGATGGTGATCGCTGAAACGATGCCGATGATCCCCTTTTTATCATTGGTCCTTTTCTCAAAATACTCTGTGCAGGAAACAGAATCATATACTTCCGTGGCGATTCGCAGCCTTTTACCCAGGATGACCCAGTTGATCAAACTGCCGCCCAGCCAGCCGGTCAAGGTCCATACCACAGAAAAACCGCTAGCATAGGCCAGGCCCGGCATGGCTAAAAGCATCCAGCCGGAAGTGGAAGCCGATTGGGTGGCGATGCCGCCGATCCACCGGTTATTGCCTCGGCCTGCCAAGTTGAAGCCATCATAAGAGCTTGCTTTTTTAGAGGTGTAAACGCCGATGCCTAAAAGAATAATGATGTATAGTGCTAGAACAAAAATCTTTAATACCACAAGACTCACCTCTTTCTAAAACAATTAATCATTGCGATAGCCACTGCTCCAATCGGTGGGAGCAAGAATAAAAACACATAAATTGCGCTTGGCATAGCTGACCTCCTATTTCTCTGCGTTCAGTGCCTTTACCGTTTCTGCCACGATAAAGTCCAAGAACTCTTTGCCTAGTTCCGCCGAGGATTGGGACTCTTTCCAGAGACTGCCGCTCCTGGTGATCACATCTTCACGGATGGGCAGCGTTTCCCACCAAGGGTATTCTTTTGAAATTTCATCTGTGTATTTGCTCTCATCCACATACTCCGGCTTCATGTACAGCATCATGGACGTTTCCAGGATGCCTGCGTGATCCCGATTCCAACATGGAAACTCGTTTCTAAAGGCCCGATTCAGCAGTTCTTCATCAAAAGCGTCCACGCCATGGGTGAAAATCTGCAGCTTCACATCTTTGTTCGTGCCACGATTCGTAGCTTGCCACGCGGATTCCCAAACGTAAGAAGCGTTTTCCCCATGCCAATTGTAAAGAACAATTTTTTGAAAGCCAAACTTAATAAATTCTTGAACGATATTGCAAAGGTGCCTGATGAACACGTCTCCATCAATGGATGTGGTCCCGATGAACCCCTGCCCCGCGCCGGACAGCGGCAATGAATTGGTCCCATATGTGATGGTTGGGGCTACTAACATGCCTGTTTTTTCTGCGACTGCCAGTGAAATCTCTTCCGCGAAGTAAGAGTCCGTGCAGATTGGCAGATGCTCACCATGCTGTTCTGTGGCACCGATCGGCAGGATAATGCCTGCTCCTTGATCAATGCGTTCCTTTAATTCGGGCCAAGTCAATTCATTCATTTTACAAGATTTCATGTGTGTCTCTCCTTTTCTACTCTGTTAATAATTTGATGTTTTCCAATCTATCAAACGCTTCTTTCAAAACGCTGATATCCTTAGTACAGGCAATGCGCACGTAACCTTCGCCGCAATCTCCAAAGGAATTTCCGGGTACAGTCAGCACATGGGCTTTGTCCAACAGAAAGGTTCCTGTTTCATCGCTGGTCAACCCCAGCTGCTTGATATTCACAAACAAGTAAAAAGTCCCTGCGGGAGGCAGTACAGAAAGATTTTTAATTCCATTTATTCGTTCAGCCGCATAGAGCATCCGCTTCTTGTATTCGGCGACCATTGGGGGCTGAATGACTTTGCGGTTCCGTAATGCGTAAATCGCGCCGCGCTGTGAGATGGACGGAGCGGTGAAAATCACAGCGTCATTTACTTTGTTGATTGCCTGGATGATAGCTGGCGGTGCGATCACATGGCCGACTCTCCAGCCAGTCATGGTGTAGTCTTTAGAAAAGCTGTTCAAGGTAATGGTTCTTTGGCGCATGTTCGGTAAGGTAGTGAATGGAAGAAATGGATCGCTATAGCAAAATGCGGTATAGATGTCATCTGCGACTACTAGCAAATCATATTGTTCCGCCAATGCCGCGATGCCCTCTAAAGTCGATCTGCTCATGCAGATGCCGGTGGGGTTGTTTGGCGTGTTTATGACGATCGCCTTTGTTCTTTCTGTGATAAGATTTTCCAAACGTTCCACATTGATCTGAAATTCTTCCGTTTCATAACAGTCTAAGATCACCGAGACACCGCCCGCAAATGTGATTTGCTCCGTATAATAGCTAAAATATGGCGCATGAATGATGACCTCATCGCCAGGATCCAGTATGGCACAAAAGGCCAGGAACATGGCGTGAGTCGCACTGGCGGTAACATGGATTTCGGTGTCGTCCACGGTATATCCGTACTCTTCCTGATAATAATTTGCGATTTCTGCCCGCAGTTCTGGGTCGCCGCGAAAATCCGTATATTTCGTGTGCCCTTTGAGCATGTCTTTATATGCGTGCTCAATAATGATTTTGTTGGTGATCAAATCAGGATCGCCCAGACTCAAATCAATCACATCATCATATTTTTTCGCCAACTGGTCCATGGCACTCATGGCAGGAGATTCGTCTTTCCAGTATCGTTTTGCTACAAACTTGTTTTTCATAATCATGTTGCTCCTTTCCGGAGGTTTTCTTATGGAAGCCATGGAGCCACTTGGCTTTTCGGCTGGCACGGCTTCCTCTGATGGTATCGCAAGAGATGATTTTGTCAGTGATAGACCAATGGGTCATATGGAGTGAGTACCGCACTATTCCAAGATTAAAGCATCAATCGTATTGATATAGTGCTCAGTTTCCCTTTGCGCTTGTTTTTCTTTCAGTAATGGATACATAAAGTAAACCAGCAGCCCTTTCTCTGTATGCAGCCTGTTTTCTGCCTGCGGGATCAGGATGGATTGGTCGCTGTCCCACACGTCATCTGCGATTTCGTATCCACGATTGCCCGGCAAATTATGCATAACCTTAATAGATGGTTTGGCTTTGGCGAGCAGTTCTTTGTTAATGGAATACTTGGGGAAGAAAGTGGCTACCTTTTTATCTTTCAAATGATCAGAACCGTGATACCACCAGGCGTCCGTGGCGATGAAGTCAACCTGATCAATGTACTCGTATGGATCGTTTGTTTGGATGAACTTGCCACCCGACTTTTCCATTTCAGCTTTGCAGTAGGCCACGTCTTCGGGTGCCATTTCCGCTTCTTTCGGCGCGCAGGAGATGAAAGTCACGCCCATTTTGCTCAGCAGTCTGGCCTCTGTCCGGCAAACGCCGCCAATATTGTCGCCGAGAACAGAATTGTCGCCGATGAACATGTACACCAGATCTTCGATTTTCATATCTTTTGGCATGTATTCGGTCATGGTGAACAGGTCGCACAGCGCCTGCGTGGGATGCATGCATTTAGAACTCATTCCGCTGAACACAGGCACGCTGGAATATTTGGCTAATTCTATGATGGTGTCTTGAGACTCTGTGCGGATTTCAATGCCATCACACATGCCGGAAAGCACCTGGGCCGTATCCTTGATGGTTTCTCTGTCTTCGCCGCAATGCAGGGTCTTGGTTTCCAGGTATAGAGCGTGTCCGCCTAATTGGGTCATGGCGGCTTCAAAGGAAACTCTGGTCCTGGTAGAAGGCTGATCGAACATCATGGCTAAAGATTGATCTTTGAGAAACGGCAGCCTGATGCCTTTTTTCTCCGCGCTTTTTAATGTTTTGATGACTTCCAGCATTTTGAAATATTCTTCCCTCGTAAAGTCATCTGTTTCGATAAAGTGTCTTACTTGTCGCATGTTTCTTTCCTCCATGTTTCTAAATATCTTCACGTACCAGCGGCATGCTCATGCAGCGAGGGCCGCCTCTTCCTCTGGACAGTTCGCCGCAAGGCATTTCCAGGACTTTGATGCCGCTGCGTCTCAGCAGTTCGTTGGTCACTTCGTTGCGGCTGTAGGTGACTACAGTCCCGGGAGCGATGGCCAGCGTGTTGGTGCCGTCATTCCACTGTTCCCGCTCAGAGTCGATAAAAGAGCCGTCCGCGCAGCGCAGGACTTGAACGCTGTCAAGATTCAGCGCTTTGGTCAAGACCTTTTCCACCTTGTCGGTCTGATCTTTGTATACCAACTCGCCGCTGCCGCCAAGACTGATTTCAAAGACGTTCAAAGTCGCCTCGATGCCAGGATGGATAGTAAACTTGTCATGATCGATCATGGTCAACACCGTATCAAGATGCATGAATTTGCGATCCTTAGGGATGGTGAACACTAAGATTTTTTTGAACGTGTCCTGTGGCAGAATGTTTCCCGCCAATTGTTCGATGGCTTCTGGCCGGGTACGCAGACCGCAGCCAATGCCGATCACATCTTTGGAGAAAACTGCGATATCGCCGCCTTCAATGCCAAAATGACTTTCGTTACTCAGCCACATGGGTGCGTCTTTAGCAAAGTCCGGATGATGTTCAAAGATGTGCTGCCAGACCACGGTTTCCAGATTCCTGCCCAGTTTTTCCATGCAGTGAAAGCTCATGCCGCGGCCGATAGACGCACCGGGATCTCGGGTATAGTACAAGTTGGCCAATGGTTCCGTATAATAGTGTTCGTATTCTTCTTCTGGAAAGAAACGAGAAAAGTCTTCCTGCTTCTTTGGCCCTAGATCGCTTTTCTTGATGCCGCTCATGATCTTGTCAGCCATTTCTTCTGGAGAAAGGCAGAGCAGATACGCTTCTAGCTGTTCCCGCAAATGCGGATTGAAAATGCCATGCTTGTCCAAGAATTTTTTGATAAACCCTTCACGGCTGCCTTTTTGACTGAAAGATTTTCGGAACAAATCTTCAATGTAAACGACTTCTGCGCCTTCCTTTCGGAGGATGTCGGCAAAGCAGTCGTGTTCGCGCTGCGCGCCTTTCTTCCACGGGATATCGTCAAAGAGATGGCGGGGCATGGTCTGTGGGATCACGCCATCGATCTCGTTGCCAGGCCTGTGGAGCAGAACTTTTTTTAGTTTCCCGATTTCGGAATACACATGGATGTTGCTCATAATATGCTCCTTTTATTTTTTGCTTATAACCATAGCAATAACCGTGCCACCGAAAAACCAGGCCCATTGCAACGCTTTTGCGGTCTGAATGAAAAGAGACGCAAAAAATTTTACCACCAAACCGGTAAAAAATTTTGCACCCCCTTGATCCTTTTTCGGGCAGTGACTGGTTACTTGACTAGCAGTGACTGATAGTCGATTTGCAGCTTTTCGATCTTGTATTTTAAAGCCTGGCGAGTGATCTGGAGCTTTGCTGCCGTGTTGTTTAGTGATGTGGAGGCTTTCAAAGCTCGGATGAGGATGGTCCTTTCGTATTCGTCCATCATTTCTGAAAGAGGCCTGAAGGTCTCTTGGTCTTCGTTTGTTCCCATTAGATAGTTGCTATAGCTTTTGGAAATCAGGTAGTCCGGCAGGTCGGTCATGCGGATGACAGTACCATCCACCAGGTTAAAGGCGGACTCTATAACGTTTCGCAGCTCCCGTACGTTGCCTGGCCAGCTGTGGTCTTGCAATGTTTTCATGGCGAAATCATTGACGTGCGTCACGTGCTTGTTCATCTTTTCGTTGTACATCTTGATGAAGTGGCAGATCAGCAAAGGAATGTCCTCTTTTCGTTTCCGCAGCGGCGGCACGTTGAACTGTACCACGCTGAGACGGTAAAAAAGGTCGCTCCGCAGTTTGCCGGAGTCGATGGCTTTTTGCGGATCAATGTTCATGGCTGAAACCAGGCGCACGTCCACGGTCACATATTCTTCACCGCCTACTTTCATATACTGTTGTTCTTCTACTGCTTTCAGCAGCTTGGCTTGCAGCTCCATGCTCATGGAATTGATTTCGTCTAAAAACAGCGTGCCTTTATTTGCCAGCTCGAAAAGACCTTTTTTATTCTCAGAGCCTGTGAAGCTGCCCTTTACGGTCCCGAACAAAGTGCTTTCGATCAGAGCATCGGGTACTGCCGCGCAGTTCAATGAAATGAAGGGCCGCTGGCATCGCCTGCTGTGGGTGTGCAGGGCTTCTATGATCAGCTCTTTGCCAACGCCTGATTCACCGATCACCATGACCGGAGAATCATTTTGGGCGATTTTTTGCAGCTTTTCCTTGATTTTTTCCATGGAGTCGCAGCCAGTGATGATATCATCAGCGCAAAAAAGTTTCTGACTTCCTATTGTTCTGATGCCCTGCTGGGGCAAATCTATGGACAAATCAATGCTGCCAATCAGTTCGCCATTGTTTTCAATGGGAAATGTGCTGGTGATTGAGGTACGGCATCTGCCTGATGGCTCTGTCAGTGTCTGCTTTTGATTTAAGACTGGCCTTCCTGTGGACATAACCTTAGCGTGAGTGCTGTTTTCTTCATTCAGTTCAGGATATACCTCAAAGAGTTTCTTGCCTAAAATATCATCTGTTCGCAAATACTCCCGGTCTTCTGTGACCATAGCCGAGTATTCGATGACATTATCTTTGTTCACAATCAAGATCGCGTCGATCCGACCGTAAAGGTTTGTGAATTGGTCCAAATTTCCGATTTTCATTTGATTTTTGCTCCTTTCTGGTTCATTCGTGCCTGCGAGTATCAAAATACGAGGCGTTTGTTCAACGCTAATGGGCGATTCGCTTACAGGCAACGAACGAAGCGTGGTGGCTCTGATCATACTGTGGCGCAAAATCACCTGCCTTATGCTTGTTGAAATTTTTCAATGATTGGCATGAATCGCAGCGGCAGTGATGTGGCAATATGTAATGCAAAATTCCTGCCATATTTTCTGGTGACTCTATAAAGCTGGATGACAAGTTGTAACCGCTTGAATTTTGTGTCTCGTTTTCGTTGACTAGCATACTTTTTTCCCCGCTAATTTTTACAAAAACATAGAAAACTTTTCATGCTTAAAACAAGGACTTCCTTTTTTCTGCGGTTTTATAATAAAAAGAAAAAGGAGTGAAAAGCATGATAACGAAAAAACACGATTTTGAACACTATCGGGACGAGATGATTTCTGATATATGCGAGCTGATCAACATCGAGAGTGTACAAGGAGAGGCAGTAAGAGGATGTCCCTATGGAGCAAACGTAAACAAGGCATTACAATATGTGCTGGAGGCGGGAAAGAAAATGGGATTCTATGCAGGCTCTGTGGATGGATATGCTGGATATGTGGAATATGGAAACAAGAAGTGCAATGAACACATAGGTGTATTAGCGCATGTTGATGTGGTTCCTGCGGGGGAACACTGGCAGACATCCCCATTTAAAGCCATTGTGAAAGAGGGTGCGATTTATGGACGAGGCGCAATTGATGACAAAGGACCCTTGATGGCATCGCTATATGCGTTAAAAGCGATTAAAGACAATGGGGGTGATTTGAAGAAAAATATCAGAATTATAATTGGGACGAATGAAGAAAACGAGTGGTCGGATATTGCTTATTATTTAAAAAAAGAGAAGGCACCGGTTGCTGCGTTCACACCAGATGGACTGTTTCCAGTGATATATGGAGAAAAAGGAATCTTGGATTTTGATCTTATTGTAGAAGAGGATCGGGGATTTTCAGCGAGTATCATCAAAACTCTGAAAGGCGGGACCGCAAGAAACAGCGTGCCAGATTTCTGTGAAATGGAATTGTGTCCAAAAGATGAGCAAAGAGAAGATATTTATCGAAAATTGCAAACATACTGCAGTCAATACAGTGATCGATATGAAGTCAGAGAATACGGCTCGGGCCTTGTGATAAAATCGTTTGGAATTTCGGCTCATTCGGCCACGCCAGAGGAAGGAAGAAACGCGATTACGCAAATGATGAAAATACTTGAGGAAGTCTGTAAGGAAAGCGCAATGGAACTACCAATATGGGCAAACCAGTTCATCGATGTCATTGGACTTGATTATCACGGGGAAAAATTGGGATGTAGATGCAGCGATGAATTATCTGGAAGTTTAACGATGAATCCAGGAAAGGCAGAGATCCATGAAGGCAGAGGAACAATAGAGTGTAACATTAGATACCCCATCACCGCCGAGTATGCGGATATTAAAGGCAATATAGAAAAAAGCCTTGATGAAAGCGTGTTTCAATATAAGGAAGTGGATCATCTGAAACCCATTTGTATGGAAAAAGACAGTGACTTGATCAATGGACTATGGAACATATACCGTGAGCATACAGGAGACGCAAAACACGGACCCATTGTTGTCGGCGGGGGAACATATGCCCGGACCATGCCGAACACAGTTGCTTTTGGACCAGTTTACCCCGGGCAAAAGGAAGTGGCACATCAAGCAGACGAGTATATCAGCATTGACCATTTGAAAAGTCTGTTTGAAATCTATTATGATGCCATGGTCGCGTTAGCGCAGCAAGGCTGACATCTTAAAAAACACAAATCATAGATTTTATTCTTGTAATTAAACCGAGGACATTTTCAGAATGAATCTTTATACTGTAAGCATAAAACGGTATTCGGATATCAAAACAATAATAACCATTGAGAATAGGAGAATGAAAAATGCCAAGACTATATGAATATGAACTTGCGAGAGTCTCTGATGTGATCGTAAACAAGTGGGCGATGGTGAAGCCAGGCGATGAAGTCATGATCACAGCCTCAACAGAGGATGATAATGCCATAGTGGACGCTTGTGCGGCCAGCGTATACAGCGCGGGCGCGATTCCTATGGTGATCTATTATCCAAAACCACCAGGCGTGGGAAAAGCCGCGGATCCAGGCCTTCCTGTTAAAGCGCTGGCCGCCGCTGCTTGCAAAGCGGATATTTGGATCCAGCTTAGCAATACGTATTTACTGTACTCCACACCATATGAAGAGGCGCTGAAAACAAACAAAAAACTGAAATTTATTGCTTTAGGCGGCATGGATAGAGAAATGATGGACCGCTTGATCGGCACAGTAGATAATCATGCTTACAAAGAATTTTGGATTAGAATTTCAGAAATGACGGAAAGTGCGAAAACAATGAGAGTGACGACTCCCGCAGGGACGGACCTTACCTTTGAAAACGATTCCAACAATCCGCTGGGCTATGACATAGGGATCGCAGAAAAGCCAGGACCAAGTTTTCTATCTGGGCAAATCGGATGGGCGCCTAAATATGACTCCATTAACGGAAACTTAGTGTTTGACGGCTCCTTGACACCGCCATGCGGCATTTTACGTCAGCCAGTAGAGTTGACTATCGAAAAAGGAAGGGTGGTTGCGATTCATGGTGGCGCACAAGCAGAGGAATTCAAAAAATGGCTGGATTATTTCCAGGATCCCAATATGTACAGGCTGGCACATATCTGTTATGGCTTCCATCCAGGAGCGGTTTTATCAGGCCATATCATAGAAGACGAGCGCATCTGGGGCTGCACAGAATGGGGACTTGGCTATTATTCCCCAATGGATGCGCCGCCGGATGGCATTCCCGCCATATCTCACACAGATGGGATCTGTCTAAACTCATCTATATGGCTTGATAATGTGAAAATCATGGAAGAAGGAAAGGTGATCCACCCAGAGTTAATGAAATTGCTGCCTTAAAGAAGATCATTAGAAAACTTAGAAAGAGAAAGAGGGATCAAATGTAAACAAAGGGAAAAAGAGCTGGAGGAGACACATCCACGTTAGAAAGGGTTCCAGATCAAGAGCGGCAAAGCTGGGTAGCGGTAGCGGCGATACAGGCAGGCATCACGATTTGTGTTCCCAGCCTGATGTTAGGATCGATTCTTATTAGCGGGCTAGGATTTTCAGAAGCCATATGGGCAGGCGCACTGGGAACTGCCATAGGCACTGCGGTCATGACCGTCACGGGGATGATCGGCCATGATTTAGGGGTTCCATCTGTGGTGATTTTACGCTCATCCTTTGGAAAGGCAGGAAGCAGGTTTCTGTTTTCCCTGGTATTGGGCATTACGTTACTATCCTGGTTCGGCATTCAGGCTCAGGTCTGTGGAGCGGCGTTTGCGCATATGTTTGAAAGCATTACGGGAATCGCATTGCCGGAACTATTGTCAACGATCATATGGGGAGTGATCATGTGTGTGACTGCCGTGTATGGCGTGAATGCGTTAAAATGGCTCAATTACATAGCTGTGCCAGCGCTGCTGATCATATCATTTTATGGTGCGTATGTGGTTGTTGCGGAAAATGGAATGGATGCGGTTCTTCATTATGCGCCGGAAGATTCAATGAAATTTATAGATGGAGTGATCATGGCATACGGATATTTGACTTTTGCCGGTGTTGTGGCTGCGGATTTCACAAGATTTCAGCGAAGCAGAAAAGATACGGTCTTATCTACAACGATAGGAATATTTCCACTAGGCGTGATCCTGCTGATTTTGGGATCTATCATGGCTACCCTTGCAGGTACTTATGACATTGCTTTGATCATGGTTCAGATCGGCCTTCCGATCATAGGCGCAGTTGCGTTGATTTTGGCCACATGGACAACGAATACGACCAATGCGTACAGCGCAGGCATTGACATGGTGGCACTTTTAGATGCCAAGGGAGATAAACGAGCGGCCGTGACACTAGTTTGCGGAGTCATAGGAACTGTCCTGGGAGCAATCGGGCTAATGGATTATGTTTCAAATATTCTTAGTTGGTCATCCTATCTATTTACTCCCATTATCGGCGTTATGATAACAGATTATTTTGTGTTGAGGAAAGGCAGAGCAGAGAATTGGGACCAGCCAGAAGGCTTTGGAGTCGCGGCAGTGGTGGCATGTGCCGCTGGAAGCATCGTGTGCTTCCTGACAACGGGATTTTCTCCACTATATGGTTTCCTGGTGGCTGCGGTGCTATACTTTGGGCTGAAGAAAGCGTTTCCTGCGTTGTATGTTTTCGCTAAGAAGCAGTAAACATCAAGAATCATAGACGTACCCTAAAAGTCATAGCAATTGTCATCATTGCTATGACTTTTTCATCAACTGATAGATGCGGACGGATAAAAGCAGGTGCTGATAAAATTGAAAATGAGCTTCTTCAAGGTTCATGAGCGCTTTGACTGTGGAAATTTTATATCGGGTCGTATTCTCATGCTGGAACAATTCAGCAGCGGTTTTCTTTGCGTCACCATCATTTTTTATATAACATACCATAGTATCCAGCAGGTTTGAACGATATTTTTGATCGTGCTCTTCAATCGGCTTTACATAACGCATGTAGTAACCGTTTATGATCGCAGGATCCTTTTGCAGCAACAGAAAGATTTCAACGCCCAAGGAAGCGTAATAAATTGGGGATTTCAAATCAAAGAGGGCGGCCTTTGAGGCCAGCACAGCTTCGTTCACAGCTTGGCCGAACGCTGAGATTTCCAGGTCCGTACTGATCCCAACCACATCAGAATCAAAACGGTTTTTTAAAATATCGCTGAGCCATTGAACTTTTTTTGTGGAGCTAGCAGTGGAATCGTAAGAATATATGATTAAAATGCCGTTGCTGTAATGGAATGCCTTTGTGGAAGAGTCATCATTAATCGCCTCTAATTGGTCATCAATGAGATCCATATACGGGCAGGATAAAGGCGCATATATAGCTGTGAGCTTTTCCTTATGGCCAGGATAGATGTCCTTTACAATATTCATGGTTTGAGAAACCCCTAGCTTGCCAGAAGCAAGATCTTCTATTTTTGAAGCCATGAGGCAAAGCTGCCGTTCTTTGAAGATCATTTCCATACCATTTTTTATAATGGACGGATACGCAAGACTACAGTCGCCGACAATGATAGGAAAATCCAGTTCGTTACATAAATCGGTGATTTCTTTTGGCAGATCATAGATTCTTTGATGCAGTTTGTTTACAAGGAGAAGGCCGCTGATACCAATCTTAATAAACAGTTTGATTGTGTGGATCGCTGCGGAAATGTCTGTTTCGTTCAGAAAAATGCTGCTTAGATAAAAATCGCCTTGTTGAGCGATGCCGTCAGAAATAATGCTATCATCGGGGTGAACGTCACATACGGATATTCGATAAACTGGTTTATGGAGCCCGTTTTTCCCAGCAATGATCTTTGCTGAACGCAGTTCCGGCAACTTTAACAAATCTGTGACTCTGATCGCCATGACACACCTCGTTTCCAAATCAATCTTATCAAATATAATAACAAGAAAGGGGAAAAAAGTGAATCATTTAAAGGCCATTACCATAAAAAGAAATTTTGTTTTTTTTATTTTACTGTTAGAATCTATTACCTTTGGTCTGTCATTTTTAGGAATGAAGGCTGCGCTTTTAGCGTTGGAACCTATGGAAGTGATAGCCTGCAGGTGGACAATCGCCTTTTGTGCATATTTGTTTCTGATTTTAACGGGGATGATCAAAGTCAAGATTAACAAAAGGAATCGAAAAAATGTTATTCTTATTGCTTTTTTGCAGCCATGCTGTTATTCAATATGCGAAATTTTGGGCGTGGATTTGGTTTCTGTTTCAGAGTCGGCGATATTGTTGGCATTGCTGCCAGTGTTTGTCACATTGATCACGATCTGCGTGTATAAGGAAAGACCTGGAGGCTTGTCCGTTATTTCCATGCTGCTTGCTTTTGCGGGTGTTATCGTTATTTTTATGTTCGGAAAAGCGACTGCCTTGAGCGGGAATATAGTAGGATATGTGCTGTTATTAACAACTGCGGTGATTGGTGCGGTTTTTTCTGTGGGATCAAATAAAATGTTTGCAGAATGCGCATTTCGTGAAATTACGTTTATGATGACATTGGAAGGGGCCTTCTTTTTTAATCTGATCTTGGTGCTGCAAGGAAAGAACCCTTTCTCAGGATATCTAGCTTGTGTTTCATCTTCGCACACATTGTTGGCAATTTTGTTTCTGGGAATCGGGTGTTCTGTTTTGGCCATGTATGCGTACAATTATGTGCTATCAAGGCAGACGGCTGCCATACATATTAATGTCATTACAGTGACAGGTGTTGTTACAGGCATCCTGCTTAATGATGATCCTTTCGGCTGGAATATCGCAGTAGGAGTGCTGATGGTTCTGGTTGGAGTGACACTGGTTCAGATAGCGGAAAAGAAAAATATCCCATAGCCACCCCTAAAAGCCTCTTGTGAAAAACATCCAACAAATCAAAAAATAATTTGTGAAAAGCAAACAAAAAAATGTTGACATCACCAAACCCATAGGTTACAATACACAAAGAAAATTAAATAGAGAAAGACTATGACGAAGAGAGTAAGCGCTTTGGAATGGAAAGCGAATCGGGGACGGTGCGAGCCCGAGGCAGGAGAAAGCTGGCTGAAAATCACTTCCGAGTCGCAGAGCTGAAAATGAAAAAATTTGAAAACCAGGATCTAGAAAACACAAATGAGAGATCAGAGTCCAAGAAGTGGGATTTCATAAACGCAGTAAGCTCTGACGGGTATTCCTCCGTGATCAGGAACGCGTATGATAGTATGTTGTATTAGGTGGTATAGCGAGAGCTTTTGGCTTTTGTCCTTATACAAGGACAAAAGCTTTTTTAATAATGAAGGAAATGCCGCCGCTCAATGGGCGGAACAATGGCAGCCTCTCCACTTTGATCAATACAACGGCAATGGAAAGGAGCATTTAAAAAATGGAAAAAGGAAACGAAGCAGTAGAAATCAGATGGCATGGCAGAGGCGGGCAGGGTGCCAAGACAGCCTGTCTGCTGCTGGCGGACGTAGCCTTTAACTCAGGCAAACATGTCCAGGGCTTTCCGGAATATGGCCCAGAACGAATGGGAGCGCCCATCACCGCCTACAACCGAATCACAGACGAATCCTGCAAGGTTCACTCCAATATTTACCATCCAGACTATGTGGTGGTAGTTGACGAAACCCTGCTGGGGACCGTGGATGTGACAAAAGGCATCAAAGAAGGCGGCGCACTGATCATCAACAGCAAAAAAGAGCCGGAAGAAATCAGAAAAATGCTGCCCGAGTATACAGGGAAGATCTGTGCGGTGGATGCAGAGAAAATTTCCACAGAAACTCTTGGGAAGAACTATCCTAACACGCCGATGCTGGCGGCGGCTGTGAAAGTCAGCCGGGTCATTGACCAAGAGCAGTTCATCAAGGATATGGAAGAATCCTTCCGCCACAAATTTTCCCACAAGCCGGATGTTGTGGAAGGCAACATGAAAGCACTGAAAAAATCAATGGAAGAGGTTAAGGTAAGCTAATGAAAAGACGAGCACAGGATATCAACGAGCAGTCCACATGGCAGGAAATGACCATTGGGGCTGAAATATGCGAGCCAGCCACGTCGAAGATGGTAAACACCGGCGACTGGCGGATCATGAGACCGGTTTTCAAAGAAGACAAATGTAAACACTGCATGCTTTGTATCCCATTCTGTCCGGACAGCTCCATCCCCGTGGCACATGGAAAACGGCTGGACTTTGACTTCATGCACTGCAAAGGCTGCGGTATCTGCGTCAAAGTATGTCCGTTCGACGCAATCGATTTCGTGAAGGAGGTAAAATAATGGCAATCAGAGACAGAATGTCCGGAAACGAAGCCGTGGCAATGGCTATGAAACAGGTTAACCCGGATGTGATGGGAGCGTTCCCGATCACGCCTTCTACGGAAATCCCGCAGTATTTTTCTGAATACATAGCAAATGGTCTGGTGGATACGGAATTTATCGCAGTAGAATCAGAACATAGTGCTATGTCTACCTGCATGGGGGCATCGGCTGCCGGGGCAAGGGCCATCACTGCCACTTCCTCTGCGGGGCTGGCACTCATGTGGGAATTGCTGTACGTAGCGGCATCTGCACGGCTGCCAATTTCCATGGCAGTGGTCAACAGAGCTTTGTCAGGCCCAATCAACATCAACAACGATCATTCTGACTCCATGGGGGCCAGGGATTCCGGCTGGCTGCAGATGTACGCAGAGACCAATCAGGAAGCTTATGATAACTTTATTCAAGGGATCCTGATTTCTGAAGCCTGCAGGCTGCCGATCATGATTTGTCAGGATGGCTTCATCACCAGCCACGGCGTTTCCAATATCGAACTCATCGAAGACGAAAAGGTGCGGGAATTCGTAGGCACCTATGAGCCAGAAGACTACTTGCTAAAGCATGAAAACCCGCTGGCCGTGGGACCTTACGGAATTTCTCCGTATTATATGGAGGTAAAACGGCAGCAGGCGCAGGCCATGAAGGACTCCATGCCAGTGATCATGGATGTGGCGGAAAAATTTAAAGACCTGACCGGCAGGAGCTATGGGTTCTTTGAAGAATATATGATGGACGATGCGGAAGTGGCTCTGGTGATTATCGGCTCCAGCGCAGGGACTGGAAAGGAAGCCGTAGATAGGCTGCGTGCGGAAGGAAAGAAAGTGGGCCTCATCAAACTGAGAGTGTTCCGTCCGTTCCCAAGGATCCCTCTGGCGGAGGCCATGTGTAAAGTAAAGGCCGTGGCTATTATGGACAAGGCAGAAAGTTTTTCAAACAGCGGCGGTCCTCTGTTCAACGAAGCGAGAAATTCTCTGTATGACCTGGAAAACAAGCCTTATGCCGTCAACTACATTTACGGCCTGGGTGGCAGAGACATTACAGTAGAAGATTTTTACGACATTTATCAGGATCTGTTTGTTATCTATGATAATGACGATCCGGGAGACGTTTATCGCTACATTGGTGTGAGAGATTCGAGGTTTAGATAAAATGGCATATAATTTAAAAAAAGAAGTAGAAAAAAAGGAAAGGCTGGCAGGCGGGCATAGACTCTGCGCAGGCTGCGGTGCGGGAATCGCGGTAAGGGGCGTTCTGCGGGCTTTGGAACCGGAAGACAAAGCGGTCATTGCCAACGCTACCAGTTGCCTGGAAGTTTCCACCTTCATGTACCCGTACACAGCCTATGAAGATAGCTATATTCACACGGCTTTTGAAAACGCAGCGGCGACCCTCAGCGGCGCGGAAGCCGCCTACAAGGCCATGCAAAAACGGGGAAAAGTCAAGGACAATTTCAAATTCATCGCTTTTGGCGGAGATGGCGGAACTTATGACATTGGGCTGCAATCCCTGTCCGGTGCCATGGAGCGGAACCACGACATGGTATACGTTTGCTATGACAATGAAGCTTATATGAACACCGGGATCCAGCGGTCATCTTCAACGCCTCGCTACGCGGATGCGACCACCTCGCCGGTGGGGACCGTCAGCCCTGGAAAAATCCAGAACAAAAAGAATTTGACCGAAATTATCGCGGCGCACAATATTCCATATGCGGCCCAGACTACGTTTATCGGCAATTTTAAGGACCTTCACGAAAAGGCGCGCAAAGCCATCTATACGAAGGGCGCATGCTTCCTCAATGTTCTGTCACCGTGTCCAAGAGGATGGAGATACGAAACGGAAGATTTGGCGGAAATCTGCCAGCTGGCCGTGGACACCTGCGTATGGCCCCTGTATGAGATCGAGGATGGAAAGTGGCGGCTGACTTACGAACCAAAGAAAAAGAAGCCAGTAGAAGAATTTTTGGCAAAACAGGGCAGGTTCAAGCATATGTTCCGTCCAGGAAACGAGTGGATGATCGAAAACACCCAGGAGTATGTGGATCAGGAATGGCAAAAGCTGTTGAAACAATGTAAATAGCACATGCTGATTTCTTTTCATATCAATTAAAGCTAAAAGCGCCTCATCACTGGATGGTGAGGCGCTTTTTCCCATATAAAACGATCCGCGGAGTCTAAAGCAAAAAGAGAGTCGGGGCAACCCATATATCATCATTTTCCCGTCAAAGCCACACAGTGCAGCCTAGCGGCCAGCATTCTGCGTTTTTCCAGATCTTTTAGATAGACCCCGTCCCTGAACCGGTTTAGGTCCACATGACCATGGATCCCCCGAACTTCTCCTTTATCATCATATTGAAATCCCTGCCAGTGCCGCCACTTTCCGGTGGTATAGGGCTCTCGCACCCCATAATCCGCAATCCATAGCGGGTACCTGGTCAGGCTCTGATCCCACAAGACATGTGCGTCATAGGCGTTGGAATACACGATGGGACGGCACTTTGTCAATCGATAAAGCTCCCGCAGATAAGCTCTGGCAATGGCATTGGCTTCGTCTCTGGAAAGGCCGGAAACTTGCTCAAAATCCATGGCCGGGCGGCATTCCATTTTTTTCGTTTGGATTAAAGATGTGAAAAATCGGGCTTGCCTGCGGCCCTCTGCCACAGTCCGGGCAGTCACATAATGGTAGAAACCTACGTCCAACCCAGCCCTTTTCGCTGCCCGGTAGTTTCTCTCGAAATATGGATCCACGGATCCCGAACCTTCCCCGGCTTTTATATAAACGATCCTGATGCCAGCGTTTTTCACCTGTCGGTAGTTGATGCTGCCTTGCCACTGGCTGACATCGATCCCCCGGTGTTCCGCCGCGCCAAAGACAGGTTGCGGCAGGGATAGGCAAAAGGCGAGTATCAGGACCATGCTCAAGATTTTCCTCATAATCAATTCCTCCCGTTTTATGGTATGCCAGGTTTCGCCAAAGGGATACTTTATCACAGGGAAATACCCACCAAATCATCATGACCCGCCGCTTGCCATTTCAAAGCCAGGATGTTAGAATGAATCCATGGAAAAGGGGAAATCAAGAAAGGATGGGAGAAAGACATGGCCAGAGTCATCAGCATCGGGCGGCAGGATTTTGAAAAAATGCGCGAGAGAAACAATTTTTACGTGGACAAAACCCATTTCATCAAGCAGTGGTGGGAAGCGGACGACGAGGTGACGCTCATCGCCCGCCCGAGGCGGTTCGGGAAGACGTTGAACATGAGCATGATGGAAAAGTTTTTTTCCATCGATTACGCGGGCAGAAGCGATTTGTTCGAGGGGCTTTCCATCTGGGAAGAAGAAAAATATCGGAAGTTGCAGGGGACTTATCCGGTGATCTTTCTCAGCTTCGCCAACGTGAAGGCCAATCGTTACGAGAGAATGTACGAAGGAGTCTGTCAGGCTTTGACGGACCTCTACCAAGAGCATCGTTATTTGCTGGAGAGCGATTCTCTGTCAGAGGAAGGCCGGGCCTATTTCCGGGGGGTTTCCGATCACATGGGGGAGGGGGCGGCGATCATGGCCGTCCACAGATTGTCCAAGCTCCTTCGCGACCATCATGGAAAGCGGGCCATCGTTTTGTTGGACGAGTACGACACGCCCATGCAGGAAGCGTATGTAAGCGGCTATTGGGAAGAAATGACGGCGTTCATCAAGAGCTTCTTCAACGCCACCTTCAAGACCAACCCGCATCTGGAGCGGGGCCTCATGACCGGCATCACCAGGGTGAGCCGGGAGTCCATATTCTCGGACCTGAACAACCTGGCGGTGGTGACCACCACTTCCAGCGAATACGCGGACTGCTTCGGCTTCACGGAGGAAGAAGTGTTCGCCGCGTTGGAGGAACAAGGGCTGCCGGACAAAAGACAGGAAGTGAAGGATTGGTACGACGGATTCACCTTCGGAGACAAAACGGACATTTACAATCCATGGTCCATCACCAATTACTTGAAAAAAGGGGAAACGGGCGCTTACTGGGTCAATTCCAGCTCCAACGGATTGGTCAGCAAGCTGATCCAGGAAGGGAGCAAGACGATCAAACTGGATTTTGAGCGGCTGCTGCGGGGAGAAACTTTGGCAACGGAAATCGATGAGCAGATCGTGTACAGGGAATTGGGCGCAAACGAGGCGGCTATCTGGAGTTTGCTTTTGGCTAGCGGTTACTTGAAGGCGATCAGGCGAACAGAGGGATTGGATGGACCTCGATATGAACTGGCACTGACCAATCAGGAAACGCGGCGCATGTTCCGTTCCATGGTGCGAGGGTGGTTTCGAAGGGACTCTTCCGATTACAACGACTTCATCAAATCCTTGCTTTCTGGTGACCTGGAGGCCATGAACGCCTATATGAACAGGGTGGCGTTGGCCACGTTCAGTTATTTTGACACAGGAAAACAGCTTTCTAAATCAGAGCCGGAACGCTTTTATCATGGCTTCGTGTTGGGTCTGATGGTGGAACTTTCCGGCAGGTACGTCTTGACTTCCAACCGTGAAAGCGGCTTGGGCAGGTACGACGTGACGCTGGAGCCGCTGGACGCAGGAGACGACGCTATGATTCTGGAATTCAAGGTCTTCCAGCCTAGCAAAGAAAAGAGCCTGGAAGAAACCGCCCAAGCGGCCCTGGCGCAGATCGAAGAAAAACAATACGCTGCCGCGTTGGAAGCCAAAGGCGTGGCTGCGGAGCGGATACGGAAATACGGGTTCGCCTTTGAAGGAAAGACCGTATTGATTCTGGAAGGCAAGAAAGGGAAGTACGGCGGGGAAAACTCATAAACGGTTTTTACGCCTATTTTCTGATTCCAAAGCAAAAGCCGTACAATAATCGAAATAACGTGACACTGTGATTTTAATGCCTGCTCGGACCCCAAAAAGGGATCCAGCAGGCTTAGGTATTTTTTGAGAAAATCTTTGTGCGATGTGACACCTTTCATGAAATAGTGTCACATCTGTCCCTTTCCGTGTTCCACAATAGAGCATTTCAAAGGGCAGAATGAGACAGAAAAATCAAACATTGTTCTGTTAGAATCGCTGAAACAGTGGGGTTTCAACATGCCAACAGTGATTCGAAATTTTTGGCATACTCCTTGCAACTATCTTAAATATATCAAAATATTCTATATACAAGGAGGATCAAAATGGATAAGAAGTTGGACGGATATCAATATATAGCGAAAACCTTGCAGGGGTATGGAGTGGACCACGTTTTCTATGTGGAGGCGATGCTTAGAATGGTGAATAAAGAGTTTGGCGAAATGGGCGTGAAACGGGTCATGGCTCATTCTGAGAACGCCGCTGCGTACATGGCGGACGGTTATGCGAGAATGTCTGGAAAGCCGGGACTCTGCATGTGTCAGTCCATCGGATCTGAGAACCTTGCGGGCGGCATCCATGAAGCCTGGCTTGCGAACTCGCCGGTTATCGCATTTACAGGCAAAAAAACACCAGAATACCAATATCGAGGATGCTACCAGGAAGCGGACCACAGGTTGTTATACGAAGGAATCACCAAATTCAACGCTGATATTTCTACATCAAATCAGCTGCCAACGGTTCTCAGGCAGTGCTTTCGAGCCGCAGTCACAGGAAAGCCTCGCCCGGTCCATGCGGATTTGAGCAATCACACGGGAAGAGTCATAGAAGTCGGTTCCGTCAACGAGCCGGTCTGCGTAGAAACCAAATATTCCGCCTATCCGCCGTATCGCCCGGTCGCTGATCTTGATGTGGTGAAAGAAGCGGTCAAAGCCATCGACCAGGCAAGCGCACCAGTGATCGTCATTGGGAGAGGTGCGATGATTTCCGACGCTGGCCCAGAGATTTACCAGCTGGCCCAGAAGGGCGACATCCCTATCGTCACTTCTCCAGACGGCAAAGCATTGATCGATGAAACAGACGGACTCTGGTGCGGAATCGTGGGTTCCTATGGAATGGACTGCGCCAACAAGGTGACTCTCGATGCGGACTTAGTAATCTTCATTGGCACCCAGACAGGTGATCAGACCACCTTTGACTGGAAAGTTCCAAACACGGAGACCAAAGTCATTCAGATCGACATTGACCCCATTGAACTCGGCAAAAATTATCCGAACTCCATCGGGCTTTTGGGAGACGCAAAAGCAGTTTCCAGACAGCTATTAGCCGGGATCGCGGCAGCGACTAGAATCCAGTGGAAAGAACAATGCCAGGCATATGTCAAAACCACGTTGGCGGATTATGCCAAATATCAGCAGAGCGATGCGCTGCCAATGCGCCCGGAACGCTTGTGTGAAGAAATCAGCAAAGCACTTCCAGAGAACGCCGTTCTTGTGGCGGATACCGGTTATTCCGCCGTATGGTCCGCTACCATGTTAAGAATGAAGCCAGGGCAGAAATATTTACGGGCTGCGGGTTCCTTGGGATGGAGTTATCCTGCGTCACTAGGTGTGAAATGTGCGGCAAAAGATCGCCCAATCATTTGTTTCACAGGCGATGGCGCATTTTATTATCACTTGAATGAAATGGAAACCGCTGTTAGAAACCAGATCCATACAGTGACGATCATCAATAACAATGAAGCCCTTGTCCAGTGCAGGCCGGACTTGAGCCTTGTTTACAAGAATGAAATGGAAAAGATGCCAAGGCGCTACCAGTTCCCGGATGTTGATTTCTGCAAGATTGCGGAAACATACGGATGCTGGGCAAAGAAAGTCATCAAGCCAGAAGACGTCGGTGAAGCGATAAAAGAAGCACTCGCATGCGGAAAACCCGCTGTCATCGATGCCCGCACAGAACAGGCGGCAGATGTTCCAAAGGCATTTTAACACATTCTCCTCAATCTATGAAAGTATAGCGAAGAAGGGATTCTTTGCTATACTTTTATTATTCCCAAAATATCGCTGGCTATATTCTGGGGATTTCAACAAAGCCTGCCGCTGCAAGGGAATCAGTAAAGCCGACTTTGTTATACTATCAGTAGGAGGAGGTAAAAAATGAGTTTATATCAATGGAATGGAGATGTGCTAACGGAATGGAAGGCATTGCAAGACAAGTTAGACAACGGCAAGCGCGAATGGGAAACTTTCATGCATACGGGCAAAGCAATGGCGGGCAGCTCCCTGGCCCCGGAAATATTGAGTTCCTGGCGGCGATGCAAGGATCGAGGATTAAATCCATATGATGACAATATGATCGTGTTGTCCCAAAGACAACTAGATCAAAGGCTGAAACAAAACGAGGCATTAATAGAAACCATCAGACCGATTTTGCAGGAAACCGCCGGCAGCATCCTGGACTCAGGGTACCGGATCGATCTATATGACAAGGATCTATATCTTATAGGACGCTTTGGGAGAAAATTAAAAGAGGGTGATTCAGAACGGAGAGAAATCGTTTTAGGAGAAAGCCATAATGAAAAAGATGCGGGGACAAATGCTACCAACTTAGCTGCGCTGCTGGAGAGACCCATCAGCCTGATGGCTTATGAACATTACAGGACAGCCTTGCACAGCCTGACCTGCGTGTCGGCTCCGATCATGGGTGCTGATGGAAAGCTTATGGCAGTGATCACGGTCGAGGGTTATATTTGGCCACTGCATAAACATACTATGGCACTGTTGATTTCTCTAAAAGAAAGCATCGAATATCGTTTTGCCAATCATAGGATGGAAGGCGCAGAGAGCTTTTCTCATTTACTGAATGCGAATTTGATCGAGCTGATTGAACACCCCATTATCATAGCGGATCAAGGCGGAAAGATCATTATGGCTAACAGAGCCGCATATGATACGGTTTTGGAAGGCTGGGAGCATGTGATCGGGTTCTCCTGCGAAAACATATGGGGAAACAGATCTCCGGTTTATGATGTCATTAAAACAAAAAAACCCATGTTGAACCAAAGGTTGATTTCCGGTTCCACGAAATACAACGCCAGCATCAGACCCTTGGTCGGCAGCGATGGAAAACTGAGAGGCGTTATGATCGAAGCAAAAGAAATCAGAGGGAAACATACAAAGCAAGGCGGAAAAGACGGATTAAAAGCACATTATACCTTTGAAAACATCAGCGGAGAAAGCTGTGAAATCAAACAGGTGATCAGACTGGCAAAAGAAACGGCAGGCATGGATAATAACATTCTCATCACTGGAGAAAGCGGGACCGGCAAAGAGCTATTCGCACAGTCCATTCATAATGCGAGCCTGTATGCGGACGGACCTTTTGTGGTGGTCAACTGCTCAGCGATTCCTGGCACCCTGTTAGAAAGCGAATTGTTCGGATATGAAGGAGGTGCCTTTACCGGGGCTAGAAAAGAAGGTGGGGTCGGCAAATTTGAACTGGCGGTGGGCGGCACCATCTTTTTGGATGAAATCAATTCCATGTCATTGGACATGCAAGTGAAAATACTGCGCGTCATTCAAAACAAATCCATTATGAAGGTGGGAGGAAACGAAGAGATTCCCGTCAATGTGAGGATCATCGCCGCCACCAACACGGATCTATGGAAAATGGTGAGGGAAGGTCAGTTCAGAGAGGACCTTTACTACCGAATCAATGTGATTTCCATTATGATCCCACCGCTCAGAGATCGGACAGGAGACGTGGAAATTTTAGTGAAGGACCTCTTAGCCAAGATTTCCTCCAGATTGAAGCAAGAAATCAAAATAGAGACAGCTGCGGTTGAGTTGTTAAAAGCCTACACATGGCCAGGCAATGTGAGAGAACTGGAAAACGTATTGGAGCAAAGCTGGGTGATCGCCAGGACTGCCAATAAAGAACGTATCACAAAAGAAGAGGTGCTGTCTTACCGGGGATTGACAGAATCAACAAAGGGGGTTCCGCAGGAGGGGGAAGCTGCGGTGGAGATGAAATCAAAGCAAAAGAATCGCACAGTAGGAGATGCGGAAAAGGCCTTAATTCTGAAAACCCTACATGAAAAAAATTGGAACATCCAGGCAACGGCAAAAGCTCTAGGAATCGCTAGAAACACGCTGTATCGGAAAATAAAAAGATATGAAATCGAAAGAAACCAATGAAAGTGTAACATGCGTGACAGCTGTTCTATATGGGCTGTGTTCAAGGTGCGCTATTATGGAACACTTTGAACACGAAATGCTTCTCGAATTTCTTATAAAAAAATTCGTTCAAAAAAATAAAAAATTTTAATTAGTTGGAATTATCAAATTCTAATCAAGGACAGTGTGGAAAGAGCCTAGGGTTGGCATAGGAATTGCTTATTACAATGAGTAAGAAAGACAGCTATGAATTTACAGGAGAGGAGGCAGAAATGGATCTGAAAATCAAAGGAAAATCAGCCGTTGTGACCGGCGGAGGGAAAGGCATCGGGAGGGCCTGTGCCCTGGCTCTGGCCAAGGAAGGTACCAATGTGTGCATCAACGACCTGGACCCGGAAACAGGCAATGAAACATTGAATGATATCAAAGCCTTGGGTGTAAAAGGCGCTTTTGTAAAAGGTGACGTAACGAAAGAAGCGGATATTAAAACGCTTTTCAAGATTGCGAAGGAGGAACTTGGCGCAGTCGATATCTTGATCAATAACGCTGGCATTTCACCAAAGCTTCCATTTTATGAAATCACTACGAATATGTGGGAGCAAGTTTTGAACACTAACCTGAAAAGCAATTTCATGTGCTCTAAGGAGGCTTTTTCCTATATGAAGGAGCATGACTGGGGACGGATCGTCAGTCTATCTTCACTAGCAGGTGTTCATGGAGGCATCAACTCGGCGGCTCATTACTCTGCGTCAAAAGCCGGGATCATCGGACTTACTAAGACGCTGGCAAAACAGGTAGGAAAATATAATATCACTGTGAACTGTGTGGCACCAGGAAGGATCGACACAGCGATGACAAGGATGCTGAGCAAGGAGAAACTGGACGAGGTGTTGTCCAGGATACCGCTGAAACGATTAGGAACAGTGGAAGAAGTCGCAGAGGTAATCACCTTTCTGGCTTCGGAAGGTGGTTCTTACATAACAGGGACCTGTGTGGAAATCCTGGGTGGATACACTGGTTGATGGAGAGAAAGAGGATAAAGCAATGAAAGCAGTCGTAAAATTCAAGGATGGAAAAGACGGATGGGAAATTCGGGATGTCCAGCGTCCTAACCCTATGGAACACGAGGTGGAGATCAAAGTGATGGCAGCAGGAATCTGCGGCAGCGAGCTTCATTTGTACCATGATAATCATACGTACACGCCCCCAGTCGTGGTGGGACACGAATTTTGTGGAGAAATCGTCAGAGTCGGAAGTAAAGTCACCAAATGGAAAATCGGGGATCGAGTTGTCAGCGAAAATAACAAGGAAGTCTGCGGAGCATGTGAGTTTTGCAGGACCGGAAGGCCCATTCTCTGCCCAGAAAGAAAACCAGTAGGCTATAAAGTTAACGGAGGCTGGACAAGCTATTTCTGCACGCCAGAGCATCTTTTGATCAAGATTCCAGACAATGTTTCTTTTAATGAAGCAGCAATGACAGAACCGGTCAGCGTAGCCACACAAGCACTGATCGTCAGAGGAACCGTAAAAATCGGAGACATGGTTCTCGTTCAAGGCTGCGGCACCATCGGACTGATCAACGCTATGGTGGCAAAAGCCATTGGAGCCAAAAAGGTGATTCTCACAGGGACAAACGCGGACGAACAGGTGAGACTTCCCATTGCCAGAAAATTGGGCATTGACGTGGTCGTAAACGTGGAACAGAAAGATTTGAAAGAAATCGTCAGACAAGAGACAGATGGACTGGGTCTAGATGTCATTGTGGAAGCCTCTGGAGCGGATTCAGCAATCTATGGTATGGTGGAGCTGCTCAAAAAAACCGGCACCATTGTTGCCATTGGAGAAACCGTTAGAGCGGACCTACCTTTCCCCTGGGTGAGCGCCGTGTTTAAATCCTGTACTATCGCTTATTCCTTTGGAGCCACTTATGAAGCGTGGAAGCTAGCCTTGACGCTGATGGGGCAGAAAAAAATCGATCTCGCCCCTTTGATCACCCATGAGATTCCGCTGGAAGATTTCAGGACCGGATTTGAACTATTAGAAAAGAAAGAAGCATTAAAGGTGATCATGCGTGCCAGTGATTATGCCAGAACATCATCATGAAGGACCACCAAGAAAGGGGGGGAGAGAAATGATAAAAGGATTGACTGCCATTATAAATGGAAACGTTTTTAACGCAAAAGAAAAGTGCATGGAGGCAAAGAACCTCTACTATCAAAAAGGAAAAATCGTAGAAGGCTATCAGCTAAAAGATGCGGAAGAAGTCATTGACGCTGCTGGAAAGTATGTGCTGCCAGGCCTTATTGACCTGTATGCGCATTACTACTATGGAGGCTGCAACCTGGGCATCAACGCAGACATCGTATGCCCTGGGCAGGGCGTCACAACGTCAGTGGATGCGGGTTCTGCGGGCATCATGAATTTCGATTCGTTTTATCGCAGTGACATCACAAGAGCGATGACAGAGATCAAGGCATATATTAACGTGTCTCCGGAAGGCGTGAAAGCCGCTTATAAACACGGGGAAACATGCGATCCTGACGATATGCTCTATGAGGAGATTTTTGGTTTTTTCAAGAAATATCCGGATGTCATCAAGGGCCTAAAGATGAGAATTTCCAAAGAAACCACAGAAGGGTACGGGCTCGCTCCCCTGGAAAAGTCCATTGAAATCGCAAATAAGATCAAGGAGCAAGGTTATCCATGCATCGTTGCCGTTCATGTAGCCAATATCCCGGAAGATGCGCCTATTGAAGGGGTTCTCAAGCTACTGAGAAAGGGCGATTCCTATACACACCTTTATCAAAATCTGGGCGAGACCATATTCGATGAAAACAGACATGTGAAAAAATTTTTGTACGAAGCAAGGAAACGGGGCGTACTGTTTGAAACTGGAAATGGAAATATCCATTGGTCTATCAACAACCTGACTGATGCCTATGAAGAAGGCTTTTATCCTGATATTATCAGTTCTGATCTGGTACAGTCCAGCATCTGGAAGCGGCCTTCCTATGGATTGATTAACGCAATGAACACTTCTCTCATGTGTGGAATGGATCAGTTGGACATCCTGCGGGCCGTTACCTATAACCCAGCTGCGGCCATTGGGATGGAGCGGGAAATCGGCACCCTGGAGGCTGGTAGCCGGGCGGATATCGCTATCCTGGACGTGATGGATGTAAAGCAGACCTTCTTCGACCGGTTTGGCGGCGAAAGGGAGAGCCAGCGGGTATTCGTGCCTTTGATGACCATTCGCGGGGGCAAGCCTGTTTTTCGGCAATCGTTCTTCTAGCGTCGCCGCCTAGTTGGAGATTACGGCAGAATAGGCGGCGATAGCTGTCACAAGTAACAACTGGGCACAACACCAGCTTTGAAAAAGGAGGAGAAAATGAAACTATTGAAGTGGATCGACGATTACTTTGAAGAAACCCTAATGGCAATTATGCTGGCTGCGATCACACTGATCACTTTTGTGCAGATTTTCATGAGATTTATCATCGGCCAGGCAATGTCCTTCCCAGAAGAATTATGCAGGTATATCTTTATTTGGCTGTCATTTTTGGGGATCAGTTATTCCATTAAAGCAGGGAATTCATTGAAAGTGGATATTTTGGAGACATTTATTCCTAAAATAAAAACAGTGCTGAATCTGGTCCAGAATATCGTCTTTTTCGCTTTCTGCGTTGTCATGATCTGGCAGGGATTTATCGCTGTGGGTAAAATCGTGGTTTATAACCAGACGAGTGCGGCCATGGGCATGCCCATGTGGATCGTATACGCCGCATTTTTGACAGGATGCGTCCTGGCGATCCTGCGTCTGATCCAAGTGTTTTACAAGATGATCAGACGCACGGTGAAAAAGAGTGAAAGTGAAGTTCTGGAATCAAATCAGTGAGAGGAGGGGGACTTAAATGAGTGGTTTATCAGTTTTAGCCATTGTTTTCGTAGGATTATTAGTATTAGGCGTTCCCATTGGAGTCAGCGTTGGGTGGTCCATGATCGCTGTGGCGCTGTTTACAGATGTCCATGGCGTAACGGGGGAATATGTTTATCGAAACATTGCCAGCTGCCTGGATTCTTATGTGATCCTTGCGGTGCCGCTGTTTATCTTCTGCGGCGTTGTCATGGGACGGGGCGGTATCAGCAAAAGGCTGTTCGACTTTTTCGGGTATTTCATCGGTAACATCACTGCGGGGCTGCAAGCAACGGTAGTTATCACCTGCCGCTTTTATGCGACCTTGGATATGACAGGGTATGGACAACTGCCTTTATTTCCGTGGCCGGAACGCTAGGTGTCATGATCCCGCCAAGCATACCGTTTATCTGGTACGGGATCACGGCCAGCGAATCCATTAGTGATTTGTTCATCGCTGGGATTCTTCCAGGATGTTTGGTGGGGATCTTCCTCATTGGTTACGGGTATGTTTACTGGAAAATCAAAGGGGAAGACAAAGAGAAGATACATGCCAGCGTATCGGTAATGAGGAAAAAAGGATTCATACAAGTATTCAAGGAAAGCTTTTTCGCAATTTTGATGCCAGTGATCATTTTGGGCGGCATCTACAGCGGAGTCATGACCCCGACAGAGGCCGCTTGCATTGCTGTGATCTATTCCTTTATCATCAGTCAGTGCGTGTATAAAACATTATCCTTTAAGGATTATCCGGAAGTGTTTCGGGAAACACTGAAAACTTTGGCTTCTGTCATGTATATCGTGGCTGTGGCTATGGCCTTTGGCAGAGTCCTGGCCTTGATGGGCGTGCCGACAGTGGTCAACAATGCGGTGACCAGCATTTTTAGCTCAAAGATAGCCATTATTTTGTTCATGGTTGTGATCATGATTCTGCTGGGAATGGTCATGGAAGTAGTCAGTGCCCTCTTGATCATCGCACCGATTTTTATTCCGATCGCCACATCCATTGGGATTGATCCAGTCCATTTTGGCGTGATCATGATCGTGGTCCTTGCCACAGGCTTTGTCACTCCTCCAGTGGGGTTGAATCTGTACGTAGCCAGTGGAATGAGCGGGGTGGGGATCATGCCCCTTGGCAAGAAAACCTATCCAATCCTCGGAGTCTTTATGATCGCTGCGCTGCTGATCGTATTTGTTCCTTGGTTCTCAATGGCTCTGCTGTGAGAATTTCTATAGGATAAAAAGTCATTAAAACATCATCAGCATTATTACCAAGGCAGTGAAGTTGACGCTGCCACCATTGAAAAGGAGGAAGAGAACATGAAAAAGAAACTTGCTGTTTTGTTATCATTTGCCGTGATCGCCGTGTTCAGCCTGGCAGGATGCGGCGGCGGAGACTCCGGCTCGGGTTCCGCAGGTTCTGGTGAAAAGGCAAAGTTCGTGGTTGGACATTCCATGGCTGAGGACACCTCTTTTGGAAAAGCCAACGCACAGCTGGAAAAGGAACTGGAAGACAGCGGACTTTTCGATGTGGAAGTCTATGGCGCGAGCACTTTGGGCAGTGAGGCTGAGGTTATCCAGTCCGTTCAGATGGGTGAAACACAGTTGTACATGACCATTGCCGGCACCTATTCGTCATTTATACCAGCCGCTTATGTGTTCGACTATCAGATGCCATGGATCGGCAATCCTGATGAAGGGTTAGAAGTTCTGCAGGCTGTTTACAATGACGAGGAATTCAGCTCTTACGTGAAAAAACAGTGCGAGGGTTCTGGCCTGAAAGTCATGGGATTCTCCACGCTGACCTACAGAACCTTTACCACTAACGACAAGGTCCAGGGTTTCTCCGATTGGAAGGGCATGAAACTGCGGACTCTGGAAAATCCGATCCACATGGCATCCATCAATTCCTGGAAAGCCACAGCCACGCCGCTGGCCTTTGGCGAAGTGTACGCTGGCCTGCAGCAGGGACTGCTGGACGGACAGAGCAACCCAGTAGAGCCAACCTATTCCAGCAAACTCTACGAACCGCAGAATTACATTACCAATGCCAACCACGTATGGCACGTCGTAATCTGGACAGTCAGTGAAGAAAGTTGGAACAGCTATACCGAAGAACAGCAGAAAGTCCTGCAGACTGCGATTGACAATGCCTGCCAGACTATGACGGATTACTGCGTGGAGCATAATGAAGAATATCTGAAATATTTCGCTGACAATGGATGCGACGCGCTCTATCTGCCATATGAGACGCTGAAGAAGATGCAGGAATCTTCCCAGGCAGCAAACGACATGATTGCTGGCGATAAATACGCGGGAAAAGAAGCTTATGACCTGTGGATGAACAAGATCGAAGAAAAGACCAAAGAATTAGGTTACGATCAGTCCAAGGAAACATATGAGAAGTATTTGAAGAGCATTGGGGAATTAAAATAAAAGTTCAAACAAAAATGTTTTAATGATTTGAGGCATGGAGAGCCCGCGGTACATGATCATGTATGGCGGCTCTTCGTGCGTTATTGAATCCTGTGAATCTTTGCCGGATTCGTGTATAATGAAGGAAAGGGTTGGCTAGACCATATGCTGGTGGCCGTGTCCTGCCGACTTAGGAGGGATAAAAAATGGAAAATGTTAAGTGTCTATGCCAGGATATTTTGCAGGAATGCAGGAAAGTGATCGTTGGCAATGAAAAAGAAATCAAATTAATGATCATGTCGATTTTTTCCGGCGGACATGTTTTGATCGAAGCTGTTCCAGGCACGGGAAAAACCACCCTGGTAAAAACCATGGCCAAGATCTTGGGGCTGGCCTCTGAACGGATCCAATTCGTGTCGGATCTCATGCCCAGTGATATCCTGGGGGTGACGATCTATGACCAAAAGGATCAAGATTTCAAGTTTCGCAAGGGGCCGATTTTCACAAACATCCTTCTGGCAGATGAAATCAACAGAGCGGTTCCCAGAACACAGTCCGCGCTTCTGGAAGCCATGGAAGAGCACCAGGTGACTATCGATGGAAACCTATATGCTCTGGCAAAACCATTTGTGGTCATGGCCACTCAGAATCCTGTGGAATTCGAGAGCACCTTCAACCTGCCTCTGGCGCAGCTGGACCGATTTTTCGTGAAGATTTCTCTTTCCTACCCAAAGGCGGAAGAAGAGGCCTACATGCTGGCAAACATGAGGTTTGTCAATGACCTTCAAGAGGTTTCAACCATTACCCAGGCGGAGACCCTCTTGGAAATCCAAAGCACCTGTGAGGCCATACATGTTTCTGTGGAAATCATCGGATATGTGATGGACATCATCAAAGCCACCAGAGAGAAAAAGGAAATTTTGGTGGGAGCCAGTCCCAGAGCTGCGAAAAGCCTTGTCCAAGGGGCAAAGGCATGGGCCATGATCCAGGGCAGAGATTTTGTCACCCCAGATGATATCCAGGAGCTAGCTGTTCCTATGCTGGCCCACCGCATGATCGTTAATCCCATGGGCACCGGAGCCGTCAAAGGCGGTGAGGCCATGATCAAAAAAATCATAGAAGAGACGAAAGTAAGAAAATGAACAATGCCAAAGAAAAAAATGTTTTCATAGAAAACAACATGAGCTTCGCCAGTGTTCCCGCAGCTATCGCCGCACTGTTGATGGCCATTTTCGTCTCGCTAGTGGGATTGGAAGAATTGGCCCTGGTCTTTGTGTTTCTGTCAGCCATTGCCTTTTTTGCCTGTTTTTATAGCGGCAAGAGCGGTAAAGCATTGCGCTGTGAAATCTCCTTTCTCCGGTTCGCGGCCAGGATCGGGGAGCCTGTGATCCTAACCTGCAAAATCACCAATACAGGGAGAATGCCGCTGGTTAATGGCACAGTGCGAGTGCCCATACAACGCTTCAGCGTGCTGGATCCTGAGTGCTCCCCGTATTACCGTCCCCTGACAACAGACGAGGCGGGAAAGGCCCGCATGTACCAGGTGGACACCGCGGGCATCATAGAATTTTCCTGTCCCGTGCTGCGGCAGGGAGAAACCGCGGAATACGAGACGGAATTGACGGCTGTTCAACGGGGTGAAGAAAAAATAGAACAAATCTATCTTTATTCCGGTGACCTGTTGGGATTGCGAAGAGGCTGTTTGCCCTTAGAAATGGAATCGCTGACCATCCTTGTCCATGTTCTGGCCATGGACGTTGATCCGCAGCCATTTCTGCGCATTCAGGAAGATAGTTATCAGGGAGCAAAAGGAACGAGGAAAGATATTACGCTGCTCCATCATCTGCGGGAATATGAAAACGGAGATCACGCCAAACATATCAATTGGAAGGTATTTGCCAAAGAGCAAAGACTGAGGGTGGATATCCATGACTGCATGAAGATGTCCAGGATTCATTTTATCTTTGATGGAGAAAGCTTTAACAATCAATTTGCCGATAAAGGGGAATTTGAGGTCACTCTGCGGGTGGTGCAGTCGTTGATCACCAGGCTCAATGAAAAAGGCCTGGCCTGCGGGATCACGCTTCCCCGAGGAAATGAAACAGAGCCGATAACCATTGTCTGGCAGAATGATTGTTGCGCCGAAGCGATCAATCAGGCTCTGGCAAGATACCATATGATTCATACTGAGCCTGAGGAACCGGTAAAATTCACCATCCTCCAGGAACGCTCCAGTCTTTCTTCCGCCATTATCAAGGCCAGAGAGCAGAAAATCCAGCGGGAAGAAATACAAATCAATCGCTCAGAGTATGAACCTTCTGACATTATCCGCTATAGAGACGGGATCCAGCGGTTTTATTACTTTACTTACGATGCGGGAAAAGTGAACGATCCATTTACGGCGATCCTGCCAAAAGAAAAGATGGTTTATGTGTCTTATCGCTCTGTGCCATCTGCGGCGCGTCACAGGGATAAAACAATGATCCACCTTACATCGGTGGCAAGGGAGATCAAAAATGAGAGAACGGAACAATAACATCCTTTTGTGGATCACGGATATTTATACAGTGAATCTCATTTTTTATTGCATGGTCAATATTTTTGTGGAAAAATTTCAGTTTCATCACCATGTGGATGGGATTGATCTTTGCATCCTGACTGGGATCGGGTTGTTTTCTTATATTGGGCAAAATCAGTTTGCGGCCAGGATCGGAGAAAATGGCAGAACAGTCATGGTCATAGCGGGCCTGCTGTTTGCGGCCATGGCCATTCATGGAACCCAGGGATACGAAAACTTTGGTACCCTTTTGCGGTACGTGGGCTGTGGGGTTTTGATCGGTCTGGCATGGCAGTCAACAAAGGTCGAAGAGGATGAACATCTCTTTGTGCTGAAGATGGAAGTCATGATCGGCCTTGTGGTGCTGGCGGCGATCCTGGCGGCTGCGGGAAAAGGCCCTGGCATCAGCCAGGCCTATTTTCTGCTGGCGCTCCTGCTGAATTTGCTGTGCGTCACCAATGTGCGTATCTTTCGCTGCCATGCGGCTTTCTTTGGTTCAGCGGGAAGGGACTTAAAGATCAAAGCTTTGGCAGGACTCATCTATGGCGGCGGCTTGCTGGCCTGCCTGCTGTGGCTATTTCTCGGTCATAAGGCCCAGAGCTTGTGTGTGGCAGTGGGAAAGCAGCTGGCAGCTTGGGCCAAAACCCTGCTCTTTCATATGGAACAGATCCTGTTATGGATCTATGGGCATCTGGGCACGGTCCGTAAGGATACTGCGCCGCTTCAAGTTATGGAAGAAAGCCATGAACAAGGCGGAGTCGATGTGACCATGGGTGTTGTGGTCATCCTCATCCTTGCGGCTTTGGTATTCACGCTGATGTTTGTGCTCCTTTGGGAAATCTTCAAAAAATGGCGGGCTGTGGAAAAAGTCAGAGCCCAAAGGCCGGAAAAGATAGTAAAAGAAAAGCGGCAAAGCCCCAGACGTTCTTTGGCTTTGTGGGTCAAGGAGCGAAAAGTGCGCAGGACTGGCCCGAAAAAGTTTTTATATAAACTGGCAAAGCTTTGCAAGCGGACAGAGTATAGAATGAAGGCTTCCGATACGCCCAAGTCTTTCATGGATAAAGTGGCCAAAGCCTATGCGCCGGAAGGTACGGCTTTACGCCAAAAAATGGATGACATGGCAGCGGAGATCAATCGCTGTTATTATGCGCAGGCGTATTCTGCTGAAAATTTTTGTGACCGAGAAGCAGCAAGGTTATTAAAGGAGATAAAAGCTGCGATTAGAAATAAGAAAAAAGAGCGAAAAACATAAAAGAGAGCCACAGAGTGACTCCTCAGTGCAGTCCTAAAACGTACACCTCAAGTTCCGCCGCTGTATATGCGTTGTAACCCTTTGACGGTATATATTTGATGGAATTGCGGATTAGGCGCACGATGCAGTGCTGCGCCACAACATCCTTGAAGATGCTCCTTGCCCCTTCTTCCAATCCTGACACCCCGTCCATACTGATAAACAGCACATCCTCCACGCCCCTGGCCCGGATCTCGTCAAAGATCCGCATCCAGTAGTGCTTCCCTTCTGATTCACCGATCCACAGCCCAGCACGTCCTTTACGCCGTCCACGTCATAGCCCAGGAAAAACGAACAACGAAACAAAGGATATTTTTAAAGGAAAAAAGACCGCTCCGCCTTTGCCAATGAACTCTTGACACGATCTGCCATAACGCACCGCTTGCCATTTCAAAGCCAGAATGTTAGAATAGACCCATGAAAAAGGGGGAAATCAAGAAAGGGCGGGAGAGAATATGGCCAGAGTCATCAGCATCGGGCGACAGGATTTTGAAAAGCTGCGCGAAAGAAACAACTTTTACGTGGACAAGACCCATTTCATCAAGGAGTGGTGGGAAGCGGACGACGAAGTGACGCTCATCGCCCGGCCAAGGCGGTTCGGGAAGACATTGAACATGAGCATGATGGAAAAATTTTTTTCCACGGATTATGCGGGAAGAAGCGATCTGTTTGAAGGACTTTCCATTTGGAAAGATGAGAAATATCGGCAGCTGCAGGGGACCTACCCGGTGATTTTTCTCAGCTTCGCAGGTGTGAAAGCTGGGAATCATAAGAATGCACGGAGGGAAATATGCGAAATCATTGCCGACCAATACGCAAAGCGGGAATTCTTATTGGAAGGAGACCTTTTGGCTCAGCAAGAAAAAGAATCGTTCCGCAGAAAGACCATTGACATGGATGACGTGGATGCGTCATTGGCCTTGCGCCAGCTGGCGGATTATTTGTCTCGTTATCATGAAAAGAAAGTGATCATCTTGCTGGACGAATACGACACCCCTATGCAGGAAGCTTACGTGGGCGGCTATTGGGACGACATGGCGGCCTTCATCAGGGGGGTGTTCAATTACACGTTCAAGACCAATCCCTATTTGGAACGGGCCATCATGACGGGCATCACCAGGGTCAGCAGGGAGTCCATTTTTTCCGACCTGAACAATTTGAAAGTGGTGACCACCACATCCAAGAAATATGCGGACTGCTTCGGCTTCACAGAAGAAGAAGTCTTCGCCGCCCTGGACGAGCAGGGCCTGTCCGACAAGAAAGAAGAAGTAAAAGCTTGGTATGATGGCTTCACCTTCGGGGACAAGACCGACATTTACAATCCTTGGTCTATTATCAACTGTTTGGACGCTAGAGAAGTGGGTGCCTACTGGGCCAATTCCAGTTCCAACGGATTGGCGGGCAAATTGATCCGAGAGGGAAGCGAGGAAATCAAGCGGGATTTCGAAACGCTGCTTGGCGGGGGAACCATCGTGACCGACATTGACGAACAGATCGTGTACGGCGAATTGGATGGAAGCGAAACGGCGATTTGGAGCCTGCTTTTGGCCAGCGGCTATTTGAAGGTGGAGCGAAAAACGATTCCTCTGGAAGAGGAAGACGGTTTGGGAAGGCCGGAGTACGAGCTGGCACTGACCAACAGGGAAGTCAGGCGCATGTTTTACTCCATGGTGCGGGATTGGTTCCAAAGGGACCGCCGAAACTACAACCGGTTCATCAAAGCCTTGCTTTCCGGTGATTTGGAAGCCATGAACGAGTACATGAACAACGTGGCGCTGTCCACATTCAGCTATTTCGACACGGGAAAAGAGCTTTCCCGATCGGAGCCGGAACGCTTTTACCACGGCTTCGTTTTGGGCCTGATGGTGGAGCTTACCGGCAGATACGCCTTGACTTCCAACCGTGAAAGCGGGTTCGGCAGGTATGACGTGACGCTGGAACCGCTTAATCGAGAGGACGATGCGATGATTCTGGAATTCAAGGTTTTCCAGCCTAGGCGTGAAAAGAGCCTGGAAGAAACCGCCCAGGCGGCCTTAGCGCAGATCGATGAAAAACAATACGCCGCCGCCTTACAGGCCAAGGGCGTGGCTGCGGAGCGAATACAAAAATACGGGTTCGCCTTTGAAGGAAAGAACGTGTTGATTATGGAAGGCAAGAAAGAGGGCGGCTGTCCGGAAAACGCATAAAAAGTTTTGGCTCATCTTTATTTCACACAAACTGATCATGCCTCACAAAAATTCCACATTACATCAATTGGAGCCAATGCGTTCAATGAAAATCAAAAAATAAGAATCTCTACTTGAGTGACGCACAAAGATAGGCTGCAAAATCTAAAGACCTCCTATAGGAAAGAAGGCTATAGGAGGTCTTTGTCTTAGGGTAAAAATGATTCGTATTTTCTACATCTCATTCCCCCGCAGCAATTCAATGATCGTTTCCCTTTTCGATTTTGAAAAAACCAACAAGGATGTCACTACGCAAATTGTGGTAATCACGATGAATATAAACATAGTTTTCGTGATCGGAAAAGCAAATGGAATTCTATATAGATTAAAGTTTGTGAATACCAGATAGCTTGCTGGCAAACCAATGATCAGTGAAATGACGATGGACAAACCCGCGTACCCCAAACTCTCAAGCACGATCATTTTTTTAATCTGTTTTCTTGTCATACCAACGCTTTCTAAAACAGCGAATTCTTTAGAACGATTTTGCATGCTTTCCGACATCATGTTCAGATAGTTTGAAATCGCAAGCAGCATGATGATGATTCCCAGACTGCCGCCTAAAACAGTAATTTGGTTTTCGGAATTTTTCATTTCTGAATAACTGTCTAATTTTGACTCTGTGGAAATGAGTTGATTGCTCTCCACAAGCTTTTTGATTGACGTTTCCACGCTTTTGGAAAAAGGTTCGTCATAATCAATTTTGATCATTTCGATCAAAGGCTGCCCCATGAGTTTATCGAAAAAATCATCGCTCACAATCAAATCAGGCGTATAGCCAGCAGCGTAGTAGGCTGGATAAGCGTCCACGATCGCCCCTGCTTCAATGATTTCCTTTTTCTCCGGATTCAGGGCGGTTGGAATTGAAAATTTCACTTTTTTTCCTGGAATGCCATGATCGCCTTGTGTGAACTTTTTAGAAACAAAAGCAATGTCTCCGTTTTTGAATTTCTCCTGATCAAGGGGATTTTCCAAAGTATGATTGATTCTTTCAAATTCCAACTCATCGATCCCGACGATTCTGCAAGTAAAAAGATAGTGGTTCGGCTGTTTTTTATATGACCGCATGTCTTTTTCATAGTTGCCCGGAGAATATCGGGAAGCATATAATTCTTTATAATATTCTCCATAGACGTTTTCCTGATATGGCACAAAGGCTGCCGCTGATTTTAAAACCCGCACGTCTTTCACGCCATCCATGGATTTTATTTGTTTGATTAAATCCCCAGTGATAACCTGCTTTTCCTCATCATCAGAAAGCAGCGTTTGATTTAAAAGTCTTAAATCATAATCATAAGAATGATTTAAAATGTTTTTTGCGTTATTCGTCTCAATCACAACATTGATAATCAGAAAGAGCGATACCGCCAAACTCAACGAGCACATGACAATGGCAAATTGTTTCTTGTCTCGAAACAGATTCGTTTTTACCATAGAGCGAATATCTCCGCCAGTTCTTTTTTTGGTTTTCACTTTTGCAGGCGATGCCCCTGTGTATTTCATTGCTTCGATAGGAGAACAATTCATCGCTATTTTTGCCGGTTTCTGGCTGCTGATCATGGTTGTTGTAAAGGAAAAAACAGCAGCGATCACAAACACCCATAGAGAGATGGTTCCCACCTCGCTTGCCGAGATCGTTGGATTTAGGGCATGTAACAATTGAGGAATGACGATTTTTCCCACAAGGGCTGAACAGGCCAAGCCCAAGGGGGTTCCTACACCTGCGTTCCACAGCATTTGCTGATAGATCATCTTTCTGATTTGAACAGATGTGGTGCCAATTGTTTTAAGCTGTCCAAAATACCGGATATCTCGATTTACAGAAATGTATAAAGTGTTGTAAATGAACAAATATCCACTCATAAAAACCAGGACTAATAACACTGCCAATCCAATCATGGTTTTAATGAAATTAGAAATGGTGTCATAATCCCCTTTGATAATTTGATTTCCAGATATTCCAATTTGATTTTGCGTTTCTATAATATCATTTTCAGAATATAGAGGATTGTTCAAGGAGATCTTTAATGACCCTTGGGTTAAATCAGTCTGCAGCACGCCTGTTGATTGATAAAACTTTTCAGAAACATAGCCCTTGTCCACACCTGTGTAATCCAGAAACCAGCCGCTTAAAACAAAAGTTTTCGTAATATCTTTATTCTCGCTGTTTTCCGCTAAAGTTTGGTATACCAAAGGTAATTCCATACCTACTTTCGGATTTTGAATGCCCATAGAACGTAAGGCGCTGTGAGAGAGCATGATTTCATTTTTTTTATTTGGATACTTTCCTTTATAATGATCCAATGCTGGAATCGTCTGTTTTTCCCAGCAGGTATCATCTAACCAAAATAATCGCACCTTGTCTAATTCCTGGTCTTGATATTTTGACACGACTGCGCATTTCACGCAAAGTCCTGCGTATTTTACCTTGTCCATTTTGCGCATGACAGATACTTGATCATCCCTTGGTTCTGTCAATTCAATATCATAATCCATTCCCTGCATTCTCTCTTGCCTCAAGGAAATGGTGTCCCAATAGCTTAATCCAACAGATATTACGGTGCAGAGTAAAAATGTCGTCAAAAAAATTGCCACAATGGTTAATAGATTTCTTTTTTGATTGGCCTGATACGTTGTTTTTGCCAGGTCCTTGATTACTTTTTTGTTATGGACTTTCAGCATTTTTACTCACCGCCTTTCACGATTTTCCCGTCTTCTATGCGGATGATCCGATCCGCCATTTGTGCGATTTCTTCATTGTGGGTGATCATGACAATGGTTTGGGCCAGATGCTGACTGGAAACTTTTATCAGTCCTAAAACATCTTGGCTTGTTCGGCTATCCAGATTTCCCGTCGGTTCATCGGCGAGAATCATGGCTGGTTTTATGGCCAAAGCTCTTGCTAACGCCACTCGCTGCTGCTGTCCGCCGGATAATTGATTGGGCATGAAATATTTTTTGTCTTCCAGGCTTAACAGCTTGAGGATTGCCTCGATGTAGCCATGATCTGGTTTGATGCCGTCCAATTTAATGGGCAGCACAATATTTTCATATACGTTCATCAGCGGCAAAAGATTATAGTTTTGAAACACGAATCCTATTTTTCTTCTTCGATAAACGGTCAGTTCATCGCGCGATAGTCCCGAAATATCTCTGCCGTCAATGATAACTTCTCCCGAAGTCGGGTTGTCCAATCCACCGAGCATGTGCAGCAAAGTGGACTTTCCACTTCCAGAAGTGCCGACAATGGCTAAAAATTCTCCTTTGCGAATGTCTAAATCCACGCCGTCCAATGCTTTTACTGTGTTCTCTCCCGCATGGTAATGCTTTTTTAGATGTTTAACTGATAAAATATTCATTCTTCGTTCCCCTTTCTTTGTTTGCCTCATCATAACAAAGACTTCTTTCTCAAATCTTTCTCAAAGGTGACAATTTTGACACAATGGAAAATAGGAAGCTCGGGAAAATGTCCGCACCCCCTGATTGAGAAAAAAGTCCTGATTAAAAGGCTCTGCGGGATAAGAACACTTCCACAGTGGTTCCTTTCTTTAATTGGGATTTTATTTTGATATATCCTTGCTGTTTTCTCAACACTTCTCTGGCTAAATATAGGCCGATGCCAAAGCCTTGCTGATGGATGACATTGGTTCCCCGATAAAACCTTTGAAATACTTTTCCCTGCTCTTGCTCAGGGATACCCATGCCATGATCTGTAATTCGCACACATACAAATGACTCGTATAAAATAGGCGTAATCGTTACTTCTGTGCCCTTTGGCGAATATTTTACCGCGTTTTCAAGAATGTTCGCAAAAACTTCTTCTGTCCATTTGGGGTCGGCAAAAGCTTGATATTCGCTGCGTTCTAAACGAATATGGATATTTTTCTTCATTGCGTCCAATTCCACCAATTGACAGCTTTTTTTCATGGTCTTGTCCAGCTCGATGATCTTGGGATTGACAGAAATGATTTCCTGCTCCGCATACGAAGATTTCAGCAGTTCTTTCATAAAAAACTCTAATTTTTCTGCGTTTTTTTCGACTTTATCTGCCAATCGAACGGAGGAGGATTCTTTCAGTTCGTCTTTCAATAAACCAGCGTATAAAGTAATGTTGGCGAGAGGAGTTCGTATTTGATGACTCATATTAGATAGCAAGGACTTGATGGTGTCCCGTTCTTGCTCCGCGGATTCTTTTTGCGTGCGGGAAATGTCAACAATGCGGGTTAACCTTTCAGAAATAGCGGAATCCAGGGATTCATCATACATAAGATCGATCTGCTTTCCACTGAGGATTTCATCGGTCTTGTTCAAAAATCTATGATATTGAGATGATAACTTATTTTTATACCAACGAATCACTAGGCCTGAAATCATCATGCTTAAGATGATGACGCTGATCATTCCCATCATGTAAATACGCATTTATACACGCTCCCAAACATAGCCTTTTCCGTAAACGGTTTTGATATAAGACGGATGAGAGGAATCATCCTCCAATTTTTCTCTTAAACGCCTGATTCCAACGGACAGAGCGTTATCCTCCACATATTCCGTGCCTTCCGGCCATACCCATTCGAGCAATCGCTCCCGGGTTAAGATTCTATTTGGATTTGAAACAAGCAGGTACAAAATCCGCTGCTCGGTTTTACTGAATTCAATGGGCGTTCCATTTTTATAAAATTCCATTGTTTCAAAATGAAAGGAAAAAACAGAATTTCTATATTCCTGCTGGTTTGCCGCTGTGTTTCGCCGCAGTAAAGCTCTGATTCTGGCACGGAGAACCATCAGACTAAAGGGCTTGGTGATATAATCATCAGCGCCGCTTTCTAAGCCTTTAACGATATCCATTTCCATGCCCTTTGCCGTTAATAAAGCGATGGGAATTTTTATGTTTTGTTTTAATTCCCGACAAAATTCCAGACCGCTTCCGTCTGGAAGATTGATGTCAAAGATCAGTAAGTCGAAGTGGTCAAGTTCCAGTGCCTTTCTTGCTTCGGCAATAGTTTTGCATATGATGAAATTTAATTCTTCGCTTTGTAAAGATAATTCAATTCCCTCTGCCAAGTCCGTGTCGTCTTCTAAAATCATGACTAATTTGTTGTTTTTCGCGAGCATGTGTCACATCTCCTTAAATCCCGATTCATTTTTTCGGTTACATGTAAATCTCTTGATTTTTATCATATCTCTGCTGAAAAAGAGTGTCAATAAGGATTCTCTTTTTGTTGAGGGGAAATTGCTGTTACTTTCCCTCGGCAATCATCAGAACTCGAAAAAAGATAGTAATTTCCAGCCGCTTGCTTTATAATAAAAACAGATCATTTGAATGACAATGGCAGATACGGCGGTTTCCAGGCCTTTGCGATGACCATCTGGAAGCGTGCGGATGCCATGATGTGATAGGAGAACAGCATATGACAAAACTGGAAACAGAGCGACTGATCTTGACTCCTTGGAAACGAAAGGACGCGGCAGATCTTTACGACTATGCCAAAAATCCCAATGTGGGCCCTCATGCGGGGTGGAAGCCCCACGCTGATATCAAGGAATCCCGACGGATCATCAAGACCATCTTCAAACCCAACCAGGTGTGGGCCATCAGGGACAAGGAAACGGGAAAAGCCATTGGCAGCATTGGCTTTGAAGAGGATAAATACAGGCCCAGGATCAAAAGCCGAGAGATGGGCTATTCCATGGACGAGGCGTATTGGGGAAAGGGCCTGATGACAGAAGCGGCCAAAGAAGTGATTCGCTATGGCTTTGACGTGATGAAGCTGGATATCATTTGTATTTGCACAGGACCGGAAAACAAGCGCTCCCAGAGCGTGATCCGCAAGTGCGGCTTCACCTATGAAGGGACTTTGCGGTACGCCTACAAAATTTATGACGGGACAGTACGGGACGTGCTGTGTCACTCGCTGAAAAGAGAGGAATATTATGGAGATTAAAGGACTTTACAAGCTGACCAGGGCAGACGAGGAAAAACTGATCCAGACGTTTATGGACGCTTTTCAAAATTACCCCAAGCTCATGGCGGCGTTTCCCGATCAGGAGACGAGGCTGGCGGCGGTGGAAGCCACGCTCCGCTATTATACGGCTTATGACATGGAATATGGTGATGCTTTTTCTCTAGACCAGCAAATCAAAGATGGAGTCTGCGTTGTCCATTCGGACGAAATGCGTTATACCCCAGAGCGGCACGAAAAGGCGGGGAGCAATGGGCCAGCTTTTACTGCGGCCATGGCGCGGCTGACGGAGGAGGAGCAGCAGAAATGGAACCATGTGTTCGATGAGCTGGACGAATTGGAAAAGGAAATCGATCTGCCGGAACCTCATCTTTATGTGGATTTTTTGGGTGTCCAGGAAGCCTGCCAGCATCAAGGCCGAGGGCGAAAGCTGATGAAGGCTGTGTGCGAATACGCAGAAAGCCTGGGGCTGCCGCTGATGCTGTTTACCAATACAGAAGAAGACGTGGCTTTTTATAAAAGCTTGGGATTCCAAGTGGCAGGCATCGTCCGCTCCGAGAAATTCGGGTTTGTGAACACGTATTTAGTGAAGGAGGCGCAGGGACATGGCGCATAACAGCAAGCATAAAACCAATGCCATCCGCATCATGGGAGCGAAAAAGATTCCCTATCAGATTCACGAATACGACGCGCCTGACGGTTTTTTAGATGGTGTTTCCGTGGCAAAGGCCACTGGCATGGATATGGAAAAGGTTTTCAAAACTCTGGTACTGCAAGGTGCCAGCAGGGAGCATTATGTCTGCGTGATCCCGGTGGCAAAAGAGCTGAATTTGAAGAAAGCGGCGAAGCATTTTGGCGAGAAAAAGATGGAGATGATCCTGGCCAGAGACATCACGAAAGTCACCGGATACATTAAAGGCGGCTGCTCGCCCGTGGGCATGAAAAAGCTATTTAAAACAGCCATTGATGACAGTGCGGGGGCTTTGGAAACCATGGTGGTTAGCGCCGGAAAAGTGGGCCTGCAGATGGAAGTGCCGGTTAGCGGCCTTTTGGAAGCTATCGGAGCGGAGTTGGCTCAATTGACGGATTGATAGGCGGATAAAATGTAAAAAACATGAAGCGTTTACATAAATATCCTAAAAGCAACACGGAAATAAAATAAGCTAACATTGAGTCAAGTCATTGGCTCAATTTCCGGGCAAGAGGGGAAAGGAGATTAGAATGGAGGATATGGCAGTATTTAAAGGGTATTTGAGAGGCCTTATGCGACAACTGAAATTGTTGAAAAAGGCTATTTCTGAAAAGGATTTAGAGCAGGCCGAAAGGCTGGTTGACGAGTTGATTGAAGACACGCAAAACAATATTGAAGACTAGAACCACCCAAACAAATTGGCTCCAGGATCAAAGAGCGGACTTGCCGCCGCTTTTTTGATGGAGCCAGGGGGGAAATATTTTTTGATGTGCCTAAGGAATTTCATAGCAAGAAGATTCATGAATAGAAAAGAGGTAGAACCATTGAATGACTTACAGCGACTGACCCTGCATCGCAGGGAGCTGCATAAAATACCGGAGCTGAGCAAAACGCTCCCTAAAACAAAAGCATACATAAAGTCCGTGCTGGACGCACTGGACTGTCAGATCATCGAAGTTTTGGAGTCCGGCGTATGTGCGTATTTCGACAGGGGAAAGGAGACGACCATCGCTTATCGGGCTGATATGGACGCATTGCCGGTGACAGAGGTAAATGTCTGCGACTACGCTTCCACCCATCAGGGCAGGATGCATGCCTGCGGCCACGATGCGCATTCAGCTGTGTTGTTAGGATTCGCCCAGTATGTGGATACGCAGAAAGAACTGCCTCATAATGTGCTTTGTGTGTTTCAGCCAGCCGAAGAAACCACTGGCGGCGCAAAGGATATCTGCGAGACGGGGATCTTTCAGAAGTACAATGTCAGCCGTGTCTTTGGCCTGCACCTGTGGCCATTTATTGACGCTGGGAAAATTGCCAGCAAATCCGGGCCAATGATGCCCCGCTCTTCGGAAATCACCATTGAAGTTTTTGGCCGCTCTTCCCACGCCACTGCGCCGGAAAAGGGGATAGACGCATTGTTCATCGCCAGCCAGTACATCCAGCAGTTGTATGACGCTCATCGAGCAGGCATGCGGCCTAATCCCACGCCGGAGGAGAGGACTATCATTCAAATCTGCAAAATGGAAAGCGGCACCGCACGAAACGTGATTTCTGGATACAGCACCCTCTTGGGTACCATGCGGGCCTTTTCTGATGAAGATTTCGCCGGACTGGTTCAGCTGCTGGAAGACACGGCCCAAAGGTTATCTGTTGAGTACGGCTGCCGAATCACTGCCGAGCACAGTGAAGGCTATCCGCCAGTGGTCAACGATCCTGCGTTGTACCAGAGCCTTTTGCCAGCTTTGCGCCAGGGCCTGGATTACGAAGAAATGCCCATCCCAGCCATGATTTCGGAGGATTATTCCTTCTATGGCTTGGAGGTGCCGTCTGTGTTCTTCTTCCTGGGGACCGGCACTGGCATCGCGCTTCACAGCAATAATTTTGACTTTGATGAGAAAATTTTGGTTCAGGGGCTGGAGATGTATAAGCTGCTGCTGCGGCAATAGTGCGTTGTTTTTTGGAAAAGGCAGATGCGCCTGCTTTGAAATCGGCGGCACGGCGGGTTCGAGGCGAAAAAGAGGAATATGGAACCCGCCAAGTGTAACGTAGTTCCGGATTTAACGCATAAAAAAGCACCATTGAACCCGCTGAGTTCAGAGAAGCTTCAAGTTGAAAGCGGGGGAACGAGCATCCCACCGCTGTCTCCAGTGATAGGAGCTTTTGTTTTACGTCAATCTTGCTTGCCTTTTTTAGGGTTTGGCGCAAAAGTTCGCAGTCCATCAATATGCTCGAACAATTCTGGCTTTATGTCGATCCACATTGGATCAAGGACGAAATCAATTCCTTCGCGGCGAGCCAATTTAGCAGCTGGAACGAAATCGCTGTCTCCGGAGATCAGGATGATTTTTTCTACCTGCTTTTTGTAAGAAAGCGATGCGATGTCAATTCCGATTTTCATATCCACGCCTTTTTGCTTTACATCAAGGGTGAAATTTTCTTCGCTCAAATCAGCTAACTGCAAAGAGCCATGGCATAGTCGTTTCACTGCGTCAGGGCGTAATGTATAACATGCTTGCGCCTCGGCGAGAGCACCGAGCCGCAATGCGACTTTGCGTTGTCCCTTTAGGGCCCCGAGAAAATCTTGCATCCATTTGTAAAGGTCAGATTTGCTAAAGTCGAAGGTCCTTTGGCTTAAAGGGTGATAGACCTTCTTTTTCATTGGAGGGCAATCATAATAAAATATCCTGTACAAATCATAATGCGTTTTGTCCTTCGTGTCATTGACATGCTTATAGCAGTATGTAATCAAATCGTCAAGCCTTTCATCGGGACGTTTTTCGCCATAGAGCGCTTGCGCCCGCCGTCTGTAAAATCCTCCATCGACTAGTATTGCGATTTTTGGCATTTTAGACTCCTTTCTCAAATAAAAACACCCTTGGGTTCGCTACGTCCCTTATCTAGGGAGAGGTACTGCCAAGGGCAAAATTAACTCTGTAATCCTTTTACGGATTACTTAATATATTATGCTCCGAGCCACGATTTGTCAACCGCTTTTGTACGAACTTTTACAGAAATTTATTTAAACGTAGAGAACGTGTCGCCGGAGATCAGCGTATTCCCCTTTTGTATTTTTCTTGGGGTGAGTAGCGCTAGATCATGTTCTCGCTTCAGCAATTTCACTGAAAATTACTGCCCATATGGGCGGTATCAATCAACGTAGCTTCCTATATAAGTTCCTGGTCTAAAAGAAAATCGATCAGATTGATATGCAGAATGCCGCTATCATCATACCAACGCTTGCCAATATCGTTTCTTACTACAATCTTAGGGAAAGAGTCCCCGGTAAGGGCAAATGGCTTGAGTTCTATATCGGCTTTCTCCTGTGTAGACATAGCATAAGCGGATTGTATATAGGTTTTCTTTCCTCCTGAAGCAACAACAAAATCAATTTCTCTCGTAGTGCGCACAGAATTTCCGTTTTCATTCATCGTTCTTGCGTAGACAACGCCAACATCAACAGAAAACTGCCGGTTGATCAACTCGTTGTATATGATGTTTTCCATGATATGAGTCATCTCTTGCTGACGGAAACCAATGCGAGCATTTCTAAGACCGATATCTTCACTGTAATATTTGTTAGGCGAATCAAAATAGGATTTCCTTTTGCATCTTATTTCCTGCCCGCTTTCAAGTTTTCATTGAATATTATCGCCCATAACGGCAGAAATATGCACTGGTATGAACGATCATCTGCTTATGCTATTTCTTAACTCTGAGCTTGGAAAGATAGGTGGGATCAAAGGCATGTTCCAGTAAAAATGTGATATTTTCACAAAATTCACACGAAATCCGAAAAAAAGTTGTAGAAAAACACAAAAAAGGGGTTGCAATTTCAAACAATATCTAGTACACTAGTGTTTAAGTTGATAGAGGCGCGAAGCAAAAAGAAGAATCGGAGAGCCGGCAGGTGATGACCTGATTTGGAGGTGCGTTTCGCCGAACTGGGAAGCCCAGGCATGGGATCCTGGTGGGCATGCGGTTAACATCCGCATGACTGTCTGCTTTGAAGCCATTCTTAAAAGCTAAGATTTGAGAATGCTCGGAGCAGTTGAGCTATCCTTCACATGACATTTGATGAACTTGCATCGAACAGGTAGCACGAGCTGCCATGGACAGTGCCATTTCAGTCAGCGAGGATTGCTCGCTGACTTTTTTCGTTGATGAAGGAAAACGCGGCCCATGACTTAAGGTGCCGGTCGATTGCCGCATTGTGTGGGCATGACAGCGTTTCAGCAAAAGTTCGTGTTTTCGCTTTTGTGGCCTTCCTCCAAAAAGTAAAGAAAGCGGGCTGCCAGAACGCCTTTGATCTTTCAGATGCGATCTGGACTCATCTGTACGAATCTATACAAAATTTTCAAGGGGCAAGATCCTATCAACAACAATACCAATAGAAAAGAGAAGATAAAGCATGGCAAATTTAGAAATCGGAGGGATCGACTGCCGGAACCTGGCAGCCGTTTCAGGAACACCGCTTCTTGTCTACGATGAAGAAAAAATCGAAACTCAATTCGCAGCTGCCACGGAAAACTTCAAATCCCAGGAATTCGACACGGAAGTCGTATATGCGGCAAAGGCCTTTTCCTGCACAGCGATCTTTGAAAAAGCCCAGCAGGCAGGCGCAGGACTGGATGTGGTAAGCGGCGGAGAACTATACTGCGCACGGCAAGCGGGCGTGGACATGAAAAAGGTTTACTTCCACGGGAACAACAAATCCACGGAAGAGTTGGAAATGGCTCTAAAGCTGGGATGCGGCACCATTGTGCTGGACAATGACATGGAATGCGAGCGGCTGATCACCCTTTCTGAAAGGGAGAAAATCTCGATAGACGTTCTTCTGCGGGTCAACCCGGGGATCGAGGCTCACACCCACGAATATATCCAAACATCGGGCTCTGATTCCAAATTCGGAATTTCCATCAAAAAGACAGAGCAAATACAAAGCCTGGCACAAAAAGTCCTGGATAGTAGCTACGTGAATTTCAAAGGTTTCCATAGCCATATCGGCTCGCAGATCACAGAAACCGAAGGCTTTGAAAAAGCGCTGGAAATCATGATCAGCTTTATCAGCGATATGAAACAGCAGGGCGTGCCAGCGGAGGTCCTAAGCATTGGCGGCGGGTTCGGCATTCGGTACACGGAGGAGGATCAACCTATCCCTTTGGGAGAAATGGCGGCAAGACTGGCTCGTATCTGCGAAAAGCAGCTAGCAGAAAAAAACTTACAATTGAAAAAACTAATCATGGAGCCAGGGCGCTCTATCGTAGGGGAGGCGGGATACTCACTTTATAAAGTGGGGTTCAGTAAAGATACGGACACCAAGCATTTCCTCTTTGTGGACGGCGGCATGAGCGATAACATCAGGCCGGCTCTTTACCAGGCCAAATACAGCTGTGACATCGCCACTCGCATGGGAGAGGCCAAAGACAAGACCTACTGCGTTGCCGGAAAAAACTGCGAGTCAGGAGATATCCTCATTCAGGAAGCGCAGCTTCCGTCTTCTGCGGCAGAGGGGGACCTCCTGGTGATCTACGCTGCCGGAGCTTATGGATATTCCATGGCCAGCAATTACAATCGAGCAGGACGGCCAGAAGTGGTTTTCGTCAAAAAAGGCAAGGCCCGCAGAGTCCTCAAACGAGAAACTTACCAGGATCAGCTCCGGCTGGAAACAGATGAACAACTGATATTTTAGGAAAGGAAAAACAATATGAACGTAGTACAAAAATACAATGGAAGATGCGTGGACACCATTGACAAAATAAGGGCCATCGCGCAAAACGTGGCTGAAACTAGAAAAGAAGGAGATGGATTGGTTATCGTGGCTAGTGCCATGGGCCGGACCACCGACAAACTGACAAGAATGGCGCAGGAAGCGGGCACGGACATTCCAAAGAGAGAAATGGATGCGCTTCTAGCCACAGGGGAACAACAGTCTGTGGCGCTTTTGGCCATTGCGCTGAACAGCTTGGGAATCCCAGCGGTTTCCATGACCGGATTTCAGTCAGGATTCATCACCAACGATTATCACACAAATGCCAGAATCAAAGAAATCAACACAGAACGAGTAGAAGAAATTCTAGCAGAGGGAAAGATTCCCATTGTGGCTGGCTTTCAAGGAGTCAGCGAAGACGGCGATGTGACCACCCTGGGAAGAGGCGGCTCCGACATTACCGCAGTGGCCATCGCGGCTCATTTAGGCTGGCCTTGTGAAGTGTACAGCACCGCAGAATGTTTATACACCGTGGATCCAGCGATTTATCCGCAGGCAAAGAGGCTGCCCTCCATCACTTATGAGGAAATGATGGAACTAGCGCATCTGGGTGCTGACAAGCTGGAGACTCGTAGCGTGGAGCTGGCAAAAAAATACAACGTACAGTTATTTTTAGGTAAATCATTGGAAAGGGATAAAAATAAAGGAACATATATCATGAACAACAACGAAAATTTATTAGTAGAAGATATGCCAATCACAGGCATGAGCATACAGGAAGATATCACGATTTTCACTCTGAGAAACATCAAAAATGACGGCAAGACCGTAGCGGAATGCTTCAAGTTGCTGGGGGAAATGAACATCAACGTGGACATGATTTCCCAACAGAACACTGGTAAGGAAACTTGCTCCGTATCCTTTAGCTGCACCAGAGAACAGGGCAGAGAATTAAAGAAAAACATCGATGCGGACAAAGCCTTTGCGGGCGTGATGGTGGAATGTGAAGACGATTTGGCTATGATTTCCCTGGTAGGCGTTGGCATGGCTACTCACTCCGGCGTTGCCAGCGAAGTGTTCAACGTTCTGGCGGAAAACGACATCAAATACTATCACATCACTACTTCGGAAATTTCCATTTCCGTCACAGTGGACATGGAGTGGAAGATCAAAGCGGCCATTGCTTTGTGCCAAGCATTTGATCTGTAAAACAAGAAAGACAGGAGAGGTTTTATGATTGGATTCGCGAAGTATCACGGGTGCGGAAATAATTTCGTCATCGTCAGAGAGGCGGAGGTATCAGGCAGAGACTACAGCCGTCTGGCCCAAGCCATGTGCGCTATGGCAACAGGGATCGGCGCGGACGGGTTGATCATCGTCAGGGAAGAGCCCGCGCTGGAAATGGTGTTCTATAACATGGACGGAAGCCGCGCGCCTATGTGCGGCAATGGGATCCGGTGCTTCGCCGCTTACTGCTACGACCAGGGGATCCAGAGAGAGCGGGTTTATCCAGTTCAGACTCTGGCAGGAGAAATGATCGTCCAGCGGCTAAAGGAGGACCCTTTCACCGTGGAAATCAGCATGGGAAAGCCTAGCTTTCGGTCAGAAGATTTCGGCGTACTGGACGGTTCGGAAACCTTCATTGACCAGCGGCTGGAAACCACGGAAGGCGCGTTTACGGTCAGCAGCTGCTTCATGGGCACGGTCCATACGGTAGTTTGGGTTGATGAAGGCGACTTTCCATCAGAGGTCGCAGCGGCCCAGTTGTCGAACCACCCTGTTTTTTCAGAAAAAACCAATGTAAACTTTGTAAAGAAACTAGATTCCGCGACTTTGGAGATCAAAACATATGAGCGGGGCGTGGGCTTTACCTTCGCCTGCGGCACAGGCGCATGTGCCTCACAAGTTTTTGGTGTCCGAGAGGGCAAGACTGACGATCAAGTTACGGTTCGCCTGCCTTATGGACAGCTGATTATCACACAGCTGCCGGATGGTGAGATCAAAATGGCGGGGCCAGCCGTGAGAGTCGCGGAGGGGACATATATGCAGGAGGAAGACTAACATGATAACAGGTTCAATGGTGGCGCTAATCACACCATTTCACGAAGACGGAAGTGTCAATTATCAGCGGCTAGCGGAGCTGATCGAATGGCATATCGAAGAACAGACCGATGCGATCCTGGTGCTGGGGACAACGGCAGAAACGCCGGCTCTCACTGTGACAGAAGAAGATGAGATCGCTCGGATTTCCATAGAAACAGCGGCGGGAAGAGTTCCTATCATCGTAGGAAGCGGCTCCAACAATACCATGATCGCCATGGAGCAGAGCGTCAAGTATGAGAAAATGGGAGCTGACGGGCTGCTGGTCATCACCCCGTACTACAACAAGACTAACAAAGCTGGAATGGTAAACCATTTCTACACAGTGGCGGATGCGGTGAACATTCCTATCTACGTGTACAATGTGCCGGGAAGGACAGGGGTTTCCCTGACTTACGAAGCATTAGCGGAGATCAGCAAGCATAAGAATATTGTAGGGATCAAGGAAGCCAGCGGGGACATGTCTTTTATCACTAAGATTTCCAGGCTGATCAACGAAAACTTTAATGTGTACTGCGGAAATGACGATATTTCCATCCCGCTCATGTCCATGGGCGGCGCAGGGATTATTTCCGTACTGGCAAACATTCTGCCGAGACAGACTCACGACATGGCTATGGCGTATCTCAATGGGGACGTGAAGAAAGCGGCGGAAATGCAAAAGTATTACCTGGATTTCATCAATGCGCTGTTCATTGAGACCAACCCGATCCCAATCAAGGAGGCCATGAATTTGGCAGGTATGAATGTTGGCGGATATCGGATGCCTCTGTGCCCGATGGAAGAGGACACCAAGGCAAAGCTGATTGAAACCATGAAAGCCATTGACCTGCTGTAGGCATTGGATCTTGGCCTGATCATATGGAAAGGAGCATGGAATAAACATGATAAAAGCAGCCATTTTAGGTGCGGGAGCCATGGGAAAGGTCCTGGCTCAGACCATCGAGGAGCAGGAGGGTATTTCCGTTGCGGCCATGGTAGAGCCTCGAAACGGGGAAACTTTAGAAGGTGACGTGGATGTGGTCATTGATTTCAGCAACCCGGACAATTTGGAAATGCTGGTGGAATTTTGCGAAGCGGCCAGTTGTCCGGCGGTGATCGCCACCACAGGCTTTGAGCTGGAGCAGCAGGAGAAGATCAAGGCTTTGGCCCAGCAGGTGCCAGTAGTGTTCGCAGCCAATTTCTCCCTGGGGATCACCATCATGCGGCGGGTGCTGTCGGAAATTGCTCCGGTTTTGGAAGATAGTTTTGACATGGAAGTGATTGAAAAGCATCATAACAAAAAGCTGGATTCTCCAAGCGGCACGGCGAAAATGCTAGTGGCCGCTCTCAACAGCAAAGGCGATTATGAAGAAGTTCATGGCCGGGAAGGGAACCGGAAGCGGGGCAAAGAGATTGGAATCCATGCGGTCCGCGGTGGGACGATCGCCGGTGAGCACGACGTGATCTTTGCGGGGCAAGATGAGATTTTGGAAATCAAACATACAGCGGGTTCCAAAAAAATCTTCGCTGCCGGAGCAGTGAAAGCTGCTCGTTTCACGCAGACTGCGGAGTCGGGGCTTTACGACATGGAAGATGTACTGTTTGGCGAAAAATAACAAAGGAAGCGAGTTACGGATGGAAGCAAGAGAATTAATAGAGTTTATTGGAAACGCGGAAAAAAAGACACCTGTAAAAGTTTATGTCAAAGAAAAAGAGCCGGTGGAGTTTGCCGGATGTCAGATCTTCGGGACCAGCGACAAGATCGTGTTCGGTGATTGGAACACCATTAGGCCGGTGCTGGAGGCCAATAAGGATAAGATTCAGGATTTTGTGGTGGAAAACGATTGCCGGAATTCGGCCATTCCCATGCTGGACATGAAAAACGTCAACGCCCGCATCGAGCCGGGCGCGATCATTCGGGACATGGTGGAAATCGGTGACAACGCAGTTATCATGATGGGTGCGGTCATCAATATCGGTTCCGTGATCGGAGAAGGAACCATGATCGATATGGGCGCGGTCCTGGGAGGAAGAGCCACTGTAGGAAAAAAATGCCATATTGGCGCAGGAACCGTTCTGGCGGGAGTCATCGAGCCGCCTAACGCCACGCCTGTGATTATTGAAGACAATGTGGTCATCGGTGCTAATGCTGTTGTGCTGGAAGGCTGTAGAGTGGGCAAAGGCGCAGTGGTCGCCGCAGGCGCAGTGGTCATTGAAGATGTTCCCGCAGGTGCGGTGGTGGCGGGAGTTCCAGCCAGGATCATCAAATCCGCAGAAGACACGGCGGCGGAAAAGATAGAAATCGTCGATGCTCTGCGGCAGCTGTAGAACCGTAAAATTAGATCGAAAAGTCATGGGCCAGGGACCCGCATTGTTAGGCGCCCCTGGCTTTGTGGAAATACGGAATGAATCACGAAATAGAGATGGGCTTTGCCTTTATGGGAAGCCCATCTTTTAGCGTTTTGCGTTAGGATTATAGGAGAAAGCAATTGGCGCATGGAATGGGGTGTGACCTTTGCTTGATAGCCAGTGAAGTGGAAGTTTCGATTTGGCTACAGGAAAAATCAAAAAAATACATGTAAAATATTTACAAGTGCAACGGCTTGGTATAAAATGTAAAATAATAACTAAAAAGAATATAAAAGGGATTAGTGATGCTTTTGAATGAGCGAATGGAAGTAAAGCGGCGCATTATATGTGATGGTTAAAGTGTTAGAAGGGAGATGACCATAAATGGGGTTTTTAGAGAAATTTTTCTTGTGCGATGATAGTAGTAAGTTTATAATAAGAGGAGAACTATTAAGAGAAAATAAAATATCTTATAGTTCAAACCGAAACATCAAAGACAGCGTGTTCCGCCTGCTGTTTGATGATGAAGCCAATCTTTTGTCTCTGTTCAACGCATTGGAAGGCGCGGATTACAAAGACAAGGATGTCATCCAGATCCACGATTTCGGAAAACGCCCCTCTCCGGTCATATCTTTACCTGGGCAAGTGTACAGACAGATTTTGGATGTGGGTAAAGTGTATCAACGGAAACTTTACAAGGTCCCGACTCCACGGCTTTACGTGCTGTACAACGGGGTGGAAGATTTCCCGCTAGAGAAGGTCCAGCGATTTTCAAACGCCTTTCTTGTGGAACAGGGACAGCCGATGGTCCAGCAGATTGTGAAAACCATCAATATCAATTGGGAGAAGGGCCATCCTATTCTGCAGGAGTGCCTGGTACTGGGGGAATATAGTATAAGTTTCGCCAGAAACTAAAAAACGGGCTGAATCGTGACCTAGCGGTGAAAGAAGCTGTCTTGGAATGCGTGGAAGAAGGGGTTTTGAAAGAGTTTTTATCGCATCATGGGAAGGAGGTTCATGAGATGGATTTTTTTGATATCACGTATGAAGAATTTTTGAAGATCCGGGTGGATGAAGCGAGAGAAGGTGGGCTGGCAGTACGCACAGTAGGGCAGTATCAGTACATGATACGCTGCGAGCCACGATGACAAGTTTTACGCTTAGCAGCACTTGTACTTTTCCAATAACCCTTTAATCCGCAGATTCAGATTTTCAGGAAATTGGCTATTGTTTCTGACGGAGAATTTTATCCACAGACGCAAGTTTTGATAATGCCTGTTTCCTGGCTGTTTTTCGGTTGCCCGTATCTTGAGGCGAACGACCTTTTGTTCGAAAAGCGGGACAACGATATAGTAGAGCCGGTCATCCAAAAACGAGAGGTAGCCCAACTCTTGTCCAGCCTGATTTTTTAGATATAGCTTGTGCTGCCGGATACTGAGAGGATAGAGGGCTTCCCCTGGTTTTAAGGAGATCGCTTGATTTGATGCTTCCAGCATGGCAGGCATGTAAAAAATCCGGTTTCCTTCTGGGTCAGATTTCTCTTCTTTGGCGATTTCCCCCAGCAATGCGGTTTGCGATATAAACTGCTGAGCTAATAAATAGGTGAGTTCTGCCTGAAAGTGAGAACGATTGCTAGGTGGTCCCTTTCGGGGCTGTAAGATATCGGTTTCATCTAAGACCTGCTTGCCGCATTGATACAAGCTGAGGAGAAACAGTGAGAATTCTTCCTCTGTTGTCCACATGTATTTCCCACGGGCAATGGAAAAAGTGCCTAAAGCTGTGCCATCAGGATCTTCCACATACTGCAGGATCTCCCGCTCTCTGTAGGCGTTCTCATTGATGGGTGCGTTCCAGGCAGCGGCAGGGCTACCTTTTGCGCAGGGGTTCTGATCATGGCACTTATGGTGGATATCCATTTCCACGGTGCCAGATGCTTTTTCTTTCAGAATAGAATACGCAGTATTGATTTCCTGTGCGTTATACGCATATGTTTCTTGGGAACGGGTGCTTACGTCCGGATGCACCCGCAGCATGAGTTTTCGATATCTCTTTTTGATTTTATGCATATGGGTCCCTGCGGGGAGCCCGAGGATCCGGTACGCTTCTTTTACGGTCATGGCCTAAACCACCTTTTCCTTTGTGTTCTCTTGCCTCGGCTCTTCCGGCTCTGCTTTGCCATCAGCCACGCACCACCAGCTGACTGCTCCAATGATGATGACTGCTCCAATCAGAGCGTAAAGGCCCGGCGTTTCCCCAGCAAAGAGGAACACCCATACTGGATTGAATAGAGGCTCTAGCATACCGATGAGGGAACAAGCCAGAGGCGGGCAGTTTTTTGAAGCAATGGCATAGAGGACGTAGGGAATGCCCAGTTGAAAAATACCGAGAATGACGATCCACAAAAATTCCATAGGCTCGGCAGTACTGGTTTGGAGGATCCCTATAGGCAGGCCAACGATGGCCGTAAGGGTATGGGCGATCAAAATGCCAGTCATGCGGACAGAATCGTCTTCGCCCCCGCAGCCTACGGCAACGAACATGATGGCTAGGAACACTCCGGCCAGGATGCCGAAAATATTTCCGAGGATATTGCCAGGCGACAGCTGGTCGAAGAAAAATAACACGATTCCTACTAACGTAACCGCGACTACTACGGTATCCCGGGAATGGATTTTCTTTTTCAAAAACAGAGCTGAAATCAGCAACACGAAAATAGGAGCCATGTATTGGAGCACAACGGCATTGGCTGCGGTAGTCAGCTTGTTGGCTATGACAAAAAAGATGCAGGATGTAGAAAGTCCGACTCCTGCCAAAATGGAAAAGCGGCTGATCCGCACCGGGATCTTCTGAAAGAACATATAAACAGCCAGGACCGCTCCTGAAATCAGACTGCGGCCGCCAGCGATCAGCAGCGGACTCCAGCTGATGAGTTTGATAAAAATGCCTCCAATGCTCCACAAAAGGGCGCAGATCACCATGAGCAGCATCGCGTTCTTTTTACTCGTGTCCATTTCTAAATCCCCTCCATGCTTTCCATCATGCGAAACTGTCGGCCTCATTGAGAAGGCCGATTCCTGCATTTTATCATATGGCAGAGCAATTTTCCAGGGGGGAAATACAGCAGTTCAGGGAAATCAACTTTTAAAAGCCAATAAGCTTGCGGGAGCCGTTACGCCAATTGCGTGCCGACAGCGTATATGAGAGCGCTTGCGGAACCGATGATTCCCCTCGACTATTCTTTGCCAATGGCGTATAATGAATCTGGAGCCTGTTCAGCAATTTGTTCACGCTCTGGCAATCATATGTTACAAAGCAATGGAACTAACAGAAGGAGGAAACGTCGAGATCCCCGAGATTTCGACCAATATTAGAATGGATGAAAAAACATTATCCTGCGTGGACTGCGCTGTGCGGAGCTGCGATTCAGAGAACGGCATGTACCCGGACTTTTGCCTGACAGCCAAATTGACAGAAGAAGAAATCCGGCAGATAAAGGACATTTACAAAGAACCGGAAAACCATGAGACCATGTGCGCTGCCGCAGCAGTGGAGATGGAAGGTTACTTGAAAGAATGCCGGGTAGAGGAAATCATCAATTTTGCCCGCAAAATGGGGATGAAAAAGCTGGGGATCGCTACCTGCGTGGGCCTGCTGAGGGAATCTAGGACTCTGGCGAAGATTTTGAGAAGTCACGGTTTTGAAGTTTACGGTGCGGCCTGCAAGGTAGGTGCGATTCCGAAAATCGAGGTGGGGATCGACAAGGAATGCGAAGCCGTAGGTGTCAACATGTGCAACCCCATCATGCAGGCAAAGCTGCTAAATGAAGCTGGGACGGAATTGAACTTGGTGATGGGACTGTGCGTAGGGCACGACAGCTTGTTTTATAAATATTCAGAAGCTCTGTCAACCACAGTGGTCACCAAGGACCGAGTCTTGGGGCATAATCCAGTGGCGGCTCTTTACACTGCGGAAAGTTACTATAAAAAGCTGTTAAAATAGGAATAGGATGAGGAAAATCGTGCGGCCCCGCGCCGCGCTTTTTTTCTAAAAAATTTCCAACTTCCATGCAACAGAAGGGGACTGTTTTGTATCTAATAAATGAGGGGGAGATAAAGGAGGAACACCATGGACAAATGCTCAAACGATCTGAAGCTTCTCGTCCAGCAGGCAAAGAAGGGAAGCACCAGTGCTTTTTCCGCACTGTACGAAGAGATCCACATGGACCTGTACCGATTTGCGCTGTACATAATGAAACGGCCTCAAGACGCGGAGGATGCGGTCAGTGACGCAGTGATCATTGCCTTTGAGAAGATGAAATCGCTGAAAAAGCCGGAAGCTTTCAAAAATTGGATGTTTCAGATCTTAGCCAATTGCTGTCGAAAAAGGCTGAAAACACAAGAACGGATAGAAGCAATCCAGGAAGCGGTTGAGGAAGGCAAGGCGGCTAGCCCGGAGATTTCCGTGAGCCTATGGGAAGCACTGAACCAACTAACAGACGAGGAACGAATGATTATCGCTCTAGCGGTATTGGGCGGGTACAAGAGCAATGAGATTGGGGAGCAGCTAGGGATCCCGGCGGCCACTGTGAGATCAAAACAGCACCGGGGACTGCAAAAGATGAAAGCATTTTTGGGAGAGGAGGATGAGGCATGAAAGATCAAGACTTGATGGAAAGGCTGAAAAACCAGGAGGTTGACATTCCAGAAAGCCTAACGCCAAAGGCCGTGGAGGAGCTCTTGGAAAAAAAGGCTCGTGTCAGGAGAACAATGTGGAAAAAGGCAGCGGCAGCGGCAGCTCTGTTTTTTATCATTTGCGGTGCTGTTTTTGGCGCGATTCGTATGGACCAAAGGGAGCGTACAGGCACAGAAGCGAAGAAGGATCAGAAGTATGACGTTATTTATCAGATGCTGAGCTCCTTTGAGGCCACTGGAGAAAAGGACATCAGCCAGGTTTTGATGGACAGTGCCAGTTCTGGAGAACGCGTAGCGACGCAGAAAGCAGCCAGCCCGGAATCAGCGGATCAGCAGGCGGAGGCTTCCATGTTCGATTCCGCAGCGACAGCCGATCATTCGGAAACCAACATCCAGACGCAAGGGGTGGACGAAGGGGATATCGTAAAAACCGATGGTAAATACCTCTATGTGCTGGACACAAGTTACAACACTGTTTCCATTGTCCAGGCGGAGCGAGAAAAGCTGGAGAAAAAGTCAGTCATCGAGGTGGACGAGGATCTTTTGACCAGAGAGTTTTACGTGTCAGGAGACAAGCTGACCGTACTAGGGGAAGAGTTGGAGAAAAACAATTTCCAGACAAAAGTGTACACTTATGATATCCAAGATCGGGAAAGTCCGGGAAAACCGAAGGTCGTCACTCAAAGCGGCAGCTGGAAATCCAGCAGGATGCGAAACGGATATCTGTATGTGTTCAGCGGCTATAGCCCGCGGTTTCCAGTGATGAAAACAAAACCAGAGCAGTATGTGCCTGTGGTATGCGGCCAGCCGCTGGAACCGCGAAGCATCCTTGTTCCGCAAAAAGCGGAGTCCCCGGAATATCTGGTAATGACAGCCATTGATCTGGAAAAACCGGACAGAACCCGCGATCGGAAAGCTATGTTTTCTTCGGGAGAGATTTTCTATGTGAGTAGCGGGTATATTTATGCGGCTGCTGGAAACTACGGAAAAAACACGGAGATTCAAAAGTTCTCTTATCAAAAGGGAAAGATTCAGCATCAAGCCACTGGAACAGTGAAAGGCTATCTGGAAGACTCCTTTTCCATGGATGAACACCAGAGCAGCCTGCGCCTGGTGACCACCCTGGACACGGCAGGCGGGGGAACTTATAATAATGTGTATGTGTTAGATGAAAATATGAAAGTGACAGGCAGCATTTTAAAGTTGGCAAAAGACGAACGGATCTATTCGGCCAGATTTATGGGGGACATAGGCTACTTTGTCACCTTCCGGGAAACGGACCCCTTGTTTTCCGTGGATTTCTCCGATCCTTCAAACCCAAAGATCATCGGACAGCTGAAGATTCCGGGATTTTCGGACTACCTGCATTTTTACGGGAAAAACAAGCTGCTGGGCATTGGCATGAACACGGACAAAGAGGGGAACGCAGAAAATGTGAAGCTGTCCATGTTCGATATCAGTGATCCAAAAGACGTGAATGAAACGGACGTATATGTGCTGAAAGGATGCTACACCGCAGAGGCCCTCTACGATCATCATGCGGTGATGATCGACCAGGCCAAAAATTTGATCGGCTTTGCCGCTGAGTCGGAGGGAGAGGCTGGCTATTATCTGTTCCAATATGACAAAGGCTTTAAACAGGTGGCCAAGATGTCCATGGGACAATCAGGCTACAGCACCCGAGGCGTGTATATTGGTGAATATTTTTACCTGGTAGAAGATAGTAGGATCCGGACATATAAGATGGATGATTTTAGGGAAATCGGAGAAGTAAAGCTCTAGAATGAACCCGAGTAAGCCATTTGTTCATAACGCAAAAACCACCGGCTGATGTTGAAACGCCGGTGGTTTTCTGTTTCATAAAATTCATTGCCTGCGATATTTCAAAATATCGATAATGTCCACTGCTGAACGAATCTTGGCGGATGTTAGGATTCTGCGAATTGGCTGTTGTACAGATTGGCGTAAAAGCCGTCCTGAGCCAGCAGTTCTTCGTGGGTGCCATGCTCGATGATATCGCCGTGATTCATGACCAGAATGTGATCTGCGTCACGGATAGTAGACAACCGATGGGCAATGATAAAGCTGGTCCGATCCTCCATCAGATTAGCCATGGCCTGCTGGATCTGTGTCTCCGTCCGAGTGTCCACAGAGCTAGTGGCTTCATCCAAGATCAAGATCGGCGTGTCCGCCAGCATGGCTCTAGCAATGGTCAGAAGCTGCTTTTGCCCTTGAGAAATATTGCTGGCTTCCTCGTTGATTTCCATGTCATAGCCCTTTGGCTGAGTCATGATAAAATGATGGATATGAGCGGCTTTGGCGGCTTCCGCGACTTCCTCATCCGTGGCGGACATATTGCCGTAACGGATGTTTTCCCGGACCGTGCCGTTAAAAAGCCAGGTGTCCTGCAGCACCATGCCGAACATGCCTCGCAGCTCTTTTCGGGAATAATCCTTGATATCATTTTCATCTACTGTGATCCGTCCCTGATTCAGCTCGTAAAAACGGAACAACAGCTTTACGATCGTTGTTTTTCCTGCGCCCGTAGGACCTACGATGGCGATTCGCTGGCCTGGTTGGACCTGGAAATTAAAGTCCTTGATGATCAGTTCATCACCATAGCCAAAGCCCACATGTTCAAAGCATACCTGCCCTTGGAGCGTTTCTCTATCCCAAGTGAGAGCGGGGCCAGTGGAGGCAGCCGCCGAATCGTCATCTTCTTCCTGCTCTTCTATAAACTCGAAAACGCGCTCTGCGGCAGCAGCGGTGGATTGCAGCAGATTGGCTACATTGGCCACCTGGGCCACCGGCTGGTTGAAGCTGCGGACATATTGGATAAAGGCCTGGATGTTTCCAATGGTAATGGACCCTTTCAGCGCCAGGTGTCCGCCTAGGATACAGACTGCCACGTAGGCTAGGTTCCCAACAAAATTCGTTAAAGGCATCATCATGCCTGATAAAAACTGGGATTTCCATGCGGATTCATACAACTTGTCATTGTAGTGGTCAAAGGTTTCCATGGACGTTTGCTCTTGGTTGAAAGCCTTGACAATGGTATGACCAGTGTACATTTCCTCCACATGACTGTTGACTTCGCCCAGATATTTCTGCTGGTTCTTAAAATGAACCTGGGTCTTGCCGATGATTAGGCGTATGATCACCATGGACAGCGGCAGCACGATCAGAGCAGTGACTGTCATCAGCAGGTTGATGCGGATCATCATCACTAAAATACCTACGATCATGGTAATACTGGTGATGATCTGGGTCAAACTCTGCGAAAGCGTTTGGTTCACGGTTTCAATGTCGTTCACCACCCGGCTTTGGATCTCGCCGTGGGTTTTTGTGTCAAAATATTTCAGCGGCAGGCGGTCCATCTTTTCTGACATGGCCTGGCGCAAATTGTAAACCACTTTCTGCGAAACTCCTGCCATAATGTATCCCTGCACAGCGGAAAAAACGAAACTGAGACCGTAAAGCGCAACCAGCAGGATGACGATGTGAAAAAGTGCGCTGAAATTGATCCCTGCGGGCGACATCAGCCCTTTTACCACTTCGTCCGTGGCATCTCCCAAAATGGAAGGAGAAACAATGGCAAAAACAGTGCTGGCTACTGCGAATATGACAACAATGACCACCGCCACGCTGTGGGGCTTTAAATAGGATAGCAATGTTTTCATGGTACCTGAAAAATCCTTTGCCTTTTCGCCAGGCATCATTCCGTGTGGACCACCGCCATGACCGCCGTGGCCGCTGCGTCTCTTTGATTTCATTTCTCTAGCCATTATTGCGGACCCCCTTTCCAAGCTCTTCCTCGCTCAACTGGGAAGATGCGATCTCCTGATATACGCCGCAGGTTTCCAGCAACTCTTGGTGCGTGCCGATCCCGGCGATCTGGCCTTCATCTAGAACAATAATTTTATCTGCGTCCATGATGGTATTGATTCGCTGGGCCACGATGATGAAGGTGCTGTCCCCTACCTTTTCTTTGAGTGCGGCTCGAAGCGCGGCATCTGTTTTAAAGTCAAGCGCGGAGAAGCTGTCATCAAATAGATAGACCTGCGGATTTTTCACCAGGGCCCGGGCAATAGAAAGCCGCTGTTTCTGTCCGCCAGAAACCGTGGTCCCTCCTTGGGCCACAGGCTCGTCAAAGCCCTCCGGTTTGTCGCTGATGAACTCTATGGCTTGAGCCGTGGTCGCAGCCTCCCGCAGTTCGTTCAAAGAAGCGCTTTCCTTACCGTATCTCAGATTAGAGGCGATGGTCCCGGAAAACAGGACTCCTTTTTGCGGTACGTAACCAATGGTCTCACGAAGGTTTTTCTGGGGCAGCTTGCGGATGTCAATGCCATCTAGCAGGATCTGCCCTTCCGTCACATCGAAAAAGCGGGGAATTAGGCTGAGCAAGCTGGACTTTCCGCTTCCCGTGCCGCCGATAATGGCTGTAGTTTCCCCTGGGTTCGCGGAAAAGCTGATATTTGACAAGGATTTTTCCTGTGCGTCAGGATAGGCAAAAGACACGCCGCAAAATTCCACCATGCCCTTTGGTTCTTTCAGCTCCTGGCAGTCAGGCGCGTCTTTGATGCTCGGCATCACCTTCAATACTGCGCCGATCCTCTGGCCCGACACAGCGGCCCGTGGGATCATAATGAACATCATAGTAATAAACAAAAAAGACATAATGATCTGCATGGCGTACTGCATAAAGGCCAGCATGTCACCGATCATCAAGCTCTGTGTGTCAATCAGCTTGGCTCCCACCCAGACGATAAGGATACTGGAAAGGTTCATCACCAACATGAGTGCTGGCATCATAAAGGACATGGCCTTGTTGACGAAGATATTGATACGCTTCAACTCCATGTTGGCATGGTCGAACCGCTCTTCTTCAAAGGGTTCCGTAGTAAAGGCCCTTACCACCAAAAGACCGGAGAGTCGTTCGCTCATGATCAAGTTAATGCGGTCCAGCTTTGCCTGGAGCACTTTGAACTTCGGCATGACCAATAGGAAAGCCAGGAGCATGATCAGCAGGATCGCTAGGACTGCGAGACCAATGGTCCAGGAAAGCGGTACACTGGTACGCAGGGCTTTAATGACTGCTCCGATACCCATAATGGGTGCGAAACAGGCTATGCGCAGGATCATGACTGTGGACTGCTGGATGGTCTGCACATCATTGGTGGAACGAGTGATCAGGGATGCTGTGGAAAACTCCTCTAGTTCAGCTGCGGAAAAAGCAGTGACCCTTTTAAACAGTGCGCCCCTGAGGTCTCGGGAAGATTTGGCTGCTACTCTTGCGGAAAACAGCCCTGCCAGTCCGGAACAAATAACTACGGCAAAGGATACTAGGATCATAACTGCCCCAATCTTGTAGATATAGGACGTGTCCCCCTTGATGATCCCGAAGTTGATGATGTCGGACATGTATCCCGGGAGCGCCAGTTCGCACAGGGCCTGCCCAAAGAGAGCGGTCACAATGAGAAACACTGCCGGGATATAAGGCTTGTAGTACTTCAACATTTCTTTCATATCGTAAATCCCCTTTCTGAAATTTATTCGCCGCGGACAGCGCCCCCCCCAGTGCCGTGGCAAGGCCCTCCAGGCGGCGGGCCGGGACGCTCCAGTTCATGTCTGGCGTCTCCGGCAGCTTCCATTACATTATCACAAGCTTTTGTCAAAAGGTCTTGGAAGAGTTTCTTTTCCTGATCCGTCATATTTTTAGTCAGTATGTCATCGAATGTGTCCATGATCCCCTTGGCCGCGGAAAAAAGCTCCTTTGCCTTTTCCGTAGGATAGAGCTGATAGGCGCGCCTGTCTTGTTCGTTCTGGACTCGGCGGACATAACCGCCCTGCACCAGGCTCCGGACCCCCTTTGCCACAGAGCCTTTGTTCAGGCCGAAAAAAGACGCTAGATCTTCCTGAGAAGTTCCTGGCTCCTGACAGATGCGGGTGACGTACCCCATCTGATGGCCAGCGATCTTGAATTTTTTTAGAGCTTTTACATGGAACATGATGCTGAAACGATGTATAATAGAAAAACTCTTCATATAGCTGTGATCATGCATGTTGCTTCCTCCTCCACAGCGAATATAGTTGAACTGGCAACTATATTACCACAGGGGAAAATAGTTGTCAAGGAAACTATTTTAATTTTTTTGTGTTTGTTCACAAAAAACCAAGAAAAATGGTAGACAATTTTAGTTTCTGTGCTATAATAACACTTGTATAAATTAACGCTTTAATGCGATAATGTAAAAAGAAAGGACAGCCATGGAATATAAAAGAGCGGATTTAAAACCGGACGAACGGGCCTGCCTGAAATTAAGAGGCCTTTACGAGCAATACGGTTACAAAAAATATAAAATGGGAAAATTTGAAGAATACAGCTTGTACGTGGAGAACAAAGACTTTCTGGGAACTGATAAAGTCATTACTTTCACAGACCTGGACGGCAGGCTGCTGGCCCTCAAACCGGATGTGACCCTGAGCATCATCAAAAACACCAATGCCACAGTCACATGCAATGAAAAACTCTATTACCTGGAAAACGTGTACCGGGAAAGCAGGGAGAGCCACACTTTCAAGGAAATCAGTCAAATGGGGTTAGAATACATCGGAAAAGTCGATGCTTACTGCGTCACGGAGATCCTGTCCCTGGCCGCGGAGAGTCTCGCGGCCATTAGTGAAGACTATATCTTAGAGATTTCCCACATGAGCTTTGTCGTGGAGCTGCTGGAAAGCCTGCAGGTGCCGGATCACATCAAATTCAAGCTGCTGCGGCTCATCAGGAGCAAAAATGCCGATGGCCTGCGGAAAACAGCAGAAAGCATCGACCTGTCCGAGCTGCAGATCCAGAGCCTGTGCAAGCTGCCTTCTCTTTACGGTCATGTGCGGGAAACCGTAAAAGAAGCGAAAAAAATCTGTCTTAACGGAGCCATGAGCAAAGCTCTCACAGAGCTGGAACAGGCCTATGAAGCTTTGGAAGAACTGGGAGCAGCGAAAAACATCCAAGTGGACCTTTCTATTGTCAATGATATTGACTATTATAATGGGATCATTTTCAAAGGCTATATCAAAGAACTGGGCAAGGCCATTCTTTCCGGCGGTCAGTATGACCAGGCCATGGTGCGCATTGGGAAAAAGGTGGATGCCATTGGCTTTGCTTTGTACCTGAACGAAATCAACCGAGTCGCGGAAGAAAAGAAATCCTATGACGTGGACGCGGTCCTGCTGTATGACTGCAAAGAAGGAGCCGCCGCGGTGGCTAAAGCCGCACGCCAGCTACAAAGGCAGGGCCTGAGCGTGCGTGCGGAAAAAGCGGAGCCAGAAAACATCCGCTATCGGGAGCTGTATCGTCTGCGGGACGGAGAACTGAGAAAGGAGGAGGCATCATGTTAAACATCGCATTACCAAAGGGAAGACTGGGGGACCAAGTCTATGAAATGCTGCGGGACGCGGGCTACGATTGTCCGGATTATGAGGATAAAGACAGGCTGCTGGTTTTGGAAAGCCCAGAAAAGGGTGTCCGCTATTTATTGGTGAAGCCCAGCGACGTCGCGATCTACGTGGAGCATCACGCGGCGGACGTAGGTATCGTAGGGAAAGACATTTTGCTGGAAAATGGACCAGACGTTTACGAGCTGTTGGATCTGAACATTGGAAAATGCCGTATGGCAGTGGCAGCACCGAGGGGCTATGTGGAAGACCCAGACAGAACGCTGCGCATCGCCACCAAATATGTGAACGTGGCAAAGCGGTTTTATTCAGAAAAAAACAGGGACATCGAGATCATCAAGCTGAACGGAAGCATTGAGCTGGCTCCCATCCTGGGGTTGTCCGATGTGATAGTGGATATCGTGGAAACAGGAAGCACGCTAAAAGCCAATAATTTGGAGGTCATTGAAGAATTTAAGGATATCAGTGCCAGGTTCATTGCCAACAAATCCAGCTTCAAGTTTCAGAACGAGATCATCAGCGACATGATGAATCAATTGGGGGCAGCAGTGAAATGAGTAGATTTTTAAGCAGCGAATTTAAAGGGCTAGAGCCTTATGTGCCGGGAGAACAGCCGAAAACCAGCGGCTTGATCAAGCTGAACACGAACGAAAATCCATACGGACCCAGCCCTAAGGTGCTGGAAGCCATCCACCAGGAACAGGTGAGCAAATTAATGCTTTATCCAGATCCAGAGTGCGGGGAGTTGATAGAGGCGATTTCTGAATATTATGGCATTGAGCGGGATCAGGTCATGGTGGGAAACGGATCAGATGAAATCCTGGCATTTTGCTTCATGGCCTTTCAGAATGAAAAACGCAAGATCTGGTTCCCAGAGCCAAGCTATGGATTTTACAAGGTTTACGGAGATGTGTTCCATGCGGAGCGAAATCTCGTTCCTCTGACAGAAGATTTGCGGGTGGATCCAAAAAAATATAAAAATTTAGATGGCACCATCATCATTGCCAATCCCAACGCGCCTACGGGGATAGCGTTGAATTTACAGGAGATTGAGGACATTCTCAAGAGCAATGAGAGCAACTTAGTTATTATTGATGAAGCTTATATTGATTTTGGCGCAAAAAGTTGCGTGCCTTTTTTGCAAAAATATGATAATCTATTAGTGGTACAAACTTTTTCCAAGTCCAGGAGCTTGGCGGGAAGTCGGGTAGGCTTTGCCATGGGCAGCCGAGAAGTAATCGCTGATTTGAACGCTATCAAATTCAGTTTTAACCCTTATAACCTGAATCGGCTTTCTATTTTAGCGGCCGCGGCGGCTATGCGGGACGATGATTATTTCCAGAAAACCAGGCAGAGCATCATCAGGACCAGGGAACGCTTTTCACAGGAATTAAAGGCAATTGGTTTCCATGTGCTTCCTTCTTCCGCGAATTTCGTGTTTGCGGAAAGCGATAGGCTTTCCGGTCAGGAATATTTCACTGGACTGCGTGAAAAAAACATACTAGTACGGCACTTTGAGAAAGATCCTGTGTCGAATTTTGTCCGCATCACGATTGGCAGAGATGAGGACATGGACTTGCTCCTGACTGCGACAAAGGAGCTGTTAGAAAGGACCGCGAAATGAGAACCAGCCATATGAACCGGAAAACAAACGAAACAGAGATTCAGCTGTCTTTGAAACTTGATGGCAACGGCAAATTTGAAATCAATACGGAGTGCGGATTTCTCAACCATATGCTGGAGCTGTTCGCACGGCACGGTCGGTTTGATCTTTCTATAGAGTGCAGAGGCGATAGCCATGTGGATGACCATCACACAGTAGAGGACATCGGGATTTCCCTGGGACAAGCTTTCAAGGCCGCCTTAGGCGACAAACGAGGCATCTGCCGTTATGGGGAAACGCATCTTCCTATGGATGAAGCTTTGGTCCTCTGCGCATTGGACATCAGTGGAAGAGCGCACTTGAACTTTGATGTACAGATCCCTGCGCAAAAAGTGGGGACCTTTGATACGGAACTGGTAAAGGAATTTATGGCCGCGTTTTCCAGGGAACTGGGATTGACGCTTCATTTCAAGATGATGGCAGGGGAGAATTCCCACCATATCATTGAGGCTGTGTTCAAGGCTTTGGCCCGGTCACTGGCTCGGGCGATTGCTATTGATCTTGCCTATGCGGATGAGATTCCTTCCACCAAGGGCGTTCTTTAGAAAGGTAAGACATGATTGCAGTAATTGATTATGGAGTTGGAAATTTGTTTTCACTCACCGCTTCCCTGAAATTTTTGGGGGCTGAGACAATCGTAACGAACAAAAAGGAAGAAATTCAGGCAGCTGACAGGGTAATTCTGCCGGGGGTAGGCGCGTTCGAAGATGCGATTGCCAAGCTGCGGGCCACGGGTCTTGTGGACACTATTGTGGAAGAGACTGGGAAGGGAAAGCCTCTTTTGGGAATCTGCCTGGGCATGCAGCTTCTCTTTGAAAAAAGTTACGAGTATGGTGAACATGAAGGCCTTGGATTGATCAAGGGCGAGATCGCGCCCATTGAAGAAGACCTTCCCATCAGGGCTGACGGCGAAAAGCTGAAAGTCCCCCATATTGGCTGGAACAGTTTGAAACTGAAAAGCGATGAGCCTCTCTTCAAATACATAAAAGAAGGGGACCACGTCTACTATGTTCACAGCTTTTACGGCAGAAACTGCCTTGAAAATACTATCGCATCGTCAAACTATGACATTGAAATCACGGGTGCTGTTCGCAGCGGTTCTGTTTACGGAACCCAATTCCATCCGGAAAAGAGCGGCAGCGTGGGGCTGAACATTTTGAAAGCCTTTATCGAGCTATAAGATGGATTATAGGAGTTAGAAACATGAAGACAATGCGTAATCTTTTAGGGAAGAACATGAAGCCGATCATTATTGTGGCAGCAGTGACCGCCGTGGCATTGGGCGGCCTGCTCCTTTTGATTTCCGGGAACGAGGAACGGAATCAAGTTCCGATCGACCCTACAGTAGAAGGCGAGGAAACAACAGCTAATGGTGCGGAAACAGAGCAAACCACGCAGACAGCGCAGGCTACGGCTCCTGCGCAGGCAGGCGTTTCAAAGGAGGCGGAGGCCTTGTTCGCAGCAAAAGTTCAGAGCATCGGAGACCCAGCGTCCGTAGCGGCACTGCTGGAAACTATTGATCTGAAGAAAAACGTGGCAAACTATCGGGTGGAAATTCAGTCCGCCCAGCAGCCATTGAACCTGCACATCCGATTCGACAAAGTAGTCGGAGAAGCGGATAAAGACGCATTTGACAGAGAGATGCAGAAATATGCGGAACAGATTCTGGCATTGATCGCGGACGCGCAGGAGATACAGTGGACTTACACCCTGAAAAGGCAGAGTGTGCAGGAGGAAGTGACTGTGTTTCTCAATGAACAGCAGGCACAGGAGCTGCTGTCACAAAACGTGAAGGCCTATGGCGAGTCCTCCCAGGCAGTTGACGCATTGCTGCAAAAGCAGAAAGGAATGTAACGATTATGGAATTATTTCCGGCAATCGATTTGCGGGATGGACAGGCTGTCCGTCTCTTTCAGGGTGATTACGATCAGATGACCGTATACAGCAAAAGCCCAGTGGACGTGGCGCGGCGATTCAAAGCGCAGGGGGCGAGAAATCTTCATCTTGTGGATCTGGACGGAGCCAAGGATGGCCGCCTGGTCAATTTTCAGTCCATCAAAGAAATCGTTTCAGACGTGGATCTCTTTGTGGAAGTAGGCGGAGGCATCCGGGACGAAGAACGGATTCAGCAGTACCTGGAGCTAGGCGTTGGCAGGGTGATCCTAGGCACCATCGCTGTCAAGGACACGGATTTTCTGGAAAAGATGGTCGCATCATATCACGAAAAGATCGCTGTGGGCGTGGATGTGAAGGATGGATACGTAGCGATCAACGGCTGGAAGGAAGTCACAGAAAAAAAAGGCATGGAATTTTGCGAATATCTGGCTGATATTGGCGTGAAAACCGTGATTTATACGGATATTTCACGGGATGGAGGGCTGAAGGGCACCAATCTGGAAGCCTACAAGCAGCTTTCTAAAATAAAGGGTCTGGACATCGTCGCTTCTGGCGGCATCAGTTTTGAAGAAGAAATCATAGTGCTGAAAGAACATGTTCATGGAGCGATCCTGGGCAAAGCCCTTTACGATGGCCTTCTCGACTTGGAGCAGGCGCTGCGGTTGGCGGAATGAAGGAGGAAACATGATCACAAAGCGAATCATCCCCTGTTTGGACGTGCGAAATGGCAGGGTCGTAAAGGGAATCAATTTTGAAGGCGTACAGGATGTGGCGGATCCAGTGGAAATGGCCCGTTTTTATAATGAAAATGGAGCCGATGAGCTTGTTTTTTACGATATCACCGCCAGCGTGGAAGAGCGAAAGCTGTTTTCCAATATTTTGACAGATGTGGCTTCTCAGATTTTCATTCCCCTTACCGTTGGCGGGGGCATCAATACGCTAGAGGATTTTGATCGAGTATTGAAATGTGGGGCTGATAAAGTCAGCGTCAACAGCGGCGCGATCAGAAACCCGGACATCATTGAGCAGGGCGCGAAGAAATACGGCGATCAGTGCGTGGTCCTCAGTATGGACATCAAGCGGGTAGACGGTGCGTTCAAGCTGTTTTCAAAAGGTGGCAGAGAAAATACGGGAATCGACGCGCTGCAGTGGGCTGTGGACGGAGTGAACCGAGGCGCGGGAGAGCTGGTTGTTAACAGTATTGACACGGATGGCGTGAAGGAAGGCTTTGACCTGGAAATGCTGGATGCTATCGCCGCCAGGGTTTCCGTTCCGATCATTGCTTCCGGCGGAGCGGGAAAGATGGAGCATTTTTCTCAGCTGTTCCAGCATCCAGGCATGGACGCTGGGCTTGCGGCTAGTATTTTCCATTTCAAAGAAATCAATATTCTGGATCTGAAAGAATATTTGAGAAAGGAAGGCGTGGAAGTACGCCTCTAAGGAGAGACATATGAATTTGAAATTTGATGAACGAGGCTTGATCCCAGCCATTGTGCAGGACTATTATTCCAAGCAGGTTCTGACAGTGGCCTATATGAACGAGCAGTCCCTGGCCATTACCATGGAAGAGGGGTACACCTGCTTTTGGAGCCGCTCCAGACAAGAGCTGTGGCGCAAAGGCGAAACCAGTGGCAATCGGCAAAAGGTGGTGACCATTACTGCGGACTGCGATCAGGACGCGTTAGTGGTGGAAGTCATCAAAGATGGCCCAGCGTGTCATACAGGCGCGGAGAGTTGTTTTTTTGAAAGAGTTTTCACAGCCGAAGATGAAACGCCGTTTTCCTATGAAGGGCTTTACAATATGATCAAAGGCCGCAAGCTGCGGCCAAGGGAAAAGAGTTACACTTCCTATCTGTTCGACAAGGGCATGGACAAGATCCTCAAGAAGGTAGGGGAAGAGTCTACTGAGGTGATCATCGCAGGTGCGAAAAACGACAAGGAAGAGACGATCTATGAAATTGCGGATCTAGCCTATCATGTGATGGTCATGATGGTGGAGCAGGGGATCGAATTGAAGGACGTGACTGCGGAGCTGGCAAAACGTCATGTGGTGGATCATAAGGTGAAGCAAGAACGGATGAAATAGAACGTAGCGGGAGAAAGTTGGTTATTTCTCTCGCTTTTTTATATGTTCTTTTCACAGCAGAATACTGGTATATATGGGAATCGTAATAAGACTGACCAGAGTGGAAAGGCTGACCAAATTAGCGGCGTATTCTCCTTCCACATCATAAAACTCAGAAAGTATGGCAGTCTGGGCATGACAAGGAAGAGATGCGGTCAGGATAAATACGTGAAGGGGCAATCCCGAAACTCCTACTAGAGTAAAGACTCCCCAGATCAACAGCGGATGGAGGACAAACTTCCCAATGAGTATGATAACCTGATCCAAGGTGATCCGTGACATTCCCTTTTTTAGAGATGAGGCCAAGTTTGAGCCAATGATCAACAGGGAAAGGGGAACGCGGATATCGCCCAGATAGGTGAGCGAAGTTTCCAGAATAACGGGAAGATGCCACTCCAGTTCCACTAACGCATAACCAATCAAAACCCCAATAAGTCCGGGACTGAATACTTTTTTATGGAAAGAGGTAAAGAGATTTTCTCTTTCTTGCAGGTCAGCAGTGAAACTTCTCGGTTTTGTATATTGCGGGTTATTTCAAAAGGATTAAACGTTGAACCTTTCAGGTCAATGATATTGGCGATGTTTTCTTTATTAAGCTGATCGGATGAAAGGTTTAAAATCTGACAGGCCTGTTTGTTATATTGAAAAATCATTCCCAGACTGTTAAACATAATAATTCCTGAATCAATCGCTTAGATCGTAGAGGACATCTGGCTGTTGACAATGGAGATACGCTCGTATGCCTGCTTCATTTTCAGCTCTTTTTCAATTCCATCCGCAGAAGCACTAACCATTGCCAGAGTATGGTTATGAGGAAGATCCACTGGGCTGACTACATCAAGACAGCCGATAATTTTTCCCACCGTATTCCGTATAGGCACTGCGGAACATACGTAATCGTGATGAGGCTCAATATAATGCTCCCTGGCCCAGATCTGAATGGGCCCCCTACGACAAGACAAGATCCGATTCCATTGGTGCCAGCATACTGTTCACTCCGGCAGCAGCTATAGTAAGACCACTTTGTTTAGCTCGGGCTGGGATCTGGTCATCATCGCCTAAAAGATCTAGCACATATCCATCTGCGGCAGTAGTTATATACGAGCTCATCGTAATTCTCGGCTGCGCTGCGTTCCTGAAAGTAAAGGAACAGAAAATGGCATCTGTTCCTGCGGCCGGCGACGAAGATTTTGCGTTAGGAGGCAGAAACATAGGCGTGATCGTCTTGGCACCTACCATTGCTCTGACTGTACTGGGTGCTACAACAGTGTCGCAGATTATCAAGGATATGTAGGGACCGGGAGTCGCCATCGCAATCAGCTGCGTTATGGCAGGTCAGGTATGGGGTGTGCTGACACTAGGATGTCAGAGCCTTGATATCGTAATTTCCTCCCTGACTGGATGGGATATTTCAAAAGCCGTTATTTTGGGAGGTATCCTGTATGTAGTGTTTGCGGGAATGAAACAAGTTGGTGCTGTTAATGTGATCAATGCCACTGTTATGTACATCAGACTCATTATCGCTACTGTGTATGTTTTTTCAAAGCTTCCGGGAGGAAACTTTGACTTTATTGAAAAAGCACTGCCAAGCTCGGAAGGCGGAGCGGGATTCATGCTCAGTATTTTTGGAAATGCGGATCTGATGATCACGTTTGCTGTTGGCTGCTCTACTGGCTGCGATTCTGTCCACTTTTGCCATGACATCTCTTACAACAGCAACTATCTGGACACACGATATTTACAAGGGATATATATTAATCCGGATGCTGATGAAAAGAAGCTGGCAAACATCACACGAATCATGATCATTATTTTAGCTCTGGCAGCACTGGCTGTGTCCGTTGCTCTTCCAACGATTCTTAATGCCATCAACTGGGTATTCGCATGGATCGTGCCAGTGCTCTGGATCATCGTGTTTGGACTGTTCTGGAAGAGGAACAGCAAGGGCACTATATCCTGGGTACTAAACGTACTCTGGGCCCTGACCCCACTTCCTGCGTCTATCGGCGGTCTTACAAATCTGTATGTTACTCTGATCGTATCTCCGGTTATTCTGATTATTGGAAATCTGGCCTGCAAGGGTGAAGCTGGATACTTAAGGCTATGGGGTTCAGACCAGAAGATTAAAGGAGGAAGAGAAATGTTCGCACAGTTATTTATTTCAACATTAGTTGCAATTCTGGTATGCTGTGCGGTGGGGCAGGTTGTTTCCAGCATCGCCGGTAAGGCTAGCAAGAACAAGTGATAGAAGGAGGGATACACACATGGATGGAGTAGCTCAAGTCTATATATTAGGATGCATGGGCATCATGATCTTTTTTGGAATCAGTGCTTTTGTTGGCTTCCAGAAAGAAAAAACAAGAAAAAATAACAAATAAGAAAAATTAATATCCTATACAGCGAAACGAGCTGACTGTGAAGTTGGAAGTCCGTCATGTGGCGGATCGCAAGGTAGAGCAGGAATGGATGAAATGAACACAGCGGGAGAAATCATCGATTTCTCCCGTTTTACTATTTTACCATGCGTTCCTCAGCGACTTTTTCATTTAAAGAGGACTTTTTGCTTACCTTGGCCTTTCTTCCTTCTCTGGAATGTTCAACTTCTTTGTGGGTTTCGATCAATGATCGGATGCCTTCTTCTTGATTTATCATAAGCCTTGCCCGATTCCAAGCACTCTTTTTTCGATTTCGACAAGATATATGACATCTCGTGACGAAATGTCTTTAGTTTATGACAAAATGACAAAGACTTTGGCGCATACTGGCACGTATATCATCGTGTCATAGTTAGAAAATATAAATTACTAAACAGTAAGTTTTTGTGTAAAAATAAAGGATAATACACTTTTTTGATATAAATTTTGGACCTGAAAAGGGAACGTGGCGCGATTTGGCACGAAATTAGCATAATACTATTGGTGACTGATTTCAACAGCAGTTGCATTATCAAAAACTTTTTGAGGAGGAGAAACAATGAAGAAAAAATTATCACTACTGGTAGCCCTTGTAATGGCACTAGGCATCACTTTCGCGTTTTCAGGATGCGGGGGAGATTCATCCGGCGAATCATCAGGCGATGGCGCGCAGACGTTCACAATTGCGCATCTGCAGACTGAGAATTCAGCAGCAGGGCAGTACTTCACAAAGCTAGGAGAAATGCTCGAAGAAAATTCCGGTGGCAAGATCAAGACAGAAATTTATGCTGGTGGAACAATGGCGGGCAGCGATACTGAACTGGCAGAATTAGTACGTGCTGGCACGGTTTCCATGGTTCCGGTTCCAACTCACGCACTTTCCGCTTTGGTTGACATTCCAGAATACAGAATTTTTGAAATGCCATATTTGTTTACGAACTGGGATGAAATTTACAAGGTTTTAGACAGTGACCTGGCAAAAGACTGGGCAAAGCCTCTGGCTGACAATGCTGGCGTAAAAGTTTACGGCGGATTGGTAAAAGGATGGTTGTCCGTTGGCCTGAAAGGACAGGATCCGCTTGCTGCTCCGACTGACCTAAAGGGAAAGAAAGTCAGAACCATGGCTACTGATATGCAGCAGGGTCTGATCAAAGCCTTGAGCGGCTCTGCCAGCACAGTGGCGTATGGTGAACTGTACACTGCGATCCAGCAGGGAACAGTAGATGGCTCTTTGACTGCTACAAATCTGTATGTTGCTGACAGATTTGGTGAAGTTGTGGATTCCCTGTCTGTCATCAGAGCGACTGCGCACTTCCATCTGCCAGCAGTCAGCGCTTCTTGGTATGATGCGCTGCCAGATGATCTGAAGACTGTATTTGATGAGACCATGAATGAATGGCTGACCTATGCGAGAGAGCAGGAACAGATCGCGGACGAAGACGCTATGAAAGAACTTTCCGAGAAAATGAATGTAAAAGTAAAAGAATACACAGACGAAGAATTGGCTCCGTTCAAAGCCGCGACAAAAGACTTGTTTGAAAAGAATAAGGCCGCATGCGGTGATGGCGTTGTTGATGGCGTGCTGCAGGTATTGAACAAGACTGAGGCGGACATTTTTGGAAAATAAGATCACATTGTTTTGACTGTAAAAATTAGATAAGAGCTGTCAATTTTGGCAGCTCCTTATCTAAAAAGGGCCGATTCGCAGTTGATATGTCCAGTCAGCTACGCAACGGCCTACCCTGACAGAATCGATACTAGGAGGTGGAAATCGTGAAAGAAGAAAGCAGGGAACGATGGTATAACAAGATCGAAAGCACAATCGGCATTGTCATTGTCATTGCAATGCTTGTAATCCTTACAGTACAGGTTTTTGCCAGATATATAAGTGGGATTTCCTATGCGTGGATCGATGAGATTTCCAGGTATGGGCTCGTATGGCTGGCTTATCTGGCTGCGGTATATGCGATTTACCAGGATTCTCACATTAAAGTTGATCTTTTGCTGAAAGTATGGCCGAAAAAAATGAGAAAGGCAATTCGCCATTTCAGTGTTATCATCTTTTTCGTTTACTCTGTAGTCGTAGCCTATTTCAGCGGCATGTGGGTTTTGGATATTTATAACACAGGGACTAGATCCATTGCCATGGGAATTCCAATGGCGTATGTGCAATGCATCATACCAATCGCTCATATTTTGATGGCGATTCGTTTGGTACAGCTGGAGATCCGTTATATCAAGCATCCGGAACTGCTGGAGGAAAAAACCAGTGAAGAAGCAGCTGAAGAGCTGATCGCAGAAGGAAAGGGAGGTGAGGCATAATGTCAGGACTGATTATGATATTGATTTTTATTGTCATGTTGTTCTTCCATGTTCCAATCATGATCGCACTGGGCGTAGCCAGCGTTGGATACTGTTTGTTCCTGAGCAACGCGCCGATGGATATGGTGACGAACGTATACTTTACGTCCATGGACTCCTTTACCCTGATCGCCATTCCATTTTTCATCCTTGCGGGAGACTTGATGATGCAGGGAGGCATCTCCAAACGACTCATCAATTTGTGCCGTGCGGCAATCGGAGGCCTGGTGGGCGCGTTAGGCGCGGTCACAGTCGTAGCCAGCATGATCTTCGCGGCTATCGCAGGATCTGGAACAGCGACTGTAGCATGCATCGGCGGCATCACGATCCCAGAGATGGTTAAAGAAGGATACGATAAAGGCTATGCGTCAGCGTTAGCGGCTACAGCGGGAGCACTTGGTCCGATCATCCCGCCAAGCGTAGCCATGATCCTGTACGGAGTAGCCTGTCAGGTATCCATCACAGATCTGTTCATCGCTGGAGTCGTGCCAGGATTCTTGATGGCAATTGCGCTCATCCTTCTGAATCGATTCTTATGCAAAAAGTACCATTGGGGGCTGGACAAGACTACTGTCAGCAAAGAAGAGATCGATATCCCGCCTTTGAAGCAGGCACTGAAAGAAGGCATATGGGCCATCATGGTACCGGTCATCATTCTTGGCGGCATTTATGGCGGCATCGTGACACCGACAGAAGCGGCGATCATTGCCTGCGACTATGCGATCATCATTAGCTTGTTTGTTTACAAGGAATTCAAAATCAAGGACATTCCGAAGATCATCAAGCATACGGTAGAAACAACCGGTACGGTCATGCTGCTGGTAGCATGCGCCTCAGCACTGGGCAAGCTGCTTACCATCGAGCAGATTCCGACAAATCTAGCCAATACGCTGATGGGGATTTCATCCAACAAGATTATCATCCTGTTGATTATCAATGTATTCCTTTTATTTGTAGGCATGTTCATGGAAACCTACGCGGCAATCATACTCCTGGCTCCAGTGCTTCTGCCAACAGCCCTTGCCATTGGAGTGGATCCGCTGCACTTCGGCTTGATCATGGTCGTGAACCTTACGATCGGCCTTTGCACGCCGCCAGTTGGAGTTAACCTGTTCATTGCCACAAGGATCGCTGACGCGCCGATGGAGAGAATGTTCAAATGGCTCTTGCCATGTCTGGCAGTATTGATCTTAGTGTTGCTGCTGGTTACTTACATTCCGCAGCTGACAATGTTCCTGCCAGCTCTCATCGGAGGTTGATTTAACAAACAAACTCACAATTATCCTTATATAAGCTTTTACATGGTAAAATCCGGAGGATCTCTTAGATTGTTCCGGATTTTATCATATAAAAAGCTGTTGCCTAGGCGAGAACTTTAGTTTATGACACAATGTCGCAAAAGTAGGAATGAAAGAATGACATGAGGTTATGACAAAATGTCAAAAAATATCCGATGCTGTCATGGGAGCCTAGAGGGAAAACAGAGATTTCCGCCATGTGAAACCGGCTAAAACATTGAAATTAAAGGAGTTTTAAAATTTTACCACAACTTTTATAAAACATACGGGTACTTTGGCATATCCCTTGCTTCTTAATATAAACAACAAACAAAATGACAGATATTACTCTAATCACAAATCAAACGAGGAGGTCAATAATGAACGTTGCGAAGTATAATGCGGATCAGTTAATGAGTTTTTATGAAACCATGTTCAAAATGAGAAGATTCGAAGAAGAAACCTTCGAGTTTTACAAAAAGGGCATGATGGCAGGACTAGCTCACCTTTACATGGGTGAAGAAGCGGTAGCCACAGGCGTGTGCGCTGCTCTGAAAGACAATGATTACATCGGCAGCACCCACAGAGGGCATGGACACCTGGTGGCCCGGGGCGCGGACATCAGCAAAATGATGGCAGAGATCCTGGGGAAAAAGACCGGGTATTCCAATGGAAAAGGCGGTTCCATGCATATCATGGCAATGGACAAAGGAATCCTAGGAGCTAATGGGATCGTTGGCGGGGAGATTCCAATCGCCACAGGCGCGGCATATACGGCGAAATACAAGAAGACCGATCAGGTAGCAGTGTCCTTTATGGGAGATTCCGCCACAAATGAGGGAACGTTCCACGAAAGCATCAATATGGCGGCAGCATGGGATCTGCCTTGCGTTTATGTGATCGAAAATAATCTGTACGGAATTTCTGTTGATATCCGTGACGTGACCAATACGCCGGACCTGGCGGTAAGAGCAAAAGCCTATGACATCCCGGGCGTTGTAGTGGATGGCATGGATGTGGTCGCTGTTTATGAAGCCGCTGAAAAGGCAGTGAAACGAGCAAGAGCAGGCAAAGGCCCGACTATCATCGAGTGCAAGACTTACAGATGGCAGGGTCATCACGTAGGAGACCCTGCTGAATATAGACAGAGAAGAAGCGAGACGGAAAAGGAAGACTGGATGGAGCGGTGCCCGGTGAAGACTCTGAAAAAAGAAATGATCGAATCCGGAAAAGTGACTGAAGCAGAAGTCAGTGCTTTGGAAGAAAGAATCGAAGCAGAGATTCAGGAGGCTGTGAAATTCGCGGCAGATAGTCCATATCCAGACGCAGCGGACGCGTTTTCAGATGTATTCCAGGAAGGCACGCTGTAAGACAGTGACAGCCAGAGCTTGATGTTTTAGAAAAAAGAGAAAGGAATTGGCAATGAAACAGATTAAATACGCACAGGCAGTTTGCGAAGCCTTAGATGAAGAGATGGCACGGGACGAAAATATCGTCATGATCGGTGAAGATATCGGTTTTATTGGAGGGAATTTTAAGACAACCGTAGGACTCATGGAAAAATACGGAGACCTGCGTGTCAAGGATTCCCCGATTTCCGAACAGGGTATCGTCGGGATGGGCGTTGGCATGGCGCTGACCGGTCTGCGGCCAGTGGTAGAGCTGATGTTCTCTGACTTTTTGCTGGTTGCTGCAGACCAGGTCATCAACCAAATGGCGAAGATTCGCTACATGTCCGGCGGACAGGCTAACGTTCCAATGACCATCCGCTGTCCAATCGGCGCGGGAAGATCTTCTGCGGCCCAGCATTCACAGTCCATGCAGGCACTGGTGGCCCAGTTCCCTGGCTGCAAAGTAGTCGTACCGTCCACAGCCCAGGAAGTAAAGGGACTGCTGAAGACTGCGATTAGAGATGATGACCCAGTCATTCTATTCGAACACAAAATGGAGTACAACAAGACCTATGAAATCGATGATGTGGTAGAGCCGATCCCATTTGGAAAGGCTAGGATCGCCAGAGAAGGAAAAGACATCACCATTGCTGCGACATCTTCTATGGTCATGAAATCCGAAGAAGCCGCTGAAAAGTTGGCAAAGGAAGGCATTGACTGCGAGATCATCGATTTGCGGACCATCGTCCCTCTGGACAAAGAAACCATTATCGAATCCGTAAAGAAGACAGGGAAATTGATCGTAGCGGACGAAGCGCACGAACGCTGCGGCATTGGAGCCGAGGTGGCTGCCGCTGTGGCTGACGAAGTGTTCTATTATTTGGATGCGCCGTGCGGCAGAGTTAATAATCCGAACGTGCCGCTGCCATTCAGCCCGGCCCTGGAATTCCCGCTGATCCCATCCGCGGACAAGGTATACGATAAAGTCAAGACATATTTCAAATAGAGAGGAGTAGCGACATGGCAGAGATTATTATTATGCCAAAGCTGGGCTTCAACATGAACGAAGGCAAGCTGGTTCAATGGTATAAGAGTGAAGGAGACGCTATTTCCAAAGGAGAGCCGCTTTTCTCCGTAGAAACAGATAAAACCAATATGGATATAGAAGCCACATCTGACGGCGTGGTAAAAAAATTGCTGATCGCAGAAGGAGATCAGATCCCAGTGACCCTGCCTATCGCAGTTGTAGGCGTGGAAGGCGAGGACGCTTCTGCTGCTATCGAGGACGCTATCGCGCAGTTGAAAGGCGGCGGAGTCGCCGCGGCCGAGGAGGAAGCCCCGGCAGCGGCGGAAGTTCCTGAGAAAAAAGCGGAAACAAAGGCACCCGTAGCGATCACCGATGCCAATGGCAGGCTGAAAATCAGCCCGCGGGCAAGGCGAGTGGCAGCGGAGAACGACTTGTCATTAGAAGGCCTGGATATCGTAGGAACAGGATGGCAGGGCGGCATCTGCGAACAGGACATCTTGGACTATCTGGAATCAAACAAAGTAAAGGCAACGCCAGTGGCCGCGGCAATGGCCCAGGCAGAAGGCATTGATCTGGCAGATATTGCGGGCACAGGCGTTCATGGAAAGATCATGAAAGCGGACGTGGCCGCTGCGGTCCAAGCAAAGAAATCCGCAGGAAGCAAAACAGCCGCGGCACAGAATGAAGCTGCAGCCGGTGCTGGTGAATTCACTGAGGATGGGAAAGAAATCTTGGAAAAAGTTCCATACGCAGGTGTGAGAAAAGTCATCGGAGACAGGATGTCCGAGAGCAAATTCACTGCGCCGCACTTGTACTTCACACAGAAAGTGGATCTGCAAAAGCTGCTGGAAACCAGAAAGCAAGTAAACGGAGCGCAGGACAAGAAGACCTCGGTGACAGACTATATCGCTAGGGCAACGATCATCGCCCTGCAAAAGTATCCTGAAATGAACGCTTCCCTGGTGGGTGACACTATTGTTAAATACAAGAGCGTCAATTTGGGCATCGCAGTGGCTTCTCCAACTGGGCTGATTGTCCCGAATGTGAAAGACGCGCAGAACCTCAGCGTTGTGGAACTTTCCAAAGCAGCGACACCGCTGTTTGACAAAGCAAGAGCGGGCAAGCTAGCGATTCAGGAATACACAGGCGGCACCTTTACCATTTCCAACCTGGGCATGTTTGGAATCGAAAACTTCACTGCGATCATCAATCCGCCGGAAGTGGGCATCCTGTCCATTAGCTCCACAAAGGACGAACCTGTGGTAATCGCAGACGAGGCAGGAAACAAGAGCATTGAAATCAGACCGATGATGAACATCCAGCTGACAGTGGATCACAGGATCATCGATGGCCTGTTGGCAGCTCAATTCGTGACAGAAATCAAAAAGCTGTTGGAAAATCCGATCAGCTTGCTAGTGTAACATTAGGCTGATCAAGAGCAGCTAGACGTGAGACGAGTATCACCAAAGAGAAAGATCAGGCTTATGTAAAGTTGAACATAAATTCTCCTATCATCATAAACAAGGTTTTGCGCTGGCAATATGATAAGCCTGATCTGTTTTCAACAAAGGAGGACAATATGGCAGATGTAGTTATTATGCCGAAACTCGGTTTTAATATGAATGAAGGAAAACTGGTGGAATGGTACAAGAGCGAAGGTGACACCATCGCTAAGGGAGAACCGCTCTTTTCCGTAGAAACCGATAAAACGAATATGGACATCGAAGCCACTGGCGATGGCACAGTAAGAAAGCTGCTAATCGCAGAGGGCGACCAGATTCCAGTGACCCTGCCGATCGCAATTGTGGCGGATCCAGAAGAAAACATTGACGCGGTCCTGGCAGACGCGTTGGCACAGCTGGGCGAACATGGCCCTGGAGCGGACTCGGGAGCCGCGGCAACTGGGGAAACAACGCAGGCAGAAGCGGCACAGAGCGCAGAGAGCACTGCTGCGGATGGGAAAAGTTATGATTATGACATCGCGGTACTCGGTGGCGGACCTGGTGGCTACGTGGCAGCGATCAAAGCCGCACAGATGGGTAAGAAAACGGTGATCGTAGAAAAAGAACATTTTGGCGGCACTTGCCTCAACGTGGGATGCATTCCAACAAAAGCACTGCTGAGAAGCGCAGAAGCTTTGAAAGAAGTAAAGGAAAGCGCTGCCTTTGGCGTGATGGACGTGGATGTTTCCAAGGCCGCATTAGATTTGAAGAAAGTCCAGGCAAGGAAGCAAACCGTAGTAGGTCAGTTGGTAGGCGGCGTGCAGAGCCTTTTGAAAGGAAACGGCGTGACCATTGAAAACGGAGAGGGCACTTTGAAAGATGCTCATACCATTGTGGTCAGCGGCAAAACGGTCACAGCTGAAAACATCATCATTGCTACGGGTTCTGATGTAAAGAGTCTGCCGATTACCATTGATCCAAAAGCAAAGGTGCTGACCAGCAAGGAAATGCTGGATATCGCAGAAAAGCCGGACTCCATGGTGGTTATCGGCGGTGGTGTCATTGGAATCGAATTCGCGTATTTCCTGGCAACCATTGGCGTAAAAGTCAGCGTTGTGGAATTCCTGGATCGAATCTTACCTATGGTGGATGAAGAAATCACTACTCAAGTGACTGGACACCTGAGTGAAATGGGAATCGACATCTATACGAGCGCAAAGGTGACGGAAATCACTGCGGAGGGCGTGAAGTTTGAAAAGGACGGTGCGATCCAAGAGGTGAAAGCAGATCAAGTTTTGATGGCAGTTGGAAGAAAGCCAAGCTTGACAGGAATCGATACGGAAGCCTTGGGAATCAAGACAGAGCGGGGAGCGATCGTAACGGATCAGACTTTGAAAACTTCCGTGGATCATGTTTATGCCATTGGTGATGTTAATGGCAAGGCTATGCTGGCGCACACTGCGTCTATGGAAGGTATCATCGCAGTGGAAACCATTTGCGGCAAAAAGGTTTCCATGGATTATGACAAGATTCCGAGCGCTATCTATGTTCAGCCTGAAATCGCCAGCGTTGGTTTGACAGAAAAACAGGCAGCAGAAAAATATGGAAAAGTCAATGTGGGCAAATTCCCACTGCTGGCAAACGGAAAGGCCAAGGTGGCCGGTGAAGAACGTGGCTTAGTGAAAGTGATCACAGAGCCAAAATACGGCGAGATCGTTGGCGTGCATATGTACTGTATTCATGCCACGGACATGATTGCGGAAGCGGTTGCGGCCATGAAGCTGGAAAGCACCGCGGAAGAAATCGCTATGGCTGTTCATCCGCATCCGACAGTTTCCGAAGTCATGCACGAAGCTATGCATGCGGCCGGCGGACGGGCAATTCATTTTTAACTCAACAAAGTGTAAGTAGTAGGCTAAGGAGCTGGCATAGACAGCTCCTTTGTTCTGCCAAAGAACTCTGAATGCGTGGATATCATTTTTGGGAAAAACCAAAATGATATCCACGTTTTTTCGCATCTGCGCTCCGCAGGTACAGCAATCGGAGAATTTGAGCAAAATCACCTAAAACGTCTCAGTGTTTCACCCGAAAAAGCATACTGTTTCAGGCACATCTGTGGTAAAATACCAATAAAGCGGAATTTCAAAAGGGGGGAGAGACATGGTCAGAACAGTGGGGATAGGACATCAAAATTTCGAGACCATCCGAAAGGAGAAACTTTTCTATATCGACAAAACGGATTTCATCAGGCAGTGGTG